>JAPWUV010000003.1 GCA_028275345.1 bacterium
CGGTGTTATAAGGTCGATGGACGGTCGCCAATAGATAGCCCTTTGGCTTGAGTCCAAGGTTTTGCAGGATCGTTGAGCGCTGGCGGGCAATTTCGGAGAATTGCAGGACAGCATCATACATCGTGTCGCCCACAAGATGCACACCTTTCCTAATCCCTTCCTTGGCCAGATTGTCCACCGCTGTCTGCGTAGGGCAGAAGAGCAAGTCAGAACAGTGATCGGTTAGGACGCGATTGTGCTCCTCGGGCATTTCCTGATTGAAGGAGCGCAGCCCTGCCTCCAGGTGCGCCAGCGGAATGCGCAACTTACAGGCGGCCAGGGCGCTGGCGAGCGTGGAGTTGGTGTCGCCGTAGACCAGCACCCAGTCCGGCTTCTCCCGCAGCAACACCTCTTCAATGCGTATCAGCATCTGGGCCGTCTGCCAGCCATGGGGGCCAGAGCCCACTGCCAGGTTGTAGTCCGGTTCCGGCAGTTCCAGGTCGCGGAAGAAGACTGCCGACATGTCGTCATCATAGTGTTGGCCGGTATGCACCAGGATCTCGGTATCTCCGGCCGCCCGTAGAGCCCTGCTCACCGGTGCGGCCTTGATGAACTGGGGACGGGCACCGACGATGGAACATACGACCAACGACGAATGTTGTCCCCTGGCTGTTGGTCTTTGGTCATTCGTCATTCGACGTTGGTCATCGCTCATAGAACCCCCGAATGGCTTCAACCACCATCCTCTGTTGCTCTTCCGTGATCTCCGGATACATCGGCAGAGACAGAACCTCCCGGCTGGCCGCTTCACTCACCGCCAAACTCCCCTCTCCATAGCCGAGGCTGGCATAGAGCCCTTGTAAGGTGCAACGGCACCGGATAGTAGACCATCGTGCCAATGCCCTGTTCCTTTTAAATAGGCAGCCAGGACATCCCGTTGTGGCGCCCGGATGGTGTACTGGTGGTAGACATGATAAACGTCAGGCGACTCGTAAGGCGTGGTCACAGGCAAACCAGAGAGCAATTCGATGTTCCTTTGCGCTATCTGCCGTCGTGCCTCATTCCACTGATCGAGATACTTGAGCTTCACCCCCAGGATAGCCCCCTGCAAGGAGTCCAAGCGGCTGTTGAAGCCCAGCACTTCGGCGTGGTATTTCTTCTTGCTGCCCTGCCGACGCAGAATATCAACCTTCTCCGCCACCGCGGCATCGTTGGTGACCACCATCCCGGCGTCGCCATAGGCCCCCAGGTTCTTGGTGGGGTAAAAACTCAGACAACCGGCGTGACCGCTGGAACCGACCGCCGACCAACGACCGACCTTAACCGACGAAGGACCAACGACCAACGACGAAGGCTGGTCTTTCGTCTTCGGTGGTTCGTCGTTCGTCGTTCGTCGAGAGCGATAGCGCGCCCCAATCGCCTGCGCACATTCCTCCACCACAAAGAGCCCATGCCGCTCCGCCAACTCCATGATCGGGTCCATATCCGCTGGCTGTCCATACGGATGCACCGGCACGATGGCCCTCGTACGCTCCGTGATCGCCCCTTCTATCTTTGCCTGGTCAATGTTGTAGGTCCGCGGGTCAATGTCCACGAACACCGGCCTGGCTCCACAGCGGGAGATGGTGTTGGCCGTGGCCATGAAGGTGAAGGGCGTAGTGATCACCTCATCCCCCGGGCCGATGCCCAGCGCCGTCAGCGTCAGGCGTAGCGCATCGGTCCCTGTAGCCACGCCTACCCCATACCGGCACTCACAGTAGGCCGCTACCCGCTGCTCCAGGTCCCGCACCGCCGGGCCGAGAATAAACTCCGTGCTCAGTAGCACTCCTTTGATTGCCGCATCAATCTCCTGTTCAATGGCTCCGTATTGACCTTGCAGGTCAAGAACGGGTATCATCTTACCTCTCTTTTGTTTCGGGCAGGGGCTCATCCTCCGGCCAATCCAGGCAGCGGAGCACTCCAGGCTCTACCTCTTTGTAACGCCAGCCACTCTCCGGGCAAATCATGACCCCATCTCCATCGGGATCGTCTAGGCGGTGTCCATGCCGACTCGTCCACCCGACCTGGCGCGCCGGCACGCCCAGCATCAGGGCATAGTCCGGCACATCATGCGTTACTACCGCCCCCGCTCCAATAAAGGCATAACGGCCGATGGTCACGCCACAGACAATCGTAGCGTTGGCGCCGATCGTTGCCCCCCGCCGCACCAGCGTCCTCTCATACAGGTGATGGCGCACAATCTGAGAGCGGGGATTGGATACGTTGGTAAACACACACGATGGCCCACAGAAGACGTCATCTTCCAGTTCCACCCCGGTGTAGAGTGAGACGTTGTTCTGGATTTTGACGTTGTTGCCGATGACCACGTCATTGGCTATAAAGACATTCTGCCCCAGAATGCACCGTTCTCCGATGCGGACCCCCCGCATCACATGGCAGAAATGCCAGGTTTTGGTATCAGCGCCGATTCCACAGGGCTCGTCTATCACGGCCGTGGGATGGACAAAGTATTTTGACGAACGACCAACGACGAACGACGAAGGTGGGTCTTTGGCCTGACCAACGACCAGCGACGAACGGCGGACGATTTGATTGTTGGTCATTGGTTGTTGGTCATTGGCCGTTACATCAAACGGGGTTCTTGGATCAACAATGTACTCGGCTCCAACCTCCTGCAGCGTGGGCCCTTCGAGAACTTTCTGCCGCATGGCTTGTAACTTGGCAACCAACTTCTCGCTGGCCTGATACGCCTCGCGCAGTAGTGTCGTATCAGCCAGGTAGTTCCGACGATGAATCAGATGCTGATAGGCTACCGTTTCGATTAGAGAGCGAATAGCCATCGCCAGAAAGCGGGCCTGTTCGGGATCAGTCTGGCTGGTGGACCCCTCAGCGATGTTCAGAGCAATGGAGATCGCCGCCCGGCGCAGTTGCGACGCCAGGTTGTACTCCTCGCTCTTGGGCAGCTTCTCGGCAATGGTGTAGCAAAGGTCAGCATACTCGACGGCCAATTGCCACACTTCCAACTTCTCGAATTTATGCATAGGCCCTCCGGGCCGACGAACGACCAAAGACGAACGCATTGGTCGTTGGTCATTGGTCGTTGCTCATCGGTCATCCATCATTCCGTCACACAAACGTCTCCATTGGCAAGCTCACGGGCTCTCCGTTCATCACCAGCGAACGCTGGGCTGCCTGTAACACCTTCAGCACCCGTAATCCGCTGGCTCCATCGGTCAAAGGAGGCTGCCTGGACGTGATGGCGGAGAGAAAGGCCTGGCACTCCAGACGTAATGGCTCATCAGCAGAGTAGGGAACTTCCAGCCCATCGCCCTTGACAGGGATCGGCTCCCCGTTGCGCACGTCCACGTGCTGGTCGTAAACGATCAAGCTCTTGGCCACATCGTCAAAACTCGCCATCTTGCGCGAGCCGATGACCACCAGGCGTTGTTCCTTGAAAGGGTGCAGCCAGGAGACAAAGATGTGCGCCCGCACCCCGTTGTCGAACAGCAGATTCGTGACCGTCACGTCCGGGATATTGGGTTGAATATAGCTGCCGCCACAGGCTACAACCTGGAACGGCATCTGTCCCATCAGGCGCAGGATGATGGCAATGTCGTGAGGGGCAAAGCTCCACAGGATATTCTCCTCCCGCCGCACCTTGCCCAGGCTGAGGCGGTTCGAGTAGATGTACCTTACCTTGCCCAGCTCTCCCGCCCGCACCAGTTCCAGCAGGCGCACCACGCCGGGATGGTATTCCAGCACGTGCCCCACCATCAGGATGCGCCCCTGCCGTTCGGCCAGGCGCATCAGTTCGGCCCCTTGCTCGTAGGTCAGCGCCAGCGGCTTCTCGCACAAAACATCCTTGCCCGCCTCCAGCGCCTTCCGGGACAGTTCATAGTGGGTCTCGGCCGGCGTGGCAATCACCACACCCTCTATCGGAGCGCTCAACACCTGGTCTACGTCGGCTACGATTTCAGCGTGCGGCGCCATCTCGGCCGCCAGCTTCCGGCCCGCCTCAGCCGCGTCGCACACCATCTGCAGCGCCCCCAGTCGGGCAAAGTTGCGCACCAGGTTCTTGCCCCAATAACCGCAGCCGATGACGCCCACGCCAGCGTGTTTAGCCGCTACCATGTTGCCACATCCTTCGCCCACTCCTGGTTCTCCTGATACCAGGTCACCAATTGCCGAACCCCATCCTCAAAGCTCATTTGTGGCCGCCAGCCCAAGAGCCACTCCGCCTTGCTGATGTCCGCCCAGGTTGCCAATACGTCTGCAGGATGGCGGGGCTTGTACTCGATGTTCGCCTTCTTCCCCGCCAGTTCCTCCACCAGCCGGATCGCATCCATCAGCATCACCGGCCGGTCGGAGCCCAGGTTAATGATTTCGAACACGGGACCACCGGCCTCTGACCGCCAATTCCCCTGATGACGGCCGTCGGCTGTCTGCGGTCTGCAGGTAGTGCACGGCGGCGATGGTGCCGCGAGCGATGTCGTCCACGTAAGTGAAATCCCGGGACTGCTGCCCACCACCATACACGACCGCCGGCCGCCCTCGCTGATCCACTGCACAAAGCGGAACAGCCTCATGTCGGGCCGCCCCGCCGGGCCATAGACGGTGAAGTAGCGCAACACGGCCACGCCCATGCCGTACAGATAATGGTACGTGTAACACAATGCCTCCGCCGCCTTCTTCGAGGCGGCGGAGGGCGAAAGAGGACCGTCGGTGTTGGCGTCCTCCCGAAATCGCCGCGCATTGCTCGCCCCGTCGAGGCTGGACGTAGGCGCCAGGACGAACTTCTCCACCCCAGACTCCCGGCACAATTCCAGCAGGTTCAGCGTGCCGGTTTCCTTGGTCCCACGCGGGACCCAAGGCTCCTGGACAGACTGGCGCCCCCGGGCCAGGACGGCCAGGTTGATCACCGCGCCGAAGGTTCAGACCTTGCAACCTGGCACGTTAGGCACGTTTATCACAAGGTGCGAACCTCCAACGACGAAACCACCTGTTGTCTCCCGCTCCCCCACATCCCGTCAGCGAATGGTGACGTTCGTCCGGTCCTTACTGCGCTCAGCTCGCCAGTGCTTCGGGGGATCTCCCAGGCGTCCCTCCTGTTGCGCACGCCCGTCCGGCTACGCTGGCCCGCGAACAAAAACTCCGTCGGTCTCCAACCTATGAATCCAGCATACGGCGTAACTGGATCGCCCCCCAAGCCACGCCCCTCTTACCCGCTCGAGCCACGTAGTAGGCTATCGTGCGCAACCGCCCCCAGCCCCGTGCTCAGTCCACGGGGGCGCGTCCCCGATGGTTACCCGCCCCCTTTTCCAGCCGCCCGGCGCTCCACGAGTCCGGACCGGCCAAATCCAACCCTCCCTCGCGCCGCCCCACTTGTGGCGCTGGGCTCCCCGAGCCACGCCAGTATCGGCACGACCGCGCTCCATCTCCGGCCCGCCTGCCAAAGCGGCCATGCACGCCCGCCCCGCTCAAGCCTTGCAGCACGTAAGCTTCCAACGAGTTAGCTTTTGAAACGGGATCCTCCCCCCACAGCTCCGCCCTCTCAGTCCCACGGGCTCGGGACCGAGCGGGCCCGGTCGCTCTACCCCCTCGCAAGCCTTCGGACAGGAAAGCCCCCTACGGCCGTAGCCCTTCCCTCAAGGGCTACCCACGTCCGCTCCTACGAAGCACGGCCCTTCGGAACGATTCCCGCGATTTGTGGCAAGGAAGAGGAGCCGGGAGCCCAGACATCCCGCTCCGTTGCGGATTCCCCCGTGCGCCCTCCCGCGCCATCGTACGCGCTCCGCGCAATCTACCCTCTGCCTCCTCCCTTGCTCGTGTGTTCCAAATATATTCGCGGTCGACAAACATGCAAGGGATTTTTGCATTCCGCGCAGGGAAAAAGCACTTCGCGTGCGACAGCGCTCACTTTCCCCCTCCTTCGCGTTCCTTCGCCCGCAGTTCCGGTCTCGTTGGCTTTTTCGTGACGATCGCGCAAAAAGTTCTCATTCGCTCGAGGACGCACTTTCCGGGGGCGGGTCCGAGCCCGCCCCCGAGCCTTCACAACTCGCCCTCCACGGTCGTGGTCGTGGTGTTCCCCGGGAGATCGGTGGCCTCCACCACCAGCGTGAAGCGCGGCCCGGGATAGGCCGTCCGCGCCCGGTACACCCAGTGGAAGTCCTGCCCCGGCACCGCCCGCTCCGCCTCCCCCTCCTCCACCAACACGCCCAGAGCCCCTTCCGGCGCCTGGTCCGGGTTCAAGAGCCGCACGTGCACCCGCCGGCAGGTCACGTCCTGCACGTAAATGTCAATGGGATCGCCCACCTGCCCCCGGTAGGCCTCCACATTCACCTTGGCGATCACCGGCATGCCCAGGTAGTCCTGCATCGCCAAGGCCCGCCACGTGGTCGGCTTATCCCCCACCAGCGCCTCGTACACGGCCCGCTTCTCCGGATCCGCCCCCACCTCCTTGGCGTATTGGGAGGCGAAGAGGAACCTCTGCCGCTGCTGCCGCTGCGACTCCGACGGCGGCGCCGTGCTCGGCCCGCGCTTCCGGCGCACCACCTTCATCCCGCGCCACACCGCAATGGTCACGTCCCCGATCGTCCCTACGGCCTCACCACCCACCTCTCCTCGAATCCTGCCCATCGTCTCGCCTCCATTGGCCTATTCACCTGACCTCCTCCCTACACAGAGCCCTCGCCGCTCGATCAGGAACCGAGCCCACCCGGATTTCTCCCACCTTTCGTCCACCCTTCGTCCACCTTTCATTCACCTTTCGTTCACCCTTCTCTCACCCCTGGCCCACAGGAAGCCCGCCCGAGCCGTCCGGCGCCGCCCCCCTCTCTCTTGTCGACAACGGACACCGTCCCGGGCTGGTCCCAGGGACCATACCCCCGCGATCCACCGATCCTCCGAGCACGCCCGGGACATGGCCTCCGAGCCTCGCCCGCACCGAGCGCCCGTTCTGCCGGTCCGTCCCATGCCTACGTGATGTGTGGCCTTTCCCCCGTTCCGTCGGTCCATCTAAGGGTCAACCCTGCAAGCGTCGGTCCCCGCGACCTCTGTCACCGCCTCCCCGCACCCTTCCGGCGACTCGTTCCCCTCCGATCCTGTGATACCTTTCCCCTCCTACCGCTCCACTCCGCAGCCTCCCCCGAGCGCCGCCTTTTTCTTGGCAATAATTAATCAACTTCGCGAATTCTGTCAAGAATTTTTTGGTCCCGCTTTTTCGCTAATCCTGCGGCAGGAACCCGCCACCGTCACCTTCGTAGGAGAGAGCCAGTCCTCCGATGGCCTTTCACGCGCATCCCCCATCCGCCGCAAATCGGTCCCTCGGGCACGTCCCGTAGCCCAGCGGCCGAAGTCCCGATCCGAGGGGGACACCCATCCCTTCCCCTCGCCCGCACCTCGGCGCTTCGGCAGGGGCAACGGATGCGCTCGCGGGAGAAACCCTTCGCTCCTCTCCCCTCGACCCGCCGCCTCCAGCCCAGCCCTCCGGCCGGCGCGGCCGGACTCTAGCTCTACAGCTCGTCCCCCGTGCGCGCCATCCCGCCGACCTCTCCGACGCCTGTTCCCCGGTCGAGGAGCCCCGGAGGCTTCTCTTTCCCTCTCAGTACGTCCCGGCCCTCGAGGCCCAGAGGAGGAGCCAGAGGGCGAAGAGCGCCACCACGGCCCCTCCGGGGGAGAGCCTCCCGCGTCCCAGGGCCATCCCCACCTCCGCCGCCAGCACCGCCACCGCCAGCCCCATCACCGCCCATCGGACCAGCGGATGTTTCCGCAGATACCTTCGCGCCCTCCTCTCGAAGACCATCTCCGTATCCTCCTGGAACTTCCTCTCCTCCCCACCTCCGTCGCCCCAACCGACTTTCCCCTGCATTGCAAACGCCGGCTCAGCGGGGAAAAGTCTGCTATGCGCTCGTAATCATGCGACATTTTTTCGGCTTCGCAAAGACTTTTCCTCTCGAGCGGCGTCAAAAGCGTAGACGCTTCTCCAAGACGCTTCCGCCCGCGCCAGTTCCCCCTTGCAATTCACTTCCCCGCGTGCTAATATGCTCGCGCGAGAACGAGGTGAAGGCCATGTCCCGGCGGCTCCTCCTGAGTTTCCTCCTGCTCCTGTGGCTTTCGGCGAGCCAGGCGCAAGAGCTCGTCCGTCTGGATCCCTACCTCCGACCGGCCGTGACCCTCCCGACGTTGGCCAAACTCGCGGGCGTCCCCGCGGAGACGCAGATTCCGGTGAAGGTCCGTCACCGCGCAAATCGCCAGGTCCTGCGGGAGCTCGGCTTGCGCCTCACCGCCGAAGCAGGATCCGTGGCCGTGGGCTACATCGCCCGCGCGGACCTTCCCAAGCTCATGGCCCATCCCGACGTCCAGTACGTGGAAGCCCCCTACCTCCTTTGGCCCCAAAACGACGTGAGCGTGAGCGAGGTCGGGGCGAGGGCGGTTCAGCGCGACAGCAATCTCACAGGCCGCGGGGTGCTCATCGGCATCGTCGACACGGGGATCGATTGGCGCCATTGGGATTTCCGTCGCCCCGATGCGACCGGCTCCACTCGCATCCTGTACCTCCTCGACTTCAGCGATCCGGGCGACGTGGATGGCGATGGCGACCTCGACGGCTCCGGCCCCTACGGCGGCACCCTTTACACCGCCGAGCAGATCGATCGCGCCCTCCTCGGCGCGGGGAGCGTTCGCGAAGCGGACGTTGTGGGCCATGGGACCCATGTGGCCGGGACCGCCGGCGGAAATGGACTGGGGACGGGTCCGCCGTTCGCGGAGAGGGCCTTTGCCGGAGTGGCTCCGGAGGCGGATCTCATCGTCATCAAGGCCACTCGCACCGACGGCCGGGGCATCCTCGATGTGGATCAGCTCCATGCGCTGGCGTTCCTCGATAGCGTGGCCGAGGTTTTGGGAAGGCCGTACGTGGTCAATCTCAGCGTCGGGGGGCATAGCGGAGCTCACGATGGCACCACCCTGGTGGAGCAATTCCTCGACGCCATGTTCGGCCCCGGCATTCCCGGCAAGGCGGCCGTGGCCGCCGCCGGCAACGACCGCGACGACCCCATCCACAGCAGCGGCTCCTTCAGCTCCTCCTCCCGAACCTTCACCATCCGCTTGGAAATCCCCGACTATGAGGCTCAAAGCGGCAAGAGCAACGATTACGTCTCCGTGGAGGTCTGGTATTCCCCGAAGACCTCCCTTTCCGCCAGCGTCACCGCCCCCTCGGGAAAGCTCGTAGGTCCGGCCAAGACCGGCTTCCAACGTTGGGAGAACACGAGCGAGGGGTTCGTCTGGATCGACAACGCATCCGCCGGCCCGGATCCCCGCAACGGCGATCGCTGCCTCCTGATCCAGGTCTACGATTATCAGGAAGACCGGCCGCCCAAGAAAGGGATCTGGACCTTGCGGCTTGAGGGCAATTCCGGGCATTTCGACCTGTGGCTCGCCGGAAGCTCCATGGAGGCCAAGCTCCTCGATCATCTGGATAACACCATCAAGGTGGGCATTCCCGGGACTGCCCGCAACGTGATCACCGTGGGCTCCTACATCACCAAGAAGGACTGGGTGGACCTCGATGGGAACCACCTGCAAAGCACCTCCCTCCGAAACCGGATGCTGGGCGATTTTTCCCTCTTCTCCAGTCCCGGTCCCACTCGGGATGGCCGGCTCAAACCGGAGATCTGCGCCCCCGGGGAGGTGATCGGCTCCTCCTTCTCCCAGGATGCGCCGCCCGGAGGCGAGCATTCCATCTTCCACACCGGAAACCCCTCCTTCCCGAACGGATTCATCCTGCGGGACGGGCGGCACGCCATCAGTCAGGGCACGAGCATGGCGGCTCCGCACGTCTCCGGCGCCCTCGCCCTGATCCTGCAGCGCCATCCCCAGTTGGACGCCTATCAGCTGAAGGCGATGCTCCTCTCCGGCGCGCGGCAAGATGCCTACACCGGCGCCACACCCAACGAACAGTGGGGCTATGGGAAACTCGATGTGCGGGCGGCCTTGGGCGTCCAGCCCCCACCCTCGCCCCAGCTTCCTACGGAATACGCGCTTCGTCCTCCCTACCCCAATCCCTTCCGGAGCGATCTGCGGCTGCTGATCGGCCAACCCGGTTTGGAGCCGGTAGCTACCCCGCCCGTGCGCATTGAGATCTTCGATGTCCTCGGGCGGCGCGTGCGCTTCCTTTACGAGGGTCCCTGGCTCACCGGTCGCCCCCTGCACTGGGACGGCACCGACGACCTGGGTCTACCCCTCGGCGCGGGGATCTACTTCGTGCGCGCCCGCGTCGGGGATCGGCAATTCGTGTACAAAGTGGTTCGGCTCGGCGTGCCCCATTGACCTCCCCTCATCCGAGCCCCGACCCAACGGACCTATCCATTCCCGGAGGGCAGAGAGGATGCGAGGCAGGCTCACGATCTTGGCGGCGGTACTGGTCTCCTTGCCAGCGCAAGCTCAACTCCCGAAGGTGGAGAAGTGGGACATCTTCGAGTTGGAGCTGCGCGCCCCCGTGGTGGGCAATCCCTTCATCGGCACGGAGTTGCACGCCGTCTTCGAGAACGGTTCCCACCGCTACGAGGTGGAAGGCTTTTACGACGGGGACGGCATCTACCGGATCCGCTTCATGCCGGACGCGGAAGGCATTTGGCGCTACGAGACCCTCAGCAATCGGAAGGCGCTCCACGGGCAAAAGGGCCAATTCCTCTGCACCCCCGCTTCTCCCGGCAACCACGGACCCGTGCGCGTACGCAACCGCTACCATTTCGAGTACGCCGACGGCACCCCCTTCTACCCCTTCGGCACCACCTGCTACGGCTGGCTCTTCGAACCGGAATCGCTCCGCCAGAAGACTCTCCGAACCCTCTCCCAATCGCCCTTCAACAAGGTGCGCTTCTTGGTGCTGCCGGCGTACGATGAAGCGTACGTGACTGGCCCCAAGCGTCTGGCTCACTTTCCTTTCGAGGGATCCCCTCCGGACGGCTGGGATTTTTCCCGTTTCGATCCCGAGTTCTTCCGGCAGCTGGAATGGGGCGTGGCCAAGCTCCGCGACCTCGGGATCGAGGCTGACCTCATCATCTTCCGGCCTTACGACCGGGGCAAGTTCGGCTTCGACACCCTGGACGACGAGACCAACCAGCGCCTCCTGCGCTACCTCGTGGCGAGGTTGGCGGCCTACCGCAACGTGTGGTGGTGTCTGGCCAACGAACAGAGCTTCATCCGCCATCTCCGGGAGGAGGACTGGGATCGCTACTTTCAGCTCGTGGCGGCCAAAGACCCGTACGGGCACCTGCGCTCGATCCACAATGCGGACGTCCTGTACGACTACCGCAAGCCGTGGGTGACGCACGTCGCACTCCAGTATTACAACGTGTGCCGGAGCTTCGGGGCGGCCGCCCTCGTGCGGGATATCTACCGCAAGCCCATCGTCAACGACGAGATCAACTACGAGGGGAACATCAGCCGTCGCTGGGGCCAGCTTTCTGGGGAAGAGATGGTGTATCGCTTCTGGCTTGCGTACATCGGGGGTACCTATGCCAGTCACGGGGAGACGATCGACACCGGGACAGGGATCGAGTGGACTTCCGAAGGAGGTGAGCTTCACGGCCAGAGTCCGCCGCGCATCGCCTTCCTGCGGCGGATCGTGGAGTCCGGCCCGCGCGAAGGGCTCGAACCCCTGGACCACTGGTACGTGCTGAACCTGGCCGGCAAGTACGGCGAGTACTACCTTGTTTACTTCGGCAAGGAGCCCGTACGCGAGTGGGAGTTCCGCCTCCCGGACGACGGACTCGAGGACGGGATGCGCTTCCGGGTCGAGATCCTGGACACCTGGAACATGACCATCACCCCGGTGGCGGGCGAGTTCGTGGTCCGGCGTGCCGACGCCTACACCTTCACCGCCCCGGATCGACCCACGATCCAGTTGCCGGGCCGACCGTACATGGCTCTGCGCATCCAGCGCGTCGGCCCTCGCTGATCCTCCGACGAGGACGGGACAGCTTCTCCCACTTCCCTTCCCCGAAGCGCGTCCCGTAGGCGCCGCCTCCACGGGTCCGGAGTATCGAGCTCCGGATCCCGGCTCCAGGCCCGACCGTCCGGTTTCCCACGGCCTGCGGGAAGCCCCCGTGTCGATCCCCATTCCGCCCGGACATCCCCTCCGACGATGGGGGAGGGCGAGATCGCATGCCCGGCCCGCTCAGAGCGTTCGAGCGGGAAGCGATCGGGAAGCTCGGGGGAGAGCTGGCGCGAGGAAGTGGCCCCTCGCGCTTCAGGCTCTTTTTTCTCCCCTCACGGATCGCACGAGTCTCACCAGCCAGGCCTGGCGCTTCAGGGCCGGTTTCACGCGGCCGAACCACAGGTAGAGGGCGATCCCCCTCACCGTGCGCGGGAGGACAAACAGGTTACAGACCCCGCGGGAGTGGCTTGTCCAGGCGTACTTGTACGGCTCCTCGCCGAGGAGGAAATCGAACTCCTCGCATCCGCGCCCGAAGGCATCGGCCAGAAGGTACTTGATGAGCAGCTTCCCGGGCGAGAACGGATGGAATTCGGGGTCAAAGGTGGGCGTGTAGTAGTAGAGCTTCTTCCCGGCGATGAAGCCGAAGTGATAGGCAATCGGCCTCTCCCCGCACAGGAGAACCGAGAAGTGCACCCCGTGCCCGGGCTCGGAACGCTCGAGCAGTTTCCAGTACAGGGCTCGGTGGCGACACTCGTCGTATAGCTGCGGCCGGCCTGCCTGTGCCAGGCGCGCTCTTCGCATCTCCCAGAACTGTTCGAAATGGCCTCTGACGTCCGGATCGGCCGCGCCGAGGATCCGGAAGCGGATGGGCCCGGCGCTCTGCAGCCGTCTCTCTTTCCTCCTCAGATCGTACTGATGATTCTTGGACAGCCTACCGAGGTACTCCTGAAAATCTCCCTTGATGGCGACGTACGGAGAGACCTTCCAAAACGCCAGGACGGTCAGGTAACCCAGCTTACGCAGGGATCCGAGCAGCGGGTGCAGATTTGGCGAATCGCAGCGGACGTGCAGGAGCTCGGCTATCTCCCACATCCCCCGCTGCTCGGCAAGAGTGGCGGCGAGTTTCGCAATCGCCTCTTCTCGCCCTGCCGGGGCCACGGCCACGTCGGCGTAGTCGGAGTCGCTCCCCCCGATGAACTGAAGCGCCCTCATCCGCAGGCCCAGCATGCGTTTCGGGCCCACACATAGGGGCGCGAGGGCCACGGGCCTTTCGCCGTCCAGCAGGGCAACGGCGAAGGGCTCTCTCTCATCCCCGAAGCATTCCCACCAGGAGGAAAGCCATTCGTAGCTGCTGAACCAGGGGTCCCGTTCCGCGGACAGCGCGCCTTCGCGCAGGTACCGCAGCAGAGAATGGACTTCCTCTCCCGTCGTGGCGATGCGAACCGAGAGTTCTCTTGCCATGCCGCAACGTCCGATTTCCCCTCGCGGAAGGCACGGCGTCGTTTCTCTTCGCCAAGCCTTGTGGCCACGGCAGGCGATCCCGAAGACGGGCGCACATCGTGAGGTCCCCGGGTCAGGATCTCCTACGCGTCAACGGCGAGACCCTCCGTCCCTACTGCGGATCGTGCGCAAGCCGCGCCGAGCGACGAGCGGAGGCGCGCCTACCCCTCGAAGGAGCTTCTTCCTCGTTTTCCATGGCGCGCACCAAGTCGCCCATGGTCAGGATCTGCAGGCGATCGCGGTGGAGGGCGGCGTACTCCAGCGTAGCGGGGAACACCTCCTCCACGTTGACGCGCTCGCACGAGGGGTGGAACCAGAGGTGGAGCATGGTGCCCGTCTCCAGCGCCCGGTCGATGCAGCGGCGCAGGGCTCTGACCCACGCCGCGGTGGACCAGCCCTCCAGCTTTTCCCAGTATACGCCGCCCGGAATGCGCCACAGGCCGTGCTCATCCCGCTGGGGCATGCCCAATTGATGCCGGCCATGCCACCGGTACGCCGTGAAGCCGTACTTTCTCAATGAGGCCAGATTGCCCACGAAATTCCCGGGGAACACGAAGGATCGGAGCTCGATCCCCCACCGCCGCGCCAAGCGAAGGCATTCCGCCAGCTCGGCATCCATCACCTCGGAGGGACAGCGCTGGTCGCTACAATCGATGTGGGAGAAGGTATGACAGGCGATTTCGTGTTTCACTTTTGCGGAGAGGATGGCCCGGATTAGGTCGGGCGCGTACCAGGCTGGCTCACTGCGGTAGTCGGAGCAGGGATCCGCATCGTACCAGTCGCCCCGGCGGAAACTCCACATCTCGTTCTCGAAGCGCGGGGGGCGCGGAAGCTGCGGATGCGCCATCCCACCCCTTCGCCTGCAGCTCCGGAGGAAGAGATGTCCCACGACGGCCCAGGTGATGGGCACATCGAGCCGGTCGAATAGATCAAGCAGCGCGGGCACATTGCGGCGCGTCTCGGCTGCCAGCCGAAGAGCCACGGCAAGGGGATCGGAGGTGTGGCGCAAGTAGCGCCAACCCCAGGCCAGTTCCAGATCTGCGGAAATCACGAGACAGGCTTTGCGAGATCCGCGGGAGCCGGACCCAAGTGACCCGAGATCCACCCTCGGGAGCACCCCCAACCGGTACCGCCACCGGTTGAAGTAGCCTTGCCCATACGGACCCAGCGCGTCGTAGAGGCGCTTCCGGAAATGGGTGATGAATCCCACGGCGGCATTCCCTCCTCTGGCTCCTTCCCGCCAAGCGTGCCTGACACGGACCCCCGCGCGTTTCCAATAGAACCGTGGGGGAGCGTCCGACGCCGCCGCCCGGGATCGCCCGTCTGCAGCTTCCGGCTCTCGCGCGGCGCTCCTCGGGCAAGCGGATGTACCCCGCCCTCGTCCTCGGGCGACCGGCGACGAGGGCCTTCCGCAGACTCCGCCTCCTCCCGCCTCTCCATTGGCAGGGATCATGGTCGGAGCCCGTGCCAATTCTTCCGGCTCAGCCTCTTGCCGCCAACGGGCCCCCTGGTTAGACAGGCTCGCGTCCGCCCCGGCTTATGCCCTCGGTTCGAGCGGGCGCAGGAATACGCTCGCTGCGCGCGTTAGCCTCGGGACGCAAACGGGATCCCCACCCTCGGTGACCGCGGGACGGTCCGCAGGTGACGCGGGCCAGAGCAAAGCCCTCGAGGCCACGGAGACAGCAGCGAAACGAGCCACTCCTCGCTTCTCAGCCCCCTCTCTAATCTGGCAGCTAATATATACCCCACCTCCCGCTCGCCTGCGTAGACGGAATCGACCCGACGAGGTGGCTGATCCACCTCGAGCCCTCGCCCTCTTCGCGCGCACCTTTGCCGAGCCGGCAGCTGGGTTAGTCTTCCCGCCGATCTGCCACCTTGCAACGCGGTCACCGCCGGCTCAGCGGGAAGATCCACGATTTCCACCGCCTTCATCGACAAGAGGACGAGTTTCTTTAGGAGCTGCCCTTCTCGCGCCCACCTTCCTCCCGATGGTCAGCCGGGTTCCGCGCCCTTGTGAGGCCCCGTGATCCGCATACCGTAGCTGCCGTCGGTCCGGACGGGCCCGCAAGCGAACCATCCAACCGGGCACACTGGCGTGGAACGGCCGGAAAACCACAGGGTGAGGGTTCCCGTCGGTGCCGTCCGACCTGCTTGCATCTTCCGGGGCCAGGGTGTACATTGGTTCGTGGAAATCCCTCTCCAGGGAAGGCTCGCCCGGAAACGCAAGTCAGCCGAGGCGGACGAGAGCCCGAGGAACCCTGAAGCGGGGCGAGAAGGGGAGGCGCGAGCTCTTTCTTTGGGCCGTCTCCTCGGACCATCCTCGGGGCGAGGGGGGCAGACGACTCCGCCTCGCAGGCCCGAGGTGGGATCCGCGCGAGGGACGAACCCTCCGAAAGCGGGCCGGACCGTCCGCCATCGCGCGGTCAAGTCGGAGGAGTAGCGCGAAACGATCGTCAAGCGAGCGAAGGCCCCCTGGCCCGCGGTCCGCAAGAAGGGCGATCGATCTCCGCGGAGCGGGCTGCAGCCGGCCCAATTCGCCAGCTATCCGCTGCGGCGGAAGTCCTCCGGGAAGGATGGGTCCACCTCAAGAGCAAGGTCCAAGGGAGGAGGGAAAGCCCGCAGGCCTCGGGGGATGCTAGTTTTCCGCGGGCACGAGTGGGATCGTCCGGCATCGGGGTGTGGAGCATGGCCCTACAGGCGACTCGAGGCACGGTACTGCGACCCCCTCTTCTTCGGCGCCTTGGCCTTCTCTTCGTACTGAGCGTCCCTGTGTCCCTCGGGGCGCTCGCGGGTGGAGCTGCCCACAGTCCTGTTCTTTCCCCCGCCGATTTCGCCCATTACGTGCGCTACTTCAACGAGATCGATGTGGCCGTGGAAGAATCCGGGATCCCCAATGGCCAGGTGTTGGACTGGATGGCCGCGAACATCCCCTACTTCGATTGTCCGGACACGCTCATCGAACGCACCTACTACTTCCGGTGGTGGACGTATCGTAAGCACATCCGGCAAACCCCTCAGGGCTACGTGATCACGGAGTTCATCCTTCCGGTGAAACATGCTGGGCCCTTCAACACGATCAGCTGCGCGCTGGGCCATCACGTGTACGAGGGGCGCTGGCTCTGGGATCAGCGCGCCTTGCGGGACTACCTCCGTTTCTGGCTCCGTGGAAGCGATGGCGCCCCTCAGCCTCATCTTCACCGCTACAGCAACTGGCTCGCCGATGCAGTTTACGCGCGTTTCCTCGTGCATCGCGACACGAGCTTCGCCCTGGAGCTGCTGGATCCTCTGGTGCGCGACTACCTGGCCTGGGAGGCCGAGCGTCTCTCCCCGCTGGGCCTTTACTGGCAATATGATGTGCGGGACGGGATGGAGGAATCCATCAGCGGCTCGCGCACCGCGAAGCACCTGCGCCCCACCCTCAACTCCTACCAGTTCGCCAACGCCCAGGCCATCGCCGCCCTCGCCCGTGTGGCGGGGAACGGGGAGCTCGCCCTTCGCTTTTCGCGGGAGGCCGATAGTTTGCGCCAGCGCGTTCAACGCCTCCTGTGGGACGCCGAAGCGCTCTTTTTCAAAGTGCGCCTCGAGGGAGATGGGCTTTCCGACGCGCGGGAGGCCATCGGCTTCATCCCCTGGCAATTCCGCCTGCCCGAGGACCGGGAGGACTACGGCCGAGCCTGGCTGCAGATCCTGGACACCTCCGGCTTCCGCGCCCCTTGGGGGCTGACGACCGCCGAGCGTCGGCATCCACGCTTCCGATCCCACGGCGTCGGATCCTGCGAATGGGACGGCGCCATCTGGCCCTTCGCTACGTCTCAGACCCTCACCGCTCTGGCCAATCTCCTCCATCATTACCAGCACCATCCCCTCTCGCGGCGGGACTACCTCGATGCGCTCCGCACCTACGCGCGCAGCCACCAGAAGGACGGCAAGCCGTACATCGGCGAGTATCAGGACGAAAGAACCGGCCGGTGGCTGCGGGACGAGGATCCTCGTGGCCGCTACTACAACCATTCCACCTTCTGCGACCTGGTGATCACGGGCCTGGTGGGGCTCATCCCCCGAGCGGACGACACGCTGGAGGTCGATTCGCTAGTGCCTCCGGACGCGTGGGACTTCTTCTGCCTCGATCACGTGCCGTACCACCGACACGCCCTCACGATCCTCTGGGACCGAACCGGAGATCGATACCGTCGAGGACAGGGGTTCTGCGTGTTCGTGGACGGCCGACTCGAGCTCCGCCGTCCCCGGCTCGAGCGCGTGCGCCATCCACTTCCGCCTTGAGGCGGCTGCGCTTCTCCGACCCCGCGAGTGAAAAAGCCTCCCAACCCGCCGTCGCAGGGCTTCTTCTTGACTTCGCCGGCGATCGGGCGTAAATTTCAGAGCGCAAGGGGAGTTTTTGGCTTCCTCACCCGATCCGGAAGGGAGGTGAACCCGATGCAGGACAAGTGGGAGGACTATCGGCAGAAGGCTTCGGAGCTCATCAGCAAGGCCATCGACAGCACGCAGCGCCTCACCAAGATCGGGCAGATCCGCGTCGACATCCTCAGCCTGAAGCGGGAAATCGACCGCCAGTTCACCCTGCTCGGCAAGCACGTCTACCAGCTTGCCAAGGAGGATCGACTCGCCTCGCTGGCCGACGATGAAACGCTGCAGAATACGGTGACCAAGGTGGACGAGCTCAAGGAGCGGATCGCCCAGAAAGAGGCCCAGATCGAGGAGCTGCGAAAGCCCAAAACGGAGTAGCCCCTCGGCGCCCCACATACCGGGAGGCATTCCTCAGTCAGGACGAGCGGAGGTTGCGAGAGGGGGCAGATTCGGGAGCCTCTCGGCACCGATGGGCGCCAAAGGAGGCGGGTCCCGCTGTGCGAGCACGTCCTTGTGGCGGGGGAGGTTCTCCGTTGCCCGAAGCTAGCCATTCCTTGCTGGGGATCGCGGATCTTTCATCTTCGGCGGCGAGCGAGAAGGATGTGCGTTGCCGTCGTATCCTCGGCCGCAAGAGGCGAAGGATCATCATGGGCCGCTTCTCCCTGCCTTTCGCGCAGGAGCCCCATGCCTCCCGAGAAGGCGCGGCAAGCCGTTTCGGGGCCGGAGAGAGGGCTGGAACGCGCCGCCGGGCTGCTCGCGGGAGTGCGGATCCCGGCAACGCCAGCTCCGCCTGGGGGAAGGAGCTCGAGGAGTTGCCCGCAGAGTGCGAGCCGATGTCCACCTATGCGACCACGGATCGCAGGGCGGATCGGGCGGTCCGGCAACGTCCCCGCATTCTCCAAAGGATTGATCCGGACCGGGGCAAGCCGATCCCCCGCAGCCCAAGCGACTTCCTTCCCGCCTCCCGCAGCGAGCACGCGACAGACAGCCCTCTCCTTGAGGACCAGTCCGGGCTGAACCGGGACGTCCATCGCTTGCCAGTTTCGCCGTCGGACGTTTGGAATCACCGGGCGCAATTTCAGCTACGCCTGCAGGAACAGACAGGGAAACAGCGGGTCCTTCGGGTCCTCCACGAGATCTCCGGAGACCGGCGCGTTCCGGTTGACCTCGGAGAAACGATCCTGCCTGTCGTTCTGGCGAACTGAAGTCCCACATCACGGGGGGAAGGCATGAAAGTGCAGGAGCCCGCAGCCGAGTCCTTTTTGCACCGTCTCTGGGAAAGGCAATTGGCCGGGAAGGAGCTCCGGACGCTCGACGGCCGCGTGGTGGAGATCCTGTCGCCGGGCACGCCCAATCGCGACGCTGGGCCGGACTATCGGGACGCGACCCTACGCATGGATGGCCGACTGATTCACGGCGATATCGAAATCCATCCCACCGCGGAGGATTGGGTGCGGCACGGCCATCACCGCGACCCGAGGTACAATAACGTCGTGCTGCACATCGTGACCTGCGGCTGCTCTTCGCGCGCGCGAACAGTGCGGGCGGACGGAGCTAAGGTCCCGATCGTGGACCTCGATCAGCACCTCCCGACTCCCGCGGAGGAGATGGAACGGCGCCAAATCGCCGCAGGCGCTCCGACGAAGGACGACGGAGGATGTCCGCTGGCATTGGCCTCGGAGAGCCAAAAGCTCCGGGCCATCTCCGAGGCTTCCTCCCAGCGCCTCCAGCTGAAGATCGACCGCTTCCGGGAAGAGCGGCAATATGCCGATTGGGACCACGTTGCCTACCGGGGAATATTCGAAGCCCTCGGGTACTCGAAGAACCAAGCCCCGGCGCGGGTGCTTGCGGATCGGATGCCCGTGTCGGACCTCTGGCACTTTGCCCAAGGCTACCCCGATGCGGAGGCTGTGGCCCACGTGCAGGCCTGGCTGCTCGGGGCTTCGGGGCTCCTCGCAGCCGCTCCACAGGATGCGGAGCCTTTGGCGTCGGAGTTCATCCGGAGCCAGTCCTCCCTGTGGCAGTCCTACCCGAACCGCCGGAAGACCGATCCGCTGACGGCGGTGGACTGGCGCTTTTTCCGCTTGCGCCCAGCCAATTTCCCCACCCGGCGCATCGCGGCCATGGCTGTGCTCGTGGTCCGGCATCGCCAGGAGGGATTCCTTGGGAGCTGGAGCCGGTTGCTGCGGCAAGCGGCTCAGCTTCGCGGGCGTTTGCATCAGGAGCTGGAGCGAACCCTCGTGGTGGAGGCCTGGGGCTTCTGGTCGCAGCGAGATTGCTTTCTCACGGGCAAACGGTATCGAGCAGGGCGGGCGCCGCAGCTCCTCGGACGGGATCGCGCCCGGGATATCATCATCAACATCGTCCTGCCGATCCTCGTAGCCTATGCGGAGGAGACGGGCGACGGCATTCTCCGCGCGGCGGCCGAGGAAGCCTACGCCACTTGCCCCAAGCTGCCCGAAAACGAGATCCTCCGCGCGATGGGCGCCCGCCTGTGGAAGTGCCCGGACGAAGCAGGCCAATCCGTCACCACGGCCGCGCTGCAACAGGGCTTGATCCAGCTGTACAAGTACGGCTGCCGCATGGGCGACTGCTCCTTCTGCTCGAATTTCGTATGAAGGGGGTCAGCCGAGATGCACTTTCCCCTTCCTCGGTGAGGGAAAGACGGTGGGGTACCTTTTCCGTTCGGCCGCGGGCTGAGTCGCCGCATGTCTACGTCCGTTTCGGATTGGCCCAGGTGCTGAGTAACGAGAAATCCGTCCGCCGCGCCGAAATCCGCGGCTCATCGTAGGCGCAGGCGCCGCAGGAGATTGGCGTTCGTGACCACGGTGATGGACGAGGTGGCCATGGCCAATTCCGCCAGCAGGGGGTGCATCCAGCCAGCCATCGCGGCGGGAATCATGATCACATTGTAGAAGAAAGCCCAGAAGAGGTTCTGCCGGATCTTTCGGAAGGTGGCGCGGCTCAGCCGGAGGAGCTGCAAGACTCCGCGCAGATCGCTCCGCACGAGGGTGACGTCGCTGGCCTCAATGGCCACGTCGGTTCCGGAGCCGATGGCGATCCCGACGTCGGCCTGGCGCAGGGCGGGCGCGTCGTTGATCCCATCGCCGACAAAAGCGACGGGCCGGTAGTCCTGCTGGAGCTTGCGAACGAAATCGCTCTTCTGCTGGGGCAACACCTCGGCGAGAACGTGGTCGATCTCCAGCTCGTCCGCCACGGCGAGGGCAGCGAACCGGTTGTCCCCCGTGATCAAAGCCGTCCGGATGCCGAGATGCCGTAAAGCGCCGACGACCTCCTTCGCCTCCGGCCGCAGCTGGTCCCCGACAGCCAACACGGCCACCGGAGCGCCGTCCACCGCGAGGAACACCGGCGACCTCCCCTTCCCCTCTGCCTCTTTTGCCGCGGGGGCCAGGACTTGCAGGTCGATCCCGGCCTCCTCCAAGAACGCCCGATTTCCCACCAGAACCCTTCGGCCGTCGACCGACGCGCTCACGCCCCGTCCTCGCTCCGTGCGGAAGTCCGCAACCGGCCGGAGTTCGATCCCTCGCCGCTCCGCCGCCCGCACTATGGCCTGAGCAATGGGATGCGCACTCCCGCTCTCCGCCGAGGCCGCGAGCTGCAGGGCTTCTTCCTCTCGCCAGCCGGTGGCGATGGCGATCCCCATCAGTTCGGGTTCGCCGCGCGTCAACGTGCCCGTCTTGTCGAAGACGACCATCTTGACCTGACGCAGGAGCTGGATGGCCTCGCCAGACCGTATTAGGATGCCATGCCCGGCGCCCACCCCGCTTGCGACCATGATGGCCGTCGGAGTAGCCAGGCCTAGGGCGCAGGGGCAAGCGATGACCAGGACCGCCACAAGGGAAAGGATGGCCAAAGTCGTCGGCCCGAGGTTGGGGTTCACCCAAGGCAGGAATGTCCCGAGGGAAACGAGGCGGGTCATTGCGCCCGGGAAGGCCAGCCACAACGCGAGAGTGAGCAGGGCAATCCCCAGCACCACGGGCACGAAGACCCCCGTGACACGATCCGCGAACTCCTGGATTGGGACGCGCGAGGTCTGGCATTCCTCCACTAGCCGGATCACCTGTGCCAAGAAGGTGTCGCGTCCCACACGGGTGGCGCGTACCTTGATGAACCCGTCCCGACTGATGGTCCCGCCGATTACGAAATCCCCCGGCCCCTTCGCCACCGGCAGAGACTCCCCGGTGGCCATCGACTCATCGACGCTGGTCTCCCCCTCGATCACGAGGCCATCGGTGGGGATTTTCTCGCCCGGCCGGATGAGCATCACGTCCCCGACCCGCAGCGCCGAGACGGGGACCTCCACTTCCCGGCCTTCCCGCAACACCCGGGCCGTCCGCGCCCCGAGCTCGAGGAGTCTGCGGATGGCCTGCGAGGCCTTCCCCCTCGCTTTGGCCTCCACATATCGGCCCGAGAGGTGGAAAGCCATGATCATGGCAGCGATACCGGCATAGTTGGCCACAGGGAAACCCAGCGACAGAGGCCCAGTGAGGAAGGCGATGACCGACCCGAGGCTGATCAAGGTGTCCATCGTGGCGCGGCCGCGCCGCACAGCAGCAAATCCTCGTCCCAGGGTCTCCCAGCCTGCCCCGAATACTGCTGGGAGAGCCAATGCGATCATCAGGAGGGTTCCTGCGACCGGCGACGGCCACGGCCGTCCGAGCATCTCGGCCAGCATGATGCCCACAATCGGCAAGGTGAACCCCCAAGCGAGGACAAGCCGCCTCCGCGTCCGACGCACCAGAGCGAGATCTGCCGCCGTCGTTTCCGGGACCTCGGGGCTTTCTTCCGCTTCCAAGAAGAGGCGGTACCCGGCTTCCTCCACCGCTCGGACCATTTCATCGGCTGTCGTCAGTCCGGGGATGAAGGTGACCTTGGCCATGCCGTTAGCCAGGTTCACCCTCGCATCGATCACCCCACGCACGCCGCGGAGCGCGCTCTCCACCCGGTGCACGCAGGAGGCGCAGGACATCCCTTCCACCCGCCCCCTGCATTCCTTAGTCTGAACGTCATAGCCGGCACCACGGACTGCGGCGAAAAGCTGTTCCACCGGCGGCAGAGTATCGTCTATGTCCAATGCCGCCTGCCCCGTGGCCAGATTGACCCGGACATCCAGCACCCCCTCCACCGTGCGCAGAGCCCGGCCCACCTGCTCCACACAGGAAGCGCAATGCATACCGACGATGGGGATCACCACCGTCTCCGTCCCTTCGCGCCGACGTTCCATTGGTCCATCCTCAGTTCGCCTTTTCCCGCGGGCGCGGGCAACGCCTCTCCCGATCCCCACCCGCGCCCGGTAAAGGAGAACCCCTTGCCTCGTGACTCTATTCCCGCGTTTCCACTGTGGCCACAGGCCCTGAACGAGCGTGCGCCTCTGCTCCGTGTTCTCGCGACAGACGCGGGACCTCCCCAGCGGTCCGTGGAAAAAAAAGAAGAAAGCCCGCCGCCAAAGGCGGCGGGCGCGGTGCGAGGGCTCATTGCTGGGGAGGCTCAGGCGAGGTGAGAGCGCACCGCCTCGATCAGGTGATCCACGCTGAGCCCGTGCAACTTGAAGAGATCGTCCGGCTTCCCCGAGGCCCCGTAATGGGGGATACCCAGCTTCACCAGACGAGCCCCGAGCCCCTTTTCTGCGAGAGCATTGGCCACGGAGCAGCCCAGGCCCGTCCGGACATTGTGATCCTCGTAGGTGACAAGAAGGCCGGTTTCGGCCGCGCGCTCCAACGCCTCTCCGTCCAGATCGATCGGGCAGGAGAAGTTCCACACGGCCACGTCGATCCCCATCGCCTTCAGCTTCTCCCAGGCGGCCACGGCACGGTAGACCATGGATCCCATCGTCACGATCGCAGCGCGCGTTCCCGGGCGGACGAGATCTGCCTTTCCGTACTCGAAGCGGTAGTCGCCACCGAAGAGCGGCTTCCCTTCCAGGTCCAGGATTACGGGGATGGGCGAGCGCCCCATTGCGAGGGCGAAGTTGCCCGTTTGCGTCGCAATGTAGCGCACCACCCGGTCCGTCTGGTTCGGATCCGCGGGGACGATCACGCGGAATCCGTACAGATTGCGGAGGACGCCGACGTAGTCGATGCACTGGTGCGTTTTCCCATCCTCGCCGACATCCAAGCCATCATGGGTGGTCACAAGCTTCAGATGGGTGTGATTGATGTCATTGAGACGATGCTGATTGTAGGCCTCATCGATGCCGAAGACCCCGAAGTCAGCCCAGAATGTGACCACACCTTGGGTGGATAAGGCGCCGGCAATCACCGCCGTATTGTGCTCCTGGATGCCTCCCTGGAAAAAGGCGTTCGGACAGGTGGCGGCGAACCCGTCGGTCTTCACCGAGGTGGCCAGATCGCAATCAAACACGGCGATGGGGCTGCGTTCGTTGTGCCCGCAATTCAGAAGGGCGATGTCCTTCAGCGCATTGCCCCAGGCGCTGCGGTTGTCGGTCTTCTGCTCTGGCCCGTAGGTCCGCGGCGTGCCGACGTCGAGCCGGAAGATCGGTGCGGGGAACTGGGGCCGGCTTGCGGGTCGGCCAGCCAGCTCTTTGCGCAGAGCTTCGTACCGCTCCAGATCGTTCTCCAGACCCAGCTCCTCGAGCGCGCGGCTCAGTTGATCGCGGGAGACGGCCTTGCCATGGTAATCCGGCTTGTCTTCCATGAAGGAAACGCCCTTTCCGATCACCGTGTGGGCGAGGATCACGACGAGGTGGTCCTCGTCCTTCACCGCCTCGCGCAGAGCCTGGTAGATGGCCTGCGGGTCATGCCCATCGACCTCGAGCACGCGCCAGCCGTCGCTCTCCCAGTTGGCGCGGATGTTCTGCGGCATGACCTCGTACGTGTGTCCGCTGATCTGGATCTGGTTGTAGTCAATCACCGCCGTGAGGTTCGTTAGCCCGTACTTGCGGGCGAAGCGCCTCGCCTCCGAGACCTGGCCTTTCTGCTGTTCCCCATCGCTCATCAGGGCGAAGACGCGGAATGGGCGCTTCCAGAGGCGGCTGGCGAGGGCAAAACCGCAGGCCGCTGACAAGCCTTGCCCCAAGTTGCCAGTGCTCCACTCCACTCCGGGCACGTGCCTTTCGACGTGTCCCTCGAAGAGAGTGCCGGCAAGCCGGAAACCCGCGATGGCCTCATCCAGGTTTACGAAGCCGAGCCTGCCGAGTGCGCTGTATACTCCGGGAGAGGTGTGGCCGTGGCTCACGACAATGCGATCCCGGTCTGGGTGATACGGGTCGCCCGGATCCACGTTCGCGCAGGACCAGACCGTGAGGTAAATCTCAATAGAGGACATGGAGCCGCCCGGGTGACCGGAGTTGGCCAGGGTGGTCATCTTCAGGATGTCGCCTCTGGCGCGCCGCGCCGTTTCCCGTAACCACGCAAGCTGCTCTTCAGTCAGACGCTCCTGATCGAAGCCGATGGGTCTTTTGGGTTCCATTTCCGCTCCCTCTTGCTATTCGCCGACCACTCGAAAAGGCTACCTTGGCGCCCATTCGCCCGAAGGACCGGGGCGGGAGAGCCCACCTCCCGCCAGTCGCGTCACGGGAAATCCACGGATTCACCGGATGGCCGTTCGGCGGTCGGATACAAATCGGGGCAAACCTCGAGCTTCGAGGCTTGCCCCAGTTGGTGGAGACGGTGGGAGTCGAACCCACGTCCGGAGGTGTTTGGCGAGGAGCCTCTACACGCTTAGTCCGCTGCTCCTTCTCGCTCCAGGCAGCGCAACGGACCAGGCTGCCGCGGAGCCAGCCCCGTCTTGTCTTGCCCGAATCCCCGGGGCGAGGATTCGAGCCAGCCCGTCTGGCCGACGCTCTCCCTCAGGTCGACGGGCGGAACCCGAGAGGAGCGTGACTGCCGTTAATTAGGCAGCCAGAGGATACGCATAGTCTGCGTTTACTTTGTCCCTCGGTTTGTTGACGGGGCACCGAGGAACCCCGGCGTGCCACTCCTGACCTCTTCACCCCCGTCGAAACCGTTTCGTCCCCGAGGATCCGTTCAGTCTAACGTCAAAGGCCCCGCACAGTTCCTCGCGGGGCCTCCCGTGCGTCCACCAGGACTCGAACCTGGAACCCACTGATTAAGAGTCAGTTGCTCTACCAATTGAGCTATGGACGCGTTCACCCATCCTGTTCGTGAGGGCGGCGGGATTCGAACCCACGACCAACGGCTTAAAAGGCCGCTGCTCTGCCTCCTGAGCTACGCCCTCACAGCGAGCGCAAATATAACAAAACCAGCTCGGCAAATCAATCGGTTTTTGGGTCCCTCCGCGTAAGCCCCACTCTCCCTTGCACCAGGCCGCCTCCGGAATCCTGCGAGAGAATTCCCTTGTCTTCCTTGAACGCCTCACCTATCTTCCCGTCCGCTGAACCCGAACGAGGAAGAACATGAGCTCCATTCCCTTCAACCAACGTTTGCGGCAGGTGTGTCGTGCGCGCGACTCGCTCCTTTGCGTGGGACTCGATCCCGATCCGGATCGCCTGCCGGCCATCCTGCGGGGAGATATCCTCGCCTTCAACCGCGCAATCATCGAGGCGACGTCCCCGTTCGCCGCCGCTTTCAAGCTGAATGCCGCCTTCTACGAGGCTCTGGGATCCAAGGGGTGGGCGGTGCTGGAGGCCACGGTGGCGGCCATCCCGAACGACCTGCTGAAGATCTACGACGCCAAGCGGGCGGACATCGGGAACTCCGCGCGTTTCTACGCCCGAAGCGCTTTTGCCATCCTCGGCGCCGACGCCGTCACGGCGAACCCCTACATGGGCCACGATGCTGTGGCCCCCTTCCTGGAGGATCCGGCGCGCGGCGCCTTCCTGCTCTGCCTCACCAGCAACCCCGGGGCGAGTGATCTCCAGTATGTCTCCTCCGAGGGCCGCCGGCTCTACGAGCACGTAGCGCTCCTGGCCCGGAGTTGGAACGAGCGGGACAACCTCGGTCTCGTGGTAGGAGCGACGCACCCCGAGCCGCTGGAGACCCTGCGATCGCTCGTACCGGAACTGCCCTTCCTCGTGCCAGGCATCGGTGTACAGGGCGGGCCCATCGATCGCGTGGTCCCGGCGGCCGTCGATTCGGAGGGACTCGGGGCGATTTTCAATGTGAGTCGCTCCATCCTGTATGCCTCCGGCGGCCCCGATTTCGCCGAGGCGGCGGCGAAGGCAGCCGAGTCTTTCCGAAACCAGATCAACCGATACCGTGGGAGGTGAATCTTGGATCGAGACGAAGCCCTGCGGATCTTTCGCGAGACAGGCGCTCTCCTCGAAGGACATTTCCTGCTGACCTCCGGCCTCCACAGCCCGCAGTACTTCCAGTGCGCGCTGGTCCTGCAGTACCCCTGGTACGCGGAACTCTTCTGCCGGGAAATCGCTCGCCATTTCGAGCAGGCCGGGGTGGAGACCGTGATCGCCCCTGCCATGGGCGGGATCGTGGTCGCCCAAGAGGTGGGAAGGCTGCTGCGCGTGCGAGCCATTTGGGCTGAGCGCGAGTCCGAGCGGATGACCCTCCGCCGCGGCTTTTCGATCCGCCCCGGCGAGCGGGTGCTCGTGGTGGAAGACGTCGTGACGACCGGAGGTTCCGTGCAGGAGGTGATGGAACTGGTACGGGCCGGCGGCGGCGAGGTGGTGGGTGTGGGCGCCATCGTCGATCGCAGCTCCGGCCGGGCCAGCTTCGATGTCCCCTTCGCGGCCGCGTTCGCCATGCACGTCGTTACCTACCGCCCCGAAGAATGTCCGTTGTGCCGGCAGGGAATCCCCCTGGTGAAGCCCGGGAGCCGCAAGCTGCCGACCAGCTAAGTCGGTCTTGCGCGCTTCGCGGTCGCGGCGCGCCACCGGGCTACGCAGATGCGATGGAAAAGCCGAATCGCAAAACGCATCTATCCAGGTTCATCTCGAAAGTTGACCATCGATGTGGGCCGTCATCGTCAATCCCATCAGCGCGAACGGAAGCACGGGAAAACGCTGGCCACGCACCTCGAGGATCCTGCGCGATCTCTTGCCGCCGTTCCAAGCGAAGCTCACGGCCGGACCCGGTCACGCGCGGAGCCTGGCCTTCCAGGCGGTCGAGGAAGGTGCCGAAGTCATCCTCGTACACGGAGGAGACGGGACCCTGAACGAAGTAGTCAACGGGTATCTCTCTCACCCGAAGCACGAGCGCACTGCGTTGGCCCTCCTGCCTCACGGAACCGGCTCCGACTTCGCCAAGACGTTGGAGCTGCCGCGCGACCCCGAGAGGGCAGCGACTCAGTTGCTCTCGGGGCACGAAAAACGACTGGATGTGGGGCTGGCCACCTTCCCCGGCCCGCCGCAGGGCGCAAACCAACGCTATTTCGTGAACATCGCGGATATCGGCTTCGGCGGGGAACTGGTGCAATACGTGAACTCCCGCTCCAAGAGGCTCGGGGGAAAACTGAGTTTTCTGCGGGGGCTACTGGTCACTCTCCGGCACTACCGAAATAAGAATCTCCGCATTTCCCTCGAGGACGGGGAGACCATGCATGTCGTGGCCAGCTCGGTCATCGTGGCGAACGGCCAGTACTTCGGGGGCGGAATGTGGGTGGCGCCCCGAGCCTCCCTCACCGACGGCTACCTCGACATCGTGGTGGTCGGCGACGTGACGCGCCGAGAAGTCATCGCCAACTTGAGCCGCCTATACCGCGGGACGCTTGCCGAACATCCCAAGGTGCAGACCTTTCCGGCCCGCCAGCTGGACGTCGCCTCCGGCGAAACGACACACGTGGAGATGGACGGCGAGCTTAGCGGCGCCCTTCCTGTGAGCATCAGGATCCAGCCCGAAGCCATCCGATTCCTCTGTTGAGCTGCACCTCCGACCCTCCTCAGGAGGATCCCCGACGGACCGCATCGGAGGAGGATTGGGGTTGATGGTTCGGTCCCCTCCGCGGCATGCGCCTCACGCACGACGCGCCTCCTGTGCCCCATTTGGCCCGCCACGGGGTACCTGCAACCCTTGGCCGCGCTCACGGGAACAGGGCTGGCTTGAGCATCTTCTTGAGCAATTCCCGTGCACGGAAAATCCGCGCCTTGACGGTCCCGAGGGGGAGGTGGAGGATCTGCGCTATCTCTTCGTAGGACTTCTCCTCCTGGTGGCGGAGGACGATCACCGTGCGGTAATGCTCCGGAAGACGTTCGATGGCCTCTTGGATCAGCCGATGGCGCTCCGTGCGAAGGAGGCTACCCTCCGGCGTCAGTCCCCGGTCGGGGAGCTCCCGTTGGACGTCGCCGTCTTTAGCTTCGATGGGCTTGTCCAGGGAAAGTGTGGGGAGCTTCTTCTTACGGAGGGAATCGATGCAGTGATTGATGGCAATCTTGTAGAGCCAGGTGGAAAAGGCGAATTCCTCGCTGAAGCTGGGAAGGGCTTGGTACGCCTTGATGAAGCTCTCCTGGACGATGTCCTCGGCCTCCTGCGGATTCCGTACCATCTTTAAGACGAGATGGTAGAGACCCGGTCGGTACCGCTGGACGATCCACTCAAAGGCCTTGGGATCGCCCTCGATCGCCCGGCGGATGAGCTCATGCTCCTTTTCTCGCTGCGCGGCGTCCACTCTGGTATATCCCTTCCCTTCGGGAATCGCACGCGGCCGGCGTCACGACAAGCGCCAGCCTACGCTTGCGTGTTTCCGGTAGAATCCCTCGCGATCGGCGCCGCAGAAGCCCGCCGACGGAAGAGCCGCGACATCATCCCCAGTAGCCCGTATTTGCAAATGAGCCAGACTGCCTGGACCCCATGGATCCAACGGACCTTCTTTCCCTCGGCGTAGGATCGACCCCAATAGGACACTCCCACCTCGTAGATGCGGCAGCCGAGCTGGGCCAATTTCATCGTGACTTCAATCTCGAAGCCAAAGCCATTCTCCCGGAGACGCAGCTGGCTCAGGACATCCCTCCGCAGGGCCTTGAAACAGGTTTCGACATCGCTGAGGTTGAGGTTCGTGAAGGCATTACAGAGCAAGGTGATCAAGCGATTGCCCACGTAGTGCCAAAAGTACAGGACCCGATGCGGCTCGCTTCCCACAAACCGGGATCCGTAGACGGCGTCGGCCCTGCCTTGAAGAATCGGCTCGAGGAGACGGGGGTAGTCGCGTGGGTTGTACTCCAAGTCGGCGTCTTGGATGAGGACCACGTCCCCCGTGGCGTGCGCGAGGGCCGTCCGCACCGCTGCGCCTTTGCCGAGATTTCGTTGGTGACGCAGAGCCCGAACGCGCGCGTCCTGCACTTCCAGGATCCGTTCCCACGTTCCATCGGTGGAGCCATCGTCAACCACCAGCACCTCCAGATGGTTTCGACCGATCGGCGCTTCCAGCACCGCGCGGATGACCTGTCCCACCGTGCTCTCTTCATTGAAAGCAGGGATGATCACCGAAATCCGCCGCGGTCCCTGTACAGCCTTGGCTCCTCCCATCCCCGAAGCTCCCGCGCCGATCACCTCTTGAACCGGAGGTGCTGGACGCTCACCCCTTCCTCTCCTACCCAGAGCAGGGCGGCACCTGGCCGCACAGCATTCGCCTTGGCCGTCCCCGGATTGACGTACATACGCCCGTCTTCCCGCCAGCAAGCCTGGGCATGGGTGTGTCCGAAGACGACGACGTGGATTTCCTCCTCCTGCAAACGCCGCGCTGTCAGCTCTTCCCCAAGGCGATCGAGATTGTGAATCAGAGCGATGGACCGTCCTGCCCAGTGGACAAGGCGGAAGGTCGGGAGAGCCGTCAGCGACAAGCTCCGGTCCATATTGCCCCGCACGGCAAGGACAGGGGCTAGGACTTCCAGATCCGAGAGTACCACGGGGGAATCGACGTCCCCCGCGTGGAGGATCAGCTCGACGCCCGCGAACGCCTCGAAGACCTCAGGATGCAGGGAGCCGTGGGTATCGGAAATCAGGCCGATCTTGCCCAACTCAGCCCACCCCGAGACCGACCAAGAGATAAAGCAGCAAACTTCCCCCTGCGGCAAGCAGGGCGTAGGGAAGCTGAGTGCGCACATGGTCGATGTGGTCGCAGGCTGAGGCCATGGAGGAGATGATCGTCGTGTCCGAAATCGGGGAACAATGATCTCCAAACACCCCACCCCCCAGCACAGCCGCCACGGTAGGAGCGAGTGGGACGTTCAAGATCTCGGCCATCGGCACCGCGATGGGCATCATGATGGCAAAGGTGCCCCAAGAAGTGCCCGTGGCGAAGGCGATAAGACAGCTTGTAGCGAAGATCACCGCTGGCACCAGCTTTGGGCTCAGCCAGCGGCCAGCTAGTTGCGCGACGAAAGGGCCCGTCTCAAGCTCTCGGCAAAGCGCCCCGAGAGCGAAGGCACATACCATCAGGGCAGCAAGGGGCATCAGTCCGCCCGCTCCCCGCATGAACTGATCGCTGAGCTCGCGCACTCCCATGATCCTCTCGGCCCTGTACAGCACGCCGGCGACGAAAATGCTGAGGAGCACAGCCCAGAGGACCGCCGTGGAGCCGGAACCGCGCATCAAATTGCCGCCGCCGGTGATCACAAGCCCAGCCGGCATCGCCATCACTAGCACCGCGATGGGCAGGATCATGTTACGCGCGCGTGGTTGAACCCCCGGCTTCGTATCCACCATGAGGACATCCGTCGACACAAGGGGCTCCGACCCATCCCAGAGAAGCTTGCCGTCCTCGCGTACCCTCTTCTCCGCCGCGCGCATGGGACCCAGATCCCGGTCCGCGACTACGGTGAAAAGCACCAAGCCGATGGCGAGAATCGCGTAGAAATTGTAAGGCATGGACCGCAGGAATACCTCCACGGGTGACGCGATCCCCTGCTGCGAAAGAAGTCCGATGACGAACGCCCCCCAGGCATTGAGGGGAATGAGGATGCATTTCGGGGCGGAAGTGGAGTCGCAAATGTACGCCAGCTTCTCCCGGCTGATGCGGAGGCGATCGAAGAGGGGCCTTGAAATAGCACCCGCCACGAGCACGCAGATGCTGGATTCGACGAAGATCACCATGCCCACAAGCCAGGCCAGAAGCCCGGCCTGCCGGCGCGTTCGCACCCAGCCACGCCCCACCACAAGATCCACAAACCCCTGCATGCCGCCAGAGTATTGCGTATAGACAATGACCACGCCCATGAGGGTGCTGAAGAGAACGACCTTGGTGTTATCCGGGTCCTGGAAAACCCGCACTATCGCCTCCACTGCCCGGGCAGCCCCCGCAAGAGGGTTGAATCCCGAAAGGATCGTCCAGCCCAACCAGATTCCGGTGAAGAGGGAGAGGTACACCTGGCGCGTCCAGATCGCGAGAAGGATGGCAACCAGGGGCGGTACCACCGAAAGCCAGCCAGCCGATTGCAAGCCGGACTCCAATCGCTGCGTTCCGTGACGGCTATCCGTGCCTCAACAGTCCCTCAGTGCTCCTCCGAGGCCCCCAGAGCCCGCCGGATCCTGAGCCTTTCCCGAATGCGGTTGAGCTTCTCGACTTCCTCCGGGCTCAAGGGACGCTCCCCGCCCAGCAGGCGGGCGATGAAGCTGATCTGCGCGAAGTGCTCCAGGCGTTCCAGCTTCCAAAACGTATCCAGCAAGCTCGAACCCACCGTCACCACGCCGTGATTGGCGAGGAGGAAGGCATCGGCCTTGTGGATGTACTTGCCCAAAGCCTGGGGCAGCTCCTCAGTGCTCGGCGTCCCGTATTCCACCACGGGAACCGGCCCGAGCGTGAGAACGACCTCCGCCAACACGTTCTTGTCCAAAGGGACGCCGGCCACCGCGAAAGCGGTACTGAAGAGGGGGTGAGCATGGACGACCGCGCCCACGTCAGGCCGCTCCCGATAGATGTACAAATGCATCGGAAGCTCCGACGAGGGCTTGTGCGCTCCGCAGCTGAGCACGGATCCCGAAAGATCCACCGTCACCAGCTCCTCGGGGCTCAAGAACCCCTTGCTCACCCCGGTGGGGGTGATCAGCACCCGCCCGTCATCCAGCCTTACGCTCACGTTGCCGTCGTTGGCGGCGACAAATCCTTTCTGGTAGATCTTGCTGCAGACGTCCACGATTTCTTTGCGGAGCCGGTACTCCGAGACGAAGTCCATCGGCGTCCTCCCGCAGGTCATCTGAAACAAACGCCGGCGCCGCCGGCACCGGCGTCAAACCGAGTTTCCCGCCCCTGCCCGTCGGGCTTATCTCAGCACATCTACGCCCACGTAATCGCGCAAGACCTCCGGTACCACGACGCTCCCTTCGTCCGTCTGATAATTCTCCAGGATGGCGATCACGGTGCGGGGCAAAGCCAAACCCGAGCCGTTCAAGGTGTGGACGAACTGCGCCTTGCCCCCATCCCTTGGGCGGTACCGGATGTTGGCGCGCCGGGCCTGAAAGTCTTCGAAATTGCTGCAGCTCGACACCTCGAGGTACTTCTTCACGCCGGGCGCCCACACCTCCAGATCGTAACACATGGCGGCCGCGAAACTCAGCTCCCCCGTGCAAAGCTTCACCACCCGGTAGGGAAGCCGCAGCAGTTGCAACACCTCTTCCGCATCGCGTACCAGCGACTCCAGTTCATCGTAGGAGGTGGAGGGCTCAACGAATTTGACCAGTTCCACCTTGTCGAACTGGTGGATCCGGACCAGTCCCCGCGTCTCACGTCCATAGCTACCGGCCTCGCGCCGGAAACAGGGGGTGTAGGCCACGTACTTGAGGGGCAAATCGGCGCCGTCCAGGATTTCGTCGCGATGAAGGTTGGTCACTGGCACCTCCGCCGTCGGAATCAGGAACAGGTCGTCCTGCTCGACGCGGTACATGTCTTCCTCCAGCTTGGGTAGCTGGCCGGTGCCAAACATGGTTTCCCGACGGACCAGCGCCGGGGGCCAAATCTCGGTGTAGCCGTGCTTCCGAACATGGAGATCGATCATGAAGTTGATGAGGGCGCGCTCCAGCCGGGCGCCCATCCCGCGGAAGCTGACGAAGAAGGAGCCACTGATCTTGGAGGCACGGGCGAAGTCGACGAGACCCAACTTTTCCGCCAACTCCCAGTGAGGCTTCGGCTCGAAGTCCATCTCCGGGATCTCGCCCCAGCGGCGCACTTCCACGTTATCGCGCTCGTCCTTGCCAATGGGCACGCTCGGATGAGGGATGTTCGGGATCCAGGTGAGGATCTCTTGCATCTGCGCCTCGATCTCCTGGAGGCGCGCGTCGAGCGATTTGATCCGATCGGCCACCTCGCGCATCCGCAGGATGTCCCCCTGGGGATCAAGACCCTGTTTCTTCTTCCGGGCGATTTCCTCCGAGACGACGTTGCGTTCGTGCTTGAGACGTTCCGCCTCGGCGACGAGGGCCCGCCGTTCGCCGTCCAGTTCCAGAAGCCGGTCCACATCGGCCTTCTCGCGCTTCCATTGGATGGCCTGACGTACGAGGTCCGGGTTCTCGCGGATGAAGCGTAGATCCAGCATCTCACCTACCCTTCCCTGCCAGAGCCACGTAAATGGTCGTCAGCAGGATCTTGAGGTCCATTCGCAGTGACATGTTCTCGATGTAGAACAGATCGTATTCCAGCTTCTTGCGCACGTCCTCGATCGAGGTATCGTAGTGTCCTTTGACCTGAGCCCAGCCGGTGATGCCCGGCTTCACGCGCAGCCTGCGAGTGTACAAGGGAATCTGATGTTTGAGCCGCCTCACGAAGTAGGGGCGCTCGGGGCGGGGCCCCACCAAGCTCATGTCGCCAGCGAGCACGTTAATGAGCTGCGGGAACTCGTCGATCCGAAGCTTCCGCAGGACTCTCCCCACGCGGGTGATGCGAGGATCGTCCTCCTCGGCCCACTTCGGACCCGTCATCTTCTCGGCCCCCTCCACCATCGAGCGAAACTTGTAGATGGTGAAGATCTTGCCGTCCTTGCCCACGCGCTTCTGCTTGAAGAGCACAGGACCAGGCGAGTCCAGTTTAATGGCCAACGCCACCAGGAGCCAAAGCGGGATCCCTGCGACCAGTACGACCGCGGAGACCACTACATCCATTAGCCGCTTCATCCGCTCTTCCCACGGGGGCATGAGGTGGGGCATCACTTCGATCAGGGGCACGCCGTAAAGCTGGTTAGTCCGCGCCTGGCCCAGGACGATGTCGTACAAATCCGGTTGGATCTTCACCCCCACTGGGAGGCCATCGCACTGGTCCATCACGTCCACGAGGAGCTTGCGCTCGTCCTCCTCCAGGGCCACCACGATCTCTTCCACCTGATGTTGCCGGACGATGTGAGGCAGATTCCTCAGATTCCCGAGCACTGGCAGCTCCTCGAGCTTTTGTCGCTCCCGATGGCCGGGTGTAGTCTGCACGAAGCCGATCACCTTGTAGCCCAGAGCCGGGAACTCTTCGAGCTGGCGGGCCAGTCGCACCGCTTTCTCATTGACTCCCACTACCACCGTGCGGCGCAGCCCAATCCCGCGCTCCAGAAGCTTCCGTTGGACCGTGCGCAACCCCATGCGCCCAGCCCCAACGAAAAGCACCAGGAAAGCCCAGTAGCTCACGATCAGAATCCGGCTGAGCGCGATGGGCCTCTCGAGATCGCTCTCCAGATCCAGAGTGGCCAGAAAGATCATGGCTACGCCGATGGTCACGCCCTTGGTAACGGCCACAAATTCGTCCAGCCTCGACTGAGCGTGCCACCCCCGATACAAACCGAAGAAAAGGAAAACGAGTACCCAGTAAAGCCAGAGGAGGCTGGAGATCAGCATCCGGTGGCCCAGCCCAAAGCCGGCGAAGAAACCCAGCTCGTGGCGTACGGCCGCCCAGGTGAGAAACGCAGCCTGGATCGCAAACGCATCCACCACGAACGTGGCCACCTTGGCAAACCACTTGGGCATAGCCCCACTCCCCGAGGACCGACTACGCGGCTGGCCTTTTCCTGTAAAACAGCCCGACCACCGCACCCGTTGCCCATGCCAGATGCATCGTGAGGAAGGCAAGAGGCAAGACGGGTAGGTAAACCCAGCCTTCCCGCAAGGCGATGTGGATCGAGGCGGCCAAGTTGATAACCGCGTAGGCAGCGACGAGCACGATCAAAGCGGGCAGGACACTGCCCCTCACGATGCTTGCCACCAAAAGCCCCACCCCCGTGAGAAGAACGAGGGGCGGGAGCACGTGCAGCGGCTTCAATGCGTCCGGATGCTTTCGCACCACATTGATCCGCTGCACCCCGTACCAGAAGAACTGCTTGGCCAATCGTCCCAGCGTCTTGCGCGGGCAATAGTACGAAATAATGTCCGGCGAATAGAAAATCCGGTATCCAGCCTTCCGGACCCTCCAGTTGAACTCGGCGTCCTCAGCGATTGGCAATGTCTCATCAAAATAGCCAACCTGGTCGAAGAGCCACCGCCTGTAGGCGGCGTACACGACGGTATCCACAAAGCGAGACTTCCGCAGATAACGGTAGGGAGCACTGGTGATGCCGAAAGGAGATCCCATCGCTAGGCCGATGGCTTTCTGCAGATACGTATGCCCGACGTTGATCTGGGTGCCACCCACCACGGGGGCATCCACCTGATTGAGGTACTCCACGTTCTTCCGCACGAAATCAGGGCGCACGGTCGTGTGAGACCCGAGGATGATCACCACATCGCTATCCGTGTTGCGGATGCCCACATTGATGTTCGCAGGTGTGAGCCGCGCCGGATTGTCGAAGAGCCGGATATTCGGGAAGCGGCGGGCATATTCTTCCACCACCTCGCGGCTCCCGTCGGTGGACATCCCATTGACCACCGCGATCTGCAGGAGCTCCTGGGGATAATCCTGAGCCAGGAGCGAATCGAGGCAACGGCCGATATTCTCCCTCTCATTGTACATCGGGATGACGATGGCCACCCGTTCCCGGTACTGCGGCGCTTTCTCGGACAGGGCTCCCGTGCCCTCCGGCCTCGGCATGGAATTCATCAGCCCCTTGCTCCCTTGCGGTCGAAGAATTCGCGAATCCGTTGGGCCACGTAGCTGATCTGCTCCTCCGTCAATTCGGGGTACATGGGCAGCGACAACATGCGTTTGGCCAGGTATTCCGTACGCGGAAAGTCACCCTCCCCGTAGCCCAAATCTCGATACGCCTCCAGCAGATGGATGGGGATCGGGTAGTGGATCCCCGTCTGCACACCGTGGCTGGAGAGGTACTGCCGCAAATTTTCGCGATATTCGGTCTCCACGATGAACAGATGGTAGATGTGGGTGGAAAACTCCGCGACCTGCTGGAAGCGGAGGTCACCGACGCCGGACAGCAGATTCCGGTAAGCTTCGGCGTGCCGAGCCCTCAGATGATTCCACTCATCCAGATAACGGAGCTTCACGTTCAGGACCGCCGCCTGCAGCGTGTCGAGGCGACAGTTGACCCCCTTCTCTACGTGCTCGTACTTCACCCGCTGGCCGTAGTTTCGCAACCGACGGATCCTTTCCGCCAGAGCGTCGTCGTTGGTGGCGACCAATCCCGCATCCCCATAGGCGCCGAGGTTCTTGCCCGGGTAGAAGCTGAAGCAACCCACCTCGGCGATCGAGCCGCATTTCCGACCCTTGTACAACGTCCCATGCGCTTGGGCCGCGTCCTCGATCACCCGAAGCCCGTGCCTTCGGGCAATGGCGAGCACTGCGTCCAGGTCAGCGGCCTGGCCCGTGAGATGCACTGGAATGATCGCCCGCGTCCTCTCCGTGATCGCTCCCTCGATTTGCGCCGGATCGATGTTGTAGGTCTCCCGGACGCAGTCGACCAACACGGGTTTGGCGCCCACCATGCTCACCGCCAGAGCAGTTGCCACAAAGGTATTGGCAGGCACGATCACTTCATCGCCCGGCCCAATCCCGAGGGCTCGTAGGGCCAGATGCAGCGCATCCAGGCCGCTACTCACCCCAATGCCATGCTTGACCCCGAGGTACTCGGCGAATCGGCGCTCGAAGCGCTCCACCTCGCTCCCCAGGATGAAGTCGCAGCGCTCCAAGACGCCCCGTATGGCCGAATCGATTTCCGACTGCAGGTTCCGGTACTGAATCCGCAGGTCGACGAAAGGCACCTTGACGTCCATCTCTCCTCCAGTCCGGCTAAGAAAGGGCTCGAAGCTCATCTCCGATCTGTTCATAAACGCGAGCGCAAGACGGGCAGCGCCACTTCGACCCATGCGGCTGTAGCTTGTCGCCGCACTCGCAGACCCACCCCTGGTGGCGAGCGGGATTCCCGAACACGACGGCGTAGGCCGGAACGGGATGCGTCACTACCGCCCCCGCCCCGACCAGGGCGAAGGGGCCTACGTCGCATCCGGCTAGGATGACGGCACCCGCACCGATGGAGGCCCCCCGCCCGATCCGCGTTGGCACCAGCCAAGACTTCGTCTCGTATCGGGCACGAGCGCCAGGGAAACGCGGGGAGCGCGGACGACGGTCGTTCGTGAACACCACCTGAGGCCCGATGAAGGCGTCGTCCTCGATGGTGATCCCTTCCCAAATCATGTTCCCATTCTTCACCGTGACGCGGTCGCCGATCCACACGCCGGCCTCGATGAAGCAGTGGCTTCCGATATTGCAATGAGCCCCAATGTGCACCCCGCCCATCACATGCGTCAGGGCCCAAATGCGGGTCCCCTCGCCTACGTCCTCCGTCTCCACTAAGGCCGTCGGATGTTTGTAGTAGGTAGCCATCAGGTCAGCCTCACCGGTGCGCCGTCCTTCCGTAGGGACTCCTCAATCGCCTCCAGGACTTCAACCACCTCCACCGAGAAATCGGGGCCGGACTTCTCCACGCGCCCCCGTTGCAGACACTCCAAGAAGTACTGGTTCTGGTTTTTCAACGGCTCCTGCATTTGAATCTTCGGAAGGAGCACGTCGCCGTCCCACATGGTCACCCGGAGGAACTCGCCGTAGTCGGCATATTCTGGCACCGCGTTGGCGCCCTTGTCGTAGACCGCCACCGGGCTCGTCAGGTCGAGGTCATCCCAGGTGACCATCTTGCGGGTGCCAACTACGGTGATCTGTCGCACCTTTTTCGGGTCCAGCCAACTGGCTCGGATATTGGCCCATGTGCCTCCCGGATAGCGCAGGGACACAAAGACCACGTCCTCCACCCCAGGCTGCAGAAAGCTGGCGCCCGTCGCGGAAACCAGTTCCGGCTTGGCGCCGAGGAGGAAATTGAAGATGGACACGTCGTGGGTAGCTAGGTCAAAGGCCGCGTTCACATCACTCCGGATCGGACCCAAATTCGTACGGGTGGCAGAAACGTACTGGAGCTGCCCGAGCTCTCCAGCATCCACCAGCTCCTTCACCTTCAATATGCCCGGGTTGAACAGGAAGACGTGCCCAACCATGAGCAGGAGTCCCTTGGCCGCGGCCAGTTCCGCCAACTGGAGGCCTTCCCCTTTCGCGGTGCAGAGCGGCTTCTCGCAGAGGACGTGCTTGCCGGCCTGGAGGCTCGCTTTCACCAGCTCGAAGTGGCTCTTGGTGGGTGTTGCCACCACCACCGCGTCCACCGCCGGATCAGCCCAGACCACCCTTGGATCCTTTTCCGTGGGAAGGCCCGGGAAAAGGGCGCGGATACGCTGGCGGCGGGACTCATCGATGTCGATGGCCCACAGTACCTCCGCCTCGGGGAACGAGCGGAACACGCGGATGTGATTTGGTCCCCAGTGTCCGCAGCCTATCACCGCAATGCCGATTTTTCCATCCCGCAAGAGGTCACCTCCGATTTCGCTGTCCGATTCCGAACTTCCTCCCTCGCTCTCATCGCAAGAAGGGGCACGGAGGGGATACCTACGACTTCAGCACTTCCGCGTACAGGGTCAGAAGTCGCTCCTCCATGGTCTCCCAGGTGAACTCGCCCCTCGTCCTGGCCACCTCCTCCCGGAGCCGCTGAAGCCGACTGGGTTCCGAGAGAAGAGACCGCAGGGCCTCCGTCAGCGCCTCCGCCGTTGGCTCCTCTACCAGCACGATGCCGCCGTACTTCTCCGCCAGCTGAGCGACATCCCCGACGGGATTGGCGATCACCGGCACGCCGCAAGCCAGACACTCCAGGAGTTTCGTCGGCGTGATGTAGCGGTGCTCCTCCCATCGCGTGTAAACTGCGACAGCCACATGGAGCTTGGCATAATACCGCGGCACCTCGGGATAGGGAACGCTACCCACATATCGTACGTAGGGCGCCCGGGCAAGCCGCTCCTCAAACTCCGCCCGAATGTCGGGGTGCAGCTTCCCCGCCAGCAGCCCTTCCACTTCGTAGCCGTCATGCCGCAGTCGCGCCAGCGCTTCGAAGAGTTCCTCGATGCCAACGCCCTTCTTGATGAACCCGATCCTCCCAACCGTGAAGGGCCGCTCATCGTCTCGGCGTTCGAGGGCTGCACGCTCCGCAAAGCTGCGCGGCGGTACATTGCGTAGTTGCACCGCGCGCGAGATGTGCCACCCCCCATATTTCTGCCATTGCACCCCCACCGTCAGGGCCACTCCATCGGCACATCTTGCCGAGAGCCTTTCCAGCACCTCGAAAAGCGTCGGAAAAGGGGGCGGGTAAAGATTGTAATAGTCCGCCTCGTGCGCATCGAAGACCACCTTTATGCCCTTCAACCGGGCGGCAAGTCCCACAGGCATCGTGTCGAGGTCGTGGCAGTGAAGGATGTCGTACTTGTCCTGGCAGAGTTTCTTCCAAGCGTAACGGAAGAATCCCAGGAAGCCGCCTAACTGGCGGAACCGCCCACCCACCTTGGCCTTTCTCCGGTAGCGCCAGACCGTGACGCCGTCGTAGCGCTCGAGCGAAGGTAACCGCGCTTCCCGGTCCCAGGCTACCACCGTCACTTGGTACCCATGCGACTGCAGACTCAAAGCCTCTCTGTAGACGCGAGGGTCAGGTTCGAAGGCCGTCGTCACAAGCATCAGGACTTTCTTGGATCCCGGCACGCCCATGCTCGGACCATGTCACCGAGATTTTCCGATGAACCGAAGCAGCAGCGCCCTCTCCCACGGCCGGAAGTACCCGGTCAGAACCACACTGGCTGCGATTGAAGCCCCAAGGATTGGCCATTGCAGAGGGGGAGACATCGGCCGCACCGCGATGGAAACACCCCAAGCGATCACAACCACGGCGGCCACTCTCGGCCAATCCCTGAGTAAATGGCCGCGCGTATGTCTCTGCACTAAGTACGTCAACACGGAGGAACTCAGCAGCGCCGTGGCTAACCTCGCATAAGCAGCTCCAGCAAATCCGAATCGGCGTACGAGGACCAGATTCAACGCCACGTTGGAGATCAGGACGATCATCATCACGATGGTGGCCAGATGTTGTCGATTGGTACCGATGAGGATCTCGACCATGTAGAAGGTCACGAACATCAACGCCAGAGCCGCCATGATCAGACTGAACGCCCTCGCAGCTGGGGCATATTCGGGGCGATAGAGAAGACGGTACACCCATTCCCCATTGAAGAAAAAGCCACAGGCCAGGGCGAGGCCGAGGAGTGCGAGTAGCTTCAATCCGGTGGACAATACGTCCGCGAACAACTGCGGGTCGGACCGGTAGGCACGCGAGTAAATCGGGTAGAGTGACATGGTGATCGGCGTGGATAGCAGCGTAAGGGGCAAAACAAGCCGCGTGGCGGAAGTGTAGAGCCCCACCTCTGCGTCCCCGCGTAGAAGCGAGACCAGGAGAACGTCCAGCCTCGTATTCAGGTTCGAGAAGCAGAGGTACAACATCACTGGGACGGACTGGACGAGAAGCGATCTGGCAAGCTCACGATCGAAGTGCCAAGAAATCGGATTGTCGCGGAAGAATCGCCAGGCGAGCAACAGAAACCCACCGAGATTGGAGAGGGTGTAGAAAAAGGCGATCTCAACGATGCCAGCACCTCTCCTGCTACCCCAGAGCACCAGGATCAGGAAGACGAGGTTATCCAGCAAGACAAGGGCCATGGGGAACATCATCCGCAGCTCGGCCTGGAACACGGCCTCGAAGAAGGATCGCGCGGAAGCGATCCGGCTGGATAGCAGGAGGTTCAACGAGACAATCAGCACCAGGTAAACGACTTCCTTCGGGTATCCCAACGCCACAATCCCAACCCAACACGCCACGACGCCGACCCCAAGCGAGGCCGCTCGGAGCCACAGCCCCGTTCCCAGCACGCGCTCTCTGCGAAGCTCAGCTCGTGCCAACTCGCGGACGAGGATCTGATTGCAACCAGCGTTCACGACAATGTCAAAGAACCCGACATACGTCAACACGAACGAGAGCCTGCCGTACAAACTCTCGCCCAGGTAGTTGGCCAAGAAAACGAACGCGACCAGATTAATGCCAAGATTCGCTAACCTACCAACATAGATCGCAAGCGAGTTCTTGCCGACCCTTTTTTCCAGTGAAGTGTCCAACTGTCGAGCGCGAGTCTATTCGGACCTTTCGGCTTCGGAATTCGCCGCGTTCAGCAAACCGAGAAAATACCACAACCGACGATTGTGGCTCAGGTCTCCGCTAAACTGGGCTCCGATGAAAAGAAAAAGCAGCGCCAGCCCGAGCGCCAGGTATATCCTGCGTCGGGACTCGTCCGTGGGCCTTATTCCAGCTCCTCGCCGGCGGCCCAGGAGCAGAAAGGTTCCCCAGTGACCGGCAAGGAGCAGCAATCCGACGATCCCGCCTTCGCTCAGAACCTCCAGGAAAATATTGTGCGGCCACCACTGGACGTCCGCATGGTAGTAAGCGTGGGCGAATCCGCCGCACCCCAGGCCGAAGGCCATCGTCGTTGGCTCCGCGAGCGAGACATCCACGGCGGATTCCCACGCCCGTAGCCTCTGGTACACCGTGAGACGCGAGCCCACCGCGTAAAAGCCGCCCCTCTCCTCCGAGAAGTCGGAATACCGACTCACCAGCTGCTTCGGGAGCAAAGAAATCGCCAAGAGGAAAACGATCACCGCTCCGGTCATCCAGGCGAGCGCGCGGTACGAACGAGACCGGCGGGCCTCCGCCAGGACGAGTACCGCCACCGTTAGCACAAGACACAGCATGGGACCGCGACTGTTCGCCGCCAACACCACGATCACCAAGATCGCTGAGCCAAGATAGGCGAGCACGCGGCGCCAGCGCGTTCGCACGACCGGTGCTATCGCCAGGGATGCAACAGCAACCGCTCCGGCCCACTGCGCGTAGCTAATCGGATTCACCCCGAGGAACGACGCGCGGTAGAACTCCAGGATCTTCGGTAGGTTCCCAACGGACCGGACCAGGGTCACAAGGGTGTAGATCGACGTCCCCACCGCGAGGGCAAAGAGGATCCACAAGGAGCGGAGCACCGCCTTGGGATGACCGAGCGCGGACGTGGTCAGGAAGAGAACTCCACCGAAACCGGCAAAGCTGAGGGCTTTGGAAAGCCCATACTTGGGCGCCGGGCTCCAGGACACGCTGAGGAGGAGATACGAAGCCAGGGCTGCGAACGTCAACAGGCTCGCCCAGTGAGCGAAGCCCATGCCTCTCGGCTGGCGAACCCAGTGAAGAAACCCTGCCAACGCGGCGAGCGCAGACAGCGCCACGGTGAAGTCCACAGCCCGGAACAAGGGAATACTCAACGTCGCCCACTCTTTGAAAATGCCGGAGGAAAAGAGCAGCGCAATCCAGAATTCCGGCACATGCCAGGTTATCAGAGCAAAGGCCATGATGCCCACGATCCCCAGCACCCCCTTCCACTCGAAGCAGCAAACCGCGAGGAGCACCAAGCCGGTGAGAATGCAGAGGGGAGCAATCCATCGAGGAGAGACCTGCTGCTCAGTAGCGTACCCAGTCACACCCGTTTCCCTCAGCGACGTCGCCTCGGCACTAGGAGCGCCAGCAACTCTTTGTATCTTTGGTAGCGCTCCGGGTCCGTGCGCTTCATCTCCTCCGCTCGGGCTTGAGCGATGGCTACGAGGCAGGCGAAGAAGCCCGTCAGCAGGGTCGCAGCTATCACGATGAGAGCCCGCTTCGGCTTGGCCTTCCTCTGCGGCGGAACAGCGGGGTCCAGCACCTGAATCACCGGCGTATTCCGAGCCTCCCGGATCCTCGCCTGTTCGTACTCCTGGACCAGGAACTCGTAAAGCTTCCTCTGAACCTGCACCTCCCGATACAACTGCACGTTTTCCATGGCCACATGGGGCAGGTCCCCGAAGGGTATTAGCAGCATCCTTTCCCCGCCTTGGCCGTTATCTGAGGACGCGGTGGGCCCGTACTTCATCGAAGCCAGCTGGCGCCTCAGCTCCTCCAATCGGAACCTGAGCTCCCGGATCTCATCGTGCTGAGGCGAAAGGTAGCGCGACTTGACGCCGAGCTCCACCTCGGTGGCATATATCCGCGCCTGCAATTCCGCGGCATTCTGGATCTCGGCTTGAATCTGGGTTGGGAGATCAATGGCACCGTAGCGCAGACTGAATTCCTTCAACTTTTCCTCGGCCAGAGCCAGGTCTCGCTTGTTTTGCTCCAACCGGTTTTCGATGAAAATGCGGTCATTTCGCGCTTTCTCCACGTCAAAGTAGGTCAATAAGCTATCCAGGAGATGAACGAACTGGTTCGCCATCGCCGCAGCGATCTGAGGATCGCGGTCCAGCACAGATACGGTGATGGTATTCTCCTCGTTGATGTCCACGCTGGTTTTCTTCCGAAGATACCGGATGGCGTCCTCCAGGCGCCGCTTCCGATAGCGTTCCATGATCCGGAATTTCCGGACAATCTGCTCGGCCACAGCTCGGCTTTCCAAGATCGCCTTGTATTTCAGCGTCTCCTCCGAATACCCGAGCAGGTTGAAGGAACTCGTAACCATGGCCTGCTCGACTGGGAAAAGCCCCAGATCTTTCCGCGGAGGCATGATGGTGCTACTGGCTCGATACCACTTGGGCAGCAGCAAGCTGATCGCGACCGACAAGACAAAGCTCCCCCCCACTGCCCAGAGGATGAGCTTCCTGCGCTGAACAAGGACATATAGCAGATCTATCAAGCTCCACTCTCGCATTCTGTTCACCCGACCCTCACCCTCTCCACGGCCCCAGGCGGATCGTCCCTCAGATCACGCCAATGGCCTTGGCTGCAAGCACGATCGAGGCAATGCCGGAAGTGATGCTCAGGTAGTCCATCCAACGGCGGCGCGGCGATTCCGGCACCAGGATGAAATCGCCGCGTTCAATCGCCTCGCCTGGTCCCTCAGCCCACTTCCCCGTGCGTCGGTGATAAATCTTGACGGCCTTCAGATTGGCACTTTCCCGACTTCCGCCCGCCATGCCGACATAGTCCAGCGCGCGGAATCCGGGAAAGAATGGCAGGTTCCCCGGGTTTTGCACCGCTCCAGAAACGTACACGTACCGCTGCGTCACCGGCAGAATGATGGTATCGCCTGGGAGGAGCGGAGAATCGGCTTGGAGCACATCGGCGCTGCCGTCGGTCCCGAACAGATCGACCCGGTAGCGGACCACACGGCCTCCCATCGTTCGGACCACTGCAATGTCCTGCGGGTGAATGCTACGCAGGTACTGGGAGAAACCGCGCAGGAAGTCCCAGATCGTTTGCCCCGGCCGGATCCGATAGTAGCCTGCAATCTCGTTGATTCCCTCAAGGGACACCACCGCTTCCCGCAAGTCGATTGCGGGCACGTAGATGATGTCGCCATCCCGGACAAACTTGTTCTGCCCGAGGTCGGCTTTGAGCTGGTAGGCGAGGTAGTCCAGCGTATCGGCAGTGCCGTCGCGGTGCCGGATCTGAATCCGGGACCTGTCGCTCCAGGGCGTGAATCCTCCCGCCATCTGGAGAAGGCGGGACACACGATCCACCGTGGTGGACAAATAAGTGTCCGGATGTTGCACCTCGCCAAGCACGTGAACCCGAATTGGGCGCAAGCGCAGAAGGCTAATGGTCAGTCGAGCCAGGCGGTATTTCTCCGCGTTGAGTTGGGCGACGAGCGCCTTGACCTCGGCCAGCGTCTTCCCCGCCACATCCAAATTGCCGAAGGATGGCAGGATCAGTTTGCCCTCCGGGGTAACCACGGATTGATAGGTGAGCTCGGTCACGCCGAATGAGGCGATCAGAAAAACGTCCCCGGGACCGACCACGTACTCCGAGTCACTGATGACCCCCTCCAGAGCCTGAATCTGGTCATACGGCATCGGAGTCGTCTGAAGGGGTGCGGTTTCCTCCGGCTTGCCCGCCTCCTGTCTGGTAGCAGCGGCCTGCGACCTGCCGATCGCCGGCACGATCAGGAGGAACGCCAAGAGGCAAGAACTGGCTACCCGCCGGGGCGTCACCTCCGGCGGGAGAGACCTCCTCCGCGCATTCATAGCGCCACACGCCTCCCCGTTACACCCGTCGCCTCACATCCCATCCTCGCGCAGCGTAGCCCGCCATCCATGGCGGGGACACCATTGCGGTCCTCCGGAAGGCCGTCAGAACCGCATGCCGGAGCCGAGCCGCAAAAGAATCCCTTTCACGCCCTTCACCTTCCCTAGAGCATTTCTTGTGTCCACGATGGCGCGAGCGTGATCAGCGATGATCCGGTAGTCCAGGTTCGAATGGTCAGTCGTGATGACGACCACGTCGCTCTTGGAGACAAGATCTGCGCTGAGCTGATCCGAACGCAGGGAACGTCCTCGCACCTCAATCTGCGGCACGTACGGGTCGCAGTACGAAACGTGCGTAGCTCCTCGATCGAACAGTAGCTCGATCAGTTTCAGAGCCGGGGAGTTCCGGGTGTCGTCGATATCCTTCTTAAAGGCCACGCCGATGATGAGGATCTTGGCCTTTCGGAAAGGCACGCCCACCTCGCTCAGCGCGCGACGCACCATCCCCATGACGTAGAAGGGCATATCCTCATTGGTCTCGGCAGCCAGTTCGATGAAATTGGTGTGGAAATCGTATTCTCTGGCCTTCCACGACAGATAGTACGGATCAACCAGGATGCAATGACCTCCGATCCCCGGTCCCGGATAAAAGGGCATGAATCCGAAGGGCTTCGTGGACGCCGCCTCAATCACCTCCCAGATGTCGATCCCGCCCATGCGGTCGCACAACCTGGCCAGCTCATTGACCAGCGCAATGTTCACGCTGCGAAAGATGTTCTCGAGGAGCTTGGTCATCTCGGCAGCTCGGGGGCTGCTGACGATATGCACCTTGTTGACCACCTGCTGCATGGCCAGCGCGGCAAGCTCGGTACAACGCGGTGTGACGCCGCCTACCACCACCGGCGTGTTGGCTGTGGTGAACTTCTTGTTCCCAGGATCTATTCGCTCCGGCGAAAAGGCGAGGTGGAAGTCTTCCCCCACCTTCAACCCGGTCTGCTCCAAGATGGGGAGGACCACCTTCTCCGTCGTCTCAGGGAAGGTAGTGCTCTTGAGGATCACCAGCTGCCCGATGCGCAGCCTCTTGCGGATTTCGTCCGTCGCGTCCTCGATGTAGCTGATGTCCGGGTCCTTGTTGGGTGTGAAGGGGGTGGGGACGCAGATGTAGATCACATCGCATTCGCCGAGGCGCTCGAAGCTGGAGAACGCCTGCAGCTTCCCCGATTCGATACATGCCGCAAGGCGCTCGTTCGGGATGTCCAGGATGTAGTTCTCCTTGCGCCGGATCTTCTCCACTTTCTTCCGGTCGATGTCGAACCCGAGCGTCGTGAATCCCTTCTCGGCATACTCCACGGCGAGCGGCAGTCCCACGTATCCAAGCCCGATGACCCCGATCTTCGCCTCTTTCCTGCGGATCTTTTCGTCCAGCGGTCGTCCCTGGTCGTCCATGCTCGGTTCTCCCCGTCAAAGTTCGCGCTGATAGTGCCGACGGTAGTACTCCAGATATTCGCCACTCTTCAATGGCTCCCACCACCATCGATTGTCTCGGTACCACTCGATGGTGCGATCCATCGCCTCCTCGAAGGAGTGGATCGGTTCCCAGCCGAGCCCGCGGATCTTCCCCCAGTCCAAGGAGTAACGGCGATCGTGGCCCGGACGGTCCTTGACAAACACCATGAGCGAACGCGGCTTACCCAAGCGGTCCAGGATGTACTCGGTGATCTCCAGATTCGTCTTCTCGTTCCCGGCCCCGATATTGTAGACCTCGCCGTCCTTCCCTTCCCGCATTACCACGTCAATGGCCCTGCAGTGATCTTCCACGTAGATCCAGTCCCGCACGTTGAGGCCGTCCCCGTAGATCGGCAGCTCCTTGTCGTCGAGCGCATTGGTGATGAAGAGGGGGATGAGCTTCTCGGGGTACTGGTAAGGCCCGAAGTTGTTGGAACAGCGCGTGATGACCACGGGCAGCCCATAGGTCACGTAATATGAATAGGCCAGACGGTCCCCGCCTGCCTTGGAGGCCGAGTAAGGACTGGAGGGCATCAGGGGATCCGTCTCCTTGAAGGAGCCCGCCTCGATACTGCCGTATACCTCGTCCGTGCTGATCTGCACGAATTTCTTCACCCCGTAGCGCTTGGCCGCTTCCAGCAACACGTACACGCCGAAGACGTCGGTGCGAATGAAATCGCCCGGCGACCCGATCGACCGGTCCACATGGCTCTCGGCAGCGAAGTTGATGACGATGTCGACGCCGGGCATCACTTCATTGACCACCTTCTCGTCGCAGATGTCCCCGCGGACGAAGCGGTAATTCGGGAGCCCGCAGATGTCTCGCAGATTGTTGAGATTTCCGGCGTACGTGAGCTTGTCGAGGTTGATCACGTGGCAGCCCGGATACCTTGAGATCAAGTAGCGGATGAAGTTGCTGCCGATGAATCCGGCGCCCCCGGTCACCAGGAATTTCTCCATCTCTTCCTCCGCCTACGTCTCCGCGTTCCGCAAATCGGGTCAACCCATCTTGATCCCCCAGTCGTAAGGGATTTGGGGGCTATCGTAGGGCAAACGGTACTCGTCCGGGTTCTCGTAGTCGTACTTCCGGCTGACGGTGTTGATGACGATGGCCTCCTTCTGTCCGATGCACTTCCAGCCGTGGTAGACGCCCGCCGGCACGTGGATCAGCATGGGGTTATGCTCGCCGATGAAAAACTCGTTGAGCTCGCCCTTCGTGGGCGAGTCCTCGCGAGGGTCGTAGAGGACCACCTTGAGCATGCCGTGCACGACGGTGAAGTTGTCTTCCTGCAGCTTGTGATAATGCCAGGCCTTGATCACCCCGGGGTAGGTGGTGGTCATGTAAACCTGGCCGAATCGGGTGAACTCGGGGTCGTCCTCGCGGAGGATCTCCATCAGCCGGCCCCTCTCGTCCGGTATCACCTTCAGCTTCTTAATCCGCACGCCGTGAATCATGTAGCGTCCTCCCCTTTGCCGCCGAAGTTACGGAACAGGCCCAGGAAACACAAATGCTTTGTCCGCCCTGCTTAACGACCCTCGGCCCACACGTACAGTTCTTCTCCCGGATCCAGCTCCAGCTGCAAGGTACGCCCATCCCGGAGCTGCACCTGCTGGCGACGCCTCCCCTGGGCCCGAAGGAGGTGATTCCCCTTCGTCCAGCTCTCCGGGACGGCCAACCGGACCGTGAGTGGGATGGGCAACACGGTCCGATTCGCCTCCGGGAGGGAAACCTTCACGGCATTTCGCTTGCGATCGACCCCAACCTGAAGATGAAGGCCTTCCCGCTCCCAAATGTAGCTGGCTATCTCCCCCTGGGTGGCGATCCACAAAGAATCCGAGCGCGCCGCCACGGCATCGACGAACCCCTGGAAAAACGCGAGAGGCGCGGTGTTCGGATCGGACGGAGACGGGTCCCTCGCGAGCGAATGCCAAAACACGATCAACCATCCCCCGGACCGGACCGTTTCATCCACCACGCGCAACAGATCCTCCAGGTCGTAGGGGGAGCGGATCCAATAGCCCTTGAGGCAGTTCAGAGTGGTCACATCCACTGGCCTCGCGTTGATCGCACGGCTATCAGTGGCTCGTCCCGCACGCTGGCTCAGGTGGTAGCGCGCCACGATCGGGATCAACTCCGGAGTGTAATCGCAATACGGGTAGGCGAAGCTGAGCACCTGTTTCAATCCCGGGATGTTCGCGGTCAGATCGTCGATGGCCCGTTGCAGTTCGAACTCCACCTCTTCTGGCCGAAGCGACGGCAGGCGGGCGTGCGAATAGGTGTGCGAGGCGATCTCGTGGCCTCTTTCGTACAGGGAGGACCACGGCTTCCAGTCTCTGATCCCCTTGGTGTTCAGATTAAAGGTGCCGACCAGGCCCTTCTCCTCCAAGATGGGAGCGGCGAGCTGCCAGTGCGAGGCCCGTGCGTCATCGAAACTGAAGGTGAGGGCCGCTTTCTTGTCCAGCCGCCAGTAGCAGACGGAGGCTGAGGGTTGGTACTCTTCTTCAATGGGCAGGGAGTCTTCGGAGGTCAAGGGGTTGCGGGTGCACGCGGCGAATCCCAGGCAGGCCGCCAGGCAACAGGCATACGTCGCGCTGCGCCATTGCGCACGCGACAACACGAACTTCGGCGCTTTCAGCACGGTACCCTCCCCTTCTCGAGCTGAACGATCCTCACCTCGCCACTCCGCGTGTCCCAAATGGCGACGGTCCGTTCTCCGGTGAGCCACCCGCCGCACTCTCCCGGATTGATCACGACGGTCCGTCCCGCGCGAGACACCTCCGCCTGATGGGTATGGCCGAATACGATCGCGTCGAACTGCTGGCTCGCCTTCAGGGCATCCAGGTTATGCGGTTCGTGGAGGACCAAAACCCGCTTCCCATCGATTTCTTGCAGAAGGGGTGGCTGGAAGATCCGTCCCTCGAACGCGCGCGCCAATCCAAGCCGTTCCCCATCGTTATTGCCAAAAACCAGGAGCAGTGGACACGCCAGCCCCGCCAGTACCTTTTGCACAAACGGTGCCACGAGGTCCCCGGCGTGAATCACTAGCTCCACCGATTCCGCGTTGAAAAGCTCGACCGCCTGCTTCAGCGCGTCCAGGTTGTCGTGCGAATCGGACAGGATCCCGACCTTCATGGCGGCGTCACCTCCCTTTCCAGAGTGCGGGCAAGACTGTGGGCCAGTCCACGCGCGGATCCGGGATGATGATCTGGCCGTCCGCCTCGTTCCCAAGGGCCATTGCGTAGCCTTTCCAGCTCAGAAAACCCGTGAGGGCGCAAAGGACCGCATCCATCTCGTGATCGGAGGGAAGAGACCGCGGCTGCCAGCTCAGGCCCATGCGCCGGAGAAGGTCCAACTCCTGGAGCCTGGTCGCTTTCTGATGCTTGTGTCCCATCCGCCGTCCCCACAGGACCCGCCGCGTGGCATATGGGTAAACCTCCAGCACGGAGTAGGAGGCCAAGCGCAAGAGCTCTCCCAGCTGCAGGCATCGCAGGATCCAGCCCTTCGCGAAACTGCGCGGGACGGTGAAGAAGCATCCGATCCCCATCCGCGCCAGTTCCAACTCCGAGCTCCGCCTCGGCTTCGCCGTACTCGGCAGGGAGAAGAATTGCGCAGGGGAATGACCCTGAGGCAGACGCAGTGGGCCATCCACCGCTACGCTTTTCACCTCCCCAAACTCAGCGAGCGAGGCAACAAAGGCCTCGTTGGCCGCCGCCTCCCAGGTCCGGAGCACCCGGCCCTCGGCGGTCAAAGCTGCGCAGAAGCAAGCCGGGCGAGGCCTCCCGCTCGGATCCACCCCGATGAAAACCACGACCGCCGTCCTCCTACCTCAGCGACGATTTCGTACGGCTTTCTTAACTTAGTCAAGCTTGCGCAATTAGGCAAGGCCAGCCTTGGGAGCTCTCTTCCCAGATAACGAGAGAAGCCCCCACCGGGTCGGAGAGACTTGGCCGAGCGCAAAGCCCGCGTATGCCGGAGCCTTTTGGGTAAGGAGATGCACGCTCGGGAGAGGTCGAGAAACGCCTTGCGAACTTGAGGGGAGTGCGTAAATTAGGGCCTCGGAGTCGGGATGGCCCGGTGCGGGCCCAAGGTGAAGCGGCCAATGGGACGGCCGGAAATAAGCGGAGGGCGGTGTGGAGTGCTTGATGCTCTTGGCGTACGGATCGACGCAGTATCCGGCACAGCAAGGGTTGCGCCTGTACGGCGCATTTTTTGTGGAAAGACACGAGTGAGGATCCACGCCAAGTTCTTGCGCAGAGCCCACTAGGCCTACCGAAAGATATTGGCCGACGGCACTCTTCATCCCATTGGCGCTGCAGTGAAAAGGCTGCGAGCAGGTATTGCCGCAGGAAGTCTCCCGACCTTGGCAACTGCACCGGGCAAGAGCGCTGCCATGGCTTGACACGAGAGGGAACCCATGACGAACGTCGCCCTTATCGGATACGGCTACTGGGGTCCGAATCTGGCGCGGAATCTCCACGAACTTCCCAACTGTCGGCTGCAAGTGTGCTGCGACCTGGACGAAGGCCGTCTCGCTCTCGCCCAGACCAGATTCCCGCACATTCGGGTGACAACCCGTTTCGACGACGTGCTGCAAGACGGCGATATCCAGGCGGTGGTGATCGCCACGCCCGCGCGCACGCACTTCGCCCTGACCAAGGCCGCACTCCGTGCGGGGAAACACGTGCTTGTCGAGAAGCCCTTGGCGATGAGCAGCCAGGAGGCACTCGAACTGATCGACGTCGCTCGGGAAGCACAGCGGGTGCTCATGGTCGGACACACGTTTGAGTACAATCCGGCCGTGCTCAAAATCAAAGAGCTCCTGAAGGACAACCAGCTTGGCGACATCTACTACGCCTACTCGACTCGGGTGAACCTCGGGCGGGTGCAGCGCGACCTCAATGCGCTGTGGAGCATCGCTCCCCACGACATCTCCATCCTCCTCTTCCTCCTTGAGGAAATGCCGGTGGAGGTGAGCGCGCGCGGTGCTTCTCATCTCGATCGATCCATCGAGGACGTAGTATTCGTGGATTTCCTCTTCCCCGGAGGCGTCACCGCTCACGTGCACGTAAGCTGGCTGGATCCGAGCAAGGTCCGACGCATGACCATCGTGGGGAGCAAGAAGATGGTCGTGTACGACGACCTTGAAACCGAGGGGAAAGTCAAGGTCTACGACAAGGGCGTCTTGAAGGTGGGGGACGGTCAGATCTTCGGCGAATTCCAATATCGATTGCACACGGGGGACATCTACATCCCCAAGATCGACATGTCAGAGCCCCTGCGCAACGAGTGCGCCCATTTCTTGGAATGCATCGAGAAGCAAAAGCAGCCGCAGACGGATGGGGCGTCTGGGCTCCGGGTCATCAAAGTGCTCGAAGCGGCGCAGGAGTCCCTACGCAGACGCGGGGCTCCGGTGGAAATCTCGTAGCTCATCGCGCTGAGGAGGATCCCATGCACAGGCTCTACCCGAACGTGATTCTCGGCCGGAACGTCCAGATCGGCGAATACGTGGTCATCGGGGTGCCCCCTGCGGGAAAGGCGGCGGGGGAACTCCCGACGAGCATCGGGGACAACGCCGTGATCCGGTCGCACACCGTCATCTACGCGGGCAATCGCATCGGCAAGAATTTCCAGACTGGGCACGGAGTGCTGGTTCGCGAGGAGAACGAGATCGGCGACAATGTGAGCATCGGGAGCCATTCGGTAGTGGAGCATCATGTCAGGATCGGCAATGGGGTGCGCATTCACTCCCAAGCCTTCGTGCCGGAATTTTCGATCTTGGAGGATGGCTGCTGGATCGGCCCCAATGTCGTCCTGACCAACGCCAAGTATCCGCTTTCCCCGGATGCCAAGAAGAACCTCAAGGGCCCAGTCATTCGCGCCGGAGCCAAGATTGGCGCCAATGCCACCATCCTGCCCGGCGTCACCATCGGTCGCAATGCCCTCGTCGGGGCAGGATCTGTGGTCGTGGAGGATGTGCCGGACGGAAAGGTGGTGGCGGGAAATCCCGCCCGGGTGCTGAAGGACGTCAGCGAAATCGCCGCCTACAACATCAGCCTTCGGACAACTCCTACGGAGCGTTAACATGGCCAAGATCCCTCTCGTGGACCTCAAGGCGCAATACCTCTCCATCAAGTCCGAAATTGACGCAGCCATTGACCGGGTCATCGACAAGACCGCTTTCATCCTGGGCGAAGAGGTGGAATCCTTCGAGAAGGAGTTCGCAGCGTTCTGCAAGGCGGAATACTGCGTCGGCGTCGCCTCCGGTACAGCCGCGCTGCACCTGGCACTCCTCGCCTGCGGGGTCAGGCCGGGCGATGAGGTCATCACCACGCCGTTCACGTTCATCGCCACGGCGGAGGCCATCTCCCACTGCGGCGCTCGGCCGGTCTTCGTCGACATCGACCCCCGGAACTGCCTCCTCGACCCGACCCAGGTGGAGGCGGCCATCACGCGAGCGACCAAGGCGATTGTGCCCGTCCACCTGTATGGCCAGCCGGTCGAGATGGACCCGATCCTGGATATTGCCCGGAAATACGGCCTACGAGTGGTGGAAGACGCCGCCCAAGCTCACGGAGCCGAGTACCGGGGCAAGCGGACGGGAACCCTCGGAGACGTGGCCTGCTTCAGCTTCTTCCCCGGCAAGAATCTCGGCGCGTACGGAGACGGCGGCGCCGTGGTCACCAATGACCCGGATATCGCCCGAAAGGTCCGCAGGCTACGGGACCACGGCAGGGAGAGCAAGTACGAGCACCTGGAGATCGGCTTCGGGGAGAGACTGGATGCCCTGCAGGCAGCCATCCTGCGCGCCAAACTGGCCCACCTCGAGGATTGGACTGAGGCAAGGCGCAAGCACGCCGCACGATACGACGCTCTGCTGGGTCCCATGGGGATCGAAACGGTCCAAGTATCGCCTCACGTGAGGCACGTATACCATCTCTACGTCATCCGATCCCCGCGAAGAGATGCGCTTCTGGAGCATCTGAAGAGCCGGGGGATCGGGGCGGGCGTGCATTACCCGATTCCGCTGCACCTCCAACCAGCCTACTCCGCGGAGTACAAGCACGTCCGTTTACCTCAAGCCGAACGGGCGGCTCAGGAGGTCCTCTCCTTGCCCATCTACCCCGAGCTCACCGAGGAGCAGCTGGAGTACGTGGCCGGTGCAGTTGCCGAATTCACCCAGACTCACGCCTGAGCGAAACTTGGAGCCCGGATCCGGGGGAGCACGCCTGTTGCTCCCCGGTCCCGACCGCGGTTCAGGGGCCGGCCGTGCAGTTTGAAGAGATTGCAGCGCCCGGGGCAAGGAGTGCCTCCACGACAGAGGTTGGTTTGGCTTCAGGGGACGGCCTGACCCCCGCAGCACGGTGGCCCATTCACTCGAGCCGAGAGGCTGGGAATGGCGACGGCACCCGTCAAGGTGGTGCAGTCCGTCCCCATCGGCCTTGCCGCACTTGCGGAGGGCTGGTTCGCGGGCCAAACCGGATGCGACGGACTGGCCGATGACATTCGGGACGCCGCCACCCAGAGGGCTCGAGAGGCATTGCACCAATTCAACCACCCCTCGGCATCGACGTCTCGATTCCTGGCGGGATGCGATGCAGTCGGGAGGACAATCCATCCTGCCCTCAGTCGAGCGGCCCAAACGCAGATTGTATGAAAACCCGGAGGGCACACCCGATGGCGAACGACTTGCTCCGTCTTGTCCTTGCGCAGATCAACACCACCGTGGGTGACCTCGAGGGGAATCGGAACAAAGTGGCCGCGGCCCTGGCAGAGGCGCGCGCCCTGGGAGCCGATCTCGTTGCCTTCCCCGAACTGACCATCCCAGGCTACCCGCCCGAGGATCTCCTCCTCCGGCGTTCCTTTGTGGAAGGCAATGAGCGGGCTTTGCGGAGCCTGGGTCCCGAGACAAAGGGGCTAACGGCCGTTGTGGGTTTTGCCGAAGCCAAGGACGGACAGCTGCACAACGCCGCGGCCGTTTTTGAGGACGGCGAGCTCGTCGGCATCTACCGCAAGATCCACTTGCCTAACTACGGGGTGTTCGACGAGCTCCGGTATTTCACGCCCGGCCAGGAGGTGCTTGTCCTGGACTGCGCGGGGTTCACCGTGGGATTGAGCATCTGCGAGGATATCTGGCTAGCGGACGTCCCCGCTGCCCAAGCTCTCAAAGGCGGGGCTGAACTTCTTCTCAACATCTCGGCCAGCCCGTACCATGCCGGCAAGAGAGCAGTCCGCCAGGAACTGGTAAGTAGCCGCGCGCAGGAGAATCTCGCCTGGGTGGCCCTTGTGAACCTGGTGGGAGGCCAAGACGAACTCGTATTCGACGGCAATAGCCTCGTGTGCGACCACGCCGGCTCCATCCGGGCCTCCGGCCGGCCCTTCTCAGAGGAGCTGATCGTCGTGGACATAGATCGGTCCGCGGTCCAGCAAGCACGCCGTGCCGGTCGAGAATTCGCCGCTCTGGCGGAAACGGCACCGACCCATCTTTCGCTCCGGGTGCTGAGACTGGCTGGGCCCTCCTCCGAGAAGATGAAGCCGGAGATTGTGCCCACGGGCGTCTCTCCTCCCCTTGGGGAAGAAGAGGAAATCTATCTGGCCCTCGTGACTGGCGTACGCGACTACGTCCGGAAAAACGGCTTCGAGAAGGTGGTGATTGGCTTGAGCGGGGGAATCGATTCCGCGCTCACGGCCGCGATCGCCGCCGATGCCCTCGGTCCGGAGAACGTGACAGGCGTGACCATGCCCTCGCAGTTCTCGAGCGCCGGAAGCATCTCCGATTCCGAGGAGCTCGCCCGCAACCTTGGGATCAAGCTGCTGAAGATCCCGATCCAGGAGATTTACAAAGCCTACCTTGGAGAGTTGGCCCCCCACTTTCGTGGTCTTCCCTTTGACATCACCGAGGAGAACCTCCAGGCGCGGATCCGCGCCAATCTCCTGATGGCTTTATCCAACAAGTTTGGCTGGCTCGTCCTTTCCACCGGGAACAAGAGTGAGATCAGCGTGGGTTACTGTACCATCTACGGGGACATGGTGGGCGGTTATGCCGTGCTCAAGGATGTCCCGAAAACGTACGTCTACCGCTTAGCCCGGTGGCGCAATCGAAAGGCCGGCTTCAGCCTTATCCCCGAGGCCATCTTGACGAAGGTGCCCTCGGCCGAGCTACGACCCAACCAGACGGATCAGGACACCTTGCCTCCGTACGAAGTGCTCGATGCTATCATCGAGGCCTATGTGGAAAAGGACATGAGTTTCCGCGAAATCTTGGCTCTCGGGTACGATCCCAACGTTGTCCGCGACGTGCTGCGCAGGATCGACGCCGCGGAGTACAAGCGGCGCCAGGCTCCGCCCGGCGTCAAGATTACCCCGCGCGCCTACGGCAAGGATCGGCGTATGCCCATTACGAATCGCTACCGAGAAGGGTAGCGTCCCCTCAGGACGGCGTGTTATTCCTGGAGCGCTGAGAAGCGCTTCGGTCACGGAAGCATGGTCACAGAGGGGGCTCTGTTTCCCCGGCGAGCCTCACCCGAAACGTCATCGTTCGCAAGCCGAGGCTTTTGTGCCATAAACTGCAATCGCCCCAGCCTGGAAGTGGCCTGTGGCCCGGACTTCGCAAGCGCTTCCAGGTCAAAGGCGAACGTCAAGACCAAGCCTAGACAGGCATATAGGGCGCGCAATAGGTGCAAGCTCGTAACAAGGCGTAAGCCAACTCCTGCGCGAAGTAGTACCGGGCGACTGAACTGTCGGCAGGTCTCGGATCCCCACTTCCCTGCCTCGCATCCCACGCAGAGGCTGAGGAAAGTAAGGTGTAACTGGCGTGGATGCGGAGGTTGCTGACACGGTGTGGCTAGGTGCGCTGCCGTTGGATCTAATCTGACCGGCGACTGAGCACCCCCGCGGACCACTCGGTGCGAGACAAAGCGCAGCGGAAAGTGAACGATTCCGCCCTTTCCCTAGGCAAGAGCGGCCCTCGCCCCATCAGGCTCGCATCCAGGTCGAAAACCGAAAGCGAGGGTAGAGGTTGAGGCCCCACTGACCTCTTTCCCCGGCCGGGGCAGCGGGCAAATTACATTCGCCCACCGCCTAGGCCGAGGCGGCTCTTTGAAGCGCGACTAGCTTGCGGCCACCTGCCCGCTGCGTGGGTGGAGACGTGCAGGCACCCATTTCGTCGGCGCTTCCACGGTGCAGCCCACCAAGGCATAATCGGATCGAAGAGGATCGAGGAATATCGACGGAAGACGCCCTTCCTCGGCGGGCCAACGCCACAGGCTCTTCCCGTAACTTCGCTCCCCCAGGAACCCACTGGCTGTGCGTGGAAATGGCTCAGTTCCACGCGGAAGATCACCGGCACGGGAGCCTGACGGACTCTTCGTCGCCTGTGAACCCAAGACCGCGTGACACGGGATCGGCCGCTCTTTTCCATCAGGGCTAACCGTGCCGGCTCCCCGTCAACCAATCGCGGACAACCGCCAATCCCTGATGTTCGTACCGGCCTTCATATCCCACAAGCTCGCGCTATCACCGAGAACTCACCCGATGCCTCGCGCCTCACGAGCCATCGATCATTTCCCCCGACCTCGCAAAGGGCCGGGATAATTCGCTTGATCGATTCCTCGGGGGTCCGTACATTTGGCGCGTTAGCCGGAAAGGTCACTCGAGACGTCTTGGTTCCTTCGGCATTTGGCTCCGGACCACTTAGATGCTTTGGCGATCACTGAAACACGTCTTTTTTGATTGCGATAGCACCCTGTCGCGCATTGAGGGCATCGATGAGCTCGGCGCGATGGCGGGGAAGGGGCGCGAGGTGCGCCTCCTCACTCAGCAGGCCATGGAAGGGAAAATCCCCCTCGATGAAGTGTACCATAAGCGCCTGGAGCTCCTCCGCCCAACGCGAGGCCAGATCGAACGCATTGGGACGCTCTACGTGCAGAATCTGGTGGAAGACGCCGCCGGTGTGGTTCAGGCTCTGCAAGCGGCCGGCTGCGAGGTCTATGTGGCCAGCGGCGGCTTCCTCCTCGCCCTCCAAAAATTGGCCGCCCACCTGCGCATCCCGATGCGGAACGTCCTCGGCGTAGATGTGGCCTTTGACGAGCTCCAAGGCGATTGGTACAAGTACCATCGGCACCAATACCGGCCCAATCCGGAGGAGCGCTACCTTGGGTTGGACGGCACCTCGCCCATGATCCGCACCAATGGCAAGCGGATAGTCATCGAGCGATTGGGCAAGTTGCAGGGCGGAACCTTGCTGGTAGGCGACGGCGCCAGCGACTTGGCCGCCAAGGAGGCGGTGGACCTCTTCGTGGGCTATGGAGGTGTGGTCGAACGCGCGATCGTGGCGGCTGAGGCCGAGATCTACCTCCGGTGTGAGAGCCTCGCTCCGGTTCTCGTCCTGGCCCTCGGGCCACGGGGAGCCGAAGCGGTTGCAGGAACCCCTTACGAAGAGCTGTATCGCAAAGGCGTATCCCTCATCCTGGAAGGGCAGGTTCAATTCAAAGACGCTGCGAGGCCCATCCTCAGGTCAATCCAGAGGCAATTGTCTTCATCTGCAATCCCCACCCCCTCGAGTAGCCTCCGGTAGCTCGAATCCCCGACAAGCGGCAATCGGGAGACCTGAATGGACACAATGGGAGCAATGCATCGGTTGAAACTCTTCATCCCCGGACCGACGGAGGTGGCTCAGGAAGTCCTCGAGGCGATGGCGCGACCTCCCATCGGCCACCGAACGCCGGAGGCCAAGGAACTCATCCTCACCGTGTCGGGACAAGTGCGGGAGATGCTGCGCACACGCCAGACCGTGCTCCTCTCCACGAGCTCAGCCACCGGGCTCATGGAGGCGGCCATCCGGAACTTGGTGCGTAGGAAAGTCCTCTGCACGAGTTGCGGCGCCTTCGGGAAACGCTGGTACGAAATCGCCCTCGCCAATGGCAAGGAGGCGGAACTGGTCCATTTCCCGGAAGGGAAACCGGTGGACCCGGAGGTGATCGACCGAAAGCTGGCGCAAGGAGGGTTCGAAGCCGTCACCTTCGTGCACAACGAAACCAGCACCGGCGTGATCTCGCCCTTGGAGGCGATGGCGGAGGTGGTCCGTCATCATCCGGATGTGCTGCTTCTGGTGGATGCCGTGACCTCCATGGGGGCGGTGCCGATCGCCTTCGATGAGCTGGGGCTCGACGTCTGTCTGGCTTCCGTTCAGAAGGCCCTAGCTCTGCCTCCGGGATTTGCCATTTGCGTCGTCTCGGACCGCGCATTGGAACGCGCCGCCAAGGTGGACGCACGGGGCTACTATTTCGATTTCCTGGAGATGGCTCGGCGTGCCGCGGAGGGGCAGACCCCCATCACGCCCTCCTTGCCTCATCTTTTCGGGCTGCGCGTCCAGCTCCAGCGCATCCTAACCGAGGGGATGGAGGCGCGATACCAGCGACATCTGAGGATGGCGCGTCTCGTGCAGGACTGGGCTCGCCAACGACTCGCCCTGTTCGGGGAGGAGTCCTCTCTTTCCCCGACCGTGACAGCGGTGGATACGATGGGGAGGTTTCCTCCGCGCGAGTTAATCCAGTACGCGCGACAGCACGGCTTTCTGGTCGCCTCCGGATACGGCCCTTTGAAAGATCGGACCTTCCGCATTGCGCACATGGGCGAGCTCCAGGAAGCGGACCTGAAGGAGCTCCTCCAGTGCTTGGAGAGTTTTCTCAGCAGCCGCAGCTAACAGCAGGGGAGGGAAAGGTCGCATGGAGGAAGCGAAACCGACGCGGTACCGGATCCTGGTCACCGGTGAGATCCTGCCAGAGGGGCTTTCGCTCCTTGAGGCGGAGCCCGACTTCGATGTGGACGTCAAGGTAGGACTCCCGAGACAAGAGCTTCTGAGAATCCTTGCCCCCTACCATGCGTTGATCACCCGGAGCGAGACCGCCATTGACAAAGAGCTCCTCGATGCGGGGGCGAACCTGCGCGTGATCGCGCGTGGCGGCGTTGGCTTGGACAACGTCGACATCGATTACGCTAGCCTGAAGGGCGTGGCGGTGATGAACACGCCCGGCGCCAACACCATCGCGGCGGTGGAACACACCATCGGCCTCCTCCTGGCGCTTTGCCGGCGGATCCCCCACGCGCACAACTCCCTGCGCGCCGGCGAATGGCAACGGAAGAAGTTCCTCGGCACCCAGTTGCAAGGCAAGACCCTCGGCATCATCGGCCTGGGCCGCATCGGAAGTCGCGTCGCCACGCGGATGAAAGCCTTCGAGATGCACGTGATCGCCTACGATCCGTACGTGAACGTCGAGAAGGCGGAGCAACTGGGAGTGCCGCTCGTGGAATTCGAGCAATTGCTTCGGCAGTCCGATATCGTGACCATCCACGCCCCCCTGACCGATGAGACCTTTCACATGATCTCCCATCGGGAGATCAACATGATGAAAGACGGGGCCATGCTGATCAATGCGGCACGGGGACCCATCGTCGATCCGGAGGCGCTGTACCACGCCCTCACCCGTGGCAAGCTGGCAGGAGCAGCGATGGACGTCTTCGAAGAGGAGCCGCCGAAAGATCGGCGCCTGCTGGAACTGGACAACGTGGTGGTCACACCGCACATCGGCGCCAACACCGTGGAGGCGCAGGTGAACGTGGCCGTCCAGCTGGCTCGGCAGGTGATTGCCGCGCTGAAGCACGGGGAGTACGAGAACTCCGTGAACATGCCCATCGCCAGCCGCGAGGAATTCCTCAAGCTACGACCTTTCCTTGACCTCGCGGAGAGGATCGGGCGAATGCAGGTGCAAACGGTGGAGGGACGGATCCAGGCGGTCTCCGTGGAATACTACGGCGAAATCGCCAACTACGTCAAGCCCCTCACGGTCGCCGTGCTGAAGGGGCTTCTGGCACCCATCCTGCGCGAGAAAGTCAATTACATCAACGCGCCCTACATCGCCGACGAGCGACGCATCCGCGTGAGCCAGACTCGCACCTTTGAACCCGAGGATTACACCAACCTCATGCGGGTACATGTCCGAACGGACAAGCAAAAGCAGACCGTGGCCGGCACGCTCCTGGGTCGGAGCATCCCGCGGATCGTTGAGATCGACGGCTACGGACTCGACGTCGAACCGGAGGGACGTTTCCTGATCATCAAGAACTACGACCGGCCCGGGGTGATCGGCAAGGTGGGTACCATCCTGGGCAATGCCAACGTCAACATCGCCGAGTGGCGGCTCGGACGCCTGCGGCCCAACGACCTGGCCCTCGCCGTGGTGAAGGTGGATGACCCAGTCCCGCCTGAGGTGATCCGGCAGATTGAGGCCGTGGAGCAGGTGGTACAAGTCGTCCCCTTTGAGCTGTGACAAAATCGGATGCTCGCGCGAGAAGCAACCCCGGCGCATCCAAAAGCGATCGCGCAACTTCTCGGGATTAGAGTGCATCCTCTGTCAATAGCGGGGACCTCATGAGATACGTCTTCTGGTCGATTGTTTTCTTCTGGTGGGTAATGGATTTCTATGTGCTCGTACTCAAGCGAAACTCCTACAGCAAGATACTCGACAAGCAAAGCAAGTACGTACTAACCGCTTTCATACTAACGGGGGTGCTTCTCGCCATCCTCCCAGAAGATTTCAGGGCAGTCTGGAGGGTGAGAGAATTCGGTCCTCTCCAGTGCGCCGGTACCATGGTTTTGGCAATGGGTATCACAATTCGGCTCACAGCGATCCTAACCTTCGGAGATTGTTTTGCGCCAGACATAGTCGTAAGCTCTGACAAGAGACTCGTCCAGAAGGGACTATACAAGAGAATCCGACATCCGAGTTACACAGGCGAGATCGTCGCTTTCATCGGACTCGGAATCGTTTTCCAGCACATCCCCTCTTCCATATTCGTGTCGCTTTTGCCTACGCTCAGGTTTGTGTATCGCGCTATCATGGAAGAACGCAAGTTAGCCGAGGAATTCGGCGAGCAGTTCCTCGGGTACAAGAAGCGCACGAGAATGTTCATCTGAATACGATCACCTTGCCCCTGGGGTGATCCAGCAGGTCGAGGCAGTTCGAACAAGGCTCACCGCAAGAGCTGCGCACGCCGCCGTCGGGTCTCCTCAGAACAGGTCGATGTGCCCCGCTCCTTTCGCTCCATGGTTAGCGGTGCTTCCTCGAAGACGAAACCGGGAAGCTGCCGTCGGGCGGGAAGAGGATGACTGGAATGACCCCCTCACGTCTCCGGACGGTGTGGACGACATGCCCGGTCCGAAAGCTCGAACATCGGGACAGACCTGAAAACTCTATTCCTCGCACGGCATGACGGGAAGCCCCGGGCCATGGCCAGGGGAGACCGACGTCCGAAAGGCTCGTACCGTCACTGCGCGTGGTCGGAGCCTGCCTCTTTGCGTGTCTCAACCGCCTCCTGCCACAATGCGTAGGCGTAGCGGAGGTGCGGGATCACAATGGACCCACCCACGACCAGCGCCACGTCCAGCGCTTCGACGAATTCCGAGCTGCTGATGCCGAGTTCCGCGCAACGACCCACATGGTAGGCGATGCAGTCGTTGCACCGAAGGACCGTGGAGGCGACCAGCCCAAGCAGCTCCTTCGTGCGGGCCGGCAAGGCTCCGTCGCGATACACGGCCGAATCGAGGCCGAAGAATCTGCGCGTGTTCAGGCTCCCGCGCTTCAACACCAGCCTATTGAGTCTCTCCCGCCTCTCCCGGAACCTGCTGAGTTCGTCGCTCATCGCTTTTGCCTCCGCGACCTCCGTTTCCGCGCGCGATCCCGCGCGGCCTTGCCGTCTTCGGATTCCTCCACCAGCCGGAAGTCGATGATGCGTTCGTTCTTGTCCGCACGGGTCACTTCCACTGTCACCCGGTCCCCGAGGCGCAGCACCCGGCCTGAGCGCTCGCCCACGAGGGCGAAGCGTTCTGCATCGTAATGGAAGTAGTCGTCGCCCAGCTCCGAGATGTGGACGAGCCCGTCCACCACGTAATCCGGAATGTGCACGAAGATGCCGAAGGGAACCACCCGCGCGATCACGCCGCGGAAGCGCTCGCCGATGTGTTGGGCCATGAATTCCACCTGCTTCAGCTTCACCGACTCGCGCTCCGCCTCCATCGCGATGATCTCCCGACGGCTGGCGAGCTTGCAGGTCTCGTCTAGCCCATTGTAGCGCGTACTCAGCGCTCCTCGGCGGTAGCGCTTGAGCAGACGGTGAACGAGGAGGTCGGGGTACCGGCGGATGGGGGACGTGAAGTGCGTGTAGAAGGCGTAGTTCAACCCGAAGTGCCCGACGTTGTTCACGTCGTAGCGAGCTTTCATCATGGCGCGGACCATTGCGTCCTGCACGATATCCGCAACATCCTGATCACGCACTCTTTCGACAAGCCGCTGGAAGAATCGGGGCGTGACGTTGCTCGGAGGGGCCGCCTCCACGCCGAAGGCTCGGAGTAGCTGCAGGAATTCGGCCATTTTTTCGGTGCTCGGCCGCTCGTGCACGCGATATACGAAGGGGAGCTCCTCTCCGGTCTTCTCGCGCAAGTGAATGCCCACATGCTTCGCCACCGTCTCGTTGGCAAGCAGCATGAACTCTTCGATCAGGCGGTGGCTCTCGAGGCGCTCCTTCCGACGCAGCTCCACCACACGGCCATCGGGGCCGAGCTCCACCTCCACCTCCGGCGTGTCGAAGTCGATGCTCCCTCGGCGATACCGTTTCGCGATCAACGCCCGACTGAGCTCGTGCATTTGGCGCAAGATTCCGGAGTACTCGTCCGCGGCCTTCCCATCCAGGATGTCCTGCACTTCCTCGTAGGTGTACCGGCGGCGACTGCGAATGACCGTCTCCTCAATTCTGTAGCTGAGCAGCTCGCCGTCTCGGCTCAGCTCCATTAGGACGGACATGCACAACCGGTCCTTCAAGGGCTGAAGACTGCAGATCTGATTGGAAAGCTTTTCCGGAAGCATGGGGATCACGCGGTCCACCAGGTAGACGGATGTCCCCCGAGCCCTGGCCTCTCTGTCGATGGCGCTTCCCTCCTTCACGTAGAAGCTCACGTCCGCAATGTGGACGCCGAGCTCCCAATTCCCCGACTCCAGCTCGCGCAGGGAGACGGCGTCGTCAAAATCCTTTGCCTCCGCAGGGTCGATGGTGAAAGTGACCACATCGCGCAAATCCAAGCGGCGTTCCAGCTCTGACTCCGGGATCGTCTCCGTCAGTTCCTCCGCCTCCCTTGTCACCTTCTCTGGAAATGCCAGAGGAAGATCGAAGCTGTAGGCCACACTCGCCACGTCCACGCCGGGTTCCTCGGGGAACCCGAGCACTTTTACCACCTTGCCGATCGGATTGGCCCGCTCGTCCTCCCAATCCGTGATGCGGACCACGACCTTCTGGCCGGAGACGGCTCCCAGATTGTCAGCGTCGTCCACGAGGATGTCCCACTGGACTTTCAGGTCGTCTGGAACCACGAAGCCGAAGCGCTTCCCGCGCCGGTACGTCCCCACGATGTTCTCGCGCGCCCGCTCGATTACCTCAACCACTCGGCCCTCCGGCTTCTCCCCGTTGCGTCCGGCAAAAAGCCGCACCCGCACCACGTCCTTGGGAAAGGCCGTGCCCATGTTCCGCTGGCTGACGAAGACCTCTCGCCCATCCTCGCAAAGGACGAAACCGTAGCCCTGCGTCTTCACGTGCAATACGCCCGTGACCTCCGGTTCCGGAGGAGCAAGGGAATAACGCGCGTGACGTCCCTTGCGCAGCTCCCCTCGCTCAGCCATCTCCTTGAGGAGAGCCCGGAAACGGGCGTAATGGGATTGCGGAACGCCCAGCTGCCGCGCCAGATCCTTCGCCTTGAACCCTTGCCCAGGATGAGCGCGCAGGAAGTTCAGCACCTGCGTTACGTACAGATCGCCTTCAAACTTAGCTCGTCTCGTCATCGCTCCTGTTCACACTCCTTCGGATTCCGAATCAAAACAAAAAGACGGTGAGAAGGCTCACCGTCAGGAAAGTCGTCGCCAATTGCAACGTTGGGAACCCCGTATCCGTTCCACCTCCCCGTGTCGAAGCAAGATGCCGGATGCTCCGTACCTGCTCTGCCCAGGCGGGTACTCAAGATCAGCCGCGCCCCGTAGGCTCTGCCCTCTCCCGCCTGTAGCCGAATCGGCAGCGCTCGTACTTCCCGACATTGGCATTGTCCACCGTGCAAATGAGGCCGCCGAACTTGTAACACTGCTCCCGCGGGCCCGGGAAGCGAGCGAGTGGACAATGGATGCAGCGCAATAGCTCGCCGTCAGCCTCTCCGGACTGGCTCATCGGCGTGCGCTCCGCTGCAACTCCTCGACCCATGCGCTTTGGGGATGCTGCGCGATCACGTAGGATTCCACATCTCCCAGCGATAAGATCTCACCCGTCACAAGCCGGCGATCCACCAGCCGCGGGACGGAGATGTGATCCACCCTGCCCGTGCTCCGGCTCATCTGGTCGAGCGTGAAGATGTTGTACCCGAGATTCACCACCCGCCCTTTCGGCTCGATGGGGAAGTAGGACCCGTCGAAGATCACCGTCTCCTGGCGGTCGATCACGTAGGTACTTCCCGCGTAGCGCAGCGCATTGGTGATGGTCAGCAGGGTACCCTGGTTCGTGGTGAAGCGAATCCCCTTGATGGCGTACTTGCCCGGTGGCACGTCTGTGAGCACGAAGTAGCCTTCCGGGTCGGTCATCGTCCAGTAGCCCGTGAGCTTCCTCTTGCCCCCAGACTCAATTTGGCCGAGGATCGCCACTTCGATATTGGAGCGGTAAACCTCGGGCCTCTCCTCGAAGTACCGGCTCTCGACAAGGACATTTCCGATTACGATGAAGCTATTCTCCGAGGTCGGCTCCGAAAACACGGCCGGTCGATGCGTCTGGGCGGCGCACCCTGCGAGCAGGATCGTCAGCGCCGCGCCCGCCACCAGCTTCCAACCTACCAAAGCCCGAGACATGTCTTCCCTCCTCTCTAAGGGTGCAATGGCCATTCTCAGCCCTCAATGGTCTCCAGCGCTTTTCCCAGCGGGCCCACATCCACGCTGGGGAACGCCGAAAGGACGGAGAGGAACTCCTGCCCGATCGCTCGAAGCCTCTCCGGAGTTTTGGCTTCGAATCGCAGCACCAGCACCGGCTGGGTATTCGAGGCCCGGACCAGTCCCCAACCGTCTCCGAACAGAACCCGAGCTCCATCCACGTCGACAACCTCGTACTTCTCTTGGAATCGCTTCACCAGCTCGGAGACGACCAGGAACTTGTCCTCGTCCGGACAATCAACCCGGATCTCCGGGGTCGAGACGAAGGACGGGATTTCCGCCACTAGCTCCGAAAGTTTCTTTCCGGAGTTTGCGACCAGCTCGGCCAATCGCAGCGAGGCGTAGATGGCATCGTCGAACCCGAAGTAGTCATCCGCGAAGAACATGTGGCCCGACATCTCCCCGGCGAACGGGGCTCCGAGCTCTTTCATCTTCGCCTTCAGGAGCGAATGTCCTGTCTTCCACATCACCGGCTTTCCGCCGTGCTGAGAGATGAAATCGGGCAGGGCCTGGCTGCACTTCACGTCGAAGACGATGGAGGCGCCAGGACGTCGGGCGAGTACATCCTTGCTGAACAAGGCCAGGAGCCGGTCGGCAAAGATGATCCGACCCTCCTCGTCGATCGCACCGATCCGGTCCGCATCGCCATCGTATCCGATGCCGAGATCAGCACCGATCTCCACCACCTTCTTCCGCAGCTCCGAGACGTATTCCGGGATCGTGGGATCGGGCAGGTGATGAGGGAAATTCCCGTCGGGTTCGCAATACATGCAAACCACTTCGTGGCCGTAGCCGCGGAAGAGTTTCGAGGCGATCTCCCCCGCGGTGCCATTGCCAGCGTCGATCACAAGCCGCAGCCGCCGCCGAAAACGGAACTTCTGGCTGAGCAGCTCCACGTAGGGACCCACCGCGTCGGCCTGTCGCACCTCCCCCTCGCCTTTCTCGAAGTCTCCCGCCTCAATGAGCCGGCGCAGTTCCTGGATCTGCTCTCCGTAAATGGAGGCAACTCCCTCGCACAGCTTGAACCCGTTGTACTCGATGGGATTGTGGCTCCCCGTGATCATGACCCCGCCATCCACCTTGAAATGCACGATGGAGAAGTACAGGACGGGCGTCGGGACTTGCCCCACGTCCATCACTTGCATCCCGCTCGCGGTTAGGCCGGCGATGAGGGCTTTTTCCAGCCTGGGGCTGGACAAGCGTACGTCTCGGCCCACCGTGAGGCTGCGATGGCCTCTGCGCCGCATGTAGGTGCCAAAGGCCCGTCCCAAAAGGGTAGCCACCTCGTCCGTGAGATCACGATCGGCCACTCCCCGAACGTCGTACTGGCGGAAGATGTTCGGATTCACCACTTCGCTCACCTCCGTGCCTATCCCTGCTCCCCTCGCCTCGCCGTCACCACGCGATCCCTTCCGGCCAAGTCCTTGTGGACCTCCACGCACGTCAGACCTTGATCTTGCAAGATGCGCGTCACCTCCCCCGCCTGATCCGCCCCAATTTCCACGGCGACCATCCCTCCGCGCCTCAGGGTGTGCTTCGCCACCCGAGCGATGGCCCGGTAGTACGCAAGCCCGTCGGGCTCGGCCACGAGGGCATCCCGCGGCTCGTAACGCACGATCTCTTGCTGGAGGGTCGGCCAGTCCTCGGGCCTGACATATGGCGGATTGGAGATGACCAAATCCAGCCCGCTTTCCTCCCCAGCGATGCGCAGGGGGCATTTCCTCATGTCGGCCACGGCCACACAGATGCGCTCCCCCACTCCCAGCAAATGGAGATTCTCCCTCGCGAGCCGAGCCGCCTCCTTGGATATGTCAAAGGCCCAACCGACGGCTTCCGGGCAGTTGGCAGCGAGGGCCGCCGCAATGTTGCCGCACCCGGTGCCGAGGTCGACAAACCGAATGGCCATGTGTCGGTCCACTCGACTCAGGCAAACCTCAACCAGTCGTTCCGTCTCCGGCCTCGGGATCAAGGCCCTCCGATCCACTCGCAAGGGAAGGCCGAAGAATTCCCATTCGCCCAGGATGTAGGCCAGTGGCTCGCGCTGGGCCCTTCGCTCCAAAAGGCTTCGGAAGTCCGACAATTCCTCCGCGGTGAGGGGCCGGTCGAACTGCAGGTAGAGGCCCACCCGGTCGGTTCCCAGGGTGGAGGCCAGCATCCGTTCGACGTCGAGCCTCGCGTTCTCAATCCCTCGGCCTGTCAAGTAGTCCGTCGCCCATCGGACCAGCTCGAGCACCTTGCAAGACGGCCGCGGGAAGGCGGATTCGGTTCTCAAAGCTGCTTCAACTTTTCAGCTTGATCAGCGAGTCGAAGCTGCTCGATCAGCTCATCCAGATCTCCGTCCAGGATCTCTTGCAGTCTGTACAGGGTGAGTCCGATGCGATGGTCCGTGACCCGGTTCTGGGGGAAATTGAAAGTGCGGATCTTGGCACTCCGATCGCCAGTCCGGATCATGGAACGCCGGGTCTCCACCTCTTTAGCCCGCTGTTCGGCCAAGACCCGTTCGTACAAGCGTGCGCGCAGCACCCGCAGGGCCTTGGCCTTGTTCTTGTGCTGGCTCTTTTCGTCCTGGCAGGTCACTACGATCCCGGTCGGGATGTGAGTGATGCGCACCGCGGAATCTGTGGTGTTCACGCTCTGTCCCCCCGGCCCCGAGCTCCGGAAAACATCGATGCGGAGATCGTCGGGATCGATGTGAACATCGACCTCCTCCGCCTCGGGCAGAACCGCCACCGAAGCGGCCGATGTGTGGATCCGACCGCTGGCCTCCGTCACGGGAACTCGCTGTACCCGATGCACACCGCTCTCGTACTTCAGCGTCCCGTAGGCATTCTTGCCCCGCACCAGGAAAATCACCTCTTTGAATCCGCCGATGTCTTGCGGGTGCGAACTCATGATCTCGATGGACCACCCTTTGCGCTCGGCGTAGCGGCTGTACATCCGGAACAGATCCCCCGCGAAAAGCCCGGCCTCGTCACCGCCCGTCCCTGCCCGGATCTCAACGATGGCGTTCTTCGCATCCTGCGGATCCTTCGGGACCAGCAAGAGCTTCAGCTCCTGGGTCAGCTCTTCGAGGCGATTCTCGAGGGTTCGGATCTCCTCCTCGGCCAACTCGCGCAGTTCCCGGTCGGGCTCTTCCTCCAGGATCTGCTTCGCCTCATCGAGGGCTTTCACCGTCTCCTTGTAGCGACGGTACGTCGCCACGATGGGCTCCAGTTCGTGCTCCTCCCGCGATAGCTCGCGCAACCGGTCCGGATCGCTCAGCACTTCGGGGTCCGCAAGCTTGCGGCGGATCTCCTCGAACCGCGCCTCCACCTCGTCCAGCTTGTCGAACATCGTCCGAGTCAAGCCACCTCACCTCTCCCAGCCCGGGCGCACTGGGGGTATTCCTTCTCCATCTTGCGTAAACGAGCTCCACACCAGCCTTTCGCCCTCTCCGCATGCCACAAAAAAGCGGAACGCGGCTCCTTCTCCAGGCCGCATCCCGCATGGCACGCTTTCCTGCCACGGACTCAGATCCCCATACCCCAGGCAGCCCAAGTGTGGCTAACTCTCCGTTTCGGTGGCCTCTCCCTCTGGGGCCGAGCCCGCCTCTTGGTTCATCCCGTATTTCTTCATGAAGCGCTCCACACGCCCGGTGGTATCGACCAACTTCTGCTTTCCCGTGAAAAAGGGATGACAGTTGGAGCAGATCTCGATTCGCATATCGCCAATGGTGGAGCGCACTTGGAACGTGTTGCCACACGCGCAGCGAACCGTCCCCAACTTGTATTCCGGATGAATTTTCGGTTTCAAGCTCTCACCTCCTCAGCCAGATGCGTTTGTATGTTGGGCGCGCAAACCCGCGTAGAATAACTTACGCAAACTCGCCGACTTCGGCAAGCGGAAAGCCGGCTCAGGTGCTCATCGATTCCAGGAACTCCCGGTTCGACTTGGTGCCGCGCATCTTTTCCAGGAGAAACTCCATAGCTTCCACGGGATTGAGCTCGGCCAGGAACTTGCGGAGGATCCAGACGCGGTTGAGCTCGTGCTTATCCAGCAGGAGCTCTTCTTTGCGCGTGCCGGACTTATTGATGTCGATGGCCGGGAAGATGCGGCGATCCGCCAGCCTACGATCGAGCACAAGCTCCATGTTGCCCGTGCCTTTGAATTCCTCGAAGATCACGTCGTCCATTCGGCTCCCGGTGTCGATCAGGGCGGTGGCGATGATGGTGAGACTCCCGCCTTCTTCGACATTCCGGGCCGCGCCGAAGAAGCGCTTCGGCTTGTGGAGCGCGTTGGCATCCAGCCCGCCGGACAGGATCTTGCCGCTGTGCGGCACGACGGCATTGTGCGCCCGAGCTAAGCGGGTGATGCTGTCCAGCAGGATCATCACATCGTGTTTGTACTCCACCAGCCGTTTGGCTTTCTCCAGCACCATGTCCGCCACCTGGACGTGCCGTTCAGCCGGTTCATCGAATGTGGAGCTAATCACCTCCGCATCCACCGAGCGCTCCATATCGGTCACCTCTTCGGGTCGCTCGTCGATGAGGAGGACGATGAGCTTGATCTCGGGATGGTTCTTGAGAACGGCGTTGGCGATCTTCTGGAGAAGGGTCGTCTTCCCGGTCTTCGGCTGGGCGACGATCAGGCCGCGCTGCCCCTTCCCGATCGGCGTCAGCAGATCCATGATCCGCATAGAGTACTCCGTCGGCGTCGTCTCCAGCCGGATCCTCTCCATCGGGTAGAGGGGAGTGAGATTGTCAAACAAAGTCCGTTGCTTGGCCTTCTCCGGTTCCTCGTAGTTGACCGCCTCGACCTTGAGGAGGGCGAAGAACCGCTCGTTCTCCTTGGGGGGCCGGATCTGCCCCGAGACGACATCGCCCGTGCGGAGATCGAAGCGTTTGATCTGGGATGGGCTCACGTAGATGTCGTCGGGCCCGGGCAGGTAGTTGAAATCGGGGGAGCGGAGAAAGCCGTACCCGTCCGGGAGGACCTCCAGAACCCCCTCGGCGAAGAGCAAGCCCTCCTGCCGCGTTTGCTCTTCCAGGATACGGAAAATGAGCTCCTGCTTCTTGAGTCCCGTGCAGCCCTCGATGTTCAACTCCTGAGCGAGCTTCAGGAGCTCCGGCATCTTCATGGCTTTGAGTTCGGCAATATCCATGTCCTTCTCACCTCTGGTTGGATTCACGCAATTTCCCAACCTCGACACTCGGTCCGTTCGGACCGAACCCCCACCCGGACCGACGGAATCATGGGCCCGCGATCAGGGAGCCCTTTGGAGCAAGTCCGGGACGCAGTGCTGCCCCTCCTGACCATGCAGGCGGTGTTTCGCTGGGATTACTTCAGGAGAGAGACCCTTCCAGGTTCGTTGATCAGCGGGATCTCTGAAGATCGCTTCCTTACGCGGAAAAGCCGGTGTTCGACATCCCGTTTCGGCTGTGGGCCCGTGCGCACCCTCTCAACGCACAACTGCCCACGTGAGTTTCACCGAGCCGCGAAAACGTGGGGAAGCCCGCGTGGACCTGGACCCCTACCCTCCTACCACGCCGATGGCTTCATCGGTCGATTTGTCGAAAAAATGAGCGCGGCGCATGTCGATTGCGATGTCGAGCTTCTCCCCCTCCCTGATCTCGTGCGTGGCAGGGAACCTGGCGACGAAGTTCGAGCCGCCCACGTTGAGATACAAGTACAGCTCGCTCCCCATTGGTTCCACCACATCCACGGCCACTTCCATCTGGGCGGCTTCCTCCAGCCCCTCCAGTTCGTGCTTCGGATAGATGTGCTCCGGTCGGATCCCCAGGGTAGCCTCTTTCCCTACGTAGGGCTGGAGAGCTGACTCCTTGCTCCTCGGCACGCGGATTCGGAACTGCCCCTGGTCGAACCACAGGGCGTCGTCCGCCGCCACAATGCGTCCGTCCACGAAATTCATGGCCGGACTTCCGATGAACCCAGCCACGAACTTGTTCCGAGGATACTCGTACAGCCGCAAGGGGGTATCGATCTGCTGGACAACCCCATCCTTCATCACGACGATCCGATCCCCCATGGTCATCGCTTCGACCTGGTCATGGGTCACGTAGACCGTGGTCGTCTCCAGCCGCCGATGCAGTTTGCTGATCTCCGTCCGCATCTGGACCCGAACCTTAGCGTCCAGGTTCGAGAGAGGCTCGTCGAAAAGAAAGACCTTCGGCTTCCGCACAATAGCCCGGCCAACGGCCACTCGTTGTCTCTGCCCACCGGAAAGAACCTTGGGTTTCCGGTCCAGAAGCTCTTTGATGCCCAGAATCTCAGCCGCCTCCAGTACCCGCCGATGAATCTCTTCTTTCGGGTATTTGCGCAGCCTCAAGCCGAACGCCATGTTCTCATATACCGTCATGTGCGGGTAGAGGGCGTAGTTTTGGAACACCATCGCAATGTCGCGATCCTTCGGCGGCACATCGTTCACCAGTCGCTCACCGATGTAGATCTCCCCCTCGGTCACGTCCTCCAGTCCGGCAATCATCCGCAGGGTGGTGGATTTCCCACATCCGGACGGCCCCACCAGGACCACAAACTCCTTGTCCTCCACATCGATATTCACGTTGCGGACCGCCACCACATTCTTCTCGAATACCTTGGTGACGTTCTTCAGCCTCACGCTGGCCATGGCGATTCTCTTTTCCGGGATGATCCCCTTTGCACTCGAGAAAACCGCGGCGAATTTACCAAATCGACCATGCTTTGTCAAGCCATTTTGGCCTAGCAGCCGCCTCCGAAGGCCTCGCCCCCACCCTCATCCGGGATCGAGCCCCAGCTCCTCGAAAATGGCCCCTACGAGATAATGGCTACCAATCCCGATGAGCGGCGATGACCCCGCCAACTGCTCGCCCCGTTTCCATGCCTCCACGGGTCCCCAGGCGATCTCCACGTCGAAACCGAGTTCTACCGCCTGAGTGGCCATTTCGTCGATCCCAGCGCTCCGGATTGTGGGCAGGGGGCAAACCACCATCCGATTGGCAAGGACCCGGAGCTGGCGCGCCATCCGGGAGAAGGGTTTGTCCGCAAGGACTCCCATCACCACCGTCGCGTCGCTGCGTTCGGGCCACAGTTCCCGAAACGTGTCCACGAAGGCTCTCACGCCCTGCACATTATGCGCCACGTCGAGCACGCGGATGGGTTCGGCCGACAGGATCTCGAACCGACCCGCCCAACGCGTCCGCTCAATGGCCAGGCGGACCGCCTCGGCTGGGACACTGCTGGCCCACCCTCCCCCCTCGAAGGCCAGAAGGGCGAGCCCCGCGTTCCGAGCCTGGTGTCGGCCAATGAGCTGGCTACGAAGGTGCGACAGGCGAAGCTCCCTCCCCGAGTACCCAAACTCCGTCCCTTCCCGGCTCAGGCCAGCCACCCGGATCCGGCCTTCCCTCTGCTGACGGTAGAGCCGGGCGCCCACCCGTTCCGCCTGCTCCAGCAGGACGCTCAGCGCCGCCCGTGACCGGACGTAGGTGAAGCAGGAGACGCCCGGCTTCAGGATGCCTGCCTTTTCCCGCGCAATCTCCCCCATCGAGCGCCCGAGATGGGCCTGATGATCCAAATGCACGTCCGTGATCAGTGTGACGGCCGGAGAAACCACGTTCGTCGCATCCCACCGACCGCCGAGCCCCACCTCAACCACGGCCACATCCACTTTCCTCTCCGCGAAGTAGAGGAAAGCCATTGCAGTGACGGACTCGAAGAAAGTGGCTCCACTCTCCTCGATGCGCGGTTTCAGGGTCCGGATGAGCTCGAGCAACTCCTCCCGCGCCACCGGCTCGAAATCGACCCGGATCCGCTCCTCCGCTCTGACCAGATGCGGCGAGGTGTACAGTCCCGTTCGCAGTCCCGCCGCCCGCAGAAGCGATTCCAGGAAGGCACTGCTGGATCCCTTGCCATTCGTCCCGGCAACGTGCACCACAGCGAACTTTTTCTCGGGACGTCCAAGGTAGTTCAAAAGCGCCTCGATCCTCTCCAGTCCCGGCTTCAGCCCGAACCGGTGGCGTGAGAACAAGAATCGGATGAGCGGATGATCCTCAGACATGATGGCTCACTTGGAAGAATCTTGCAACGGAATATCCCCCCTCTCCCGAGAGTTCACCCTTTTCCGGCCGAGCGATGCCGGAGCTTGCTGCTCACCGTACGGGCCACGCCCCCACGCAGGTCGTCCGCGGTCAACCTCGCCCTTTCGCCGTTCCGCGCCGCCTCCCCTCTCTCAAGTTCCGCCTCAAAGGATTAGCCGCTCGCAACCTCCCTCGGTCTACGGCCCAAAGTCCGCGATCACTGGACCTGGAGCACCTGTTCCTCGGAGGCCTCCTCCGCATATTCGGAACGGCGGAGGGAGGACCGAAGCCGCGCCCACCGGTCGCGGTCGGTGCGGAACCGAACGCTGAGCTCTCCGTTTACCTCCGTCACTTCCTCGACCTCCGCCAACTGGTCGATGAGACCCAGCATCGAGGCCCGTTCCCGAGGCAGGGTTACGGTCACCTCAATGAACTGCCGTCGAGCGAAATCCAGAATTGCGTTCCGCAGATCCTGGAGGAACATGCCGCGGGTGGCCGACACAAACACCGAGGGGCGATACTGCTCGCGTAGGCTGGCAAAGATCCCTTTCTCGTGCACGGCGTCGATCTTATTGAACACGTAAAGCATCGGCCGGGTATCCAGCCCGAGTTGGCGTAGTACCTCGTTCACCGTCGCGATTTGCGCCGGGAAGTGGGGGTGGCTCACATCCACCACGTGGAGCAAGAGATCAGCCTCGGCAGCCTCCTCCAGCGTGCTCATGAAGGACGCCACAAGGTGGTGGGGGAGCTTCCGGATGAAGCCGACGGTGTCGATCAGGAGAATCCGGAGGCCCTTTTCCGCGCGCATGGTCCGTACCGTCGCGTCCAGCGTAGCGAAGAGCCGGTCCTCCACGAACACGTCCGAGTTGGTCAAGGCGTTCAAGAGCGAAGACTTCCCCACGTTGGTGTAACCAACGAAGGCCGCCTTGAAGACACGGCTTCGGTGGCGACGCCGCACATCTCGTTGCTGCCGAATCTGCTGAAGCTCCCGATCCAATACGGCGATCCGGCGGCGGATCATCCGCCGGTCCACCTCCAGTTGCGTCTCCCCGGGGCCTCGTGTGCCGATCCCACCGTATTGCCGCGAGAGGTGAGTCCACTGGCGAGTCAGTCGGGGCAGGAGGTATTTCAGTTGGGCCAGCTCAACCTGAGTCTTCGCCTCTTTGGTCCTGGCCCTCCGGGCGAAAATATCCAGGATGAGACCGCTTCGGTCCAAGATCTTCACCCCGCAGGCCTTTTCCAGATTCTTCACCTGGACCGGCGAGAGGTCGTTGTCGAAGATCACCAGATTTGCATCGGCTTCCGAAATCATCCGCACCAATTCATCCAGCTTCCCCTTGCCGATGAGGAAGGCGGGATTCACCCTTCCGGCATCCTGGACCAGCCTGCCCACAACCTCGGCTCCCGCCGTGTCGGCCAACAGGGCCAGCTCGTCCAGGTGCTCCTCTTCTTCCCACCGCGTCTCACCTGCCCCCGGAACCCCCACCAGGATAGCTCGCTCGCGCCTGGCCTTCGTGTCGAAGACTCTCAACTGCGACACCACCTCCTCGATCCTCCTTTGCCCGAATGCGCTACCTACTACACGCCGAGCGTCCCCCTTTGTTTCACCTCTTTCTCGGGCACCGTCTTCGAGATCACAAGCTCCGCGAAGAGAAGGGCGAGAACGGTACCGGCTAACCACGGCCAAAGTTCCTTGCCCCGCCGAAAGAGAGCGATGTTTCGTCGCAGTTCCGGCCCCGGCCCAAGCACCGTAGCTCCCACACTCGAGGCGAGAGCCGCCACATCGACCGGGCGCAGGTCAGCCTCCTTCGGATCCGGATTCACCGCCACGAGCCGATAAGGACGACCGTCCACAAGCATCGTGTAGATCCCAGGAAGGTCGGTTTCGCCGTAAACGACCCGTGTCCCGCCCGGTGAGGCTTCCGGCGCAAGCCTTACTCGGGTCCCGTCGGGACGTTCTACCTCGTGTACACCCCCCAGCGGCAGGCGTCCATCCACAACCTCAATGGGCTCACCGACCAGCTGAAAGAGCCTCCCTCCGTCGGCCCTCTGGCGCGCGTAGACGGGGATCCGCTGCAAAAGGGCCACAAAGATCCCCTTTCGCGCCAGGTCGGACCATTCCGGATCAAGGCCGGTGGTGAACAAGAGTACCTTGCCCTGGCCGGCCGCCTTTTCGCACAAGAAAGGGAGCCCATCGGCGCAGCGGAGGATGACACTCAGGCCCACTTCGCTGGCCAAGCGCAGGCCAGCATACACAATGGGTAGCGACACCGGCGGAGCCTCCGCCTCGAATACCCCCGCGAAGAGGGGATGGCTCCGGTCCATCCAGCTGACGAAGGTGGCGGGGGTCACGGAGCCCGGACGCCCGAAGGTCCCGCTCACGGGAGGCAAGCCCAGCCGCTCTAGCAACCGGAGGCTAAGCTCCCGGGGCGACACATCGGGGCCGGGAACCACCACCAGGCACCCCCCTTCCCGGACCCTTTCCACGATCTCGTCGGCGACGCGTTCGCCCAGCTCCCCCACATTCGCCAGGACGAGGGTCTCCGCCGACCGGACATCCTCTGGAGTCACGGCTCCGGGTCCACGAGCTATCACCTCGTACACCGGCACTTCGAGACCCGGAGGACAAAGGGCGTAGCTAAGGATCTCTCGCTCCGGCGAGGAGGCAATCAAGAGCACGCGGATCCGATCCGGGATCTCGAAGGCAAACCAGAGGCGATTGTCTTCATCCAGCGCATCGTCCTCCAAGACGACCACCCCCCTCTGCCAACCCGAAGACCGCGGCACTACCCGCAACACGACCTGGCAGGCTTCTCCGGGCGCTAGGCTCAGCGTGCTCTGAGCCGCCGGCTCACCGTTCCAAAACAGCTGTACTAGCCGTTCCTGCACCGGGACATCGCCTGTGTTCGCCACCCGGGCTACGATCGACAACGGCAGGCGAGGCTGCACGATCTGGCTTTCCAACCCGACGCTCAGGAGAGACAGGTTCGCCACTCGGGTCCGCCGCACAGGGACGAGAAACATGTGGCCAAGACGGGCAATCTCGGACGCCGCCGAATCGGGCAGCGACAGGCTCCCGACAAAATCGGAGACAACGTAAACTTCGTTCCGACCGGTGGAATGAGCTTGCACCCACTGCCTGGCCAAGCGCAGCGGCTCCTCCAGGTCATTCCCTACGGGCAGAGGGCGAACCTCTTTCCAGGCGGCCGAGTCCCGGCGGTCGACGGCGGCCAATGGCAGCTGACGACAGGCAAAATGCGGGCCCCTGGGGAACAAAACCTGTCCCGCATCGGCTGCCCCCATCGTAGCCGAAATCTCTTCCACAACCTTGGAGGCCCGATCGTAGACCGAGCCCTCTTCCATCCAGAGGTCCATGCTGTACGAATCATCCAAGACCACCAACACAGCGGCTCTGGAACCCATGCCCCTGGCCGGGACTCCCTTCGGGGCGATTGCGGGGCGGGCCGCCAGCAGCACGAGACCCACCACCACGAGGGTCCGGATCACAAGGAGCAGAATCTCCCGCAGCCGCAGGCGCCGGATCTCCGAGTGCTCCAATTCCCGCAGAAACCGGACCGTGCTGAAAGGGAGCACCCTGGCTCTCTCGCGAGCCAGGAAATGGATCAGGATGGGGAGAGCCCCAAGTGGCAGGGCAAGAAGAGCCGCTGAGTTCAGAAAGGTCACTTCCGGCGGACCTCACAAGGCGGAACAGTCCTCTTTGCCATCGATACAGATCTCAATCGCTCCAGTGGCATGGCGAAAATCTCGGCACGCTGTCGATGGTCCGATTTGCCGTTCCCCCGGACGGAGGGAACGCGCCGCCTTCGCCCGAGGCCCACTCGGCCACACAGAGGCCTTGCGCGGAGATCCGCAGGGGCCATCCCCCTCGAGCCTGCTCCTCGCGCGCCCCTCAGAATTCATCTCCCCTTACGCCACCAAGAGACTATCCATTTCTTGAGGCCGCCAGGCGCCCACCGTTCCAGTTCTTCGACGCAGGGTTCCGGAGGCTCGATCCTTTCCCCCCGAAGGGCGCGCATTGGGTTCTCTTGGAAAACAAGGCGGGCAAATTCCTGCCCCATGCGGTGGGCCACGAGCTGGTAGGCTTTACTCAGTAGCAGGGGCCGGCTGTTCGTGTCGTGTGCGTCGGTCGCCACGAAGTGCACGAGCCGCGCCGCGAGGAGTTTCTCCGCCACCTCACGGACTCTGTCTCCGAAGCGTCCTATGAGGCTCCCTGCATTGATCTGGAGGAGGGCCCCGCGGCGCACGAACTCGTACGCTTTCTTCGGATCCAGGAGAATCGCAGCATTCCGTTCAGGATGAGCGATGATCGGCGTCTTCCCCTCCACCATCATCTCGAAGAAGCGCTCCGCGGCGAAGACCGGTATCCCTTGCATGGGAAACTCAACCAAGAAATAGCGCCCATTGTTGGCAAGGGTGGCTATGCGATGATCGAGGTCAAGGTTCGGCTCGATGTAGATCTCCGATCCCAGGTAAAGATGGACGGGAATCCCTTCCTCTTTGACCCGCTGCCTGAGGTCGAGGAACTTGCGGATGATTTCCCTTTCCCGCGCGAACTCGAGATTGCCCAGGATGTGAGGCGTTGCGACAACCGCCTTAATCCCGTCGTGGGCCGCCGCCCTGAGCATTTCCAGGCTGACTTCGAGGGATCCCGGACCATCATCCACTTCCGGGATGATGTGGGCATGGATATCGATCACTCAGCTTGTCCTCAGATTCCCGACTGGGATCGCGAGCCATTCCGCCATGGTCCCACGCCAGAGCGCCTCACGCAGCTCCCCGTGGTCAAGTCGTAACGGCATTGCGCCAGTGGATGGCGCTAGCGAACTCTCGCAGCAGGGAGCGCGAACCGGACGTCTCCAATACGTTGCCGATCACGACGAAGCGGGCGCCAGCCCGAACCTTCCGGTGCGCTACCTCCGGAGTGCGGATCCCCCCGCCCACCACGACAGGGATGGACACATACTCCGCCACCGCCTGCACCATCTCGTCCGGGACGGGATTCTGAGCGCCGCTGCCGGCCTCCAGATACACCAGCTTCATGCCGAGATATTCTGCCGCCAGCGCGTGGGCCTTTGCGATGTCCGGCTTCTCGCGCGGGATGGGCCGGGTATCGCTCATGAACTCCGCACTAGTCATCTTGCCAGACTCCACCAGAATGTACCCGGTCCCAATGGCCTCAATCCCGATGGCCTTGATCAGCGGGGCGGCGATCACCTGCAGTCCAATCAGGTGCATCGGGTTCCGCCCGCTGATCAGAGAGAGGAACAGGATGGCATCGGCGCCCGGGCATACCTGGTGCGTACTCCCGGGAAAGATGATGACAGGCACCCGAGCCACTTCCCGCACGGCTTGCACCGCCACGTGGAAACCAGGATTCAACAGCAGGCTCCCGCCCACCAGGATCGCATCGGCTCCGTGGTCCTGAGCCTCCTCGGCTGCCCGCTGTAACCCCCGCGTGTCCGTCTTGTCCGGGTCCAGGAGCACAAGGTAGCCCGCGCCCCTGTTCTTCGCCACCTCAAGAAGCCTCTCGTAGACGCTCACGCGTGTTCCACCTGGCTCTGCGTAACAGGCCCTCTCACCTCGCGCCCAGCTTGCGCACCACCTCCGGCACGGAACTCAGCACCTGCTCAAGCTTGGAAAGGTCCCGGATGCCCGCCATTGCCATGTGGGCTCGGCCGCCACCGCCCCCGCCGGCAAGCGCTGCCACCTCCCGCACAATGACATCCGCGCGCAGCCCTTTCCCCACCAGATCGGAGGTGACCACACAGACCACCGAAGCCTTGCCGTTCATCACGGCGGCGAGAACGCCCACCCCCGATCCCAACTCCTCCCGGAGCACGTCGCCAACTTGCTTCAGTTCGTCCACGTCCGACACCTCAACCTGGCGGGCCACCACACGCAGCCCGTTAACTTCGGGCGCCTGCTTGACCCAGGAACGGATCTGATCTCGCCCCGAACCCGCACGCGCCTGCCGAAGCCTTCGCTCCAGCTCCTTCCTTTCCGCCAACAGGGCTTCCACCCGCCCGCGCAGCTCCTCCCGTCCGCAGTTGAGAAGCTCCTGCAGATCGGCCAGGTGCCGGGCGTCTTCGCGGGCAAGCTCAAGAGCCTTGAGGCCCGTCACGGCCTCGATCCGGCGGATCCCCGCCGCCACGGAGGACTCGGCGACAATCCGAAACAGCCCAATTTCCCCGGTGGCTCGTACGTGCGTCCCTCCGCACAACTCGCGGGAGAAATCGTCCACTTCCACCATGCGGACTATATCGCCGTACTTCTCCCCGAAGAGGGCCACCGCTCCACAACGACGAGCCTCTTCGAAGGGGAGATATCGCCAGCGGACGGGATAGTTAGCCAAGATCGCTCGGTTCACGATCTCTTCTACCGCCGCCAACTCCTCGGCTCTCATCTTCTCGAAATGATGGAAGTCGAAGCGGAAATAGTCGGGATGGACCAAGGATCCGGACTGCGCTGCATGCTCGCCCAACACAGTCCGGAGCGCCTTGTGGAGAAGGTGGGTGGCGGTGTGATTCCGCTCGGTAGCACGCCGCCGCTCGGCGTCGATTCGGGCCAGCACGGTCTTGCCTTCCAGCCCGCAGAGTTCCGCTGGATCCTCGGCATCGACAATGTGCACAAAAAGCTGGCCCACTTTCTGGGTGTCGCGGACCCGATACTCACGCCCGTCGTGCAGGAACACGCCGGTGTCGCCCACCTGTCCGCCGGCCTCTGCGTAGAAGGGAGTGCGATCGAGAATGACGCGCTGATCCAGCACCTTGAGGACGCGCGCCTCGGCCTCGTCGAGCTCGTAACCGAGGAACTCTGTCGGTGGAAGGCCGCGCGTCGCCTCTTCGAACGTCTGGTCGACGTGGACCACGAAGGCGGCTGCTTTCTGGGATCGCTCCCGTTGTTCCGCCATCAGACGGTGGAAACCAGCTTCATCCACCGCCAAGCCCTTCTCTCGCGCCATCAGCTGGGTCAGGTCCAATGGAAAGCCGTAGGTGTCGTGCAGAAGGAAAGCCACCTCTCCCGGTAGCACGGTCTCCCCGTGAGCCAATACCTCCTGCGCCTTCTCCTCAAAGATCTCCAGCCCGCGATCCAGCGTGCGCCCAAACGCCTCCTCTTCGGAGAAGAGCACCCTCTCGATCACCGAGCGCCGCTCCTTCAGCTCCGGGTACGCCTCTCCCATCACAGCGATGAGCGGCTCGGTCAGTCGGTACAAGAAGGGCTCATGCATCCCAAGCACGCGTCCGAAACGGGCGGCCCGGCGCAGGATGCGGCGCAGAACGTAGCCCCGGCCCTCATTGGACGGCAAGGCGCCGTCGGCAATGGCGAAGGCCAGAGCCCGAATGTGATCGGCGACCACCCGGAAAGCGACGTCCACTTCCGAGAATCCGCCCGTGTAATGCTGGCGCGAGAGCTCAGCGGTCCGTTCGATGATAGGCTGGAAGAGGTCAGTGTCGTAATTGGAAGCCTTGCCCTGCAGCACGGCGACCAGACGCTCCAGGCCCGCTCCGGTATCCACGTGTTTGGCCGGAAGCTCGTGAAGTTGGCCCTTCTCATCGCGATTGAACTGGATGAAGACCAGGTTCCAGAGCTCGATGAACCGTGCGCAGCCCCCATTCACCCGGCAGACGTGAGAGGGATCGCCTTTCTTGTCGCAGAACTCCGGACCGCGATCGATGTGAATCTCGGTGCAGGGCCCACAGGGACCCGTGTCGCCCATCTCCCAAAAATTCTCTTTGTAACCGAAACGGAGCACGCGCTCGGCCGGCATGTCCGTGACTTGGGGCCAGAGCGCAGCGGCTTCGTCATCCTCTTCGAAGACCGTGGCCCACAGAGCCTCCCGAGGTAGTTTCCATTCCCCCACCAGCAACTCCCACGCCCACTCGATGGCCTCGCGCTTGTAGTAATCGCCGAACGACCAATTCCCCAGCATCTCGAAGAAGGTGTGATGGTAGGTGTCCCGCCCCACCTCCTCCAGGTCATTGTGCTTCCCCGACACGCGTATGCACTTCTGTACGTCTGCCGCTCGCTTGTATTCCCTCGTGCCGAGGCCAAGGAATACATCCTTGAACTGATTCATCCCGGCGTTGGTGAAGAGCAAAGTCGGATCATCTTGTGGGATGACCGGTGCGCTCGGCACGATCCGATGCCCTTTCTTCCGAAAGAACTCGAGGAAGGACCGCCGAACTTCATCCGATGTCATGTTCCGATTCACCATCCTCCCCTAATTCCCTCTGCGCTTGCTGTTCCAGTTCCTGCCATCGCTCCAGGATATCCTGCAGAATCGGCCATTCGAATCCACGCCTGGCCAGGAAAGACACCACCCTCGCCTTCACCTTCTCGCGATCTGGCTCGTTTCGGTAGCGCCGATATCGGCGCAGCGCCTCTTGCCAGGCCAAAGCCGCCTCCTCCCCTGGCGGGAGCAGATGGCCAACGACCTCCCGGACAACCCCCTCTTCGAGCCCCTTCTGTCGGAGCCGTCGCTCCAGCTCGCGCCTTCCGACGGGATGCACAGCCACCTCGCTCTGAGCATAACGGAGGGCGAAGCTCCGGTCGTCCAGATACTTCCGCTCCTTGAGGAACCCGATGGTCATTTCCACCGTAGCCGGGTCGAACCCGATCCGGGTCAGTCGCTGCCGCATTTCGGCCTCGCTGCGGTCGCGGACCGCCAACAATCGGTACGCCCGCTCCCGCGCATAGCGCAGCTCGCTCTCGCGGCGGATCTGTTCGAGCCTCGCCTCATCGATCTCCTGCCCCTCGGCAAGGCCCACGGATGCCAACAGCTCCGCATCCAACGAGAAGCGGTATTCCCCATTCACAAAGACAGAGAAACGGCTTTTGCGCCGTCTCTGAGGTTCGATCTTCGTGATTCGGCAGAGCGCCACTGTCCGCTACTTCCCTCCGGTGGCCGATCCTTCCCGCGAGACGGCCACCTCAGCTCTTCGCGGCAGCCTCCGTCGCTTCCGGCGTCTCCTCCTCCGTGGGCAGGCCCACAGCCTTCCGAACTTTCCGCTCGATCTCCGCGGCCAGATCGGGGTTCTCCTCGAGGAACTGGCGCACGTTCTCCCGCCCTTGTCCCAACCTCTCCTCTCCGTAGGAGTACCAGGTGCCACTTTTCTGGATGATGTTGTGCTCGACCGCCAGATCCAGCAGATCGCCCATTTTGGAAATGCCCGTCCCGAAGAGGATGTCGAACGTAGCCTCGCGGAAGGGAGGAGCGAGCTTGTTCTTCACAACTTTCACCACGGTGCGGCTGCCGAGTACCCGTTCGCCCTCCTTGATGGAAGCTACGCGGCGGATGTCCAAGCGGACGGAGGCGTAGAACTTGAGGGCACGGCCCCCGGTCGTCGTTTCTGTCGGGCCGAACATCACGCCGATCTTCTCGCGGATCTGGTTGATGAAGATCACGCAGGTGTTCGATTTGGCGATGGCGCCGGCCAGCTTGCGCATGGCTTGGGACATCAGGCGGGCCTGGAGGCCCATCTGGGCGTCGCCCATTTCCCCTTCGATCTCGGCCCTCGGGACCAGGGCCGCCACCGAGTCGATGACGATCACGTCCAGCGCGCCGCTGCGCACGAGGGTCTCCGCGATCTCGAGGGCCTGCTCGCCCGTGTCGGGCTGGCTCACCAACAGGTTCTCGATGTCCACCCCGAGGGCCTTGGCGTAGTTGGCGTCCAACGCGTGCTCGGCATCAATGAAGGCCGCAAGGCCTCCCCTTTTCTGGGCCTCCGCGATGATATGCAGAGCCAAGGTCGTCTTGCCACTGCTCTCCGGCCCGTAGATCTCCACAATCCGGCCTCGCGGTACGCCGCCGATCCCCAACGCCGCATCGAGAGAGATGGAGCCGGTGGGGATCACATCCACCTTCACCGTGGCTCGGTGATCGCCCAGGCGCATGATCGAGCCTTTCCCGAACTGACGGTCGATCTGGGCCAGGGCAAGTTCCAAAGCCCTTCTCTTTTCCTCCTTTTCCACCGCCATGGCCAAAGCCCTCCTTTAGCCGATTGGCACTCGCCGCAACGGAGTGTACTCCGCCCCGTCCGGCTTCAGGTCGCTGCGCATCACCAGCACCTCGGTCGCTTCGAAGGGATCTGCCTCAAACCGGGTCTCGCGCAGATGTGCCACCATGGCGGAAACCGAGGCCGGTACCTTCACGCGCGCCAGCGTCAAATGGGGGACGAATGGCCTCTCCTCGCGCGGGAAACCGAGACCTTCCAGTTCACGCTCCACCGCAGCCTGAATGTCGCGAAGCATGTCTCCCTCGTCCACCAGCCCCACCCATAGCACCCGTGGATTCCGCCAGTTGGGGAAGGCTCCCGTCCCCGACACGCGGAGCTTGGGGCGCGGTTTCCCCGCCACTGCTCGGCTCACCGCCTGGGCAATCGCGTCAATGCGATTTCCCTCCACATTCCCCAGGAACTTCAGGGTGACGTGGATCCCCTCCGCCCGCGTCCAACTGACGCGCCCCGGGAACGCTTGTAGCTCCCGCTGGAGCGCAGCGATTTTCTCTTTGCTCTGGCTCGGAATGTCAACCGCGATGAATGTACGAATTCCGCCCATCCGATGTCAAATCCTCTTTTCCAGGAGCATGCCCCCTACTCCAGCCGACGACCAAGCTCTCGCCGGAGAAGGTCCAGTGCCGCCTGCGTCGCCCTGGTCTTATTGAACAGCCTTTCCCCCCGGAAGATGAACTTGCGCGCGTAGGAACGCTCGCCGTCTGCGAAACCGATGTACACAAGTCCGACCGGCTTTTCCGGTGTGCCCCCGGTTGGCCCGGCGATGCCTGTGGTTGAAACGCCGAAGTCCGTGCCCGAGATTCGCCGCACCCCCTCCGCCATCTCGATCGCCGTCTGCTCGCTCACCGCGCCGTGAGCGCGGATCGTTTCCTCCCGCACCCCGAGGATCTGCACCTTCGCCTGATTGCTGTACGCCACGATCCCGCGCTCGAAGTACTTGGAACTGCCAGACACATTGGTCAAGCGATGGGCCAGCAGGCCCCCGGTGCAGGACTCCGCCGTGCTGACCGTCTTGCCGGTCCGGAAGAGGAGTTCGGCCACAACCTCCTCAAGCCCAACTTCACCCACGGCGTACACCCACTCCCCGATCCTCGCCCGAAGAACGGCCTCCGCTCTTGCCAAGAGATCGTCCGCCTCCTGCTCCGGTTTCCCTTCGACCGTGAGCCCGATGTCCACACCCTCGACCCCCGGCAGGAAGGCCACTTTCACACCCAGCCCTTTCAACTCCGTCAGATCCCCCACCTGGTCGAACAAGGCCGACTCATAGATGCCCGTCGTGCGGACGATCCGCCGAGCCACGACCACTCCCCCCGAATGTTCCCGCAGGGCAGGGATCAGATACGACTCCGTCATCGCCTGCATCTCGCTCGGCACGCCGGGCAAGATGAAGTACTGCCTGCCGTCCTTCCGGATGTGCAGCCCCGGCGCCATCCCCACCTGGTTCTCGATCAAGATCGCGCCCTTTGGGACCCGTGCCTGCTTGGCGCTGGACTCTGGCATCGTAGCCCCACGCTCCTGAAAAGCGCGTCGGATCCGTTCCAAAGTCCCTTCATCCATCACCAGGGGAGAGCCGAGGAAAGCAGCCACCGCCTCGGCAGTGACGTCGTCGTGGGTAGGTCCAATCCCCCCTGTCGAGACGATCACTTCCGCCTCCGAAGCCTCGTGTAAGGCGCGCACGATTTCGTCCACATCGTCCCCCACGGTGAGGATGCGCCTGACCGGGATACCAATCTCCCCGAGCCTGCGGGCGAGGTAGGCGGCATTCGTATTCACCGTTGCGCCCGACAAAAGCTCGTCGCCAATGGACAGGATCTGCGCTCTCAGCACGGCCGCTCCCTCCGGACCCACCCATCGCTTCCCGCTTCAGAGGCAATTCAACGCCCAAACTCCAAGCCGCACGGTGAGCCCTGCGTAGACACCCGCCACCACATCATCGGCGACGACGCCCCACCCTCCGGGCAAGGACTGGGCGCGGTTCGCCGGAAATGGCTTGAGCACATCGAATAGCCGGAAGAGGCCGAACCCCACCCAAAGGGGCCAAGTCCCGGGGGGGAGCAATGCCGCCGTGCACAACATCCCGGTCACCTCGTCGAGGTTGATCTTACGGGCGTCGTGGCCATAGACGTGTTCCGCCTCCCCAGATGCCCAGACGGCGACGGGGAAGAGCGCGATCGTCGCTCCCAGCAGCCAAGCCAGCGGTACGGGACTCATGAACCAGATGACCCCCACGGCTACAGCAGCCCCGACCGTACCCGGGGCAAAGGGACACAACCCCGTGAAGAGGGTTGTGGCGAGCGCTCTGGCAAGGAGATCCAATGGCAAACCTGTCAATTCAGCGGGACAAATACCCGAAAGAACCGGACTGCCAGGCCCCGAACGTGCCCCCGATTCTCGACCACGTAGATGATGCCGGTGGCGAGCGTGTAGAAAGTCACGACGGCCATGATCTTGTCCAGGAAACCGACCTCCTGCGCCCAACTGACGGCCCGAGCCGCGAGCCCCTCCCCCCGGGCGGGAGTTTTCGCGAGGTGCAAAGCCAAGGCGATGTAGATGGCCACGACCTGCGACACGGTCTTCCACTTCGCAATCGGAAGCGTTTGCATCGGACGGCCCGCCAGCATGGCGTAGAAGCGCAGGCCGGTGACGAGCACATCCCGGGCGGCGATGATGAACAACATCCATCCCCGCACGTAGCCGCGCACGTAGAGTGCAAAGAGCGCAGAGAGGATCAGGACCTTGTCCGCCAGGGGATCCAGAAACTTGCCCCACGTAGAGACGGCATTACTGCGCCTGGCGATGTAGCCGTCGTACCAATCCGTCAGGGAGGCGAAAAAGAAGACGCCGAACGAGACGTACTGCAGCCCCGCCCGGTCGCTCAGGAACGTGGTGACGAAGAGCGGAGTGAGCAGGATCCGCAGCGTAGAGAGTTGATTCGGCTTGGTCATGCCTCGCCCGGCGTCCTCTGTACCCTTCTTCCCGAAGCCCTTTTCAAGCTGCGGGTTTGGTCGCCTCTTCCATCCGAAGGAGCCGCTCCCAGCGTTCATCCAACCATTTCTGGGCCGCCTCGAGTAGCGGTTTATTCTCCTCGCGCAGGAGATGGCGGAAGCGTCCCTGGTGTTTGATAAACTCCACCAGCGGCAACTTCTCCTTGGGTTTGTAATTCACCCGATAGACCCCGTTCTCCACCTCGTACAGAGGCCAGAAGCAGGTTTCGACGGCCAGTCGGGCAATCTCGATGCCCATTTCCTCCTTGTACCGCCATCCGGGCGGACAGGGGGCAAGGACGTTGATGAACGTGGGCCCATCGATGGACAAGGCCTTTTCCACTTTGCGGTTCAGGTCCTTCCAGTTGCTGACGATCGCCTGAGCCGCATAGGGGATGCCGTGAGCGGCCACAATCTCGGTCAGCGGCTTGGGGTACTGGCTCTTTCCGGGAGAAACCTTCCCTACGGGCGCCGTCTTCGTGTCGGCCCAGGCGGGGGTGGCGCCGGATCGCTGGATGCCGGTGTTCATGTAGGCCTCATTGTCATAGCAGATGTAGAGCATGTTATGGCCGCGCTCCAGCGCACCCGAGAGGCTCTGCAGCCCGATGTCATACGTACCGCCGTCGCCCCCGAAGGCGATGAACTTGATGCGCCGATCCGCTGGGATCTTCCCTGAGCGCTTCAAGGCGCGGTAGGCTGCTTCCACGCCGCTCACCGTGGCCGCAACATTCTCAAAGGCATTGTGAATGAACGGGATGTTCCACGCCGTGTAAGGATAGATCGTGGTCACTACCTCCATGCAACCGGTGGCGCATCCGGCCACGACCCCCACGTCCTCCGGCACGGAGCGCAGGATGTGATGAAATGTCAGAATGGGTATGCAGCCTGCGCAAGCCCTGTGACCAGGAACAAGCCGCATCGGTCTCCGACTCAGCTCGCGAATGGTAGCCATCTTCTCCTCCTCACAAGGGATATGAGCTACAACCGACAGATTCGGTTCAGTCGCGAAGGCCCAAGAAGCCGACCAGGGTTTCCACCCGCCCCGTCCGGGCGATGGATTTCAACTGATCGAACGCGGTACGGATGTGGGCGGGGGTGATATCGCGGCCTCCCAGTCCGTAGATGTAGTTGACCAGGACAGGCGCATCGCTCACGCCGTAGAACGTCGCCCGGACGTCCGTGTAGACGGGGCCTCCGTAGGAGCCGAAAGCCACCGCCCGGTCCAGCACGGCCACAGCCTTCTTGCCGCGCAAGGCATTGCGGATGCGATCGTAGGGGAATGGTCGGAACATCCGGATCTTCAGCAACCCGACCTTCTCCCCCGCCTGGCGCAGCTCGTCGACCACCTCCTTGCTCGTCCCCGCCGTCGAGCCCATCGCGACGATGGCGACCTCTGCGTCCTCCAGCTGGTACTCCTCGACCGTGTCGTAGTGGCGGCCAAAGCGCTCACCAAATTCTCGGGAGACGGCCTCCACCACGGCTTCCGCATGAGCCATCCCCTCCATCTGCTGCCGCTTGTGCTCGAAGTAGTAATCGGTCAAATCCAGGGGGCCGACCGTGAAGGGATGCTCGACGTCCAGCAGGGCCCGCCTCGGCTTGTACTCGCCCACGAAATCCCTGACCTCGTGGTCTTCCAGCACATCGATTCGTTCCATCGTGTGGCTGAGGATGAACCCATCCAGAGTGACCATTACCGGCAGAAGCACATCGGGATGTTCCGCGATCCGTACCGCCATGATGGTGTTATCGTAGGCTTCCTGACTGTTCTCGGAGTAGAGTTGGAGCCAGCCGGAGTCGCGGCAACCCATCGCGTCTGAATGATCGCAATGGATATTGATGGGGCCGCTCAAGGCCCGATTGACTACCGCCATCACCACCGGTAAACGCAGGGAAGCAGTGATGTACACGATCTCCCACATCAGGGCCAGGCCGTTAGCAGACGTGGCCGTCATGGCCCGGGCACCAGCCGCCGAAGCTCCCACCACGGCGCTCAGGGCACTGTGTTCCGACTCCACCAGCACCAATTCCGTATTCACAAGACCGTCGGCATGATACTCGGCGAATTTGTGCATCAATTCCGTTTGGGGGGTGATTGGATAGGCGGCCACGACATCCGGATTGATCTGGCGCATGGCCTCCGCCACCGCCTCATTCCCCGTCAACGCCATTACCTTTCCCATTCGTGCCTCCGCGAAGCTACTTTTCTCGGACGAGCTCCAACGCGTGCGCTTTGTCGGGACATTCTTTCACGCAGATGCCGCAACCCTTGCAGAAGTCGTAGTCGATGCCCACCACCTTACCGTCTTCCACCAGGATCGCCGGCTCAGGGCAATACAGCCAACAGAACAGACAGTGAATGCAACGTTCCGGATACCACACGGGCTTGAAGGTACGCCACGAACCGGTTTTGTACTCAACCGCATTCCCGGCGTCGACGACGTCGCCGCCAATGGGGATCTCACGCCATGTCTTCGCGCTCATGCCTTCTTAACCTCCTCGTAGGCGCGTTTGACCGCTTCCACATTCATCTCGGCAATCGAGGGGGAGAACTTCTTGCTGAACTTGTCCCGCAGGTCCTCCACGAGGACGTCGAAGGGAAGAACCTCCGTAGCTCCGACGAGGGCTCCCAACATGACGGTGTTCGGGATGGGCCGGCCGATGGTCTCCAGGGCCAGCTTTGTGGCGTCGATGACGTAGAGCCGAAGCTGGTCCTGCTGGCGCAATTTGGCGGCCATCTCCTGCTTCGAGGCGGAGGTGTTGATGATCACAACCCCTCCGGAGGGCAGTCCCTCCGTAACGTCCACCACGTCCAGCAGCGTTGGGTCCAGAACTACCACCGTATCGGGGTTCTCGATCGGGCTGTGCAAGCGGATGGGGGCATCCGCAATCCGGGTGAAGGCGCGGACTGGGGCTCCGGTACGTTCCGGGCCATATTCTGGGAAGGCCTGAGCGTACTTGCCCACATCGATGGCCGCTTCTGCCAAGAGCAAGGCGGCCGTCTTCGCACCCTGACCACCGCGCCCGTGCCAGCGTATTTCGGTCATCTTCTTGGACACGGTTCACTCCTCTCCTGTTTGGTCAACTCCGCACACCAGCATGCTTAAAGATCCGTGCGACCTTCCAGAGCCCTGGCCAGCGTTGCCTCATCGGCGTATTCCAAATCGCTGCCAACCGGGATCCCCCGCGCAATGCGGGTCAGTCGTACTCCCAAGGGCTTCAGCAGGCGAGCGAGGTAAACGGCCGTCGCCTCGCCCTCCGCGTTCGGATTTGTGGCGACAATGACCTCCCGGACCGTCCCCCCCTCTAGGCGGCGGACGAGCTCGGCCACCCGCAGCTGCTCCGGCCCGATCCCGTCCAGTGGCGATAGCGCGCCCCCCAGCACGTGGTACAATCCCCGGTACTGCCCCGTCCGCTCCACGGCCACCACATCGTTGGCCTGTTCCACCACGCAGATGGTGGACCGGTCACGCTGGGGATCCGCACAGATCTGGCACGGATCCTCCTCGCTCAGATTGAAGCAGACTGAGCAGTAGCGGACCTTCCGCTTCAGCTCCAAGAGCGCCTGGACCAATGCCTCCGTCTCATCCTGTGGCGAGCGCAGCAAATGAAAAACCAGTCGCTGCGCGGTCTTCCTCCCCACGCCGGGTAGCCGCGACAGTCTCTCGATCGCCCTTTCGATTGCGGGAGACGCGTACCGCATCGGTCATGCCAGCCCAGGCCACTTCATTCCCGGGGGAAGGATACCGGTTGTGAGCTTCGCCATCCGCTCGTCCGCGGCTCGGCGCGCCTTCCCCAGAGCTTGATTGACCGCCGCGGCCACGAGATCCTCCAACTTCTTCGGATTGGACGGATCCAGCGCCTTAGGACTGATGTCTACCTTGAGGATCTCCATTCGGCCATTGGCTCTCACCCGCACCACGCCGCCGCCCGATGTTCCCTCCACCTGGAGCTCCCCCAGTTCCTCCTTCACCTTCTCCAAATTCTCCTGGAGCTCTTGCGCTTGCTTCAGTAGCTTGGCAAGTCCGAACATTCACCCACCCGAATCGAGATCCGCATCTTCTCTCGTATCCGAAGCGCGCAGCCCGGCCTGGCCCGCGCTACAGGATCAACTCCGCATCGAAATCGTCCAAGATCTTCCGAACGACCGGGTTTTCCTGGGCCAATTCCTCAAGCGCCTGGAGACGTGCGAGCGCGGTCGGGCGCGGTCTGCGGGAGTTTCCGTCCTCTTCCCTGATGCAGCTCAACGCCACGTCCCAACCCAAATTCTCGCGGAGAATGGTGGAAATCTCCTCCCTGTGCCTCCGCACGGAGTCCATTTGAAACGTGCTTTCCGGACCGAAGGCCAGTTCAAGCACCTTGTCGCGGAGCCCCTTGGGACGCGCTTCAGCCAGGAAAACCCCAAGCGCCACGCGTTTCTTCCTCACCACGGCCACCGCTTCATCCCACTGGCGGCGTACTTCTTCCAGCGTAAGATCGATCTTGCCGACGGCCTGTCCCCGAGGACTAGACCCCTCGCTCACACCCACCGGTCGCGAAGGCTCCTTCGCGGGCATCGTGACCGCGGCCGATGTTGTGACCACAGCAGACTGTGCCCCTGTCCTCAGCTCGGCGGAGGACGAGCCCCGGGCCGCTGTCCATTTTCCCCAACTTCCCCCTGGCTGCGCTGAGGAAGAGGGGGACGGGGGTGACCGTCGATCGCCGGACGGCGAACTACGCACAGGGGGCTTGCTGGCCACACCCGTCGGCTCGGGGGAAACTACGCTTTGTCCCACGGCCTTGAGCAGCTCCGCCAACTCCACGCTCTTCCGCAGCTTGGCCATTCGGACCAGGGCGAGCTCAAACCGCACTCGCGGGTTGGGGGTGAAGCGGAGACGGTAGGCCGCGTCGCTGGCGATTTTCACAAGACGGAGCAGGTCTTCATCGGAAAACGCTTCCGCCTGCTCACGATAGCGGTCGACAACCGATTCGGGGATGTCAGCGCCGGCCGTTCCCACCGAGCGGATCATCAAGAGGTCGCGGAAGAATTCGGCGCAGGCATTGAGAAATTCGCCGAAATCGTACCCTCGCCCGTGCGCCTCCCGCGCCAACTCCGCCGCCTGACGCACATCGGCGCTCAGAATCGCCTGTCCCAAGCGGAGCAGCAGCTCCCGGTCGATCATCCCCGCAAGTTCCACCACCCTTTCCCGCGTCACCTCGCCGCCCGAGAAGGCCACCACCTGATCCAGCAGGCTCTCTGCATCCCGCATGCTACCATCGGCCTTGACCGCGATCATGTGGAGCGCTTCCGGATCTGCCGTGATTCCTTCGACCTGGCAAATGCGCCCCAACTGCTCCACGATCAGCTCCACGGGCAAGCGATGAAACTCGAATCGCTGACACCGAGAAAGGATGGTGAGAGGGACTTTGTGGGGTTCCGTCGTGGCGAAGATGAAGAGAACTCGCGGCGGAGGCTCTTCCAGCGTCTTCAGCAGGGCGTTGAAAGCCTCCGTCGTGAGCATGTGGACTTCATCGATGATGTAGATCTTGGATTTGCCGGGAGAGGCGGCGTAGCGGAGGTTCTCGCGCAGGTTCCGGACCTCGTCCACCCCCCGGTTGGAGGCTCCATCGATTTCCAAGACATCCAGGCTGCGGCCCTCCGTGATCTCGACGCAGGGGGTGCACTGGTTGCACGGCTCCGGCGTCGGACCGAAGTCGCAGTTGATGGCCTTGGCCAGGATCCTCGCCACCGTTGTCTTGCCCACGCCCCGCGGGCCTGAGAATAGGTAGGCATTGGCCACCCGCCCCGTCCGGATCGCATTGACCAGGGTGCCGGTGACATGTCGCTGCCCTACTACCTCCTCGAACCGCTGAGGTCTCCACCTCCGCGCCAGCACCACGTATGGCATGGGCCCATCCTGTGCATCGAATACATGCAAATGCGCCCGTCGCGTGGGAAACGACGGGCCGCCGGGACTCCCCCCACGAGACAGATTAGGGGTGCGCGAGGACCTTCCGCGCCTGAACGCCGGGCGCACCGCTAACCACTTGCACCCCTGGCAGGATCCCGCATCCTCTCAGCACCGAAGGCTCGCCTTTCCACTTCTTCCGACTCTCGAAAGCCGGAGCAGGAGGATCCGTCTCGCGTGGCGGGTCATCCCTGAGCAAGCAGAGTGCGGGCTACCGTGATCTCCCCGCGTCGCACAGCTTGGTGGAGCCGATGGGAGTCGAACCCACGACCTCCAGAGTGCGATTCTGGCGCTCTCCCAGCTGAGCTACGGCCCCACATCTCAAGGAAACAGGCGCTATTGGACGGCGGAGAGGGGGGGATTCGAACCCCCGGTCCCGGGGTCACCGGGAACACACGCTTTCCAAGCGTGCTCCTTCAGCCACTCGGACACCTCTCCACCTGGTTATCTGACGAAGCGCCGCACGCGTCATCCCTCGTCCGGCGCTCAGCGCGCAGCTTTTCAAAGAACGTGCGGAGCAGAGCGGACGCCTCCTCCCCGCACACACCCGCTACCACTTCTACCCGCACATCCGGGCTGTTCACACCGAGCACCTGAAAGGCGGACCCGCCCGCCCCCCACCGCGGATCGCTCGCGCCGTAGATTACGCGCTTCAGCCGGGAAAGGATGATCGCCCCGGCGCACATCGGGCACGGCTCAAGCGTCACGTACAGAGAACAATCCTCGAGCCGCCAGTCCGCCAGCGTGGCGGCCGCCGAGGTGATCGCTAGCATCTCCGCGTGTGCCGTGGGATCGAGGATAGTCTCCACCAGATTGTGGCCCCTGCCGATCACCCGATCCCCATGCACGACCACGGCGCCCACGGGGACTTCCCCCTTCTCCAGGGCTTTGCGGGCCTCCGCCAGTGCCTCCTGCATCCAACGTTCGTGCTCGCCCATTCCCGGCTCTCCGAGGCCCACGATCCGGCGCGCCCGGAGGGACTCGAACCCCCAACCTCTTGGTCCGTAGCCAAGCGCTCTATCCAGTTGAGCTACGGGCGCTCCCTTGGTGGCGCGTACGGGAATCGAACCCGTGTTACCGACGTGAGAGGCCGGCGTCCTAGGCCGCTAGACGAACGCGCCATCGTTCTCCCGCTCGCGCGCCCGGAGGGACTCGAACCCCCAACCCTCTGATCCGAAGTCAGATGCTCTATCCAGTTGAGCTACGGGCGCGCAGTCTTTGTGGCTGGGGAGCAGGGATTCGAACCCCGGTTCCGCGGTCCAGAGCCGCGTGTCCTACCGCTGGACGACTCCCCAGTTACTGTGCCAACTCCGCCTCGGGAACTGCACCGCTTCGCACCAATTCCGCCGCCCGGCGCAGTCGTCGCACTACCACTCCCTTGCCCAATACAGCGAAAAGCTCAAATAGCCCCGGCCCTCCGGTCCGCCCCGTCACCGCAAGACGCGACGGATGGATCAGCTGCGCCGCTTTGATCCCCAAGCGCTGGGCCAAATCCCGTAACGTCCTCTCAATCACCCCAGCTTCGAAGGGCTCGCAGCGCTCCAATTCCGCCGCCAATAGCTCCAACCACTGCGGCACATCCGCGTCCACGAAGTGCTTCCGCACGCCCTCCGCTTCAAAACCGTCCGGGTCAGTGAAGAAATACCGGCCGACCACCGGAAAGTCCCCGAGCTTCTTCACGCGAAACTTCAGGAGCCCCACCACCTTCTCCACGTATGGCCGCTGCCGTTTCGCCTCCTCCTCATCCCAGCCGAACTCCCGCGCGAAGAAGGGTAGGGCCTTTTCCGCCAGCTTCGCGAGGTCGTAGGAGCTGATGTACACGCCGTTCATCCACTCCAGCTTGGCCTCGTCGAAGATGGCGCTGGCCTTGCTGATGCCCGAGAGGTCGAAAGCCTGGATCATCTCGTCCAGCGTCATGATTTCCCGGTCGTCCCCCGGCGACCAACCGAGGAGGGCGATGAAATTCACGACCGCCTCGGGTAGATACCCCTTGCTGGCGTACTCGCCCACCGAGGTAGCCCCGTGCCGCTTGCTGAGGCGTTTCCTATCTGGGCCGAGGATAAGCGGCACGTGCGCAAATTCGGGTTTCGGCCAACCGAACGCTTCGTACAGGAGCACCTGCTTGGGCGTGTTGGACAGATGGTCATCACCCCGGATCACGTGGGTGATGCCCATCTCGTGGTCGTCCACGACCACCGCCAGGTGGTAAGTAGGCACGCCATCCGAGCGGAGCAAAACGAAATCGTCGAGCTGCGCATTGTTGATCTCCACTTCGCCATGCACATGGTCATAGAACCGAGTGACCCCTGGCTCCACGGCGAAGCGGATCACCGGCTTGCGTCCTTCCCGCTCGTACGCAGCCCTTTGCTCCGCGGTGAGATGCCGACACCGGCCACTGTACCGGTACCCTTCCCCGCGTTGACGCGCCTCTTGCCGCTCCCGCTCCAGTTCCTCGCGGGTGCAATAGCACCGATACGCCCGCCCTTTCTCGACAAGCTCGGCCGCCCGCGCTCGGTAAATGGGAAAGCGGGAGGACTGGTACACTGGCGGTTCATCCCAACTCAGGCCCAGCCACGTCAAGCCATCCAAGATGGCCTGGACCATGTCCTGTCCCGACCGGGCCAGATCCGTGTCCTCGATGCGCAGTAGAAACTTCCCGCCGTGCTTGCGGGCGAAAAGGTAGTTGAAAACTGCTGTACGGGCGCCGCCGATATGCAAGTAGCCAGTGGGACTCGGAGCAAAGCGAACGCGCACCTCGGATGCTTTCAAAGAACTCATCTCCCCTTAGGAATAGTCCCGCTGTTACCTTTGCGGAGAGGGAGGGATTCGAACCCTCGGTAGGGAAAAACTCCCTACAACGGCTTAGCAGGCCGCCCCGTTCGACCGACTCCGGCACCTCTCCGATTCCTCATTCCGAGCCTGCCCCCGACGCCTCCGCGGAGGGCGAGGGACTCGAACCCCCACGGGCTTTCGCCCCGCGGTTTTCAAGACCGCTGCCTTACCGATTAGGCTAGCCCTCCGATACCGCCCGGCGAAAAACCGTGGCCAATATACGAATTTCGCCCCATCATGTCAACGGCTTTTTCCCCAAAAAACCCATCTAAACCATTGAAGCATAAAGGGATTCTTAAGGTCCAATCCAAGATTGTATCGGCATCCGTCCCGTTTCCCTGACGACTCCCGGCCGCGAACAGCGCCCCCTCGGCTTCCCACCGCAGCTCTGCCGGCGATGCCACCGGCTATCCTATGCCCAATCCCCCCTCCCTGTTCCCTTCCCAGCTGGGCTCATCGACAAAAAGACTCACCAATTCCGAACGCTCCACGTCCACAAGGCCCATATCGGTCAACTTCAATTCGGGGATCACCGGAAGCGCCAGGAAGCTCAGGGCCATGAACGGGTCCTTCAGGCGAACTCCAAGCTCCGCGGCTGCCTCGTTCAGGCGCCGCAGCCGTTCACTCACCTCCCTCACGGAGAGTTTGCTCATGAGTCCTGCAATGGGCAGTTCAAGCTGTTCCAGCACCTGACCATCCGCCGCTACGACCAGCCCGCCGCCCATCTTGTTCACGGTGACCACGGCGCGGAAGATGTCTTCGTCCTCCACCCCTACCGCAATCACATTGTGGGAATCGTGGGCGATGGAGGAGGCCAGAGCTCCTCGGCGTAGCCCCAAACCCTTCACAAGGCCCTTCCCTACGTTCCCGCTGGCTCGGTGGCGATCGAGGACGAACAGCCGCAGGAGATCGCGTTCGGGATCCGAGATCACCTGGCCGTTCAGCACGGTGGCTTTTTCGATCCTTTGCCGAGTTACGATCTGGTCGGGTACGACCTCGATCACTCGGCAAAGTTGGCCCTTCGCCGGGATCTGAAATTCATCGCCCTCGAGCCACTTGAGATTCATGCTTCCGCGAAGGTTCGGGGATGGTCTGGGAACTTCCTCCCAGATAGCCTCTCCGTCCCGAGCCACCAGCTGCCCGTTCTTGAACACCAATCGGACCCGAAAATCCTCGAAGTTATCGATCGCCACGATATCCGCATAGCGACCAGGGGCGATGGCCCCCAGCTTGCGGAGACCGAAGTACTCCGCACAGTTGATCGTAGCCATTTGGACCGCGAGCACGGGATCGAGCCCTTGCCGGATGGCCGTTTTGATCACGTGGTTAAGGTGTCCCTCGGAAAGGAGATGGTGCGGGTGCCGATCGTCAGTCACGAAGAAGAAGCGGCGACTGTTCCCCTCGTTCACCAAGGGGAGCAGGTCTGCAAGATTCTTGGCGGCCGATCCCTCCCGGATCATGACGTACATTCCGGCCCGCAGCTTCTCCTCGGCTTCTTCCCGCGACGTGCATTCGTGATCCGAGCTCACCCCTGTCGCCACATAGGCATTCAGATCCTTGCCCGAAAGGCCGGGCGCATGGCCATCCACGCGTTTATCCGAGGCGATCTTGATCTTGTCCAGCAGGTCCTCGTCGAGGTTCAACACGCCGGGATAGTTCATCACCTCAGCCAGACCCAGGACCCACCTCTCCTGGAAAAACGGGAATAGATCGAAGGCCCGGAGCGAGGATCCCGTCGACTCCAGACTGGTCGCCGGCACGCACGAAGGCAACATGAAGAAGACATTCAGCGGATTGTATTTGCTGGACTCCATCATGTAGCGGAGCCCTTCGATCCCCATCACGTTGGCGATCTCGTGGGGATCGGCTACCACGGAGGTGGTGCCGAGTGGCACCACGGCGCGAGCGAATTGCGGAACCTCGACGAGCGAGCTCTCGATGTGGAGATGCCCGTCAATGAAACCGGGAAGCAGGATTAGGCCGCTGACGTCCATCTCTTCCCTGCCGATGTAGCCTGAGCCGAAACCCACCACATGCTCATCGGCGATGGCCACATCAGCGCGTAGAAGCTCCCCGCTGAAAACATTCAGCACCGTTCCGCCCCTCAAGACCAAGTCCGCGGGCTCGAGCCCGCGGCCAGCCCGGATCAGCCTCTCAAGTGGAACCGGCTTCGGCATGGGACACCTCGAATTTGCACTTCGCTCAGACCAATGGCCGGGGGCCATTCTGCCCGAAGTCAATGCCACACTGCTACCCCCCTCACCTCCTCTGTAGCGAGATTCGCGCCGAGCGAGCCCGGAACCTGCCGCTGACTGCATCGGTCGCGCTGCCCGTCCGCGAGCCTTGATCCGGGCCAAAGACGACCCCCCGGCCCGGCGCGTTCGGCTCCGAAAGCCGTGCCTTGTCAGTCCCGGGGCATCCGCTCCAGCAGGACGAAGAGCAGATGGGACAGCCTCTCCTGGGCCAGTTGCGCCACGCGAACGACCTCGTGGTGATCTATCGCGCCATGCCCATGCGCCCCTGCTCGATTCGTGATCACCGAAATCCCGAGCACTTCCAACCCTCGCTGCCGCGCCGCAATCACCTCGGGGATCGTGGACATGGTCACGGCATCCCCACCGAGTCTCCGGATCATTTCCACCTCAGCGGGGGTTTCGTAGGTCGGCCCCAGAACACCGAATAACACCCCCTCCTTCAGTTGGATTCCAAGTTCCTGGGCTATTTGCCGAGCCAAGTCGCGGAGTCTGATCGAGTAGGCGGAGCTCATGTCCGGGAACCTGGGGCCGAACTGTTGCGAACTGGGCCCGACGAGCGGGTTCTGGAACATGAAGTTCACATGGTCGACGATCAGCATCAAATCCCCCGCCTCGAACTCCGGATTCACGCCGCCCGCGGCGTTGGTGACAAGGAGCCGCCGAGCTCCGAGCTCCACCGCCACATGCACCGGAAGCGCAACCTCTTGCGGCGTGTACCCTTCGTACAGATGGACGCGCCCGGAACAAATCAGCAGCCGGGTCGGCCCGACCCTGCCCCAAATCACCTCCCCCGGATGCCCAGGCACAGAAGGCACCGGCCAATGGGGGATTTCGCGCATCGGGATCTTGCCCCAGTCGGCCAACTGGCTCGCGACTCCTCCGAGGCCGGAGCCGAGCACCAACGCCGCGTCAGGAGGGAAAGGCATGCGACCGCGAAGGTAATCCGCCGCCTCCCGCACACGCTCCCTCAGTCCCATGAGCTTCTCCTACATCAAGATTCCGGCGATGCAGGCGGTCATCCACGACGCGAGCGCCCCGGCGAACATGGCTCGCAGCCCGAGTCGAGCCAGATCCGCCCGCCGGTCCGGTGCAATCCCGCCAATTCCTCCGAGCTGGATGGCAATGGAGCCAAAATTCGCGAAGCCGCAAAGGGCATAGGTGGCAATCACCCACGTGCGCGGATCGATCTGCTCGCGGATCTGCGTTAGCTGCAGGTACGCCACGAACTCGTTCACCGCAATCTTGGTTCCGAGCAAGCTCCCCATCTGGAGTACATCCTTCCACGGGACGCCGAGGAAAAATGCGATGGGGGAGAAAAGGTATCCCAAAAGCTGCTGCAACGAGGTTCCAAGGAAGCCCAGCAGGTAATTGATCATCGCAATCAGCGAGAGGAAGGCCAAGAGCATCGCCCCGACATTGAGGGCCAATTTCAGTCCCTGCCCTGCCCCAGAAGCGGCGGCATCGATCACGTTCACGGTGTCCCTGGCAACCTCCAGCCGTACCCGGCCCATTGTCTCCGGCGCCGCCGTCTCGGGGTAGACGAGTTTTGCCATCACGAGCGCAGCGGGAGCGGACATTACGCTTGCGGCCATGAGGTGGCCAGCATCCACCCCGAACCGTACGTAGGCGGCCATCACCCCTCCGGCGATCGTGGCAAACCCCGCGGTCATCACCGCCATGAGCTCCGAGACCGTCATCGAGGGGACGTAGGGACGGACCACCAGCGGCGCCTCCGTCATCCCCACGAAGATGTTGCTTGCCGCGCAGAGGGATTCCGCGCCGCTCGTCCGCATGAGCCGTGCCATGACCCAGGCGAAGGCCTGGACAAGCCGCTGCATGACGCCCAAGTGGTACAGGACCGCCATCAGCGAGGCGAAGAAAATGATCGTCGGCAGGATGTGAAAGGCGAAAACGGAGCCGATGTTCACAAACTGCTGCGCGCCCGCATCCCACAGCTGGAAGGGCCCTTGGCCCCCCATCTGGCTGACGATCTGCGGATCGCCGCGGTAGAGATTGCCGAAGAGAAACGACGCTCCCGCATCTGTGAAGGCCAAAAGACGCTGGATCACAGCTCTCGCCGCGAAAAAGACCTGCTTGCCGGGAACGGTCTTCAGGATGAGCGCCGCGAACGCCACCTGAAGAGCCAATCCCCAGATCACCGTTCGGAGCTCAATCCGCCGCCGGTTGTTGGACATCAGCCAGGCGAGAAAAAGCAGAAAGCCCAGCCCCAGAAAGCTGCGCATCCGGAGCAACCACATCTCCCAACCTCCTCGATCATCCAGTGATGCACACGGACTGCAGTCCGAGAAAACAAGATGTATCGCACGCGCTACAAGTGGCCGGACCCCTAGCCCCCGACCCCTCTCAGCGCCGGGACGCGATTGCTCTCCCTCGCCTCCGAGCCAACCGAGCGTGCTTGCGCAGCCGGGCTTGAGATGGGAAGGCTACTGATGCGGGGCAAGCCGAGATCTCCTTCCCTCTTCATCCCAAGTATCCCCTATCTCGCAGCAGTTCGCGCACCCGGGCGGCGACAAGCTGAATGGCCACCTCATTCTCTCCCCCTTGCGGGACGATGACATCGGCGTGCCCTTTCGAGGGCTCCACGAATTGCAGGTGCATTGGCCGCACCGTCTCCAAGTACTGCTTCACCACGGAAGTAAGGGAGCGGCCCCGCTCGTTCATGTCGCGCATCAGGCGTCGGATGAACCGCACATCCGGTTCACTCTCGACGTAGATCTTGAGGTCCATCAGCTTCCGAAGTTCTTGGTCATGCAAGATCAGGATGCCCTCGAGGATGACCACCGGCCGCGGCTCGAGCGGGTAGGACTCGCCAGTCCGGCAGTGCGCGACGAAATCGTACCGGGGTACTTGCACCGGCAATCCGGCCAGCAACCGCCGAACGTGCTCCCGAAGGAGAGGAAAATCGATCGCATCGGGGTGGTCAAAATTCCGCTTCTCCCGCTCGGCAAACGGCAAATGGCTCAGATCGCGGTAGTACCAGTCCTGCTGAAGCAGCACCACCTGCTCCGTCCCTACCCGTGCCGCAAGCCGCTGGGCAACGAGGGTCTTCCCGGACCCCGTTCCTCCTGCGATTCCGACAAACACGGGTTTTTGCGCCAAGTCTTCCGCCAACTTAAGCTCTCCTCGCGAGGCTAATAGGACTTGCTCCCCTGCTCCGAGGCGAGACCAGCACCGGCTGACCCGACCGAGCCATCGTGCCCGCCCATGGAGCTGGACGTCCATCGGGACCATCGACGGAGCTGGCCTCTGGGGGACGCTCCACTCCTGCCCGTCCCTCCGACCGAGTGCAGAAACTACTCCTCCGTAAGGACCGGCCTCCGGTGGCCTATCACCGCAAAGTCGAGATCCGCATCGCCGGAGGTGAAGATAACAAAAAGTCCGAAACCACAAGGGTTTCGGACTCCATCGGTCCAAGCCGCCGCCAAGGATTCGTCAGAAGGGAATATCCTCTTCGGGGGATTCCTCCAACATTTCGGGCGGAGGCGGGGCCGGTTCCTCCTCGACGGTGACCTCTCCCTTGGTGTCCAGAAACTGGATCTTCTCCGCCACTACCTCGGTCACCCAGCGCCGGACTCCGTTGCGGTCTTCGTACGTTCGCGTCTGGAGTCGTCCCTCGACGTAGACGCGGCTTCCTTTCTTGAGGAATTGGTTAGCCGTCTCTGCGAGCTGCCGCCAAGCGACGACCCTATGCCAATCGGTCCGCTCCTGCTGATTCCCTTCCTGATCTCGCCAGACGATGTTGGTCGCCAGATTGAAGTTCACCACCGGTGCTCCGTTCGGCGCCACCCGGTACTCCGGGTCTGCCCCCAGACGACCGATGAGCAGCACCTTGTTCAGGGTTCCCCTTCCGACCGCCATGGCAAACTCCTTTGATTTGGATGGTACAAGCCCCTCGTGCACACACCCCGGAAACATGCACATCTTAGCAAAAACCTCGCCCCGTGTCAAGGGCGAAAGTGAGGGGCCCGCCGGGGGCGCCGCCGGTCTCCCTCCGATTGCGCCCTATCTCGCTCGAGAGGCGAGCTTGCGGTCAGCCTTCGTACTTTCCGGACAGCTCGGAGGCCGCTTCTTCATCGGCGATGATCGTCGCCCTGGGGTGCATCTGGACGATGGTCGCAGGGACCATGGCCGTGATCGGACCCTCCACCGTGATCTTGATGGCATGGGCCTTGGCTTTCCCGCTGGCCAGGAGAAGAATCTCTCGGGCGTCCATGATCGTGCCGATCCCCATGGTGATCGCGTATTTCGGAACCTGGTCGATGGAACCGAAGAACCGCGCATTGTCCTTCCGGGTCTGTTCCGTAAGGGTCTTGATCCGGGTGCGGGAGCCCAGGGACGAGCCCGGCTCGTTGAAGGCAATGTGTCCGTTCGCTCCAATGCCGAGGATCTGGAGATCGATCCCGCCGGCCTTGGCGATCTGCTCTTCGTACCAGCGGCAGTGCTCCTCGATGTCGTCGGCCATCCCATGCGGTATGAAAACAAACCGCCGGTCGATGTTGATGTGCTTGAAGAAGTTCTCCCACATGAAGTAGTGGTAGCTCTGAGGATGTTCCGGGGGAAGGCCCACGTACTCGTCCAGATTGAAGGTCGTGACTTTGGAGAAGTCGAGACCTTCCTCCTTGTGAAGGCGAATCAGCTCCCGGTATAGACCGAGAGGGGTACTGCCTGTAGCCAGCCCAAGGACGCAATTCGGCTTCTTCCGGATGAGGGCGGCCACTTTCTTGGCGGCCACCTTGCTCATCTCTTCGTAATCTTTGGTCACGATGACGAGCATCTCCCACCTCCTGGGCCCCAGGGCCCACGTCCTGACCTCCCTCTGCACGTCAAATCTTCACCCCCCTGTCCAGGATCGGAGGCACGGGCATTTCATACACATGACGCAAGACGGCCTCCTGAGCCAGGGTCAGCACCCGGTTACGCCGCGCCATCACGCGCCGTGCCGTCTCCAGCGTCTTCTCCAGATCGTACTTGTTGAGTCCCGCAGCTCCTCCCCAGTGGAAAGATGGGATGTAGCGAGGGGGAAAACCTTCCCCGTACACGTTGCATGCCACCCCCACCACGCTGCCCGTGTTGAACATGGTATTGATCCCCGTCTTGGTGTGATCCCCCATGAAAAGCCCCACGAAAAGACTCCCCGTATCCACCACACGGTCATTGATTTGCACCCGCACGGGTGCGTAGTTGTTCTTCAAGTCAGAATTGTTGGTGTCAGCTCCGATGTTGACCCACATTCCAAGGTAGGCGTGTCCGAGGAATCCATCGTGTTGCTTGTTGCTGAAGGAGTGAATGATGGACTCTTCCACCTCGCCGCCGACCTTGCAGACCTCGCCAATGCTTGTTCCTTCGTAGATCTTCGCTCCGATCTTGATGGCCGTGTTCGGGCCGATGTAGGCCGGTCCCACGATCGTGGCATTGGCCATGATCTTTGCGCCTTCCGCAATGTACACAGGGCCCTCTTCCGCCATGATCACCACCCCAGGCCAGAGCTCGGCCCGTTCGCCCACGAAGATGTTCTCCCGACCGACCAGCGCGACATTGGGATAAACCTTCCCCAGGACCTGGCCCCCGACACCGAGCAGCTGGAATTCTCGGGCGATCTCCGCGCCATTGTGATGTACGAGATCCCACGGCCACCGAATAAGGGTGGCTTCCACTTCCACACGCGGCAGGTCCGCAAGCCACTCCGGCTCGAGGAAGTCCCCGAGGCGCTCCCACATCGTTTGGAGCTTGGCAGCGGGGAGCCAAGCCGCCACTAGCTCCTCCCCGCACCAAAAAGCACACGGCTCTTTCGTCTCGATCTGACGCATGAGCCCGCCGTCAGCCAAGAGCCTGCCGTTCACGAGGAGGACATCCCCGGCAGGCGGGGGCGCCGCAGGATCGATCCCCGTCTCTTCGCGCACCGCCCCCGCCAAATACCGTCGGCACTGGAGGAGTATCCGCCGCGGCTGAAATTCCTTGACAATCTTCTCCCGAAGACTCGACATGCCACAGCGCAGCTCGCAAGCGGGTCGGGTAAGCGTCAGCGGGTAGAGGTCCTGCACTTTGGCGTCCTCAAAGATGCAGATGGCTTCGAACATCATTGGCCTCCCCAACCTGTGTCCCGTTCCCTCGGCTTTCAGGGCAAGCAGATCTTGCCCAGGATGCCTGAACGACCGGCTCCGGTGGCGCCCGGGCAATTGCCCGCCTCCCCCCGCAGGGTCCGATCGGCCAATACAGCGAAGGCGATGGCCTCCTTCGCGTCCGGATCCACGCCAACCTCCTGCGAAGTATGGATCTCCATCCCTGCCAGCTCCCGCCGCAGCTGGGCCATCAATGTGGGATTGTGTACCCCACCTCCGCTGCAGATGAGAAGCTCCGGCCGGTCGGCATGAGGCAGAAGTGTCTCGAGCGATCGGGCAATACTTCGGGCAACGAACAGGGTCGCCGTGGCGAGTACATCCTCGGGGCTCAACCCACGCTTGTCGCCCTCCTCGGCCAGTCTCTTTGCCATGGCCATGCCGAAAACTTCCCTCCCAGTGCTCTTGGGCGGAAGCTTTCGGAAATAGGGATGCCGAAGGAGGTGGGACAACCACTCTTCATCCACGCGACCGGCGGCAGCATGCCGTCCATCCCAATCGGCGGGTTCTTCCCAGTACAATTCAGCCAGGGAATTTAGCAGGGCATTGCCCGGCCCGGTGTCGAAGCCGAGCACGTCTTCCAATCCGGCATTCTTGGGGATGATCGTCACATTGGCGATGCCCCCAATGTTGAGTGTGGCGACGCAGCGGTCCGGCGAACGAAAGAAGAGCCAATCCACCAAAGGTACCAGCGGGGCGCCGCTGCCGCCCAGGGCAACATCCCCTACCCGGAAATCCCCTACCGTCAAGATCCCCGTCCGCTTGGCTATCACATCCGGCTCGCCGATCTGCAGGGTGGCGCGGACAAGTCTCCCCAGGCAGCGACGCAGCTTGGGGAAGTGCCCGACCGTCTGGCCATGGGAGCCGATGAAATCGATCTCTTCTCGCGGAAGACCCGCATCGCGAAGGGTGTGAAGAACGGCTTCGGCGAAGAGCTCCCCCAGCCGGACGTTCAAACGGGCCAGCCGCTGGAGGGAAGACCGTCCCGCATGAGCCATCTCCAGAACGGCACGACGCGTCTCCTGGTCGTACGGCCAAGTGCGGAAGGCAATCAGCCGGAAGGGAGGACTTTCCTCCGGACTCATCAGGTCCACCACCGCCACATCGATTCCGTCGGCTGAGGTGCCCGACATCAGTCCGACGGCCCGTCGCTGAGGCTTTTCCCGGAGCTCACACAACCAGCAACGCGCCCTCTCCCCGCTCGTGCTCCTACTTGCCTCCGACGGGGGCCTACCCTTCTGGCCCTCCAGCCCCATGACATCCTTGCCTCCTGACCCCGCAAGCGCGAAGTCAGCGAGCCGGATCAAGAAAGGACGGCGCAAATGCAGGCGACATTCACGATGTCATCCACGCTACAGCCCCGGGACAAGTCATTGGCCGGCTTGGCCAGCCCCTGGATCACAGGGCCGATGGCCTCGGCCCCCGCCAGACGCTGCACCAGCTTGTACCCAATGTTCCCGGCGTTCAGGTCAGGGAAAACGAGCACATTGGCCTTGCCCGCCACAGGGCTCCCGGGAGCCTTTCGCTGCCCCACGCTTTCGACGATGGCAGCGTCGACCTGGAGCTCCCCGTCCACCAACAAATGGGGCGCCTTCTGCTTGACCAAGGTAGTCGCCTTCTGAACCTTCTCGACTAGGGGATGAGAGGCGCTCCCTTTCGTGGAAAAGGAAAGCATTGCCACGATCGGCTCTTCCCCCACGAGCTTGCGGTGCGTCTCCGCTGAGGCAATGGCGATGTCGGCCAGTTGCTCCGGCGTGGGGTCCGGGACCACAGCGCAATCCGCGAAGGTGTACACCCGTCCATCCCGGGGCATCACCATCTCGAAGGTACTGGACACGATTTCGATCCCCGGGGCGAGCCCGATGACCTGGATCGCCGCTCGAAGGACGTCGCCGGTGGTGCTCAGGCTACCCGCCACACTCCCGTCCGCTTCTCCCTTGCGGACCATCATGGCCGCGAAGTACAAGGGGTGCTGGATCAGCTGCGCAGCCTGCTCCGGGGTCATCCCCTTGTGACGTCGGAGCTCAAATAGGGCCTGGGCGTACTCCTTCCGCAGCTCCGAACGGGACGGGTCCACCACGCAAATGCCGTCCAGATCCACTCCCACCTTCCGCGCCACAGCGAGGATTTCGTCCTCCGGCCCTACGAGGATAGGTTCGGCCAGTCCCCCCGACCGGAGGACCTGCGCCGCGCGAACCATCCGCTCGTCGGTGGCATCTCCGAGGGCGATCCTCCTGCACTTCCTCCGCGCCTTCTCCCGTATCTCCTCGATGAATTGCATCACGTACCAAACCTCTCCTTCAATTTGCGTTCCACCACTTCCGGGACGAAACAACTCACGTTTCCGCCAAACCGAGCCACTTCCTTTACGACCGTCGAGTTCAGGTAGGTGTACTTCTCGTTCGGCATCAAGAATACCGTCACGAGATCGGGGTAGAGCTTGCGGTTCACGAGCGCCATCTGGAACTCCATCTCGAAATCGCTGACGGCCCGAAGTCCGCGGATCACGGCCACAGCTCCTACGCGCCGGGCGTAGTCCACAAGCAGGCCTTCGAAACGGTCCACGACAGCGTTATCGATATCCGCCAGGGCCTGCCGGGCCATCTCCAGCCTCTCCTCGACGGTGAAAAGGGGGCTCTTCGCCGGATTCGTGGTCACAGCCACGATCACCTGATCGAAGATGGCGGTCGCCCTTCGGACGATGTCGATGTGCCCATTGGTAATGGGATCAAAGGTCCCCGGATAGATCGCCTTCCGCTGCGCTCGCAACGATCGCCTCCTTCCTTTGTGCGAAGATAAGCCGTGTCTCGCCCACACGTCGGATCTCGGAGAGCGCCAGTGTGGGAGGTAGCGGAGGGAGTGGGGAGCGTACCGACTCCTCCAGCACGAACACTCCCCCGCGTCTCAGTACCGAAGCCACCCTCGCCAATAGACCCGCCCAGCCCGGCACCCCGGTGTAGGGGGGATCTGCGAACACGATGTCAAAGTTGACCGCCGGTGGTCGGACTTTCCGCAGGAACGCACGCACATCTGAGCGCACCAGTTCTGCCCGGTCGCTCAGGGAAGTGAGCCGCAGATTCTCCGCCACCAATTTCAGAGCCTGGGGACGGATGTCCACGAACACGGCGCGGGCAGCGCCTCGGCTCAGCGCCTCGATCCCCAGGGCGCCAGTCCCGCAGAACAGATCGAGAACCACTGCGCCCCGGACTCTTTCGCCGAGGCAGTCGAAGAGGACGGTCCGCACGCGATCCGTCGTGGGGCGCAACCAGCGCGCCGACACCGACTTCAAACGTCTCCCGCCAGCGCTACCGGAGATGACGCGCATCCCCTCATGCTCCTGCGGCCACAAAAAACCCGGCCACCTCCGCCAGCCGGGCACCCATCCGGAAGCGATTTGGCTCTGCCCCTTCCCCGTCCAGGCAGTTCATCGCTCCTCGCACAGATCCATCTGCAAGACGAGGGTGAACAAGCCCTCGCGCTCGGCGCCGTACACGTCCGCAGGCACGAGAAGGACCTTCGTGATCCGGAGGTTCCATGCCTGCCGGGTCATTTCCTCAAGGAATCGGCTGATGGCCTCCTTACGCCCCACAGCACGGAAAAAGACCGGCGTCTTCTTGAGCTGAGCCTCCTCCACCTGAGGCGCGCAATCCAAGGTGCGCACCGAAAGCCCGGCCTGCTTCGCAAGGTCGCGAAGAGCGGCGTTCAAACGCGCTTTGTCCAAGAACTGGACCTGGGAGGGCGTCGACACCGGCGTAGAGGGCAACGCCACGCTGAGGATCTCCTGTCTGAACCGCTGGCCTCCCAGGATCTTCGAGTCCCGCGAGCTGGCCTTGATTTCCGCCCCCGGGAACGCCGCCAGATAGGCCTGGCGCGCCCCGTCCAGATCGGCGTCGCTCTTCGCGACCAACTCCACGACCATCCCGCTTTCGGACCGAGAAACCAGGCCGAGCCGGGCCGAAGTCCCAACCGCTTCCAATGTGCGACCAATGTCCCTCACGGCGGCCACGGTGGGAGCCAGCACGGAGGCCGGAAAGCCCGTAGCAGCTGGAGCCGCAGCGGGCGCTGTCGAAACCCCAAGTGATTCCGGGCGCGCCCCTGCGGCTGTCGTCCCGGTGGAGGGCGGGGGAGCGGAGACTTCCGGTGCCTCCGGCTTCGCCTTGGCCCCTGGCCGCAGCGTCGCTTTCATTCCGCCCCGGCCCTGCAGGAAGAACCAACCCGCGACCACCAGCGCTGCCAGCACCACCAGTCCGACTACCGGCCAAAGCCAGCTCTTCCTCGGCGGCTGATCCAATTCCGGCGGCAACTCCTCGTCGGGAACGGGAGAAAGGACTTCCTCGTGCGGCTCGGGAGGCCTCGCTCCCTTCTGGCCGGAGGCTCCCGCCTCCTCGGGCCCCAGCAAGTTGATTTTCACCATGTTCCCTCCCGTCCGAAACTCTCCTTCCACGAGCTACCAGAGTGCTGCCCCCAAGGCCGTTGCAAACGCCTCGGGGTGCACCCCGACCGCCCATTCACCCCTGCCCGTCTCCTGGGGCCGGTTGCGGAGAAAAGGATCGAGCCTGAGCACCTTCGCTTCACAACTGTCCCGGAGGGCCTCGATGAACTCTTCGTCCACCCCCTCGCCGTACAGGAAGATCCCGGCGAGATCTCCCAAGCTGCGGCTCAGATCATGGGTGCGGGCGAAGCGGTCGATCACATCGCGCAGGTACCCCGCCCTCTCCGTGGCGCTTCGATCTGCTGAGTCCTCAGGCTGGGGCCAGATGGCGATAGCCCTCACCTCCTGCTTCACCACCGCCGCCACACAGCACGCCCTTTGACCGGTGCCGAGCAGAAGGGTCGGGCGGAGAGGATCAGCGTCGTAGTTGGCTTCGAAGGCTCTGCATGCGGAAAAGACATCCGCCTCCACGCAGATCAACCTGCCGAAGGTTCCCTCCAAGGTCGATCGAAGCGCCCTGACCACCTCCTTCCGGACGGCAGCAGCCACCGCAAGATCGACCAGACCGACGTTCGTGGCGAGCTTCTCGGCCCCGAAGTTATAGGAGTCCAAATCCTGCGCTACGCTCTGCCGCAGCTCCCACTCCACCTGTTCGTCAAATTCCGCGCCGTGAAGGTCCGCGTCCACGGGGAAAAGGTGGACAAAATAAAGCCCGGCGCCGAGACTTGCTGCGAGCTCGGTCTGGGCTTGGTTACCGACCGCACGGTGGAGGCGGACCGCCCTGCGGACCTCCTCCATCCGGTTCGGTTCGAGCAAATGTTCCAGAGTCAGGGGTACGGGAAGAGGGATCTCCGTCACGCCCCGGACGGCGATGCCCTTTCCCTCCCTCCTCACCTCGACGCAGCGAAGTGCCTCCCCGCCGCACGCGACGCCAATTCGGGTGTATTCTGGCATTCGACCCTTCGCCGCACTGGTCGCCGAACGAGATCCTGGCCGCCTATCGTTTCCAGCTGTACTCGCCCGTCATCGAGCGGCCGTGATTGGTAATGCGCAGCCCCCCAACCTTCGAAAGCAGAAAATCCTGTTCGACCTTCAGGCTGTCCTGCGGGGTAACAGGGCACTCCACGATGAAGTGCTTCACGACACCTGTGTCAATCACGCTGATCTTGTAGGGCCGACTCACCGTCGGGCAAAGCCTCATCGCCCGCACGCGCGCCGTGGCCATCGAGTCCACAAAGTTGGCAAACTTCGGGTACACGTACAGGGAATCGAGGATCTTGGCCCAGGGGCTCTCGATGTCGTTTAGGCGACAGTACTCCCGCAAAGTGTCCTCAATTGCCGCGGCCAGCGTATCCTTACGGATCAGAGCGCGAATGGCCTGCTCCGCCAAGGCGCTATCCATCTTAACGAACTGGCGAAGGACCGTCTTGCTCGGGTCCCCCGCGATCAACTGCTCGAGGCTGTCGACGCTCTCGGTGTAGTGGCCTCGATTGTTGAGGTACACAAATTCGGCGTAGGTCAGGGACACGATGTTTTCCCTGCAGGAGCGGGTGTTCCTGTCCTCCTGTTCCCAGAGGTGCTTGGGGTAGAGAATGGTCCCCACCAGAGCGGCCGCCAGGACGACGATGAGGATCTCGTACAGGATTGAGCCTTTCGGTTTCTCTTCCGCCATCTTGCCTCCAACGGTCTTCACTGGTTACGGTTTCCTTCCGACCCACCCACACAGATGTAGGGCCTGATCGTTTCCAGAGTCTTCGGGCCGATCCCCTTCACTTCCAGCAGATCTTCCACCCGGCGAAATCCACCGCGCCGATTTCGCTCCTCCACGATCCTTCGCGCCATAGCGGGCCCGATCCGCGGCAACTTCTCCAACTCCTTTTCCGAGGCCCGATTGATGTCGACGAGCAGGAACCCCGCGTCCCTCTTTCGACTGCCTTTACCCTGCTGTGCATTCGGTTCCTGCTGCGTTTGCGTTGCGGCGTTCAGCGCCAGGAACTGCCGCACAAAAGCCTCCGCCTCTGGATCCCGTCCTTGGCGTTCCAGCTGATGACGCCGCTGCCAATTCAACGCCGTGCCTACCACGAGCGCCAAGGTGAGGAAGCCCAGAGCCAGTCGCTCTTGCCGGGTCAGGGCCAGCACCAAATCATCCTCGGATGGCGTCCTTCACCTTCTCGAAGAAGCTCTTCTTATCCGCCCCGGGTGGCTTGATGTTCGGGCCCTGCGCCAACTTCTCCAGTAGCTGTCGCTCTTCGTGCGTCAAGGTGGTGGGGACCCACACGTGGATTCGAACCAAGAGGTCGCCCCGCCCGTAGCCGTTGAGATGGGGGATTCCTTTCCCCCGCAATCGGAGGACCTTCCCCGGCTGGGTTCCCGGTCGGATCTCCAGTACCGCCCGGCCGTCCAGTGTGGGGATCTCCACCTCAGTACCCAGCGCTGCCTGCGGGAAACTGATGGGCAAGTCCAGCACGACGTCGTCGCCACTGCGAGTGAAAATGGGGTGCTTGGCCTCCTCGATCACCACCACGGCGTCGCCCGCCGGGCCTCCCCTCGGTCCCGCGTTTCCCTGCCCCCGGAGGGTGATGTAGTTCCCCTCCGCCACGCCGGCAGGGATCTCCACCTCCAGCAGTACCTCGTCCTGCACGCGTCCGTCGCCGCCGCAGCGCCTGCAGAGCTCATCCAGCACCTGCCCCTCGCCGCCACAGTGGTGGCACGTGCTGATGTTCACGAACTGGCCAAACAAAGAACGCGTCACCTGGCGCACCTGGCCGCTTCCGTGGCAGACGGGGCAAACTCGCGGCCTTGCTCCCCGCGGAGCACCGCTCCCGCCGCACTCAGGGCAAACTACGTACTTGCGAACCTTGAGCGTCTTGCGCGTCCCGCGAGCGATCTCTTCCAGCGTCAGCTTGAGGCGGATCTGCAGATCGGATCCGCGAGCCTTGCTCGGGCGACCCTCCTCACGCCCGAAACCGAATAGATCCGCAAAGCCCGTGAAACCCTCCGACATGAAGATGCGGAGGGCATCGGCGAGGTCAAACTCAAACCCTCCAAAACCGGCGGCTCCAGCCTTCAGCCCTTCGTGGCCGTACAGGTCGTAGCGGCGGCGCTTCTCCGGGTCACGAAGGACCTCGTACGCCTCGGCTACCTCTTTGAATTTCTCCTCCGCTTCCTTGTCGCCGGGATTGCGGTCCGGATGATACTGCATCGCAAGGCGACGGTAGGCTTTCTTAATCTCTTCCTCCGTCGCATCGCGAGAGACACCGAGCACCTCGTAATAGTCCCTTTTCTCCATCTCTGCTCGATCACGCGCCGCTATCTGGGAGCTGCCGTGCCCGAACCCCGGCTACTTGCTCACGATCACCTTCGCGTGCCGGAGGACCTTGTCGTTCAAGAAATAGCCAGGCTGATGTTCTTCCACCACCGTGTTGGGTTCCACGCCCTCCGCCTCCACTTGAAGCAAAGCCTCGTGCTTTTCCGGGTCGAAGGGCTTCCCCACGGACTCGATCTTCTTCACCCCCTGCTTCTCCAGCACCCCCATCAGCTTCTGATAGATCATCCTCACCCCCTCTGCAAAGGCCGAGAAGTTCTCATTCTGACCTTCCAACGCCTTCAAGGACCTCTCAAAGTCGTCCACCACCGGGAGGATCTGGAGGATCAAATCCGCGTTGGCATTGCGAACCAGCTCCACGAACTCACGCTGGGTGCGCTTGCGGTAGTTATCGAACTCGGCCAGCTTCCGGATGTACAAATCGCGTAGCTCTTCGAGCTCTTTCTCCTTCTCCTCCAGAAGCCGGTTCTTCTCCTCGAGCTCCCGCTCCAGATCCTGAACTCGTCGCCTTTTCCTCTTCTCCGCTTTTTCCTCGGCGGAGGCGACGGCTTCCGACACGGGTTCTGAAGGAGCTTCCGTTTCGGGATTGGAGACCTGCTCTTGCACGTTCCCTTCCAGCTCCGCGTCCTTTCGCCTCAGCACGGCCTCATCCCTCCTTGAGCTGTCAGGATCCCATCACGTGCGGCAGCGTCTTCGCCATGAAGTCCACCAAAGCCACCACTCGTGCGTAGGGCATGCGGGTGGGTCCGATCACACCGAGGGTCCCCTTCAGGGAGCCGACGCGGTACGTGGCCGTCACGAGACTGCAGTTGCGGAGCAACTCCTCCTGATTCTCCTCTCCAATGGTGATGGAGATCCGGCCCTCCTCCTCGCCTTCCCCCTCTTGAAGCACCTGAATGATGATTTCCTTGCTCTCCAAAAGCTCGAGGATCTTCCGCATTTTCTCCCGGTCGGAGAACTCCGGCTGAGAGAGGATGTTTTGGGTTCCCGAGACGTGGTAATGGGCCTCCGTGTCGAAGCGCAACACTTCCTCAGCCGTCTTTCCGAACATGGTGACCAGGTCGCGATCGGCCTCGTCGAGGTCACGCGTGCGCTCCGCGATCTGATCCTTCAGCTGCTTCAGCGTCAGCCCGTGCAGACGCTCGTTCAGAAGCCGCGCCGTCGTCTCAAGGCGGTGAGGAGGTACCTCGCTGTCGATCTCCATCAGCACCGTACGAACGAGCCCGGACTTGACCGTGAGCACCACCAAGATGCGACGGCTCGCCACGGGGACCAGCTCGATCTTCTCCAGCACGCCCTCCAGGAAGCGAGGGGCCAGCACCACGCCCAACTGGCTGGAGATGCGGCCGAGGAGCCGGGAGGCCTTGTCCAGAATAATCTCCACATCCCGGCTCACGGTCTTGAGGCTTCGGACAATCGCCGCCTTCTCGCCCGGGCTGAGCTTCTCGCGCCGCATGAGGTGATCCACGTAGACCCGATAGCCTAAGTCCGTAGGAACGCGCCCCGCCGACGTGTGAGGCTGCCGAATGAGCCCCTTCTCTTCCAGATCGGCCATCACGTTCCGCACGGTCGCAGGGCTCATGTTGAGCCCGTACTTCTTGGCCAGGAAGCGGGACCCTACCGGGGTCGCGCTCTCGATGAAGTTCTGAACGATCGACTCGAAGATGAGCCGCTCACGAGCTGTCAGCTCGACTGGAGCTGCCGGCATCTCTCATCACCTACCTCGATCCTCTTATCAACCGCGAAATTAGCGATTTCTCGACCGTTTGTCAAGGTCAATCGAGCCGCTCGCGCCCCCCACTACCTGAGATACCTGCGGACGGCCAGCCGGCTCCCCATCCATCCCAGGAGCGCGCCTCCCAGTGCCGTCGCATAGTACCAACGCGGATCGACCTCCACGAGATTCGGGATCTCAATCCTTGCCAACCGGACCAGCAGTGCCAGGCACAGGGCCCCCAACACGCCGCCAAGCAGTCCTTCGAAGACGCCGTGGACCACGAAGGGCCGGCGGATGAACCGCCTCGTGGCCCCAACGAGGCGCATGATTTCGATAACCTCCGCGCGAGCCATCATCACCAGCCGCAGCGTGTTGTGCACCAAAAGGATCGCTCCGATGACCAGGACTCCTCCTACGGTCAAACCCAGTCCGAGCGCCAACCGGGCATAGCGGTCCAACAACCGCAGCAGATCGCCCCGGTAGAGGACCTCGTCTACCCCCGGCATCCTGCGAATTGCCTCCGCAATTCGCTCGGCTCCCTCCGAAGTCCGCAGTCGCGCCGCCGGCCGCACGCGGAAGGATGCCGGGAAAGGGTTCTGGTCCAGAATGGCCAGGACGTCTTCGCCGAAGGTCTGGCGGAACTCCAGCGCTGCCCGTTCCTTGGACACAAATTCCACCGCCTCAACCCCGTCCAAGGCGCGGATGCTTTCCTCCAGCTTCTGGACCTCCTGGTCGGTCAGATCGGAGGCAAGGAAGACTTCGATCTCCACCCGAGCGCGCAGGCCAGAGACCAGCTGGCTCAGATTGGCCGCCACAATTCCACAGAGTCCAACCAAGAGCAGCGCAAAGGTCACAGTGAAGATGGTGATCGCACTCGCTGCCTTGGCGCGGCGGAAGCCAGCGATGCCTTCCCGAATGCCGTACCAGATGCTCACGGGATTCGACCCCAAGCCGGAGGATGGCCTGTACCGACGCCGTCAGTCCCGCACCGAGCTACGTTCTCGCTTCGAAAATGAGGCGCCACCGGGAGCAGGTTGCGGCTCTCACAGGGTCCTTCCATTCTCGATCCGTACGATCCGCTTGCCCATCCCCGAGACCAGCTCGAGGTTGTGGGTGGCCATCAGCACCGCGGTCCCTTTCTGATTGATCCGGAGCAAAAGATCCATGATGGCCTCGGCGTTCTCCCGGTCGAGATTGCCTGTCGGTTCATCCGCCAGCAGCGCCAGTGGTTCGTTCACCAATGCCCGGGCCACAGCCACACGCTGTTGCTCTCCGCCGGAGAGCTCGTGAGGCATCTTGTTTCGCTTGTGCGCCAGCCCCACTTCCCCCAGCGCTCGCAACGCCTTGCGTTTGACCTCATCCCTCCGCGCCCCGGTGACACGGAGGGCAAAGGCCACGTTCTCGAACACATCTCGGTCCGGTAGCAGCTTGAAGTCCTGGAAGACGATCCCTAGCTGCCGGCGGACGTACGGGATGTCTTTGGGACGCACGCTGAGCGAGCTGTACTTCCCCACGATCACCTGCCCTTCGGAGGGGAAAAGCTCCATGTAGATCAGCTTGAGGACGGTGCTCTTGCCGGCCCCGCTGGGACCCACGAGGAAGACGAATTCCCCGGGGTCAACAATCAGATTCACGCGATGCAGCCCCTCCCCAGTGGGGTAAAGCATCTTCGCATTGTGGATCTGGATCACGGGCCGCCGCAACCGATCCTCCCACCTGCCTCACGGACACCGACAGACAAAATGCACCCGGAGCGACCGCTCCGTCCCCGGGTGAAAGGAGAAATCCTCGAACTGGCCGAGGAGCTCAAGCGGACTCGCCTCAACCCTCGCCCTCACGAGTTCCAGGGGGCGGATCCACTGGCGGTGAACCTCCAGGAATGCCTCTCGGTGCAGCTCACCCTTCCTGCCAATGAGGAACTCGTTGATCTGAAGGCCCGTGTCCGCGTGAAAATAGCTGAGCCGGTGGAATTCGCTCCGGCCGATCCGCTCCCGGTCCTCGTAGCCATTGAAGTTCCGGACGGAATTCTCCACCGTGCAGACGTCGAAGATGAAAAGGCCTCCCGCCCGGAGGATCCGGGCAACCTCGCGAAGAAGCTGATCGTAGTCGCTCAGGTCCGGCAAGTAGTTCACACTGTCGTAGAGACACACGACCAGATCGAACAAGCCCCGGCAGCCGGGCGACCGCATGTCCGCGACCCAGATTGCGCGCACGGGAAACTTGCCCAGCAGCTTCCCCTTCGCCCGGCGAATCATGTCGATCGAGCCGTCGCACGCATATCCCAAATAAGCCTTGCCCAGAAAATGCTCGAGAAAGTTCCCCGTCCCGCAGGCGATGTCCAGGACCCTTCCGGCCTCGACGCCGTAGACGGAAGCCACCTCCCGCACGTATCTGGCCCAGCGCCGGTAGTTCACGTGCCGCATCACGCCGTCATAGATTGCGGCCAGCGCCGAATAGGGCGGCACCTGCCGGATTACTTGCGGACGGACGCGGTCCAGGATCCGCACCGTCTCGCGCCCAGCTTCTATCGGCATTGCCGACATCCGGTCACGATCGCTCATGCGCGAGTGCTGTCTGCAAGGTCATGGGCGTTCGCCCGGTCGAAGCTCGCAAGCGTCGGGGGCATCCGTGTTTGACCGAAAGTGCTGCCATCCTCCCGGGAGAAGTTCCCGCTCGCCTTGTTCCGTGAGCAGGACAATGCCCCGCTCGGGCCGGACGATCCGCCCAATGGCCGTCAGGGGGATCTCGAAATGACGGGTCCAGCGCTTGGAGAGGTCAGCCCACTTCTCCGGTGGAATGGTGAATAACAGTTCGAAATCTTCGCCGCCGTGGAGGGCGTAGTCGAAGGGATCATGTCCCGAGCTGAGGGCCAGTTCGCGGACGACGGGGCGGATCGGGAGCCTGGCGGCTTCGATCACGGCGCCCACGCCGCTCAGCCGACACAAGTGATTGACCTCGCTCGAGAGACCGTCACTGACGTCGATCATCGCTCGCACGCCGGCGCGCTGGACCAGAAACCTCCCCTCCCAGACTCGCGGCACGGGTCGGAGATGAGCCTCTAGGACAGGCTCTGCCCGATGGGGACCGCCGCCCGCGGTGAGTAGTTCCAGTCCAGCTCTCGAACTCCCCAGCCACCCTGTCACCGCGATCACATCCCCGACGCGCGCCCGCGAGCGCAGAGCGTAACGGCCTCCATCCGCCGCGCCGAGCAGCGTCACGGCCAAGAACCAGCGCCCACGGCTGGATGTCGTATCCCCGCCGACGATGCGTACCCCGAACCGCGCGCCGATTTCCCGCATGCCATAGTAAAGATCGGTAACCTCCTCCGCGTCGGCGTCCGCTGGGACGGCCAGATCGACCACGGCAAAGAGAGGGCGCGCCCCCATCGCCGCCAAATCGCTCAAGTTTGCAGCCATGAGGCGCCAGCCCAGCTCGAAAGGGCTGAAATAGTCGAAGCGGAAATGGACCCCTTCGACGAAGGCGTCCGTGGTTACGACGAGGGTGGAGCGACCCACGCGCACCACGGCGGCGTCGTCATCGATGCCAATTAGGACATCCGGACTGTCGGAAGCCACCACCTGCTTGATGCGCTCGATCAGCCCGAACTCTCCGAGGTCCCGCAGCTTCATCGGCTCAGCTCACCTCAACCCAGACTCGACGGCTGCGGGGCCCGTCGAATTCGCAAAAGAAGATGGCCTGCCAGGTACCCAACAGCAGACGCCCGCCACGGACGATCACGCGTTGCGAAGAGCCCACCAGGCTGGCCTTGACGTGGGCATCGGCATTGCCCTCGAGGTGAGAATAGGGACCATCCTCAGGCACCAACTGGCGAAGCGTCCTCAGGATGTCCCTCACCACGCTCGGATCTGCCCCCTCGTTGATGGTCACCCCCGCGGTAGTGTGAGGGACGAAGATGGTGCATACCCCCTCCTGAATACCCGCCTCGCTGACAACTTTCTGGACCTCCGAGGTGATGTTGACGAACTCCTCACGTTGATGTGTCCGAAGCGCGATTTCCGCAAACTTCCCCATCAGGTCTTCCTTTCCTTCTTCCTGGCGGCTGGGAACAGGATGTTGTTCAGGATCAGCCGGTAGCCCGGAGAATTCTTGTGGAGCGACAGCTGCGTCGGGGGATCGTAGACAAAATGCTGGTAATCCTCCGGGTCGTGACCCCCCAAGAAGGTGAATGTCCCCTGACCAACGTTGCCGTGGATGTACTTCACCTGGTCAGTGCCCTCCGCTTCCCCGAGGATCACCACGGACTTCTTGATCTTGTCCCTGCGGAAACCGGTGGTTTGCCCCAAGAACCCCTTGATCACGTGGGTGTGATCCTGCGTCAGCATCGTGGGGACAGGATCATATTTCGCCGAGAATTCGAAAAGCGTGAAGTAGTCAGCCTCCGGTCCCCTCAAAACCGGAGCGTAATTAGGGGGAATGTCAATATCGCTGAACTCGTACACCATGGGATCGAGGATCAGGGTGAAGTTTGTGAAGGCGAAGGTCTTGGTGAAATCCAGGCGCGCCTGGCAATCGGGATCCGGGGGGTCTCCGTCGAAGACCGCGGGCACAATGTCTACCCCTTCCGCCGCAAGGGCTATGTCAATGGTATCCGTGGCGGAACACATGGCAAAGAGGAATCCACCTTGGACCACGTACTGCTTGATGGCTCGGGCTACGGCCTTTTTGAGCTCGGAGACCTTCCGGAAGCCCAGCCGCCGAGCCGTTTCCTCGTTCCGTTGCACCTCTTCCTGGTACCACGCAGCATTCCGGTAGCTCGCGTAGAATTTCCCGTACTGCCCCGTGAAATCCTCGTGATGAAGATGAAGCCAGTCGTATTCCTCCAAAGCCCCCGCCAGGACTTCCGGGTCCCAGACGGTCGTGTACGGGACCTCGGCGTACGTCAGGGCCAAGGTCACGGCGTCGTCCCACACCTCCTTGTTGGGCGGCGTGTAGACGGCAATCTTGGGAGCCTTTTCGAGGAGGATCCGTTCCATATTGTTGGCTTCGATCGTGGCATAGATCTCAGTCACCTCGCGGGCCCCCACGAGGCTGAAGGCGACACCGCGCAGACGACATTCCCTTTCGATGGACGGGTGATAATCCATCAGAAAGCTACCGCCCCGGTAATTGAGCAGCCACTCCACATCAATACCCTGCTGCAACGCCCAATAGGCGACGCCGTAGGCCTTGAGGTGGTCGGTCTGATGCAGATCCATGAAGATGAGGAGCTTCTGGGCCATGACCGGCGTGCCCAGCCCAAAGCTCGTCAGGAACAGTGCGGCTAGAGTTGACCCTTTGCGAGACAGCAGGCGAGTCATCCTACGCTTCCCCGGGACTCTCGATGTCGATGGCCTTGATGAAGGCCTCGATATCCCGAAGGGCTTTGGTCTCTTTCTCCTCGGGGTTGTCCCCCCCGGTATAGGAAACATGGAAGGTCAAGGCGTTGAGCTTTTCATCCAGGTCTACCCCCCAGTTGAACCGGTAATCGAGCACCCCCAGCCGGTGAATCCGACGCAGGACATCCTTGGCGTCGAGGTGTTTGATGTAGAACGTCCTCACCATGTCGAATCTCCCGCTCCTCGTGGAAAGAAGCTCATCCCCCTCCTTAACTCCTGCGCCGCAACACACGAATCCGGTTTCGAGCCGGTTCAAGATAAACACTTTGGGGATAGTTTGTCAACAGCAATTCGTACGCTGCCTGGGCTCCTTCCACGTCTCCTGCAGCTTCGAGGCATGTACCCAGTCGATACGCTGCTTGGTCCGCCAAAAGGCTCGAGGGGAACGATTCCAGGATGGTACGATAAGCTTCGGCGGCGAGCCGGGGTTTTCCACCCGTTTCGGCAGCCAGGGCTAGTTCGAACCAAAGGCGATCAGTTAGCGGGGAATGCGGGTTCGCTTCCAGGTATCTGCGGAGCTGGGCCACAGCGGAGTCGGGGTTCCCTCGCCGCACAGCCTGCCGGGCCCTGGCGATGTGGCGGAGCCCCTCCGGATCCGCTGCGGTCCCGGCGCGAATGAGCCAGAGCAGCTCGATCGCGTCGTTGGCGAACGAACCCTCGCCTCTGTCCGCGTGCTGGGGCGAAGCGAGACCTTCGAGAAGGACCATGGCCGTGTCCCACTGGCTTCGGTAAAAGGCCAAAAGGGCAAGCTCAAAGCGAGCTCTTTCGGCCAGCTCGGGCCACCTGGACTCCGCCACCAAAGCCACTTTCCGGAGCGTGGAGTCCGCCCCCCGCCAGTCGCCCGTCATCCAGTCGATCTCCGCCAGCAACAGTCCAGCCTCGATCCCCGTGGGATGCATCGGATAGCGATTCACTACCTGTGCGGCCAGCGTTCGGGCGCTGTCCGGCCTTCCCAGGGGACCCTTCAGCAACGTGGCCGCACGATACAAAGCCTGAGGGGCTTCCGGGGAGTTCGGATTGGTCCGAGCATATTCGAGGTAGCTCTGGAGGGCCCTCTCCACTTCCCCTTCGGCGACCAACACCTCGGCAAGACCAAGACGCGCTCGGGCGGCGTACGGACTTTTCTCCCCCTTCGCGAGGATGGCCTCGAAGGCCAGACGCGCCGTCTGCAGATCTCCGTCACGGTAGGCCGCTTCCGCCAGCCGGAGGAGGTGCTGGCCGAACGGAGCTGCTGGGCGAGTTCGGCCGGCCGCTTGCAGTTCCTCCGCCTTCTGTTGCTCCGGGAGCGCCTCGCCGAATCTCCCCAGCCGAATCAGCACACCCCCGAGCACGGCATGTAGGCCGGGGTTCGTGGGGTCCGAAGCCACCGCTTTCCGAAGCTCCTCGACGATCTCCTTCTCTCCGCCTTCCTTCGAGGTTTTCAGGAAGGCCGCCAGGGAGCTCTCCACGAACGAATAGGACTCCGGATTGGCACGTAAGAAGCTCACGTATTCCTGAGTCGCTGCGCGGTAATCCCCCTGCGCCAGGTAGAGGTTGGCTAACTCAAACACGAAGAGAGAAGGATCCCCGAATCGGGCGCGGGCCTCACGGTAGAGGGAAATCGCCTCGTCCCGCAACCCTGCCTCAAGCATCGCTGACGCCACCCGACCGTACAGCCCTGCCTCCGCCCCAGGCCGGGAGACCAAGCCTCGCCAGACCTGCAGCGCCTCCTCCCTCGCGCCCTGACGGAAGCGCACTGACGCCAACTCGCACAGGGCATCCGGGTTTCCCGGACTCACCTGCAGCGCCTCCTGCAAGAACTCCAATAAACGGGCATCGTCCTTCAAAGCCCTGAGGCACCGAAGAGCACCTTCCAGATACTGGGGGGCTGGCATGCGAAGGAAAAGGGCGCGATATCCCGCAAAGGCTTCCTCATACTTGCCCAGGATTTCCCATTGCTGGACCTGGCGCAGTTCCGCCTGAAGCTGTGCCGGGTTTTGGAGAGGAGCGGAAGCCGGGCGAGAGACACTCTGCGTCCACGATGGCGCCGCACCACTCGCCAGCAGCAGAGTCAGATACAGCGCTTGTCGCCAAAGGTCTCTCATCGGCTCTTCTCGGCCTCTTTCTTGGCCATGGCCTCGAAGTACGCCTCGATCATCCGCCGGAAGTCCCGCGTGTAGCCCTCTTTCAATGCGCGCAGGAGATCCCGTCGCCAGCTGGCTTTCGCCTCGCCGAGGTCCGGAGGCAAGGCTTCGGGATGGCTTGCCAGCTGCTCCTTCGCGGTCTCCGCCTTGCGTTGCCGGGAATAGCCCTCGCGGCGCACCGACCGCTGCGCATCGAGGAGTCGAGAAAGGATCCGCTGCTGCTTCTCCACAGTCTCCTGGCGGATCGAGCCTTGGCGCAGCTCGTCGGCCACCTCCTTCATCTCTTCGGCCACGCGGTCGAGCCGTCCCGCTGAACCCACCTGACCGGATAACTGGCTCAGCGCCTGCTCCAGCAACTGCCTCAACGCCTCCTGTTGCGCGGCGAGCTGCTCGAGCATGGCCTGCTGTTCTGGGGTCCAGGTCTCGCCAAGACCCAATTGCAGCGTTTGCTGGTTGAGCCACTCCTGCTGATTGGAGATCCCCATCAATTGCTGCAGCCATTGCTCGAGGGCACTTTGCCCCTGAGCGCCCATGGCTTGCTGAAGCGCTCTTTGCGTGCCAAGGGAAAGCTTGTTGAGCGCGTGCATCGCCAGGAAAGCCGCCTTTTCAGCTGGTCCTGGATTCCCGTTCTCCAGGTGTTGCAGACTTTGGTTCATCTGCTCCGCTGCTTGACCGAGGGCCTGGCCCATCTCGGGCGTCACTCCGAACGACTTCTGACCGAGTTCCAGGAGCTGAGCCGCAACCCGATCCAAGGCTTGGCGCAAGTCGGCTTGCTGTTCCGCCAGACGTGTCAGCATCTCGGGGCTTGAACCGGAGCGCCGCATCCCTTCCCAAAGCTCTTCCTGAGCCCGGGAAAGCTCCAGTGCCTGCCAGGCCAGCCGCTGCAATGCCTGGGCCGTTTCCTCAGCCTGCCGCCCGCTCAACTCATTCTGCGCGCTTGATAGATTCCGCGAGAGCCGGAAAAGCGACTTCATCGCCTGATGATTGGCCTCGGAGGCCCGTTTCGCATCGCGCCGCTCCAGCGACTCGGCCGCCTGACGCATCCAGCGGGAAACAGATGTCGAGTCCGCCGCCTGCCGAGCGGAATCGAGTCCCCTCGGCACTTGCTGGAGCAGCTCCTCCGCTTGCACCGCCAGCTCCCGGATTTGCTTTTCGAGATCCTCCGCGTCCTGCAGCAAGGACTTCTCCTGGCCCGCCAGTTGTTCGGGCTTCTGAGAGGGATCGGCCAAAGCGCGGTCCACGGTTTGTTGCCTCTGCAGGAGGTCCTGGACCTTGGCCCTCAACTCCTCCAGTTCCTGTTCGAGACGTACCCTCTTGAGAAGCTCGATGGTCCGGTCGAGGCTTCGAAGGAGATCCTCCTGGCTCGCCTGCAGCTTCTGGAGCGCCTCCTGCACCCGATTGGGATCCAGTCGGTCGAGGGCTTCTTGGAGCCTCTGTAGCGCTTGACGGAACTGGGGACTGTCGATCTGGCGGACCAGCTCCTGGATTTGGCGGTACTTCTCCAGCGTCTCCATGGCCACCAGCTGGTTCTTGTCCAGCTGCTGAATCGCGCTATCCAGCTTTTGCTCCGCCGTCCGGAGAGCCTGGAGAAGCTGCTGGTGTTCGGAAACCAGCTCGCTCAGCTGCTGACGTCGTTCCCAATCCATCCTTGTGTCGCGGAGCATCTCCCGGGCGAGCTCTCGCACCCTGTCTTGGAGCTCCCGGGTCTGCTCCCGCACGTCCGTGAGGTCGCTGAAAGCCCCTTCTTGTTCCCGCCGCACCTCCTCGTAGAGCTCGTAGACGGATGGGCAGCGGACGCGGTAAATCGGCGAGCGCCCTTCCTTGGGGCCCGTGATCCGATCGTTGTCGCGAACCCAAGCGAAATACTCCACCTCATCCTCGGGGAGTAAGTCAAGCTCCTTGAGCGACCAATCGTATTCCACCGTCAGGCGGTCATGGCGACCTCTGGGTACAGGGAGCGGTAGGCTCTTCCAGCTCGTATCCACCTGCCCCGGCCATTCGGTCTTCACCAACACCCTGTACCGCAACTCGAGCGACTGCACACCGAAATCATCCTCGGCCATCACCACGAGGGGCAGCGACATGCTCTCATCCAGCGTGGCATCCGTTCCGGGAACTGGGATCGAAACGACAGGCGGCGCATCGCGAAAGGCCGTCACGCGGTACAGGATCCCCTCGGGACTGGGATAGCCTTTCTGATCTCGAAGCTCAATTCGGTACTCGGTGTCCTCTCGGACGACAAACTCCCCTCGCAGTTTTTCCCCGCTAGCGCGGATCCAGAGGGTGTCGCCATTGCGGAAAACGGCCTTCGCGGCGGAAATGGGTTTGCTGGCTTCGCCCCTCAGGAGGACCCTCGTTCCGACCAGGGCAGCGACATCCCCCACATTCGGTTCCAGCGACTGCGGGGCAAGTCCGGTGTAGGCAGGGAACAGGAGCTCCAGCTGCAGCTCTCGAAGCACCGGCGGATCCACCGCTACGATTCGAAAGTGCTGGCTCTCCGCCGCCTCCGCCGAAAACCAGTAATCGAAGTCCCGCTCCACCTTAGCCAGGCGGTGTCGGTAGCTGCCCGAGGAGTCTGGGGTCGCGACAAGGCGCAAGCGCCGATCGGAGCCGCGTTCTTCAATGAACAGCGAAACCTCCCGCGGCCAGGCGCCGGAGATCCAGCAGACGAGCTCCACCGGAGCTGAACGCAGCACCTCGGCGTTCCCGGGCTCGACGCGGAATGCGATGACGGGGCCTCTCGGGAACACCGTTCCGGGATGGATGAGCCGGATCCACGCCTGGCTCACGGAAGCGGGCAAAGCCCAGATCAGCAAAAGGCTCCCCACCAACCCAGCCGAGCTGAACCGCACCCATCTCCATGTGGGACGGAGGTCCACAATGGAGACGAAATCTATCCCCGCAACCTCGCGCCACGCTCGGCGGAGACTCAGGGAAGCCAGTTCGCTCGAGGACGAGCTGTCGTACATCGATTGCTCGTACACCGCCACCGCATTGCCGAGCCTGTCTCCAATCCCTGGAAGTCTTCCGCCGACTTCGTAGGCGAGCTCGGCGGCCGACTTGGGCCGGCGCCAAGCCCGCACGGCTGCGCTGGCCGCCCAGACCAACACCCCACCTGCCCCCGCCAGTACCGCGGCAACGATCCCCTGCCTCCACGTCGTCGGGAGCCACAGAACAGCTTCCAGCCCCGTGAACACCCACAGCGCCGCGACCAAGGCGAGCACCCACTGCGCCAAACGCCGGATGAGCACCCCAAGGGCGCTCCGACGTCTGAAGCGGACCAGGGCGGCAGCGAGACTTTCGTACTCGGCCCTACTCATTGCCCACCCCGGGAAAGGGGAATTGCCGCACATCTCATTGGAACGGGCAAGCGATGGCAAAGCCTCCCTCAGTGAGTCAGGGCGTAGATCACGATGTTGGTGCCCATTTTGAGGGCTGCCTCGCGAATGGGCTCGGGATCGCCATGGACATCGGGGTCGGCCCACCCGTCGGAGATGTTCGTCTCGTAGGTGTAGTAAACCACGAGCCGGCCTTCGTGGAATATCCCGAAACCCTGCGCCGGCTTGCCGTCATGTTCGTGGATCTTGGGGAGCCCGTTCGGGAAATCAAATACGATGTGGTAGATGGGATGACTTGCGGGAAGCTCGACCAGCTCCTTATCCGGAAACACTTTCTTAATCGCCTCCCGAAAATAGCGATCCATCCCGTAGTCGTCGTCCACGTAGAGGAACCCGCCGTTTTCGAGGTAGGTGCGAAGCCGCTGCCCCTCCCGCTCGGTGAAGTCGATCCTCCCGTGTCCAGTTGCAAAGAGGAAGGGACAGCTGAAAAGACGGTCGTCGTCCAAGGTGAGGCGGACCTCGTCGTCGGCCGTGGACATCCCCGTGTGCTCACGGATGAAGCGCAGCAGGTTCGGGATGATGGAAGGATCATTGTACCAATCGCCCCCGCCGCCGTAGTGCAATCGGGCGATGGTGAAGCGATCGAGAGGCGGATCCACAAGCGGCTGGGCTCTCGCCGTCCCTAACCCTATCACCAAACCCAACGCCGTCGCCCCGGCCCAGTTCGGTAACCACCGCATGGCTGACCACCCATCCGCTCTACCCAACGGGAACCATCTGAATAACTCGCCGCGCCTCCCTCCGTTCCACGAAGGGCAATCCCGTCGTCAGCGCTTCTCGGGCGCAGGCCAGGAAGGGATCCGCTCAGTCACCGAGGCTCGGCACGGACGCAGCTCGCCGCAATGCGATCCGCCCGTCCTTCCGGGCCTCGATCCACCTCTGCGCCCTTGCCACCCGCAGGAACGCCTCCCGATCCAAGATCCCCAGCCTACGGATCGGACGGCCCGCGGGGTCGATCCCGAGGTACTGCCAAAAGTTCTTCGCCACGTAGTCGTTGGTGCACACGGTGTATCGTCCCGCCGGCCGAATTGGGCGTCCATCGGTGAAAACCGCCCGGACGAGCCTACGCCCCTCTGGCCGGGCGAGATCCGCCTCGTAGCGGACGCCGGACACCTGGAGCATCTCACCCTCCGTGCGGCAATTGTGCTCGAGGATCTGCAGAAGCTCCCTACCGGTCACCTCAAACACCACGAGTTCATTGGAGAAAGGGTTCATCTCCCAAAAGTCCCTGACCCGCACGGGGCCTTCCGGGAGGTCTTTTCGGATCCCGTAGCTATTCTGGAAGGCTACGTCGGTCTTGGCCACCATGCGAAAGGCGTCAGCTTGCCAGTCTCCCACGTTGCTCTCCCCCCGGCCTTCCCGAATCCAGTTGCCCCGTAAATGGGCGACAATTTCGTCCAGATGGTACCTCGCATCCAGCGCACGACGCAGGCTGTCCAAGTAGGCCGCAACCTCCAGATTCTCCCTGCCGGGTCCGCGTACCGGGACGAGCTCAGACTGGTAACGCCTCACGCGGCCGCCCGGAATGTCCACCTCCAGCACCAGCTTGCCGATGAATCGTCCCCGGTCGCCCGCGTGGGCGATCAAGACGCCGTTAACCGTTTCCGGAGGTTGAAGCACCCGGTGCGAGTGGCCGCCGAGGATCACGTCCAGATACCCAGCCCCGAGCTCCCGGGCAAGCCTCACATCTTCGGTGTACCCCATGTGACTCAGCAGGACCACCAGGTCCGCGGAATCGGAGACGGCGGCCGCCCATTTCCGCACGACCGGGATCGGGTCCAGAGCCTCCAGCCGCCCCTCCGTCCCGTACGTTCGCCGGAACTCCGGCAGGATCGCACCGATCACGGCCACGCGCACCCGGCCGGCTCGCACGATTACGTAAGGCCGAACCCGAGGGGCACCAAAAGGTTGACCCCTCCCAGAGTCCCATAGATTGCTGCACACTACCGGGAAGCGGAGATCGGGAAGCAGTTCGAGGAGACGGGCCACGCCGTAGTCGAACTCGTGGTTCCCGAGCTGCAGGGCATCGGGCCGAAGCTGGTTCAGGATTCGAATCTGCGAACCTCCCCGGGTGATCGCGCACTCGGCCGATCCCGAGAACTCATCGCCCGAGTGCAGACAAATCGCTGGCCCTTCCACGGCACGGAGGCTATCCAACATGTAGGCGAAACGCGCCGCGCCACCAACCCCGCCATCAGGAGCCTTCGATGACCCCGCTTCCCGGAAAGGATAGTTTTGCGCGTGGAAGTCGCCCCAGTAGAGGAGCGCGACCCTTTCCGTTCGGCCGGTATGGCAGGCTAGCGCGAGGAGAAGCGGGAGCGATATGAACCATCGCAAACGCAGACGGAGCCGCTTCATCCTCTCCCTCCTCAGCTCGGGACGCCTGGCTTGGCCCGGTCCCACGCTTCCCGACGTGTTCGAAGGCCGAACAGTTCGAGTCCACGGACGATGCAGTTTCCGCGAAAAGGTACGGACTCCAAGCTTCAGAAACAAGGATAGCGCGGAACGGCCTGCCTCCTCCACGGCATAGGCTTTGCGACGCCCCGACGCAACAGAGCTCAAATGCCCACGTTCGCGTCGAGGCTGGATCTGACGAAAACAGGAGGGAAGTCTCCATCCGTTCACTTCGGGGAACTTGCTTGAGGAACCTCCCTTCCGTAAATTGGTGGGGAATGGGTAGGCCGACGAATGGAGGAGCTTCGTGAATAGCTTTTGGGGCAACATCTTCAAGCCGCGCGGCGACGAGCACGAGCCGACCCTGAGCATCTTGCGGAAGATCCCGGTTTTCGCCGACCTCAAACCGAGGGAACTCAGGGAGTTCGAGAGGATCCTTCATCGCCGCGAGTTCAAGAAGGGCGAAATCGTGTTCCACGAGGGGGAGCCCGGAGTGGGGATGTACATCATCTATCGGGGCTGCGTAGGAGTCTATAAGAACCGGCCCGATGGCGGCGAAGAACTCCTTGCGGAGCTCCGGGAGGGAGAGTTTTTCGGGGAGATGGCCTTGCTTGACGAAAGCCCCCGCTCAGCCACGGCCCGGGCCCTGGAGCCGTCGATCATTCTTGGTCTGTTCCAACCCGACCTATTCGACCTGATCGAGCGAAAGCCGAAACTGGGCAACAAGATCCTGCTCAATCTCGCCCATATCATCGGCGAGCGCCTGCGCCGGACGAACGAAGAATTGGAGCAGCTTCGAAGGAAGCTCACGGAGTCCAATATTGTCTACTAACCGTCTCTCATCGTCCCAATCCCCTGACGACATCGCTCTTGTGATCAGCCGCAACTGGCTCAGGAAAGCCCTCCGCTGGAGTGCAGCGGGAATCCTTCTGGCAGCTGTGGCGTGGGCGGTTGTCAAGCTCCAGTCCCTCGCGCTCCTCTTCGTGCTGTCGTTCGTCCTCGCCTCTCTCCTTGAGCCTCCCGTGCGGGAGATGGAGTCGCGCGGCATCCCGCGGCCAACCGCGGTTCTCATCGTTTTTGTAGTGATCCTAAGCACAGTGGGCGTCCTGCTCGCGGTCCTGATCCCGCAAGTCGTCCACCAACTGCAGCTTGCGCTCCAGGCCCTCGAGGGGCGTAGCGCCGACGACATTGCAGCTCAGATTCAGAGACGCTTCCTCTCCCGCGTGCCGTTGCTGAATAGCCCAGCCGTGCTCGAGAGGCTTCGCGGGCTAGTAGAAGGGATGATGTTGCGCCTGATGTCCTCCGCCCTTTGGCTTTTCTCCGGGATCACCTATCTCTTCATCACCCTCTTCGTGACTTTCTTCCTGCTGAAAGACGGCCACCGGATGAAAAAATCCCTGATCAGCCGGGTACCGAACCGGCATTTCGAGCTGGCTTTGAGCTTGTCCTACCGGATCGGACAGCAGGTGAGCCGCTACATCCGCGGCCAGATGGTGGAGGCGATCATCGTGGGTCTACTGTCCATCCTCGCCCTGTACCTACTGAAGATCCGCTACTACGCGTTCATCGGCGCCTTGGCTGGCCTCGCCAACCTCATCCCCTATTTCGGACCCATTGTGGGAGCTCTCCCAGCGATCCTAATGGCCCTCATCGACTATGGTTCGCTGCAGCCCGTGCTCGGCATCGTCATCGCCTTCGCCACGATTCAGCTGTTGGATAATGTGCTGATCTCCCCCACGGTGGTGTCCAAGAGCGTGGGGATGCACCCGGTGATCGTGGCGGCTGTGGTCCTCATCGGGGGAACCTTGGCCGGACTTCCCGGGATGCTCTTGGCCGTCCCTGCAACTGGCTGCGTGAAGGTCTCCGTGGAAGAGATACGGCGTTACCTGAAATTCCGCAGCCAGCTCCAGCAAACGAAGGCCCCGCCCATCGGCTGGTGAGGGAGGAGCTAACTCCGGTCCAAGAGGGAGGCTCGGCGGAGCGGGAAATCCTGCTCGTCGCGAGTCGGGGGTCAGATGTTCCAGCCGCCACTTACGATGATCTCGGTCCCGTTGACGTACGCCGCTTCGTCGGAGACCAGATAGAGCAGGGCGGCGACAACCTCGTCTAGCGAGCCAAAGCGCTTCGCGGGGATTCGATTCGGATCGATGAGAAACTCCCCCACCTCGAGAAATCCGGGCGAGATGAGGTTGACCGTGATCCCCCATTGAGCCACCTCGCGGGCCAGCGCGCGAGTGATCGCGAGCAAAGCGCTCTTGGCCATGCCATACACGGGGATCTGCCGGAACGCCCGGAAGTCGGAACATCCCGCGACGCCGAAATTCACGATCCGGCCCCAGCCCCGCTCCCGCATCAACGGCAGCACGGCCATGGACATGAGAAAGGCGCTATCCAGATTGCTGGCGATCACGTGACGCCACTCTTCCGGCGACGTCTCGATGGCCGGCTTCACCAGAAGATCCCCGACGCCGTTCACGAGAATGTCCAAACGTCCTGCCGCCCGTTTCACCTCCTCCGCGATCCGCCGCACCTCCTCCGGCAGCGTGACGTCGCCCCGCAACGAGATGGCCCTCCCGCCCATTTCGAGGATTTGAGATCGGGTGCGTTCGGCTTCCTCCACCCGCCGACGGTAGACGAGGAAGACCCCCGCGCCGCGGCTGGCAAGCGCAAGGGCCGCCTGCCTGCCGATCGGCCCGTTCACCCCCGTCACCAATGCCCAGCGCCCCCGCAGGCCTCCGGAAGAGCTCTGTCCGGTTTCATGAGGCTGTCCCACAGGTGACGTCACGGCTCCGCCCGCAGGTATCTGTCGAACCAATCCAAGGATCTCCGCACGCGATCTCGGATGTGATTCGGCTCCCGGTCAATCCCGTGCCCCTCTCGCGGGTAGATGACGAACTCGACGGGTCTCCCCAACACCCGGAGCGCCTGGTACATTTCTTTGGAATTGGCGATGAAAGTGAGGTCGTCCTCCTCGCCGTGGAGGAGAAGGACCGGGGTGCGAATGTTTTGCACGTAAAAGGCGGGCGATCGTTTCAGGTACGGCTCCAGGTTTTCCCAATAGTAGCAGCCCAGGTACATCTTCTCCCAGGAGGGCTGAATCGAATTGCTCCAATCCGTCAGGAGACTGAAGATGCCGTACATGGATACCGCCGCCTTGAAACGGTCCGTCTGACTGATGATCCAATTCACCATGTAGCCGCCATAGCTGCCCCCCATGAGTCCCAATCGTGCGCTATCTGCCACCCCGAGCCGGATCAAGTAGTCCACGCCTGCGAGGATGTCCCGGAAGTCACCGCCGCCGATATCATAGCGGTTGGCCTGGCCGAAGCTGTCGCTGTAGCCGGCGCTCCCGCGCGGATTCGGACCGAAGACCAAATACCCGCGGCTCGCGAAGACCTGCCATGCATACCCTTGCCTGAATACATCCCGGAAGCGTGAGAACGGTCCGCCGTGGACCACCACGATCGTGGGCAGCTTGTCTCCCTCGCGGTATCCCGGAGGATGCAGCAGGATGCCTTCGATCTCATACCCCTCGTTGGACCAATACACCACCGTTTGACGCCCCAGATCAAAACGCCCAAGCTCGGCGCTGAATCGCGTGGCAAGTTCGACCCTGCGTTTGGAAGGGTCGACGATCGCCACTTCGGGCAGAGAGAGGGCGTCTTCCCGAAGGCAAGCCACCCGCTGGGTCTTCGCGCCGACCGACGGCTCGGTATAACAGGCCTGGCCTACGGCGAGCATGTCGATCGACCCGTCCTGCACGCGGACGCGCAGTAGATGGTCATAGGTGCGGATCGCCGCAACGAAAAGGATCCCTCTGCCATCGGAGGACCAGCACGGACTGCGGACCGCATAGCCGAAATGACCTGTGAGACACCGCGGGGACCCGCCTTCGGCGGGGATAATCCAAAGATCCGTCTCGGCGAACTCGATATCGGGCTCCGTTTGGGCCACGTACGCAATCAGGCGACCGTCTGGGGAGAAACGGGGGCTCGTTTCCGGGCCGGGGAAATCGGTGAGCTGGCGCTTTGCCCCCGTGGAAAGATCCACTAACCAGAGGTCGTACTTCTGCTCGTCATCGAAATCGCCCGTGTAATTGGTCGCGTAGACGACCCATCGCCCGGCGGGGTCGACATCCATGCCCGAGATACCGGGGTCAAGCTCGGCAAGGCGACGAGCCCGGTTCTGCAACAGATCCAGCACCCAGAGTTCCAGTGGGCGTTTGGGTTGGCCCGCCACGACGGCATCAAAGCCTCGCTGGCGGTCTTCGTCCCGCTTCCTGCGTTCCTCTTCCGGAAGCGCTTTGCGGCTCGTGTAGTAGATGGCGTGCCCGCTGGGATCCCAGCAGAAGTCCTCCACACCCTCAGTCGCGTCCGACAGTCTCTGGGCTTCGCCTCCCGAGGCCGAGATCATCCAGACCTGCGCCGTCCCTTCGCGGCGGATCGAGCCGGTGACGTACGGCCGCGTGGAGAGGAAGGCGATCTGCCGACCATCCGGGGACCACCGGGGATTGTAGTCGTCCCCGAGGGAGCGAGTGAGCTGGAAAAGGTCGCGGCCGTCGGCCTTCACCACCCAGATGCTGCTGGAAAAGCGATTGCGGTCAAGGTCAGCCCTTCGGACGACGAAGGCGACTTCCGTACCTTGCGGAGAAAGGGCGGGAGTGGAGGCGATGGGAAGTTGGAGGTAATCCTCTACGGTGAGCGGCAGTCCCCCGGCCCAGGCCGGGACATTCCCCACCCACAAGAGGCATGCTACGCAATGCACGACCTTTCGCATCATTGGACTCCCTCAGAAAGATGAGGACAGCTACAGCAGGATCCGCATGGTTGTGCCAACTCCGGGTTGAGACTGCCGCACGAAGAGCTGTCCGTGGTGATACTCCTCCACAATGCGCTTGGACAGGCTCAGTCCCAGCCCCCAACCGCGCCGCTTGGTACTGTAGCCCGGCTGAAAAACGCGCCGTCGCTCCTTTGCGTCCATGCCCCGCCCATTGTCGATCACGTCGATCTGGACGGTCCTGCCCCGCGTCTCGGCCGGCCGCAGGCGCAAAATGATCTTCCCCGGGTCCTTGTCCAAAGCCTCCAATCCGTTCTTCACCAGGTTCTCGATCACCCACTCGAAAAGCTCGCGGTTGATGGCCACCTTGGGAACCGGATGGTAATCCTCCTCGATCGTGATCTGCTTTCCCATGTGCGGGATTCGCCGCCGAAAATACTCGGCGACGTCGTGCAAAACGGCTTGTACATCCTGTTCCTTCAGGTCGGCGCGCGACCCGATCTGGGAGAACCGGGCAGCAACCTTCTCGAGTCGGCTGAGATCGTGGGCCATTTCCGCCACAATTTCGCCCACCTTCTCGGAGGATTCGGCCGTCCGCAGTAGCTCAATCCAGCCAAGGAGGGAGGAGATCGGGGTCCCCAGTTGGTGAGCCGTCTCCCGGCTGAGGCCCACCCAGATCAGCTGCTGCTCCGATCGCTTGAGGCTGCTATAGCCGACAAAGGCTACGAACAGGAACAAGCCCACGAGGCCGATCTCGATATAGGGCAGCCGGACCAATTCGGTGATGAGCCGCGAATCCCCATAGTACAGGCGCCCAATCACGTAATCTTCGTACCGCAGCGGGATGGGTTCCATCTCCTTCGCCATCTGCCTCACGATGCGCTTCACCTTCGCGAGCGCCTCGGGGCTCCGGTCATTGGGATCGACGTCAATTCCCTTCCACGCGCTGGGCTCGCCCCGATTGTCGGTCACCACGATGGGGAAGTTGGTCCTCTGAATAATCTGCTCGAAGATGAAGTTGAGCTCCTCGTCGTCGGCCTCCGTCGCCGCCCTCTGGTAGAATGAAGCGTAGAATTCCAGGATGCTTCTCGCCTCCAGCCGGAGCTGCCGCACCAGGTTCTGCGTGTACCACAGGAGCCCGAAAATCAAGGCCACCGCGAGGAGGAACAGGATCTCGCGCAGATGCCGGGAAATGCGGTTCAGTGCCATCTGGTACATCGGGATCCGAACCTGTGCTCAGCCTCCGTTTGGGCGCGAGTCGAACCGTGGCGGCTCCGAAGCTTCAGGCGCCGGATGCGAAGCGTTGTCCCTTGACGAACCATGCCACAATGCCGAGAGCCAGGAGCACGGCGGTGACCACCACCGTGACCCAGAGCCCGACGCGGAACGTATCCGGATCGAACACCATTTCCACGCGGTGCTTCCCCGCAGGGACGATGAGGCCGCGCAGGATCACGTCGGCGCGATAAATCCGCGTCGGCTGACCATCGATCCGGGCCTTCCAGCCCGCAGGATAGTACACTTCGCTCAGTACCAGACAGGCTGGGGCGCTCGTCTCCGTATCCAGAAGGATCCGATGAGGTCCGTACCCCGTGACCCGAACCGTACCGCTGGCCCCCGGAGCTGGTTCCGGAGACGGTCGTTCGAAGAAAACGGCCGTCCTAGCAGGATCGAAATCCCGGGATTTCAGAATGGCATAGGCCTCCGCTTCGTTGCGGGCCACGAGGACGTCCTTCACCAGAAATGCCCGCGGCAGAGCGTTCGGATTCTCCATCACATTGAGTTGGCCACGCTGCACCAGCTGGTAGGACGAGTCGGAAAATGGATACGGAGAAAGGATGTACTTGACGTTGAGCAGGTCGAGCACCCTGTCGTGGAGTTCCGCAAGAGCCGGGTCGAAACTCCCGGGCGCGCTCCTGTCGAGGCCGAGGCGACCTCCCCTCTGTACCACCTGGTAGTAACGGTTGAGGAACAGAGGGAAACCAAAGCGATCGGTATCCGCGATACGGGTACTATCGAGGAAGCTCTGATAAAGTCGGAGCTTTGCGGCGTGGTATCCGTAGATACTCTGCAAGAAATGGTACGCGTACCAGTTGGGCGGGCGAGTGTCCCCGACCGGGAACACCCGGAAAAGGCCCTCCTGCTTCTTCACAAACTGGACCGCCGGATCCGCCCGAAAATACTCCGTTTCCTGGGCTTTCGGCTGGGGCTGCAGTAGACGATGGCTCACCGGCCAGAGATCCGCCACGAGCAAGGCGAAGCTCCCCAATACCAGCCAGCTGACCCCAACTCTCCCTCTCAAAAAACTCCACACGAGCGCCAGGAGCACGCCGACGAGGGCCAGCATTTTCAGCGCATCCTGAAGCGCCATGCGATAGGCCATCTGCGCCTCCGCCGGATTGAGCTTCCCACTCCGCTCCATCGCTTGCAGGAGTGCGCCCTTTCCCAGGAGCACAATCGCGAAGAGGACCAGCACTACTGCCGCGAAGGAATATATCAGCGGGCGCAAGCGCTCCGGCTTGCCCCGTCGGAGGAGAAGCTCATGAAGTCCCGCGGCTGCCAGGAACGCCGCGGAAATCTCCATCAGGATCTGGATCATCACGGGGACGCGGAACTTGTTGAAGTAAGGCAGGTAGCGGAACATTAGGTCATATAGGACGGGGAAATGCCGACCGAAGGAAACGACGAGGGAGAAGATGGCGACGGCGAAGAGGAACCAGGTCCACCAGTCGCGGCGCAGCACCAGCGCCACCACGGAAAGGAACAGCACGGTGATTCCGAAATACATCGGGAAATCGGTGAACGGCATTGGACCCCAGTAGGTTTGCCCTCCGAATCCGAAGTAGGAGGGGATGAAGAACGTGAGGATCTCCTTTGGGGGGAATGACCAACCTGTCGCGTAGTCGTAGGAAAGTCCACCTCCGAGGCCACCTCGAATGCTGTACTGACTGTATTCGTGCACGCTGAGGTAAAGCCAGGAGGACATCACCACGCCGGTCGCAATAGCCCCAGCGAGCAATAGTGCCCCCACGACCTGCCGCGCCTCCAGGCGCCGGTCCCGGACGACCTGCCACACCATCCGCCAGAGGACGTACATCCCCAGCATCAGGAAAGTGTAGTAGCTGATCTGAACGTGAGCGCGCAGGAGCTGAAGGCCAATCGAGAGCGCTGTGGCCGCAAACAGCAAGAGCGTGCGACGCTCGAACAGCTCATCGGCCAGGAACAAGATCAGGGGGATGAGGGCTACGCTGTTCAGTTTCGTCCCGTGCCCGAACGCGGCGTAGGCCACCACCTGAGGTAGCAGAACGAGCGTGGTCGCGGCGAAGGCAGCCGCCTCCGGCCGAATCCCCTTCTGCCGGAGGTACAAGTAGGCGAACCACCCGAGCAAGAAGTAATTCGCGAGGCGGAACAGGAACTCCCCGCCCGGCAGGATACGACTCGGAAGCCAAAGCAGTCCTCGCAGCAGCTCGCTCAAGAGGTCCACGTAGGGCGCGGCGTTCAAGCTAGCGAAAGAAGGCATCCCGCAGAAGATGTAAGGGTTCCACTTCGGATACTCGCCCTCGCTCAGACACTGCCGGATGAAGGGGACAAAACTCTTCGAGGCAAGCGCATCCGGCGGCAGCAGGGTCCGGCTGTAGAATACGACTTCCCCGTAGAAAGCAAGGAGCAACCCCGCCAAGCCGATGGCCACAGTCCAATCCGGGTGTCGGCGGTAGAAAGGCAGGCGGCCAGGTGCCGCCTTTGCTTTGCCCTGCTCTTTGCCGCGGGCGCGTTTCTTGGCGCTCATCCTCACCTCCGCGCGCAGTTCTCGTTCACCCCTCGCTGCGAGAATCCCTCCCCTGACAAGCTACGGCCTGCAACAATGCGGAAAGCTCCTGTGCCTGGCCTCGTCGGTTGTAGCGCTCGACGAACGTCGGCGACGGATGGGGGAGTTTTCCCTCGCGCCACAGCCGCCGGATTTCCTCCAGAGCCATCATCGCCTGCTGGACATCGCCCGGGGGCACGACCCAGCCGCACCGGCCGGAGCGGATTAGCTTCGCCGCCTCACCGTCCGGCGGGGCCACAGCCAGGATCGGCTTCCTGGCCCCGAGGTACTCGAAAAGCTTGCCTGTCAGCACCCCTTTGCTCGCCGGCATGGCATCCACGACCAGGATGGCAACGTCGCAGGCCAGAAGTTCCTGCACCGCCATCCGGTGCGGCAGGTAGTCGGAGCAACTGGCCATGTCCCCAACCTGCCGCTCGATCTCCTCGCGGATTTCCGAAGCGATGCGCCCGACGAAGCGGAGCCGCACCTCGCGTTCCCACCCGGGATCCTGCCGACGCAGCGCAGCAACTGCTTCGAGGATCGTTGCCGGATGCCTCGGTCCGTAAAGGGACCCACTGTAGAGAAGCGTAAGTCTCGTGTCTCGCGGAGAAGGTCCCAACCCTTCAAAATCCGCCGGATCAAACCCGTTCGGGATGATCGTCCAATTCGCCGCTCGGCACTCCGGGTGGCGACTCACAAGATCATCCCGCACTCCTTCCGAAACCGCGATGAGATGCGTCGCCTTCCGGAGGACCAGCCCTTCAAGCGCCACGTCAAGCTTTCGGGAAATCCCTTTGCGCCTCGGCGCAGAGACCCAATCGACCCACGAGTCGCGAAAGTCGGCAACCCACGGCTTCCGGCTGAGGCGATGCAAGGCGTACCCGATGAGGTGACAGGTGTACGGCGGCGCTGAGGACACGATCACCTTCACCTCGGGAAGAGCGGCCTCTTTGCGACCCGCAGCGATCGCGAAGGGCAGCCAGCCCACCCGCGCATCGGGAATGAAGAATGTGCTCCGCACCCACTCCGACAGTCGCTCGGAGAGCGACTGGTCCGGCCGGCGCGTCAGGACCACGACGTCCAGGTGCTGAACGCCCTCCTTACGCGTAAGCCGGCGGTACAGTCGATACGGCTCCACAATCTTCGTCCGGGTGACCCGGATGCCCTCCGGCACGTCGGAGAAGAGTGAGGGATCCTGTGTGGGGTAGTCGGCATTGGCCGCCGTCAGGACCACGGGCCGCCACCCGAACTCCGGCAGGTATTTCACGAATTTCAGGACGCGCTGCACCCCGCTACCGCCAGCTGGCGGAAAGTAGTAGGAAACGAACAGCACGGAGGAGGCGCAGCCGCTCCTTTTCCGTTGCCCCGAACTCATCCCTTTCCGCCTACCAGTTCTTCCAAGGCATCCACAAACCGGTCCCAGGACATGAGCTTCCGAAACTCCTCGATCTCGACCGACCAGTCCACCTGCTTTGTCAGTTCCAGGAAGCGCAAGATAGCTTCCGCTACGCTATCCGCGTTGACCTCCGGCGCCAGGACTCCGGTTCGGCCGTCGCGCACCACCTCGGGCAGGCCGCCCACCGCCGTAGTCACCACCGGACGTCGGTAAGCGTAGGCCAACGGGACGATCCCGCTCTGGGTCGCGCTTCTGTAGGGAAGCACTACTGCGTCGCAAGCCGCGAAATACCAGGGGATCTCGTCGTTGGGGACGAACAGGTCGCGAAGCTCAACGGCGTCTTGGATGCCGAGCTCCCGGACGAGTCGGACGTAGTCGCTGAGAGGCTCGTAGAACTCGCCGGCCACGAGGAGGAAAACGTTCTCGTGCGCCAACACTCTCGCCAACGCCGCGAGAAGCAGGTCCAGACCTTTGTATCGCCGGACATAACCAAAGAACAGCAACACCGGGACATCTCCGGGGAGGTTCAACCTCCGGCGGGCCTCGGCTCGATCGGGGATCTCGGCAGGCTGGTCCGTCGGATGAAGGAGACGCCGATACTGCGCATTCGGCCGCAGCCGGAGCAGATCGCTCTCGACGGATTCCGACATCACCACAAAAGCGTGGGCAGCCGAGAGGCCCAGCCGATTCAGCCAGGAACCCGCGGGCTGCCGCTCGTGCGGCGTGAGGTTGTGGCAAATCCACACGATCCGCGCGTGGCTCCAGGCACGCAGCAATGCCGACACGGCTCCGTAGCACGGGGCGAAAAACGGCATCCAATGGTGGAAAACCGCAGCATCGGGCCGGAAAAGAGCTGCCATCCTCGCGGTGCGCACCCAGGAGAGGGGATTTACCGAGTCGAGCACGCGGTAGGCTTCGACCACCCCTTCCGAATCCGGACCCGTCTCTTCCTGCGTCCGACCTGGAAAGAGAAGACCTGGGTATTGCCTCCTGAAATTCAGCGCCAGGACCGTATGCCCGCTCTCCCGGAGCAGACGATACAGCCGTCCGTTGAAGCGAGCGATCCCGCCCCGCAATGGATAAGCCGGTCCCACGAGCACGTACCGCATGGCTACTCGGAACTTGCCCCTTCGAGGGATTCGCGGATGGGATAGGGCATCCTCTCGCGCTGGGCCTCCGTGATCATTTCCCCGATCAGCCCAATGGACACGAACTGGATCCCCACGATCACGAGGAGCAGGCCGAGCAAGAGGAGAGGGCGATTGCTGAGATACACCGACGCGAAGAGGCGCTGATAGGCAAGATAGACCAGAATGGCCGTTCCGGCGAGGGCCGAAAGGAGACCGGGAACGCCGAAGAAATGGAGTGGCCGCTTCCCGTAGCGGGTCAAGAAAAGGACCGTGATCAGGTCAAATAGGCCACGTTTGGCGCGCCCGAGCCCGTACTTGCTCCGCCCGTACCGGCGGGGCCGATGCCGCACCTCCTGCTCCGTGACCCGGAAGCCCAGCCAATGAGCCAACGCCGGTATGAAGCGATGAAGCTCCCCGTACACGTGGACGGCTTCGATCACCTCCCTCCGGTAGGCCTTGAGCCCGCAGTTGAAATCGTGAAGACGCAGCCCTGCCACGCGCGAAGCAGCCCAATTGAAGAGCTTGCTGCTGATCCGCTTGCTCCAGGGATCGCGCCGTTTCCGCTTCCACCCATTGACGAGATCCCAGCCCTCGGCAAGTCGAGCCAGAAGCCGCGGGATCTCCGAAGGATCGTCCTGCAGATCGGCATCCATCGTCACGATGAACCGGCCCCTCGCCTTGCGAAAGCCCACGGCGAGGGCCGCGGACTTCCCGAAATTCCGGCGGAAACTGTAGGCTCGGACGTGCCCATCCTCTTGAGCCAGCTCCCGCAATACCTCCCACGACCCGTCTGTGGAACCGTCATCCACGAAGATCACCTCGTAGCTCTCGACCGCCCTCCCGAGCACGTCGGTGAGCTCGCGGTGAAGCTCGCGCAATGAGTCGCGCTCGTTCAGCAGCGGGATGACCACTGAGAGTTCCACGTCGGGCTCCGTTGCCACCACAGGATCATCCTCCCATCTCCAACGCCGCGCCCAGCTCTCCCAGCGGCAGCCGAATCGCCGAGGCCGGTACCCGAATTCGGTGCTGGGACCAACGGATGGGCTGATTCACCCGCGTTTCCTGGAACGACACGGCCACTCTGGCCCGGGGAGGGGCCCAGTCCAGGCGGACAAGGCTCGGCAGGCGCTGTCCCTCGAGCGTCCGGTATCCTTCGTATTCCACGAGGGCATTGGCGCCCTGCCACTGGACCCGTACTCTCAGTACATCGCCGTACTTGCCGTCCAGCTGGATGTCCAAGCCCGGGCTCGTTCCCGGCACGCCGATTCGCAGCATCTCGCCGTGGCGTGAGACGTGGGCCTCCATCGCGCAGTCAAGAGGCAACCTACCGAGCGCAGCCCACACCGCTCGAATCGGCCAATGCCCCCATCCCCCGGGCGTTCCCCTCCCGGAGGCCACGTACAGCGTGTTTTGCAAGGGGGTGTAGATCCACAGCGTGTCGGGGCTCCCACACGCGAAAAGGACCAGCACCCCCAAAGGACCGCGGAGTTCGAGCACCCACGAGCGACGCGTGCCGTCGTATCCCATCCACCCCAGTCCGCTCACGTTGCCAAGGGGGGTTTCGGCCGAATATCGGATTTGGGATTCCAGAGTGGTCAGGTGCTCCCACCGAGCGGCGAGGGACCCGCACAGCTTCGGCCATGACGTGCTCTCGTCGAGCCGCAACCGGGGAGCGCGAGGTGCGCAACTCAACAAGCAACCTGCCCACACCATGCCCCCGGCGACCATCACCCAGCGGGTCGCGGCGCCCCTTCTCCTGGCTCTCATCGGCCTCCGATCTTCTGGCTGAGATGGCCTCGAGAGGAATCCAACCGCAGGGCTTTCTCCCAGGCCTCACGCGCCTGATCCAGTCTGCCCAGCTTCTCGAGGACATCGCCGAGGTGCTCAAAGACGTCTGCCGAGTCCGTGCGCAGCTCCGAAGCGCGCTGGATGTACGTCAACGCTTCCTCGTACCGTCCCATCTTGTAGAGGATCCAGCCCATCGTGTCCAGAAATGCACCATTCTCGGGTTCTGCCCGGAGGGCCTTCTCCGCCATTTCGAAGGCCTCCTGGAGGCGTTCCCCTCGCAGCGAGAGGCTGTAGGCGTAGTTATTCAGGGCTGTCGGATGGTTCGGATCGAGCTGGAGCACTTTGCGGTAGAGGGAATCGGACCGATCGTACCATTCCAGCTCATCGTACGCCGCGGCCAAGCCCAGGAGGACGTCAAGGTCCTCGGGATCCAGGGCGCGGGACTTTTCGAACCATTCCACCGCCTCTTGCGGGCGGCGAAGCCGCATCAGCGCGCTTCCGAGGAGAAACGGAGCCTGGGCGTCTTGCGGGAAACGAACCGCCGCTTCCCGGAGAACCGCTACCGCCTGCTCGAGGCTATCTTGTCGGAGGTAGGCCAGCCCCATGAGGACCCATGTCCCAGGGAATCCGTCCTCTAATTGCCGAGCTCGACCCAGCGAAGCCAACGCGTCCTTCCATGCCCTCCGGAGGTAGAGGAGCCTTCCCAAGGCGAAATAGCCCCGCCAATCCTCGGGGAAAGCGGACACCACCGATTCCAGCTCTTTCTCCGCCGCAACCGTATCCCCGAGGGTCAAGTAGAGGTCGGCAAGTTGGAGGCGGGGAGGGACGCGGCTACTATCCCGCCTCACCCACTCCTGCACCAGTTTCAGGGCTTCTTCTGTCCTCCCCCTGCGGACCAAGAGGTCGCGGGTGCGATCCGCCAGCTCGTCGCTCCAGCTTCGGCCGAGACCCCGCCGCAAGACCTCGATCGCTGCCTCCGTGTCCCCTCTCGCGACATGGACGGCGGCAAGCGAGATGTATGGCGCAGGGTCGCCCGGAAATCGATCTGTGAGTTCCGCGAAAAGGCTCTCTGCGCGGGCCGTGTCGCCCTTCTGGACAAGAAGTCGTCCCAGCTGCAGCCAGAGCCCGAGGTCGCTGGAGTCTTCTGCCACCTCTTGTTCGAGTAATCGGATGGCCGCGGCCCAATCCCCTTGCATCACGTGAATGTCGTGAAGCCTGCGACGGACCTGGTGGAAGTCCGGATGCGTCGAGGCCGTCCTCTCGAGGAGGATCTTGGCAGCGCTTGTGTCCCCCGCCTCCAGGTACACGTCGGCGAGCTCCAGGTAGGCCTCTTCGTTCGAAGGTTCCTCCCGAATCGCCCGTTCGAGCAACACCCGAGCTTGATCGATGGCTCCCTGCCGAGAGAAGACCTCCGCCAGACTGAGCCAATCCTCCGCGCCAAAGGTAGCCCGCTTCGCAGCTGTTTCCACTATCTCCAGGGCCTCGGCTGCACGGCCTCGGGCCACCAGCAGGCCCGCAAGGTTACGAAGTACATCCGGGTCATCGGGCTCTCGACGCAGCAGAAGGCGAAGCGCCCACTCCACGCGATCGTAGTCCCGGGAACGTTGGTAGAGATCGCTCAGAAGCCGGAGGGCCTCGGTGTTTCCCGTGTCCAGCTCAACCGCCCGTTCCAGCATGCGGATGGCGCTGGCCACTTTACCCAGGCGCAGGTAGTTTTCCCCCACAGCTTGGTAGATCGAGCTCGAGGTGGAATCGTAGAGCAAAGCCTCTTGGTATTCGATGAGGGCTGAGGCAGGATCGCCCATCGTCTCGAACAACGCGCCGCGAAAAACGTGGTGCAGGGCGACGGGATGGACCGGCCGGCGAACCCGTACCCCGGGCTCCGCTGCATACCGGGGGTGTCGCGCACAACCCGAAATGCCCAGCACGATCACGAGCAGGGGCAAACTTGCAGCCCGAAGGAGATTCTTCATTCCCTTTTTCTCCGCATGGGGCCGAGACTGCGAAAGGCCGCCCTCCGTGGCTATCGATACGTCGTCCCACGGTACATCATCGAGAGTGCGAGGTAATTTACCACAGCAGCTACCGATTACAAAACGAAATTCCTCCCGTCGGGCAGTCCCCCGGGGCCCCAAGGAGGACCCGCAGGAACCCGCTACCTTGCAACACACATCGGCTTTGCGTAGATTCTGGCAGTCGGAGGCATATCGTGAGGCAAGGAGATAGCGTGTCTGAGGCGCAGAGAGTGCGGTATTCCCCCCGCCCCCGAGCGGTCGCGGCCCAAGCAGACGAGCCGGAGATTAGGCGAGTCCATTCCAAGGCTGAGGGAAGGGGGGCCAAGGTCCGGAGCCTCCGCTCAGGGAGGGGGCGCAGCAATCTTCCGTTGCTGGCCCTCTTCGTGTCGCTTCTCTGGTCCCGCCAGGCCCTGCTCGCCCAAGTGGACTATCGGCTGCCGACGGTTTCTCTCGGTGATACCGTCCTCGGCGTGATCTGCCGCGGGCTGCATTTGGAACGCCCGCTGAGGCCGAGGGTGGGTCTGGCCTTGAGCGGAGGTGGAGTACGAGGCCTGGCGCAGGTGGGGGTCTTGAAGGCCTTTGACGAGGCCCAGATACCCGTGGATGTGATCGCGGGCGCGAGCATGGGCAGCATCATCGGGGGGCTCTATGCCTCCGGCCTCCGTCCGGACGAGATTTGGGAGTTGGCCAGACGCGTCCAATGGAGCGAGATCCTTCAGGACCGCCCCGCGCGCGAGCAGTTGTTCCTTGGGCAGAAACTGGAGCGGGAACGCCACATCATCCAGTTTCGGCTGGAGGAGTCATCGCTGCGACCGGATATCCCCCTGGCCTTCTCCCCGGGGCAACGGCTGTGCGTCACCCTTTCCTCCTTGGCCATGCGCGCTCCCTTCGGATCGCTCCCCAACTTCGATCAGTACCCCATCCGTCTCCGGATCGTGGCAACTGACCTGATCCATGGGCAGCTCATCACCATCTCTTCGGGAGACCTGGCCGAAGCCATGCGCGCGTCCGCCTCGATCCCGTTGCTTTTCTCCCCCGTGGAATGGGCCGGCACGATGTTGGTGGACGGCGGGTTGCTGGACAATATCCCGGTTGTGGAAACGCGGGCGGCGGGCGCAGACCTCGTCATCGCTCTCGATACCACTTCGCCGCTCCGGAGATTGGAGGAATTGGACCTGCCCTGGGAACTGGTGGACCAAGTGACCACCATCATGCAGCTCCGGCGCAATGAGGAACAGCTGGCCAGGGCCGATGTGGCCATCCGCGTGCCGCTGCCAGACCAAACCGCCGTGGAGTTCCGCAATTTGGAGCAGATCTACCAGACGGGTTACGAGCTCGGCCTGCAGTTCGTCGAAGAGGTGCGAAGTCGATACCAGGCCCTCGAGGACAGCCTGATCGTGCGACTTTGGAGACTGCGGCCAGACAGCCTTCTGCCCGTGAGGCATTTGTTTTCCGACCTCCCCAATCGGGCATCTGCGTTTCCGGACACCTGCGCTGGGCTCAGCGTGCGGGATACGTACCACCTCCTCGCGCAACTGGCCGACTCCGGCTACACTGACCTCTCGTTCCGCCTCCTGGGAGACACTCTGCTCATCCACGGCGTAGCTCCCCCGCTTCTTGCCAGCATTCGCTGCACTGGGGACTCAAGCCTGGACAGCCTCCTTCTGCCCATTGCCCAGAAATGGGAAGGCGGCAATCTATGCTACCCGCGATTCCGAGGCCTTGTGGAGGAAATGGTACGAGCCTTCCGGGGCAAGAACCTTTCGCTCGCGCGTGTGGACTCCGCCAGTTACGACTCCTCCTCGGGGACCTTGCACCTCCATGTCAGCCCGGGACTCGTAACGGAGGTGGCTGTGCAGGGCGCTCGGCGGACGCGGAGGTTTGTCATCCTCCGGGAATTCCCCATCCGAGAGGGGGAATACTTCGACCTCCGTCGGGCGATCGAGGGCATCAGCAACATCTACAGCACCGGGCTTTTCGAGTGGGTGGGTTTCTCCGTCCAGGAAGACCGAGGGGCATACCGAGTTGTGGTCCGCGTGCGAGAGAGGAGCCATCGCGTTCTCCGCTTTGGCGCCCGGTACGATCTCGAGCGGCGAGGCAAGGCTTTCGTCGAGTATGCGGATGAGAACCTTCTCGGCGCGGCGAATCCCCTGGCCGTTCAGGGGCTCTACGGGGTCCGCGACCAAGGCGTGTACGCCTCCTATCGCATCGACCGGCTTTTTCGGAGCTACCTCACCTCGGAGGCTCGGCTGCAGTGGGAGACAGGGCGTTACTTCGCCTACTCAGGTGACCGTCTGAGTGGGGAATACCACCGGCGCCGATCGGGCGTCCTTTTCTCCTTCGGACAGCAGATGCGCCGCTTGGGCACGGTATGGTTGTCGGTGCGCTGGCACCGGATCGTCCTGCAGCCGATCGCCGGCCGAGGTTATCCAACGGGCGCGTACGACCTGCGCACCGTCGGTCTCCGCTCCGTTGTGGACACGCGGGACCGGATCCCTTTTGCTCGGCACGGCCGACGCCACGAATGGTTCTACGAGTATTCCTCGGGGGTTTTTCTCACGAGTGAGGTCTCCTACACGAAATTCGCCTCTCTGATGGAAAGCTACACGAGTTGGGGTCGCCACACCCTCCATCCGCGGTTGGCATGGGGCGTCTCCGACCTCACTACCCCCTTCCCCGAGCAGTATACCTTGGGCGGGCTGGATTCCTTCTTCGGACTCCGGGAGGAGCAACGCCGAGGCCGGCACTTCGTCTGCACGTCGCTGGAGTACCGCTTCGCCTTGCCTTGGGGGATAGCTGCCGCTGACTGGCACTTTGGGATCCGCCTCGACTGGGGCGCGATCTGGGAAAACAACACAAGCGTCCGCTCCAAAGACCTCGCGTACGGCCTCGGCGGTTACCTCGCAGCCGACACCGTGGTAGGCCCTCTCATCCTCGGCTATGGTCGCACCCAGCACGGGTCGGACTGCGTCTACGTGAGCCTCGGACGCTCGTTTTGAAAGGAACCCCCGGGCGGTACCAAACCGCTATTCTCCGTTGACCACCCTCGCGATGTCCGTGATGACATCTCCCGGTTCCACCTGCACAAGGCGCGCACCTTGGGTGTCGCGCCCCATGGTCCGAATGTCCCGCGCGTGCAGCCGGAAGAGCTTGCCATTTGCCGTGACCAGCATCACCTCGTCGTCCGGCGTGATGGACACGGCGGCCACCAGCCTCCCGGTGCGCTGGCTAATGCGAGCGGTGATGAGCCCTTTCCCACCGCGACCCGTCCGGCGGTAGCTATCCAAGTCCACCGACTTGCCCCATCCCTTCTCGCTGACAACAAGGATCCGCCCCCCCTTGCGGACTGTGGCTACCCCGACTACGTGATCGCCCTTGGCCAGCCGGATGCCTCGTACCCCCCCCGCCGAGCGGCCCATCGGGCGCACCTCATGCTCGCTGAAGCGAATGGCCTTCCCCTCCGCCGTCACCAGAACCACATCCTGATTCCCGTCCGTCAGCCTCACGTCGATGAGGCGATCCGTCTTGTCGACGGCTGCAGCCTGAACCCCTGCCCGCCTTGGGCGAGCGAATTCGTCCAGGCGCGTCTTCTTGACAACGCCCTGAGCGGTGACCATGAGCACGTACAGCCCGTCCTCAAAATCCCGCACCGCCAGCGAGCCAGCTACCCTTTCTCCCTCGCTGAGCTCGAGAAGATTCGCCAGCGCTCGTCCCCGAGCGCTCTGCGGAGCTTCTGGGATTTCATGGACCTTCAACCCGTAGCACCGGCCTCGATCGGTGAAGAAGAGGACGTGGTGGCGCGTCGACGCCACGAACAGGCTCTCGACCCAATCGTCCTCCAGATCCGACACCTTCACCTTGCCCGTCTGGCGGCGGTAGCTGGAGACCGGGAAGCGCTTGATGAACCCCTTGTGCGAGAGGGTAATCACCACGTCCTCATCGGCCACGAAATCCTCAACAGTCCACTCGCGGGCCTCCTCCACGATCTCCGTGCGCCGTTCGTCGCCGTACTTGGCCTTCAGCTGCAGCAGCTCCTCTTTGATCAGCTGCATGCGAAGAGCCTTGCTCTCCAACAGGGCCTTCAGGCGAGCGATCAGCTTAATGGTCTCAAGATACTCCTCTTCGATCTTCCGGCGTTCAAGCCCCGTGAGCCTCTGCAGTCGCATATCCAGGATGGCATCGGCCTGGAGTTCGCTGAGGGCGAAACGGCGCATGAGATTCTTCTTGGCCGTCTCGGGCGTGCGTGAGTGGCGGATGAGGTCGATCACCTCGTCGATGTGGTCCAGAGCGATGCGGTACCCCTCGAGGATGTGCGCGCGCTTCTCAGCCTTGTCCAGCTCAAACCGTGTGCGCCGGACCACGACCTCGTGGCGGAAGTCGAGGAAGTGCTGAAGGAGCTGCTTGAGATTCAGAACCCGGGGCTGTCCGTCGACGAGGGCGAGCATGATCACCCCGAAAGTCGACTGCAAGGGGGTATGTCGGTACAGCTGGTTGAGCACCACCTCCGACTGCGCATCGCGCTTCAACTCCACCACGATCCGCATGCCATCGCGATCCGACTCGTCGCGCAGATCGGAAATCCCCTCCAGCTTCCGCTCCTGGACCAGCTGAGCAATGCGTTCGACAAGTGCGGCTTTGTTGACCTGGTAGGGAAGTTCCGTGATGATGAGATTCTGATGCCCGCCCCTTCCCCTCTCGATGGACACCCGGCCGCGAACCGTGATGTGACCTCGCCCGGTTCGGTACGCCTCGTCCACACCCTCCACCCCGTAGATAATGCCCCCGGTGGGGAAATCCGGACCCTTGATGTACCTCATCAGGCCTTCCACCTGCAAGTTGGGGTGGTCAATCAGCGCGACGAGGGCGTCGACCACCTCCCCCAGATTGTGCGGAGGAATGTTAGTTGCCATGCCCACGGCAATTCCGGAGGACCCGTTCACCAGCAGATTGGGTAGAAGCGTGGGAAGGACGGAGGGCTCCTTCAGGGTCTCATCGAAGTTGGGGACAAAGTCCACCGTGTCTTTGTCCAGGTCGCGCAGGAGCTCCTCGGCAATGGGCGCAAGCCGAGCCTCCGTGTAGCGCATGGCAGCGGGACTATCGCCATCAATCGAGCCGAAATTCCCTTGCCCGTCGATCAGCGGGTAACGCATGCTGAAGTCCTGGACCATGCGCACCATGGCGTCGTAGACGGCCGCGTCCCCATGCGGGTGATATTTCCCCAACACTTCGCCCACAATGCGCGCGCTCTTCTTGTATGGCGCATTGGGCCGGAGCCCGAGCTCAAGCATGCCATAGAGGACGCGACGGTGCACGGGCTTGAGCCCGTCCCGCACGTCCGGAAGCGCCCTTGCAACGATCACGGACATGGAGTACGCCAGGTACGAATCCTTCATCTCCTCTTCGATGAGGACCGGGAGGATCCTTTCCGCCTTTTCGTTCACGGTCTTGCCACCTCAAAGGCTTGGTCCATTCTTCCTGCTAAAGATCCCGGTGTTTTTTCCGACGGTGCGCCGAGCGCCCCGCTACACGCGCGAGGAGCGCAATTGAGCGGAGTACGACTGGACCCGCGCCGCTAAATATCCAGATTGCGCACGTACTTGGCATTCTCCTCAATGAACTTGCGGCGCGGTTCCACCTTATCCCCCATGAGGGTCGAGAAAATCCGATCGGCCTCGAAGGCCTCGTCAATCGTCACCTGCAAGAGGGTTCTACGCTCCGGATCCATGGTGGTCCGCCATAGCTGCTCCGGATTCATCTCGCCCAAACCCTTGTAGCGTTGGATCTCCACCCCGTTTCTTCCGATCCGCTCCAGGATTTCTTCTCTCTCCTCGTCGTCGTAGGCGTAATACTCCTCCTTGCCTTTGCGGATGCGGTACAGCGGAGGCTGGGCAATGTAGACCCGGCCCTGCTCGATTAGCTCCCGCATGTAGCGGAAAAAGAACGTCAAGAGCAGGGTGCGGATGTGGGAGCCGTCGACGTCGGCGTCCGTCATGATAATGATCTTGCCGTATCGCAGCCGACTCGCGTCGAATTCGTCCTTGCCGATGCCCGTCCCCAGGGCGGCTACGATGGTTCGGATTTCCTCGTTCGAGAGGATCTTATCAAGCCTGGCTTTCTCCACGTTCAGGATCTTCCCCTTCAGCGGCAGGATGGCCTGGAACTGGCGGTCGCGTCCCTGCTTCGCCGAGCCACCGGCGGAGTCGCCCTCGACTAGGTACAGCTCAGTGCGCTCCGGGTCCTGGAGGGAGCAGTCCGCCAGTTTGCCCGGCAGCCCCGCGGTATCTAACGCCCTCTTTCGACGCGTCAACTCTCGGGCCTTCCGGGCTGCTTCCCGAGAGCGAGCGGCGGTGAGCACCTTCTCGATGATCTTCCGGGCCTCAGCGGGGTTTTGCTCCAGGAAGCGGGCCAATCCTTCCCCAACGATCGATTCGACGATCCCCTTCACCTCACTGTTGCCCAGACGAGTCTTCGTCTGCCCTTCGAACTGCGGCTCCATCAGCTTCACGCTGAGGACGGCCGTCAGACCCTCGCGCACATCTTCCCCTGTGAGCGCCAGCTCCTCGTTCTTGATCAGGTTATTCTTGTGGGCGTACTGGTTCAGCGTACGGGTGAGGGCCGTGCGGAAGCCGATCAGGTGGGTCCCGCCCTCGACGGTGTGGATATTATTCACGTACGTGAAGACATTGTCGTTGTACGAGTCGGTGTATTCCATAGCCAATTCGACGGGAACCCCATCGCGTTCCCCCGAGATGACGATGACCTTGTTGTGAATAGGGGTTCTCCCCTCATCGATGTATCGTACGAACTCCTCTAACCCCCCGGTCGAGTGGAACACCGCCTCCCTCTTCTCCTTCTCATCCCGCAGAGTGATGCGAAGACCAGGATTGAGGAAGGCCAGCTCCCGCATTCGCTCGCTGAGGATATCGAAGCTGAAAGTGCGCTTCTTGAAGATCTCCTTGTCGGGCAGGAAGGTAACCGTAGTGCCGGTGTCCTCGCAGCTGCCTCGCACCTCCAGTGGGGTGACGGGAACCCCTCGCTCGTACCTCTGCCGATAAATCTTGCCGTGCCTCCGGACCTCCACCTCCAGCCACTCCGACAGGGCATTGACCACGGAAACACCAACCCCGTGAAGTCCACCGGAGACAGGATAGACTTTCTTATCGAACTTGCCCCCGGCGTGAAGTACCGTCATCACCACTTCCACCGCGGGTCGATTCTCCGTGGGATGGATGTCCACCGGAATCCCGCGGCCGTTGTCTCGCACAGTCACGGCCCCGTCGCGCCGGACAACGACGGAAATCTCCGTGCAGAAGCCCGCGAGGGCCTCGTCCACGCTGTTGTCCACCACCTCGTAGACGAGATGATGCAGCCCGCGCGTGGACACATCGCCGATGTACATCGCTGGACGTCGGCGCACCGCCTCCAGCCCGCGCAGAACCTGAATCTGGCTGGCGTCGTACTCGTCCACCGCAGACGAGGCCCCTGAGCTTCTTTTCCCGTTCTCCTCCGCCATACTCACCTCAGGATACCACCCTCTGCCCCACTGCTTGGCCACTCTTCTCAGATAAACCGTATCTCGCGAATGTGCCGACAGCCGGTCCTTTCCCACAACGCCCGCAGGATCTTCTCTCGCTCGAGGGAAAGCTCGGTTCGCCACACAGCCGCCGGAACACGGACGTAAAGCACGCCATTTTCCACTCGGTCCGCTGTGCTCACCGCCGCGATGGTTTCCCCCACCACTTCCGGCCACATCTCGATCACCCGCTGATCCTTCAGCGGACCCTCAAGCCCGACCTGGCGGATGATCTGCTGCAGGAAATCGCGCATCTGCCTCATGCCAAGACCTCCTCCATCACCTGGTTCTCACGGATTCGGAATACCCGCCCGTGGGCTGCACGGGCTGCGAGAAGCTCGCGGGTCCGGGCTTCCTCCGCGGAGGTGAGGATCGTTTGGAAGCCGGTCGTTTGAGCTAGGAGACGCTCGGCCCTCCGATCGTCCAGATCCGAGAAGGCATCGTCAACCGCAAGGATGGGGGGTTCTCCTCGCGATGCCACGAGCTTCGCTTCCGCCAAACGAAGCGCCAGCGCCGCGGCTCTGGCCTGCCCACGGCTACCGAATTTGCGGAGGTCCGTCCCATCCACCTCCAACGCCAGATCGTCGCGGTGCGGCCCGACCAGGGTCATTCCCCTCTCCCTCTCTTCCACGGCGGAGACGGCGAGGGCTTTCTCCAGCGCCGCCCGAAGGTCATCCACATCCACGTCCACCCTGGAAAGGTACCTGACCGCGCATCTGCCTCCCCCCACGAGTTCACGGTAATACTCGGAAAGCTGGGGTCCGAGTTCCTCAAGAGACCGGAGACGTTTTCGCAATAAGGCTTCGCCCAGTACCACAAGCCGCTCTGTCCAGGCCGCTAGCGCAGAGACCATGGAGCCCCCTCTTCCGAGGGCCATCTCGAGCAAGATCCGGTTGCGCTGCCTGAGGGTACGCTTGTACTCCCGCAGCGTATCCAAATATCCGCGATAGAGCAGACTGGCAACGGCATCGAGGAAGTTCCTTCTCCGCTCGGGATCCCCCCGGACAATGTCCAGGTCGTCACTGGAGCTGAGCACCAGCGGGAAAAGCCCCACAAGCTCGGTCCTTCCCTCTAATCTCCGTCCCCCGAGGAACATGGACTTGCCTTCTGGGCCCAGAGTCACCTGTACGGCCCGTTCTGCCCCCCCTTCCGAACGAAAAATAGCCCGCACACTACTTTCTCTTTCCCCCCAACGAATGGCATCTTCATCTCTACCTCGAAGCGTCCTCCCATACGAGGCTAGATACAGAGCGTCCAGGATATTCGTTTTCCCACTTCCATTCTCACCGATCACGATCGACAGCTGGGGATGAAAAGCCAGTCCGCATTCCTTCCAGCTCCGATAGTTCGTCAAATGCAGGGTTACCACGCGCACCGTCTTTCCTGCCCTCAGGCCGATCCCTCTCCGGATTCGGTGAGCCGGATGGGCATGATCAACACCAACAGCTCCTCATCCTCCCGCTGCTGTTCCGGAAAGATCAGCGCCCCCGTTTGTTCATCTTGGATGCGGAAGACCACCCTTTCGGTATCAATGTGTCGAAGAATCTCGAGCAGAAACTGACCGTTGTAGGCGACATCGAGGTCCCGTCCCCTGTATTCCACCGGGAGCACCTCGTATCCCTGTCCCCCGTACTCGATATCCTGCGCCGTAATTGCGAGTTGGTCGCTGCGGAACGAGAACTGTACGGCTCGCCCGAGCGCGCTAGCGAAGACGGAAACGCGCCGAATCGCCGCAGCGAGCTCGTCTCTGTTGGCTTTCATCTCGTATTCGTTCGTCAGCGGGATCACTTTGGCGTAGTTGGGATACTTGGCGGCGATGAGCTTGGCATAGATCACCGTCCCAGCGAGGTCGAGGATCACATGATTCTGCGCCAAGAAGACCGTGGTTTTGGGCGAAGCATCCGCGTTTCTCAGGTAGATATTCACAGCCTTCGTTGGAAGCACAGCTTGCGCATCTGCGTAGGCGTGTTCAATCCCCCGCCTCTGAATGCGCACAAGCTTCTTACCGTCGGTCGATACGACCTCCACCAGCCCGTCATGGAAATGCAAGAGGACTCCCGTAAGGGCAAGCCGAAGGGGGTCGTTGGAAACGGCAAAGGAAGCCTTACTGAGCAAACGTGACAGGACCTCCGTCTCGAAGACAACACCTTCCTCCGGCGGAGTGACAGCGATGTCAGGGAAGTCTTCCTTCGGGACCCCGGGGAAGCGATAAAGTCCATGCGGGGTTTGGGCAACCAACTCCAGTCCCTCTGTCCGGAAATCGATCGGTATCTCGGGCAGTTCTCGGACAACCTCGTAGAACAAGCGAGCGGGTACGGCCAGGGCCCCAGCCTCATCGACAAGGATCGGCAAGGTTGTCCGCACGGAGACTTCGAGGTCCGTGGCGGTGAGCTCGATGCCACCGGGACTGGCTACAAGAAGAATATTCTGCAGCAAGGGCAAAGTGGAACGGACGGGAACGACGCCGTAGGTTCGCTGTAAGCCGCTGAGGAGAACGGCACGGTCGACCGAGAAGCGCATAGGTGCCTCCCTGAAGTTGTTGGTTCGAGAAATGCAAGGCGCTGGGTGTAAGGTAGGAACGGGAAGAGAAAGAGACAAGAAGGAAAGGAGACGTAGGCGTAGTAGGGGATGGGGATATGTGGACAAACCGGGAGGAGCAGAGGCTAAGTGATTTGCGGAACAGTGGATGGGAAGGCGGGCGGTAGCGATTGGCGGTGGGGACAAGCGAGGATGGAATGTGGGAGGCTACTAGACAGTAGTCACGAGTGGACAAAGGTTGGGGGCCGGAATAGGGTGGTTGTGAGTTGTCGCGGGAATATCCACAGGATACCCCGAGGGTGTGGAAAAGGCGGGAGGAAGCGGAATCTACCGGCGGAGGCTCAGAGCGTAGCGATTTCGATCCTGCGTTCGATGTTTTGGAGATCACAACGGAGTCCCTCGTTGTCCTGGAGAGCGGATTGGATTGTCTGGATGGCGTGGATCACGGTGGTGTGGTCACGGCCGCCGAAGTGGAGGCCGATGGTCTTGAGCGGTGCATTCGTGAGCTTCTTAGCCATGTACATTGCGACCTGCCGGGCATGGGCAACTTCCTGCTTGCGCGTGCGCGCGCGGAGGAGGTCGTCCGGCAGGCCGTAGTACTCGGCGACGACGCTCTGGATGAGTTCGATGCTGAGGCGGCGCTGCTTGGGTCGAATGATGTCGCGGAGGATTTCTTTGGCCATGCGGAGGGTGATGTCTTGTCCGGTGAGGGAGGAGTAGGCTAGCAGGCGGATTAGGCAGCCCTCAAGGTCGCGGATGTTGGACGTGACGTTGGCGGCGATGAAGTCGTAGATAGCGGGGTCGAGGTCGATGCCGTTTTCCTCCGCTTTCTTGGTGAGGATGGCAAGGCGGGTCTCGTAGTCCGGGGGCTGAATGTCGGCCACGAGTCCGGAGTTGAAGCGGCTGATGAGCCTTTCCTCGACGCCTTTGAGCTCCGCGGGCGGTCGGTCGGAGGTCAACACGATCTGTTTGCCCCGGTGGTAGAGAGCGTTGAAGGTGTGGAAAAATTCCTCCTGGGTGCGTTCCTTGTTAGCGAAGAACTGAATGTCGTCCAGGAGGAGGACGTCGACGGAACGGTAGCGGGCGCTGAACTCGCTAGAACGGTTGTTCTGGATCGCCGAAATGAAATCAAGAGTGAAGCGTTCGCTGGAGACGTAGAGCACTCGGTGGCGGTTGCCATGGGCGCGGATGTAGTTTCCGATCGCTTGGAGGAGGTGCGTCTTGCCGAGGCCGACGCCGCCGTAAATGACCAAGGGGTTGAAGGCAGTTTGTCCGGGCGACTGCGCAACGGCCAGCGACGCGGCCCGCGCGAACTGGTTGTTGCTGCCCTCGACGAAGTTGTCGAAGGTGAAGCGAAGGCTGAGCTGGGTCTCGGCGTCGATGCCGTTCGGTGGAGGCGGTGTGGGTAGCGAGACAGTGGTTGGGGCGGCGTCAGGTCGGAGGATTTCGTAGCTGATCTGGGCAGGCCTTCCGAGGACCTGGGATAAGGCGGCAAGGAGGATCGTGCGGTAGTGCTGGTCGACGTAGTCGAGGAAAAAGCGGTTCGGTACCTGGAGGACGACGGTGGCGTCGTGGATGGACTTGGGGCGAATCGGACGGAACCAGGTATGGAACGCCTGCTCATTGACGCTAGGACGGATCAGGGTGAGGCACCGTTCCCAGATATCCGTAAGCTCGCGCGATAAGAGGTCCATGATCTCCTCTCTGTGTCTCGAGGTTGCTCGGGAAAGGAGAGAAAGTTATCCACACGGAAAGAACGTCAAATGGGTCTGCACTCTCAGAGGAACATGGTTCACCGGTGTCGAATGTCGGGGCGCAAAGTCGGTCAGAACCTGTTGTTGGTCATGAACTTGTGGCCACTCCCGCGAGTGCCAGGCTGGGAGCGGGGGAAGGCGGCGCCGGGTTTCTGGGTGGGGTTATCCACATTTCGTCCACCCGATCGCCGCCGGACCGAGAGAACATAGGGAGCAGGAGGAGATCTGCAAAGGGAATTCGATGGGACGCGGTGGGGGTCAGCAGCTGGGTGGATCGGGGAAATTCGCTTGCATTTTAGGGGATGGAGGGATACCTTCAGCAGGGTTATTGGGCGCTGACAGAGGCGGAAAGGGCTGTAGGAAGATGGTGAGTAGGAGTGGGAGAGCGAGATGAAGCGTACGTACCAGCCGAGCAACATCCGCAGGAGAAGGACGCACGGATTCCGGGCGAGGATGGCGACGAAGGCGGGCAGGAACGTACTGAAGCGACGGCGGGCGAAGGGGCGCAGGCGATTGACGGTGAGCGACGAGCGCTGACCGGGGGTGCGTGCGAAAGGGGATCCTTGCGCCTGCCGAAGCGGAGAGTCTTGCGGGGCCACGGGGCGTTCACGGAGGTCTTTTCACGGGGAATTAGGTTCCGTCAGGGAGCGATCGAGGCGTGGTATCTTCGTGATGAGGGGGAGCTGCGAGTAGGTTTCGCGGTCAGCGGGAAGATCCAGGGAAAGGTGGTGAAGAATCGGGCGCGGAGGAGGCTAAGGGAAGCCTTCCGGGTGAAGCAGTGGGAGTTCCCGAAAAGAGGGAGGCTTGTGCTCTTGGCGATGCCAGCGCTGGTGGAGGAGCGGTGGGAAGCACTGGTGGCGGACATGCAGGCCCTGGCGGAGGGACTTCGGGAGGGTCAGGCGGAATAGAGCGGAGAATTGTGCGGGGGATGATCCAGGCGTACCGGATCACGCTCGGATTAGTGCTGCCGCCGAGCTGTCGGTATTGGCCTACATGCTCGGAATACACGCTGGAGGCGGTGGAGAGGTTCGGGGTGCTTCGCGGGTTGGCGCTCGGGCTGGGACGAATCCTCCGGTGTCACCCGTGGAGCCGTGGTGGTTACGATCCCGTGCCGGAGCGGTCCCGGCTGGGGAAGGTGGGATAGCGATATGGATCTTGACCGGAGAACGATCCTTGCTTTTCTCCTCATTGGCTTGGTTCTGATCTTCATGCAGACGGATTTGTATCGTCGGTGGCTTTACCCGAAGGGGAGTGTGCCGGCCAAAAGGGCTCCGTATTCCCAAGTGAAAGCGCCGGACGAGGAGTCCGCCGAAGGAGCGGTGGTGACTGCGGAGTCTCTGATCGTGCGGGGGGAGTCAGGGGTTTCCTCGTCCCCGGGAAAGGAGGCGGCCGAGAGAGTAGTGGAGGTACAGACGTCCCTGTACGCGGCGCGGCTGAGTACGCGTGGAGGGCGGGTGCTCTCCTGGCGGGTGTTGAGGTATCAAGGCCCGGATGGTGAGCCGGTGGAGCTGGTGGGGGACCCCGAGAGGGGGAACCTGTCGCTGCGGTTCGTGGTCGGGACCGACACGGTGGACACGGGAGAATGGATCTGGGAATACCAGGGGCCGGAGTCGGTACAGCTGGGGGCCGGCGAGAACGACACGCTGACCTTCTCGGTGAGGCCGCGAGAGGACCTGACGATCGTCAAGAAGGTGGTAGTGTACGACGGCAGGTACGACATCTTGATGAAGGTCCAGCTCAAGGGGTGGGACCAGATCGTCGGGGATAAGAGCTACCGTCTGGTGTGGGGAGGGGGCATTGCGAGCTCGGAGGCCCGAGTATCGGAAGATGCGTCGTACACTCGGGTCTACGCCCTCTTGGGGAAGAGCCTGGAAAAGGTGGATCTGGGGAAAGCCGGTTCGCGTCAGCAGGCGATGTCCGGTGTGGCGAAGTGGCTGGCTGGCAGGACGAAGTATTTCACCGTGGCGATGATCCCGGAGGGGGAAGCGGGAGAGGGGATCGAAGTCAAGGGATGGCGGACGAGGGCGAGAGGCGCGGACTGGAAGTTGTACGAGTTTGCGCTCCGCATGCCGCTGGTGAAGGAGGACCAGGAGAATGCCTTCCGCATCTTCCTCGGGCCGCTCGACTACGGGGTGGTGAAGCAGTACCGGGTAGGTCTGGAACGAATGATGGACTTCGGCTGGAGTGTGATCCGGCCGATTAGCAAAGGGATTCTGATTCTTTTCCGATGGTTCCACAGGTTTATTCCGAACTATGGCGTTGTGCTCGTCATTTTTTCCGTTTTGGTGAAGGTAGTGGTATATCCTCTGACGCGCAAAAGCTATGTATCGATGAAGCAAATGCAGCTCTTGCAGCCACGTCTGATGGAGCTGCGGGAAAAGTACGGAAATGATCCACAGAAACTCAATCGGGAGACGATGAGACTGTACAAAGAGTACGGCGTGAACCCGATGAGCGGTTGTCTGCCCACTTTGCTACAATTCCCGTTACTGTATGCGTTGTTCATCGTCTTCCGCAGTACGATCGAGTTGCGGGGAGCGAAGTTCGTTTGGTGGATTAAGGATCTTTCCCAGCCGGACATCGTATATACGCTGCCGTTTAGCATACCATTGTATGGGAGAGGGGTGAGTATTCTGCCTTTGGCCATGGGCGTTACGATGTTCATTCAGCAAAAGATGACGGTCACGGATCCCAAACAGAAAGCCATGGTGTATCTCATGCCCGTTTTCTTCGTGCTGTTGTTCAATAGCTTTCCGAGCGGGCTGAATCTGTACTATACGCTGTTCAATGTTCTGAGTATCATCCAGCAGGAGGTCATCCCGGAGAAGGCGGTGGAGTTGAAGCCGAAGGAGGAGGGGGCGAGGAAGGGGCGTGTGCTCCGCAAGGCGTAGTTGACGAAGCGGAACGGGAGGTGCGGCCCTACTTGCAGAGATCGCGGGTGGGGCTATTTTTTTGGCAGCTCGAGGGGAAATGAAGACGCTGTGGGATACCATCGTGGCGGTGGCGACGCCACGCGGGGTCGGGGCCATCGCCGTGATTCGTTTGAGCGGGCCGAGCGCACTGGAAGTCATCGAGAGACTGACCGGGTGCGCGGGCTCGGAGTTCGCGCCGAGTCGGGCACGGGTGTGCGAGGTGTTCGCCACGGGAGAGCGGGATGTTCCCCTGGATCAGTGCGTGGTAACCTACTTTCGGGGTCCGCACTCGTACACGGGGGAAGATGTGGTGGAGATCTCCTGTCACGGGGGGCCGCTGGTGGTGCAGCGGATACTGGAGGAGTGTCTGCAGGCGGGAGCGCGACTGGCCGAGCCGGGCGAGTTCACGCGTAGGGCGTTCTTGAACGGGAAGCTGGACCTGACACAGGCGGAGGCGGTAGCCGGCATCGTTGGTGCGCGGTCAGAAGCGGCGTTGCGGGCGGCGGTGCGACAGTACCGAGGGGAGTTGTCGGCGCCCTTGCGGGGGCTGCGAGAGCAGCTCGTCCAGCTGGCGGCGAGGCTCGAGCTGGAGTTGGATTTTTCGGACGAGGATGTGGAGTTCGCTTCGAGGGAGGAGCTTGCGGGGAGGCTGGAGGCTGCACTGGAGCTGGTCGAGAGGGCGTTGGCCTCGTATCGATCTGGGAGGAGGGTGTGGGAGGGGGTCCGGACGGTGATTGTTGGTCGTCCGAATGTGGGGAAGTCGAGTTTGCTGAATGCCCTTGTGGGGAGCGAAAGGGCGATCGTGACCGAGATCCCCGGGACGACGCGGGACAGCATCGAGGTGGAGAGGATCTTCGATGGCATCTTGTTCCGACTGGTGGACACGGCGGGGCTGCGGCGGGCTCGGGACAAGGTGGAGGTGCTTGGGATCGATCGCACCTGGCGGGAAGTAGAAAAAGCGGACGTGCTCCTCTGGGTGGTGGATGCGAGCGTCGGGAAGGAGGAGGCTGTGGGGGAGGAGGCGTGGGCATTGCGGCGGGTGTGGGAGGAGAAGGGACCGGATCTGCTCCTCGTTGTGAATAAGGTAGATCTCGGCAGGCAGATCCGGCTCGAGGACCTCGGTCCCGTGGTCGAAGGCCTGCGGAGCGTGGAGGTGTCGGCGAAGACGGGAGAAGGGCTGCGAGAACTGGAGGCGGTGCTTGTGGAGACAGCTGTGGGGAAGGAGGAGAGGGACGGGGGTCTGCTTGTGACGAGCGCGCGTCAGTTCGAGGCGTTGTTGCGGGCGAGGGATGCGATGGAACGGTGTAGGGCGGGGCTACGGGCGGGTCTCGGTGCGGAGTTGCTCGCGTTGGACCTTCGAGAGGCGATCGACGCCGTGGGGAGGGTGACGGGGGAGGTGACGACGGACGAGATCCTGGAGGAGATCTTCGGAAGCTTCTGCATTGGGAAGTGAAGCGTTCCACGTGGAACATGGCTAACGGAAGCGAAAGGATTTACGACCGGTACGACGTGATCGTCGTGGGAGCGGGGCACGCGGGGTGCGAGGCCGCCCTAGCGGCAAGCCGCATGGGTGCCCGGACCCTCCTGGCCACCATGAACCTCTTCACCGTGGCGCAGATGAGCTGCAATCCGGCAATTGGGGGCCTGGCGAAGGGTCAGTTGGTGCGGGAGATCGACGCGCTGGGCGGGGAGATGGGACTCGCCGCGGACGACGCGGGGATCCAGTTCCGCATGCTGAACCGATCGAAGGGCCCGGCAGTGTGGTCCCCGCGGGCGCAGGCGGACCGCCTCCAGTACAGCGTCCGCATGCGCCGGGCGCTGGAGATGCAGCCGAACCTGCACGTGAAGCAGATCTACGTGAAAGGGGTTGTGGTCAGAAAGGGGCAGGCGGTGGGCGTGAAGACGCACACCGGGAGCGTCATCGAGGGCCGGGCGGTCATCCTCACCACGGGTACGTTCCTCAACGGGCGGATCTTCATCGGCCTCCAGAGTTACCCTGCGGGACGCGCGGGGGAGTTTCCGGCAGAAGGCCTGACGGAATGCCTGCGGGAACTCGGCTTTGAGAGCGGTCGCCTCAAGACGGGGACACCCCCGCGCGTGGATGGGTCCACACTGGACTACGGGGCCATGCTGCGGCAGGACGGGGATCCTGAGCCCGAGCCCTTCTCTTTTTGGCATGAGCGGATCGAAGTGGACCAGGTCCCCTGCTATTTGACCTACACAACCCCGGAGACGCACGAGATCCTCCGGAGCGGATTGGACCGCTCGCCCTTGTACACGGGGCTGATTGTTGGGATCGGGCCGAGGTATTGCCCGTCCATCGAGGACAAGGTGGTGCGGTTCGCCGACAAGGAGCGGCATCAGATCTTCGTGGAGCCGGAGGGAAGGGGGACGGATGAGGTCTACGTGAATGGCTTTGCCACGAGCCTGCCGGAGGACGTGCAGATCCGGGCGTTACGGACGATCCCCGGCTTCGAGAATGCGGAGGTGACGCGCCTCGGCTATGCCATCGAGTACGATTTCTTCCCGCCGACGCAGCTGGAGCCCACGCTGGAGACGAAGAGGGTGGAGGGGCTTTACTTTGCAGGGCAGATCAACGGCACGTCCGGCTACGAAGAGGCGGCGGCGCAGGGGATCGTCGCCGGGATCAACGCTGTGCTCAAGCTGCGGGGGGAAGGGGAGTTCGTCCTCGGGCGATCGGAGGCGTACATCGGGGTCTTGATCGACGACCTGGTGACGAAGGGGACGAACGAACCCTACCGGATGTTCACTTCCCGGGCGGAGTACCGGCTCCTGCTGCGGCAGGATAACGCCGATCTTCGGCTGAGCGAGCGGGGATATGAGGTGGGGCTCCTGCCGGCGGAAAGATACCGGTACGTGGCGGAGAAGAAGCGCAGGCTGGCGGAGACAATGGAGTGGGCCAAGCGGACGAAGGTGGAACCGGCGGAGCTGCGCCCCGTGCTGGAGGCTTTGGGTTCGAAGGTGCCGGAGGAGCCGGTGAGCGTGTATCAGCTTCTGCGGCGGCCGGAGCTAAGCTTGGCGGCGCTGGAGGGAGTGCCGGGTTTGGCCAGGCATCCGGTCCTGGCGAGGAGGCAGGAGCGCCTGTGGAAGGAGGTGGGGCGGCAGCTTGAGATCGAGGCGAAATACGATGGGTTCATCCAGCGACAGCTCGAGCAGGTGGAGCGCATGAGGCGGCTTGAGGACAAGCTCCTCCCGCCGGATCTGGACTACTGGAGCCTGCACGGGCTTTCCATGGAGAGCCGCGAGAAGCTGAGCAAGATCCGTCCGCGCTCCGTGGCCCAGGCCGCGCGGATCACCGGCGTGTCGCCCTCGGACGTGGCCATGCTGTTGGTACATCTCGAAAAGGGTCTGGCGACGAACCGGCGGGGCTCGAGCGTTGGCCGCCCGGAATGTTCCACGTGAAACATCCCCGGAAGAGGAGCTGGCTCGCATCCGGGACTTGCTCCAGCGGCTGCATTTGGCCTGGGACGAGGCGATCGAGGAGCGGTGGCGGCATTACCTCCGCCTTTTCCAGCAGTGGTCGGAGAGGACGAATCTCGTGTCGCGCAGGGATCGCGACCAGTGGGTGAGGCGGCATGTCTTCCCCTCTCTGGCTCTGCTGGAGGTGGTCGGGTTTCCCAGCGCCTGCCGCATCGCCGACGTGGGATCGGGCGCGGGATTCCCGGGATTGCCCCTGGCGCTATGTCGCCCGGACTGCCAGTTCTTCCTGATCGAGCCCAGGCGTTGGCGCGCCCTCTTCCTCCAGGAAGTCCGAGAGGAACTTGGGCTCCGTCACGTGGAGGTGATCGTCGCCCGGGCGGAAACTCCCGAGGTCCGGGAGCGACTGGGGAGGCGGTGTCACTTCGTCGTCGCGCGTGCGGTGGCCGACCTGGTCCGACTCTGGGGGTGGAGTTCCCCTCTCTTGCTCAAAGGCGGTGAGCTCCTCGCCTACAAGGGTCTTGCCGATGCGGAAGTGGAAGCGGAAAGGCTCCGGGTCAGGGCAGCAGATCTGGATGTGGCCTTTCTGTCCGTGCCGAGCCTCGAAGGTACGGTGATCGTCAGGGTGCGTAGAGTGGGTGAAGAGGATGCCAAGCCAACTGCGAAGACGGGATGACGGGGTTTTTGAGGAGCTCCGGAATCTCATCACGGAGAAACGAAACCCGCGCACGATGGACTTGGACACGTTGCCCACGGAGGAAATCCTTCGTCGGATCAACGCGGAGGACAAGGGTGTTCCCTTGGCCGTGGAGAAGGAGATCCCCTACATCGCCCGCGCTGTGGAGTTGGTCGTCGCCGCTTTCCGGCAGGGCGGGCGGCTTTTCTACATCGGGGCCGGGACGAGCGGCCGGCTCGGGGTCCTGGATGCGTCCGAATGTCCGCCCACCTACGGGACGGATCCGGAGATGGTCCAGGGGATCATCGCAGGAGGGTATGCCGCACTGGTCCGTTCCCAGGAAGGCGCGGAGGATAGCAGCGAGGACGGCGCTCGCGACCTCCTGGAGCGAGGCTTCGGGCCGAAGGATGTGGCCTGCGGGATCGCGGCCAGCCGCCGCACGCCGTACGTCGTGGGCGCCATCCAGGCGGCGCGGAAAGCCGGCGGCAAGACGATCTACATCACTTGCACCCCCCGGGAGGAGATGAACATCGACGTGGATGTGGCCATTTGCCCGGTCGTGGGCCCCGAGGTGGTCATGGGATCCACCCGCATGAAGGCCGGCACGGCCACCAAGCTGGTCCTGAACATGATCACGACGGCGGCGATGGTCCGGCTGGGCAAGGTCTACGAGAACATGATGGTGGATCTCCAGATGACTTCCCGCAAGCTGGAAGAGCGCTCGAAGCGGACGGTCATGATCGTGACGGGGGTGGATTACGACACCGCAGAGCGCGTCCTGGTGGAAGCGGGCGGGCATGTGAAGACGGCCCTGGTGATGCTTCTTGCCGAGGTGGGGCCAGAGGCCGCCCGACAGGCCTTGAGGGAGGCCGAGGGCTTTGTCCGGCGCGCCATCGAACTGGCCAAGAAAGAGGCGGCGCGCGGTTGAGATCGAGAGGGCAGATCCAGGCGAAAGGTCCGTGGTAGCTAGTGCGATCAAGAACCGGCTGCGAGCTTCGCGGCCGTACGGTGAGGCGCTGGAGAAGCTGGAACGCCACGCCCACGTCGGACTCACGGGCGCGGCGGGTTCCCTGAGGTCCCTCGTGAGCGCGGCGCTCAGCGCGGACCGGGGATGTCCCTTGCTCTACATCGGCACCGGGGATGAGGAGGCCGCCTGGATCCGTGAGGACTTGGCGATCTTCCTCGGGGAGCCGCAGGGCATCATGCTATTTCCGGAGGGGAGGTCGCTTCTGCGTCTGTCGGCTGGATCCTCCGCCGTGCTCAACCGGAAGCGCGCGGAGGCCCTCCAGGCGCTGTTGCGGGGGGAAGTTCGGGCGATTGTGGCCAGCGCGCGCTCCGTGGCCGAGAAGCTTCCCCTACCCCACCGCCTGCTTCATCAGGTCCTCGAGCTGCGCGTCGGGCAGACGGTCGATTTCCCGGCCCTTCAGCAGCAGCTGGTTGAGATGGGGTTTCTGCGCGAGGATCTGGTGGAGAGGCCGGGCGAGTTCAGCGTCCGTGGGGGCATCATTGACGTCTTCTCGCCTCATGCGGAATTCCCTGTGCGGTTGGAGTTTTTCGGCGACCAGCTGGAGTCGATCCGCCAATTCCGGCCCGAGGATCAGCGATCGATGCGGCGGCTGGAGAAGGCGGTGATTTTCCCGCCGGCCGCGGCAGAACCGTCTTCCACTCCGGAGCGAGCTGCGACGCTTCTGGACTACCTCCCGGAGGGCACGCTCGTGGTCGTGGAGGATCCGGCGTTGGTGCGCGAGGAGGTGAGAAAGGCGTGGGAAAAGTCGCTGGATGCCCCCCTGACCGGGCCGGTGGTAGCCTATGAGGATCCGGAGCGCGTCTTTGAGACGTTGGATCTTTTCCCCACGGTGCATCTCTACAGTCTCTACCCGGAGGTCGGCCCCGTTGTGGATCTGGGCGCGCGCCGGCAGGATGCCCTCGGCGGGAACTTCAAGGCTCTTTCCGATCTATTCGACCGACTGCGCTCCTCTTGCCCAGAGCCTTTGATCCTCCTCGCGTGCGAGAACCCTTCGCATCGGGACCGGATGCTCACGATCCTCGAGGAGCAGGAGATCGGACTGGCCGCCGTGCATGTGGTGGAGCTGCCGGTTCAGCAGGGTTTCCTCTGCCCGCCCGCCGGCCTGTTTGTGCTCACAACGCACGAGTTCTACGGACGGGAGAAGCGCCGAATCCCCAGCGCGGCGTCCCCAGGCGTGCCAGCGCTGAGGCGGCTTTACTCTCTCAACAAGGGCGACTTCGTGGTGCACGCGGACTATGGGATCGGGCGCTTCGAGGGTCTACAGAAGATTCAGGTGGCGGGTGCGGAGCGCGAATGCGTCGTGCTGAGCTACGAAGGGGGCGACCGAGTCTACGTGCCTCTGGAGCGAATGGATCGCATCGAAAAGTACTCCTCGCGCGAGGGAGTCCAGCCGAAGCTCAGTCGGCTCGGCAGTGTGGAATGGGAGCGACTCAAGGGACGGGCCAAGAAGCGGGTGAAGGAGATCGCCCGAGAGCTGATTCGCATCAACGCCGAACGCAAGCTCCGGGCGGGGCATGCCTTCTCCCCGGATGGCCTGTGGCAGCATGAGCTGGAGGCTTCGTTCCCTTTCGAGGAGACGCCCGACCAAGCTCGGGCGATTGAGGAAGTCAAGCGGGACATGGAAAGCCCCCAGCCCATGGACCGGCTAGTGTGCGGCGACGCAGGATACGGGAAGACCGAGGTGGCGCTCCGGGCCGCCTTCAAGGCGGCCATGGACGGCAAACAAGTAGCGATTCTCGTGCCCACGACGGTCCTCGCGGAGCAGCACTACGAGACGTTCCGGGCGCGCCTCCAGCCCTTTCCGGTGCGGGTGGAGGTCCTTTCGCGGTTCAAGTCGGCGCGCCAGCAGAAGGACATCCTCCGGGGATTGGCTGAAGGTACGGTGGATATTGTGATCGGTACGCACCGGCTCCTTTCCGATGACGTTCGCTTCAAGGATTTGGGGCTTCTGATCATCGACGAGGAGCAACATTTCGGGGTGCGGCAGAAGGAGAAGCTCAAGAAGCTGCGGGTGACTGTGGACGTGCTGAGCATGTCGGCAACCCCGATACCCCGCACACTTCACATGGCCCTGGTGGGAGCGCGGGACCTCTCGGTCATTACTACACCTCCCCGCGACCGCATGCCGATCCACACGGAGGTGGTGCCTTTCAACAAGGAGATCATCCGGAGGGCGATCCTGCGCGAAGTGGAGCGTGGCGGCCAGGTGTTCTTCGTCCACAATCGGGTACGGAGCATTCAGGCGATGGCGGCGATGCTTCGGCGGCTCGTCCCGGAGGTCGACTTCGGGGTTGCGCACGGGCAGATGCCGGAAGCGGAGCTGGAACGGGTGATGCGGGACTTCCTGGACCGGCGATTCCATTGCCTCGTGTCCACGGTGATCATCGAATCCGGGCTGGATATGCCCAACGTGAATACGCTGATCGTGAATCGTGCCGATCGCTTTGGACTGGCTCAGCTGTATCAGCTCCGTGGACGCGTGGGGCGCTCCAACGTGAAGGCCTACGCCTACCTGCTCACCCCTCCCATCGAGACGCTCACCAAGGAGGCGATTGAGCGTCTCCGGGCGATCGCGGAGCTGACCGAGCTGGGCGCGGGCTTTCAGGTGGCCATGCGGGACCTGGAGATCCGCGGCGCGGGAAACCTGCTCGGCCCGGAGCAGAGCGGTTTCATCGACGCGCTGGGGTTTGAGCTTTACTGCCGGATCATCGACCAAGCGGTGCGGGAGTTGCGGGCGGAGCTTGGGCAGGAGCCGGTCTTGCCGCCGGCAAGTGAGATCGAGACGCGGGTCGAGATCGACGCCGACGCCTTCATCCCCGAGGAATACGTGCCGATGGCCGACGAGCGGGTCGACTTCTACCGAAGATTGGTGCGTGCGACCGATGTGCGCGAGGTGGAAGAGATACGGGAGGAGCTGGAGGATCGCTTCGGACGTCTCCCCCCACCCGCGCGCGACCTTCTGGCCTACGTCGCGGTCAAGATATTGGGGTCGAGGCTGGGCCTATCCAAGATAGAGATCCGGCGCAATCAGCTGGTGGGCTGGTACGACTCGGACGTCCAGGCCAGGGGCCCAGAGGAGCTGCTCGGACGCCTACGGAGGGTCGTCCAGCAAGACGAGTACAAAGTCGAGATCGTGGGCACCGAGACCGTCGGCTTCAGGGTCTGGCTTAAGAACGGCCAGCCCAGCACGGAAGAGGCCGTGGAGTTCCTCAGCCGCATCGCAGCATCCTGATCGGATGGCGGCCGGGACAGCAGCGGACGACGCCAGTCGGGCAACCGGGAGATGGACCATGGTCGCGTGGAGGCAGCGAGGACTCTTGGCACTTTCTCTGTGGCTCATGTGGACCGCCTTCTGGTGGGCAGGTTGTGCGCGCCAGAAAGATCCGGTCCTCGCTACGGTGAACGGAATCCCCATCCGCTACTCAGACGTGCTGTGGGAGCTCAGGGACCATGGCAGATTGCGCCCTGGCGAGTCTCCCAGCCGGAACCAGGTGGAACAGATGCTGAAACGGCTTGTGGAGAGAAAGCTGAAGTACCTGGAAGGGATGCGGAGAGGGTACGACAAAGATCCCCAGGTCGCCCCTTTCCTCGAGGCGCAGGAGAGAGACCTGGCTTACAAGCTCTTCCGCCAGGAGAAAGTGATAGACAAGCTTATCTCCGACGAAGACCTTTGGGCTTTCTACAAGCGGGGGGCGCAGCGGGTCAGGATCCGCCATATTCTTATTCGTGTTCCAGAGGGAGCTTCCCCGGATGAGGAGCTGAAAGCCCGGAACAGGATCGAGGACATCCGCACGCAGGTTCTAGCAGGTGCCAGCTTCGCGGAGATGGCCTCGCGCTACTCCGATGAAGCTCAGACCGCGCCGCAGGGAGGGGACTGGGGCTTCATTCGCAGAGGCACAGGACGGTTCGATTCCGTGTTTTACGATATCGCGTTCTCGTTGCGTCCGGGAGAGTTATCCAAACCGTTCCGGACGCGCGTTGGCTGGCACCTCGTGCTGTGTGAGGCGCGCGAGGAACCGTCAAAGGCCGACTTTCGGGCGAGAAAGGCTGCTCTGCGCGAGCAGCTTCTTCAGGAGCGGGCTTCAGAGATCGATAGCGCAATGTACAGTCTCCGCGACCGGCTTTTCCAGCGCTATCGAGTGCGCTTTCATGAGGACGCGATCGCGCTGCTGAGGGAGAGGATCCAGAGCAGCGCGCGAGACAGCTCCGGTGTACCCCAGAGGCAGGGGATCACGGTTTCCCGGCAATTTTCGAAAGTCCAGCCCCAGGATCTTCCTCTGACGCTGTGCAGCTGGGACGGCGGCTCGTACACGGTAGGGGAGCTTGTCCAGGAGGTGGAGCAGAGGAAGGAATACCGCCGCCCCCTCTTTGCGACGGAGCAAGATCTGCGGGACTGGCTAATGCGGATCGCTTCGATCCGGGTGATCACGGCGGAGGCCTTCCGGCTCGGCTACCATCGACGACCGGAAGTGAGGGAGGAGATTGACCGGCGGCGGGAAATCCTGGTGGCCTCGAGGTTCGATTCGGAGGAGATCATCAAGCCCGCCATGCAGTACAGTGATGAGGAGCTGCGCACCTTCTATGAGAGTCAACCGGAGCGATTCCGGGAGCCGGAGAAAGCGAAGGTCCAGGAGATCTTCATCCGGGGCGATCGAGCCCTTGCTGAGCGGGTGGCGCAGATGGCCAAGGCGGGCGCCGATTTCGAAGAGCTGGCCCGGAAGTACAATGAGCGGTCGATCACGAAGGGCAAAAACGGCTGGCTTGGGTACATCAGTGCCGATATGTACGGGGATGTGGGCAAGACGGCCCTCCAGCTCAAGCCCGGGCAGGTTGCGGGGCCGATCCCCATGGGGAGCAACTTTTCCATCATCCGGGTTGTGGATCGGAAGCCGTCCTACCAGCTGAGCTTCGAGGAAGCCCGGCCCAAAGTTCGCGCTGCGTATATCCAGGATCGGCGGGAGCAGCTGGAAGCGAAGTGGCTCGCTGAGCTTGAGCGACGCTTCCGAGTTGTCCTGTTTCCGGAACGCATGGCGCGCCTCGGAAAGGCGGAGTAACGGGGAGAAAAAGCATGAGCGCAGAGCGGTCGGGATCCCCTGTTTTGGGGATTGCGGGACGTCGGCTGAGGCGGATCTGCCGCGTGAGCTGCCGGAGCGACGGGGCGAGATGGCGCAGCGCGGCCTACCTCCGGCTTCGTTCGGCCTTCCACGGAAGTTGGATGGGAGTGCGGGCCTTGGGGATTGTCCCCTTGGGGTTGCTCGTCCTCCTGGCCGTCTCCTGTCACAAGAGGACGGAGCCAGAAGGCATCGTGCTGGCGAGGGTTGGGTCGGCCACCCTCGACCTCGGAGCTTTCGCATCGGTTCCCGCCGATAGCATTTTGAAGGGCAAAGAGCACGCGCGCCTGCGCACGGCGGTTCAAAACTGGGTGGAGAACCAGCTTCTGGCTCAGGAGGCCATCCGCCGCGGTCTTGAGAATGATCCCGCCATTCTTCAGGAGCTGGAACGGTTGCGGAGCCAATTGCTGGCGAATGCGGTCCTCGAGCGAATGCTCCCGGATACCTTCCACGTGGGCGAAGACGAGATCCGTTCCTACTACGAGCGAAACAGGGAAGATTTCCGCCGGGCTGAGGAGGAAGTGCGTTTGCAGCAGATCCTGGTCCCCCAGCGCTTTCTGGCGCAGGAGATCTACAGTCGGGCGAGCCAGGGGGAGGATTTCGCAACGCTGGCGCAGCAGTACTCCCAGGGCGCTTGGGCGGCGCAGGGAGGATATGTCGGCTCGCTGCCGATGGCCCAGCTTCCAGAAAAATTCCGCAGGCTCCTCGTGGGCGCCAGACCGGGGCAGGTTCTCCGCCCGATCCAAGTGGAGGATGGTTTCGTGGTGATCAAGGTGCTGGGAATCTACCCCGCAGGTTCGTACCTGGAGCTGGACGAGGTCCGTTCGCGGATCGAGATGGAGCTGAAGCGGCAGAAGTACCAAGCGGCGTATCGAGAGCTGATCCGTACGCTTTCTTCCCGGACGGATGTCTGGATTAACGAAGAAGTCCTGGGCCGGGGTGGACGCGAATGAGGTGGCGGCGGCGGAACGCGCCGTTTAACCCGGAATCCATCGAGGGACGGATGATGCGCGAAAGAAAGCGAAGGCAAAGCACGTGCTTTCTGCTGGCTTTTCTCCTACTGGGGGTGGTCCTCCCGTTCCGCGCAGTGGCCCAGCGCGAGCAGGTGCTGGATCGCGTGGCGGCCGTGGTGGACGATGAGATCATCCTGCAGTCGGAGGTCGTGCAGGGCGCCTACCTCCTGGCCTTGCAAAGCGGTCTGGATCCGGTGCGAGATCCGCTTGCATTCGAGAAGTTGAAGCGGTCCGTGCTCGAGAATCTCGTGGCCGAAAAGATCCTCCTCGTGCAGGCGCGCGCCGAGACGATCAAAGTGGACGACGCGCAGGTCGATCAGCTGTTGGAGCAGCAGATGAAGATGCTGCTGGAGCGCTTCGGCTCGGAGGAGAAGGTGGCCGAATACTTCGGACAGCCGATGAGCAAGGTGCGCCGGAGCTACCGCGAGGAGATCTACAATAGCCTGCTCATCAACAATCTCAAGCAGCAGAAGTTTGGCGATCTCAAGGTCACGCGTCGCGAGGTGGAGGAGTTTTTCCGCACCCACCGTGACAGCCTGCCGGCGCTGAAAGAGAGTGTGAACATCAGCCACATCCTTGTGGAGATCAAGCCCGGCGCGGAGGCGGACCGCAAGGCATACGAGAGGGCCAAGGGGATCCGCAGCCGGATCCTAGGGGGAGAGGATTTTGCGACCCTCGCCAAGCAATTCTCCGAAGACCCCGGTTCTGCTTCCAGAGGGGGGGAACTGGGCTTCCTCAGTCGGGGGGACTTCGTGCCGGAGTTTGAGGAGGCGGCTTTCGCCCTGGAGCCGGGGCAGATCTCCGAGGTGGTGAAGACGCGCTTCGGATATCACGTGATCCAGTGCATTGACAAGCGGGGCGACCGGATCAACGTCCGACATATCCTCATCGCCGTCCCGGTTCTTCCGGAAGATGAGGCGGCCGCACTGCAGAAGATTCAGGAGATCCGGAAACGCATTGTGGAGGGCGGGGAGAGCTTCGAGAGCTTGGCCAAACAGTTTTCCGATGACCCGGAGACCAAGGATCGCGGCGGGCTCCTCGGTTGGTTCGAACTGGACCGATTCGCGGAGTCTGTGCAGGAGTTCCGCGCAGTGGTTGAGACTCTCCGGGTGGGAGAAGTCTCAGCTCCATTCAAGACGAAGTTCGGGTACCACATCGTGCGGATGAACGACCGGCAGGAAGCAAGGCCCCTTTCGCTGGAGAAGGACTGGGACAAGATCGAGGCGATGGCCCTGGAGGCGAAGCGGCAGCGCCGGTTTGAGGAATGGGTGCAGCAGCTGAAACGAGACATCTACGTGGAGATCAAAGAACAGTGATTCGGAAGGCGCCTTGAGGCTCTGGCCGTCCGTGCCGGCTCAGCTTCCTCCGGAACCAGCGTCAATCCCCTGAGGGTGCGGCGGGGGGTAGCCCGTACTTGTGAATGAGAGCCGCGATCCGCTCGAAGCAGGCGAGAAACTCCCGCTGATCCTCCTCCTCGAAGCGGGCCAGGAAGCGGCTGAGCATTTCCGTGAGCAGTCGGCGCCGCTGAAGCATGACCCGATACCCCTCTTGGCTCAAGCGAAGGGTGATGAGCCGACGGTCCCTTTCGTCCCCGGACTTCAGAAGATAGCCCTTTGCCACCATCCGGTTGGCAAGTTCGGTGCCGGTGGAAGGCGCGAGGGCCAGCTTGCTGCAGAGTTCGCTCAGGGTCATTTGCCCGTGCGCGTAGATGAGGATGAGCGCTTGATATTGGCGCAGGGTCAAGGCTTCTTCGTCCGACTGAGGAGGCCGTAGCTCGTGAAACGCCCCCATCAAGGTCGGGATCAATTCGGCAATTCTCTCGGCGACAGGGTTCTTGGTCATGTGTAGAGTCTCCTCTTGTCTTTCCGCCGTGATTCCGGGGCCGAATGGTGCACGGCCCGATCTCCCCTGGCAAAGATAAGGGCGCTCGGGCATTCTGTCAATCGAGGGCGAAAGGAGGCGCTTCGAGCCCTGGGCCGGAAAGGCCGAGGCGCTGGCGCCAGTGGGATGCCGGCCGAAGCTTGATCGTGAAGGAATTCTTGTCTATCTTGCAATAGCTTTCTGCTCGCTGGGGCGGCTATGGACTCGACCGGAGGATTACCTTGAGGCGAGCGAACACACTGATGCCCGCCGCGGGGTTGGTGGCGCTGCTGCTTGGGCTATCGGGATGGCAGCTGCGCCGCGGCGAGGAGGACTGGCGCCGACTTCACGAGCGGTGTGTCGTCGCGGACGGCCACAACGATGTCCTCTTGCGTGTCCTGCAGGGCTACGACCTCACCCTCCGCCACAAAGAGGGCCATATAGACTTGCCGAGGCTCCGGGAAGGAGGGATGGATCTCGTGTTCTTCGCCTGCTTCCCGTCGCCTCAATACGTCTCAAGGGGCCCCGACGACCCAGACAGCTGCGCCTACGTGGTCCGAAGGATGATGGAGGCGCTCAGAAAAGTGGCGAAGAGGGTCCCGGACCAGCTCGCCGTCGTCACCTCGGGTAGTGAGGCGGAGGAAGTGATCCGGAGCGGGCGGATCGCCGCAGCCATCGGTGTGGAGGGTGGCCATGCCATCCAAAATAGCCTGGATACCTTGGAGGCCCTCTATCGGCTTGGCGCTCGCTACCTGACGCTGACGTGGGTGACTTCCACCGATTGGGCCACCTCAAGCAGCGACGAAAGCTCTGGCAAAGCGCTTCGTTTCCGCGGGCTCACGGAGTTCGGCAAGGCGGTCGTCCGCCGGATGAACGAATTGGGGATGCTGGTGGACGTGAGCCACGTCGGGGAACGCACGTTTTGGGATGTGATGGAAGTGTCCAGCGCGCCTGTGATCGCTTCGCACTCTTCCGTGTATGCGCTCTGCCCTGTGGATCGCAATCTGAAGGACGAGCAGATCCGGGCAATTGCCGAAAGAGGCGGGGTGGTGCTGATCAACTTCTACGCGGGATATCTGGATAGCCTGTACGATCGGAGGCGTCAGGGAGTCTTGGGACAGCACCGGGCCGAGCTCGACTCTCTGCGGCAGCATTACGGGACAGATTCGCCTCGCTTCCGGGCTCTGGCGGGAGAGCTTCTACGCCCCGAACTGGAGAAGATCCGGCCTCCGCTGGAGGTGCTGATCGACCATATCGACTACGTAGTACGGCTTGTGGGACCGGACTACGTCGGACTCGGTTCCGACTTTGACGGGATCAGCGTGACCCCTCAGGGCATCGATGACGCCGGCGACGTGCCGGCTATCACTCGTGCGCTTTTGAGGCGAGGCTACTCCGAGGAGAATATCTGCAAGATCCTTGGGGGGAATCTGTTGCGAGTGTTCCGGCGGGTTTGCGGGTGAGTCCGGCCCTGCGGGGTCGCGGACGCTTGAGCAAGCAAAGGAGGGTCCGATGGCACAGCTGAGTCGGAGAGATTTCCTCAAGGTCTCTGCGGCGGGGTTGACGCTTTCGGCGGCAGGCCCACTGGCGATAGTGGGCCAAGCTCCTCGGGAACCGATCCGTCCGAGACGTCCCGCGGTGGTCTGCAGTCGAGGCGAGTACTGGGGGCGCAAGGTGAATGAACCAGCGTGGGAGATCCTGCGCAGCGGCGGCAACGTGCTGGACGCGGTGATCAAGGGGGCCGTGGTCGTGGAGTTGGACCCGGAAGACACGAGCGTCGGCTACGGGGGCCTCCCCAACGAGGAGGGGGAGGTTGAGCTGGACGCCTCGGTCATGTATGGTCCCACGCACAATTGCGGAGCGGTGGCCGCATTGCGGCACATCAAGACCCCCTCGTTGGTGGCTCGCCTGGTCATGGAGCGTACTGACCACATGATGCTGGTGGGAAAGGGCGCACTGAAGTTCGCCCTCGCTCATGGCTTCAAGAAAGAGAACCTGCTCACGGAAAAAGCCCGTCTCCAGTGGCTCAAATGGAAGGAGAATCTCAGTGACGAGGACGACTGGCTGCCTCCAGCCGATGGAAAGTACAGCGAGGGCGACCGTCCCACGGGGACGATCAATGTCCTCGGTGTGGACGCGGACGGGAATCTCGCCGGGGTGACCACCACCAGCGGTCTGGCGTTCAAGATCCCAGGGCGTGTGGGAGACTCGCCGATCATCGGCGCGGGGCTTTACGTCGATAACGAGGTGGGGGCGGCCGGTGCTACCGGGCGCGGCGAGGAGGTGATTCGCATCTGCGGCAGTTTCTACGTGGTCTCGCTCATGCGGGCAGGCAAAACCCCGCAGGAGGCCTGCGAGCTGGCCTGCAAGCGGATCGTGGAGGTGAACCGCGGCCGGAAGATCGATTTCAACGACAAGTTCATCGCCCTGCGAAAGGACGGGCAGGTTGGTGTGGCCTCGATCCTCGGCTCTCCCGATCGCCCGCCCGAACTAGCGTTGTGGAATGAGGACGGCTTCCAGGTGATCAGAGGCACCTATCTCTACGAGTATCCCAAGTCGTGAGAAGGGGGCGCGAGGCACGACTCCTGAGATACGAAGTGGATCCGGAGCTTGTGGAATCCAGGCTGACTCATGGGGAGGCGAGGTGTCCATCGCGATCCATTTTCTCGGCGCAGTTCGGACGGTGACAGGATCGATGCTGGTGGTGGAGGCCGACGGGAGGCGGGTGCTAGTGGATTGCGGTCTTTTCCAAGGCCGCAGGCAAGAAGCGGAGCAGCGAAATCGCACCCTGCCGTTCGACCCGAGGTCCTTGGACGCCATGATCCTCACGCACGCGCACATCGACCATAGCGGGAACATCCCCACGCTCGTCAAGTCGGGCTTCGAGGGGAACATCTTCTGTACCGCCGCAACGCGGGACCTCTGCAGCGTCATGTTACGGGACTCGGCGCACGTGCAACAGAAAGACGCCGAGTTTGTGAACAAGAAGCACGCACGGAAAGGGCTCCCGCCCGTCCAGCCACTCTACAGCGTCGAAGACGCCACGCGGGCCATGGCGCAGTTCGTCGCTGTGGGGTACGAGCGCCGCTTCTTCGTGACGAAGGGGGTCACCGCTCGCTTCCGTCAGGCTGGGCACATTCTGGGCAGCGCCTCCGTCGAGCTGGAAGTGCATACCCCAACGCGCACGGTGCGGATCGGCTTCACGGGCGACCTCGGCCGGAAAGACGCCCCTATCCTCCGCGATCCAGTGCCGGTGGAGAATGTGGACATTTTGGTGTGCGAAAGTACCTACGGGGCTCGGCTGCATGATCCCTACGACAAGGCGGCGGACCAACTGGCCGAGGTGGTGAACCGTACGGTGGCTCGTCGGGGCAAGATCATCGTACCGGCTTTCTCCGTAGGAAGAACGCAGGAATTAATCTATTTCCTGCACATCCTCATGGAAGGAGGACGAATCCCAGAGATCCCCATCTACGTGGACAGTCCACTTTCCGTCAACGTCACGGAAGTTTTCCGCATGCACCCGGAGTGCTACGACCGCGAGACGCTGGAATTTTTGGACCGACATGAGGATCCCTTCGGTTTTCGCCGGCTCCGGTACATCCGCGACGTTGAGGAGTCGAAGGCGCTCAATGTGACGAGAGAGCCCTGCATGATCATCTCCGCCTCCGGGATGTGTGAAGCGGGGCGCATCCTCCATCATCTCGCCAATAACATCGAGAATGAGCGCAATACGATCCTGATCGTAGGCTACATGGCCCAGAACACCCTCGGCCGGAAGCTGGTGGAAAGATGGCAGGAGGTCAAGATCTTCGGGGAGCCGTATCGGTTGAAGGCTGAGGTGGTCGTGCTGAATGCCTTCAGCGCCCATGCCGACCGAGACGAGCTCACCGCCTACCTCGAAGCCTTGGCTCCACGGCCCGAACGGGTGTTTCTCGTGCACGGAGAGGAAGATCAGACCCTCGGTTTGGTGGAGCATCTCCAGCACCGGGGATTCGAGAATGTGGAGGCCCCCCACCAGGGAGAGGTGATGGAACTCTGAGGCGACGAGCTGAGCAGGAGGGGGTCACTCGAGGTGCTGCTTGTACGTGTCCGCGTGGTCGGGGTCCAGCTCCATCAAAGTGCGGAAGATGCTCTTATCTGCCGCATTGGCGAACAGATCGACAATCTCGATGTGGTGCGCGTCGAGGAACTTGTGACAAAAATCGTCCTTCGGGTCCTTCTCCAGCAAGGAGGCTAAGCGGCGCACCGCCTCGGCGACGTACTTGCGCGCCTGTTCGACGTCTTCCTCCTTGAGCGAAAGGCCGTAGAAATAGTAATCGACCATCTCCCGGAAGGGCCGGTGCTCATCGCTCAGGAGTTTCTTGGCGAGCTCGAGCCGCAGGTCCCATCCCTCATTGAACCGCCCGAGGCCGTAGCGGGCTTGTTGCGCGATATCCAAGGCCTTTCGGTAATAAGGGGTGCCTGCAAGCGTACCGTACTTATCCAGTTCCCCTGCGATGATTAGGTAGACGTAGAAATCGATGAGCGCCGTCAGGGAGGTGAAGGCAGGCTCATTGTGCACTATTTGCTCGTTGGGATTGTAGGCGAAGCGGCAGCGCTTGTCGAAGTACTGGATATCGCTGTTGTTGGACACGAGGATTTGAGCCCGGTACCGTTCTTCACTGCTGGAACTGATATCCTCCAACATCCACTGCATCTGCACCTGCACGGTGATATTGGCGTCCTCGAACCAGGTGTGATCATTGATGTAACGCTCGATGCGGGCGCCAAAGTCGGCCAAGCGCTCTTGTTTCTCGAGAGGAAGGGTCTTGAGGATGGTGGTAACGCGGGCCTTCACCTCTTGGGCCTGGAGTGCCTTGCTGGACCAAACACAGGCGAGGCACAGCAGCATCTTTGCCGCTCTGGCGAATGCTCCTCGGACCATCCGATCCCTCCCGACACTCGCTCCTCACCGCTTTTTTCGAGCTAAATATCACGAATTGGTGCAAGAATGTCAAGAGGATCAGGTATGCGGGGAAGGGGAGCCTGCCTCACAGCCCTCGCCCTGCTCTTCGCCCTGGACGTCGATGCCTGGGCAGCGGGCGAAGCCGTCGGATTGGGAGCCTCCCTGCTGGGGAGAGGATTAGTGCCGCATCTCTGGACACCGGAGCCCGCCTCATGGGTCTGGAGCCCCGCCATTCTGGATTCGCGGGACGGGCTTGGATTCGAGGCCGGGCAGGTATGGCTTTACGGATTGCCGGAGCTCTCCATCCGGGCGCTTGGCATTGGGACGGGTGTGGGCCGGGTGGGAGTGGGAGCCTGGGTGAGCCATTTCGGTTGGGAGGCGTACCGCGAGTCCGATGGACTGATGGCCATTTCCACGGGCCGAGGCTACTTGCGGATCGGCGGTAGCCTCCTGATCTCCCATACTTCATTCCACAACTATGGGAACCGCACCTACTGGGGCTACAGGCTGGGTAGCCTCGTCGGTCTCCAGCGAAACTTGCGTTTATGCGTCAGCTCGGCTGGTCCGCTGTACCACCGGGCCGAGTCGATCGGTCGAGAGACTTCCATCGGACTTGGGTGGAGACGTGGGTCGAATCTCTTTGCGGCTGTGGCGCTCGTCAAGCAGGCGGGCTTTCCGGTAGAATGGCGGGCCGGGTTGGAGTACTCTCCCTGGGGACCCCTGCTTCTCCGCGGAGGTCTGACCGGGGCTCCGGAAAGGATCACCCTCGGTTTTGCCATTAACGTTCGGCGGCTGCGGCTGAATTATGCTTTCGTCAATCATGCGAGCCTTGGCGGTAGTCACGCGGTAGGCTTCGAACTCGTGCCAGGCAGGTGGCCGGACGACACGCCACGGGGGAGGTAAGAGATGCGCATCGAAAAAGGAAGGCAGTTCTCCACGGCACTGTGGGGATTGGCACCGGCAATCCTCTTCGGGTGCGGTGAAGCGCTTGCAATTGGCCAGGATACCCTTCGCTTGGAGACGTTGATGGAATCCCTCCAGGAACAGGCCGGATTGGTGGATACTTGGACCGACCTCGAATACCTCATGGCAAACCCTGTGGACCTGAACGCATCGGAGCCGGAAGACCTTCTGAGGGTCCCTTTCCTTCGGTCGGACGTTGTGGACTCGATCCTCGCGTTCCGGATGCGCTCCGGCAGGCTGCGGGATCTGCGGGAACTTGTCGCCAGAGGCTGGCTCTCAGAGGAAGAGCTGCAGTCCGTCCGCCCCTTCCTTCGGTTGGGCCATTCCCCAAAGAACGGAGCCGAGCTGCGACTCCGCTACCGTTTGCCTCCGGAGCCCGGTCCTCCTGCAGGGGTCTACTCCCGTTTTTCCGCCCGCTTGGGTGGCGGGCTGCAGCTCGGGTGGGTCACGGAACGCGACATCGGGGAGGAGCGCTGGGATGACTTCCGCACGGCCGCCCTGTCCTGGATGCCCAAAGGCAGCCTCCGGGTTCTGGTGGGGGACTATTGGATGCGCCTTGGGCAAGGGCTTCTGTTCGCGGGGCCATACGCTTCGAGGCCGGGTGTGGCTTTCTCCGCCTTGTTTCGGAAGCGAGATGAAATCGGGCCCTACCTTTCCACCTCGGAGTGCTGGCCGCTGCGCGGCGCCGCCGTTCTGGGCCAGACCCCAACGGTTTCTGCCCTTGTGTTTGGATCATACATCTACAGGGACGGCGTGTGGGATGCGCAAGCCGGTTTGCCCATCTGGGACCTGGACGGTTACCACAGAACGGCGAGCGAGCTCCGTCGGCGGGCGGGTCTGCGCGAGTGGATAGTGGGGACCCGAGTCCATGGGAGAAAAGGGATCTTTCGCGCCATGGGCCTGACGTTCGCTCGCACGGAGGTTTCGGACAGGTGGGAGCCTGTAGCCCACAGAGCGGGGGTGTCGGCGTTTGGTCTCGATTGGTACCGGCGTCTGCCCGGCGCCGTTTGGTTTGGAGAAATCGCCGGCACGAGTGAGGATCCGTGCGGTGTCATCACCGGACTTTACCTTGCGGGAAGGACCCATGAGCTTCTTCTGGTGGGACACCGCACCCCGCGGGACGGGATGCGGTGGTTCCGCGCCAATTCTTTCGCCCTTGCCGATGAGCTACCCGAGGCGGGACTGTGTCTGGCAGGCTCCTGGAAGATCGGGCGCTCTCAGGTCGGGCTGGTCTTTTCCCAGCGCCATCCCTCGCAGGTAGAGGGGCCGTCATGGGCCAGCGCGGAACGGCTCTGGTTCGCCGAAATCTCGGTCCGACGAGGGATTCGCCTGCAGATTCGAGCGCAAGAGAAGCTGCGCACGGCAAGACAATCCTATCGGGATGCGGCGGGACGTTCCTGGGAGCGCACGGAGTCCGCCATGCGCCGGTCTTTTCGGGCGGAGATCGAGGCGAGATCCGGTCCCATTGGCATGCGGTGTCGGGTGGAACCTGTTTGGATCGGAGACGTCACGTGGAGAAACCCGCACGGGCTGCTCCTGATTCAGGAATTGGCGGTGCAACCCGCGAGGCAATGGGACGTCAGGCTCAGGATTTCACGGGGCGACGTCCGCCACACCTGGGCTGCTGTCTACGCTTACGAGCCGGACGTGCCTGGCACCTTCTACCTGCGCAGTTTCACCGGGCAGAGGGAACAGATCGTGACCCTCGTCCAAGTGCAACTGGCGTCGATGAGTTTCTCCACCAAGATTTCCTGGGTGCGCGACCTCGGGAGTTCGACCTCGGACCAGAGCATCTCCTGCCAGCTGGACTGGTCGATGTAGTGCGGATAGGCGAGAGGCGCCGTCGGTGGGCCCGTGTTCTGAGTACTGACTGTCTGGGCCAATGCTGAACGAACGACTTCGATGGCGGGCGGAGGGGCGTCGTACGGTTTTCGCTGGCGGAAAGCCGGCGCCGCGCAAGGTCCGGGCTTGTCGGGACGGTGCGGCCGAGGGCTACTTGCATCCTCCAAGCCGTGTTCCTGCGGAGGTGAGAATCTCGTTTGAATCGGGTTGTGGCGATTCGTATATTTGTCAAGGCCCTAAGTTCGGACGGGTACGAGAGATGAAACCACTCTATGAAATCGGTTGGCGCTACCTGGCTTTGATTGCGAGACAGGGGGCGGAGCGCCTTGAATGGCGAGGATCGCTGGCCGTGTCGCCCGGTCGCGTGCTCCTCTGCTTGCCAGACGACTACGAGCGGTTCCTCACGGCCTGGCGCGTCATACTGGATCTGGGTTTGGACCGGGGGCGCCTGATCCTGGTTGGGCCACGGGCTTTCTTGCAAGGGATGGGTCGGGCCGAAGGAGAGAAGAGGCTAGCGTACGAGCCGAAGGATGTCAACGCCTTCGGCCTGGCCAAAGGTCATCTAATCCGCCAGGTTGGACAGCTGCATCCGGCAGTGGCGGTGGACCTGAACGGCGGCGAGAAGCCTTTTCCGGTGCATCTGAGTCTGCGTTGTGGTGCACCGGTCCGCGCCGGATTCGGCGGGTTCCCTGGAGCGCGGTTCTACAATTTCGTGGTGCGCCCTGCGGAGGGCACGAGCTTCGAAGAGAACGTGGCTGCGCTGTTCACGTACATGGGGATCGTTTCCGATCCCTTGCTCCGGAAGCCGGTAAATGCGGCCGAGGGACTCGTTTGAGGGAAGCATGCCCGGCGCAAGTGGGAAAGCAGGCCTGTCGATCAGCAAGCTCCGGGAGCAAATTCGCGAGCTGCGGAGGACCAACCGGGAGCTCAACGACCGTGTGGTCGAGCTGGACTGCCTCTACCAAATCCTGCGCTCGTTGACGGCGACCATGAGCCTTGCCCAGACGGCAGATGCTCTCCGCAACTTCTTCACCTCTCGCTTCCAGGTGGAGCGTTTTGCCCTTTACCTTCGGGATGAAGATTCCGGGACCTTCGTGCTCCGGAATTCCTACCGGCTTCCGCGGGAAACGGAGGGCCATATCCGCCTGCCCTTGCAACCGTGGCTCCAAAGCGTCTGCTCGAAGGGATACTGTTTTCGATCGGACGCTCTCAGCGAGGATGAGCCCCTCGCTCAGCTCATCGGGCCGGGAGTGAGTGCGTTTGTGTTGAGCCTCAAAGGGCTCGACGGACGGGATGTCGGGCTTGTAGCTTTGGGAAGGGGAGCGGCGGAGAGGTTCAGCCGGCGCGACGCGGAGCTCCTCCGGAAGTTGGGCAAACAAATCGGCCCCATGATCGGGGCGATGATGCATTTCGAGAAGACCAAAGAGCTTTCCTTCACCGATCCGCTGACGGGGGTCCACAATCGCCGCTATTTCAATCAGGTTTATGTTCGCGAGTTCGAGCGTGCCCGCCGCTACAGTCGACCCCTTTCCGTGCTGATGATCGACATCGATCACTTCAAGATCTATAACGATACCCTGGGACACTTGGCCGGAGACGCCCTGCTCCGTCGTCTCGCGCAGGAATTGGCCGACAACCTTCGTCGCACGGACTACCTGGCCCGCTATGGCGGGGAGGAGTTCGCCGTGCTATTGCCCGAGACGGATTACGAGCGCGCTTGCCGCGTGGCGGAGAAGTTGCGGCGGCAGGTGGAGCTCACGAGGTTTGACGGTGAGGAAGTGCAACCGGAGGGGAAGCTGACGATTTCCGTGGGGGCAGCCAGCTATCCGCGCCACGCGGATGACCCCCTTCAGCTGCTCGAGATGGCCGATCGCTCCCTGTACGGTGCCAAGGCCAATGGCCGCAACCAGGTAGGTCCGGCCCCGGAGGAGCTTTATGGTGTCGTTTTGAATAGCCGCGCCTCCGGCTCGCGTCCCCAACCTTGAGGGGCGAGAACCTTTTCGTCCCACCTCTTATCCCGTCGGCTTTTCCAGCAAAGGAACTGGCGCGATGTCTCCTTGTCGCGAGTTTCGGCCCATGGGAAGCCTTGATTTTGAGAACGGTGGAGGATAAATTCCCCATCGAGAAAGTGGCGGGGGCATAGGTTTGCGAGTCAGCAGCGCGCCTTTCGTCCATAGGAGTCGAGGTCCGGGCCGGTGAGGCGCATACTTGCCATGATCCTGGCGGGTGGCCGGGTCGACGAATTGAGCGTTCTGACCCTCTTCCGACCCAAGGCCGCCGTACCCTTCGGGGGGTTCTACCGGATCATCGATTTCGCCCTCAGCAACTTGATGCACTCCGGCATTGAGAAGGTCGGTATTCTCAGCCAGTACCGGAGTACGTCTCTCGTACGTCACATCGGGGTCGGGTACTCCTGGGACATGCTCGGGCATAGCCGTGGAGCCGTGGTGTTGCCCCCCTTCCGCGGAGCGAAGGCAAGCGATTGGTACCGGGGCACGGCCGACGCTGTGTACCAGAACCTGGAATTCATCCAGGAGAACTCCCCGGACCTTGTGCTGATCCTCTCCGGGGACCACGTGTACAAGATGGATTACAACGACGTGATTGACTTCCACCTTGCGACTGCGGCGGACCTGACGGTGGCCTTCAAGCAAGTTCCCCGAGCGAGTGCAAATCGCTTCGGCCTCGGCAACATTGCGGGCGATCCGGAAGAGGTGGGTGGCCCGCTCGTGGACTACGAGGAGAAGCCGCACCGACCCAGATACGACTGGGCTTCCCTGACCATCTACGTCTTTCGGACGGACGTGCTCATTCAGGTACTGGAGGAAAACCAGCGCACCGGGAAGTCCTTCGAGTTCGGGAGGGACATAATCCCCAGCATGCTAGGCCGTTTCCGCGTCATGGGCTATCGTTTCCGGGACTATTGGGGGTACACCCGGACCCTCGACGAGTTCTGGGAAACCAATCGGGATCTTCTGCCCTTCCGGGCCAAAATCGATCTGGAGAAGTGGGAGGTACGGACGAACCTGGATAACGAGAGGACAAGCAGTCGAGCCCCCAGCGCCTTTGGCCCAAATGCCGAGGTGCAGGACAGCATCATTCCGAACGGCTGTTGGATCGAAGGCAGGGTGGTGCGGAGCGTCTTGTTCCCCGGGGTGGTCGTGGAGGCGGGTGCGGAAGTGCGGGACTCCATCCTGATGTATGATACCCTCGTTCGCGCAGGGGCCGTAGTGGACCGAGTGATCACTGACGTTCAGGTGGAAATCGGGCCGCAAGCACGGGTCGGGGAAGGGTCCCCGGACAGGCCCAACCGGCGCCATCCGGATCTGCTCAGCAGCGGCATCACGCTGATCGGGAGGAACTCCGTCATCCCGGCGCGCCGGCACATCGGGAGGAATTGCATCATCTGGCCGAACTTGCCCGGAGAGCGGCTCCGCATAGATGTGCCCAGCGGGGAGACGGTGGAATGAGGCGGACCGTTGCGATGCTCATGGCTGGCGGCGTGGGGAGCCGGCTTGGGGTCCTCACTCGGACGCGAGCCAAGCCAGCTGTCCCGTTCGGGGGCTATTACCGCATCATCGACTTCACGCTCAGCAATGCGTCCCATTCCGGCGTGTCGAACCTCGGCGTGCTCACCCAGTACAAACCGCTGTCGCTGATGAATCATATTGGTACGGGTGCCGCCTGGGATTGGGTCGGAAGGACACGGCGTGTCGAAATCCTTCCTCCACGGACAGGCGAGAAGGATTCTGACTGGTATCGGGGCACGGCCGATGCCGTGGCGCAGAACCTCGACTTCGTCCGAAACCTCCGACCGGAGCGAGTGCTGATTCTCTCCGGAGATCACATCTACCACATGGATTATGCCGAGCTCGTCCAGTTTCACAAGGAAAGAGGCTCCGATCTCACCATCGCCATGATGTATGTGCCGTGGGAGGAGACGCGCCACTACGGGATAGCCGTGGTGGATGCGGACGGTAGGATCTTGGAATGGGAGGAGAAACCCGAGTCGGCGCGAAGCAACCTGGCCAGCATGGGCGTGTACGTTTTCAACGCGGATTTCCTGTACTACGCCCTCTCCGTACGACGTGGTCATGACTTCGGCAAGGACGTGGTCCCCTGGGCGGTGACCCACGCGCGGGTCTTCGCATTCCCCTTCGCCGGCTACTGGCGAGATGTGGGGACCATACGGAGCTACTTCGAGGCCAATCGGGACCTACTTCCCGACCGCCGCCGCATCGACTTGGAGAAATGGGGCGTGCAGACGAACTGGGAGGAGCCCGGTAGAAAAGGGGATCGTCCGCCTACCCGCTACGGCTCCAATGCAAGAATTCGCAATAGCCTGATCTCTCCCGGTTGCGTGATCGAGGGCGAGGTAGTGAATTCCGTGCTCTCGCCGGGAGTTGTGGTGTCGCCGGGAGCGTACGTTGCGGACAGTGTGGTGATGCACGACACGTGGATTGGCCCCGGGGCTGTGGTGGTCAACGCCATTGTCGATAAGAACGTAATTGTCGGGAAGGACAGCGAGGTCGGAGAGCCTCAGTCCGCCGAGCTGGCGGAGTCGGAGCAGGAAGGCATTTCAGGGCTGGTCGTGGTCGGGAAAGGGGCCCGGATTCCAGAGAAAGTCCGCTTGCGTAGAGATTGCACCGTGTATCCCTGGGTCCAGGAGGATGACTTCCCCGCTCGGGACGTCCCCCCCGGGTCGGTGATCTTGGGTTCGGCTGATCAGCCCGGTAGCTGAGTCGGAGCCTTCCGGGGGAGGGACCGAGCGAACCGTTGAAGAGCCTCTTGCCAATCACGCTGAGACGGTGAAGCCCGGGTCGACAGAGCGATGCCGAGGGCAGGACGCATGCTTGACGCAGGTGGGCACGGGAAGCCCGAAACGGCCGCGGTCTTGGCTGGCGGTCTGGGGACGCGTTTGCGGCCCCTGACTTGTCGCACGCCCAAGTCGCTTGTGCCCATCGCCAACCGCCCGCTCTTAGCGTACACGTTGAAGCTACTTCGGTCGCACGGCGTCAGGAGAGTGGTACTTCTCTTGATGTACCGGGCGGAGGCGGTCAAGGCCATGGTGGATAGATACACCCCTCTCGGATTGGAAGTGGAGTTGGTGGCGGAGGCCGAAGACTACGGCACCGCCGGATCTGTGCGGCAGGCGCTGGAGCTCCTTGGGAGCGAGTTCTTCGTCGTCGCCGGTGATCTTCTGACGGACGTCGATCTCGGGCGGATGTACCAGCTTCACCAGGAAACCGGCGCCCTTACCACGATTGCCGTGACCCGCGTGGAGAATCCGACCTCGTACGGGCTCGTTCTGAGCGGTGCCGATGGCCGAGTGCAGGCCTTCCTGGAGAAGCCCACCTGGGGCCAGGTGGTTACGGATACCATCAATGCCGGCGTGTACGTGCTGAGGCGGGAGGTTTTGGAGGGCTACCCGGAGGCGCAAGCTCTCTCCTTTGAGCACGAAGTTTTTCCGGAGCTCCTCCGCGGCGGCGCCAGGGTCCAAGCCTACGAACACCGGGGCTACTGGCGGGATCTGGGCTCTTTCGAGGACTATCTTCGGGCCAACATGGACGTGCTCGAAGGGACCTTCCCTGCCGCTTTGATTCCTTCCGCGATTGACGAGCGCGGCGGTGCCGAGCTGGACCCATCGGCCCGAGTGGACAGGTATTCGCGGGTAGGAGCTGGTAGCCAAGTGAAAGCCGGGGCGCGCGTGGAGCGGAGCGTAGTGGGTCGTGGGTGCACTGTAGGCGAAGGAGCGACGGTGGTGGGATCGGTCTTGTGGGACGGCGTGCAGCTGGGCCCAGGTTGCTCGCTACAACGGGCGGTGATCGCCAGTGGCTCTTCGCTCGGTGCCAGGGTGTATATTCCTGAAAAGGTGGTTCTGGGGGAGGGCGTCCGGGTGGGAAGCAACGTGCGCTTCCACGAGGGGATCAAGATCTGGCCCGGCAAGGTGATCGAGGACGGCGCGGTGGTCACCTCCAGCATGGTGGGGGCCGAGCGGTGGGGTCGGGAGCTGTTCGAAGGTTCCCGAATTACCGGCCTGGTCAATGAAGAGCTGACGCCCGAGCTGGGCGCGCGGATTGGGGCCGCTCTCGGCTCGATCCTCGCCAGGGGCGACTACGTGATCAGCAGTCGGGACATCAGTCCGGCTTCCCGAATGATGAGCCGCGCCCTCATCTGCGGGCTCATGTCCACAGGGGTACACGTGGAGGATTTGCGCGTCGCTCCGATCCCGATCGTCCGCTACGCGCTTCGCACGGGGAGAGAGGTCGGCGGCTTCTACGTGAGGAAGTCTCCGTTCGATCCGCGGCTGGTGGATATCCTGTTCTTCGACCGAGACGGACGGGATCTCTCCCTCGGCCGAGTGAAGGCCATCGAACGGATGTTCTATCGCGAGGATTTTGTGCGCGTACCTGCAGACCAGGTGGGACAATTGGACTTTCCTGTCCGTATCACGGAAGCCTACATCGAGGACTTTCTCCAGCACCTGGACCTGGACGCGTTCCGCAAGTGCCGACTGAAGGTGGTCATCGACTATTCTTTCGGGGCGGCCTCCTTTGCTCTGCCGCAAATCCTGGGCGGGCTGCAATGTGATACCATATCCCTCAATGCCTATGCGGATCCCTCGCGACTGACTCGTTCACGGGAGGAGTTTGCGGCTGCCCTCGCTCAGCTGGCCACCATCGTGACCTCGGTGGGAGCCGACCTGGGCTTCTTGATCGACGCCGGGGCTGAGAAGATCTTCCTGGTGGACGAGAAGGGTCGCTTCGTAGATAGCGATCGGCTCGCCGTCCTCGTCACCCACCTCGCGCTCCAAGTGATGGATGTGAAATGCATCGCGGTACCGGTGACGGTTTCCTCGCAGGTGGAAGAGATGGCCGCCGAGCGCGGCGTGCAGGTCATTCGCACTCTCTACGACAGCCGCGCTCTAATAGAGAGGTGTCTCTCGGGAGGAGCTCAGTTCGCTTGCGACGGACTCGGAGGCTTCATCTTCTCGGATTTCCTGTTCTCTTTCGACGGCATGTTTGCCTTGGCCAAGATTCTGGAGCTCATCGCCAAGACAGGAACGCGCTTCGGCGAGCTCGACCGCATCGTTCCCCATCGCCCCCTGATCCGGCTTGAGGTGCCCTGTCCGCGCACGCGCAAAGGGGAACTCATGCGCCGGCTGCATCTGCACACGGCCGACCTCCCCCGCGATCTGACCGACGGGATTCGGCTATGGGTGGATGGCGGCTGGGTCCTCTTGCTCCCAGATCATTCCTTGCCGCTATTCCACATCCGCGCGGAGGCGGAAGATCCTCTCCGCGCGGCCGAACTTGCCCGTTCCTACCGTGACCTCCTTCGCCAGTGGCTGGCAACCTGAACCAGGGCTCACCGCCCTTTCGTCAGGCCTCCCGCGCATCTTGCGGAGGTCAGCCTTTCAGCTTGCGCTCGATTTCCTCGAGCCGTCTGTGGATGTTCTCGAGGTCTTGCTTGGTGGGGAGATCCATTTCCTGCAACGCCTTGGTGACGGCCTTCCCGATGCGCTCCATCAGCGCGCGCTCCTGCTCCTCCGCTTTCTTCAGGAGATCCTCCACTGCCTTGGCCTTTTCGGGCATGGCAACCTCGCCCTTCTTGACGAGTTCGTCCACAAAGGCTTCGGCCTTTTCCCGCGTCAGGGCGAGCGCTCCCAGACCAGCCAGGAAGGCCCGGTAGAGAATTCCATCCATCTCACACCTCCTCTACGTCCGAAAGCTCATTCCCTCTTCACTGCTCCTCGGCTGCGGAGCTTTGGCTCCCAGGTTCACTAACTCCAACGCACCACCCTTCGGCGGGATCCGCGAGGATGCGCAGTCTCCGGCCCTTGCTTTAGGCTTGGCCTCTTGCGGCTACGCCGAGCCTCCCGGGAATCCGGTCAAGGGGTCCTGATCCCGCCGGAACTCTCCGCATTGCACGTGGACTCCCCTCGGATTCCCCTTCGCCCCGGCTGAGGCGCTGTTCGCTGCGCGCGAGCGATGCGCGCCTGCGGCGCGTCGAGAAAGCTGACGGGCCCCGTGGAACCTTCAGGCACTGCGGGCCCATGGGGAGCTGTAGCTTTTTTCGCTCGGTCGCCGCAAGACATTCCGGAGTCTGCTCTTGCCGGTAGGCGCCTTGTTGCCTGCCAACCCCGGGGAATTGCCAAGTTGGGGATGGGTCGGCGGCATTTGCGCGCTGCAAGCTACGCTTTGGGCGAAGTTTGGCTGCTTTCTTGGCGGAGCCAGGAGCCGAGGGGTCCTTGGGGGGATGGGACGACCGCCGCTGCTTACTCCCTTCTGCCCGTGCCGCCGCGTCGGAAGCCACCACCGGTCGCATTGGACTGCGCGCGCGATGTCGCAGGCCGGCGTCTGCCTTTTCAGAGTTCCGGCCAATGGCGAGGAGGGCTGCCGGGGTCGCGCTCGAGCGGGCCGGCGCTGTCCGGAAGAGGCAACGATTTTTCGCTTGCTTTTTCGAGCGAAGAGGCTACCTTTGGGGCAATGTAGTTCGTATACGCGAAGGAGTCGGCACACTTCGAAACCAACGGCGAGGAGGGAGAGATGTTGCGGAGAGTGAGTCTGGCCGTGGTTCTCTTCGGAATGGCAGGGGCCTGGTTTCATGGCCTTGTGGCTGCTGCGGCGACGCCCGGCTCGATTGTCGGCAAGGTCGTCGACGCGAAGACTGGCCAGCCCCTGGCTTGTGTCAATGTCGTAGTGAGTGGCACGATGCGCGGGGCGGCCAGTGACGAGGCGGGCGTGTTCCGAATCGGACGTCTCGACCCCGGTGTTTACGTGCTGCGGGCCTCGATGGTCGGTTACGAGACAGCTACCCTGCAGGTTGAGGTTCGGCAAGGCGCGGTGGAAGAAGTGGAGTTCCGCCTGGAACCTAGCATCCTCCAAGCGCAGCAGATCGTGGTTACGGCCACTCGAAGCGAGCATTTGTTGGAAGACGTCCCCGTGGTCATGGAGGTCGTGCAGCAATACGAGATCCGTGAGAAGGGAGCCAACGACCTGGCGGAGGCATTGGAGGACCGTCCGGGGGTGGTCATTGATGCGAGCTCCTCGGGGGGCAAGATCCTTCGGATGAACGGGGTCGACGGCCGGCGGATCCTGGTCTTAGTCGACGGCGTACCCGTCGCCGGCAAGGTGAATGACCGACAGGAGCTGGATCTCTTCGATGCGGACGACATTGAGCGGATCGAGATTGTGAAGGGCCCGGGCTCTTCTCTGTACGGCAGCGATGCCATGGGCGGCGTAGTGAACGTGATCACGCAGCCCATCACGGAAGACTTCCGGCTCGATTTGAGGACGAGGACCGGCGGATTCGGGCTGCGCGGAGGGAACCTGGCCCTCTCGGGCACGACGGCTGGTCTCGGCTACGCCCTCTCGCTGGATCACACCCGCCAGGGCGAGCGACGCTCCACAGATGAGATTGCCGTCAAGGACTTTCGCTCGAGCAATGGCAGAGCGAAGCTGCAAAGGCGGTGGAAGTCTGGGAGTCTGACGGGGAGCGTCCTTTACCGACGGACGAGTCAAGAGGCTACCCTGCAGATGAGCGGCCGAACCTACGACACCGAAACGAATGTGCGCCACTGGGACTACTCGATGCATCTTCTGCAAGCTATGGCGTCCAGGGTAGAGGCGGACGTCACGTTCTTCGGTTCCCGGAACTTCCGCGAATATCGTTCGGTGCCGAGAGGCCGGCCGGCCAGCGTGGACACCACCACCGAGGATCTGTTCGGGATTCGCAGCGATCTGCGCTGGACGTTGAAGCCGTGGCTCATGGCCGACGTCGGGTACGACATGTCGGCGAATCAGTACGAGTCCGACCGCGTCAGTTCTGCCTCGACCCGCTGGCAGCATGGCCTCTTCACCCAGCTCCAGTTGACCCCCTTGGAGCCGCTCACTCTTGTTGCCGGGGCTCGTTACGACAAGATCTCCGGTCTGCAGGGACGAGTGAGTCCTCGGGCGAGCGCAGTTTACAGCATCGCGCCGGGCCTCAAGCTCAGGACCGGCTGGGGCATGGGTTTTCGGGCTCCTTCCTTCATCGAGATGTACAGCTACTTTGTGATGCCGATCCCGGGAAGGCCGCTGTACCTTATCGGGAACGAGAACCTAAAGCCGGAAACCTCCTCCGGCTACGACGTGGGCCTCGAGTACTCCCTCAAGGGCCGGCTGTTCGCCAACGTGTCTTTCTTCGAGAATCGCTTCCGCGATCTGATCGCGGACTACTGGCGGCAGCCGGGCTCCGTGCTCTCGTATCGGAACGTGAATCGGGCCAGTTTCCGCACGCTGGAAGCGCAGGGGAAGTTGTATCTGCTTAGCAATTTCTGGCTGACGGTCAGTTACAATTCCACTCGCGTGTGGGAGGACGAGGAGTATCCCACGCTTGGCATTTCGCCGCACATGGCGACGCTCCGGTTGAACTGGCGCATGCTCCACGATCGGCTGAACCTGTCGGCGAGATCGCAGCTATTCAGCAGTACGGATGTCACGCAGTACGTGACCGACGCTTCGGGCGCCCTGGTGCCGCGGACCTTGCGCCGGAATGCCTACGGGCTCCTGGACGCCACGCTGACCCTCAGGCTCCACCGACTTGTGGACCTCCGCTTGGGCGTCTCCAACCTCACCGACTACACGGATGCTACGTTTGGTCCTTATCTTGGCCGCCGCGCCTACGTGGACCTGGATTTCAGCCTGTAATCGGCTGCCACTCCGTTTGGGTCGGCGGAAAGGAGCTGCCGAAAGCCCAAGCGGTCCCACATAGAGCCGGAGGTCAGGCAGAGCGCCCCACGGAAACGTGGGGCGCTTTCTTTTCCCGAGCGGCGGTGGTCCAGGCGGCTTGATTTTGGGGGCGGATTTGGGTAACTTACAATGTGTGCAGAACCTGGTTTTACAGGGACTCGGGAGGTTTCAATGGCGGAGTTGAGTATCCTTGTTCCGGTTTTCGAAGGTCAGACCCTCCAACCCACGCTTGACGGCTTGGGTCAAGCGGCGCTCGATTCGGCCGAGACCATCGTGCTGGCGCAGAACGAATCGCTCCTGGGAGAGTTCGTGCGCCAGAGCGGTCGCTCCGACTGGAAGTCCGTGGTGGGCCCTTTCCCGAACCTGGCAGCGATGATGAATCGCGGGATCGCAGAGGCCACAGGCGAATTGATCATCTACCTCCCCCCGAACATTCGCCTGAAGCCCGTAGCGCTCGATCAATACCGCCGAGTCTGGCAAGAGACGGGCGCGGGCTGGGTGTACGCGGACTACGAGGAAGTCTATCCGGATGGTGAGGTGGTTCAAAAGAGGCTGCGGGACGAGAACGACAACATCACGGAGCGCGCGCAACTGGGCTATGTGAAGGCCTGGAGCCACGAGGCTCTGAGGGCACTGGGTGGGTTCGACGAGCGATTCGATCGGGCGGAGGAGTACGATCTTCGCCTGCGCCTGATGGAACGATTCCGCCTGGCTCGCGTGGACTGTCCTCTCTACGAGGTGCTGGTTTCACCGGAAACCGCTGAAGAGAAACGCGCTAACATCGGCGCCTCGAAGTTGTTCTTTCCAGGCGAAGGCCGATACGGCGGCTTCTCCTACCTTTTCTACGACAAGGACGAGGAAAGGGAGATCGAAGAGGCATTCTACGCTTTTCTCAAGCGGCAGGGGGCGTACCTCAGCCACCAGAACACGACGGTCACCTACTCGGGGAAAGAGGATTACCCGGTCTACGTGAGCGTGGTCATTCCCTGCTACAACCGGGCGCGTTACATCGGGCGAGCAATCGAGAGCGTGCTGGCCAATAAGTTCCAGCGCTACGAAGTGATCGTTGTGGACAACGGCTCCACAGATGGCAGCCAGGACGTGGTCGAATCCTACGTGCGGAAGACGGATGGCAAGGTCCGGTTGGTCCGCAACGACAAGAACATCATCGCCTACAGTCTCAATCTCGGGGTGAAGGCGGCGAGGGGGAAATACATCTCGCAGCTCGACTCTGACGACGAATACACTCCGGACACGCTGGAGGCCATGGTGGAGTACCTGGAGAGCCACCCCGAGTGCGCTTTGGCGATATCCTACTACGATCTCATCGACCCCGAGGGTGCCCCGCTTCACGAGTTCGGCATCATCAAGCACCTGGAGTATAACCGGAACAACATCCTCCGGGTCGATGGGGCGGGGGCTGTGCGGACCTGGCACAAAAAGGTGATCCAGGAGTTCGGGGGGTTCAATGAAGATCAATTTGGGCACTACGGTGAGGACTACGACTTGGTCCTCAAGGTCTCGGAGAAATACGAAGTGGGTCGGGTACATCAAGTGCTCTACCACTATCGACGCCATCCTGACAATACCGATGCCAAACGCGATCCCGAAATGAAGCTCCGCAACAAGATGCTTGCCCGCCAGCTTGCCATCGAGCGACGCAAGCGGATCAACGAGAGGATCGCGCGGGGTCTGAGCCCGTGGGAATGACGGATTGCGAGCCCGGACCTCCCCGCCGGGCCCCGATCCGCGGCGGGGAAGAGCATCCACGAGATGGGTCCCAGGGGAGACGGGGTTATCCTACTACAGGCGCGGCTCGTGGTCGGCTTGACTCGACCGCAGGAGGTGGTGGGCGTGGCGCGTAGGCGAGCTGAACTGGCATTGGCAGCCGCCCTCGCGGCTCTCATGGCCGTCGGGGCGTATGTGCACATCCCCTTGCCCATCGTTCCCGTCACGCTCCAGACGCTCTTCGTCTACCTTGCGGGGTTGATGCTGTCGCCGGTCTACGCGTTGATGAGCCAGATGAGCTACCTCGTCCTGGGACTTGCGGGCTTCCCCGTATTTGCCGGGGGGAAGTCGGGTCCGGCCGTCGTGTACTCTCCGACGTTTGGGTACTTGCTTTCTTTCCCAATCGCCGCCTGGGGGATGGCAGCCCTGGCTCGGAGGGGGCCATCTGGGCTATCGCGGAAGTTCTTCACCTGCGGGATCGGCGCGACGATCATTCTAATTGGGGGAGCCATGTACCTTTGGGCCGCGATGCGCTGGATCTTGGGCACGCCTCTTGGCTTCCCTCGAGCGCTCTGGATCGGAGCGGTCATTTTTCTCCCGGCTGAATGGTTGAAGATCACCTGCGCGGCATGGATCGCGCAACGGCTGGAGATGGTGGTCAGGCAGTGAAGAATGCGGATCGAGGGCAGTTCATGAGCCAAGATGTGGTGATTGGGATAGACGGAGGGGGGACGAAAACGCGCGCGGTGGTCGTCACCGTGGAGGGGGAATTCCTGGGCGAAGCGCTGGGTCCAAGCTCCAACTTCCAAGTACTGGGTCCCGAGAAAATGGCGCGGGTCCTGGACGAATGCATCCAGCAGGCTCTTGAGGTTGCGGGTCGAAAGGACTTGCGACTGCGCAGGATCTCGGCGGGACTGGCGGGTGTAGGGAGACCCTCGGACCGCGAGCGGGCGCTGCAGGCGATGCGGGAATTGGGTTTCGACGCGGAGTACCAGGTGGACAGCGACGCAGTGGCGGCCCTAACCGGGGCCTTTGCCGGAGGGCAAGGGATCATTGTCATTGCTGGGACCGGAAGCATCTGTTTCGGCAAAGGCGCGGACGGGCGTGTGGAGCGCTCCGGCGGCTGGGGTTACCTGCTCGGCGACGAAGGCAGTGGGTACTATATCGGCCAGCAGGCCATCATTGCCGCATTGAAGGATTTGGACGGCAGGGGCCCAGCCACCCAACTTCGCTCCGCGCTGGAACGGCGGTACGGACTGGAACGGATTGACCGCATCATCCCGAAGGTGTACCAGGGAGAGATCGATCGTACGGAGATCGCCAACTTGGCCCCGTTGGTTTTCCAGACGGCGGCGCAAGGAGACGCAGTGGCTCAGGAAGTGATCCAGCGGGCCGGCGAGGAACTTGGGAAGCTGGCGGCCGCCGTTGCCCGGCGCCTCACCTGGTCCGACAAGGTGGTGCGCGTGGCCCCCATTGGGAGCCTCTTCCGCCAGATCCACGTTTTGGCCCCTCACATGGAGCGTGAGCTCCGGAAGGCTGGAGTTCCCTTCGCAATGGTGAGCCCCATGTTCGATCCCGCCGTCGGCGCCGCCCTGCTCGGACTGGAGGCAGAGGGGATCACCATCGACGACTCTCTGTGCCGCAAGCTTGCGGCTTCTGTCGGGTCGCGTACGGGAGGGCCACGGGAATGATCCGGTTCGCTCTCGCCCAGTTCGAACACGCTGAGCCCGGGTGGGAAGTCCGGAGTGGGTACGGGAGGATTCCTCCGAGGCATCCGCACGATGGTCGGGTCTGAGGGGCACGGAAATTGCACGCCTTCCGAGGCGAGTGAAAGCCCCTCCGCGGGTGAGGCGGATCTGTGCGAGGGGGAGATCCGCCCACGGGCGAGCGAGATTGGGTCTGTTAGTGAGGTGATGATCCGTGGAAGGACTGGGCCTCCACAACGAGGTGGAGTTCGGCGACCGGAAACTGTTGGTGGAAAGCGTCTACAATGGGGAGACGGAGCGGATCGTCTGCAGCGTTTTCGATGACGGCCGCCTGCTGGAGAAGCGGGAATGGCGAGTCCCTCCGGATCTCTCCGCCGCAGAGCTTCGAAGCAGGCTCGAAGAATACCACCGACGCGTCTCGGCCGATTACGAGATCCTCCAATACATCCAGAAGAAGATCCGAACCGTCAACCATCCCGCTTCCAACAATGGGCTTGGGTTGGTGTTTCTCGCTCGGGGCCTTTACCGCGAGGCACTGCGAGAGTTCACCGTCGCGATCAAGGGGGATCCGGCGCAGCCGGAGTATTACGGGAATGCGGCTCGCACGCTGCTCGCCCTCGGGAAACCGGAGGAGGCGCTGACCTCCGTGGAGGAGGGCCTGCTGAGGGGACCGGAATTCGCCGACTTGCACAACCTCAAGGGGCTCATCCTGCATCAGCTTGGTCGCTACGCGGAGGCCACGAAGGCGTTCCAGGCTTCGATCCAGCGCAATCCGAAGTACGCCGAAGCTCATCTCAATTTGGCTGCCTCCCTCCTCGCCAGCGCCCGGGCGAATCCGGACGACCCGGAATTGCCCCCGGTGCTAACCCGAATTCGCAAGGCCCTGGCCAGTGTGCGGCAGGCCGTGGAACTCGCTCCGTCGCTGAAGCCTGAACACGCCGAGGAGGTGTTCGAAGCCGTCAAGCTGCAGGATCTCGAGAAAGCGGAGCGTTTGGTCGAGCGACTCCGCAGCGAGCTCCCCTCGCCGGAGCAGTTCCTTTACGACCATGAATTCTATCTGCAATTCATGTACGGGGGCAAGGGGGCGGACGAGGAGGCATTGGCCAGCTACATCCAGTGGCTCCAGGACGAGCTTCGTCGGCACCCGGGCTATGCGGACCTGCGCAACAACCTGGGCGTAGCTTACTTGATCCAAGCCAGAAACCTTTTCGTGAAAGCCATCGATGAATTCCGTGAGGCCGTCCGAATTAACCCGAATTTCGAACGTGCGGCGCGAAACCTCCGCCTGGCCCAAAACGACAGCAAGGGGTTCTTGATCCTGCTGCGTGCCATCCTGAAATAGGGGAGGATTTACCGCAATCCGTCCTGGGAACATGGGATGCGCGAAGGCCGCCGTGACGGGCTTCGGGAAGGCGAGAGTCCGAACCGCAGGGGGTGGTTTGGAATTTGCAGGTTCCGGCTTGCTCCGGATTCCGGGCGCGTTGCGGGGATCGGGAGTGAGAATTTGTCTCCCGGCGAGACAACATGCGTCAACCCACTCGCACAGGTGAGCCGACGATGAGAGGAAAGTTCCGTCCGAAATTGTCCTGGGCAGTACTGGCGGCCGGGGTGATGCTGCCCCGCCTCCTGCCTGCGGCCGATAGCCTGGCTGTGCTCCTCTGGGGGCCGGAGCCAGCCCAACGCTCCATCTGCGAGCTACGATTCGCTCTGTCCAAGCCTGTCCCCGCCTCGGCCTCGTTCCGAGTCCAGTTCCCCGCGGGTATCGACTTGAGCGAGGTTCTGCTGGTTGGCTCCGATCGCATCGATGGCGGGCTGAGCTTTCGCCGCGCGGAGCAGGAGATCGTCATCACGCGCAGCGGGCGCGGGCACGAAATCCCTCCGGGGACGCTGGTGGATTTGAAGATCGCCAACGTGCGGTCGATCGGGGCCCCGACGGGGCCGGCGAAGGTGCGCTTGGTCCTGCAAGAGGCAGGGGAGATGCTCGCATCGATCGAGGCGGCTCCGCAAATGCAGGCGCGAAGCCCGCGGTCCGAACGATGAACCGGGGTCAGTCTCGAGGCCAGGAGTGAAAAGCATGCGAAGGTGGCCTGTCTGGCGCATTGTCCCGCTCATGTCGGTGTTGCTGGCAGTTCAGGCGGCGCGGGGACGTGCCGCCGATCTTGACGGCGTGCGTGTCGCGGCCGTCGATTCAGGCGCCGGTCAGCTCTCCATCTACTCGATACGCTTTGTGATTCCGCCAGGGGATAGTCTCCCCGCCGATGGCATCATTCGCGTAGTGTTCCCGCAGGGGTTTGACCTTTCTTTCGTCCTTGCGGCGATGGGCACGGACGATCTCAATGGGGGGCTCACGGTCGCCGTCAGCGGCGATACGATTGACCTCAAGAGGGACCGGACGGGCACTGCCCTCGCTTCCGGCTCGACGGTCGGCGTGCGAATCGCCAATGTGCGAAACGCAACTGCCGTAGGGAGCTACTCGATCATTGTCCGTATCCTGACCGCCGATTCCACCATCGTCGGAAGCGGCAGCGATGATCTGAGCGTTGTGCCCGGTCCGCTGCACCATTTCACCCTCTCCGGATTTCCGTCAACCGCCACAGCCGGTCAGGCCTTAGCGGGGACGATCACCGTCCGCGCCTACGACGCCTACGGAAACTTGAAGACGGACTACGCCGGCACCGTCCGGTGGAGTTCGAGCGATTCACACCCGCAAGTCAGTCTGCCCGATCCCTCGAGCTTCGACGGCGGTACAGGGATCAAGACGTTTTCTGGCAGCGAGTTCAAGCTCTGCACGGCGGGTGCGCAGACCTTCACGGTGAGCGACCTGTCAGCTTCCATCAGCGCGACGTCTAGTCCGATCCTGGTGACGGCCGCTCAGATTTCATCCTTTTCCCTTTTGGCCCCCAGCGGCGCCACCGCCGGACAAACGTTTCCGCTCGCAGTGACCGGTGCGATGGATGCGTACGGGAATCCCGCCTCCGGGACCGTCCAGGTTACGTTGACGACGCCGGGCACGAGTCCCAACGGTACTCCGCCGCAGTTAGCCGACATTGCGGTTTCCAATGGTTCGGGTTCTGCTCCGCAGCTATTGGTGAGGGCGGGTTCGGCGACATTGCGGGGGCAGGTTGGTTCGTCGGGGCCGGCGCAGATGGTTTCTTTGGAGGTACGGCCGGGTGCGTTGGCGAGCTTTGGGCTTGCGGGGACGCCTTCCTCGGCGGTGGCGGGGCAGGGGTTTTCTGGTTCTGTGGTGGTGACGGCGTACGATGCGTTTGGAAACACGAAGACGGACTATGTGGGTTCGGTGTATTTCCAGAGCACGGATACCCGGGCGCAGCTTCCGTACACGAGTTCGAGCCGGTACACGTTTACGCAGCAGGATATGGGGGTGCATTCGTTCTTGGGGAGTGGCTTTGTGCTGAAGACGAGCGGGGTGCACACGATTACGGTGACGGATGGGGCGATCTCGCAGACGAGCGGGCCGATCAGTGTGGCGCCGGGTGCCATTGCGAGTTTCAGTTTGAGTGCGGGGAGCATCCAGACGGCCGGTGTGGCCTTCCCGCTCCAGGTGACGAACGCGGTGGATGCGTACGGGAATGCGGCTTCGGGTGTTGTCCAGGTTACGTTGACGACGCCGGGCACGAGTCCCAACGGTACTCCGCCGCAGTTAGCCGACATTGCGGTTTCCAATGGTTCGGGTTCTGCTCCGCAGCTATTGGTGAGGGCGGGTTCGGCGACATTGCGGGGGCAGGTTGGTTCGTCGGGGCCGGCGCAGATGGTTTCTTTGGAGGTACGGCCGGGTGCGTTGGCGAGCTTTGGGCTTGCGGGGACGCCTTCCTCGGCGGTGGCGGGGCAGGGGTTTTCTGGTTCTGTGGTGGTGACGGCGTACGATGCGTTTGGAAACACGAAGACGGACTATGTGGGTTCGGTGTATTTCCAGAGCACGGATACCCGGGCGCAGCTTCCGTACACGAGTTCGAGCCGGTACACGTTTACGCAGCAGGATATGGGGGTGCATTCGTTCTTGGGGAGTGGCTTTGTGCTGAAGACGAGCGGGGTGCACACGATTACGGTGACGGATGGGGCGATCTCGCAGACGAGCGGGCCGATCAGTGTGGCGCCGGGTGCCATTGCGAGTTTCAGTTTGAGTGCGGGGAGCATCCAGACGGCCGGTGTGGCCTTCCCGCTCCAGGTGACGAACGCGGTGGATGCGTACGGGAATGCCTGGAGTGGTTTGGTAACTATCTCGGCGGCGAGCGGTGGGGGGAACAGCCCCAACGGGACCGCGCCCACGTTGCAGAATATCTCGGTGGTCAACGGTACAGGTAGCGCGGACCAGCTTCTGGTGAACGCGGTGCCGACGGTGCTCCAAGGTCAGGCGGGAACGGTTCAGGTGTTGTCCGGTACAATCCAGGTGGGACCGGGGGCCTTCGGCTCGCTGGTGATGAGCGGTGTGCCTTCCGCAGCTGTCGCCGGCGTCGCCTTCCCTAGCTCAATCACCATTACGGTACTGGATCGCTTTGGCAATCGGAAGACAGACTACACGGGTTCGGTCTATTTCTTCTGTGACACGGACCCGACGGCGACTCTCCCGCATACCAGCTCCAATCCTTACAGTTTCGTCAGCTCGGACGCAGGGCAGCATTCCTTTTCGGGTTCGGGTTTTGTCCTCCGAACTCCCGGCACACATCGGCTCGGTGTGCGCGAGGTGGCGACAGGGTACGAGCTCCTGAGCGCTCCGATCAGCGTCACCGGCCTGGAATTGGTTTCCGTGTCCACGGGGGTCAACCGGGTCAGCCAGGGGCAGTCGGGAATCGAGGTTTCGCTCACGGTGAGGAAATTGGGTTCCCAGGCGGTCACGGACCTGCAGGCTGCCCTCCGATTCATCCAGGCGGGGCAGGACGTCAGCTCGGACTATGTGGTGACCCGTGTCGATACCCATTCCGTCATCCGAGCGTCGGACGAAGGTAGTTACATGCTCCGCTTCCGTGTGACCGTCAAGCCGGCGGCGCACGTGGGGGCCGTCGTTCTCAGCGGATCCGTCAGCGGGAAGGTCGGCGGCAACGCGGTGGGGGACGAGACGCCGGGCACTACAGCTACCTGGACCGTGTACAAACCTGCCTCCGTGAGTATCTCGCTAGTCAATGTCGACAAGGATACCGTGAGCCAGGGGGCGAGTGGGGTTCGAGCTACGCTGACCGTCACCAACGGCGATCCGAACACAAGCCCGGCCGTGCTGGATGAAGTGGACCTGCTATTCTACGGCGCGGGAGGGGATCAGACGTCGGATTTCGTGCGCACGCCGGACGGCACGAATCCGACGCAGATCACCGGCGGGAGTAGCGCAAACCTCGGGCTCTCCATTGCCGTTTCCCAGGTCGCCAGGACCGGGCCAGTCCGAGTCTACGGGAAGGTCCGCTACCACGATCTCTATTCAGGCCAATCGGGAACGGTGACTTCCGCCGGCTATGACAACGTGTACATTCGCGAGAGTCCTGCGCTGCGGATCCTCTCCATTGCCGTGACACAGCCACGTGTGAGCCGGGGTCAGACCCGCCCCTGGGAGGTCCGGGTAAAGGTGCAGAACGCCACGGGGTCTGCCCAAACGATCGACTTTGGCCCGACTGCCACGTACATTCGATTTCGCAAAGCAGGACAGGATCTGACTTCCGAGTACAAAATTATTGCGCCAACTTCGTTAGGCGGAGGAGAGGCCATCCTCAATCCTGGCGTGATCGATTCGCTCATTTACACGGTCACCAAGACGGGGACTACTTCTGGCGAGATTACCATCTTTTCGCGCGTCGCCACTGTCGGCGGGGCGATCTACACCGATTCCGAACTTTCGGGCAAGTTCGGGGCCGTCACGGTGCAGACCGAGCCTTCGCTGACCATTCAACGACTGGTCCCCAGCCAGACCTCCGTGACGGCCGGCCAGAATACGCCTTGGACCGTCCGCGCGATTGTGACGAACCAGGGTCAGGCTGACTTCCAGCTCAACCTGGATTCGACCCGGATCCAATTCAGCACGGGCAGTGATTTTCAGGTGCAGAAGCCAGCCGGTTGGAGTAGATCCCAAAGTCTTGTGCTGGCGGGCGGCAGCACCGATTCGCTGGTCTTCACCGTCAAGCAGACGGGCCAACTGCCAGGGGCCTGCACCATTTCGGGGCTCTTGAAAGGTGTGGACATCAATTCGCTCGCGTTTGTAGAAAAGTCCACGGATCTGACGAACCAAGCGCAGGTCCAGGTACAAAGTCCGGCGGTCTTGCGGATCACGAAAGTAATAGCTTCGGATACCTTTCTCACCCGAGGGACGAGCACGAACTGGACCGTCCGCCTCCGGGTGGAGAACGGCGGGGAAAGCAATGTCACAGTGGACCTGGATTCCACCGCGGTGCTTTTCATCCGGAGCGGAACCGTTCAGACCGACTACACAGTGCAACGGCCGTCTTCCTTCGTGAACTCGGGCTCGACGCTGCTTCGGGGCGGGTCCCAGGATGAGCTAGTGTATGTGGTCACCAAGACGGGTACCGGTCTCGGCTCTGTGACGGTGAAAGGTAGCCTGCGCGCCATCGAGAACAACAGCGGACGGATCATTCGGATCGCCCAATCGGATTCTTTGGACCGGATTGTGGTCCAGACCCCCGCGAACGTCATAGCGATCAGCCGCAGTCTCATCCCCACGCAAGTGAATCGCGGGAGCAATGCGCGCTTCTCCGTGCGTGTGCACAATGGAGGCGGGAGCACGGTGACGCTCAATCCGCTCCAGACCCTGATCCGGTTCATGGACGGAGCGCGGACGTTCCAGGCCACGCTGGATTCGCAACTGGTGCGGACGATCCCGCCAGGCGACACGACGCTGACCTTCTTGTCACAGCCGGTGCCGGCGAACATGACGGTGGGCACTTACCGGCCGGAAGTGGTCTTGGCGGGGACGGAGAACCGCAATCCTTACAGCAAGACCCTGCAGCTGACCGACACGGTACGGGTGAACGAGGCGGCTGCTCTCGCCATTGAATCCATCCGTACCTCGCAGCCCTCAGTCACAGCAGGCCAAACCCGGGCTTGGCGGATCGTCATGCTCTTGACGAACAATGGCGGTTCCGCCCTCCGATTGGACAGCACGCGTCTCCATTTCTACCGCCTTTCGCAGAACGTCGATGCGCACCTCAGCTACGGCCGTCCCAGCTCCTTTGCCGGGAGCGGTACCCCGCAACTGGGAGGCGGTAAGACGGATTCCTTGATCTTCACGGTGAATCAAGTTTCTGCCTCCATACCCACCGGCAATATCCGGATCCAGGGGGCCGTGTACGTCACCGACGTCAACGACACCAATCGTCATCTTGCGCAGAGCACCGATGGGAATTCGGGCTACGTGGTGGTCCAGTCGCCGGCTGTCCTGGAGATCACGCGGGTGAGGCCGCGGCAAACCAGCGTAACGATGGGGCAGACGGAGGATTGGGCCGTTTCGGTCTGGCTGCAGAACAAGGGGGAAAGCGCAGTACAAGTGGATTCCAGCGCCCTGAACACCTACTTGCTTTTCGGCCTCGGTACGGGTTGGCAGCTCAAACCGGCTAGCCGCTTATCGAACGGCACCTGGATCCTCTCCGGCGGCAAGACGGATAGCTTGGTTTTCGTGGTCGACCAGACGGAAGCCTCGGCCAAGGGCTCCTGCACGGTGGATGCTAGGATCCGTGCTGTGGAAGTCAACAGCGGAAGGGAGATCATCGCGACGTCTGGACCAACCGCGCGCGGCAGCGTGGTGGTCGAATCCCCGGCGCAGGTTCGCATCGATACCGTACTGGTCTCTTTGACCACAGCGCCGAACGCGCCACGTCTGGACACAGATCAGCCCTATCTGCTGCGAGTCCGGGTGGTCAATCTCGGAGAAGACGAGGCGGATAGTGTGGTGGTCGGCATTCGTTCCAAGGAGGGATTCTCATCGCTTCCCGGGACGCTGTATGTGGGTACGGTGGCTGGCAATTCGGGAGTGTGGGCGGAGGCTCAGGCCAAGACGGGTTCCGTCCCGGATACTTCGGAGACGGTGACCGTCGCGGTCCGCAAAGCGATTGCCAGGAACACACGTAGCCCTGCCTTCATCAGCCCAGCTTTGCAGCCGGGAGATACAACCTATGTCCTCCGTGTAGAGCGGCCTGCCCAACTGGCGATCGATTCCGTGTGGACGGATAGGGATACCGTATTGGCCAAGCAAACCTCTCCCTACTGGCATGTGTACGTGGCGGTTCGAGATGCAGGGAGGGGGCCGGTGCGGCTGGCCAACCCCTCGGCGTCCGATCTGCAATTTCGGATCGGGACGCAGCTCCAGGCGGGATACGTGGTGGTACCTCCGAGCTTGACCGAGGGCGAGAGAACGCTGGATCCTGCCGCCGGTGACACCTCCCTGGTGTTGACGTACGAGATTCGACAGACCGGGGCCACCGGAGGACTGGTGTGGATCGAGGCCAGCGTGGCGGGCACCGATCTGAACTACCCAGGGCGCCAGCCTTCCCCTGCAGCGAAGGGGGTCGGGCGGGTTTACGTCGCCAGCCTCGCCGCTGTCCAGATCACTCGGACCGAGCCTGTAGCGCGGCGGCTCGACGGGCAAGGCAGGGCCTTGGTGAACACGTCCCAAGGATTCGCGATCCAAGTGGATGTGGCCAACAAAGGCGGCGAGGACCTGCTGAATGTGTCCGTCTCCGTGCAGCCCGAGGGGGGCTCCACGGTCGAGGGGGCGAAGACGATCGACACGCTGCGCGTCGGGGAGACGCGCCGATTGGAATTCGCGGTGACGGCTTCGGCACAGGAGAACCTGACTGGCGAGAGGTTTCTGGCTCACTTGAGCTCGCCGGGCCGCGGACGCGAGAGTGGACTCTCGGCCGAGATGCTCCCGCCGTCGGACGATGTGGCTGTGGCAGTGATTCAAACTCCGGCTTCTCTGCGGCTGCGTTGGGTGCGCAATGCCTCCCCCAACACGCCCTACGTGAATTCCGGGCAAACCTTCCCCGTCGATGCGATGATCGAAAACCTGGGGACGGAAGGGGTGGACTCGGTCAGAGTGAGTCTGACGGGGGATCCGGATTCCCTCCTCGCCCAACCCGTCTACACGGTGGCTTTGCCTCGCGCCCTGGCCGGGCATGACAGCACGACGGTCAGGTTCTCCGTCTCTGCCGGGTCGGGCACAGGTGTTGTCTCCCTGAGGGGTGAGGTGGTCAAGGCGATCGGGGAGAATTCGGGTGCTGCTGCGGAGGTCGTCGCGGCCCTGTCGGATACCTCGCATGCCATCCTTCAGCGCCCTGCGGCTCTCGCCGAGCACGCCGTTTGGGCAGAGCCAGACACGGTGATCGCGGAAAGCCGCCAGGAGTGGCGCATCTACGCGATCGTCGCGGACACGGGGGAGGCGTCCCTCACCTTAACCCCCAGCTCCTCGGATGTTCGATTCATCGTGGGCGGCCAGGACGAGACGGCCAACTACACCGTGGTCCCGCCCACTCGGCTGGAGCACCGGACGGATCTGACCCTCGCGGGAGGCGAAATCGATACGCTGGTGTACCGGGTGACTGAGACCGGACCGCGCGGTGGCCCCGGCACGATACGGGTGCAGGTACGTGGCTACGATCGCAATTTGGGCGCGCAGACGGGACAGCTGGCGGCAGTGGCCACAGGGTCGTTCTTCGTGCAGACCAACGCCGTGGTCCGGATCCGGAGGACGGAGGTGCTTGCTCCTCATCTTTCCTTGCAGGGATGGGGGATCGTGAACACCGGGCAGCCGTTCCGGATCCGGGTCACGGTCGAGGAAAGACAGGGGCGCGAGGGAGTGGATTCGGTGCGGGTGAGGCTCATCTCTCAGAACGGAGGCTCCTCGATCCCTGATCCAGTGCTGACGATCCCGTACATCGGCCCGTCCGGTTCAGGTGCCGTCGAGTTTGACGTGGTGGCCTCGGCTTCGGAGAATCTGGTGGGAGAGCTTTTCCAGGCGGAGATCGTGGCGGCCACGGCTCACGAGAGCCGAATCCCAGCTTTCATCGAGCCGCCTGCTGATCCGATGAACGCGCGCGCCATGGTTCGCGTCGAGAAGCCCGCCCGTCTGGCCTTGAGCATGGCAACTGCGGACAATATCTTGACCGCAGGGGAAGTATTCCCGATCGAGATCCTGGTGCGCAACCTCGGGACGTCACTCGCCGACACGGGTGGCCGAGTGGAGATCTTTCCTCCAGAGGGGTACGAGATCGAGGTTGGGGAAGGGGAATTCACGGCGGAATCCGTCGTCTTGCCATTCCAGGTGGACGAGGTGGTCCGGGTCCGGATGAGGGCGCCGGACGTGGCCAGCGTGGCGGACACGATCCTTGCAGCGATCGTGAGCGTTCCTCTGGACCTGAACTCCTTCGAGCCCTGTCTGGTGCAGGTCGACTTGGCGCGCGTGGTTGTCTCCACTTTGCTCCCATTCATGCGGATCAGTCGGGCGGAGATCGTCTCCCCGCCAGGAGCTCGGGACGGGATCCTGTCGACGGGCCAGGATTTCTTCCTCCGCACCGATGTGGTTTGCTCGCCGGATCTCAATAGCAGGCGCATTGCGCTGCGGGTCCCTTCTGGAAGAGGATACGTCGTCGTGGGCGACACCTCGCGGGTGTTCACCGCGGATTCCGCGACGGTCTACTGGTATCTCAAGGCTCCAGGGAGTGCCGACCTGGATTGGCAGTCCATCACGGTGTTTGCTGAGGGGATCGATGGCACGGGGACGCGACAGGAAGCGGTGGATACGATTTGGGTGCAGGCAGTTCCTCGCGCGATCCTGTCGCTGCAGGTGAGCATTGTGGCGCCCCCCGGGGCGACGGATGGGGTTCTGACCCAGGGGCAGCCGTTCCTACTGCAAGCAAAGATCGTCAACGGCGGGCAGGCCGCGGCTGTCGGCAGAGGCAGGCTGCGGTTGGACCTCGGGAACACGGGTGTCGATCTGGACGAAGCCGAAGCCGACAGTCTCGTGCGGACGTTCGAAATGGCTCCGAACGTCCAGACCCAAACGGTCACCTGGCGGCTTCGGGCTCCGGACCGTCCCCGCGATCCGGACATCTTGACGGTGTATTTTGAGAGTCGGCCGAACGACGAAAACACCGACGGTCCCGCAAATCTGGCGCATTGGAGCCAGGATTTGACCGTCTCCACTGTACCAGGCGGGTACGTGCGGCTTGATTCTCTCTTCATCGCCTCACCCGAGGGCGCAAGGGACGGGGTTGTGTCGTCTGGGCAGACCTTCGTGGTGACGGCTGTGTTGACTGCGGAGGGCGTAGCGGGTGATGTGGAAGCCTACATCTGGTTCAGCTCCAGGGAGTACTTCACTGCCAGCACCCTTTCCAAGGTTTTGGCCGGGCGGGGGGTCAGTGCATCGTGGCAGGTGGTAGCTCCCGACCGAACGAGCCCCTCCCCGGATACGGTGTGGGTCTCGCTCGTCGCACGCGACGCAAACAACGACACCCTCACCCTACGCGACGTTTCCGAGCCGCTCGTCGTGCAGACTGTGGAGAGGGCGCGCCTGATCTTGAGGCCGTCCATTGAAGCGCCTGCAGGGGCGGCGGACGGGGTGTTGTCCACGGGCCAACGTTTTGTAGTAAAGGCGAGGATCGAGAATCGGGGCACGGCAGGTCTTGTGGGGAGCGACAGCTTCCGGGTGCGCATCTCCATGCCGGTCGCCGCTGGGTACAAACTTGCCCCGGGGGAAACCGAGGTGAAGGCGAGCCGCAACCCGGAACTGAGCTGGGAGCTCGAAGCGCCGACGAAACCCACCTTGGCCACCCACAACATCGAGTTCCAGTTGGAGGATCGTCCGCGCGATGAGAATTCCTACCAGAAGGCGGAGGTGCTGCGGGACCGGGACGTGGTCTCCGTCACGACGGTGCAACGGGCCCGGTTGCAGTTGGCCGCGGCAATCACCCAGCCGCCGGCAGCCCAGAGTGGCAGCGTATGGACGGGCCAGACATTCACCGTCACAGCATGGCTCGAAAACCTCGGCGACGCAGGCTGGATCGTCGACGACAGCCTGAAGATGAAGCTTTCGGCCCCTCCGGGTTTCATCTTCCTTGAAGATTCCGTGGCCGGAAGTCGGGACGGCAGGGTCGTCTGGCATCTCCAGGCTCCCAAGGAAAGGGGCAAGCAGTACACGCTTCTGGCAAGCCTGTTGGACGTGCCCTTGGACGAGAATTCGGGCGAGGCGGCCGAGGTGGTGCGGAGTCAGATCCCGCTGACGGTTTCGGTTCAAGCCAAGATGGTGATCTTCACCGCGCAGTCCGTGCAGAAGAGCAATACCGTGGCCTCGGGGCAGACGGGTGTGGCGCTGTTGCGATTCCGATTGGAGAATCGGGGAGAAAGCGGGGGCGACCCTGTCCTCGTGCGCAAGCTTCGGGTCCGTTTCACGGACCGTCACGGGAAGGAGATCGCGCCGTCCGCGGTAGCGAGCCAGGTTTGGGTTTCCCTGGCGGGGGCTCCGGGGCAGGCAATCGCACGGAGCGAAACGCTCGGCAATGGCAACCCGGTGTCGGTCGTGTTCCGAGACGGGAGGGGTGATACCCTCGTGGGCGGCGTCGTGCGCGATTACGTGCTGAACATAGATCTTCTGCCGGAAAGCCAGGTGGAGGATTTCCGGGTCCAGATTGCGAGCGTGGCGGATCTGGACGTGGTGGACGCGGAATCCGGGACACCTGTGGTGATCGGCGACCGGAATGGCAACCCGATCCCCACCCTCAACCTCGTCTCCGATTTCAGCGTGGTGGTGACCCCGGATCTCAAGAAGAGCTTCGGCTGCTACCCGAATCCCTTCGGCTACGGCACGCGAAAATACGTGACGATCGTCTACTACCTCCGGCAGACGACCAGTGTCGACATCCGCATTTACAGCTTGGCCGGTGAGCTTGTGTGGAGCAGGCATTTTGATGCTTCGGATCCCCGGGCCCGGGAGGGCATGCACGACGGCGACGTGACCTGGGACGGCCGAAACGGCGAAGGGATGGCCGTATTGAACGGTGTCTACGTGGTGCAGATCGTCACGGGCACGGGGGAATCCGCCATGACCAAAGTGGCGGTGGTCCGATGAGGGGTAAGCCGGCATGCGGACGTCGCAGCTCTGACCCGGGCATTGAGGAGGTCGGCATGAGCCACGGCCGATGGCAAATGTTCGCTGTACTCCTCCTAACCTTTGGGATGGCCCAGCTCGCTCAGCCCCAATCGGGTGGAATCCAAAGTGTGTTCACCCTGGGAGCGGGAGCTAGGCCGCTGGGGATGGGCGGGGCCTTCGTGGCTTTGCCCGACGACCCCACGGCGATCATGTGGAACCCTGGTGCGTTGGACCTCATCGAGCGGAAGTCCGTTTCGGTTTTCTACGCGAATCTTCTAGCCGATAGTTACTATGGGTTTGTGGGCTACGTCCATCCCACGCTGTCGGTCGGGACCTTCGCGATCGGTTGGGCTCGGATTGGTACGGCTGGGCTTGAGCTACGGGACGAGCATAACGTCGCCCAAGGGACCTTCGACGTCAGCCAGGATGAGTTCGTCTTCTGCTATTCGAAACAGCTCCGCTTCTCGCTGACGGCCGGGGTATCGTTCAAGTTTCACCGGGAGTCGATCTGGAACTTCACGGATTCCGGGGTAGGGGCCGACGCGGGGCTGGTATGGAGGCCCAATCTGCCCGGGGATGTTCTTCAGGGGCTGTCTCTCGGTGTGTCGATGATGAATGCAATCGCACCCTCCACGCGGCTGGTGGAGCAGCCGAACTACATCCCGCACGACATCCGGGCGGGGATCGCCATCCCCGTCGGACTTGGCGCGCTCGGAAGCCGGGCCCGGCTGTACTTCGATCTCGAACAGGGTGACCAGGCTCCGACCCGCTTCCACTTCGGGACGGAGTATGTCTACGGAGAACGGGTCGCGCTCCGCTTCGGCGTGAACGATGGGCAATGGAGCTTCGGGGCCGGCTGGAGCCAGCAGGGCTTCCGGCTTGACTACTCGTACGGGCGCTTCTTTCCGCATGAACTGACCCCGAGCCATCGCTTCTCCCTCACCGTGGAGATTGGCAAGACGAGGGAGGAAATCGTCCAGGAGATCCGCGAGCGAGAGGCGCGCGAGCGCGAGGAGCTGGTACAGCGCCAGCTCGAGATGGAGAAACGTCAGCAGATCGACCGCAGCTTGCGGGAGGGCCGAAGGTTGCTCGAGCAGGGGGATTACTTTGCGGCCTACCGCGAGTTCCAGCGGGTGTTGGTCCTGGACCCGGAGAACCTCGAGGCGCAATCCCTCTTCACCCAGGCTCAGCAGAGGATCGATGAGGCGCTGAGCAAGGAGGCGGAGGAGCAAGCGCGCAAGGACTTGGAGAGCCAGCTCCGCCAGGAGCAGGAGAGATTCGCGCGCGAGCATTACAACAAGGGGCTGGCTTTCCTTGAGACGGGCGATTACTTGGAGGCACTCCGCGAATTCAACATGATCCTCGAGCGCCAGCCGGACAACGATTTGGCCAAGCAGATGGTGCAGCAGGTCCACAAGGAGATCGACAAGATGATCGAACAGCTGGCGGTCGAGGCGCAGCGACTCGTGCAGGCCAACAACAAGCGCGAGGCGGTAGCAAGACTACGCGAAGCTCAGCGCTTGGCGGTGGACCGCCCCGAGATCGTGAAGCTGCTTCAGGGCAAGATCAGCGCCATTGAGGCGCAATTGGACTTCGGTAGCAGCTTCGAACAGGGGATCCGCTACTACGCGGAGAAGGATTACCAAGCCGCGATGAAGGCCTTCGAGAGGGCGCTCGCTCTCCAGCCGGACAATGCTGAGGTCCGTCGCTGGTATGAGGACGCGAAGTCCCGCGCCTTCGCAAAGGACGAGCCCCTGACCAATGAGGTTCGCGCGAAGTACCTCCAGGGGCTGGACTATTTCACCAACGGGGAGTATGAGAAGGCCCTTCAGGTTTGGGAAGAGTGCCGAAGGCTCCAGCCCTACAACAAGCGCATCCTGGACGCCATCGACCAGGCGCGAGAGCTCTTGAGGAAGAAATAGGTCCGCGATTGCAATGAAGAGACCGGAATGGCAACAGCTTCGGGTACCGGCTCACGCGGACTACCTGCGTGAGATCCGGGAGTTTGTGGTCCGGGCAGCCCGGAAGTCACGCTGCACTCCGCGGATGGCCAACGCGTTGCGCTACGCGGTGGAGGAGGCGGTCAGCAACGTCATCAAGCACGCCTACCGTCAGTCGAGGGGATCTGTCACGATTCGGGTCCGCGGGCTGCGGGATCGTGTTGAGGTGAGCATCATCGACCAAGGCCGCTACTTCGATCCGCGGCGGGTTCGTTTGCCGGACCTCCGGGAGTATGTGGATCAAGGCAAGCGGGGCGGACTTGGCATTTTCATCATCCGCAAGCTTGTCGATCAAATCGACTACCAGAAGACGCCCGAGGGCAATGAGCTTCGTCTGATCAAGTTTCGGGAGCGACAGGGCCGGCGTTTCCTGTCTGTCCCGGCGATGCCCGTAGGGCTGAAAGTCCGCTACTCCCTGGTTGCCTGCGCCGTGATGACGGTGATCGTGGCTGCGCTCTACTCCGCGCAGTTCTTCAGGCTGGATGACCAAGTGATCAGTCAGCATGTGGGTCGCGGCAGGGATATCTGTATTCCTGTGGCGAACAGCGTCGCTGCGGCCATCGCGGAGGCCACCAGCCCAACGGAGATGCAGCTGTTTGCAGGACGTGCCCTGAAAAGCTCCCTCAAGGGGAACGAACAGCTCGTGCTCAAAGCCTTCGTCGTGGATCCGAACGGGCTGATCCTTTTCAGCACCCGGCTTTTCGAAATCGAAGAGCAATTCGAGCTGCCAGCGACCCACGTGCGGGTGAACGAGTGGGCCACGTACTACCGCCTGCCGGATGGAACGGAGGTGTTCGATATCTCCGCCCCGGTGGTTATCCGGGATGGCGAGCCCCCGATTGGCACGGCTCACATCTGGGTCCGCAAGGAGATGGCCAACCGCGAGATTCGGGCTGCTCGTCTGGCTCGCCTGCGGAATGCGGCGGTAACCCTCGTGATCTCCTATGCTGGGGTGTTTTTCCTGGTGTACTTGGTCACTACCCCTCTGCGGAAGCTCGCCTACTGGGTCAGGGAAAGCGGTCGCGGTGTGCCGCCGCCTGCCGAAGAGCTGGCGATGGACGAAGGGTCGGAGGTGGCGGAGATCGCCAAGGCCTTCACCACAATGACGCACAGGCTGAAGGAATCCGAGAAGACCTTGGCGGAGAAGCAGGAGCTGGACCGGGACATTGAGCTCGCGCGGGACATTCAACGGGCTCTGCTCCCTTCGGAGGCTCCGAAGCTGGAAGGCTACGAGATCAGCGCGCTATACGAGGCGGCCAAGGTCGTCGGCGGGGACTACTACGATTTCCTCGAAGTGGACAAGGACGTGTACGGCATCGTCGTGGCCGACGTCTCGGGCAAGGGGGTGCCCGGCTCCCTTGTCATGACCATGATCCGCACGGCCCTGCGTACGGAAGCCAGAGGGGTTCTGGACGCCGCAGAAGTTCTGCGGCGAGTGAACGACGCCGTGATCCGCGACATGAAGAAGGGCATGTTTGTGACCATCTTCTACGCCATCTTGGACACGCGGCGTCGCCGTCTGAACTACGCTAGCGCCGGCCACAATCCCATGATCGTCTACCGAGGGCGCACGCGGAAGACGTACTACCTCAATCCCCGTGGCTTCCCCATCGGCCTGGACCTGCCCGACCCCGACGCCTTCGCCAAATCGATCGAATCCGACACGATCCGCCTTGTCGAGGACGACATCGTCATCCTGTACACCGACGGGATCACCGAGGCGATGAATCCCCGCAGGGAATTGTTCGGGGAGGAACGCCTGCTCCAGGTGGTACGGGAGTATGCCCATTTGCCGGCGCAGGCCTTCGTCGAGAAACTACGCGATGAGCTCCACTCCTTCACGGAAGGAGAACCGCAGAGTGACGACGTGACCGTGGTCGTCATCAAGGAGAAGCTGACGCCGGAAAAGGTCGAATTCAATCGGGCAAAGGAGGCTCATCGGTTGGTTCTCGCGGGGAAGAGCATCCGCGAGGCCTGCGAGCTGGCCGGGATCACCACCCATGCCTACTACACGCGGTACAAGAAGCTCTTCGATACGAAGGGGCTGGAGTCCTTCGAGCGGGAGGACGAGGAGATCTCCATCGAAGCGAAGCATTTGAGCATCGAAGAGAAGGTCAAGATCTACGACGTGATCCTGCGCCATCCCGAGTACGGGGCGAAGCGCATCAGTGAGGAGCTCAATACGGAGCGGTACGGCTTCACCCAAATCAGCGAGAGCAAGATCTACGAGGAGCTGGTTCGGAGTCGACTGAACACCCGACAGATGCGGGAGGCGTTTGCGGCCCGGAACGCCCACAAGAATCGGCCGAAGCCGCCGGGTGCCCCGCTGCTCACACTTGACGGGCAGCCGGTAATCCCGGGCTTTGTCCCGGAGGAGGCGCTGGAATTGGGGGAAACGGCCGAACTCGCGCTGAAGGGAGAGGAAGGGGCGAGCGAGCTTGGCGTCGGGGAGGAACTCCCGGGGCAAACGGAGTCGGCGGCCGAGGACCGCAGCCCCACCGACTTGGCGGAGGAGTTCCTGGAGACCTTCCTGTCGGCGGAGGAGGAATCGGAGGAGCTTTCCGGGGAGGAGGTTTCGGAAGAAGCCGAAGCGGACACGCCGGGTCCATCCTCGGCGGAAGGGCTGCCGCTGGCTGCCTCGTTGGATGAACTGCTCCTCGCCTCGGAAGGCGAGCTCGAGGAGGAGGTAGCCCCGGAGGAACCGATCGCCACGGAGGCTGGAGAGGCGGAGGACATTACCGCGCTCATCTCGCGCGAACTGGAGAAGGAGCTGGGGGTGGAGGAGCCCGCCGAAGAGGTGGCGCAGGACTTCGCGGACCTCGATGTGCTGGCGGGGATTGAGGACGTCCTCCGGGGCCAGTTGGACGAGGAGTCGGAGGATGGACGCAGGTCGGGCGAGACAGCTCCCGAGCCGGTGAGTTTCGTGGACCTGGTACGTTCGATCGAAGAGGAGCTGGACTACGTTGCCCCTCTGCCTCCTTCTCCCCCTGTTCGCCAGAAGAGCAGAGCGAATGCCGAGGTGGGGAGAGACGACGGTCTCTCGCCTTCGAAGGCGCAGGACAGCGACCGGCTTGCGGAGCGGCGCCGGCACCTTGCACGGGGACTCCGGTTCTACCGAGGCAAGGAATATGAGAAGGCGATCCGGGAATTTCGGAAGGTGATTGAGGAGTTCCCCGGCTACAAAGAAGCTTGGTACATCCTCGGGAATGCGCTGTACCGGGCGGGCCGCTACGATGAGGCGGTGCAGGCCTACCAGCGGGTGAAAGAACTGGATCCTCTGGACACCGACGCCTACGAAAACATGGGGGTGATCTTTGCCAATCGTGGCCAGTATGCCCAGGCGATTGAAGAGTGGCAGAGCATCCTGAGGATCGACCCATCGCGGCGGGATATCTTTCACAACATTCAGAAGGCAAAGCGGCTCATGGCGCGCGGGGGAGGAGCTTCCCCTTGACATTTAACGGTCTTGCAGCTAAATTGAGCCGGCCGTCTGCCATCGAAAGCGTTCTGCTCGGGAGATAAGGGGAATGGAAGGGATCCAGCTGGCAGTTGAGAAGAAAGGGCCGAGGGAGGATATCGCGGTCATCAAGGTGGGGGGATACATCGACACCACCACATCCTCGGAACTGGAGAACTCCCTCAAGGCGCTCATCGCGGCAGGGAACTACAACATCATCATCGACCTGAGCGACGTTGACTACATCAGCAGCGCAGGGTGGGGGATCTTTATCAGTGAGATCAAGAACCTCCGGGAGAAGGGCGGAGACCTCAAGCTGGTGGGGATGGTCCCCGATGTCTACGAGGTTTTTGAACTCCTCGAGTTCCATTACATTTTGAAGGCCTTCGACACGATCGAAGATGCAGTGCGCGATTTTGGCAAGGTGCCGCCGCCGGCTGGCTATTCCGAGGAGGGTTTGCAAGCGGCGCTAGGAGTGGTGCGCGAGGAGGGCAAGGCCAAGTCGCCTCGTGCGGAGAGGGAATCAGTTCCGGACGCACTGGCGGAGAAGATCCGCACCATCGTCCGGGAAAAGCCCGATGCGAACGTGTGGACCATCAAGAAGGAACTGAACACCGCCCGGTTCGGCAATGTGAAAGTAGGGTTCCTGGCGCTGCGGAGGCTCCTGAAACAGTTGGATCTGGACACGAAACAGAAGCGTATGGAGTTCTTCTCCAAATCGGCCTCGTCGTGAGGGGTTTTGGAGCGCTTCCTCGGAATCGTGATATCCGCAGGAGAGGCCGACGCCCACGCGTCGGCCTCTCCCATTATTGGGGGACACTGCGGCAGGTGCGCGGCAGCTTGGGTGACCCCCATAGGAGCTCCTCCGGCTGGGCAAGTGCGTGGATCGGGCCTCTGTCGCCTTGCGAGCCGTTGATTTTGTGGCCAATTTTTGCTAACGTTTTGTGTGGAGAAGGGCTTGCGGGGCGCAGGCCCGCAGCGTGCGAGGGTAACCAGGGAGGAGGTGCGCGATGGCGGGAGCGAATCCTTTCAACAGGGTGGAAAGTGGGCACAAGATCGAGGTCGTAGCTGGGAAGCTGCAAGTCCCGGACGATCCCATCATCCCGTTCATCGAGGGAGACGGGACCGGTCCGGACATCTGGCGTGCGGCCCGGATGGTCTTCGACGCGGCGGTGGAGAAAGCCTACAAGGGGCGGCGGCGGATCGTGTGGCACGAAATCTACGCCGGCGAGAAGGCGCAGAAACTCTACGGCGAAGTCCTGCCTCAGGAGACCATCGAGGCCATTCGGGAACACATTGTGGCGATCAAGGGACCCTTGACCACCCCGGTAGGTGGGGGCTACCGGAGCCTCAACGTGACCCTCAGGCAGGTGTTGGATCTGTATGCCTGTGTGCGCCCGGTGAAATGGTATCGGGGGGTTCCCTCCCCGGTCAAACATCCCGAACTGCTGGACATCGTGGTCTTTCGCGAGAACACGGAGGACGTGTATGCTGGGATCGAGTGGCCCCAAGGGAGCCCCGAGGCAGAGAAAGTGCGTCAGTTCTTAGCCAAGGAGCTCAACATCGAGATCCGCGAGGACTCCGGAATCGGGGTGAAGCCCATAAGCATCTATGGCACCAAGCGCCTCGTCCGGAAAGCCATCCAGTACGCCATCTCCCGCAAGCGCAAGAGCGTCACCCTGATGCATAAGGGCAACATCATGAAATACACGGAAGGGGCGTTCCGGGACTGGGGGTACCAGGTGGCGAAGGAGGAGTTCCCGGAGTACACGATTACCGAGGCGGAAGTGGCCGAGAAGTTCGGAGGGCAAGTCCCGGACGGTAAGATCGTCATAAAAGACCGCATCGCTGACAACATGTTCCAGCAGATCTTGACCCGGCCGGATGAGTACGACATCATCGCGACCCCGAACCTGAACGGCGATTATATCTCCGATGCGGCCGCGGCGCAGGTGGGGGGACTGGGCATGGCCCCCGGCGCCAATATCGGAGACTTCGTCGCTCTCTTCGAGGCGACCCACGGCACCGCTCCCAAGTACGCTGGCCTCGACAAGGTGAATCCCGGATCTCTCATCCTCAGCGGCGTCATGATGCTCCAGTACATTGGCTGGGACGAAGCCGCCACGCTGATCGAGGAAGCCCTGAGCGCCACCATCCAGCAAAAGCGCGTGACATACGATTTGGCGCGTCAGATGGAAGGGGCTACGGAGGTAAAGTGCTCGGAGTTCGGGGCGGCCATCGTGGAGAATATGGATCGGTTCGTGTAAGCTGGTTCGGTCGGTTTGCGGGCCGCCCTGGGCGTAACAACGGTTGACCTCGCCGGGGTGAAAAACCTTCTTCCGCTCACAGGCAAGCCGGTCGGAGGCACGGGATAAGGGAGACCCAGCGGGTAGCGGATGTTCGTCGACTACGTCAAGATCTTTGTGCGCGGGGGACACGGGGGAAGCGGGTGCGTCAGCTTTCGAAGGGAGAAGTTTGTGCCCAAGGGTGGCCCGGACGGCGGGGACGGTGGGGATGGAGGGAGCGTCATCGTCGAAGCGGACGCGAACCTGGGCACGCTTCTGGATTTCCGCTTCCGCAAGCATTTCCAGGCTGAGAGGGGTCAGCATGGTCAAGGGGGGATGCGGCACGGTCGCCGCGGCAGGGATGTGATCCTGAGGGTGCCGGTGGGCACGATCGTGCGCGATGCGGCCACGGGCGAAGTCCTGGCCGACTTGGTGGAGGCGGGACAAAGGTGTGTGGTGGCCCGAGGCGGAAAAGGGGGGCGGGGGAACGCGCGCTTCGCCACCTCCACTCATCAGGCGCCTCGGGAATGGGAGCCGGGGGAACCGGGCGAAGAGCGCTGGCTGGAGCTGGAACTTCGCCTCCTGGCCGATGTAGGGATCGTCGGTTTCCCAAACGTGGGCAAGTCCACTCTCCTCTCGCGCGTGAGCGCAGCGCGTCCCAAGATTGCGGACTACCCGTTCACCACCCTGACGCCGAATCTTGGGATCGTGCATGTGGGCGAGGGACAAAGCTTCGTCATGGCGGATATTCCGGGACTCATCGAAGGGGCTCACCTCGGGAAGGGCCTGGGACATCAATTCCTCCGGCACATCGAGAGGACCCGGGTCCTCTTGTTCCTGATCGAGTCCATTCGGCCCGAGCCGGAAAGGGACCTGGCCGTTCTTCGGAACGAGCTAAGGCAGTTCGATCCCTCCCTGGCGGCAAAGCCGGGGATTGTGGCGCTGAGCAAGATGGACTTGCTTCCCGAAGAGGTGGCGAGGGAAGTGAGGGAGAAGTGCCGGGAGCGCGGCTGGTTGACCATTTCCTCAGTGACCGGCGAAGGGATCGGCGAGTTGGTTCGAACGCTGTGGCATGAGCTTCAGGAGGCTCGTCGCAAGGAGCGCGAGCTGGTCGTTGGGGGCTGAAGGTCGATGGTTGACGTGGAGGCTCTGCTCACCCTGCTTTCCGTGCCGGGGCTGGGTCCGAGGCGGGTGTTGGCCCTGGTGGGCAAACTCGGCTCCCCAGAGGTTGTGCTGGGCGCCAGCATCTCGGAGCTGTGTCGCGTCGACGGGATCGACGTGACCATGGCGCAAAGGACCAAGACCCAGGCAGACCGGGAGTTCGCCAGGGACCAGGTGCGGCGTGCGGAGCGTCTCGGGGTAGAGTTCCTGACCTACTGGCATCCCTCCTATCCCCGCGCACTGAAGCAGATTCCGGATCCTCCTCCCCTCCTCTATTGCCGGGGAAGTCTGGCCGGCGAAAAGGAGACTTACCTGGCCGTGGTGGGGACTCGAACTCCCACCTCCTACGGGCGGGTGATGGCTGAGAAGCTATGCCGCGAGTTGGCGGAGCGCGGCGTGACCATCGTGAGCGGTCTGGCGCGTGGCGTGGACACCATTGCGCATCGCGCTGCTCTGCGCGCCGGCGGCCGCACTGTGGCAGTGCTGGGAAGCGGACTGGACGTGATCTATCCCAGCGAGAACACTGACCTGGCGCGGAAGATTGCGAGCCAGGGAGCCCTCTTGTCGGAACTCCCCCTCGGGACGAAGCCGGACGCTCCGAATTTCCCGCGCCGTAACCGGATCATCGCGGGCATGTGTGTCGGCACCCTGGTGGTGGAGGCGGGAGAGGAGAGCGGAGCTTTGATCACGGCGCGCTACGCGCTTGAGCAGAACCGGGAGGTCTTTGCGGTTCCAGGGAATGTGACGAGCGAGAAGAGCCGCGGCACGAACCGGCTCATCAAAGATGGGGCGAAGCTGGTGGAGTCGGCTGACGACATCCTCGACGAGATCCGTCCTCAGCTCCCCAGCCTCCTACGCGAGGTTCGGCGGGAGCCCCCGCAACCGCCGCTTTCGGGACTGGAGAAGAAGGTTTTCGACGCACTGTCTGGCGAACCCAAACACATCGACACGCTGGCGGCGGAAGTGGGGGAGGATCCGGGCCGCGTGCTGGCAGCGCTGCTGTCCCTCGAACTGAAGAATCTGGTGACCCAGCTTACGGGGAAGTACTTTGTCCGCGCATGAGGCAAAGGTCGGCGGACCCTCATCGGTTTTGAGCCGCGACCAGATCGTCTTCGCCGCAGCCCTTTCGGACTACAATTCCAGCGCAGTCGAGCAGGCGGTCGCCGACCTGCTGGAGGAGTGTCTGAGGGAGGAAGATCTCATCCGGCCGGGGATGACCGTCCTCATCAAGCCCAACATGCTCTCGGACCGGACGCCCGAAAGCGCAGTGACGACGCATCCCGCTATACTCGAAGCGGCAGTGCGGTTCGTCCAGCGGAGGGGGGCAAAGGCCGTCATTGGGGATAGCCCACCTCAGCTGCGGGGCTCGATCCGAAGATTCTGGGAAAAGACTGGTTTCCTCGGGGTCGCAGAGCGCACCGGAGCCGAGCTGGTCCGATTCGAAACGGATGGCATCGCGGAGATTGTGAGCGGCGGGTACCGTTTCCATGTGAGCCAGTGGGTGACCCGGAAAGCGGACCTAATTGTGAACCTCCCCAAGTTGAAAACGCACAATCTGACGCTTCTCACCGGGGCGGTGAAGAACATGTTCGGTTGCCTCCCGGGCGGGGAAAAGACGAACTGGCATCGTTTCGCGCTTCATCCCGACGATTTCGCTCGCGTCCTGGTGGAGTTGTACCGAGTCACGCGTCCCGCAATTACCCTGCTCGACGGGATCACCGCCATGGCCGGGAATGGCCCCGCCAATGGGGAGGTGGTGCATCCCGGCGTGCTCCTGGCCTCGCGGGATGGGCTTGCGGTGGATCTGGCGGCCGCGGCCGTTTTGGGCTTTCGTCCGCTCGAGATCGCCACGAACCGCATCGGCGTGGAGCTTGGCCTCGGGCATGCTGGGTTTGAGCGTGTCGACGTCGGGGGCAAGGTGGGAACATTTCCGCTGGGACGTTATCCACTTCCCAGCAATCGCATGTTGCGCCAGCTTCCGCGGCCGGCCCTGCGTTTCTTTGGAAAACAGCTTTGGATCCACCCAGGGGTGGACGCGAAGAAGTGTACTGGATGCGGCATCTGCGCCCGCGGCTGCCCAATGGGAGCGATCTCAATGCATGGCCTGCCCAGATTCCGATACGATCTTTGCATCGACTGTTGGTGCTGCGCGGAATCCTGCCCGGAAGGCGCGATCATCGTGCGGCGCAGTTGGTTCGCGAGGATTGCGACGTGACCCTGCGGTGCAGGACATTGGCAGGAAGGAGGTGGCCCCGCTTCAGGGCGGGAAAGCGGCGCGAGGGCCCCGAGTTTGGCCAAGGCGAAGAGGCCCGTTCCGGAAGTTCCCCGGGGCGTGGGGAACGAACGAAGTGGGACCGGGGAGCACGATGGCTCCTCGCCGCGCGAAGGGTTTTTCCGGCGTCGGCGGTTCGCAAGGGCGAGCTGAGGCAAGTTCGAGGCTTGCTAATCCAGCTCGCCCAGCCTCGAGTCTGGCTCGATCTCGGGTGCGGCGACGGAGCCGTCTTCGGGGTGGTCGACTGGTCCTCGATTCGTGTAGGGGTGGATTGGAGCCGGAGGATGGCCGAGGGTGCGGGGAGACGAGAAGCGCGGGTAGTCGTGGCAGACGTGCGGGCCCTTCCCTTCCGCGCCGGCTCCGCGGACCTGGTCACTGCCCTTGGGGTGAGTGAGTACGTCCCCGACCAATCGCGCCTGTGGCGCGAGATCTCACGGGTCCTGTGCCCCGGAGGCCATGCCGTGGTGACCATCAGCCCTCGCTCTGGCTTGAATCGGATGCGCAGAGTTTGGGGCATGCCCCTGTATCTGCGAACGCCAGGGGAAGTGGGCACGGAGTGGGACGGCGCTGGCTTGCAGTTTTTGGAGGGCAAGAGCACGACGCTTCAGTGGATTGCCCTCCTTCGCAAACCAGCGACTCCAAATCCAACGCAGGGAGGGCGCAACGTTGTTCCGCGAGTTTCTACAAAGGCTGAGGAGCCCTGACCAGCGGTGGAGGGTGTACGTCCTCGTCGCGGTGGTGGTGTACCTGGTGCTCGTGAACCAGGCGATCCGGGTGCGACCTGACCACGTGTTCCTGGCTCTACTGGCGATTTCCTTGCTTTTCGGCAAGGAGCGAAGCAAGCGATTCCTTGTGGACTGGTCCCCCTTCGTTTTGTTCTGGATAGCATATGACATGATGCGAGGGATTGTGGATAATCTGCGCGGCTTTGTTCACACCGTTGCCCCGTACCGATGGGAGCACGCCCTTTTCAGCTGGGCTTTCGGTGGGCAGATTCCCTGCTTTTTCTTCCAGGATTGGCAGCTGCGGTGGCAGGGGGCTGTGTTGAAGTCACTGCTGGATGCGTCGGGTGGACTCTTCTACACCTTGCATTTCGGATTGCCCCTGCTCCTGGGCTGGGTGTTTTGGCATACTTTGGACGAGAGGGACAACTTTTATCGATTCGTCTGGACCCTAACCGTGCTGAATTTCTCAGCCCTCACCACATTCCTGCTTTTCCCGGCTGCCCCTCCGTGGTACGTATACCACGAAGGGTTCGCGCAGCCTCCTCCGACCAGCTACTGGGGGCTCGGGGCCGGTTCGCTGATTAACGTGGACCGAATGCTGAAGGTGAAATTCTTCCAGACCCTGTGGGGCGGCTTCAATCCCAATCATTTCGCGGCGGTTCCCTCGCTGCATGGAGCGTACCCGCTGGTCATCAGTTTCTTCACCTACCGCCGGTTTCGGCGTGGCCTCCTGCCGCTGGCCCTTTACCCCGCGGGCGTCTGGTTCTCAGCGGTTTATCTGAATCAGCACTACATCGTCGACCTGCTGATCGGCCTGGTGTACGCGGTCTTCGCCTTCTTGATCACGGATCGGGTGTTGATGCCTAAGGTATTCCTTCGAACGATCTTGCGCCGAGGCTTCGTGGGGGACGATGTTTCCGCCACGCAGCGGAAGATGCCCGTCGGTGCTTTGCCGAGGGGCGCGTCATGAGGCGGGCGAGGATCACGGGCACGGGGATGTACGTGCCACCGAGGGTGGTCACTAACGCCGAGCTGGAAGCGCTGCTTGGGACTACAGACACGTGGATCGTGGAGCGGACGGGTATCCGGGAACGGCGATGGGCGGACGACGGGGTGGGGGCATCCGACCTGGCCGTTGAGGCAAGCCGGCAAGCCCTGGAACGGGCTGGGATCCGGCCTGAGGATGTGGACCTAGTCGTCTTCGCCACGCTCAGCCCCGACTACCCGATCCCAGGTTGCGGCCCGCTGCTTCAAGCGAAGCTGGGTTTACCGCCGGTGGCCGCGATCGACATCCGCAATCAATGCAGCGGTTTCGTCTACGGCATAGTGGTGGCGGATCAGTTCATTCGGACAGGAGCTTGCCAGAAGGCCCTTGTGGTGGGGGCCGAGGTTCAGTCCTCAGGACTGGATCTCAGCCCCCGGGGACGTGACATGTCGGTCCTCTTTGGCGATGGTGCCGGCGCGGTGATTCTGGAAGCCACGGAAGAGGAACGGGGGGTCCTCGGCTTCGCCCTCCACACGGATGGTCAGTACGCTTTCCACCTCTGGCTGGAAGATCCCGGAAGCCGGAAGCGGCCCCGTCTCACGCCGGAGATGATCGAGCGGGGCTCGATCTATCCGAAGATGAATGGGCGCGAGGTCTTCCGGCACGCGGTGCTTCGCTTCCCGGAGGTGATTCTGGAGGCTTTGGCTGCAGCGGGACTGAGTGTGGAGGACGTCGATCTCGTCGTCCCGCATCAGGCCAATCAGAGGATCACCGAAGCGGTGGCGGCTCGGCTCGGGCTCGAAGGAAAGGTGTACAGCAATATTGCGCGCTACGGAAATACGACGGCGGCCTCCATCCCCATGGCCCTGCATGAAGCCCTGATGGAGGGCAGGATCCGGGACGGCGATGTCGTTGTGCTGGCGTCCTTTGGGGCCGGGTTTTCCTGGGGGGCCGTGGTCTTGCGCTGGTGAGATGAAAGCGTGGCAAGAAGGATCGACAAGGAAAGTGGACAGGCGCCGGACCGGGAGAGAATGCTCTTCCTGAGCGATGCCCATCTGGGCGAGGGAGGTCTGGAGGAAGAGTTGCGAAAAGAGGAGGTTCTTCTCTCCTTCTTGAGGAGTTTGGATCCGTGGCAGGACCGTCTTGTCATTTGCGGGGATCTCTTCGACTTCTGGTACGAGTACAAGTACGTCGTGGCAGCGGAGCATTTTCGGGTCATAGCCGTCCTGGCAGAACAAGTGGAGAAGGGCTTGGCTGTGGACTACGTGGCCGGCAATCACGATTTCTGGATGCGGGATTTTTTTCCGAAAAGGTTGGGAATTCCCGTACATCGGCATGCGGCCACGCTCCAGCACGGCACGCTCCGCATCTATGCAAGCCACGGCGATGGCCTCCGAAGGGATGACCGGGGGTACCGGCTGCTTAAACGAGTCCTCCAGAACCGGGTGAACATCGCGCTCTTCCGGTGGGTCCATCCGGACCTGGGATACGCCTTCGCCCATTGGGTGGCGGGTTTGAGTCGCAAGCGAGATGCGCATCCCTACAGGGAGCTGGACGACTCGGACTACATCCGGCATGCGGACAGTCTGTTGGCCTCGGGCTACGACGTGGTTGTCCTGGCCCACACGCACAAGCGAAGGCTGCTGCAGCGGGAGAAGGGCATCTTCCTGAATCCGGGGGAGTGGCTTTCCGAATTCACTTTCGGGGAACTTCGAGGGAACGTCGCCTCGTTGAAAAAATGGCTTTTTGAATCAGGCCGGGCTGGGAGGGCGGAAACTCTGGAAACCCTCCCGGTGAGAGCTCGTACCGAAGTGAGCCGCTGATGCTGCGGGCCGACTACCTCGCTCGGATCTGGTGTAGGGCCCCAGGACGGGAGCGCGTGGGCGGCAGAGGGGCTCCTTCCTGAACACGGGACGGGCTGAGTTCCGAGGAGGCGAGGCTTTTTATTCTGCACTGCTAAAGGATACCAAAGTCTGGGAGCGATGGTACGGCGCGTTAGAAGGAAATCGACGGGGCGGGCACTGAGATGGATCAGGAGCCTCGGCGGGGAGCGCCGCAAGATCACTCGCGTTCTTGCGGTGACCGTGGCTGTGGTGCTGCCGCTGTATCTTGTTCACATTGTGCGCGGGCTGCCGAGCCTGCAGCAGCTGGAGGTGTACGAGCCCGAGCTCGCGACAAAAATCTACTCCATCGATGGGAAGTTGATAAAAGAGCTGTTTTACAAGAAGAGGGCCCTGGCTTCGCTCGAAGAAATCCCTGACTACCTCTGGCAGGCGGTGGTGGCAACGGAGGACCATCGGTTTTTCAAGCACTGGGGGTTTGTGCCAGAGCGTTTCCTCAAGGCGATCGTGGTGGATTTGGTGACGCTGAGCCCGTCTCAGGGGGGCAGCACGATCACGCAGCAGCTCGCGCGCCAATTGTACCTGGGTCTCCGGAAAACCATCGATCGGAAGATCCGGGAAATCCTCACAGCCATCCAGATCGAGCGCACCTATACCAAGCGAGAAATCCTGGAGATGTATCTGAATCACATGTACCTCGGGCACGGGAACTACGGGGTGCGTTCGGCAAGCCAATTCTACTTCGGGAAGGACGTCTCGGAGCTCTCGCTCGAGGAGTGTGCTCTGCTCGCCGCCTTGTTCCAGAGGCCAGAACGGCTCAGCCCTTTGAAGAACCCGGAGGCGGCCAAGAGGCGGCGCGATCTGGTCCTTTACCGGATGTGGAAGGTCGGATATATCACCCGCGGCCAGTACGAGAAGGCAATTGCGGCTCCATTGGGAGTGGTCGCGACGCGAGAGGATGAGGCGCCTGGGATCGGCCCCTACTTCACCGAGTATGTCCGGTTGCAATTGCAGGCGAAGTACGGCGAGGCGATCTACAAGGAGGGCTATTCCGTTTACACGACGCTGGACACGCGCATACAGAGGGCAGCGGAGCAGGCGGTGCAGGAGCGTCTGACGGTCCTCCAGCGAAAGATGAATCGCCAATGGATCCAAACGGGGAAGTGGCGGGAACTCGTCACCGAGGCGGACCTTGGGGGGAGATCCTACCGCGCTGCCTTGGCCGATACCGCCTGGATGGATTCGGTCTTGACCGCTAAGGCACCGGTGCAAGCAGCGGTAGTGGTTCTCGACCCCAGCACGGGATACATTCTGGCTATGGTCGGGGGGCGCGATTTCCGCGAGTCCAAGTTCAACCGCGCGGTACAGGCGCTGCGACAACCCGGCTCCGCGTTCAAGCCCATCGCCTACACCGCCGCGGTCGACAACGGCTACATGCCCACGTACGAGCTCCTGAACCAGCCGGTGGTGCTTTTCATGCCCGATGGGTCGCGTTGGGCTCCCCAGAATTACGACGGCTCGCAAGGGGGACCAACTACGCTGAGGGAAGCACTTGCCCGCAGCTTGAACCTTGTGGCCGCCAGGCTGGTGCAGGAGGTGGTACCTCCGAGGCGGGTTGTGGACTACGCACATAAGCTTGGGATCAAGACCCCATTGCCCGCCGTGGATGCGATCGCACTGGGAGCCACGGAGGTAATCCCCCTTGAGCTCACGGCCGCCTTCGCGGCGCTGGATAACCACGGCGTTTATTGCGAGCCCATGGCCATCCTCCGCGTGACGGATCGCTTTGGCAATGTGCTGGAGGAGAACCTCCCCAAGCGGAAAGAGGTCCTGAGCGCGGAGACGGCGTACATCATGACGGATATGCTCCGTAGCGTGCTCGACCAGGGCACGGGAGTGACGGCGCGCACGGTCTACGGCTTCACGCGTCCCGCAGCCGGCAAGACCGGCACCACCAATGAGTTCACAGACGCCTGGTTCATCGGGTACACCCCGCAATTGGTTGCGGGGGTCTGGGTCGGGTTCGATCAGCCCAAGCTCAGCCTCGGGCAGGGAAGTTCCGGGGCCGTCATCGCGCTCCCCATCTGGGCCAATTTGATGAAGCGAGCGCATGAGGAGCTCGGCCTACCCGTGCTGGACTTCGAAATGCCCGACGGAGTTGTGCGGGTGCCCGTGTGCGCGGAGACCAAGAAGCTGGCTACTCCCTACTGTCCCCACGTGCTGAATGAAGTATTCCGCAAGGATCTGGCTCCGACCGAAAGTTGCGACAAACATGCGGGGGTCGCGCGCCGGCGCAGCACTTCGCGACGGGGACGCCTCCTTTGACCCGCCAAAGCGGGTCGCCCTGCTGCCATCGATCTCCTTTCCGTACAGCCGTATAGTCCCCTGGGCTCCTGGCTCAATTTGCTTGTTTTGAGGGGGGATTCCGATTATTTTTGCCCCATGCAACGGGTCGATCAGACAGGATGGAGGGAAAGGATGCGGGTGTTGTCGGGGATCCAACCGTCGGGTGCACTGCATTTGGGCAACTACTTCGGCATGATGCGGCGGATGATCCAGTATCAAGCCGATCCGAACAACACGCTATTCTGCTTCATCGTGAATTTCCACGCCCTGACGACGGTGTTCGACGCGGAGCTTCTGCGCCGGAGAACCTTTGAAGCGGCCTGCGATTTCCTCGCTCTTGGGATTGATCCGGAAAGGTCAGTGTTCTGGGTCCAGAGCGATGTGCCCGAGGTCACTGAGCTCACCTGGCTGCTGTCCAATGTCACCAGCGTGGGCCTCCTGGAGAGGGCTCATTCGTACAAGGACAAGATCTCGAAGGGGATCACTCCGAATCACGGGCTGTTCAGCTATCCGGTGCTCATGGCGGCCGATATCTTGCTCTACGAGGGCGAACTGGTGCCGGTTGGCAAGGACCAGAAGCAGCACCTGGAGATGACGCGCGATATTGCGATTCGTTTCAATACCACCTACGGTGAAACCTTCGTGGTGCCGGAGCCGGACATCGCCGAAGACGTGGCGGTCGTGCCGGGCATCGACGGGCAAAAGATGTCGAAGTCGTATGGAAACACGATCGATATTTTCTCGGACTACGAAACATTGCGCTCCCGGGTGATGTCCATCGTGACAGATTCCACACCCGTTCATGAGCCGAAGAACCCCGATAAGTGCACCCTCTTCGCCATCTACAGCCTCTTCCTCTCACCAGAAGAGAGGGCAGAACTCAGAGAACGCTACCTCAGGCCGGGGCTGAAGTATTCGGATGTTAAGAAAGAGCTCGTCGAGGTCATTTGGAATCATTTTGCTCCCTATCGAGAAAAGCGGCAGTATTACCTGAATCATCCGGATGAAGTCTTCGATATCCTCAGGATGGGGGCGAAAAAGGCTCGCCAGGTGGCCACGACCGTGCTCGAGCGGGCCCGGAGAAACGTGGGGGTGGACTATTGGAACTTCGCCTACCGGGACTGAGAAGGTGAGCGGGTCAGGCCCAGCACGAGTTGTTCGGTGAGCCTGCGGTCGAGAAGCGGCGCTCAGGCGAGTTTGAGTTGGGAAGGGACAGTTTACACGAGTTGGGGGCGAGAATTCGCAGGAGTTCCGAGGGCCTGAGGCAGGTCATTCCGGTGAGTGTTGGGCGCGCACCTTTCCCCGGCCAGAGATGGGTGACCACCCTCTTCCCGGGAGCTTTTGGCCCGGACGCAGCGTTGCAAAGGTGTGTGCTGCATAACTGAAGTAGGAGCCATACCTGCGAGGAGGCCAAGTTGGTCCGAGCGAAATGGGCGGTGGTTGGGTGGCTTGCGGGGTGGTCAGTGTTATCCCTCCTGCTGGCTTGCTCCAGCCCCACGGACCCCCAGGAGCGATACGACGGAGAGTGGGACGGGAGTCTCACGCTAGACAATGAATCCGTTCCCTTGCAAATTCGGGTAGCTTACGACAGAATCGAGCGCGTGGTCATTGGGGGGTATGAGGAGCGGGTTCTCGTGCCGCTTGGAAACCGCATTGACGGGGACCGGTTCAAGGTTTTCTTGTCTGAGGAAAGCATCTGGTTGGAGGGGATGTTCACGACGGAGACCCGCGCGGAAGGTACGCTGCACGCCTACGGGTCCGTCTACTCCTGGACGGCCATTAAAGTGCGGACCAAAAACGGGAGCCTCCTCGTGCCCGAAAGCTACTTTTGGGAACCGCACGTGCAGCACGTGTTGGGAAACGCGCGGGGCCAGTTGGTGCTGGAAAAGACCGATCTCAAGAAGATGGTCAAGCACCGGTACCGGCTTGGCTTCTCGGGGACCCCGGCTAATCTCTACGTGTACATCGGCGATCTCCAGCGACTGGCATATCTGGTGAGAGGGTACCCATTCAGCGATTCCCTTTCGTTCGAGTTTGACGGGATCCGCCTCACCCTGATCAATGACCGGCAATATCCCTTCACCGCCGACGACCTCTACGAATTCTGGTACGAGTAGCGCAGTCGTGGCAATTTGAGGAATCTTCGAGAGCCTTCGCGGGTAGCCTGCGGGGGGGGCAGGTCGGAGTGGGGGTACGCTCCGGTCCTCTGCCAATCGATGACGATCCCGGCCGCGAGGGGCAGACTGCTCCTCGCCTTCCCGAGCTGAACTCGGTGTGATCGATCACCCCGCTCTCTCGCTGCGGTATGTGCGCATTCGGTGAGTGTGGCGCAACAGCGCCCGCATGGATTAGCGGGAAGTCCTACCGGCGAGAAGAACTTCGCGGCGGCCCGTTCTTTTCCTCACGGATCGGCGAGGGGACCGCAACTTTGCCCTTCTCCACTCCCGCATTCCTGCCGCAGCGGGAAAGGATCCGTCGCTCGGAGTCCGTACTACCTTGCCCGCCGTTTTTCCGCGGGGGGAGACTGTGACCGGAAGTCTCGCCTTTCAAGAGGCCTCGTCGGCGCCGACAGTGTTCCGACGCGGACCTTCGCTTCTTGGAGAAGTCCCCACTCGACCGTGTTCTGCGTTCCCCACGGGCGGTCCCTTTGTCCCTGCGGGCCGGCTCCGCCGGGGAGATGGCCTCCGGTAGTATCCTTCACCTCCGGGCGAGGAGCTCTGGGGGTGCCCCCGCCCGACGCTCGATGGCGAATCGGGCGGGGGATCTTTAGCTGGACTAAGTCGCTGGCCTGCGCCTCGTCCAGCGATCAGCGTTGGGCGAGTTGGCGGTCCAGCATGAACACAGCTTGGCCTTTGTCGCCGACCATGCGGAGGGCTTCCAGGATTTCGTTCGCCGTCTTCTCTTCCTCTACCTGTTCGGTGACGAACCATTGCAGGAAGGCCTGGGCCGCGAAGTCCGCTTCCTTCACGGCGAGGGCGTAGAGCTCATGAATCATCTTGGTCACCTTGCGTTCATGCTCGAGCACGGCCTCGAACACCTGGACGGCGGAGCCGAAGTCGGAGGGCGGCTGGGCCACTGCCTGGAGCGTCACCCGCCCCTGCCGGTCATTGACGAAGGTGAAGATGCGCATGGCGTGACCCACTTCTTCCTGGGCCTGCTTGCGCATCCAGTGGGCAAATCCGGGAAGGTTCTTCGCCTCGCAGTAGGCCGACATCGAGAGATACAGATATGCAGAATATAGCTCGGCATTGATCTGCTCGTTCAATTTGTTCTGCAGCGCATCGCTCAGCATGGTTCGCCTCCTTGCGGATTGGTTCACCTGACCTTCTCCACGAAAAACTCGAAGTGAAAGAACAACCGGAACAGCCTCGGTATTCCGTCGCCGCGTGTGGAGTGGAACGGACTGATGCGGAACGTTGCTTCCTCGGAGATGGAGTTCAACGAATCGGTCCCTTCTCGGCCCAGATCTGGACGAGGTGCACGAGGGTCGTCACGGCTCGGGCCATGTCCTGCACGGAAATCCATTCTCTGCGGGAATGGAAGTTGTGTCCTCCGGTGAACAGATTGGGAGTGAGAAGGCCTTGGTAGCAGAGGCGGGCGCCGTCGGTGCCGCCACGGATGCTCGTCAACTTTGGCTCGAGTCCGGCTCGCCGGATAGCCTCCACGGCGAAGTCGACCACCCGGGGTTCCTCTTCGAGCTTGTACCGCATGTTTCGGTAGGATTCCTTGATCTGAATCTCAACCCGGGAACCGGGCACCTGCCGGGCAATCCTTGCGGCGAGACGGGAGAGGTAGCGCTCCTTCTCCTTGAGCCCCTCCACCTCGAAATCGCGGATCAGCAGGCGCACCTCGGCCAACTCGACGCCCCCCTCAATGGCATGCGGGTGGACGTATCCCTCTCTTCCATCCGTGGTCTCCGGCGACATGCTGGCTTTGGGCAACTTGTCCACGAGCCGGGCCGCGAGCTTGATTGCATTGACCATCTTGCCTTTGGCATAGCCGGGATGGACGTTGACCCCGTGGAAGCGGACAGTCATGGTGTCGGCGCAAAAGGTTTCGTTCTCCACCTCCCCGGCTGCGCCTCCGTCCACAGTGTAGGCGTAGTGAGCTCCGAAGCGACCCACGTCGAAGAAATCCGTCCCCCGGCCTACCTCTTCGTCGGGGGTGAATGCCAGACGGATTGTTCCGTGTGGAATCTCCGGGTGAGACAATAGATACTCCATGGCGGTCAGGATCTCGGCGATGCCGGCCTTGTCGTCCGCCCCGAGGAGCGTCGTCCCGTCGGAGGTGATGATGTCTTGCCCGATACAGTTGGCGAGCTCCGGATCCGTTTCCGGAGACAGGACGACGGAGGGATCGCCGGGCAACTGGATCCTTTGCCCGTCATAGTGCCGGTGGATGATCGGCTTCACCCCGGCCCCGCTGACTTCGGGGGAGGTGTCGACGTGCGCGATGAAGCCGATCACGGGCACCTGGGTCTGTAAGTTGCTGGGTAATGTGGCGGTGAGGTAGAAGTGCTGGTCGAGCTCGACCTCCTTCAACCCAAGCTCCTCGAGTTCTCGCGCCAGCATTTGCAGGAACTGCCGCTGGCCCTCGGTGCTGGGGTACTCGGCAACCCCCTCCCTCGACTGCGTGTCCATTTGCACGTAGCGCAGGAAACGATCCACGAGCCGTTCCACCGGGATTTGCATCTGGCGTCTCTCCCTTTCGAGCTTTGGAATTCAGGAACCGTTTCAATTAAACCGTTTTTGCCCTCCCGTGCAAGGACAAAGTGCAATGGTCCCGTGTCGACCCGGCGAGCTGCAAAGGGATTGACAATGTAAGGGGTTGGTGATATATTCACCAAGCCCCAGGAGCGGGGGAGGCTAGGCTTCGGCGGTTTCAAGGAGCGGCATTCGGCAATCGTTGGGAGGAGCTTCCGCATGGGCAAGACGTTCGTGGAAAAGGTACTGGGCCGCAAGGCAGGAAGGGCGGTTACAGCAGGGGAGATCGTCGAGGTAGTCCCGGACTACGCCATGTCTCACGATAACACCGCCGCCATTGCCAAGACCTTCGCGTCCATTGGCGTGGCACGGCTTTATGACCCCAACCTTCACGTGGTCATCCTGGACCATGCGTCTCCCCCGCCCAATGAGAAGTTCGCGGAGAATCATCGCGAAGTCCGGGAGTTTGTGAAGAAGCATGGGATCCAGAACTTCTACGATGTCCAGCGGGGTGTTTGTCATCAGGTGATGGTGGAAGAAGGGTTCGCGTTGCCCGGGCTCCTCATCGTGGGTTCGGACAGCCACAGCACCACCTACGGTGCGGTGGGCGCCTTCGGGACCGGGATCGGGCGTTCGGAAATGGCGGTGATCATGGCCACGGGGCGGATCTGGCTGCGGGTACCGGAGACGATGCGGGTGGTGTTTCGCGGTACCCCTCCCCCGGGCGTCTCCGCAAAAGACATCATGCTCTATGCCATCGGCCGCATCGGGGTGGAAGGTGCGAACTACATGGCGGTGGAGTTCGCCGGCGAGGCGGTCGAGCAGATGAGTGTGTCGAGCCGGATGGTCTTGGCCAATATGGCGGCAGAAATGGGGGCGAAGACAGGCTACGTGGAGCCCGATGAAATCACGCTCGAATACGTGCGTCCCAGAGCGCGGAGGGAGTTCGAGGTCGTCAAATCGGACCCCGACGCGACGTACGTCCGAGTGCACGAGCTGGATGTGAGCGCCCTGGAGCCCCTGGTGGCTTGCCCGCATGCGGTGGACAATGTGAAGCCCGTGTCGGAAGTGGCGGGCACGCGGATTCACCAAGTTTTCTTCGGTTCCTGCACCAACGCCCGCCTTGAGGATTTTGAAGTCGTGGCCCGGATCCTGAAAGGGCGCCGGGTGCATCCCGAGGTGAGGATGCTGGTATTCCCGGCTTCGCAGCAGGTGTACCTGGATGCGTTGCGGGCCGGGTACCTGGAAATCCTGGCCGAGGCTGGGGCGGTGATCCTGAATGCCAACTGCGGCCCGTGCATGGGAAGCCATCAAGGGATTCCCGCCAATGGGGAAGTGAGCCTCAGCACGTCGAATCGCAACTTCCGCGGACGCCAGGGCAACCGCGAAGCGGAGATCTACCTCTGCAGCCCGGCTACGGCGGCGGCCTCCGCCATCCGGGGTGTGATCTCGGATCCTCGGGAATTCCTGTAACTCGTCCGCGGTTGTACAGTCCCGGGACGGCGCTTCTGGTCGATTGGCAATCCAATGAGGTGGTGGAGATGAAGCTCGTACGCGGCAGGGTTTGGAAATACGGGGACGACGTGAACACGGATGTGATCTTCCCCGGCAAGTACACCTACACTGTCACGGACCCAGTGGAGATGGCTTCGCATGCCATGGAGGATCTCGACCCTGAGTTTGCCAAGAGCGTGCAACCGGGGGACGTGGTGGTGGCCGGAAGGAACTTCGGCTGCGGGAGTTCCCGCGAACAGGCCGCCTTCTGTCTGAAGTATGCGGGCGTCGGTGCGGTTGTCGCCAAGTCGTTCTCTCGGATCTACTTTCGCAACGCGATCAACGCCGGGCTTCCGGTGATCCAGGCCCCGGAGGCGGTCGAGGCCATCGAGGCCGGTGAGACGGTGGAGATCGATCTGGAGCGTGGGGAGCTACGCTGCAAGGCGGGCCGCTTCTCCTTTCCCCGCCTGCCGGAGGCGGTGCTGGGTATCTTCGCTGCCGGGGGACTAATCCCCTACACCCGCCAGCGTCTCGGATTGGCGCCGCGCGAGGGGGAAGGGACTGGCACGAGCGGAGAGAGTTCGAGGTAGCCGCAACGGAGCGCCCGGACAAAGGTTTGGAGGACCAAAGTGAGCACGATCGCGCGGAAGTGGGCTGAATTCGCCGTGGCCCTGAAGTACGAGGACCTCCCTGCAGATGTGATCCATCAGGCCAAGCGCTTTCTGTTCGATTCCGTCGGCTGTGCACTGGCTGGGTTTTATGCCCACGACGTCCAGATCGCTCACGACGTATGCAAAGAACTGGGTGGGAAGCCGGAGGCAACGGTGTTCGGCTCGGGCTGGCGGACCTCGGCGTGCCACGCCGCTTTCCTGAACAGCCTGATGATCCGCGTCCTGGACTACAATGACATCTACTGGAAGCAGGACCCCAGCCACCCCAGCGACATCATCCCGGCTCCGCTGGCGTTAGGGGAAAGGGAGCACAAGAGCGGTAGGGACCTGATCACCGCCATCGTCCTCGCGTATGAATTGGAGCAGCGGCTATGCGAATTTGCTTTCCCCGGCCTCCGCGAGCGGAAGTGGCACCATGCGTCTCTAACTCAGTTGGCGAGCCCGGTGGCAGCCGGGAAGATGCTGGATCTGACGGTGGATCAAATGGTGAATGCCATCGGCATCTCCGGATGCCACAATCTGACCCTCGGCGCGGTGACCGCCGGCAAACTCACGATGATGAAGAACACCGTGGATCCCCTTGCCGTGCAGAGCGGCGTCATGGCGGCTCTCCTTGCTCGGCAAGGCTACACCGGCCCGGAAGCAATCTTCGAAGGAAAGGAGGGGCTCATGGACACGCTCGGCGGGGAGTTTGCACCCGAGATCCTGACGGAGGGGCTTGGGGAGTCCTACCGCATCTCCGACTGCGCCATGAAGGCTTTCCCCACCGAGGCCCTCACTCATTCGCCGATCACGGCCACCCTGAAGCTGGTGCATGAACATGACATCCGGCCGCAGGAGGTGACGGGGGTTCTCGTGAAGACGATCGCGCGGGCGGTGGACATCCTTGCCGATCCCTCGAAGTACCATCCGACATCCAAGGAAACAGCGGATCACAGCCTCCCCTACTGCATTGCGGTGGCCATTGTGGATCGGCAGGTCACCACGGCGCAGTTCCACGAGGGACGGCTGCGGGATCCGGACGTCCTGGCGCTGATTCCGAAGATCCGCGCGGTGGCAGATCCCGAGTTCGAAGCCCTTTTCCCCGAGAAGAAACCCGCCGAGGTCGTGATCGAAACGAATCGCGGTACCTTCTCCGCCCGCGTGGATTACCCCAAGGGGGACCCGCGGGAACCGATGACGGACGAAGAGCTTGGGCAGAAATTCGGAGCCCTCACCGAGGGAATCCTCTCCGACAATCGGCGAAAGCGCATCGCCGACGCCATCTGGCAGGTAGAGCAATTCGATGTGCTTGAGCCGTTCTGCTCCTTACTGGTGGCGGGATGAGGATTGGCCGCGAGGGACTCCGAACCTCCCCGGGCGGGGACAGGTAGAACAAAAGGGAACTTGGCCCTCACTCAGGCCGACGGAGGCAATCATGGCTTCGCGAGCCAAGCGGCTCATCGTCGAGATGGCGTCCTCGCAAGGCGGATATACCGCGGATATCCTCCTGGCGCGGGGCTACTCCATGATCGTGACCGGCACGACCTGGAGTCCCAATACGGATATCTTCGAGACGGACGACGAGGTGGTGATCCGGATGGAGGCCGCCGGTTTGGACAAGGACCGGCTACACGTGACCCTGCAAGGGGACCGCTTGATCGTGCGGGGTTACCGGCCGGAGTCCCATCCGGGTTCGCCAGTCACTTACCAACAGATGGAAATCTCGTACGGCCCCTTCGAGAAGGTCTTCATTCTGCCGGAGGAAATGAAAGAGAACCCCATCCGCGCGGTGTATCGGAATGGGATGCTGGAGATCCATGTGGCGAAGGAGCAGCCAGGCCAGAGGGGGCCGCTGGACGTAGAGCTTGAAATGGAATAACCTCGGGTAGGCAAGCATGCGCGAAGAAGAGCTGGAATCCTACGGTTCGGAAGAAGAGGTGCGAGGGCAGGAGATCCCGGCCGAGGTGCCGATCCTGCCGCTTCGGGATACCGTGATTTACCCGTACATGGTCACCCCGCTCGTGGTGGCGCGGCCGAAGAGCGTCCAGTTGATCAACGACGTGGTGGTGGGGAACCGGATCCTTGGGCTGGTGGCCCAGCGCAAGGCGGAGATCGAGGACCCGAGCCCCGAGCAGATCTACAAGTACGGGACGGTAGCCACGGTCCTGAAGATGTTGAAGTTTCCCGACGGCAGCTTGCGCGTGCTGGTCCAGGGCTTGCGCCGGGTTCAGATCGTGAAGATCACCCAGACCGAGCCTTACTTCCGGGCTCTCATTCGCCAGCTCGAGGACATCGTGGAGCCCAGCACTGAGCTCGAAGCCTTGGCCAACACGGTGAGCTCCCTCTTCCAGCGCGTGGTGAACATGTCGCCGCACTTGCCGGACGAACTTGCTGTGGCGGCCATGAACACCCCCGACCCGAGCCGCCTCGCCGACTTGGTCGCCAGCAATATCACCCTGCCCACGGAGGAGAAGCAGGCCCTGCTGGAGGAGCTCAATGTGAAGCTCCGGCTGGAGAGGCTGGTCGTCCATCTGAGCCGCATCGTGGAAGTCCTGGAGATGAGCTCGAAGATTCAGGATCAGGTCCAGTCGGAGCTGAGCAAGAGCCAGAGGGAGTATTTCCTGCGAGAACAGCTCAAGGCCATTCAGAAAGAACTTGGGATCGAGGACGAACGCACAGCCGAGATCAAAGAGCTGCGGGAGAAGATCCAACAGGCCAACATGCCGGAGGAGGCGGAGAAGGAAGCTCTCCGCGAGCTCGATCGTTTAGCCAAGATGCCCCCGGGTGCGGCCGAATACACCGTTTCTCGCACCTACCTGGATTGGCTGATTTCCCTGCCCTGGTCCATCTCCACCGAGGACAATCTGGATATCCAGCGCGCCCAACGCATCCTCGACGAAGACCATTACGATCTCAAACGCGTGAAGGAGCGCATCCTCGAGTTCCTGGCGGTGCGCAAGCTGAAACAGGACCAAAAGGGTCCCATCCTCTGCTTCGTGGGTCCTCCTGGCGTCGGTAAGACCTCGCTGGGCCGATCCATCGCCCGCGCATTGGGGAGGAAGTTCGTGCGCATTTCCTTGGGCGGCGTGCGCGATGAGGCGGAAATCCGTGGACATCGCCGCACGTACGTAGGGGCCCTGCCCGGGAGGATCATCCGAGGTCTGAGGACCGCCGGCAGCAACAACCCGGTGTTCATGCTGGACGAGGTGGACAAGCTGGGGGCGGACTTCCGGGGCGACCCCTCCAGCGCGCTGCTCGAGGTACTCGACCCCGAGCAGAACAATAGCTTCGTGGATCATTACCTCGACGTGAAATTCGACCTCTCGCGGGTGATGTTCATCTGCACCGCCAATGTGCTGGATACTATCCCGCCGCCCCTGCGAGATCGCATGGAGGTGCTCGAACTCCCCGGATACACGGAGGAAGAGAAGCTGGCGATCGCCTTCAAGTATCTCATCCCGCGCCAGCTTAAGGAGCACGGGCTGAGCCGAGAGCACCTCCGGTTCGAGAAACGGGCCGTGCGGAGGATCATCCGCGAGTACACGCGAGAGGCGGGGCTGCGCAACCTCGAAAGGGAGATTGCCAATATCTGCCGCAAAGTGGCGAAGAAAGTGGCACTCGAGGGACCGGTGAAGGAGATCATCACGGCCGCCAAAGTCCTCGAGTATCTCGGACCGCCGAAATACTTGTCGGAAGTCGCCGAGCGGACTTCGGAGCCGGGGGTGGCCACGGGCCTGGCTTGGACGCCTTCGGGAGGCGACATCCTTTTCGTGGAATGCACCCGCATGCCCGGCTCGAAGCAGCTGATCCTCACCGGCCAGCTGGGGGAGGTGATGCGAGAATCGGCCCAGGCTGCGCTTTCCTGGGTACGGTCCCGCGCGCAGAAACTGGGCATCGATGAACACTTCATGGAGAAGAGCGACATCCACATTCATGTGCCCGCCGGCGCCATTCCCAAGGACGGCCCTTCGGCCGGGGTGACCATCGTCACCGCCCTAGTCTCGCTGCTCTTGGGGAAACCCGTCCGTCACGACCTGGCTATGACGGGCGAGATCACCCTTCGGGGGAAGGTTCTTCCCGTCGGCGGGATTAAGGAGAAGGTGCTCGCGGCGCATCGAGCCGGGATCCGGGCGGTGATCCTACCGGCTCGCAATCAGAAAGATCTGGAGGAGATTCCCAAGGGCGTTCTCGAGGAGCTCGAGTTCCACTTTGTGGAAAACCTCGATCAGGTGTTGCGCATTGCCTTTGGAAAGCCCTCGGTCCGCACCCGGAAGAAGCAGAAGGCAAAGCCGAAGGCCGAAGAGACGACGGTCGGCCGTTGAGGTCAGCACACAACAGCGCATTGGGAACCGGAAAGTTCAGTTCTACGGGTTCTGGGAGGCCGGAGTGGGAAGCATGCAGCGCACGACGGTGGAGGAACTGCGACGGAAATATGAAGAGAACGGTCAAGGACACGTTTTCCGCTTCTGGGACGAATTGACGGATCCGCAGCGAGAGGAGCTGGTCAAGCAGCTGACTCGGATCGATCCGTGGACGGTGAGGAGGCTGCAGGAGTTGCTGGAGCAACATCTGCGCGGGCGGAAACCGAGCGCGGATCTCGAGCCGGTCGAAGTCATCCCCCTTCCTCGGACCGAAAAGGAGCTGGAGGGGAGGAAACAGGCCCGGAGGTTGGGGGAGGCCGCGCTCAGAGAGGGGAAGGTGGCTGCGGTCCTGGTGGCTGGCGGCCAGGCTACGAGGCTTGGGTACGCCGCACCGAAGGGAACCTTTCCCATCGGACCTGTCACGAAACGGTCCTTGTTTCAGTATCATGCCGAGAAGATCCTCGCCCTGAGCCGGAGGTTTGGAAGGCCGATACCCTGGGCCATCATGACCAGCCCGGCCACGGACGCACCCACGCGCTCTTTCTTTAATGAGCACGGCTACTTCGGACTTTCCAAGGATCAGGTCCTGTTCTTCCTTCAGGACACCGTGCCGGCCCTTGGACCTGACGGGAAACTCTTGTTAGAAGAGAAGTGGCGCATCTGCGAGAGCCCGAATGGTCATGGCGGAGTCCTCTTTGGCCTGGTGCGGAGCGGCGTATTGGACGAGCTTCAGGCGAGGGGCGTGGAGATCCTGTACCATTTCCAGGTGGATAATCCGTTGATCCGGCTGTGCGATCCGGTTTTCCTCGGGTTCCACATCGCCCAGCGCGGTGAGATGAGCCTCAAGATCCTCCGCAAGCGGGACCCGTACGAGAAGCTTGGGGTAGTGGGAAAGCGCGGGGGCCGTTTTGCGGTGGTGGAGTACAGCGACCTTACGCGAGAGGAGATGGAAGCCCGAAACCCGGACGGCGAACTGAAGTACTGGGCTGGGAGCATTGCGGAGCACTGTTATAATGTCGACTTCGTGCGGCGCGTGGTCTCCCAAGTGGACAACCTCCCCTTCCACATTGCTCACAAGAAGGTTCCCCATCTGGATGAAGAGGGTCGCCCCGTGCGTCCCCAGGAGCCGAACGCCTACAAGTTCGAGATGTTTGTGTTCGATGCCCTGCCTTTCGCCGAGCGGGCTGTGTTCCTTGAGGCCAATCGGGCGGAAGAATACAGTCCGGTCAAGAATGCGGAAGGGCAGGATAGCCCAGAGACGGCCCGCCGGGATATGGTCCGTCTTTTCGCCCGATGGCTGGAAGAGGCCGGCGCGATCATCCCGCGCGATGCACAGGGCGAGCCCGCAGTCCGGATCGAAATCAGCCCCCTTTTCGCTCTGGAGGCTCAGGACCTGCGGGGCAAGTTGCCGCCCGGTTTTCGGGTCCAAAGGGATCTTGTCCTGGAGGAGGGCTGGAAACCCTGAAGACTTTCGCTTTTCGCAGGGTCCATTCTCTAACCGGGAACCCGAGCTGGAGCTGAAGGGGCAGCGACCCGGAGGGGCGGAGCGATTGCGTAACGAAGGAGTTGACGATCAACGGTCCCATGCGAAACGGCAGAAGGAGAAAGCGATGGGCGGTGGTCGTCGGGATCGTGATGGCAGCTCTGGCCCTGGTCCTTGGGTTGCCAATTGGATACGTCCGGTTGCGCTTCCCGCCGGAGAAAGCGGCTCAGGGGGTGGCCGGGTGGTTGGCGGTTCGGCTTGGGCGCCCGATGTGGTTCGGGCGAGCTTCTTTTCACCTCCTGCGGGGATTTGCCATCGATTCCGTCCGGATCGGGAGGTCGGGGTATCCTCCGGCGAGGCGTGGCATCGCGCTGGATTCCCTGTACCTCGGCCGCGTGTCCTTCCGCTATGACTTCCGCGCCCTGTTGCACCGGAGACTGCGCATCCGCGCCCTCGAGATCGTCTCCCCTCAGGTTTTCCTCTCCTCTTGGCCGGCTCGGGGGATCGACGCTTCGGCGTCACATCCCCGAGGCGCCGGGCGGCCGTCCGGTTCCAGCCCTCCCCTGGACATCGAGCTCTCGAAGCTCGAGGTGCGCGACGGGGGGATCCAGTGGTCGATCAACGGGCAGGACAGCTATACCTGGCTGCACGTCACGGGCTGGCAACTGCGGCTGAGCGAGCTCCGATTTCCTCGATCGAGTCCGGGTTGGCCTCCCATACGGGCGGAACTGGAAATCGCGATGCGACGGGGAGCCCTGGAAGGCGCCTGGAAGGGGACCCGTGCGCCAATCCGCTTCGCGGCGCCCTTGCAGCTTTCCCTTTCCTCTCGGCTCGATTCCAGCCGATCCGGCGGCTTCGAGTTTCGCATGAATCTCGAGGAGCTAGGCGTAAGATATCCGGCCGGTGAAGCGGAACGGTTGGTCTCCGTACCCGATCCGCTCGCCCTTTCCATCGATGGAGAGTTTTCCCTTGCAGATTCTGCCACCTGGCTTCGGGCACGGCGCGTACGTTGCAATCTGAGCAAGGCCATTCCGCTCGAGGGGGAATTCGAGGCGTCTCCGGGGTCTTGGCATCTGAGGCTTCGGAGCGATGAATGGAAGTTGGCGGCGGTGGTGGAGCTTCTTTCGCAGTGGATTCCCTCCTTGGGCGAGCAGGTCAAGCCGTCCGAGTTGCGGAAAACCAGAGTGCAGGTGGGCCTCGTCGATGTGCGAGCTCGCGGGGATACGCTGATGGGGACGCTACAGGTGGAAATGGCGAGTCCACGTTTCCGGCTCTTGAACCCGTCCGTTCAGCTGGACTCGGCTTCTTTGATGTTCCAGACGGATCTGACGGTCCGCGCAGGCAGGTTCCTCGGTGGCGAGTCGAGTTTGACGGGAATCGTGGAGGCCTGTTCCTTGTGCACTGGGGCTAAGCCGGGGCAGTTTCGTCAGATCACCTTGGACGCCGGCTGCGCCCTGGACTCCACCTTCTGGCCCAGGACGGCGCACCTGCACTTCGAGATTCGGCAGGCGTTCGGAGCTTTGGCCTACGTGGAATCCAACTGGACGACGCCCAAGGAGGGACGCAGCCTGCGTGGCTACGCGACGGCGGAAGTGCAACACTTGCGGCTGAACACGCTGTTCGACCTTGCAGCGAGGGGTCGCTTGGATTTCTGGGCCAGGGCGGAGGCTCTGGGAGACGGCACGCTCTCTCTGCGGAGTAGCTGGGCGGTGGACTCGCTTCTCATCCCGAACCCAATCGAACCGGTGCTTCTTGCTCCGCGCCGCGGGGATCTTGAAGGCAGAGGGAGCTTTGATCCCGAGCGGGGCAAAGTCGAGCTTCAGGAATGGCGTCTCCGGGTAGCCGATGAGCTCGCCGCGAGGGGGACAGCCGTCTTCTCGCCGGAAGGCTATCGTTTGCGAGTGGACAGCGCGCGAGCCAGGCTGGGGTCAATCTACGAATGGCTCAAACCGCTCCTGTCGAGCACCGCGCAGCAGGTGGATCTCGGCGGCGACATTGGGCTGAGCTGCAGCGTCTCGGCCGGCGGGGGCGCGACCCGTCTGGAGGGCGAGCTCGAAGTCTCTGGTGGGCTATTCAGCCGTCGGGACGTGGGATTCGCCAGCGGTGGGATGGAGTTTCGCGGGCGTTTCTCGGGCGACGGGAAGCAGATCCGGCTTCGAGGCGAAGGAGTAGCCGATAGCCTCTGGATCGAGGAGTTGGGGCGGCGGCCCATTCAAGGCACACGGGTACAGGGCGCAATCAGATTCGACCTTCCGGCCCGGATGGTTTTGCTCGACACGCTGGTGGGGAGCAACCCCCAGCTTTCGCTCCGGGCCATCGGACGCGGTTTCGTGGATATGGCCGACCCGGTTCGGCTCAAGAGTGTGATCACCTATTCGGGCTACGCCTCGCCCGGCGGCTTTGCCCAGCTCGGCGACTATTTTGCCCTGCGTGGCCCGGTAGAGTACGCGGGGGGCGTGGAGCTGGATGGCATCTACCTGCGCTTCCACGGGAATGTCGGCCTCCGGTCGAATGATCTGCGATTGCAAGGGGGTGTGATTCTCGATTCCCTCCAGGGCAACGTCAGCTACGATTACGTTGTGGATCGATCCGGGCGCGAGTTAGTCTATTTGCCGATGGATCATCTGGCAGACGGCTATCTTGCCGCGAAAGACGATTTCCTATGGCTTCCGCCTTCGGAGCTGAGCTTCGATACTCTCCGCGTGGGCGCAATTCGCGTTGGTGACCTTCGGCTGGACGAGTTGCGCGTTGCCCTTTGTTGTCGCGGGGGGATTGTGCTGGCGCCTTTCTTTCAGGTTTTCGCGTATGGAGGTTCGATTGGGGGGAAAGCCGTCTACGACATGCGCGGTGCTACGAGCCGGAATGGCTACGTGGAGGCCCATGTGCAACTCGGTAGGCTCAGTTCGGCGGCGCTTCGGAAGGAACCTCCGGACCGTGCTTCGCTGCTCTCGGGCACGATCTCGCTGCGCGGACGAGGGGTGACGCCGCAGGACATCCTCCGATACGAAGGATGGGTGGATTTCTCCCGCATCGGGAGGGACGTTGCTGACGATCTGTTGCGGTGGTTGGATCCCCTGGGGACCCAGCGCGGAATCCAAAGCGTGCGTCGCCTCCTGGGCATGGGTTTTCGTCCCACCCGAGTGCGGCTGGAACTTCGAGACGGCTACCTCTACCCTCGAATTGACCTGAAGCAGCCGTGGTACAGCCCCATTCGCCTGAGCGGCAGCCGGATCAGGATGGATCGAATCCCGATGGAGGTTCTTCTCGAACCCCTGTCTCCGCTCGCTCGGAAGTGAGGCTGGGTGGTTGGAGTGATGTCCGTGGAGTTTATCCGTGTAGTTCCTGATCCTACTTTCCTCGGGCGAAGCCGAGGGGCAGTGAGTAGCGGAGGTGGGAGATGACGAGGCCAGTTTCCACATGCCTCGTTCTGGCATGCGCGCTTTCTCTTTCTTGCTCCGTCAGGATGCCGGAAGTGCAGATGGGCTCGAGCGGCAGCTCCCTCGACGAACAAGTGGTTGGCTCGTACCGGAGGCTCGGATCGTCCTACGGGGTAGTGTCCATGGACGACAGCCGCGCCGCCCTGACGTCGCTGACGAATGCGCCCGGGCGGGAGGTAGAGGCGGCCTACGCGCGTCAACGAGACCGGGCGCCAAAGCTGGCCCTTTTGAAACAGAGCGGCGCAATTGGAGAGGATGCTCGGGGGCAGGTGGTGGTGCGGGACCCTAAGAAAATCCCGGAAGGCTGGACCTTGCAAGAAGGTGAGGAATTGGTGTCCGGCGAGAACGCCGATCGCGCAATCATCGCTGCTTGGGTGGCGAATAGCACCGCCGAGCTGAGCAAGACACCGCGCAGCGCCATCGAGCGCTCTCTTGCCCGCATGTATCAGCGGGAGTCTCCTCCGGGCACGTGGATCGAACTGGAAGATGGCACGTGGACCCGCAAGCGATGAGGGCCTGGGGGAAAGCCGCGGTCGCCGTCCTATTTGCGGCGCTCGCCAAGGCGAGCCTCGCCGCAACGGCCGTCGGAGATGGCTTGCCTCTGACCACTCATCCCGCTCGCGACGGCGAACCCTCTGTGTCGCCCGACGGGAAGTGGATTGCCTTTGCCTCGTTGCGCTCCGGCGATTGGGAGATTTGGGTGAAAAGGATCGACGGGGGCATTGCCTATCGAATTACCTCAGACCCGGGCGTGGATCGGAGGCCGAGATGGACGCACGATGGCCACGGGATCCTCTTCGTTTCCACGCGGGATGACCCGGAGGGCGACCTTTTCCATGTGGAAGTGAAGAGGCGAGGCACTGTAGCGTGGGCCGTCGGGCCACCCCGCCGGTTGACCCCCCGATTCTGCATAGATACCGATCCGGATCCGCACCCAAGGGGAGGGGAGCTGGCGTTCGTTTCCGATCGCAGTGGGGAACGGGCCGTCTGGCTCCTTCGCCTCAGCAACTTGCACGTGCGGTTCCTCGCTTCAGGGCCGGCTTGGAGCCCCCGGTGGTCCCCCGACGGGGAATGGCTCGCGTGGATCGGGAGAGCGCGCTGGGGAACCACCGTGGTCTTTTCCCGATTTGACGCGAGGCGGGACACCCTCGCAGGCGCTCCCGACACGCTGGTCACGCTAGGGCGAAGGCCCGTCCTCTCTTTCGATTTCGATCCGTCCCAACGATACCTGGCCTGCTTGCTGGCGGACACCGGTTCGAGCGAGCCTTGTAGGACGGAGGTTTTCCTTCTTCCGCTGCCTGAGGCAGTTTCCCACCGAGGCCGTGCCAAACCCTCCCCCACCGATTCCCTGCCGCCGCGGCCGTACCGGCTCGCCTTTGGCATCGGGCCCATCTCGGAAGTGGGTTGGCGCCACGGATGGCTTGTGTGCCATGTGCGGGGTGGCGACGTGTTCGGCATTCCTTTCCGCGGTTCCGTGCCAGTTCAGCCGAACGCGGAAGCTCAGCTCACCTGGGCCGAAGAAAACGCCCCGTGCCCGTCGCACCTTGACCGCCCGGAGGCCCCGATTCCGGCCGTCGGCGAGCTTCGTACTCGGTTGGAGGCGCTGACCCGGGTGCTGGATTTCTTTCCCGGAGATTCGAACGCCTCGGCGACGTCTCTCCTGAGACGCGCGTGCACGTGGTGGCTACTCGGAGATGCCGAAGAGGCCCGGAGGGATCTCGACACTCTGCGGAATCTGCTGGGCCCGACCTCTCCACTTCGTTGGCCGGCGGAGCTATTGGAGATCGACGTGAGGCATGTCGATCCCGGAAAGTCCATCCTGCTCCCCGCGAGGGTGTTTGGACAACTGGCTGACACGGCCGAATACAGCCGGCTGGCACGAACCGGGGACTGCCCGGCCGACCTGCGCCGATTGGCGCTGTTGCGGATGGCGGAGATGGCGCTCTCGGCTGGCGATTCCGCCGCGGCTTGCCGAATGGGGCGGGAAGTCCTGGCGGAAGGGAATTCCGGGTCTCCCTGGCGCGCTCACGCTGCGTGGATCCTGCTAAGAGCGTGCAGGCCGATCATCACCGAGGAAGTGGATCGGCTGGCGGCTCTCGCCCTCGAGGATGCGGAGCCGGACGCCCCGCTCGTACAAGACTTCGCCGAGAAGTTTCCGGACCTCTGCTCGGGGCCGGCAAAGAGGGAAGTGGATCCAGCGACATGCCTCCGAGACCTGAGCCGTAGGATCTCCTCGTATTCGTTGGGGGCGGCTCAGCTTGCCTGGTACCTCTCCGCAGAGAATGCCTGGAGGGGGAGACGATGGGAGGAAGCTATCGCCATGCTGACCCAGCTGGAGGCGGAAGCAGGCGACAAGCTGAAGCCTCATGTCCAGCTGCTGAAGGGGATGGCTTGCTGTGGAGTGGGGGATTGGGGAGGGGCCGCTGGGGCTTTCGAGCGCGTTCTCCAGAATCCGGCCGGCGGTGGTGAGCTGAAAGCGGAAGCGAGCCGTCAGCTCTGCGCCGTTCTGCTGCGCTGGGCGGACCAGTTGCGGCGGAGCGGAAAGTGCGCGAAGGCAATACAGCTGGCTACGCAAGCTTTGCGGCTCGCGCCCACCGAGCCGAACGTGCATCGGCAGGTCGTGGAGCTTTTCGCCACGTGTGGCCAGGCGGATGCAGCCGTCGATGTGTATCGCAGCTTGCACGCCCTCCGGCCGGAGGACCCCGTGATTCAATACGGCTTCGGTTTGGCTCTGTCGCGACTGGCCACCTTCGAGGCCAGGCGGAGTTCGGATGTTCGCAGGATGGACATGAGGCTCCTTCGCATGTCGACGGCGGAGCTTGAGGATGCGCTTCGCAAAGACTACCGGCTTGTGCAGGCCTACCTCGGCTTGGCTTTCAACTACGATCAGTTGGACTCCTACCGTAGGGTGCGACCGAGGACGGCGGGAAACACCGTCAGCTCGGTCTTCCGGTTCGCCTTTGCACCCTTGGTCGCCGGATACGATTGGGTGCGCGGCGGATCTCCCCCGAAAGAGGCTGGCGAGCTGGAGAAAGCGATCCAGCTCCTCCGAATCGGGCTGGACTTGAATGAGGAGAGGCAAGATCCCGCTCTGGAAGCCGAATTCCTTCTCGCCCTTGGCGACCTGACCTACAAGCTAGGAACATACAGCCATCGCGAGGCCCTCGGGTTCTATCGTGAGCGGTTGCGGTCAGGGGTGGATTTCCCGGACAGCCTGGAATTGGCGGAAGTACTGACTCGGATGGGGGAGTGCGCGCTGGATGTTGGGGAGTTCGACTCCGCGGCGAACTACTTGCAGAAAGCCTGGAGCCTGACGCAGATGCGCGGGGAGGAGGCTCGAGCGCTGGCCACTGGAGGTCTGTACGCTTTTGCCTGCTGGCGAGCCAGCAGGCATCGGGAGGCCATCTCGACCCTGAAAGCCCTGCTGCGCGCGTACGCTGCTTCGTCCTCTCCGAGCGTCGCGGAGAGACTCCATCGGAATCTGGCCCTTGCCTATTTGGGGGCGGGCGAGCTCGATTCCTGTCTGCAGCACCTGACGATTGCCCAGGAACTCTTGCTCTCGGGGCGAGTCCCGGACGTCCGCCGCAAACCCGTCCGGATCCAGGTGGAGCTGCTGGGGTGGCCGTTTTCCGTGCCGTTCCTAAACCTGCGGCGGTTCGGTCTGAGACCCGTGGGCGAATCGAGTGATTTGGCAAAGGCGGAGGAATTGGCCCTTCTGGAGGGGGCGGCTTGGGAAGCGTTGCTGCGGGCCGGGAGGATCGGGGAGGCCCTGCGCCAGCTGGAAGGGAAGCAACGCGCTCTGCGCAAGGCGCGACCCGAGCTGAGCAACCTCGCTCCTGCACAACACGCCCAGGCGGAAACCTACTTGCTCGCAGGGGATTGGCAGCCGGCCCAGGAACTCTTCCAGGCTTCTTGGAAAAGGGCGCTGGAGCATCGGGATTGGCTAGGGGTCTTAGCCAACCTGGAAGAGTGGCGGCGCTTGCTCGTGTACCGGGGGTCGCTTGGGATGGCGGTCCCGCACGACTGGAGGAAGTACCGGTCCGCAATGGATCGAACCAGCCGGGTATTCCGCTCCGACCGCGCGGTGCCAGGCTACTGGAAAATGTGGTTCGCTTTGCTGGAGCTGGGGTCGTCGGGGACGGCCTGGGAAGGAGGTCCCGAGTCCGCGGGCGTAGACTCGTTGGTCGCGGATCGCGTGGATCGTCTCGGTCGCTATCTACGCCTCAAGGCGCTGACGGACTCGATCCGCTCGGACACGGCGCTTGCGCGAACGGACTTGGCTGCTGCATCGCTTCGGTGCGCGGCGGATCTTGCTGTTTCCCTCGGAGATGTCGAGGCGGCGTATCGGTATTGGCGCGAGCTGCGCAGACTGGGCCTTTTGAACGGAGACCCGGAACTGCTGGCCAACGCGCTGATTGAGATGTCTCTTCTGGTGTCCCGCATGTCCTTCGAGCAGAGGCGGAGGTTACAAGTCCCGTGGACAGCAGCGGAACTTGCTTTCTCGGGCAAGGAGCTCTTGCTGGCGCACGTGTTGGCTCATCCGCCAGCCATGCCGGAGCATCGAGAACTCCTCCGCACTGCCTACCGGGTGCTGATGGAGTCGTCCGCCGTTGGCGCGGTGGTACCTGACTCACTGGTTGAGGCCTACGGCAAAGACTTGCTCACTATGCTCCTGTGCTGGTGGACCCCTGCCTGCCCAACCTGGCGTAGGGCTTGGGCAGAGTTCCGAGAAGCATGCCAGAGCCTGCGGCTCCACCGATCGGGCCTGGGGATCCACTTGAAGCCATCCATGTCGGTGGCGCGAGCAGAAGGCGTTTTCCAGGATGCAATACGCTTCCTACAGGGTAGCGAGGATGAGGCCATGCTTCGCATTGTGGAGTTGCTGTGGCCAGGGGAAAGGGTGAGGCCGCTTGCCGCCGGCCTGAAAGAGCACATTCGTTGGCTCCTGAGCGCTGCCGACGCGTCAGATTTGCCAGACTACCCCGCCGCAGGTGCGACGGGTCCGGCTCGCTCGCAAGAGGCTTCGTCGGGGGTTCCCCCGGGGGTGGACAGCCTGGCAGTTGCACGCCCGAGCGGGGTCACCGCCGGACTCGAGCCGAAAGGGAGGGCGATCGCTATCCACCCGAATGCCATCGTGCCCCTCTTCTCCAGCCTCGAGGGGATGGACCTTTCCGGCCGCCCTACTCTCGCCTCGCAGCTGGAAAGCCTGCTTCGCGGTTCTGTGCCGATCGGGGTGGAGTCGGGAGACTTGCCGAAGTACTATGCCGGGGAGATCGGGCTATTGGTCGAGCTCCTGCGGAGTTTGCGGGGCGGGACAGGAGGATAGGGTCCGACGATCCGGAGGCTCTCGGATCCAGGGCAATGCCGCAGGACCTGACCTGGGCATAACGGGACGAGGGGCGATTGTTGTTCTCGAGGGTAGCCATTGGTGCGTGTGTCTGTCCGGATAGGTCACGGAGGTTGGAGGGATGTCGCCATACGCGATAGATCTGAGTGGTAAGGTGGCGCTCGTCACGGGAGGGTCCCGCGGGATCGGCCGGGCCATTGCTCTAACTTTGGCCAAAGCCGGGGCGGACGTGGCCGTCAACTACGTCCGCCACAGGGAAGCGGCCGAGCAGACTGCCGCGGCCATTCGGGAGGAGGGCAGGCGCGCGCTGGCAATTAGGGCGAATGTGGCTGAACTGGAGGACATCGACCAGATGTTCCAAACCCTCCGCGAGGAGTTTGGCCGACTGGACATCCTCGTGAGCAACGCGGCCTCAGGCGTCCTCAAGCCCTTTCTCGATCTTACCATGAAGCACTGGCGCTACACGGTGGACATCAACGCTGGGACGCTCATCCCCTTGACCCAGCGCGCTGTTCCCCTCATGCGCGCCGGCTGGGGACGGATCGTCGCAGTTTCGAGCCTTGGGGCCACGCGGGCGATCCCGTACTACACGCTTGTGGGAGCTTCGAAAGCGGCGCTGGAATCCTTGGTGCGCCACCTGGCGGTGGAACTGGCTCCTCGGGGGATTCTCGTGAACGCGGTCTCTGCCGGGGTAGTGGAGACCGATGCCTTGCGGCACTTTCCCAATCGGGAGGCCCTGCTCCAGGCATCTCTCGAAAGGACGCCGGCAGGTCGGTTGACCACCCCCGAGGATGTGGCCGAGGTTGTGCTCTTCCTTTGTTCCGAATTGGCTCGGATGGTCGTGGGGCAGACGATCGTGGTCGACGGGGGATATTCGATCCTTGCGTAAGGGGCGATAAAAAAGAAAGGCGAGCCGTCACAAGCTCGCCCCGAATAGGAACGCACTAGTAGCAAGCGATCGGATTACATCTTGAGCATAAAACTCAGGATGTGGCTATTGCCCAAGGTTTGGAAGTTGGCGAGCGCGTAGTCCAGACGGAAGGCAGCCCAGCCGAGATCATACTGTAGGCCACCGCCGAAAGTGTAGCTGGCCGTGTCGTAGGTTCCGAACTTGTCCTTGGTCATGGGCAGGCCATAGTAGCCACCGCGCAGGAAAAGGATCGCGTTCCAGCAGTATTCCGCACCGAAGCCCGCCCGCATGAGGGAGTCCATCCCGTCCCAGAGTTCATAGCTCAAGGTGAGCTGATTCTGTTGGCTGACCGCGATTTGGCCTTGCGATCCGAGTAGTTCAATGGCCGTCCCCATACGGAAGGTCAGGGGGAGTGGCCACTCGAGGGTCTTGAGCTCCGCATCCACGGATCGTTCGGCGGGGTTATTGCTGTAGCGGTCGTGAACGACGCGCAGGTCCGGGCCGCGCAGACGCAAATTGCCGCCAAAATTGCTGAGGCTCATCCCCAGCTTCATGCCGAGTACCCCGGTGTCCAGCAGGGAACCTAGGTCCAGGGCCAGCGTCTGCGCCTTTTCTCGCCAAATCCCTTCGCTCACGAACTTGACGGTCAGCCCGATGGTCAGCCGATCCGTGACATATCGGGCATAGCTGACCCCGATGGCATAATCCTGGGCGCGGTAATACGTGTCCATCCCGTTCGGTTGCTCGAGGGTTGTGATCTCGATATCGTCCGTCCCCAGGTAGTTCACGCTCAGGCCGAGGGCGCTCGACCGGGGCAGCGGGAGGGCGAAGCCGACGAATGTATGATAGATGCCGGCATTGTCGTACAGGTTGGAGCGCGAGACGAAGAGCGTCCTGCGCCCCAGGGTGGAGATGGCGCCTGGATTCCAATACAGAGAGGCAGGCTCATCCGAGAGGGAAACGGCTGTCCCCCCGAGCGCGGCAGCCCGGGCGCCGACCATCAGCTTCAGGAACTGGCCCGCAGCCGTGCCCACTCGACTGATGTCTTGAGCGGCCGCGGAGAACGCCAGCGACATCAAAGCGACCCAAACGAAGGCCAGCTTCTTCATCTTCTTCCCTCGCGCTAAATCAGACGGTTCTCCTCGCTCCTCTCCCGACGCTCCTACCGGATGATGGAGAACTTCCCGACTTTCTTGGCCCCGCTCGGAGTCTCCACCACGTAGATGTAGAGCCCGTAGGCAATCTCCTGCTGGTTGAAGTTCAGCATGTTCCAGCTCTCCGTGGAATTGGTGGCGCTTCGGTGATGGATCTCGTTCACCTTTTCTCCAGCCAGCGTGTAGATGGAGATGGTGCACTCGCTCGGAAGGTTCGTGAAGTGGATACCGGGAAGGTTCGGGTCGATCTCCCATTCCGCCGACACGACGTAGGGATTTGGTACCACCCGGATCTTGTCCAAGTCGGATTGCACCGCCTGACGCACCGTGAAGGGTGTCGTGTCGATCTCAAAGCGGTCCCGCTTGGCCTTGAAAGGCTTGGTCAGGATGATGCGATACACGTCCCCTGACCTGGGCGGGACGTTCGGAACGCTGCTGCTCGGATTCCGCTTGATGATGACCTTGTAGGTGAATTTCCCTTCCTCGCGGAGATTAATTACGTCGCCGCTGGTCCAGGTGTTTTTCATCTCGGCGGTGGTGTCGGTGCTGGCCTGCGGGAAGACACCCAGGTCCACCACCTTGCCGGTGACCAAATTGATGATCTTGAAGGGCACGCGGAAATTCGGCGGGGCAAAGGCCACCGTTCCCGTGTCGTTGAACACGATCTTGTAATCGGCCACGGGCGGGTTGGCCGTGGCGGGCAGCAACTCCACCACCCACGTTGCCTGGGAGGGCTGGCCGTCGGTGCGGGACCAGCCGGAGCTGTCCTGCAGCACCGTGAGGCTTGGGTAGTTGATGATCTCCAGGCGCATACCGTCGAAGATCGGGCCTTCTTCACCCCTCAGCTCCCGGGCGTTGGAGACCACTTCCTTGCCGGTGGTTTGGTCCAGCACGTCGTAAAGAAGGGTTCCCGGCTGGGTGGAGTCGTCGAAGGAGAGCACGTACTTGTGGCCGGTGATCGCAAACTCGTCCACCACGACCACGCGGATGGGGCCATTGCCCAAGGTCCCCGGCAAGCGCCGCACCTTGACCTCAGGACCGACGTAGTTCGAAGCCGGTGGACCCGGTACGACCATCACGAGGTTGGGATCCGACCCGGGGTTGGTGCCCTTGGCGCATTCGAGATAGTTGAGCGGCGCCCAACCGTCCGGGTTCCACTGCGGGTCGGGAAGAACGCCGCGGTCGTAGGAGGTCACCGAGTACCAGTAGGTGACCCCGTTTTTCACGTTGTAATCGGTCCACGAGTGCTGGAGTCCGGTGTCCTTGCCGCGGTCGAGGTGGGGATACTGAGGATCCAAGCCGGTAATTCCGTCTTTCAAGTCGAACTGGGCGACGGGGATGAAACCCACCTCTTGGCCCTGGCCGTCGTAGATTTTCTGGCCCCATTCGTTGTTGACGGGCGGGGAGGTCGTCTTGTAGATCTTGTAGCCCTCGAAATCGCGGTACCGGGTCATGATGTCGACGGACTCCTCCGCCGAGCGGTCCCAATAGAGCGTAACTTTACCGTCTCCGGGCACGGCCACCACGTGCGGCGGCTTGGGGGGATCCGCTCCGAGATAGTTGAGTTCGTACATCAATTGGGCCGTCCGGGCGTTGAACTTGGCGTCCTCGAAATCGTCGCCCATCAGAAGGCAGAAGGCAAACGTGGTTGTGTCGTGGGCCGGCAGGTCGAACGGGCCTGAGCTCATGATGAACACGCAGTCCAGACCGTTCGGGTACATCTGCTGGATGCCCTCGGGGGAGTCGAAATGGGGATTGAGGTGGCCTTGCGGATCTGGCCAGAAGTAGGCGGCATCCTCCTCCGGCTTCAGCCCTGAGGTATCTCCGCTTATGACCTTGTACGTGATGAGCTCAGTGCGCGTGTTGTCCACCTGGCCGGGGCGATACTCCCATTCGAACCAGTGCCAGTCGGTGAGCCCAAGTTGCTCCCCTTCGGGTTCGTCCACGATCCCGTCGTGGTCATTGTCGATCCCGTCATTGGGCGGCGCCAGCGGGGTTTCCAGCAGCTTGATGGCCGGGATGACCTTGTATTCCGGACCGGGGAAATCGCCGGTGCCGTAACGGTAGTCATAGATGAAGGCCATGTTGTAATTGTAGGTGGTGTCGTTGACCGGATCGTACTCCGAGAGGATGTAGGTCATCCAATCCATCCGGTCGTTGATGGTGGTGGTCAGGTTGTATTCCGGTACGTCCGTGTCGTTGTAGAAGCCCACGTACACGCCGTGGTAGTCCCATTGGCTATTATTGATGATCTTCGCCACGAAAAATAGAAAATCCTCCGCGTACGAACGGCCGTAAGATAGGACCCACATGTCCATTTCAATACCGAGCGCGTAGCCCTGATCGAGCAAGCCGTCGCTCTCCGCATACGGTACGCCGTTGTTGTTGAGGTCGTAGTCGGTCATGGCGAAGAAGATCTCTTTGTCCGCGGTGAACTGACCCACCAGGACCTCCCCTGTGAAAGGATCGACGGCCCAGGGGCCCGGCCACTTGCGGTTGCCGTTTTCATCCTTCGGCCAGCTTTGCGGCAGGGTGCTTGTGGCCATGAGGGGCAAGCTTCCGAGCGTGGAGCCTGGGTAGACATCGGCCACCGTCACATCCCCTGAGTGGAGGAGGCCGAGACTTCCGGCCTTGGGTCCCCAATCATCGGCATTGAATTCGGCCGATACGGATGGGCCGGCCACACGAAATTCGCGGCCCGTGTCCGGATCCTTGCGCATAGGGTTCCACGGGCCTTCTGGAACTCCAATGAGCATGGACAAGTCGGGGATGTACGACCAGCCTTTGTAGAAGGCGGCGGGGATGCTGGGGCGATAGTCCCAGGTGGAAAGCCTGCCATCGTTGAACACCGCGTGCTGAACCTTGCCCGCATCCAGAATCCCCACCGCGTTGTCGATGGTGCGCTGGGCCTTGGCCAGCTGGGGCTTCGACTTGGAGACGTCGGCTGCTCGACTGCCGCTCCCCAGACTGAGGACGAGCGCGGTCCCGAGGGCCAGAGCGACATATGCCCGTTTCATCACTCCCTCCGTCTTGATTCAGCCTCAAGCGAGCGAAACAACGGTTCGGCTTCTCCTCCGCCGCTTGCGCGCAGTGGATCACCGGAACTCGATTCGCAGGCCGAGATCGATGAAGCGGCGCGAACCGAAGTGGTGTGGACGATCGTAGTACGTGCTGGTTGCCGTCCGGCTCATGTAGGGGCCTGGGTCCGTCGGACTGCCCGTCTCAGAGTAAACTTCCAGCACGTTCTTCCGGTCCAGGAGGTTATAGACCCGCGCGAGCATTCCGACTCGCAAGCTCCTTCCGACCAGGAAGTCTTTCCGCACCACGGCATCGATGGTGAACATCCACGGCCGGCGCGCTGTATTCGGTTCCAAAGCCTGACCCCCAACGGTGGGCGTGTAGGGATACCCGCTCCCGGCTCGCACGATGAACTGGTAAGTCATGTTCTGCAGGGGACGCAGGCCCAGCACTCGGGGACCTCCCCCGGGCGGCAGGGCGAAACCGACCGCCGCGTCGATGACGTGGGTCCGATCCCATGGCATGAGATACTCGCGCTTCGGATGGCTCTCCTCGGTGTCCCCTTCCCAGTACCCAGCCCACGAGTAGTACTTGTTCGCCTTCGCCACGGACCAGGTATATTCGATATCGAGGAAGTAATAGTGGCTCAGGCGTTTGTGGAGTCCGATGTCGAGACCGCGGGAGCTGCCGAAATCGCTATTGGTGATGATGGAATAGCTGTACAACCCCAGACTGTCTGGGTCGAATCCCGTGAGCCTGTAGCTCCCCGGGTCTCCATTGTTTTCTTTTGCCCAGGCGGCCACCGAGAGCTTCCAATCTTCCCCGAACTGCTGGTCCACGCCGATCTCGTACTGGATGGTGCGTGCGGCATCCATATTCGCCCAGCCGAAGAGCGGGAGTGGCGAGTTCAGGTTGAGTGTCTGGTTGGTGTAGAGATCACGATAGTCGGGCACCTGGAAGAAATGGCCGTAGGCGAAGTGGAAAGTGGATTTGTCGGTGATGGGGTAGCCGATGCCCAGGCGGGGGCTGAGCTGCCATTTCTTCTTCCCCTGGACCACGCCGGAAGTGGGGTCGCTCCAATCGCGCCAGGCCCGACCCTTGGAGTCGGCAAAGTCCCAACGGAGGCCGGCGTTCACAATGAAGGATTGAAACTCCATCTTGTCTTGGATGTAGGCGGATGCCTCGATGGGATGGGTATAGTAGTATTCGGGATACGGATTGGCGATATAGGGGTGCTGGATCTCAAGGAACCAAAGGTCGTGGCGTTTGTAGTCGAAGCCCATCTTCACCTGGTGGTTCCGGTGGATTTGCCAGGTCATAGAACCCTGGAGCTGCCAGGTCTGCTGATAGTTCCGCGTCCAGTACTGAGTAGGTGAGCCGTAGTAGACATGCTTGATCCGCCCATCGGGCAGGGTGTCGTACCGCACGAACACGAGATCGTCATAAAAGCCGCCGTGGGTCGTAGGCGAGGGGTACTCTTGCGGCCCGAAATCCGCGTTGGGGATGAACTGCCGGAAAAGGTCGGCGTGGCCGGGCGTCAGTTCGTGGTCGTTGATGCCGTAGACCCGATACTTCCGGTACTTCCAGAACCGGGACGCTCGGATCTCGTAGAACATTCGCGGGGAAATCTGGTGGGTGAGGAAAATGCCCTGCCGCTCGGTGCGGTCCGTCACGATGTGTCGGCCTTTTTCCGCGAAGGTGTACCAGAAGTCGTAGTTGCGGAACCGCCGCTCATTGAAGCTGAAGGGGAGAAGGAGCTTGAGAGACGGGGAGAGGCGCCAGGTGAGCTTACCCGTGATATCCCAGTTGGTGTAGAAACCAAACGCTCTCCAGCCCGCCTTATCGTCCCAGCGGATAAGTTCCGAGATGCCGTCGCCTTCGAGGCTGTCCCTTGTGCCGGGTACGTGGTCCAAGCCCCAGTCCTCCTCGAGCGACCACGCTTTCCGCCACGCCCCAGTAGCCCAATGCCGCAGCACGTCTCCGACGTAGCGGTAGCGATTGGTCTTTGTCTTCAGCTCATCGATGCTCTTTGCTTCCGTGATGATCCCTGCCTGGATTTGCTGCTCGATCTGCTTGTAGCGCGGGTCCTTCGGGTTGTTGAGGACGTCCGTCAGAGGGGTAGGGTCGAAGGTGAACTTATCGTATTCGAGCACAGCGTACTTACGGTAGGCTTGCTCGCCCGACAGGAAGAAGCTCAGGCCGCGGAGGAAGGGCAAGGGGACCGGTCCGCTTACCGAACCGATGACCTGGTGAGCGTTGCGCAGGTCGTCCCGCTCGCTTCCCAACCAGCCAGCCACCTCCCCGGAATTCATTTCCAGCATGGATGAGAATCGGGAGGCCCCTTCTTTCGTCACGATGTTGACCACGGCGGATTGAGCCTCGCCGTACTCGGCATCGAAAGCGCCCGTGATGACGGTGAGCTCGTCGATCGCCTCGCGGTTGACTTGGGTACCCATCCCCGCGTAGATGGCGTCTTCCACGTATACACCGTCAATCATGTAGGCGATTTGCCCGCTCCGACCGCCTCGCACGTGGGTTTGGTCGAGGCCTCGTGCGTCAAACCCGGCAATCTTGTTCTGGTAGCCCTCGATTTGGATGATGCCGGAGGAGAGCGTCATGATATCCTGGACCGTGTTCACGGGCATGTTGCTGATCATCTCCGCCGTGTACACATTCCGCTTGGCGGTCACCTCCGGCTGAATCAAGGGGCGCTCCGCCTCCACCACGATCTCCCGGCCCAGGTCGACGACCGTCGGCTCGAGCTCGAAGTTCACGCGCGTCGTGAGGTCGACCGTAACGCGGACCCCGCGCACCGTTGTGGTCACATACCCGATCATGCGGGCTGTGACGTTGTAGACCCCGGGCGGCACGTTGATGATGAAGAAGTGCCCATTGTGATCGGTTGCCGCGCCCAAGGTGGTCTGCTCCAGGATGATGTTGACCCCGGGCAGAGGTTCCCCCGTCTGCCTGTCCCGCACCACCCCCTCGATCTTTCCCGTCGTTCCCGCGCTTGCCACCACCGCGGCCAGCGCTGCGATGGAAACGAGGGCGATCGCGGTCAGCACGCGTGTTCTTCCTCTCACGGCTTCTTACCTCCCGGGTGACCCCTTTTGGATCGCCTGAAAAAACCCGAAACCTTGCCGCTCTCTCCGACGTCAAAAAACGCAGAACCCTCCCCTCCCTTGCGCGGAAACGGGAGGGTCACGCCCCGCAGGCCGCCGTGCGCCGCCAAGCTCCGCGGCGGCCTGCGTTTTAGTTTAAGGCGATTCGGCTCTAAATGTCAAGTGGAAATTGTTGCAACGAAGAGCAGCGGGGGCGTGTCCTGCACACCGGCGGATCGGGTCGAAGCTTGCACTTCGCCCTTCGGGGGGAGAGCTCATCGTCCCGCGGAGCCCATCGGCTTCGGCGCGCCTTGGCCATGCGGATTTCAGCGGACCAGTTTCGCCAACACGCGCTCGAAGCTGGGATCGCTGGTAATTTCGAGCTGCTTTGCGGTGCCGAGCATCCTCGCAGCGCTGATGGCCGGCTCGAAGAGGGCGGGTAACTCTTTTGCCTCGACCGTGTTACCGGAGGGCCAGATGGGTGCGGCAATCACCAGCGCTTTGCGCGCCGAGAGGGCCACGAGCTGCGGAATATCCGCGCGTTCGAGCAGTCGCGGCAGATAGTACACGCCATCCACGCCGTAGCGATCCTTGGCCAGGTAGCTTCCCAACGAGCTGATGACGCCTACCCCTGTCAGCCGCTCACCGAAAAGCGCAGCAAGGAGGCACGCGAGGCCGGTCGGTCCATTGCCCAAGGCGTAGACTGGCTTTCCGGGTACGTCTGGGCGAGTGAGGACGGCATCGATCGCCCGCAGCAAGTCCCAAGTCCACTCCCCGAGGATGGGCTTGCCCACCATTAGGCCATTGTTGATCAGTAGCCTTGCCTCCTCGCGTGTCTCGCCGATTCCCCGCAGATCGACGGCAAGAACACTCAGTCCGGCGCGTCGGGCTTGTTCTACCCAGCCTTCCGCCACCGATTGTTCCTTGCCCTCGGCGTGCGCGAGGATGATCGTCCCTCGGGCATGGGGATGCGGGATCCAGAGGGCCGGGATGAGCACATCCCAGTCGCTCCAAAAGACCCATTTCTCCACGTCCCAGCCGACGTGGCGTCCCCGGTCGACGACTTGGAGCCGGAGGGCGGCGCTGTCAGAGTTCGGAAAGCCTCCGAGAACTTCTTCGCGCAGGAACTGTATCACTTCATCACGGAATCTCTGCCAGTCTGATGGGCTGGCGAAGCGTGCGGGGCGTTGGTAACGGTGGGCCGCGGATAGAGCCAAGTCCGCCAGGGTGCGAGCCTCGGAGGGTAAGCCGGCATTCGGGAGGACCTTCAGCTGCTCGAAATCTTCCGTCGGTTCCGTTCCTTCGGGCTCGGGCATCGGGGCGAATGGTTTGCCGCGAAATACGTGCTCGAACCAGCCATACATGGCTTCCCGGATCTCCCGACCGTATGCGTGCCGGTCGTAGAAGCTCATCGCCGCGATGCATTCCTCGGCGCCGAGGGAGCGGTACACTTCCTTCGCGCGCAGGAAGGCTTCCCGCGCCCGCGCTATGGGGAAGATCGGGTCCAGCACCGTGCTTGGGATGAAAAGATGCCGTGGGGCGATGCAAGCCAGGACATCCCACTCGTCTGCGAACCGGAGGATCCCCGGCACAACTTCACACACGCAGCCGATGCCGCGGAAGAAGAGCCCATCAAAGGTACTGACCGAGACGGTCGGAACTGCGGCGGCGATGCGCACATCGAGGGCCGCAGTGTACAGGGTCTGATTGCCCCCGCCGGATGCTCCGGTGATGCCGATCCGCACCGGATCTACGTCAGGGCGCGAAAGGAGATAGTCGATGGCGCGCAGATTGTCCCAGATCTGCAGGCCCTCCAGCGTCAACCCTGTCGGCAGGAGGAAATAGGCATCGGAATGGCCTGTGGATTTTCGCTCTCCGTAGCCATACGCGTCGAGGGAGAGGACCACGTATCCCAGCTTGGCCAGAGCGATGCAGCGTGCTTGCACCTCAGGCTGATACCGGCCGTACCGCCAGTGTCCGTGCGGACAGAGGATGGCGGGGTGCTTCAGGCTATCGTCCTTCGGCACGTAGACATTGGCCGTGACGTAGATCCCAGGCAAGGAGGTGAAGACGAGCTTCTCGATGACGTAGTCTCCCCGGTCGAGTGCGCCGGTGATACGGGGATTCAGCGGGACCCGCTCCAGCAGATGGAGGCCGAAGCTGCGGCTGAGCTTTTCCCGGATTTCCCCCTGGCGACGGAGGATTTCCTCTCGATCTGCCGGCCAGGAGCGACCCAAGTTGAGCTCGAAGGCCACGCGACGGATGTGGTCCTCCATCATCGACTCGTACGGCCAGTTCAGCACGTTCCACTGCAAGGACGAGGGGTCCCAGCCGTGGAGGGGGACGTACTGGGCGAGCCCTTGGGAACTACAGAGTGTGGTAGTGAGAACGAGGATCCGCAGGCCGAAGGGGAATCGCCTCATGGTTTCCCTCCCTGTCGATTCGGAACGCAAGATGGGACGCCGAGCGTCGCCGCTTTCCCTCCCAGGGGAAGTGACGCGCCCGGATGCCGGCTCATCACAAGGCGCTGTCTCGGGCGTTCTACGAGTTAGGTCCACCTACTCGAAACGAATCTCCAGTTCCCAGGCATCGTGACCGGCTGGCACGTGAATCGTCAAGCGGCGGAGCTTCGGGTCGTATTCCCACCGGATTCCCACCCGTTCCAGGTGTTCAGGGAGTTTTTCCCCGCGCAACTCGACCGCCGCCGGTCCTGCAAGGTCGCGCCAGAGGATTTCCACGGGAACTCCGCTCCCGGACCAGCGGAGTCCGGCTCGATTCCCTGACCGCCAACCTTCGACGGAGATCTCCTGACCTCGATCGTCCACGAGGAGGGTCTGGCTGCGTCCGCTGGTGAGGAATACCTCGAGGCCGAGCTCGTCCCACGGCCTTTGCCCGACGTACTGCATCAAGGGGGCCTTTCCGATCAGCGCGCCGTCGCGGACGAAGACCGGCATCTCCTCCAGCGGGAAGGTCTCCGTGCGCCAGGTGGGACCTGTGAGCACGCGGTCATGCCAGTAGTCGAGCCACTTTCCGGGAGGCAGGTAGTAGGTGGCCAAACCCGTTTCGTCGAAAATGGGGATGACGAGCAGCCAGGGGCCGAACAGGTACTCGGTGTCGACGTGCCACGTGGTGGGATCGTCCTGGAATTCGAGGACGAGAGGGCGCATTACCGGAAGGCCGGTGCGCGAAGCCTCATGGGCAACGCTCCAAATGTAGGGGAGCAGCCGGTAGCGGAGCTCGGCGTAACGGCGGAAGATGGCTTCGGCCTCCGCTCCGAACTCCCACGGTTCGCGCGGCTGGACCCCGTGGCAGCGACTGTGCGAATTGAACATACCCCACTGGGCCCAGCGGACATAAAGCCAGGGCTCCGGCTTGGTGCCCTGGAACCCCCCGATGTCCTGGCTCCAGAAGGGTCCGCCGGAAAGGCCGAAGCTGAGGCCGCCCCGGAGGACGGCCATCATCTCCCCCGGGGTGCTCACGGAATCGCCTCCCCAGTGCGTGGGATAACGTTGGCAACCGGCATAGCCGGATCTGCCCCAAATGAGTCCACGCCCCTGCCACTTCTCGGCCACCGTCTTCCAGACGGTCTCTTGGTACAGGAGCGGGTAAAGGTTGTGCATCTCGGCGCCGCTCCGGCCGTCAGCGAACACTGCCTCCCGTGGGACTGCCTCCCCCATGTCCGTCTTGAAGGTAGCAATGCCCATTTCCAACAGGGCGCGGTGCTTGCTCTGGTACCACTCCCTTGCCCCGGGATTGGTGAAGTCGACAATGGCTACGTCGCTGTCCAGGAAATCGGGGATGAGCAGGGTCTTACCGTTGCCGTCTCGGACGAAGTATCCCTTGGCTTCCCCCTCGCGGAATGCCTCGGTTCCGACTGGCACGTAGGGCTGTTCCCAAAGGCAAACCTTGAAGCCCTCCGCTTCGAGATGGGCGATCATCTCCTGGGGCTTGGGAAAGGCATCGGTGTCCCACTCGAAATCAGCGAAGTGACCCTCCCGCATCCACCACGGATCCAGATGCAGCACGTCGCAGGGGATTCTCCGCCGGCGCAGTTCCTGGGCAACCTGCTCGAACTCCTTCCGGTTCCGGTAGGCGCACCGCGACATCCACAGGCCGAAACTCCAGAGGGGAGGTACGGGTGGCCTCCCGGTGAGCTCCGTGTAGCGCGCGAGGATCTCCTTGAGCGAGGGTCCGTTGAGGAAGAACCATTCGAGCTGAGCATTCTCGACCGCGAAGCTGAGCGCGGTGTGGCTCCAGCTGCCAATCTCGTACTCGATGCGGTGGCTATCATGTAGGAAAAGCCCGTACCCGCTTGTCGTCATCAGGAAGGGGATGTTCTTGTAGCTTCGATCGGTGGAGCAGTTGGTCGTGTCGGAATTCCAGGAGGAAATCCGCTGGCCTCGTTTGTTCAGCGGGCCGAACTTCTCGCCACAGCCGTAGACGGCCTCCTGCGGCTCGAGATCGAAGGAGGCAAATACCCGAGTGCGGGAGCCTCCTACCTGATCCTGGAGGCCAAGCGAGTAGAGTGGGAAGAACGTTTTCAGCGGGCCGGAGTCGTGAGTGCGCTGCAAGAGGCGTCCGCGACGATCGAGGATGCGGAATCCCCAAGGTTCCGGGCTGATCTCCAAGGTGAGGGCTGTGGTCCCGATCTTGAGCCGCTCGGCCGTTGCTTTCCCGTGCAGGGCTGTTGGTCTCGGTTGCCCCACGATCATCTCGCTAGACGAGGGGAAAGCCGTCCCCGGCGCACCGAAGCGGAACCGCAACACTTCTTCGGACCAGCCGAAGATCTCCAGATCTGCCTTGCTGCCGTCGCTCAGGACGAGTTTCAGGATGACCCTGTCGCCTTCGCTTTGCCATGAATCCAGTCTGACGACCTGCCGGAAGTTCCACCGGTCGGGATTGAAGATCGCCTCCGGGGGTACCTCGAAGTGGATGTACTTGCGGGTCCTTTCCGAGAGCATGGTTCCGCACCTCGTTTAGGGTGAAGGGAGTGGGGTTTGGGTTTGGGGATGTTCAATCTCGTTTGATGACCCCGATGCCCGGTCTTTCAGGTAAAATGAGCCAGCCCTCCCGTACCTCCACCCCCACATAGGGGTCGTTCTCGATCAACAGATGGCCGTCCAGGTCGGCGTAGTCGACCAGGGGCGAAAGGTGCGCGGAGGCGGTGATGGAAAGGGAGCTGGCGATCATGCAGCCGAGCATCGTTTTCAGGCCGAGCGACTTGGCCATCCAGATGGCGCGGTAGGCCTCTTGAAGTCCTCCGGCCTTGTCGACTTTGATATTGACTCCGTCGAAGGCGCCGGCCAGCTTCGGGATATCCGCAGCTGTGTGCACCGATTCGTCCGCAATGATCGGGATGGGGGATCGTTCCCGGAGCCACGCCGTTTCCTCCAGCATCTGGGCGGGCATGGGCTGTTCCACGAACTCCACCCCGTTGCGTGCCAGCCACTCGATCTTTCGGATCGCCTCCTCCTTGGTTTTCCAGCCTTCATTGGCGTCCACGCGCAGAGGCTTGTCCGTCACATCCCGGATGGCTTTCAGGATCTCCTCGTCATTCCCGCCGCCCATCTTCACCTTGAGAAGGGGGTAGGGTGCGGCTTCACGGACCTTCTGCCGAATTATTTCCGGAGAATCGATGCCGATGGAGTAGGTGGTCTGGGGAGCCTTTTTCGGATTGAGCCCCCACAGCTGGTAAAGAGGCAGGCCGAGCTTCTTTCCCACCCAGTCCAGCACAGCCATGTCGAGGGCAGCCTTCGCCGCGTTTTGGCCCTCGATCGTGCGCCGGATTTCGAGCTGCGTCTCCACGAATTGCCAAGGATTCGCGCGACGGAGGATGCCGCGCGCCTGCTCCAGCGCTTGCTGGGTTGACTCGAGGGTCTCGCCGTAGCGGATGTTATGCGCTGCCTCGCCGAGTCCAACGATCCCATCGCATTCGAGCTCGACGAATACGTTGTCTTTGTAGGTGCTGGTGCCGCGGCTCAAGGTCCAAGCGTGCTTCAGATGGAGGCGGATGGGAGCGTAGCGCAAGAGGTAACCGGATTCGGAGGGGCTGCTCCCGGAAGCGAAAGCTACGCGCGGCAACGCGGCTGTGGCTGCGGCGGCCAGAAGCCCAGAGCGCATTGTTTCGAAGAACTCCCTTCGACTCACGTCCACCAGGTCACCTCCATTTTCCCTCTTTCCCGCGGAGTAAGTCGGAACCTCCTTGGGATATTCTCCCGCGTTCCTCCGTGATTACCCCTCGACCCCATTGCGGCACAGGCCGTAGGTCCCACCCGTGAGCCGATTCCTGCCGGCGGGGTTGGCCTCTCGAGGCCCCGTGCTCTACGAGTGAATCTCCTCCTCGGCACGCAGCTCGATCACGCGGGGCTCCGGCGTGCCCTTCAGGCTCCAGACGATCGCCAGGAGGAGATTGGAGAGGAGCCGGCTCACGAACTCGTTGAGAGGGATCACCTCGCCATTTACTCTGAGGACCGTCTTCCACTCGGGCATGGCATCATTCCTCCGTCGACACGGCGTTCAGAAGGGTACGGGTGTCGATGTTGCGGCCGGTCAGAACGACGGCGGCCGGACGGAGCTCTGGCCTGCGCAGAGCCGCCGCAACCCCCACCGCGGCCGAGCCCTCCACGACCACGTGCAGGGTGTCCAGAAGCCAACGCAGTGCCCTGCGGATTTCGCTTTCTTCCACCAGCATGACTTCGTCCACCCACAGCTGGCAGGCGCGCAGAGTCCTCTCCCCGACAAACCGTCCGGCCAGCCCATCCGCGATGGTATCGAAGCAGGGCGTTTCCACCACCCGCCCTGCCTCAAGGGAACGCAGCATGGCGGGGCAAGCTTCCGGCTGGGCGCCGATGACCTGGATTTCTGGCCTGAGCTCATGCAGGACGCGGGACACGCCGGCGATCAACCCCCCGCCGCCAATGGGGACGAAAACCGCCTCTGCCGGCCCAATTTGTTCGAGCATTTCCAGAGCCAAGGTCCCCTGTCCGGAGATGACCGCCGGGTCATCGAAGGGGTGAATGAACTCGACGCCCGTGCGTTCGGCCCAACGGAGGGCCTCGGCTTCGCACTCGTCATAGTCCCTGCCGGCAATGTGGAGCTGGGCGCCGAGATTGCGGAGGATGGTGAGTTTCGCGGCGGAAGCCCCTTCCGGGAGGAAAACGTGGCATTCGACGCCGAGATAGCGGGCTGCCTCCGCGACACCAATCCCGTGGTTGCCTGCCGAGGCCGTCACCACACCGCGGGCCAACTGTTCCCGGTCCAAGGTGAGCAACTTCGAGAAGGCGCCGCGGACCTTAAAACTGCCGGTCCGTTGCCAACACTCCATTTTCAGGTAAAGTTGAGCGCTTTCGACGTGGACCGTTGGGGTCAGCCAGATGTGAGGCCGGATGCGCACGCCCGCCTCGCGGATCTGCTCGAGGGTGGGAAGATCATGGTCTGCGGGATCCTTCCCGCCGGGGGAGATCGGGGGATGAAGGCCCCGGGGGAAAACCTTCCCCCGGGAAGAGGCGTTGCAGTACTCCTCGATCCTTCGGTCAGGCCGGCTCGGCCGGTTTCTCTCTTGATTCATCGCGGCTTTCTTCCAACAGGATGCCGTAGCGAGCCGCCACCTGCTTGGCCTTCTCGATTTGGTCTCGGCGATATGAGAGTTTGTCCCTGTACTTCAGAATCTTCAACGCCACGCGTTTCCGCATCTTGCCTCCTCCCTCGCTTCTCCGTAGCTCCGTCAGACTCCATCCGTTCCGCGGATTGAGCTACTTCCGAGCAGCCCGCAGGTTCCCGACGCGATGCGGTGCGCGGGTTCCGGGCTCAGCATGGTGCCGTTTCCCTTCGGCCAGCCCTTCTTGAGAAGATGGCCCGGAATACGTAGCCGGCGACCTGTGGATTCTCCCGGAGACGGCGCAAGGAGTAGGCATACCATTGATCGCCGAAGGGGACGTACACACGGAGCCGGTGTCCGTCCCGGAGGATGATGCGGCGCAGCTGATCGTCGACACCCAGTAGCATCTGGAACTCGTATTGGGTCGGATTTAAATGGAGGTCGCGGACAAGCCGGTAACCCTCCCAAACGAGGCGCTCGTCGTGGGTGGCAAAGCCGAGGTAAGCGCCTCCCCGGAGGAGGGTTTCAGCCAGCAGGACGAAATTCCGGCGAATAATCTCTTTGTCCTTGTAAGCGATCTCGCGGGGTTCCACGTAAATCCCCTTACAGAGCCGGACGTTCGGGGAAATGGCAAGGAGTTCCTCCACGTCCCGCAGGGACCTGCGGAGATAGGCTTGGAGGGCGATGCCAACGTTGTTGAACTCTTTGCGCAGGTCCTGGTAGAGGCGGATGGTGTCAGAGGTGCAGGTGGAATCCTCCATGTCGATGCGGACGAAGTTCCTCAGGGAGGCTGCCTTCCGGACTATTCGCCTCAGGTTCTCGAGGCAAAGTTCGTAGCTTATTCTCAGCCCCATCTGGGTGGGTTTCAGCGAGATGTTCGAGTTCAGCTTCTCGGCTTCGATGGCGTCCAGCACCGTCTCGTAGGCCAGCACGGCCTGCTCCGTCTGTCTTGGATCGGAGACATGCTCGCCCAGCACGTCGATCGTGGCTAAGGCCCCTTCCCGGTTCAGCTCCCGCACCACTTGGATGGCGTCTTCAAGCCGCTCACCCGCGATGTACCGGCGCGAGAAGTAGCGCACGATCGGCTTCGGCACGATGGGAAGACTGGCGGCGATCAGCTTGTCGAAAAGTGCCATACGGTATCTCCCCTGAATGGTCGTCCGGCCCCTCTCGCATCTGAGCCCAAGGGGAACTGCACCAGCCGCGGAGACGAGTCGCGAACGGAGGACGAAATAACGGGCAGGGAAGGACCGCGGCGGGGAAACCCCGTGTCGCCGTGGAGTGGGTCACGAAAGGTGGCATGCGCGCGGGGCTTGTGCTCTCGGGGAACCGGCAGCCATCGGCGCGGCCCGAGAGGCCCTTTCGCGTGCACCCGGCGAAAATGCTTTGGTGCTCCGCGACCCCCCGGGCCGAGGCTTGCCCCTGTCGGCGCGGACTACTCACGCGGAGGTATGGGCCGGGTTTCGGAGCGGTTTCCTCAGTGCTTCCAGCGTTGGACCGACAAGGGAGGCCCCTCTCTGGGCGTGCGGGAGTGAATCGGTGGGAACGTCCCGGAGTCATTGCGCCGTCTGGTCTCCGCCGCACGAGCAGTCGATTGCCCCGCTGGTGTCCTCGGCGGCCGCGGTCTTAGGATCCAGCGGACTCGAGGGCAAGATAGTCGTGTCCGCCCGAAAAAACAAGGGGAAGCTCCCGAGCCTCCGGCTCCGATCTCCTATCCCGAGCCCGGTGCTACGATCCCTCACTGGATGATCCCCGGCAACGGTTACTCAGCTGGGCTTGTGGACTCCAGGCTTCGGACAAGGTAAAGAGCCACAAACAGGGTGGTGAGGGCGACAACCAGGGCGATGACCAGGATGGCTCCGGCGAGGGTCACCCAATCCGGCGTTTTCTTCTGGCCCGGGGGACTGTGTTGGGCTTCGAGGATGGACTCATACAATGCCTTTCCTGCGAACAGGATGAGCAGGAGGATGCCCGCAGCCAGTCGCGTGAAGCTCACGCGCTCTCGGAGGGCCCGGGTGATCGGCCACACCAGCCAGAGCACGACCCCCCACTTGGCCACTTCCAGGGCCACACGGAGGCATTTGGCGCCTGCTTTTTTCACGTTGAGCTAATCTTGCCGCTCTCTTGTGCCACTGGAGTCATGGCAGAACCCGCGGTTCGTCAATCGGAAAGATCTCCGGGCTCAGGGAAGAAGGCATCCTTCAGGTGACGAAGCGTGACACTCCGGCCCCTTCGCTCGATCGCGATCACGTCGAAACGGCAGTCGACGTCCTCCAGCCCGTGTTCGATCAGATACCGTTGGGCGGCGCGTACCAGCCGTTTCCGCTTTCCCGGGGTAATCCAGCTTTCCGGAGGGCCGTAGGTTGGTCCGCAGGCGGTCTTCACCTCGACAAAGACCAGAACGGTCCCCTCCCGGGCGATGAGATCCACTTCCTGCGAGCCGATCCGGACGTTCCGCCCGAGGATCTCAAGGCCGCGAGTCTGAAGGAATCGCGCTGCGAGTTCCTCGCCCCGAAATCCCCGTTCCTGCGCTGTTGCGGTCACGGTGCGAGCCCTCCGGCGCATCTTCGCAGTGCGACCGGCGCCTCCCGTTTCCGACAAGCGGCGCCAAGTTGTTGGAATCGGCCTCGTTTGCCGGCTACTTCCCGCTCGCGAGGGCGATTCCCGCCGCGGCAAGGCCAGCCCGGCTCATGTTGTGCCGCTCGTTTCCGCACGTTCTCCCGGAAGCCTGGGGTTCCAACTGGCGGTTCGGAGCTCGGGGACGTGAAAGCTCACCCGATGTAGCGGGCAGGGCCCGAGTCTTTGGATCGCCTCGACATGCTCTTGCGTCGCATAGCCCTTGTGCCGGGCAAATCCGTAGCCGGGATACTCCCTGTCCAGCTGCTGCATGATTCGGTCTCGGGTTACCTTGGCCACGATGGAAGCGGCGGCAATGGAGTAGCACCGGGCGTCTCCGTCTGTGAGGCTGGTGGAGGCGTAGGGGAGGCCAGGCACACCGGGTCCATCCACAAAGACGTGAACCGTACCGGCTGGCAGCCCCTCCAGAGCCCTTTTCATTGCCAAGTGTGTTGCGACCAGGATGTTCAGCTGATCGATCTCCTGTGGGGTGGCCTGCCCGACAGAGACCGCCACTGCGTACTGGCAGATGAGCTCGAAGAGGCATTCGCGGATCTCTGGCTTTAGCCGCTTGGAATCGTCGATGCCCGGAATGAGGGGTTCGGGCGGCATGACGACGGCGGCAGCGACCACAGGTCCGGCCAGGGGTCCCCGGCCGGCCTCATCCACTCCGGCCACCCGAAGTCCACGGGCCCAAAAGGGGCGTTCGAAGGCGGTGATCCGAGCGAGGCGGAAGCGCTCTTGCTCATCCGGGGATCCGAGAAACGGCAGTGCCGCGCCGACATTCTCGGGCCAACACCGGTTTGTCATTAATAACCGAGTCTGCCCTTGCCCATTGGACAGCACTGTACGATCCTCCTCGGCTTGCTCGCCGGAAGCTGCCGCCGTGGTTCACCGTGCGACAGCTCGGCTGAAGCCTCAGGCGCCCCGAACTTCCCGAACAATGCTGACGAACTTTCGAGCCAGTTCCATGATTTCGTCGTACCGACCCTGCGCCACCAGTTGCTTCTTCACCAGATTTCCGCCCACGGCCAGCGCGCATGCGCCCGCCCGTAGGAAATCCGCGGCTGTCTCGAGGGTCACGCCGCCGGTCGGGATCATCCGCACGTGGGGCAATGGTCCCTTCAGGTCGCGGATGTACTCGGGCCCCACGGAGGAGGTGGGGAAGATCTTCACGACGTCGGCCCCCAGCTCCCAGGCTCGCACCACTTCCGTGGGCGTGAAAGCCCCGGGCATCATCACCTTGGAGTAGCGGTGGACGAGTCGGATCGTCCGTGCATCCGTGATGGGGCTGACGATGAAATCGGCTCCCGCCAGAATGGCCGCCCGGGCCGTCTCCGGGTCGAGCACGGTGCCAGCGCCCAGCAGGATCCGGTCTCCGAAGTTAAGCCGTGCCTGCCGGATGATTTCCAGCGCGTTGGGCGTGGTCATCGTGATCTCAACCACGTTCACCCCGCCGCGGTCCAGCGCTTCCACGACGGGCATCAGTCCTTCCGATGTGTCCACTCGCACGATGGCGGTGATCCCGCAATCGAGGATGCGGCGCAAAATGTCCTCGCGGCTTGTCATGGTTCCTCCCGAAGAATTCGGTGACGTCCCCTTACCACGGAACCCGGCTGAGTTTCTTTTCATCGATGCGAATCCAGACCGCCCGATCCCTCCCCGTCTGCAGGATCTGGCATCCGCGTTTTGTGAGGCGCTCCAAGACGGTCCGGGAAGGAAAACCGAAGAGGTTGACGCGACTCACAGACACCACGGCCAGCTCCGGGCGGACTGCGTTCAGCCATTCCTCCCCGGATGAGCTGGAGCTTCCGTGATGAGCCACCTTCAGCACATCCACGTCCAGCAAAGGCCCATAGCGAAGCAAGGATCGCTCTGTCCGCTCTTCAATGTCCCCGGTGAAGAGGATCTTCTTGCCGCGGTACATTAGGAGCAAGACCAGCGAGGCGTCGTTCGGGTTGTCGGGGAAGTTCAGGCAGTCCGGGCCGAGGACGAGGAGGGCTGCTGGGGCAAAGCCGCCGATCGTATCCCCGGCACATCGACGCACGACCGGAATCCGGAGACTATCGGCAAGCTGCATCACCCTCGCTAACGTCGGGATCTCCGCGGATTCCCCATTCCAGATGATCCGCCCAACCTTCATCTTGCGAAGCACCGAGGGGATCCCGCCCACGTGGTCCTGGTGGCTATGCGTGATCACGACCGCATCCAGTCTACTAACCCCGAGCCTTTGCAGCACCGGCAGGACAACCTCCGCTCCATTGTCGCGTTCCGGAGTGGCTTCGCCTGCGTCAATGAGCAGCGTCTTGCCGTGCCCGAGGCGAACGACGATTGCATCCCCCACCCCGACGTCCAGAAAGAGGACGTCCAGGTACGCCCCCGGCTTGATCCAACTGCTCCACAACAGCCCGTTGGCAATGACCAATCCTCCGAACAGTCCGAGACGGGCGTTTCTCGGGAATGGGGACAGCAGGATAGCCATCGCCAGGACCCAGACGGCCAGCACGAGGGGGACGGGAACCATCTTGAACTGGATTGACCCGAGCCCGAGCCGACCTGCCAAAGTTACGAAGTCCTCGAGAAGCGTCAAACACTTCCAACAGGCCGAGGCAAGGATATTTCCAAGGCCGTCCCAGAGGGCGCAGCCGAGCAGAGTCGCGAACCCGAGCGACACCACCAATCCCGTCACCGGCACAACGACGAGATTGGCGAGCACGCCCCAAGCGGGTAAGCGCCCAAAGTAAATGAGGGTGAGGGGCAAGGTGCCGAGCTGAGCAGCGAGCGATACGGCAGCCAGTTCCAGGAGCCAGCGAGGAATAGACCTCCTTAGCCAGGACTCAGGAATCCAGCTGTGGATCGCGGGGTAGGTCAGCCCGATGCTCAGCACGGCGGCGAAGGAGAGGAGAAAACCGATCTGCGCCAGCTCCAGCGGATTCCGGAGAAGGATGAGCAGGCCCGCAAGGGCCAGAGTGTTCACCAAGTCGTATCGCTGTTGAAAGGTTTCGGCCAGGGCGAAGGTGCTCGCCATGACGGCGGCCCGGACCACCGGCGGCTTGCTTCCGGTGAGCTCAACATATACGAACAGGGTCGGAAGCAGGATGGGCCAGCGCAGACGGATGGGAGTTCGAAGGGCCGCAAGCAGGAAGGTAATTCCCAAAACGACGTACCCGACGTGGAGCCCGGAGAGCGCCAGGATGTGCACGACTCCGAGCTCGGCGAACCCTTCCCGCAGACTTGGGTCGATCATCCCCCTCCGGCCGAGGAGGAGCCCTTCGAGCAGGCCGGCCTCCCGGAGCGGCAATCGGCGATACAATTGATCCCGCGCCCATCTTTGCAAGGGAGCGAAAAGCCTCCGGCCCATCCACGGGCCAGCGTTTCCCGCAAGAGGCGCGATCTGAAATTCGGAGGACACGTTCAGCCTGGCCACGACGCCCGCCGCGAGCCAGTACTTCCGGGAGTCGAAATCGCCAGGATTTCTCGCTTGAGGCACAGGCGTAAGCGTCCCCCGGAGCACGAAACGCTCTCCCGTATGCATTGGAAGGGCCAAGTCCCGCGCTAAGACCACCAGCGCGCAGCAGCGGCTCCGGGCAAGGCTGTCCCCCACCCAAAGATGTTCGACCCGGAATCGCACTTGTCGACGTCCGTCCGGGAACCAGTCGGGCTCATCGGCTACGTAGCCGAAGAGCAGTGCTTCCTTCTCGGCCTCGGCGGCCATGGTCAGAGGGTCGGACTGCATGGCGCCAAGCTTGACATTCGTGCGAGCCGAGGAGGCCAAGGCGAGCGCGACGAGCACGGAGATCACGGACGCGCAGCGGTTCAGCTGGAGCAACTCCGCGACGAGGGCGGAAAGGAGGGCTATCCCCGCTCCAGCGAGGGTAAGGGACAGGGGCAATTCAGGGCAAAGGATGCCCGCCGCGAGGGCGAGAAGGGTCAGTACCGAAGGCCGCCGGCCTATCCACCCCAGGCATGTGCCCACAAGCGGCGCCGGTCTGGAGCGGGGCGATGTTTCACTCTTGCACAAACAGCCCGCAGTGAAACTTCCGGCGGTCATCGGCGCTTTCGACGAAGCTGTCGAACGTCGGAAGGGAACCATTCGCAAAGCATGAGGTTAGCGAAACAAGGTGCGCTACCGGGAGCAGGCATATCCTTTGACAGAAACTCAGGGCGAGGTATGTCGTGGCCCGCAGTTGGCGCCGTACAAGGTCGGTCGAATGATCCGGGAAGAACAAGGGGCAGCCCAATCTTCGCTTCCGCCGGATGTCTCGGAGCTCATCGAGGCGATCGCCGCGTACTGCCTTCGACCCCCTGAGGGTCGTTCCCTCAGGCTGGAGGACTTCGACATTCGTTCTGCGAACGATTCTACGGGATGGTTCTTCCGATGTACGGCTTGCAGGCAACTCTGCTGCGTCGGATTCATCCCAAGAAAGAAGTCGGAAAAAGCCGAAGCCTCGACTCACTGAGACTTGCGATTCGCCCCCGGGAGCTGACGGATCCTTGCCCCGCCTTTGGACGTCATCCCGCGCCCGCTGCAGGGGCGGCTCCGCGCGAGGTACCTTTTCGGCTGAGCCACCCGAGGAATTCCCGAACTTCGCCTTCGAGCTCCCCGAGGGTTCCGTCGTTTCGAATCACATATTGGGCACGCCGGATCTTCTCCTCGACCGGGATCTGGGCGCGATACCGACGCCAGGCCTCTTCCTCCGGGATCTGGAGTTTCTGGGCTGTGCGTTGTACGGCTGTCGCGAGATCCGATACGACCACGGCCACGACGTCGAAAAGCTCCTCCATGCCCGCCTCGAACAGGACGGCTGCTTCGACGAAGGCCACGGTTTGACCCTCGCGCTCGAGCTTTTCCAGCCTGGCGCGGATGGCCTGAATCAGAGCGGGGTGGACGATGGCGTTCAGGTCCCTCAAGGCGCGCTGATCCCTGAACACAAGTTGGCCGAGCTCCCTGCGCCTCAGCTGCCCAGCGGGGTCGAAGTATTCCGGGCCGAAGCGCTCCCGTAAGCTTTCCCGAATCGCCGGATCTTCTTCCGTCAGCTGCCGGGCGATCTCGTCTGCGTCGAGGGCGGGATAGCCCAGGCTTCGGAGGATCCGACACACCTCGCTTTTCCCGGACCCGATGGACCCTGTGATCCCGACCTTGAGCACGAACCCCTCAACGTAGAACGGCGAATTTCCCCATCCTGCTTTCCCGATCCGTCCGAACCCAGTACAGGTAGATCCCCGAGGCGATCGGTTCACCGCCGTCGGTGTTCAGGTCCCAGTTGACCCTCCCGGTCTCGCCTTGCGCTTCGAGCCTGCGGAGCAAGCGTCCCGTAGTGTCCAGGATGAATACCTCCGCTCCCCGCGGCACGCCGCCAAACGTGATGGTCGAGCTACCGGCTTGAGGACGCCACGGGTTTGGGTACACGACCAGGGAGGAGAGGTCCGCTGGGACGAGTCGCACCGCAACGCAGTCGCCTAATCCCCTCCGGATCCGCGCACCGGACAGATTGTGGACATCGCCGACCTCGATCCGGTAGGTCTCCCCCAGGGGGAGGAGAGGAGCTTCACGAGACAAGACGAGCCGAACAGCTCGCCCGCCTTCGAGCGGTTCGGCGAGCAGAACCCGGCCTCGCGGTAGGATGCGGTAGTTGCCGGGATCAGCTATCTCCTGTTCCCGCATGGCTTCGCTGAACCGAAGGACGATTTCGCTCTTCGAGATCGGTACCGCCTCGAGTACGTAGGGAGCAGGAAGAGGGGGTTCCACGTGCACGATGGCCGTGTCCGGATTCGGCCGCAGGAGGGCGCCCGAGGTGTCAGCCAAGTTCAGGGCCACGAGGGTGAGGATTTCCGGCCTCGAGAAGGCCTCCCGTAGGGTGAGAAGGAACTCGTCCGGCCGACTGCCGCGGGCGATGCTCGAGAGGGCTCGCGGCGTTCCGTCGGGTCCGCACAGCCGGTAGTGGTCCGCCTGCAGACTCGCGGACCCCATCGGCGCGGTGAAGCGGAGCAGCAGGGAGGCTTGTCCAGCCTGTTCCACCTTCGCAATGGAGGGGGGTGTGTGCGGGCGGACGGGGTTCGAAATTGCCCAGCGACTCGTCTGACCGGTGACACCGAGGCTTCGAACCCAATATCGGTAGACCTCGTCGCCCTCGACCGTCGTATCGGTGTAGGTTGTGCCGCTCCAAAACCCGAGCTGCCGGGGTCCGTCCGGCCCTTCCCGGAGGATCTCGTAGGCCTGGGCCGTCCGGACCGGATCCCATTCGAGGGAAATGGCGTGCTCATCGACGGGTTGGGCCCGGACCCGAAGCGGCGGTGGCAGTTCGGCGGGGCCGCTGGGACGGTAGAATCTCGTTTGCCCGTCCTGCGTGATCGCCAATTCTGTAGTCCCGTCGCCATCGAAGTCCGCTGCAACGGAGGCGCTGGTGCTCACGGCGGGCAAGTAGCCCACGAGCTCGGCACTGAGCGGGTTGGCGCATCGAAGCACGTAGAAATCCGGAGCGGCACCAATGAGCAACTCCTTTGCGCCAGAGCCGTCCAGGTCTGTCACCGTTAGATGACTCCGGAGCCCCTGGTCATCTCCGTAGCCGAAAAAGTGCCATTCCCGCCAAAGGCGATAGCCCGACTGGCCGTCGAAGGAGTGTACCTGGTAAATCCAGCGCCGCGCGTCAAATTCGTGCTCGGGATCCACGGATTCTGTGGAATGACAACCGACGATGATTTCGTCCTTTCCGTCGCCGTCGAGGTCAGCCAGATCCAGGTACGCCGAGCAGCCGGGGAGCGGGGTTCGGGACTGAAAAAGCAGGGTGGTGCGCCTGTCCGGCGACAGTTCGTACACGAGCAGGTCGCCGTCCTCATCGGCGAAACCCAGCTCGGGACGACCGTTGCCATTGGTGTCGCCCCACCCGATGCGAGGCCCAGCAGAGGTGTTCTCGCCCGGTGTAGGATTGGGCAGGCTGAGCAGGTATGCGAAGCCGGTATCCTCGGTCTGTTCCCACACGGTCCATTCCCCGCGCCAGAGGACGGCCATTTCGCGTTTTCCGTCCGCGTTGAGGTCGAGGAAGCGGGCTGCCTGGAAGTCATCGTCCTTCCGCCAGATTTCGCGGAGCTTCGGGTCCGTCGCCGAAAGCGAGAGCACGCCGGATTGCCCGAGCCAGCTCACGAGGAGCTCATCGCGACCGTCGCCGTTGAGGTCAGCGGCGTCTCTGGCAAGCCAGGGGCGGTCTGAGGCTGCGATGACCCGCCACTGCACGCCGTCCCACTCGAACACCCGCAGTCGATCGGACAGGCTGTCCGTGTTGTCGCAGAGGATTACCTCGAGTTGCCCGTTCCCGTTCATGTCGGCGGGCACGGGACAGAGGTCGCCGAGCCGGAGGGAGGCGAGCGTCTCGACGAAGTAATCCGTGGGGATCGTGTGGCCCGGAACGCGGTGCTGCAGCGGACCGGCATCGGAAGCATACAGAGCCAGCTGCCCGCGGAGGTTCTCCGCTTCGATCTCGTACTCGAAATCCTGTCCGCTCTGCTGCTGGGTGAGGAGGAAGTGGTGCTCCGTCCCGACGTACGGTGACTCTGTGCTCCGCCAGCTCGGACTATTGGTAGGGCGCCAACGGAGCCTCGCTCGCGCGGGATCGGAGGTTCGGAAAGAAATCAGCGTTGCAGGCCATTCGTTCTCGTAGAGATCTTCTAAGAGAACCTCGCTGAGGATCGGCGGGGAATGATCCACATGGATCGGCACGCGGTCTTCGACGGAGACGCCGTCGAGTCCGTTCACTACGAGCCGCAACACGTAGGGCCCTTCTGGGAGAAGCCCAGGCTGCCAGGAGGCGAGTTCGCCTTCGACGACCCGCTGGATGGAGCGGTTCAGCGTGTCCCATCGGTCGGGCGCGGTGCCTTGCCCGAGGAGGACTGCATAGGAGCTGAAGTGCGGCCCCGAGGCGCTGCCCACGATGCTCTCGTGAGGGCCCCCAACGGTGCATTGGGAGCAGGGCTCGCGGATTTGCGCAAACACCTCGCTGGGTGGTGCAAGGGCGGCCAGAGGCTCCACGCGCCCCGCCCCGGAACGCCGGTCCCACCCGGGAAGCCAGATGTCCACAGCAGTAGCTGCAAGCTTCCCCCGAAGCTGCTCCACGGTGAATTGGGGGTTGGCCGCCAGGAGAAGGGCGCAAATGCCCGACACGACGGGCGCTGCGGCTGAGGTTCCGGTGAGGCGTTCGTAGCGTCCGCCGGGGGCGGTAGTCAGCACGGAAACGCCCGGAGCGACGAAGTCCACAGCCTCTCCGAAGCTCGAGAAGGACGCCACTTCATCCGACTCGGTCGAAGCCCCCACGCCGAAGGTTTCCTGCAATCCAGCCGGGTAATGCGGGGTATCGTCTCCGCTGTTCCCGGCGGAGGCTACAAGGCAGAGCCCCCGTTGGTAAGCGTAGGCGATCACGTCGCGGAGGAAAGGCGCTTCCTCGGTGTCCCCAAAACTCATGTTGATGATCCGGGCGCCCTTGTCGACTGCGTAGAAGATCGCTGCCGCCACGTCGTCTTCTTCCAGCAGACCTCGCGCCGTCCCTGCCCGAAGAATCATCAGCTTGGTGCCGTGAGCCACGCCGGCGATCCCGATGCGGTTGTCACCAGTAGCTGCAATGATCCCTGCCACGGCGGTCCCGTGGCCGTGCTCGTCGAGGGGCTCATTGTCTGGGTCCCGGTAGTCCCCGCGATCCGGGTGGCGCGGTGCGTCCACGAAGTCCCAGCCCCACACATCATCGACCAGGCCGTTGCCGTCGTCGTCGAGCCCATTGGAGTCGCGGACAGTCGGCCGGCCATCTCCGTCCAAATCCTCTCCTGGATTCACCCAGATCGCGTCGACGAGGTCCGGGTGGCTGGGGTCGATCCCCGTGTCGATGATGCCGACCACCACGTCGGGCGTGCCGCGAACAATGTCCCAGACCTCGGACAGCCTCAGCTTCTTCGGCACCCATTGGGCGTAGAAGGCGGAGTCGTTCGGCACGTAGTCTACGCGGTAGACGTGATTGCGGCTGACGTATTCAATGAGCCCCGTGGCCTGAAGAGAGGACCGCAGAGAATCCAGATCCACCGGTCTGGCGAAGACGAGCTTGGCGAGAGGCGGCGCCGGACCTCGCGCCAGCTCAAATGGCGGGATCGATTCCACGCTCGCCAAGCCGTAGGCCATGAGCACCTGGTCGAGTTCCGCGCGGCCGGTCGAGGAAGCCCGCTTCGGGAGCGTCTGCCGACCGATTCCTGCGCCGAACCTGCACAGGACCTCCTGCACCCGAAGGCTGTCGGCAGAGAATGCCAAGGCGGGACTGACCGTCGTGAACGCAAGCAACCATCCCGCCCAGCCGACGGAAAAGAACGAGCTCGGAGTCCCTTTGCTTTTCATCTCCGTCCCCGTGTCCCCGGCGCGATCCGGTGGGCCGTTCGCCTCGCTTCGGGGCTGGAATCGTTGGGCGGGGGCGCGTGCCTTCGCCCCCCGGATCTCCCTCCACAGCGAGGACAACTCCATCGAGGCCTCACCTCGCGAGCAGGAGGCGGATCGGCAGAATCGCTCGCAGCAAAGAGCGGGTGACCAGGTTGGCCGCCCTGTACCTACGGTTGGGGAACCATTTTTCGAAGTAGCGCTCGAAGTCGCGGTGGGAGAGGCGAATCATCTCTCGGCGATTCCGGAGCACGCTTGCCCCTTTTTCGTGGACGGCTCGGGCGGCGGGCTCGAAGAGAATCCGGAATCCCGCCCGCTGGACGCGGCGGCAGTAGTCCACGTCGCTGAAGAACATCACGAACCTCTCGTCCAGGGGTCCCACCACGCTCGCCGCCCGGTGGTGAATCATCAGGCAAGCGCCTTGCGGCTGGTCGACCTCCGCTCGCCGCCGGTGGTCGAAGTCGCCCATTTTCCAGGCGTTGAAGTTTCTGGACCGGGGCAAGAGCTTCGAAAGTCCGAAGGCCTCGAAGAACACATCCCGGTGCTGAGGGTATCGCCGGCATGACGGCTGGATGCTGCCGTCGGGATTGAGGAGTTGCGGGGCCACAATGCCGCAGGTGATGTCTTCGTTCAGGACTCTCCAGAGGGTGGCCAGTGTGTCCTCCTGCAGGTACACATCCGGGTTAAGCCAGAGGTACGCATCCCCTCGTGCCCCGTCGAGGGCGAGGTTCATGGCCCGGGTGAAGCCCAGATTCGTCGAGGCGCGCGCCAGTTGAAACCGCAGGGATTCCCGGCTGAGCTCGTGGATGAGATCCTCGATCACCTCGGGAGTACCGTCCTGGGAGGCGTTGTCCACAATGTGGACAGCCACGTCGAAGCCCTGTGCGGCTCGGCTCAAACTCCGTAGGCAGTTCCGGATCTCCCGTGCCGAGTTGTAGGTGACGATGGAGACCACCAGCGAGGGCAATCGCTCGCTCACCGTTTCACCCCGCGGACGCCGATTGAACGACGTGGCTCGACCGCCCCCTGAGCTCGAATCCCCCTGCGTATCTGCAGATCGGCCCCGGCCCACCGAGGGCAGGCATCATCCGTCCCAGATGCGATCCGTCCCGCCTTGGTCCCCTTCCGATTCCATCAGCTTTCGTTTGAGCATTTCGATCTTGCGGTCCCACTCCGGATTGTCCGGGTCCCTTTCCTTCAGCACCTGGAACACCCCGATGGCCTTGGCGTACTGCCCCTGCGCTGCGTAAATCTCGCCGAGCGTAGGGGTGACTAAAGTCGGTCTGCGCCTCTGACCGGACGGTCCGGGCTGGGTGGATGACTCTTCCGGCCGCGCCGGCTCCTCGCGCTGTTCCACGGTCTCTCGAGGAGGTTGCGACTGGTCCTCCTCAAGCCCGAGGATCTCCTTCAGCTCCTCTTCTTCCGGAGAGCTTTCTTCCAGAGATGAGGGTGGGACAAGCTCCTGCTCCTCTTCAACCTCCAGCTCCGGCTGGAATTCCGTTTCCACGGTTTCGAGGCCCGTGTCGAAAATCTCATCGAGGACTTTCTCCACTTCCTCATCGGATGCAACGCCCAAGCTCTCGGAGGGAACCTCGATGAGTTCGTCCAGCTGTTGGACCGGTTGCGTCCGGGAAGTGCGAATTGAGGTCTCGGCGGGGCCAACGAGGGTTTCTTCCAAGCTCTCCAGGCTTTCGAGCTCGAGGCGGGCTCCTTCGTCCAGCGGGTTCAAGGCGAGGACATCTCGGTAATCTTGCGCCGCTTCAGACAACGAACCGGAGGCCCGCAAGATCTGCGCGCGCAGGCTCAGGGCCTGAAGATTGTGGGGTTCCAATTCCAGGGACTTGTCGAGCGCCGACCGAGCAGCGTCCAGTTGGCCCTTCCTCCAGTAAGCCTTGGCCAAGACGACGTAGCCGGTGGCGTATCGAGGGTGTCTCTGAAGTCCCTGCTGACAAAGCTGGATAGCCTCCTCGATCCGACCGAGCTGGCAATAGTGATCGGCCAGACGCGCGAACAGGAGCGAGCCGGGATTGTTCCTCAGGCGCTCCTCCAGGTGGAATAGCTCCTCCCTTCCCATTTTCCCACCTCATGAAAAGCGTACACGATGATATTCCTCGACCTACCAGGTGGATATGATCTTGTTCACGATGTCCTCGGCGAGCTTTTGCACCGCCTCTCGGAGAGCGAGGGTACGGCCAGAAGGACCCTCCGTGTCCGGGTCGTAGGCGCCCCATTGGGACACTGTGCCTTCCCACAGAACTCGCCGCTTGATGCGATCTTCGAAGCGGACCTGGCAGGTGACGAAGACCCGGATCTCCCGCACCCGCTCCTGAGCGTCGAACTGCCCGGCCCGATCTTCGATGCGGAGGATGGTGCCCTCGAGAACGCAATCTGCCAGACGTTCGTCCTTTTCCACCGCTAGGATGTTGTCCTGAGTGAACTGCCGCACGAGGGCATCGGTGAGGTCTTCGCGGACGCCGAATTCAGAAGTTCGGTCTTCGAAAAGGGGGATGGCTACTGTGCGCAAATGGCGGGGCAGGGAACCCGAGAAAGAGTATGCTCCGCAGCCCTGCAGCGCCAGCCCTCCGGCCAAGCTGATCATTAGGCCGATCGCGATCGGCAACATCTGATGAGAGGCCCTGCGCATCAGGTCAGCCCGTATTCTTTGATCTTTCGGTACAGCGTGCGCTCGCTGATTTTGAGCGCTTTGGCGGCTCGGCGACGGTTTCCGCCGTAGCGCTCGAGCGTGCGCGCGATCAGTTCCCGTTCCATTTCCTCGAGCGAAATATCGCGCTCCGCGGGGTTGGGCGTCGCGGGCACTTCGGCCACGCGCACCTCATTCTCCGGCGATCGCTGCCACGGACCCAGGCTGGGTAAAGGAGTCAGTCGTTGGAGGATGAGTTCCCGGAGCTGGCTGATCTCCGCTTTCAGGTCGAGCAGGGCGCGATAAAGGAATTCGCGTTCCAGCTCTTCCCTCGGCCTCCCGATGCGGACAGGAAGCGACCTCCGATCCGCGCTGGGTAGCTTCAGGTAGCGAGCGATGGTGAACTCGTCCACCTTCCGTCCGCGCTCCAGCACGATCACGCTCTCGACGAGGTTCTTCAGCTCGCGGACGTTTCCGGGCCAGGGATACTGTTGCATGAGCCGGATGGCGCTCTCGGTGAATCCCTCAAACTCGATGCGATTCTGGCGGCAAAAATCCTGCGTGAACTTGCGGACGAGCAGGGGGATGTCCTCCGGTCGTTCCCGCAGCGGCGGAACCCGGAGATTGACGGCATTGAGGCGGTAGTACAGGTCCTCACGGAACTGGCCCTGCTCCACTCGTTCCCAAAGGTCCCGGTTCGTGGCGGCGATCACCCGAACGTCCACCCTGCGGATCTCCGTGCTGCCGACCCGCATGAATTCCTTGCCCTCGAGCACGCGCAGGACCTTAACCTGGGTGGACAGAGGCATCTCGCCGATCTCGTCCAGGAAGATTGTGCCGCCGTCGGCGGCCTCAAAGTAACCCTTGCGCGTGACCACCGCCCCGGTGAAAGCCCCCCGCTCGTGACCGAAGAGCTCCGATTCGATGATCCCCTCCGGGATGGCCCCGCAATTCACGATGACCAGAGGACCGTTGCGCCGCTGGGAAAGGCCGTGGATGGCTCGTGCCACCAGCTCCTTCCCGGAGCCGCTTTCGCCCGTGATGAGGACGCTGATGTCCGTCGGCGCCACCTGCTCGATGGTTTCGTACAGCTGCAGCATGGGCCTCGAGCGGCCGACCAGGCCGAACTCCCGCTCGAAGTCGTGGCGCGTCAAGGCGGGAGGTAACTCCCTTCGCGCCCCAACATCCGGCACGGTCTCCACTTCTTCGAAGACTTGCTCTCGGTCCGACATCCTGAAAACGCCTCGAAATCCGGCGATCAAAATTGCGACGCGGCTCGGGCGAACTTGGCCCGGAAGTACTCCACCGTGTTTGCCAATCCCTCCCTCAGGGGTACCTGCGGTTCCCAGCCCAGTTCTCTGCGGGCCTTCGTAATGTCCAGAACGCTGCGACGCTGCTCGCCTGGCTTGGCTGGACCATGTCGCTCCGGCACATCGGCGCCGCAGAGCTCTCGCAGTCTCCGGAAGATCGTATTCACATCGGTCTCCACGCCCGTGCCGATGTTGAAGACGTCGTCTCGGTCAAAATGGAGGGCGAGGAGATTGGCCCGAACCACATCCCCGACGTACACGAAGTCCCGCGTCTGGAGGCCATCGCCGTTGATGATCGGCTGTTCACCGCGAAGGAGCCGCTCCGTGAAGATGGCGACGACCCCCGCCTCCCCGTGTGGATTCTGCCTCGGGCCGTAGACATTCGAGTACCGCAAGACGACGTAGTGCAGGCCGTGCACGACGCGGTAATAGTGCAGGTACTTTTCCCCTATCAGCTTGGTCACGCCGTAGGGAGAGACGGGGCGCAGCGGGTGCTGTTCGTCCGCGGGGAAGTAGTCCTGCTCTCCGTAGATGGCGCCGCCCGTTGATGCGAAGATCACTTTCTTCACACCGCCCCGACGAGCGCCCTCCAGAAGGCGAAGTGTCCCGATCGCGTTCACCTCCGCGTCGTAGACCGGATCTTCCACAGAGCGGCGCACGTCCATCTGCGCAGCATGATGGTTCAGCACCTCGTACTGTCCCTCCGCCACCAGTCGCGTGACGGCTGGGTCGCGGATGTCCATCAGATGAAAGACGGCACTGGGGTGCACGTTTTCCCGGAGCCCAGTGGAAAGGTTGTCCACCACGTGCACTTCGTGCCCCGCCTCGATGTAGGCATCCACCACCTGGGAGCCGATGAAGCCCGCACCTCCCGTCACGAGAATCCGCATCATGCCCTCCCTGCGCCAGCCATGACTCGAAGTCTGCGCAAAGCTTTCTGACCGATGTCTTTTCGATAGTAGGCGCCGTCGAAAACGATCTTTCCCACCGCCCAATAGGCCCTTTCGATCGCCTCGGAAATGGTAGCACCCAGGCCCGTGACCCCCAGCACCCGCCCTCCGGAGGTGACGAGCTGGCCCTTCTCACGGCTTGTGCCTGCATGGAAGATGATCACGTCCTCGGGGAACGGCCGGTCGAGGCCCTGGATGACCTTCCCTTTCTCGTAAGGGCCGGGATATCCTCCGGAAGCCATCACCACGCACACGGCCCACCGCCTGGATTCCAGGATTCCCTCCTGGGGGAGCTTTCCTGCGGCGGCTCCTTCCAGGAGCGGAACGAGGTCCTCGTCAATTGTGGGCAGCACTGCTTGGGTCTCCGGATCACCAAAGCGGCAATTGAACTCGACCACCTTTGGGCCGACCTCGGTGATCATCAGGCCAGCATATAGGCAGCCCCGGTACGACCTTCCCTCGAGGGCCATGCCGCGGATCGCAGGCTCGAGGATTTCGCGCCGGACCCGCTCCAGCATTTCGGCGTCGACCACCGGTGCCGGGCAGTATGCGCCCATTCCCCCCGTGTTCGGACCTTGGTCCCCATCGTAGATCGGTTTGTGGTCCTGGGATGGGGGCATGACGACCATCCTTTCCCCGTCGGTAATTGCGAGGATGCTGGCCTCTTCGCCGACCATGAATTCCTCGATGACGACCCTTTCCCCCGCACGGCCGAAGATGCGCTCGACCATGATCTGCTGGATGGCCTGGAGCGCCTCCTCGTGGGTTCGGCACACGATGGAGCCTTTCCCCGCGGCGAGGCCGTCGGCCTTGACGACTATCGGGACCGGCTCCCGTTTGACGTATTCAGAGGCTTCCCCAGGGTCGGTGAACACCGCGTACCTGGCGGTAGGGATCTTGTACCGCTGCATCAGGTGCTTGGCGAAGGCTTTGCTCCCCTCGATCTCCGCGGCTTTCCGCGACGGGCCGAAGATGGCTAAGCCCTGCGCCTCGAAGGCATCGACGATCCCGGCCACCAGGGGCGCCTCAGGTCCCACCACCGTGAGATCGATCTTCTTACGGTAGGCAAAACGGACCAGTCCCTCCAGGTCGGAAGGTGGGAGATCGACGCATTCCGCCACCTCCGCGATCCCGGCATTTCCCGGCGCGCAGTACACCTTGTCGACCTTCGGGCTCCGGGCGATTTTCCAAACCAGCGCGTGTTCCCTGCCTCCGTTGCCAATGACCAGGACGTTCATGGGTCTTGATTCCTCTCGGAAGCTTTTCCAGTCCAGATCCTTTCAGGGGGAAGAGTCCTCGCGGAGGTTACCCCCTTTCAAGAGGGACGCGGGGGCCGAGCGCGCCCAGCTTCCCCCCTTCCTTTGCCCTCGGAGTTCGACGATGAGGTCGCGAAGCTCGGCCGCGCGCTCGAACTCGAGGTTCTCCGCGGCCTGCATCATCTCGCGTTCCAGATCCTCCAGGAAGTCTTCTCGCTCCAGGGGGCTGAGCTTGCGCCAGCGGGCGCGGAGCTCCTCACGGAAGGCGGCCTTCTTCCGCTCGCCCCATTTCGGGGCCTTGGCGTCGGCCACCCGCGTGGCTCCCAGCACCTGGTCCACCGACTTCACGATGGTTTGCGGGGTGATCCCGTGTTGCCGGTTGTATTCCATCTGGATCTTGCGTCTACGCTCGGTTTCTTCAATGGCCCGCTGCATGGACTTGGTGATGGTGTCGGCGTAGAAGATCACCTTACCGGCGGCGTTGCGCGCGGCTCGACCCGCCACCTGGATCAGCGCCGTCTCGGAACGAAGATAACCTTCCTTGTCGGCGTCGAGGACGGCCACCAGGCTGACCTCGGGAAGGTCGAGGCCCTCTCGCAAGAGGTTGATCCCTACCAGCACATCGAATTCCGCCAGCCGCAGGTCCCGCAGGATCTCCACCCGGTCCAAGGCCTCGATTTCGGAATGCAAGTAGCGCACCCGGATCCCCACGCTGGCGAGGTAATCGGTCAGCTCCTCTGCCATCCGTTTCGTCAGGGTCGTCACGAGCACCCGCTCGCCCCGAGCCACCCGCTCATTGATCTCCGAGATCAAGTCATCGATCTGGCCCTTGGTTGGCTTCACCACGATCTCGGGGTCCACCAGCCCGGTGGGACGAATGATCTGCTCCACTACCTCCCCGCCCGACTTCTCGATCTCGTACTCTCCCGGAGTGGCCGAGACGAAGATGCACTGGTTGATGAGCGACTCGAACTCCTGGAAGTTCAGCGGCCGGTTGTCCAATGCGGAGGGCAGGCGGAATCCGTGTTCCACCAAGGTCTCCTTCCGCGAGCGGTCGCCATGGTACATCCCCTGGATCTGGGGCACCGTGACGTGGCTCTCATCGATGATCATCAAGTAATCCTTGGGGAAGTAGTCGAGTAGAGTATAGGGCCTCTCCCCGGGTTTTCGGCCGGAGAGATAGCGGGAGTAATTCTCGATGCCCGGACAATAGCCCAGCTCCTGCATCATCTCGATGTCATAGAGGGTGCGCGTCTCCAGTCGTTGCGCCTCGAGCAGTTTGCCCTGAGAGCGGAAGTACTCGAGCCTCTCCTCGAGCTCTTTCTTGATCTCTTCGATGGCCCGCTGGAGCCGCGGATAAGAGGTGACGTAATGCTTGGCGGGGTAGATGGCCACCCGGTCCACATTGCGGAGCACCTCCCCGGTGAGCCCATCCACGTAGGAGATCCGTTCCACCTCGTCATCCCAAAGCTCAATGCGTACGGCCTCCTTCTCGGAAGCTGGGATCACCTCGATGATGTCGCCCCGGACGCGGAAGGTGCCCCGCTTGAAGTCGTAATCGTTTCGCTGGTAATGGATGTCCACGAGCTGCCGGAGGATCTCTTCCCGGTCAATGCGCTGGCCCACGTGGAGGAAGACGAGGAGCTCGCGCCAGTCCTCCGGGGAGCCCAATCCGTAGATGCAGGAGACCGAGGACACGATGATCACGTCGTCCCGGGAGAGGAGCGCGCTCGTGGCTTTCAGGCGGAGCCTGTCGATCTCTTCGTTGATGGAGGCATCTTTTTCGATGTACAGGTCGGTCTCCGGGACATAGGCTTCCGGCTGATAGTAGTCGTAATAGCTGATGAAGTACTCGACCGCGTTCTTTGGGAAGAACCCTTTGAGCTCGCCGTACAACTGCGCTGCCAGCGTCTTGTTATGGGAGATGACGATGGTCGGCTTCCCCACGTTGGCGATTACGTGGGCCATGGTGAAGGTCTTGCCGCTGCCGGTGACACCTAGGAGGGTCTGGAACTTTTTCCCCTTCAAGATGCCCTCGGTCAGCTCCCGGATGGCTTTCGGCTGGTCGCCTTTCGGCTCCAGATCGGTGATGAGTTCGAACTTCGCCATGGCCTTCCCGCTCACGCTGTCAAATTTCCAGCGTCAATATACGGCCGGGCTGACAGAATGTCAAGGAAATCTCCCCCGGCGTCTTCGGGGTCTGATGGGTGCTGCGTAAGGTCGCCCGACGCCGAGCCGGTTCCAAGGGCCGGGCTACGGGGCGCTCGGGAGCCGTTGACGGAGTGAGGAGAAATCCGTAGATTTGGCAACGCTCGCGGGCGAGCTAGGGTTCATCGGACTGATCGGGGAAACGAAGTCAGTGATGTCGGACGGCATGGAAAACAGCCAGGCCAAGCGCATCCGGAATTTCTCCATCATTGCCCACATCGACCACGGGAAGTCCACGCTGGCGGACCGTCTGCTGGAGCTGACCGGTACCCTCCGCCGCGAGGAGATGGTGGAGCAAGTGCTGGATAGCATGGATCTGGAGCGGGAGCGGGGGATCACCATCAAGGCGCATGCCGCCACGATGCTGTACCGGGCGCGGGATGGGCAGGACTACGTGCTCAACCTCATCGACACGCCCGGGCATGTGGATTTCAGCTACGAAGTCTCCCGCAGCCTGGCCGCCTGCGAGGGGGCTCTGCTGGTGGTGGACGCCTCCCAAGGGGTGGAAGCCCAGACGATCAGCAATCTCTACCTGGCGCTGGAGAACAACCTGACCATCGTCCCCATCATCAACAAGATCGATCTGAGCGTCGCCCAGATCGACGCCGTGAAGCGGCAGCTGGTCGAGCTGCTGGGTGTGGACCCGGACGAAATCCTCCTCGTCAGCGCCAAGACGGGCCAAGGTGTGGAGGAGGTGCTGGAAGCAATCGTGCGACGCATCCCCCCGCCCAGAGGAGAAGCCACCCAGCCGCTCAGGGCCCTGGTATTCGATAGCGTTTTCAACAGCTACCGGGGAGCCATCGCCTACGTGCGCGTCTTCGAAGGCTCCGTCGGGACGGGAGATCGGATTCGCTTCTTCTCCACCGGCAAGGAGTACCTGGTGGATGAAGTCGGGATCTTGAGGCTCGGCTACCACCCGCGCGAACGCTTGTCCGCGGGCGAGGTGGGTTATATCGTGGCCGGGATCAAAGAAGTCGCGGATACCCGTGTGGGGGACACGATCACTCGAGCCGATTTCCCGGCGGAGGAGCCACTCCCCGGATTTCGGGAAGCCAAGCCGATGATCTTCGCGGGGCTTTTCCCGGCCGCAAGCGAGGGGTTCGAAGAGTTGCGTTCGGCTCTGGAAAAGCTCCGCCTCAATGACGCGGCTCTCTCCTTCGAACCGGAGTCCTCCCTGGCGCTCGGCTTCGGATTCCGCTGCGGTTTTCTGGGTCTCCTCCACATGGAGATCGTGCAGGAGCGTTTGGAAAGGGAATTCGGCCTGGATCTGGTGACCACCGTCCCGAACGTCCGCTACCGCGTGCGCACCCGCAAGGGTCGGGTGATGGAAGTGGATAACCCGGCCAAGCTGCCTCCACCCGGCGAAATTGACCGGATCGAGGAACCCTACGTCGAAGCGGTGATCATCGTCCCCAGCGAATACATCGGTGCGGTGATGCAGCTTGTGCAGGAACGCCGGGGGATCTACCTGAATACGCAATACCTCGATCCCACCCGCGCTGAGCTGCATTACGAGATCCCTCTTTCGGAGATCATCTTCGATTTCTACGATAAGCTCAAGTCGGTGACCCGGGGCTACGGGAGTCTGGATTACGAGTTCAAGGGTTACCGCGAGGGCGCCTTGCAGAAGCTGGATATTCTGATCAACGGCGAGCCGGTGGATGCCCTTTCCGTGATCGTGCATCGGGACAAGGCGTACGAATACGGCCGCAAGGTGTGCCAGAAGCTTCGGGAGCTGATCCCTCGACAGCTGTTCCAGGTGGCCATCCAGGCGGCCATCGGCAGTCGGGTCATCGCTCGGGAAACGATCCAGCCATTGCGGAAGAACGTCACGGCGAAGTGTTACGGCGGGGATGTGACCCGGAAGCGTAAACTCCTGGAGAAGCAGAGAGAAGGCAAGAAGCGGATGAAGCAGTTTGGCAAGGTCGAGATCCCCCAGGAGGCTTTCCTGGCCGTGCTGCGAGTGGAATGAGGCGTCGTTGAGGGTGAGAAAATGATCTCTTTCGAGGGATTGACGAAGCGATTCGGGGACCTTCTGGCGGTCGATGGGCTGGAGCTCCGGGTTGAGGGGGAGCTTTTCATTTTTCTGGGGCCCAACGGCGCCGGGAAGACGACGACTATCCGAATGGCCACCGGACTTCTGCGTCCAACGGCGGGGCGCGTTCTCGTGGATGGGATCGACGTTTGGCAAGAGCCGGAGCGGGCCAAGCGGATATTCACCCTGGTCCCGGAGGAGATCCATCTTTTCGAGAAGCTGACCGGGTGGGAATTCCTGGAGTTCGTGGGGGCCCTGTACGGATTGGAGCCATCCTATGCTCGCAATCGGTCGAAGATGCTCCTGGAGCTTTTTGATCTGGAGGACCGCGCCGGCGATCTCGTCCAATCCTATTCCCAAGGAATGAAGAGGAAGATCGCCCTCTCCGCTGCTCTTCTCCCCGAGCCACGCGTGCTTTTCTTGGATGAGCCCACGATTGGGCTCGATCCCAAGAGCGCCCGGACCCTGAAGGACCTCCTCCGCGGTCTGGTCGACGAGAAGGGAGTGACGATCTTCATGTCCACTCACATCCTGGAGATAGCGGAGAACATGTGCGACCGGGTGGGGATCATCCATCGAGGGCGTCTGGTGGCTTTGGGATCGATGGGGGAGCTGCGAGGACAATCCCGCGCCGGCGACAAGAGCTTGGAGGACATCTTCCTCGAGCTGACGGGTGGTCCCGAGTATGAGGAGGTGCGTAAGTTCCTCGCCTCTTGAAACGGTGCCTTCGGGGCAGTCTGGGCGGTCTCGGTTGGAGCTGGGGAGAAGCTCGCATGTGGGTTCGGAAGAGAGTCACCCTGCTTCTGGTGTGGGCGCGCGGGAAATCCCTGTGGAATAGCTTGGCTCGCGGGCGCGGCTCCCGAAAGCTGCGGGGACCGCTCTTGGTCCTATTCTGGGGGTTCTTCACCGTGTGGGTGGGGATGATGCAGTTCGAGCTCTTTCGGGGCCTGGTGGTTTTGGATTCTGAGCTTCGCCTCCTGCGCGCAACGGTTTTCGGCCTCATCCTGGGATTCTTCATCATTCTCTTTCTCGGGGGGAGCGTCTCCGCCACAAGCCTCCTCGCCCTTTCCGGGGAAATGCAGTACCTGCTGAGCACCCCGGTTCCCAGGTCGACTGTTTTCCGGCTTCGGCTCTTTGAGGCAGCTTTTCTCAACGGCACTTTCGTCTTCGTTTTCCTACCCTCAATGGTGGTCGCCTTGGGCGCGGTCGTCTCAGCCGGCATCGGCTACTACGTGGGTGGGCTCAGCCTTTGTCTTCTGTTTGTGATCCTAGTGACGGATCTCGGCACCTGGTTGAGCTTCGCGGTGGGGCGAGCTCTTCCCCCGAGGCGGGCGCGGGAGGTCCTTTCGGCGCTGACGGGTTTGGCGTTTCTCGTGCTATGGCTTGCCCTGCAGCTCTTGCGGACGCGAGTTCTTTCCTCTGCGGGTGGCTCGGTGGATCCCGGGGCTTTGGAAAGATTGATTCGCCGCGGGGAAGCTTTGCATGCGGGGCTGCTTCCGAGCAGCTGGTTCGCGACGTCTTTGTGGGAGCTGTTGCGGGGAGAAGCGTGGATCTCCCTTGCCTGGATCGTCGGCCTTGCCATGATCTGCTTGGGTTTGCACGAAGGGACAGCCCGCTTGGCGGACTCCCTCTGGCTCCGGGGCTTCGCGGAGGCGCAGGGTCGATCCCAGAAAGCAAGGGCCATGAGGGTCCAGGAAGCCGGGCCGAGGGCCCGCACCGGATTCGGGCGCTTCCTGTATCGGGAGAGCCGGATGCTTCTTCGCGACTACCAGCAGCTCATGCGAGTGGCGACGCTGGCTGTGATCGCCATTGTCATCCCGTTCCTCTCGGGGCGAAGGGGGGAGGGGTCGGCCGGGACTTGGGAGTCGCTCGTGATGTCCCTTTTCCTGGTGAGTCTGGCGGGGGTCCAATTCGCTGCCCTGCTGATCCCGCTGGAAGGGCGCGCTTTCTGGCTGGTAAGGATCGCTCCCGGGGCGATTCGCCGGGTCGTCCTGGCCAAATGGGTGATTGGAGCCGGTGCGACGAGTGTCGTGGCCGTGGTCGCAAATGTCGCGGCGAGCCTATCCGGTTCCACGGGTGCGCAAGCCCTTTGGGCACTGCCCGCGTGTATCTTTCTTCCCATGTCTCTATCGGCGCTGGGGATCATCGTGGGGGCTCATTTCGCCCGCTTTGATTGGGATCATCCAAAGCGGGCTCTGCGGAATCCGGCGGGTCTGGTGTTGACACTGGGGGCGATCGCCGCGGCTGGTTTTGTGGTCCTCCCGGCCGCCGCGGCTGGAGGGTGGCTTCGGGCCGGCGTCTCGGAGACCTTGATGGTGGCGGATGCGGCGGCCTTGGCCGAAGCGCTGGCAAGCGCGGCACTCTTCCTTACGCCTGCCATCCGCAAGCTTCAGAAACTCGAATGGGCAGCCTGACGTTAACATGCCAGCAGTCCGGAGGAGGGGAGGCAACAACGACGGGATCTGACCACGGAAGAACGGAGTGAAGATGGGTTCTTCGACCATGGCAAGGCAAGGGACGGTCCAGGCGCGGGGCAAGGCGCAAACGGCCAAGAGGACGGCAGCCGAGACGGCAGTGGAGTGGGTGAAGTCGATCCTATTCGCGGTCCTAGCCGCCCTGGTCCTGCGCATCTTCGTCATCGAGGCCTACCGCATCCCCACAGGATCGATGAAAGACACCCTCCTAATCGGTGATTTCCTTCTGGTGAACAAGTTCATCTACGGTGTGCGGACGCCAGACCACATCCCGATCCTCAACGTGAGTATCCCCCACTTTCGTCTGCCCGCCCTGCGTCAGCCGAAGCCCGGGGAGATCGTGGTCTTCAAATACCCGCTGAATATGCGGATGAACTACATTAAACGATGCATCGCGATTGGGGGGCAGACGGTTGAGATCCGCCATGGCGAGGTCTATATCGACGGCAAGCCCGAAGGGACCAAAGAGTACGTGGGCAAGGAGTACGATCCCGAGGAGGGACGCTTTGTCCTGCTCTACCGGGTGAGGCGAGAGGATGGAAGATCCTACATCATTCGCCGGGCGGCCGACGTGGATCCGACGTTCGAAAACTGGGGTCCTGTGAAGGTGCCAGAGGGGCACTATTTCATGATGGGCGACAATCGGGACAACAGCCAGGATAGCCGTTACTGGGGGTTCTTGCCTCACGATAATGTGGTGGGCAAGGCTATGATCATCTATTGGTCGTGGGACTCGGTAGTCCCGATCTACAACATCGCGAAGAAGGTTCGCTGGGGTCGGATCGGCCACATCATCCGGTGAAGGGGATGTCGCGCGCCGCCGCGATCTACATTCACGTTCCCTTTTGCCTTCGGAAGTGCCCTTACTGTGATTTCTATTCGGTTGTCTGGAAGAACGGGTGGGTGGAGCTGTATCTTTCCGCGCTCCTCGCCGAGTTGGACCTCCGGCTCGATTCCGTGGACGGTCCCATTAGCTCGGTCTATTTTGGGGGTGGCACTCCTTCCTTGCTTTCCCCGGAGGCCATCGGAAGAATCCTGACCCGCCTGCGACAACTGCTGCCGTTCGCTTCTGAAGTCGAGGTGACCCTGGAATGTAACCCGTCGGCGAATGCGCGAGCGGACTTCTTCCGCGCCCTCCTACAAGCCGGCGTCAACCGGTTGAGCATCGGGGTGCAATCCTTCCAGGACCTCAATCTGAAGAAGCTGGGTCGAATTCATGATGCCTCCGAGGCTCTCAGAGCCGTGCGGGAGGCCCGCCGAGCCGGATTCGAAAACGTGAGCGTGGATCTCATTTACGGGATCCCGAATCAGAGGATGTCGGAGTGGCTCCGAGATCTGCAGCTGGCAGTGTCCGAAGGGGCCACGCACATCTCGGCCTACGAGCTCACCGTGGAACCCGGTACCGCCCTGAGCAAATGGGTGGAAAAGGGACTCGTTCGGCTCCCCGGACCGGATCGGGTGGCCGAATTCTACCTGCGCGCCCACGAGCTGTTAACCGAGAGTGGGTTCGAACACTACGAGGTGAGCAACTACAGTTTGCCGGGCTTCCGATGTCGGCATAATGAAGGTTACTGGCGCAGGACACCTTACCTCGGCCTGGGACCTTCGGCGCATTCCTTCTTCCGCAATTGCCGGTCCTGGAATTGGCGCGACCTGAGAAAGTATTGCTCGCTCCTCGAATCCGGCCGTTTGCCATTGGAGTCGAAGGAGGAGCTGAGCTCGTCCCAAGAGTTGACCGAACGCGTGTTTCTGGGACTGAGGACCCGCGATGGGGTGGAGATCGACTCCTTGGCTCCTGGGCCGGAGCTTCCGGCTCGCCTCCGCGCAGTTGCCGAGGAGTACCGTGAGCACCTCGAGCTGGACGATGGTCGCATCCGACCGACGGCGCTCGGGATGCTGGTTGCGGAGGAGCTAGCCCTCCGCCTGATTCGGGCTGCCCTCGAGGAAAATGGGGCCAGGCCTGAGCCGAGTGGCTTCTCCGCCTGATCCAAAGCCGGATGCCGGCATAGGAGCTCGTGGCGCCGTGCGTCAGCCCTGCGATGAGTAGTCCGAGCCGCTTTGGGCAGGTGGCGAATGCGTTGGCCACCGGGCGCGCGGCGAGGCTTGCAAATGCGGCGAGTCGGGGATAGATTGCCCGCGATGGTTTCTGCCTACGGTCTTGATTTGAGCATTTGGAACCTCAGGCGCGGGGTGCGGTTGGGCCTCTCGCGTCGCGAAACCATGGGAGGAGAGCCATGAGAAGCCCTGTTTTGGCATTGGGTAGCTGCTTGATGCTTGGGATGAGCTTATCCCTTCTGGCTCCGGGTGTTCCGGCCGTGGAGAAAGCGGACGATCGTACCCAGTGGTTTCGGGATGCGAAGTTTGGGATGTTCATTCACTGGGGCGTGTACTCCATGCTGGGCCGGCACGAATGGGTCCGGGAGATGTACCACATCCCCCTCTCCGAGTACCAGTACTACGTCGACAATTTCAATCCCACGCAATTCAATCCGGACGAGTGGGTCCAGCTGGCCATGGACGCCGGGGTGAAGTACATCGTCATCACGTCGAAGCACCACGACGGTTTCTGCATCTTCGACAGCAAGTACACCGAGTACGACATCATGCACAGCCGCTACGGGAAAGATGCCCTGGGTATGCTGGTCAAGGCTTGCAAGCGAAGGGGGATGCCGATCGGCTTTTACTATTCCATCATGGACTGGCATCATCCGGACTACCTGCCTCGCAGGTCATGGGAGACGGATCGGCCTGTGGAGGGCGCGGACTTCGAACGGTACATCGAATACATGAAGAATCAGCTGCGGGAGCTGCTGGAGAAGTACGATCCTGCGATCCTCTGGTTCGACGGGGAATGGGAGCACACGGTCGAGGAGATGCATTCCTTCGAAATCGAGCAGATGCTGCGAGGGATGAAGCCCTCGCTCCTCATCAACGATCGCCTTTTCAAGCGCACGCCGGGCCACGGCGATTTCGGTACGCCGGAGAATTACGTCCCCGCTACGGGACTGCGCGCCCCGGATGGGAGCCCGTTGCTCTGGGAGGCTTGTTACACGATAAACTGGAACAGCTGGGGCTACAACCATTACGAGACGGAGTTCCACAGCGGGACCCAGCTCATCCGGCAGCTCATTGAGATCGTAAGCAAGGGCGGGAATTTGCTTCTGAACGTCGGTCCCACGCCGGAGGGAACCATTCAGCCCGAGTTTGAGGCACGACTCCGCTACGTCGGTCGCTGGCTGAAGACGAACGGTGAGGCCATCTACGGCACGACGGCCAGCGTCTTCAACCGGCTCCCCTTCTTCGGTCGCTGTACGGTGAAGGGCAGGACCTTGTACTTGCACGTCATGGGCTGGCCCCAGGACGGGAAGCTGAGATTGCCAGGCTTGAAGACGGATGTGCGGCGCGTCTACCTCCTGGTCGATCGGGGTCATTCCCTCGCTTTCACGCGAGAAGGCAAGGACGTCCTCATCTCCCTGCCGGACCGGGCTCCGGATCCAGACGCCACTGTGGTGGCTGTGGAATTGGCGGGAAACCCGGAGGTGGAGCCTTTCGAGATCCGTCCTGCGGCGGATGGCAGGTTGGAGCTCCCGGTCTACCTGGCCGAGATTCGCGCACGAGGTGAGCAGCGGGCCTACCTAGATCAGTTCTACAGGTTCACAATGCTCACCAACTGGCAGAGCGTGTACGACGTGCCCGAATGGGAATTCGTCTTGGACAAGGCAGCGACCTACGAGGTCAAGATTAGCTACGCGGCCGCGCGGAGTCAGGAAGGAAGCCGCTACGTGGTGGAGATCGACCAGACGGAGATCCCCGCGGAGGTGAAGCGTTCGCCGACGGTGTACTTCCCGGCTACCTTCACCGTGGGCACTGTGGAGCTCGTGCCGGGCCGCCACACCTTGCGAGTCAGGCTGGTCAGTCTTCGGCACCATAACGGGATGAACCTCGAAAAAGTGAGCCTCATCCCCCTCTCCACGCCGTAATGGCCCTGGGGGACGGAGAAGAGCTCCGTCCCCGTGCAGCGACGGCAGCAAGGTAGGCCTGCGTTCGTGGGGCGAGAGGGGTACCGGCGGTGCCGACCCTTGGAACAGGCGAAGGATCTTGAAATCTGCGAGGGGCTCCGCGGCCCCTCCATCGGGGACCCGAGGGGGCGATCCAAGCACTTCGCACGCCCGCGGGGAGAAGTTCGGGGCGGAAGCCCGCGCCCCTACGGATTCGGGCGCGGGGAGGAAGCCCTTTCTTGTCCCCGAGGATGAGGCTGTGAGTCACTGACCCTCCGGATGGAGGAAGCCGTTCCTCACCCAGAACTCGTAGACCAGCCGCTGCAAGTGCCTGCCGCGTCGCCCGATGCCATGCCTTTCCTCCGGGTAGATCATCAGTTCGAAGGACTTGCCCAGAAGCTGGAGCTTGTCCACGAGTTGAAGCGTGTTCTGCATGTGGACGTTGTCGTCCGTCGTGCCATGGACTAGGAGGAGCTTCCCTCGCAGGCTGTCCGCATGAGTCAGAACGGAGCCGAACTGGTAGCCTTCCGGGTTCTCTTCGGGACGGTCCATGTAACGCTCGGTGTAGACGGTGTCGTAGAGCCGCCAGTCGGTGACGGGGTAGAGTGCGACGCCGTGGGTGAAATACCGGGCTCCGACGGTCAGCGCCATCAGCGTGGCGTAGCCGCCGTAGCTTCCCCCGGTGATGCCGATGCGGCTCGGATCGATGAAGGGTTTCCGTAGGAGCCATTTGACCGCATCGACCCAATCGCTGATCTCCCATTTCCCGAGACTGCGGTGCATCTGGGCCATCCCCTTCTTCCCGAAGTGCCCGGAGCCGCGATGGTCGATGCTCACGACGATGGCCCCCTGCTGGGCATAGTAAAAGTCCCGCAAGCTGTAGGGGAAGGAATTCTGGACCGTGGCCGCCCCTGGCCCGCCGTAGATGGAAAGAATCAGGGGATACCTCTTTGTTGGGTCGAAATCGGGGGGCAAGATCCAGCGCGCCGGAAGCTGATAGCCATCATCAATCGGGATTCGAAAGAGCTCGACGTGTCCGAGCTGGTAGTGGGCCATCTCGGGCGAACGGCTATCTCCGAGTTGACGCACGATTTCGCCCGTCCCACGGCAAAGGAGCATGCGCGGCGGGGAGCTCACGCTGCTAAAGGTGTCGATGAAGTAGCTGCCGCGGGGAGATATCCGAACCCGGTGGGTCCCAGGCTCTCGGGTCAGACGCTCGACCTTGCCGTCCCTCAGGCTCACTCGGAACAAATGTCTTTCGGTGGACTCACCCTGGTCGGCCTCGAAGTAGACATAGCCGCCTTCCTCATCCACAAGCTGGATGCTTGTGACGCTCCATTCCCCCTTTGTCAGGCGACGCCGGAGCTTTCCGTCCATGCCGTAAAGGTAGAGATGAGGCCAGCCATCCACGTCGCTCCGCACCAGGAACCCGTCTTCCCGCCGCAGGAAGTAGACGTCTTCGAGGAATTCCACCCACGAGTCTTGGTGCTCCTGGTAGAGGAGCTTCTTCTGACCGGATTGGATGTCGATTCGGTACAGGCGAAGATCTGTCTGATCGCGGTTCATCCACTGGACTGTGAGGGCTTGCCCGTCGGGCAGCCAGAAGGGCCAGGCGATGTAGTGGTCGGCATTCTCCTCGAAGTCAGCCCAGACGATCGAGCCGCCTTCGGGCGCGACGATCCCGAGCCGCACTCGCGGGTTCGGATCGCCGGCCTTGGGATAGCGCTCCATTTCCAGCTCGCCGTGGCTGCCGTCCAGGTGGAAGATCGGAAAACTGGGGACAGGGGAATCGTCGAAGCGCAGGAAGGCCAAGTGCTTGCTATCGGGGGACCACCAGAAAGCCCGGTAGCGGGAGCCCCGGCCGAGGATCTCCTCGTAGTACACCCAAGAGGCCCAGCCGTTGTAGACCGTCTGGCTGCCATCGGAGGTGAGCTGATGCTCGAGCCCGGAGTCGAGTTCCAGCGCAAAGAGATTGTTATCTCGCGTGAAGGCCACCCACCGGCCATCCGGGGAAAGCGTCGGATTCTTCTCCTCCGCCGGATTTGCCGTGAGGCGGCGAAACCCCCGGGAAGATGTGTCCAGGAGGTAGAGGTCGCGATCCTTGACGAACAGCAACAGCCGGAAGTCCGGGCTTCGGTCGGACGGATTCCATACCGAGAGCCCGGCCGGTAGGATTTCCTTGAATTTCTCGGGGTCCAAGAAGAGCTCACTGCGGCCCGTTGCCGCTTCCACTTTGTAGAGTTTCCGGGTGTGGGAAGCGGAGTCTTCCCGGACCTCGAAGTAGCTCTCGTCATCGAGCCAACCCACGACCTCAGGCAGCGGGACGAGGATTCGAGGTCCCCGCCCCTCAAACACTTGCTCATACGTGAGCTTCTTCTGAGCAGGAACTGTTTCCGCGAGCAGCAGGAGGACTGCGGCGGAAAGGATGGCAGCGACTACCATGCTTTTTCTCGTCATGACTTCCTCCCTTCCCTGAACGCGCCAGATACTCATCCTGCGACCGACTTTCCCGGCTCTCCTCGCCCCGCTCCCCTTCGCCATGATCCTGACGGGCCCGCTTGAGCCGTCAAGCCGTTGCAAAGGACGCCATCTCCGCCTCAGACCGGATCCGCACCTCGCCCGGTTCCCCCAGCTGGCCGGAGATCTCGATCTCGCCGGGGAGGAAGAGCTGCAAAATCTTGGCGTTGGTGAGCAGGTGATTGGTGACCCGAGGCGTTCGGAAGACGGAGGTGCCTCCCGTAAGAGCCAGGGGCAGGAGAAGCTGGTCGGCCTGGAATTCATCCAAAGTGGCGTTGGAGCGCAGGAACGCCAGCAAGCCAGTAGTCGCCTCCGAAGCCACGCGCTCCGCCGGTTTGCCTTTTTCCCCCAGGGCCGAGTAGGCGGCGACGGTGTTCTCGAATTCGGCCACGAGCACGATGACCGAGCCCGGAGAGAGCGCACTTAGCTCGAGAACTTCGATCTGAATCTCCGGGCATCGGAGGGCCTCCAGGTCGCGCAAGGCTTGATTGCGCTGCCGTTCGGCAATCTGGATCGGGAGCCGGGCGACAGCCGAAATCCCGTGGATGCGCTTCAGGTTACCCCGCTCGCTCAGATCGAGACACCGGATCCGGCGGATCCCTTCCACGCACAGGACCACTTGGCCCCCTCCCGCTGGGTAGAAGCCCGCCCGGATCAGATTCAGGTCGATGCGGAAGCCGATGCTGCGCAAGAAATGGAGCCAGGTGAAGCGGAGGTAATGGTAGTTCGGGCTCCAGGGCACATGGGTGCCCCCTGTGATCCGCACGGTGGAGACGCCGCTGGCCGAGGCGAGAGGTAAATAGACCGTGTGAACCACGAGGAGCGTCGACCCGGCCGTCCCGATGTCGAACCGGTAGTTGCCTGCCTGCTTGCCCAGGGGGTGGAATTCGATCCAGCTGGATTTCAGGACCGCCCCCTCCACGCGAGCCGCGGAGATGCCCGCGGCAGCCTCGACCGACTTGAGGTGTTGCGCCTGAAGGCCAGGATTGGGCCGCTTGGCGCGGATGTTCTCCATGCGGAAAGGCTGGCCGGTCAAGACCGAAAGGGCGAGCGCTGTGCGTAGAATCTGCCCTCCTCCCTCACCCTGTGCTCCGTCGATGAAGATCATGCACCTTCCCTCGCGCACGTACCGCTTGCCTGGACCTGGCCCCGGCGGCGAGAAACCGATCCCGGGCGCAAATCTAAATCAATTTCATCAGTTCTGGAAGCGCCAGACCACGGGAATTCCGGGTGCCCTGGCTGCCGCAGCGGGAATCGGGTTGTTTGTGCTTTCGGGTTTTGCTATTTTCGGGCCTGGCGTGGAAGGGTAGCGTCACGAATCGTTGCAGGGAGATGCGATGCCTCTTCTGATTTCGGTTTCCGGGATCCGGGGCGTGGTGGGCAACGGATTGACTCCGGAGGTGGTGTTGCGCGCCGCTCAGGCCTACGGCACCTGGCTCGGCGGCGGCAAGGTCATCGTGGGCCGCGATTCTCGGGTGACGGGTGAGATGGTACGGGCGGCCGTCGTCGCGGGCTTGACGGCTGTGGGCTGTGACGTGGTCGACGTCGGCATTTGCCCAACCCCGACGGTTCAGTTGGCCACCGAGCGACAGGGGCAGGGGGGGATTGTCATCACCGCTAGCCACAATCCGATCGAGTGGAACGCGCTCAAGCTCCTGGCGCCTGACGGTCTTTTCCTCGATGAGAAGCAGGGGCAAGAGGTTGTGAGTCGGATGGAAAAGGGGGATTTCCGCTTCGCACCTTGGGACAAGGTAGGGTCGATCCAGCACTACGCGGGTGCAGTGGAGGATCACATCCGCCGGATCCTCAGCTTGCGTTTCGTGAATGTCGCCGCGATCCGCAAGCGGAGGTTTCGCATCGTGGCGGATTGCGTGCACGGAGCTGGTGGGGTAATCATCCCGCGCCTTCTCGATCGGCTCGGCTGCGAGTACGAGATCTTGCACGAGGAGCCCAATGGCCGCTTCCCGCGTCCGCCGGAACCTCTTCCCGAGAATCTGACGGAGCTTTGCGACGCCGTGGTGAAGAGCGACGCGGACCTGGGGTTTGCCGTGGACCCGGACGTGGACCGCCTGGCCCTGGTGGCGGCCGATGGCACCCCTCTGGGCGAGGAGTACACGCTGGCCTTGGTGGCGGATCTGGTGCTGAGCCATCGCCCGGGTACCGTGGTCGTGAATGCCTCGACCAGTCGCGTGATGGAGGCCGTGGCTCGCCGCTACAAGTCCCGGGTCGTCCGGACCAAGGTAGGAGAGATTCACGTCGCCAAGAAGGCCCGGCAAGTCAAAGCCACGCTAGCGGGGGAAGGCAACGGCGGTGTCATCTTGCCGGACGCTCACTTCGGACGGGACGCTCCGGTGGGAATCGCCCTTGTGCTTCAGGGGTTGGTCGAGCGGGAGATGAGCCTTCACGATTGGTTCCGCTCGCTGCCCCAATTCTGCATGGTGAAGAGACGCCTGGAACTGGCCGATGTCAGTCCCGCCGTTCTCCTCGGCAAGTACCAGGAGGCCATGTCCGGGCAGAGGTTGGACCTGACCGACGGCGTCACGGTCCTGTGGGAGGATTCCTGGGTGCAGGTACGGGCGTCCAACACGGAGCCCATCGTGCGGGTGCTTGCGGAGGCGCCCGCGCGGGAAAGGGCGGAGGAACTGGCCGAGGAGCACATTCGTCTGTTGAGGACCCTGGCGGGCGGATGAGTTCTGCCCCCGGGGCAGGAGGGCCGGAGGGATGGAGCTCAGCAAGATTCGGAGTCCCGCGGACCTTGCGCCTTACATCGATCACGCCAACCTGCGGCCGAATGCCTCTCCGGACGATATCCGGCGGCTGTGCGAGGAGGCGCTTCGCTACGGGTTTGCCAGCGTGTGTGTGAACCCTTGCTACGTGCCGCTTTGTGCCGAGATCCTCGCCGGCTCTCGCGTCCGCGTGGGCACGGTGATCGCCTTCCCCTTCGGCGCCGCAAGCCCGGACCAGAAGGTGTTCGAGGCTAAGACGGTCCTGCGGGATGGCGCCAAGGAGATCGACATGGTGTTGAACATCGGGTGGTTGAAGGGGAAACGGGACGATTGGGTGCGCCGGGAGATCGCGCGAGTTGTCCAAACCGTCGGGGGCAAAGCCATCCTCAAGGTGATCATCGAGACGTGCCTGTTGGACGAGGAGGAGAAGGTTCGTGCTTGCCGCATCGTCGAGGAGGCGGGTGCTGACTACGTCAAGACCTCGACCGGCTTCAACGGATCCGGCGCGACCGTCGAGGATGTCCGCCTCATCCGAAGTGTGCTAAGTCCGAAGATGGGGATCAAGGCTTCCGGGGGAATTCGGGATGCCCAGACGGTCCTGGCGATGCTCCAGGCGGGAGCTACCCGCATCGGAACGAGTTCGGGAGTCGCAATTGTGACCACACCCTCGTTCTGAGGTTCTTCCAGGTTCGGGAGTCGAGCCCCCAGGAGGTGGGACCGCTTTGGAAGCTCCGCGGGTTTGTCCCCGGCCCAACGGGGCGGATAGCGACGACGGTTCTTGCGGCGAGGCGGCGTGCGGATTCCTGGTCCCGGTCTGGGCGGGTTTTTCCGGACTAAACGGGTAGGCAGGTTTCGGTTGGGCGAAGGGGAGCGGAAGCAATGTGGTGGATCGTCATGCTCGTTGGTCTTACTGCTGCCACTGCGAGCTGCCACGGGATGCCGCTTCCCGTGGTGCGGCCGGAGACGGTGGGCATGTCCAGCGAGAGGCTCCGGCAGGTGGACGGACTGATCCAGCAGGCCATTGCCAACCAGGATATTCCCGGGGCTGTCCTTCTTGTGGCGCGCAAAGACAAGGTGGTGTGGCGCAAGGCCTACGGGAATAGCCAGCTGGTCCCGACCGTGGAGCCGATGCGCGAGGATGCCATCTTCGATCTGGCGTCCATCACCAAGCCGGTTGCCACCGCCTCCGCCGTGATGCTGCTTGTGGAACGCGGGCAGATACGGCTCAACGATCCGGTTCGCCTCTACATCCCGGAATTTACGCGCTACGTGGGACCTTCGAATAAGCCGAGCGAAGACGCACGCATCTATCATCTCCTCACCCACACCTCTGGCTTGCCCCCCTACACCAATGCGGACACCGCCGCTGCAGTGCTCGGACGCCCTTGCGACCCCGAGCAATTGGCTCTCTACATCGCCCGCCTGCCGAAGATCGCTCCGCCGGGAAAGGAGTTCCACTACAGCTGTCTTGGTTTCATCACGCTCGCCGCTATCGTGAAGCGAGTTACGGGAGAGCCGTTCGAGCGGTTCGTCCGGGAGAATCTGTTCGAGCCGTTGGGGATGCGGGATACGGGTTTCTTGCCTCCGAAGGAAAAGCTGGACCGCGTCGTTCCCACGGAGGTGATCGAGGGAAAACCACTGCGTGGCGTTGTGCACGATCCCCTGGCGAGGCTGCAAGGCGGGGTGTCGGGTAATGCCGGGCTTTTCTCGACCGCGGATGATCTGCTTCGCTTCTCCCTCATGTTGTTGCACGAGGGCGAACTCGACGGCGTCAGGATCTTCAGTCCCCTCACGGTGCGGACGATGACGTCTGTGTATCCGGAAGTGGCCTTTGCTGGCAGGGGTCTGGGTTGGGATGTCGCTTCGGACTACAGCTCCAATGGCGGAGAACTCTTCCCATCCTCCGGATTTGGTCACACGGGGTACACGGGGACTTCGCTTTGGATAGATCGCGAGACCCAGACGGTCGTGATCCTTCTGGCGAATCGGGTGCACCCCGTGGATGACGGCAGCGTTGTGCGCCTGCGTAGCCAGATCGCCAACGTGGTGGCCGGTGCCATCATCGAACCCTGACGGGACCGCGCGGACCGTAGCTACGGCCGATGACAGGAGTGAGGAGCTTGAAACCATCTGGGGCGGAGAGGATTGGGTTCGGTTGGCTTCTGATTGCCTGTCTGATCCTCGTGAGTGCCGCGGCGTTGGTGAATGCGGCGGATTTCCCGTGGCTCGGTCCGACCGCCAGCCGGCAGGTGCTGTCGCTCGTAGGCAGATGGGAACTGCCGGAAGGCAATCCCTTGGGCTTGGAGGCCGTCTCGGTCCCGTTTGCGATCTTCGGACAACAGCACCTGCGGCTGGAAAAGACCTTCTCCCTGGATAGCACAGCCCAGGGGCGACAGTTGTGGCTCGTATGCTACGGGGCGCATCGCGAGGCCAGGTTCTGGCTGAACGGGCGCTTTCTGGGAACTCATAGCGCCGGATACACGAGCTTCGTCCTGCCGATTGATCCCGCGTTCGTGCGCATCGGCGGGGAGAATCGTCTGCGCGCAGAAATCGACGGCACGTTGCATCCAAGCTCTGGCCTTCCTCTGCTGCATCGGCCGGGCGGCTGGCCGGAAATCACGGGTATCTTCCGCGAAATCTACCTGCTCCTTGTGCCTCCCGTCGCGCTCGAAAACGCGACCGTGCGGACCCAGGAGCTCGTGGGCGACCGGGCGGAACTGGCGTTTACTGCCGAGCTGGCGCGCAGCAGGCTGGACACGGAGGCCCCGGGCGGAATCCTGGCCGAGGTCGTCGACCCGTCGTCGGGCATGGTGTTGGCGATGAGTCCGCCCATGCCGGTGGAGTTCGGTAACTCCCTCCGGTGCAGCGTCAGCTGGAAACTGAGTGTGCGCGGGATTCGTCCGTGGTCTCCCTCCGCTCCCGCCCTGTACCGGGTAAGGATCAGTTTGGTGGATGCCGCCGGCGCCGTGGCGGACGTTTGGGAAACGCGGACCGGAATACGCACCGTGTCCGTCGACGCAGAGGGCATCGTTCTCAATAGCGAGCCTTTTCGACTCCAGGCGGTCGAGTGGCTGGAGGCGCCCCCCTACTGGGGATACCCCGATCGCATCGCTTCGCTGCTCAACGAGATGAAGGCGGCGGGCTGCAATGCCATCCGACTTGTCGGCTATCCGCCCCATCCTGCCCTGGCGGCTGTGGCCGACAGCATCGGGCTTTTCCTGCTGGAGGAGATTCCCCTCTGGAAGGTCCCCGATCCGATCATGTCAGACCCAAGGATGCAAGAGACCGCGACGAACTACGTCGCCGAGATGGTAAAACGTGATCAGGCCCACCCAGCGGTGCTCGCTTGGGGTCTCGGGGTGGGATTGGAAGGGGGGAAAAGACAGACGGCGTCCGTCTTGAAGATGCTCCGGGAGGCCATCCGCAGCATCGACGATCGCCCCTGTTACAGCGTGACGGATTGGGCCACCGCGTTCCGTAAAACGGCGCCCTGGCCGGTCGACTTCTTGCTGGTGGACGTTTCCGGCTTGGAGCCGCAGCGATTGCAGGGTCTGCCGAAAACCGCATTGCCGGTGTTTCCGATCGTAGGCTACCTTGCCAATTTCCCCGGTGCTGCGCCAGCTGGGGCGGATCGCGCCGAGGAGAATCGAGCCTACCAGCTTTGGGTTGCCGGTTCCCAATTGCTGCAGCGAGGTCGCGGGTTGATCATCCGGTCGTGGACCGACTGGCAGACGCCCGGACCTGGCTTGCCTCTCGGCATCCCGCCGTCGAAGGAGATGCGTTACGGCGTTGTTAGTCCGACCGGGGAGAAGAGGCTTTCCTTTTTCGTCCTTCGCTCGCTCTTCGCCGGGGACGAGCGGCCGAGAATGCGGTTCGAGGCGGTGGCTCGGGGGCAGGAGAACACGTTCGTTCTGCTCGCTCTGCTGCTCGTTGGGCTGTTCCTGTGGCACTTCCGCCGGGACCGGCGCTTCCGGGGGAATCTGCGACGCGTCTTTCTCTACCCGTCGAGCATTTACGAGGATGTGCGGGCAAGGCGCAAGATCTCCGGCTACCACACGTTTCTCCAAGGATTCTTCGCCTCGGCAGGGATGGCCGTGGTGGTCAGCTCGTTTCTGGCCTTTTCCCGCCGGTCTTGGCTGGCAGATGAGGTCTCCGGTCTGCTCCTGGGGAATGGGCTCGGCAAGGCCGTCTTCATCTGGTTAGCCTGGCACCCTCTGCAGGCGATCGCCTTCTTCACCCTGGTGGGCCTTTTCTCACTTAGCTTGTTCAGCATCTGTTTTTGGCTTCTGGCTCTGGTCCGGGCCTATTTACCGATCGGCCAGGCTTTCACCTTCGTCTTCTGGATTTCCACCGCCTTCTTGCCGGCCTTGATATGGGGAGCGGTGGCGTATAGGGCCATGCTCGCCTCTCCGAGCCTGGCCTGGTTCACTGTGCTGCTCAAAGTGGCCATGGGGTCGTGGTTCTTGTTGCGATTCGTGCGGGGGACGAGCGTCATCCTGCGAATACCGTGGTGGGCTTCGGTGGGCTTATTATGCGCTCTGGCACTGCTGGTCGGTTTACCCTTAGCGACCCTGCTTCAGAGGCAATCCGCCGTGTTCGACTATTGCGCCTACTACTTCCATTTGCTGCGCTGAATGGTGAGGGAAGCGCCGGGGTTCCTCCCGCCCTGGCGGGTGTCTTGATCCGGAAGGTGGCGGAAAGTGCAGATCGTGCGCTGTGAGGCGATCCTCGTGCGGATTCCATTGCGGACGGAGTTCCGCCTCGCTTATCAGAGCTACGACGCCATTGACGGGGTCGTCTTTCGCATCGAGCTGCGGGATGGCACCTGCGGTTTCGGTTTCGCCGCGCCTGATCCCGAGGTCACGGGGGAAAGCCCGCGGGACAGCTTCCGGGCGCTCGACGAGGTGGCCCGCGGTGTGCTGATGGGTGGGGAACTGGACAGGGTAGTTAGGTACGAGGAGACACTGGCCGGTCTCCTCGCGGATAGGCCGGCGGCGCGGGCGGCCGTCAGCGTAGCCCTCTGGGACGCATTGGGGCGCAGCATCGGCCAGCCCGTCTGGAGGATGTGGGGATTGTGGCGCGAGGAGGTGGAGACCAGCGTCACCATTTGCATCTGCGACGTGCAGGAGACGGTCGAGCGCGCCCTCGAGTGGGTCGGAAGGGGCGTCCGGGTGCTGAAAGTCAAAGTGGGTCAAGACTGGCAGCGGGAGGTCGAACGGCTGAGCGCGCTGCGGGCACAAGTGGGTCCTCGCGTGCGTCTCCGGGTGGACTGCAATCAAGCGCTGAGCCGGGAATCGGCGTGGCGCTTTCTTTCCGCCTGCCGGCGCCTGGACGTGGAGCTTGTGGAGCAGCCGGTCGCGGTGCAAGATCTGGAGGGGCTATCCGAGTTGTCCCGGCCTCGCCGTTTCGTCTTTGCCGACGAGTCGGTGCGTTCCCTGGGGTCACTACAAGAGCTTGCGAAGTTTCGCTTTCAAGGCGGGGCGGTACTGAAATTACAGAAGAATGGGGGAATCACGGAGCTTCGGCGTCTGTCGTGGCTTGCCCGTCATTACGGAATGGGCCTCATGTTGGGCTGCAACGACGAGTCTCGGATCTCCATGGCCGCCAGTCTTCACTTCGCCCTTGCCGAACCCTCCTTCGACCACTGGGACCTGGACGGTCATTTGGACCTCGTGGGCGACCCTGGGTCTGGCGGGCTGGAGCTACGGGAGGGATGTCTTCGTGCCAGCTCAAGGCCGGGCTTTGGAGTGGAAGTCCGACTTTGACGATTGGCCGTCGGTGGCAGCCCAATCCCGGGCGCGAAACTTGCCTTGCCCCCGTCTGAGATGTGTGCATGGAGCGACTGGGCGGCTCGTTCAGTGACAGCGCCGCGTCCGAAGTAGGATGCCCAGCACGTGACCGCGGGGCTAGGTCGCTTGCCTTGCGATCCGCATGAAGGCCTCGATGTTCTCCAGTGGCGTTTCCGGAGGAAGGTCGCAGCCCGTGCTCAGGATGAAGTTCGGCACTCCACTCATGGCCTCGAGGAGGGTTTGAACTGCTCGCTCGACGTCCGAGACGGAGCCACGGGCCATCACGGAAGCCGGAGCAATATTCCCGATCAGCACGACCCGGCTGTCTACCTGACGGGCCGCTTCCGGCAAGTTTACGGGAGCATCGAGGCTGAGCCCCTCAACGCCGGTCGCGGCCATTTGCGGAATGAGGGCGCTGGCGTCGCCGCAAACATGGAGCACGCAGGGGACCTTGCACCTTTGCACGAGGCCTGCTACGTACGCGGCTGAGAATTCGCCGAACGCCCCGGGCGACAGGAAAGCCGCGCTGGGCTCGAGAATGGCGATGAGGTCGGCCCCCTCCTCCACCTGCGCTTGAAGGTAGCTGTCGATCACGCTCGTCGTGAAGCGAAGGACCCGGTGAAGGAAGTCCGGGTGGACCAGCGTCGCTTCGGCGGCTTCCGCAGCACCCATGAGTAGACCGGCCAGCGTGAACGGTCCGACGACATAGCCGCCCACGGGCAGATCCAGGGAGCGTTTGAGACCGCGGAGGGTCCGCAGAAAGACCTGAATGCGACAGTGGTCAAGGAAGTGCTCCGCGGTGAGGCCTTCCAGATCCGAAGGGCGCCGGAGGACAGGGCGCTCCACGGTGGGCGTCTCGTGAAGGGGATAGCGGACTGGGGCACCGAGGGCATCTGCCTCGACGCTCAGGTCCATGAAGATGAAAAGAGCGTCCGGAGCAAACCGTTCGGCCAAAGCGGTAAGGGCTCTCGTTTGTAGCCCCGCGTTGAACAGATGGGCCTTCATGGAGGCTCCAGTTAGCCGGACGCCGGGGTATCCCATCAGAGGCATCGCTCGCCTGCGAGGTGACGAAGTCGCCCACTGAAATAGAGCCGTTGCGGAATCCATTCCCAAGCTTTCTCCGTCCGCTGTCTGCATGAACTTGTGCTTGATCAGAGCCGCAGGGGCATCCCCGAGCGGGACCCTCCTCTGACTGCGCCAGCGGCCCGAGCACGGAGGCCGACTCGGGGTTGGGACCGGGAGGCCGTGGTGCCGCACTCTACGACCGGCCGGAAGAGCGAAAAGGTTCGCGACTCGAGCGTGGGCCAAATATACCAGGTTTGGCCCACTTGTGCAATCGGAATGGCCAAGGGCTGGGGTTTTTTCTCGCGGCTTCTGAAGTAGCGAGCGGGGGAGCGTGATTTTTGTTGACGGTGAATTCAAAAATTCTATCTTAACCTGGGTGTTTGGCGCGAGAGCCGATCAGATCCGTGATCGCAGGGACAACGATGGCTCGGAATAGGCGCTCCCACCAGTCTTCCCCCTTTGATGAATGCCTCGACGCCTACCTCCGGGAAATCGGCGAGGTTCCTCTCCTGAAGCCAGAAGAAGAAGTGGAACTGGCCCGACGGATCAAACAGGGTGATCAGGAAGCGCTGGAGAAGCTCACGAAGGCGAACCTACGCTTTGTCGTGAGCGTGGCGAAGCAGTACCAGGGGCAGGGTCTCTCGCTCGGTGACCTGATTAACGAGGGGAACCTCGGTCTGCTGAAGGCTGCCAATCGCTTCGATGAGACCCGCGGCTTCAAGTTCATCTCGTACGCGGTGTGGTGGATTCGGCAATCCATCCTGCAGGCGTTGGCGGAGCAGTCGCGAGTAGTTCGGTTGCCGCTCAATCGGATCGGTGCCTTGAACCGGATCGGGCGCGTCTTCAGCATGTTGGAGCAAGAATTCGAGCGCGAGCCTTCTGCAGCAGAGATCGCGGCCGAGCTGAACATGACGCCCCAGGAGGTACATGAGACGCTGCGCATCGGCGGGAGGCATCTATCCTTGGATGCGACCGTCGGCGATGACGAGAGCCGCCTCCTGGATACCCTTGAGAATACCGACACGCCGCCGCCGGATCAGGACCTGATGAAAGAGTCCCTCAAGATCGAGATTCAGGAGGCTTTGGCCACCCTCGATGCCCGCGAGGCCGAGGTCTTGCGTCTGTACTTCGGCCTCGGGGGTGAGCATCCGATGACGCTCGAAGAAATCGGCGAGCGCTTCCGCCTGACGAGGGAAAGGGTGCGGCAGATCAAGGAAAAGGCTCTGCAGCGTCTGCGCCACACTTCGCGTAGCCGTAAGTTGAGAGCCTATCTGGGATGAGGCGGCCCGCCCGCGCAGACCCCAGGACGGGCCGGGCGGGAAAGGGCATCGTCGCGGCGTCACAAGAAAAAAATTACATTGGCCTTGACAGGTCAGGAGCGATTTCCTATATTGCGCCGCCGCGAGAGAACGGAACGGTAGATTCCGGCCGGTAAGTTCCCGCAACCTTCCCACCGATCCGAGGGGCACGCCAACCTCAGCGAAAGGAGACGTGGACGTGAGGGAGGAACAGGTCAAGCTCATCCTGTATTCCGTCAGGGACTCCAGCTTCAGGGAACTCTGTCTTTCGGGAAAGACCCTGCTCACATGGGGCGGGATGGCAGTCGTGGTCGTGATCTTCCTCAGCATCGTCCTGGCTTGGGCGATGTCCAGCCTGTTGAAAGACTACCGGATGGCAAACCTGGAGCGGAGTAACCGCCGGATGCAGACGGAGCTCCAGAGGCTGCAGGACCGGGTGAAAACGCTCCATTCGAAGCTGGGCGAGCTGGAAAAGGCTGACAATGATCTGCGGCTTCTGGTCAACTTGCCGCCCATCGACGCGGATGTGCGCAACATGGGTGTAGGTGGCAACGAAAGCTCCGTGTTCGATTTTGATGCTGCACAAGGGGCTGGCCTGGACAACCTGAGCTCGTACCTGGATGAGCTGGAGCGGAGGATTCAACTGGCCTTTGAGAGCCGGGCGGAAATCGAGGAGAGGTTCCGCGAGAACCAGGAGCTGCTGAAGCATGTTCCTTCCATCCGTCCCGTTGTAGGCGGTAGGGTGACGGCCGGCTTTGGGTACCGATTGGATCCTCTGATCGGGAAGATTCGCCATCACGACGGTGTGGATCTGGCGGCCCCGCAGGGTACTCAGGTGTTTGCGGCAGCCGATGGCGTGGTGGAAAGCGTGGCGGCGCGTTCTTCTCTGAGTCCGGGTTACGGCAGGGAAGTGATCATCGATCACGGATTCGGCTTCAAGACGCGGTACTCTCACCTTTCGCAAGTCCTTGTCCGTCCCGGCCAGAAAGTAAGTCGTTGGGATGTGATTGGGCTGGTTGGACAGACGGGAAGAGCCACTGGACCCCACCTCCACTACGAGGTCTTGGTGAACGGCTTGCCCGTGAACCCGCTGGACTACATTCTGGACTAACCCTGCCGAGTTGCTTTGCGTGGTCAGGGCCCGCTTCGAGCGGGCTTTTTTGTTGCCGGCGCGGTGGGGGCAACGCCGCAATCAGAGCCGGGGAGGGCCCTCTCGCTCCTGAAGGGGGGCACTTCACGCCTGCGAAGACTTCGACGAGTTAATGGGGGGCAAATACGGCTTGATTTTCGGTGGGTTGCTGGTTAAATTCGCGTGCAATCCGGTCACGAGAGGGAGTCATGCACAGGCACTGCGTTGTGTGGGCGTCGGCGCTAGTCTTGGGGACGTCCCCGGTGCTCGTTGCGGCCCAAGAGGCCCGTGTGCTCGGCCTTTCCGTGGAGTACCGCGATCCCAAGGGCACCAGCGCCGGATTCGCGGTTGGCGCGTCCTATGGATATCGCGCCGACGAGTCCGTGGACCTTTCCGTGGGGATCGACTACTTCCGGAAGAGCTACGAGGATGTAGCTCAGGTGGCCGAGGAGGATTTCCCCGGAGGGGTGACGGAGAGAACCGTGGCCAAGAGGTTGGAATACCGTACGGTGATCCTGCCCATCTATGGCGCCGTGACGATCCGTATCCCACTGGACTATCGGCTCTCTGCGTACGTGCGGGGAGGCGTCGGATACGAGTTCCTATTCAATCGGGAGCGGAACTACGAACTGGGTGTGGAGGCCAATCGGACGTATCACGGCTTGGGGTGGCGCTTTGGGCTGGGCGCGACGACCCAGTTAGGTCGGAGATCTCAGCTCGAGCTGGGGCTCCTTTACCACAGCGCTGAGGTGGAGAGGGAGAAGAAAGAAAGCACCAGAGGTCTGCCCGTGTGGAAGACGGTAGACCTTTCGGGCATAGGGGTGGCTGCGGGCATCCGGATCGAAATGCGCTGAAGCGCGCGGCGAGATGGATTCCTATCGGAGTACAACCTTCGGCCTGGGGGCACGGTTCACACCCGCCGTCCGAGCTTTGATCATCGGGAACCTCGCGATCTTTGTGCTCCAGCACCTGGCGGGGCGAGGGTTCGTCCTGACCTTCGGTCTGGTTCCGGCGCAAGCAGTGGAGCACCTCCTCTTGTGGCAGGTGGTGACGTACATGTTCCTGCACGGGGGCGTGTTCCACCTGTTCTTCAATATGTTCGCTCTTTGGATGTTCGGCAGCGAGGTGGAGTCGGAGCTTGGCACGTCTCGATTCGTGCGCTTTTACCTCCTCAGCGGGGTGGGAGGGGCTGTCTTCTACCTCCTTTGCCGTCCGCATAGCTATGTGCCTGTGATCGGGGCCTCGGCTGCCATCTACGGAGTGCTTGTCGGATTCTCTGTGCTTTTCCCGCACAGGATCGTGACGTTGCTGCTCTTCCTGGTCTTGCCGGTGAATCTCCGGGCATGGCAGCTTGCCGCCGTGTTTGTTGGCATAAGTCTGCTCTTTGGGATCACCGGCACGTCGGATGGCGTAGCCCATCTGGCCCACCTGGGGGGCGCGCTCGTCGGATACCTTTACATCGCCGGCGGTCGCCACTGGGACCGAGTGCAGTGGCGCGTGACTCAGCGACGTGTTCGGCGGAGACTGGAGCTGGAACGGCGGCGGGAGGAGGAAAAGGCTGCTCTCCGGCGCCGCGTGGATGCGATTCTCGACCGAATCAACGAGGTCGGCTACGAGAACCTGACGGAGGAGGAGAAGCGCACCCTCCGGGAGGCCAGCCGCTTGCTCGCTGAGAGGGAGAAACCGTGACGCCGAGCGAAGCTTGGGACCGCGACCCGCAGGGCCTTGTGACCGGCAGCGACGTCTCGCCACCGGAGAACAGACCCTCCCTCCCGCGGTTGCGGGGGAAGGCCCTTGCCGGCCGAAAGGCGCAAGCAAGCCTGATGCTGATGGGCTTGCTTTTTTTGTGCGTGGGGGCTGGGTTCGCGAAGGAGATTGTGGTCCGTCGGGTTGACCCTGCGGGTAGCGAGCGAAGACTGCGTTCGGAATCTTTCAACGGCTTGCTCTACGTGGAGGCGGAAGACCTGGCCTCCGCACTTGGCGCTCGCGTTTTCTCCTCCAGCAAGGCGCCTAAAGTCGTGCTCAGCATGGTCGGATCCGAGGTGACGATCACTGCCTGGAACCCGTTCGTGATCATCGACGGCGTGGCCTACCAGCTGCTGGACGAAGTGGTGCAACATCGCGATGCCATCTGGTTGCCGGCCGACCAATTCTTGAGCCTATTGGCCCGCCATTTCTCCGATCGCCTGGCCTACGACGAGCGCACGGGCGTGCTCGAAATCCGCCTTGTTGGGCGCGACATCATCTCTGTGACCACGGAGGACAAGCTCAACGGCATCCTAATTCGGATACGGACCTTCCGCCCCTTCGATGAGAAACACATCTCCACCCGCTACAGTCACGGATGGCTCTACGTGGACGTGTACGGGGGGGTGGTGGATTCGACGCAGGTCCGTGTGGTGAATCGTTCCAAGGCGGTCCGCAAGGTGGTCACGATGCAGCTGGGGGAAACGGCGCAGATCGCTTTTCGCCTTTCCCGGGAGATCGGCGAGCGGCAGGTTATGGTGCAGGAGTCGCCTCCGGAGGTCTGGGTTTCGTTGCGCACCAGTGAGGCGGTTTCGGACGAATTGCTGGAGAACCTCCGTCGCGAGAGGGAGAAATGGGTGATCGACGCCGTGGTGATCGATCCGGGACACGGCGGATTTGATCCCGGGGCCATCGGGCCTGGGGGGACGCGTGAGAAGGATGTCACGCTCGCCATCGCCAAGCGCCTCAAGAATTATCTGGAGAAACAGGTTGGAGTCAAGGTCTATCTGACCCGGGAGGACGATCGGTTCGTACCCCTGAGGGAGCGGACGAAGTTCGCCAACCGGGTAGGGGCGAAGCTTTTCATCAGTATTCATGCCAATGCCAACCGGAGCCGCAGGCTCGGTGGGGTCACCACCTATTTCTTGGGACCTGCCAAGACGGAAGAGGCGCGGGAGGTAGCGCGCCTGGAGAATTCGGCCATTCGTTACGAAAGCGACCTCCGCGACTACGGCGATCTGGAGGATGAGAATTTCATCCTCGCGGCCATCGCGCAGAACGCTTTCCAACAGGAGAGCCAGGACTTGGCGGCCCTCATCCAGCAAAGCCTCTGCCGGAACACCCGCCTGGACGATGGAGGCGTCCGGCAGGCGGGCTACTATGTGTTGATCGGCGCGGCCATGCCAAATGTGTTGGTGGAGACGGCCTTCATTTCGAACCCTCGCGAGGAGAAACTACTCCGGAGTCGAGAGTTTCAGGACAGTGTGGCCAAGGCCATTGCCGAGGGCGTGAAGGCATTCAAGAGTCGGTACGAACGTGAGTGGGCGGCGTCGCATTGATTCGCCGGGAGGACATGCACCACGCTCGGTCCCCGGGCTCGGGGCCAGAGGACAATATCGGATTTCCAGATCGCGGCAGCTCCGCCCAACAACCGCTTGGTAAGCATCGGATCCCTAGGGCACAAAGGAACGGAAGTCGCACCCTGCGAGGAGCGGCAGTATGGGTCAAATGACGATTGTGGGCACAGAGACGAAGAGCGATCTCGTCGTGGAGATGGAGAGGCGGGACAGCGGCGGGATCGAGATGAGCTTGGAGAGCACCGTGGGGGCTCTTTTCGGCCCCCAGATCCGGCGGACGGTGCTGGACACATTGGCCCGCCTTGGAGTCCAGCATGCGCGTGTCCGCATCACGGACCAGGGAGCTCTCGACTGGGTGATCCAGGCGCGGGTGGAAGTCGCCGTTCGGCGACTCTGGCCTGTGGAGGAACCGGGAGCGCCTCCGGCGAAGAAGGTCCAGTACCCCCATGCCCCCAAGGATCGACTGAGAAGGACTCGGCTCTACCTCCCGGGCAATCATCCGGATTTCATGCTGAACGCTGGACTCTTCTGCCCCGATGCCGTCATTCTCGATCTCGAGGACTCCGTGGCCCCTGCCGATAAGGACGCTGCCCGGGTTTTGGTCCGGAACGCCCTCCGCCAGGTGGACTTCGGCAGCGCGGAGAGGATGGTCCGGATCAACTCGCTGCGGACGGAATACGGCTTGAAGGATGTGGAGATGATCGCCCCGGAAGCGCCGGATACGCTCTTGATCCCGAAGTGCGAAGGGCCGGAGGATGTCCAGGCTGTGGCGGAATTGCTGGATGGATTGGAGTCCCGGTTCAGCTTGCCTTGGCGCATCCATCTTATGCCCATCGTGGAGAGCGCGCGAGGCGTGTGGCGTGCCTACGAGATCGCTTCGGCGAGTGACCGTGTGGTCGCGTTGGCGTTCGGGGCCGAGGATTTCACTGCGGACATCGGTGCGGAGAAGACTCCGGAGGGCCGGGAGAGTTTTGTGGCCCGCTGTCTAGTGGTTCTCGGGGCCAAGGCGGCCGGTGTGCAGGCCATCGACACCGTGTATTCCGACGTGCAGGACGTGGAGGGGCTCATTCAGAGCACGCGGGAGAGCGTGAGCCTTGGCTTTGATGGGAAGGGAGTGATCCACCCGCTGCAGATCGAGCCCGTACATCGCGCGTTTGCTCCCACGCCGGAGCAGATCGAGCGCGCGCGACAGATCGTGGCCGCGCTCGAGGAGGCGGAGCGCCGAGGATCCGGCGTGGCTACCCTGGGGAGTAAGATGATCGACGCCCCCGTAGCGGCACGGGCGCGGAGGATCCTGCAACTTGCCAAGGAGATGGGCTTTCGGATAGAGGGAGAGGAATGAGGCTGATCGAGAACGCCGTTGGACGCTTGATCCCGGAGGAGATCGAGGGGAGGAAGCTTCGTCCCTTCATGGGAGCGCATGCGGATCAAGGGGGAGGGCGGAAAGCGGCCCCCCCCATTCCCGCCGCTTCCAAGTACGGAAACAAGCTGCTCAAGTCCCTGGATGATGCCATCGACGCGTGCGATATCCGCGACGGGATGACCATCTCCTTTCACCATCACCTGAGAGACGGCGACTATGTGGTGAACATGGTGATGGAACGCCTGGCGGCCCGGGGACTGCGGGACTTGGTCCTCGCTCCCTCCGCCCTTTTCCCTTGCCACGAGCCATTAGTGGGATACATCGAGAAAGGGGTGATCGACCACATCGAGGGTTCCATGAATGGCCCGGTGGGCAGGGCTTGTTCCCTGGGCAAGATGAAGCACGTTTGTGTGCTCCGCTCTCACGGCGGTCGGTACCGGGCCATCCAGGATGGGGACCTGCACATCGACGTGGCCTTCATCGCAGCCCCATGCGCCGACCCGCACGGCAATGCGAACGGCGTGTACGGCAAGTCCGCATGCGGTCCGCTCGGCTTCGCCCTGGCCGATTCTCTGTACGCCGACAAGGTGGTGGTGATTACGGATAATCTGGTGTCTTTCCCTTGTTACCCCTGGAGCATCCAGGGGGGCAACGTGGACTACGTGGTCACCGTGGATTCGATCGGCGATCCGAGTCGTATCGTCTCGGGGACGACGCAGATCACCCGTAGCCCGACACGGCTGCTCATCGCCAAATATGCGGCGCAGCTTGTGTACGAAAGCGGCATCATGCACGAGGAGGGCTTCTCCTTTCAAGCCGGGGCCGGAGGGATTTCGCTCGCCTTCATCCAATTCCTGGCCGAGTACATGGAGCGAGAGGGGATCGTGGCCTCCTTCGCCCGCGGCGGCTCCACGCAGTACCTTGTGGACATGCTGAGGAAGGGGTTGGTTCGGTACATCCTTGATGGGCAGAGTTTCGATCTGGCGGGTGTGGAGTCGTTGCGGGATGATCCGCGCCACATCGAGACGAATCCCTTCGTGTCCTACAACTATCACAGCAAGGGATGTTTTGCCTCCATGGTCAAAGTGGCCGTGCTTGGGGCCACCGAGGTGGATCTGGATTTCAACGTCAACGTCAATACGCATTCGGACGGCTGGCTATTGCACGGCATTGGCGGATTCACGGATGCAGCCGATGCGCAGATCACCATCATTACGGCGCCGCTCGTCCGCAGCCGCCTGCCGATCATCGTGGATCGCGTGACCACGGTGACGGCTCCCGGCGAGATGATCGACGTGGTGGTGACGGAGAGGGGCATCGCCATCAACCCGCGGCGGCAGGATCTGCTGGATCGGCTCAAGCACAGCAAGCTGCCCATCGTCCCCATTGAGAAGCTCTACAAGATGGCGTTGGAGATCACCGGCCCTCCCGAGAAACCCACCTTCGCGGACCGCATCGTGGCGCTGATCGAATTCCGTGACGGCACCGTGATCGACGTGGTTCGGCAGCTCCTACCCAAAGAGTATTGAGACAACAGGGACCTCGGGGGGTGGACCGGTGCGGGGGCACATTCCGATTGACTATTAGCTCCAGTTGGGGTATATTGGGTGGCTTCTTTGGAAGCCAGCGCAAACTCAAGGGCTTAGAAGGGCTCCGCGGTCTTCCGGAGCCGGATGCGGCCAGTAGGGAGTACGGGGAATGACGAAACGTCTGCTTTATCGGACCTTGGTCGTGGTGGCCATAGTACTGGTGGCCCTTTTCCAACTGTATCCCACCGTCCGAGTGAGCACTCTGGAACGAAAGCTGAATGCGCAGCTGGCGGAGCTTGCCCGGCTCACGGGAGCGACCGAGGCGGACTTGCGGAACGCTCTCGCCACCCGTGAATTGGAGGGGATGGTCCGTCGGATGCTCGCGGGCGATGCGAGCGCTCTCAATCGAGCCAGTGGGCTGGTTCGCCAGATTGTGCATACCCATGAGCAGCTCGGCGACCTTCAGGGGAGGGCCATCAGGAAGGGATTGGACCTCCAGGGAGGGACTTACCTCGTCTACGAGGTGGATCTGCCGGGCCTGCTGATGCAGGTGGCGCACAACAAGGACGAACGCTTCGAGCAGATCGTCCGCGCATCGGTCGAGGAGATGCAAAGCACCGGCGGGGACTTCTTCGACATCCTGCGCCGCCGTCTGGAAGAGAATAACCTCCGGCTGAGCCGCTACTTCGGCAAGATGGGCGAGTCCGAGGACAAGATCATTAGCGACCTTCGCCGCGAGGCCGAGGACGCCATCGATCGCACGCTGGAGAAGCTCCGGTATCGGATCGACCAGTTTGGCGTTTCCGAGCCGGCGATCCACAAACAGGGGGCCCATCGCATTGTGGTGGAGTTGGCCGGCGTTCACGACGTGGAGCGAGCCAAGCGGATCATCGGCACCACGGCTCTCCTGGAGTTCAAGCTCGAAAAGGACCCGCAGGTGGTGCAGGCCACCATCTCCGCCATCGATCGCACCCTGCGGCGCATCCGCTCGGGCGCCGTGGATACCACCCTGCTCGCGCGGGTGGATACCACCCAGCGGCCGGTGCGGAGGGCAGAGGAAGCTGAGGTGGACGTGTCCGAACTCTTCGGGCAGGGAGCCGAGCAGGCGGGTGTCGACACGGGCCAGGTGATTGTGGATCGACAAACCTTCGAAGAGGCTCCGTTCTCCTCCCTCTTGCGCCAACTCCCAGGGGTTACAGGCGAGATTGCGGTTCCAGTGCAGAACATGCGGACGGTTGACCGGCTCCTGAAGCTGCCGGAGATCCAGAATGTGGTCCCCAGGGATGCGGAGTTCCTCTGGTCGAACAAGCCGATCCGTCTGGGCGACTCCGAATACTACTTGCTCTACCTCGTGAACCGCAATCCTGAGCTCGTCGGGAAATACATCACTTCGGCGACGGTCCGCGTTGGAGCAGGCGAGACCACGCTTCGGGGAAATGAGCCCAAGGTGACGCTGACCCTGGATGCTCAGGGGGCAAGGATCTTTGCTCGCGTGACGGGCGCCAACGTGGGCAAGAAGCTGGCGATCGTGTTGGATGGCCGAGTCGCCTCGGCCCCAGTGATCCGCGAGAGGATCCCCAGCGGGAACGCCCAGATCGATGGTCTCGACACGATGGAGGAGGCCAAGGACCTGGCCCTGGTCCTGAGGACAGGCGCCCTTCCTGCTCCCGTGGAGGTGATCGAGGAGCGGACCGTCGGGCCTTCGCTCGGGCAGGATTCCATCGATCGGGGGCAGAAAGCGGCCATCATCGGGGCGATCCTCGTTGTGGTGTTCATGGTGGTTTACTATCGGCTTTCCGGGTTGATTGCTGACTTCGCACTGGTGCTGAACATGCTTCTGATCTTGGCGGCGCTGGCAGCCTTCCGGGCCACCTTGACCATGCCCGGAATCGCCGGGATCACCTTGACCATCGGCATGGCCGTCGATGCGAATGTGCTCATCTTCGAGCGCATCCGCGAAGAACTCCGCGCTGGGAAGACGGTGCGTGCCGCCGTGGATGCGGGGTTCTCGCGAGCCTTCGTGACGATCCTGGATGCGAACGTGACGACCCTCCTCACCGCCTTGGTCCTGTATCAGTTCGGTACGGGACCGGTGCGAGGTTTTGCCGTGACGTTGTCCATCGGGCTGATTGCCAACTTGATCACGGCTGTTTTCGTAGCCCGCGTCATCTTCGACCACATCCTGGCGCGCCGACCGGCCACGGCGGCCCTGAGCATCTGAGGGACTGAAGACGAAAGGGTGGTGACGGGATGGAATTCCTCCGCGAGCCCAATCTGGACTTCATCGGCGTCCGCAAGTACATGTACGCCCTTTCCGGATCGCTGATCTTGATCGGTATTATCTCGCTCATCGTGCGTGGAGGTCCGAATTACGGGATCGATTTTCTCGGCGGGACGGCTGTTCAGGTGCGTTTTGAGAAACCGGTACCGATCGCCGCAGTTCGGAGCGCGTTGTCGACGATGGGGCTCGGGCAATCGGAGATAAAGTACTTCGGCTCCTCATCCGAGGTATTGATCCGCGTCTCGGGCAAGGGGGAGAACCCCAGGCTTGTGGACGACATGATGGCTTCGCTCTCCAGGCTCATCCCCGATAATCCGGCCGAATTGCGACGGGTCGAGCGCGTAGGTCCGAAGATCGGGAGCGAGCTGCGCCGGGCCGCAATCTATGCAGTGCTAATCTCCCTGGGGCTCTTGCTGATTTACATCTCCTGGAGATTCGAGTTCAAGTTCGCCGTCGGAGCGGTCTTGGCCCTCTTCCATGACGTAATGATCACCTTGGGCGTATTCTCGCTGTTGAACCGCGAGATCTCGCTGACGGTGGTCGCGGCGTTCCTGACGCTGGTAGGCTATTCCTTGAATGACACCATCGTGGTCTACGACCGCATCCGGGAGAATCTCAAGATCTTCCGGCGCGAGAGCTACGAAAAGGTGATCAACAAGAGCATCAATCAGGTGCTTTCGCGAACCATCATCACGTCGGGGACCACTCTGATGGCGGTCATCACCCTTTTCGTATTCGGCGGGGAAGTGATCCGGAACTTCAGCTTGGCCTTGCTGGTCGGGATCATCGTCGGGACATACTCGTCGATCTACGTAGCCAGTCCCGTCGTGATCGAGATGGAGCGCTGGGCGGAGGCGCGACGGAGCATTCAGCGCCGAGGCCGGACATCCTGACGCGAGGCGGACATGACCGTCACAGAGACCATTGAGCACGGTGTGGCTGTTTTCCGGATCGCCGGGGATGTGCTCGGGGGGCCGGAGGCGAGGGAGATCAATGAGCGGCTGCGGCGGGCCGTCCGCGAGGGCTGCAAGAACGCGGTGCTGGACGTCTCAGGCGTGGGAGTGGTGAACAGCTCCGGCCTCGGACTCTTGATCGCCGGACTCACGATCATGCGAAATGCGGGCGGGGAACTGAGGTTGGCAGGGGTTTCGTCCCGATTGCGGAAGCTGTTGGACGTGACGAAGCTCTCCCAGGTCTTCCCCCTCGACTCAACCGTGGAGGAGGCGCTGTCCCATTTTCTGGCCATTTGATGGAGCTGCGAATTTGAAGATGCTCCGGGTACGCACGCCGTGCCCGGAGTGTTTTGTGTCTACCCAACTTGAGGAAAACAGGCCATGCCGGTCACCGTAGTCGTCGGCGCTCAATGGGGGGACGAGGGGAAAGGCAAGGTCGTCGATCTCCTCAGCGAGCGTTCCGACATTGTGGCCCGGTACCAGGGTGGGGCCAATGCTGGGCACACTGTGGTGGTCGGGGGGCAGCAATTCATCCTGCATCTGGTCCCCGCGGGTATTCTCCACCCGAAGATCACTTGCGTCATCGGCAATGGCGTTGTGGTTGACCCCTGGGCCTTGGTCGAAGAGCTGGATCAGCTGGGCCGACTGGGAGTCGTTGTGGATGGGCGACTTCTGGTCAGCCACCAGGCGCACCTGGTCCTTCCCTATCATCAAGAGATCGATCGGTTCCAAGAGGCTGTGGCGGAGGAACGGATTGGCACGACGGGGCGCGGAATCGGGCCGGCCTACGCGGACAAGTACGCGCGCTGCGGGATTCGGGTGCAGGACCTGCGGGATCCCCACGAGTTGCGCGAGAAGGTCGAACGGGCCACGGAGGTGAAGAATCGCCTCATCACCCAAGTGTTCCGCGGCGAGCCCCTGGATGCGGCCAAGATCCTCGAGGAGCTGCTGCGGATACGGGAGAGGATTCTGCCCCTCGTGGCCGACACTTCCGGATTCCTCGCTCGGGCAATTTCCGAAGGGAAGCGGATCCTGGCCGAAGGTGCTCAGGGTACCTTGCTGGATGTGGATTTCGGCACCTATCCCTTCGTGACCTCCTCCAGTCCCACGAGCGGGGGCGCATGCATCGGACTTGGGATCGGACCGACACAGATCGATCGCGTTTTCGGCGTGGTGAAAGCGTACGTGACGCGCGTGGGAAACGGGCCCCTGCCTACGGAGCTGACGGACGCCTTGGGGCAGGCCTTGCGGGATTGGGGAGGAGAATACGGCGCGACGACCGGCCGGCCTCGTCGCTGCGGCTGGTTCGACGCCGTGGCCGCTCGGTACGCTGCGCGCGTCAACGGTCTGGATGCCCTCCTGATGACCAAGCTGGACGTGCTGGATCGGCTGGAGACGATCCGCGTTTGCGTGGCCTACGAGCTGGACGGCGAGCGAACCGAGGATTTCCCCGCCGATTGCTCCCTGTTGGCGCGGGTTCGACCCATCTACCGAGATTTCCCCGGTTGGCGGAAGGGAACATCGGAAGCTTCGCGCTGGGCTGACCTCCCTGTCGAGGCCCAGCGCTACGTACGAGCGCTCGAGGAGCTGTGCGGCACCCCCATCGCTCTTCTTTCGGTCGGCTCGGAGCGAGGGCGGACCGTCGTCCTGCGAGAAGATCTGCTCCCGTAGGGGCTCACCTCCGGAAGGTCGAGCCGGTCCGACGACAGGCGGCCAAGAGGGTTGAGGGGGTATGCCTGAGGTGGAGTCCGACCGTTTCGCGATACCTTCGATGCCTTCACCTGTGGGTTTTCCGCTGGTCGACGCCAACGCGGGGGTGGGGCATTGGCCTTTCCGCCGGTTGTCGCGGACGAACCCCGCCTCGTTGCTTGGCCATCTCCGCCGACTTGGGGTCCAAAGGGTCGTATTGAGCTCGAACGCCGCGGCGTGGTACCGCGATCCGTCAGAAGCGGATGCGGAGCTCCTGCGGCTTCGGAGAGAGCGTCCGGACACGGTCGCCGCTGTGGTCACCATCTCGCCGGTCCTGCCGGAGTGGGGACGAGACCTGGAACGGGCATTGGGGGAGGGCGCCGCCGGAGTTCGGCTCCTGCCGCATTACCAAGGCTTCGAACTGCTCTCCGGCCCGGTGCTCGAGCTGGTGAGCGCGCTTGCCGACCGACGGGTTCCCGTCGTCCTTCCGCTGCGGCTAGAGGATGAGCGGCATCAACACCCCGCCTGCGTTGTTCGCCCGTTGACACCGGAGTCCATCCTGCGGTGGATCGAGCGCTTGCCGAATCGTCCGCCCATCGTATTGGGTACGGGCCGGTTCGAAGAATGGAAAAAGGTCGGGGCGGCACTCAAGCCGGAGGACGACGTGTACTTGGACCTCTCATTCGTGAATGGCCCGGATGGGGCGATCGAAGAGCTGGTGAGCCTAGTTTCAGCCGAGCGGCTGCTATTTGGGACGCGCGCGCCCTTCGCGTACGCATATCCCAAAGTCGAGCAGCTCCTTTCGGCGGACATTTCCCCGGAAGAGAGAAGGGCGATCGGAGCTGGCAACGCGCTGCGGCTCTTCTTCCGGTCGCACGGGGAGGGGATAGGTTTGCCACCGCTGAACCTACCTGTCGAGGGATAGAGCGGTGATCTTCATCGATTCCCACGTTCATCTCGACGGGTTAACTCCGGCCTATTGGCGACTGGCTGATTACTACGGCGTCAGAAGGCTGCTTGTCTCTCACCTGGGGATTGGGGAAGCCGATTTCACCTGCGACCCCGACGAGGGCCAGCTTCGCCGATGGAATGACCTGGTACTCAAGGCGCGGAGGGAACGCCCGGGTCGCATTGAGGGGCTCTGCTACGTGAATCCCCGATTAGAGACGGCGGCAGAGGAGGTTCGCCGTTGCCTTGAGGCGGGCATGGTGGGAGTGAAGCTTTGGGTTAGCGTTCGCTACGATGACCGGCGGGTTGAGTCAATCGCCCGACTCGCGGGCGCGGCTGGAGTGCCGGTGTTGCTCCACTCGTGGAGGAAGAGCCTCGGCCAGCTGGAGCACGAGTCGACGCCGGATGAGGTCGCCTACCTGGCCCGGCGGTTGCCAGAGGTGAACTTCATCATGGCTCATGCCGGCGGCGACTGGCAGTATGGCCTGCGCGCCGTGGCCTCGTTGCCCAACGTGTCCGTGGATCTCGCTTGCTCGGTGATCGACGAGGGGCTCGTGGAAGCGGCAGTCGCCTGGCTGGGAGCAGAGCGAGTTCTGTGGGGATCGGATGCCCCCGCCAGCGCCTTGTCCATCGCCGTTGGGAAGCTAGTGGCGGCGCGCTTGCCTCGGCGGATGAAGGAACGGGTCGCATGGAAGAACGCCGCCCAGCTCTACGGGCTTAGCCTCTGAGTTGAGGTGGCCGTTCCGAGTTGGGAGTTGTGGGGAGTCGCACCGTGGCGAGGAGACAAGGAGGGGGACCATGTCCGGTCGAGTGGGTCTTCTTCCTGGGTTTGTCCTTTGGTTTCTGCTGGCGCAGGGCACGGCGGTCGGGCAAGTGGTGCTAAACGAGGTGATGTTCGATCCCCTCGGCAACGAGGCCACCGACGAGTTCATCGAGCTTCTGAACCTTGGACCAGACACGGTCGATTTGCGCGGCTGGAGGATCGGGGATCAGGACGAGCTGGACTTCCTTGTGGACGCCGGCCATGGTCTCCTGCTGGCGCCGGGTCAATTCGCGCTGGTGCTGGATCCAGACTACTTCGCAGGCTCCAGGTCTTACGATTCCCTCATTCCTTCGACTGCCCTCATCGTGACGATCGACGATGCAAGCTTTGGGAAGGGGGGTCTCTCCAATTCCAAGCCGGAGACCCTCTACCTCGTCTCCGCAGGCGGCGACACAGTGGCGTGCTACCGCTACGCCCTGGACAACCCATCCGGTCACTCGGATGAGAAGATCGATCCCCGCGCCGGCGATTCGCCCGAGAATTGGGCGAACTCGCCATGGCCAGGCGGTACTCCGGGCGGTCCCAACTCCGTCAGCATTCCTGGGACCCAGCTGGAAGTCTGGATCTCGGGACAGAAAGATCGGGTTCTCGCGCTCGACTCCGCCCTGGCGGTGACCGTGGCCTTGCGGAACCGAGGGACGGAGGCACAGACCCGCATTCGGCTTGAGCTGTTCTGGGACCGGGATGCCGATGGCCATCTCGATAGCCTTGAGACGCTGGGTTCGTGTTCGGTGGAGAGGCTTGAGCCTGGTGGTGCGGAGGAATTCGTCTTCCGATTCGACCCGGCCGGCCCTGGCCTCTTCTTGCTCCGGGCGTTGGCTTTCGCTCCCTCGGGGGTGGCGGGTGACTCCGTGCTCGTCCGGGTTCCCGCCGCTCCGGGAGATGTCCGGGTGAATGAGATCTACTACTGGCCGGAGCTGGGCGAGCCGGAGTGGGTGGAGATCATCAATCTGTCCGGCCGACCGGTAAATCTGGCCGGCTGGCGGCTGAAGGACGCCTCCAGAGGAAGCGGGGCGGAGCTTTCGCTCCGAGCTGGTCAGTGGTGGCTACGGAGCGGCTCCTACGCGGTCATCGCAGCGGATACCGCCAGCCAACGCCTCAAACCATTGGCAGCGGGCGAACTCTTCGTGCCGAAAGGCCCGTTCCCAACGCTGAACAACAGCGGAGACTCCGTGGTGGTATTGGACCCGGTGGGAAATCGGGTCGACGCCCTGGCGTACCTCCCCTCCTGGGGAGGCGCCGTGGGGGTCTCTCTCGAGCGGATGCGGGCGGAGGGACCGTCGGACCAGCCGAGCAATTGGGGAAGCTGCCGCGATCCCTCCGGCTCCACGCCGGGGAGGAGGAATTCCATCAGTCCACCGGACAGCGATCTCGCCCTGCTGCCCCTCATCTGTTCGGGAGATGGGGTCGGCCAGGAATGGGGGGTGAGCCTGGCTGTAGCCAATCTGGGCACTGCGGAGATGCCCGGTGGGGCGGTGCGCCTGCGTGCGACAGAGGGTCTCTTCTGCCTGGAGAAGTCGGCGGAGTTTGTGGTCCTGCTACCGGAGAGGATTGCCCCCGGTGAGACGGTCAGAGCGATTCAGCGTTGGAAGCCGGACGTTCCGGGATGGATGCGGCTGGAGGCCATGCTGGAGACGAGCGATCAGGATCGGCGGAACAACTCCCGATCTGCGGCGGTGTACCTTTCTCCGGCCCCGGGGACGGTTCGGGTGAATGAGATCCAGTTCGATCCTCCTGCGGACGAGCCCGAATGGGTGGAGGTGGTGAATCGGTCAGCTTACCCCTTGTCGCTGGATGGTTGGTACTTCGGCGATTCGCGGCAACGGGTAAGATTGGATTCCATCGGTCGATGCGTGCCACCCGGTGGCTTCGCCCTGATCGCCGCGGGCGGCCTGATTCCTTCCGCCGCTCCCGATATCCCCACGTGGCGAACGCGGGGCACTTGGCCCGTGCTCAACAACACGGGCGATGGCACGGTGATTGTGCTGCCCAATGGCCGAGTCTGCGACAGCCTTTTCTACCGTCCCGAGTGGCGACGAGGGGGTCGGGGCAGTCTCGAGCGTCTGGACCCCGATGGCGACTCGCTGGATTCGCTGAACTGGGCAGCATGTGAAGACACACGTGGGAGCACGCCGGGCGCGGTCAATTCGGTGGCTGCGCGGGAAGTCGATCTGGCGTTGATCGATTGCTGGGCGACGCTCGATTATTGGCCAAAAAGCCGGCTTCTCTGGGTGGAGGTGAAGAACCGAGGAAAGAGGGAAGTCTCAGGCGCTTCTCTGGCCCTGCAGGGCGAGGAGGTTCCCGAGCAGACGGTCCCACTGCCATCACTCGCCCCGGGCCAGCAGACGCCGGTCCCATTGGAAATGGCCATCGAAGCTCCGGGACGTCATCGGATCCTCCTGTTCCTCCGCTGTCCTGGCGACGCGCGCCCTGCGAACGATTCGCTGCGTAAGGATGTGTACCTCTCGCCACCGCGCTCAGCAGTTGTGATCAACGAACTGTACGCTCGCCCGCTCCCAGGACAACACGAATGGGTGGAACTGGCCAACAATACCGCATGGGACGTCGACCTCCAAGGCTGGAAGATCCACGACCGGAGGGGGAGGCAGTACGCCGCGACGGTGAAGGAGAGCTTCCTCTTGCCGGCTGGTCAATTGGGACTGGGAATGGAAACGCTTGCGGTCTTGGACGAGTGGGCAATGGAAAAATCCGTTCCCGGCACCGTTGTGAGCCCCTGGCCCTCCTTGAATGACGATGGCGATGATGTGGTACTCGTCGACGCCAACGGGCTCACAATGGACAGCGTTTCCTACAGTCTAGACTGGAAGCTGGAGCGGGGTTTCTCTCTGGAGAGAGTGCGGAAAGATGGAAGTAGCCTCGATCCCGGAAATTGGGTGCGATGTACCCTTCCGGAGGGAGCCACACCAGGTCGGGAGAATAGCGTCTCCGGAGCCGTCACCACACGTGGAACCGGCCTTACGGCGACTCCCGTGCCATTCTCTCCCAATGGGGATGGGCGCGATGACCTCCTGCTGATTTCGGTGCAGCTCCCTCGGCCGTCGGCCACAGTTCGCCTGGAGGTCTACGACCTGGCGGGACGCCGGGTGCGGACGCTCTTGGACGACCAGCCCTGTGGTCCTTCCCGGTTGTTCGTGTGGGACGGTCGCACGGACGCGGGGATGGCATGCGGGGCAGGAGCTTACGTACTCTCGCTTCGGTGGTGGAGCGCGGACGGAGCCTCCGGATCGAGGCTCCTCCCTGTAGCCCTCGTGAGGCCGTAGGGGCGGGGATAAACGTGTTGCTTTTTAGGGGGATGGAAGGTAAATTCTCTAGCTTCTGTGGATACCGGATCTTAGCTGAGCGATCGTTGAGTTGAGGAGAAGCCCATGGCCATCATGAACAAGATGCGGGAGCACATGGCGGTGATCCTGTTCATCGTGCTCCTGTTATTCCTGGCGAGCATGACCATCGGCGGTTTGGTGGGAGGCGCCAACATCGTGGATATCATCTTCGGCCGTAACCCGAACGCCGTCGCAGAGGTCAATGGGAAGAACATTCCTTTCGACCGGTTCTACCGAGCGTACCAGCAGGAAATCATCAATTACCGCGAGCAGACGGGTCGGGAGCCGGAGGGCTTCCAGCTGGAGACCCTCGAGGATCAGGTTTTCGAGGGCATGGTCCAGAATGTCATCCTGACGGAAGTCCTCCGGAAGAAGGGCATCAAGGTTTACGATGACGAGGTCGTGTTTGAGATCTTCAACAATCCTCCGGACATCTTGAGGCAGAACCCCGTTTTTCAGGATTCGACGGGCGCCTTCGACATCAACCGGTATCACGAGATTCTGAGGAACCCGGAAGCGGACTGGCGTCCCGTCGAGGACTACGTCCGCTCTACGCTCCCGCTGCGCAAGCTACAACGCGAGATCCTCTCCTCTGTGCGCGTCACAGAGGAGGAGATTCGACAGGAGTTCCTTCGCCGCAACGCCAAGGTCAAGGTTCGCTACGTGGTTTTCGATGCTCAGGCCTATCAGAGCCAGGTGGGACCCATATCCGATGAGGAAGTAGCCAAGTACTACGAGCAGCATCGGAACGAATTCAGCGAGCCGGAGAAGCGCCGGATCCGGTACGTGTTCATCGAGAACAAACCCTCCCCGAGCGACTCGGCCGAAACCTGGCAGACGGCCGAGGATCTGCTCGCGCGGGCCCGTCAGGGTGAGGACTTCGCCGAGCTGGCCAAGGCCCACTCGGAGGATGAGGGAACGGCGGAGAAGGGCGGTGATCTTGGGTTCTTCGGGCGCGGGACAATGGTCAAACCCTTTGAGGATGCGGCCTTTGGCGCCAGACCCGGAGAGATTGTTGGGCCGGTCCAGACCTCTTACGGCCTCCACCTGATCAAGGTAGAAGCGCGCCGGAAGGAGGGGGACAAAGAGGAAGTGCAAGCTCGGCACATCCTCTTGAAATTCAAGCCCTCGGTACAGACGGTGGAGGCGGCTCGCTCGCGTGCGGAGTACATTGCCACGCAGGCCAAGGAGGTGGGCTTGCGGCAGGCCGCACAGGCAGAAAGCTTACGGGTGGATGACTCGGGATTCTTCGTAGAGGGAGGATTCATCCCCGGGATTGGCCTGAACCGCCGGATTTCTAACTTTGTCTTCCACAATCGCGAGGGGGCGGTCTCGGAAGTCTACGAGACGGAGCGCGGGTTCTACGTGGTAGAAGTGGCTGAGATTCAGAAGGCGCGAGTCCGGCCGCTGGAAGAAGTGAAGGCGCAGATCCAGGCTATCCTCCGGCAGCAGAAGAGCTTTGATCTGGCGGGTGAGGCTTGTCGCGAAGCCTTCGAGAAGATCAAGCGCGGGGGTTCTCTGTTCGACATTGTCTCGGATCCCGCGCGCGTGCGCGAGCCGGAGCCCTTCACGATGCGCGGGCCTGTTTCCGGGATTGGGACGGACTACAGCTTCATCGGCGCCGCTTTTGCTCTCGAACCCGGCGAGATCTCGCCTCCCGTGAAGGGAACTCGAGGCTGGTATCTCGTCGAGCTGATTAGCCGGGATCCGTTTGACGAGGAGGCGTACCAGAAGGCGCGTCCCCAACTCTACAACGACCTCCTGCGGCAGAAGCGCATGCAGGCCTATTCCCAGTGGTTGGCTTCCCTGAAAGAAGCCGCGGAGGTGAAGGATTATCGCTACTACTTCTTCCGATGAGGCGGAGGGATTTGCGACTCAAGTGTGGCCCATTGCTTCCGATAATAGGAACGCAAGGTTGAGCCTCTGCTTCCCCTCCCGGTTTTGAGGTAGCACCTTGCTCGCGGAAACCCCCGGCGCCCACCCCGTCGGGGGTTTCGCTTTTCTCGCGAGGGGAAAACGTGGGTTTGGCCAGCGGATTGGGGACCGCCACCTGATTAGGCTCGACCCCGGTGAATTTGCAGGCGACGCACAGCGCTGCGGAGGTGGAAGAGGCGTTCGAGATTCTCCCGAAGCTCCCTCCCGTCCCTCGGGTGGACCAATAGGTAACGCTGGGTGTAGCAGGTGGTCCAGCATCCCCGGCAGCGTCGGTAGGCAACGAGCCGCCGCCGATACTCCGGACCCTCCAGGATCTCGTCCAGGGGGGAGGAATGGAGATTTCCGATCGGGCCTCCCCAGCACAGGTGAACATCCCCGTTTTCCATGACCGTGAGACGGGTAGAGAGAAGCGGGTCGTCCACGAAGGCGCAAATCGAAGAGGTCCCGCTCCGCAAGAAGATCTCGATCCCCCGCAGGAAGCTGGGCAGATTCAGGATATCCGGGTGGCCGGCGAGCTTTTCGAGCGTGCTTGCCAGTTGGGGCGTGGGCCGCAGACGGAGTTCGTCGTCGGAACGGGTGGTCTCCGTGAGGCTGTGATACAGCCCGAGAGTGACTTTCCAACCGAGATCCGTGGCCCGGGAAACAATCTCTGGCACCTGAGACACATTCAGCGCGCTGAGCACTACGTTCACGTACAGGAGCGAGGAGGAATTGCCCTTCCAGCGGGACAAGAGGCCCATGTGGCGCAACACGGTGTCGCTGAAGTTCGGAACTCCCCGGAGGTTGTCGCCTACCGGGCCCAACCCGTCCAGTGAGGTTTGGATGTTGATCCCCAGCTCGAGAGCAATCCGACCCACGCGCTCGATCACCGAAGTCTGGTGATACAGGCCAGTGACGAGCGTGGTGGAAATGGCGAAGGTCTGAGCGGCCAGAGGCAGCATCTCGGCAAGTTCGGGGACGAGGGTGGGTTCCCCGCCGGAAAGGAACCCGATGTACGCACCGTATTCCCTGAGTCGCTGGAGGATCTTCTGGAAAGCTGCCCGATCCATGCTGGCAGGCTCCGTGCGGCGCTCGTAGACTCGGCACTGGCGGCACCGCTGAGAACACAGTCGGGTCAGACGAACCTCCGTGCTCGTGTTCAGCGGGCGCTGCCAGAAGGCGTTGGCGAGGGCGCGTCCGAGCGGCGACGGCTTCATCCGAGATCCCCCCGACGCAGGCCCTCTTCTGCGAGCGCCGCATCCTCCCGGGCACGAGAATCCTCGGACATGGAGGGCCCCAAGGTCCGGCCCTTCCACGTGAAGCGGCCGAAGGTGCCGCCCAGCCCGACGACCACGACGTAGAGTGGCTGCAGCACGGCCCAGAGGGGGAAGTATCCGAGCAGATCTTTTCGCCCGAAAATGTGCGCCGCACGGAGGGCCAGGAACCACTCCGCCAGGATCTTGCCGAGGCCAGCCAGGAGGAAGGGCATTGGCCTTCCGGCCAGCAGGCCGAGCGGCAGGCCGAGGAGCACCAGCGCGTTGGCAGCGAAGGTGGCCATGGCGTAGAGGAAAAAGGGGCGATTCAAGACGTACTGGTAGACCCCATTGGAGGCCCACCGTCGCCGCTGATTGAGGAGGCCTCGCCAGGTGCGCTGCGGCTGCGTGACAACCCGGCCCCCCTGCTCGAAGGCGAATCGGATCCTCCAGGAGGTCTGCCGCCTGATCAATTGCAGGAGCAGAACGTCATCCCCGGAGACCCGATGCCTCACTTGACGGTAACCTCCCACCTCCAGGAACGCTTGCTTTCGGTACGCCAGATTCTGTCCCGAGCCGGCAAGAGGGTAGCCCACCTGGCAACTGCCGGCGGCCGCACCCATCAGGAGGAGGAAATCGATCGCCTGAAGACCCTCGAAGAGGGATAGGTGCTGTCCCGGCGCACCGATTTGGGAGAAGCCCACCACCATCCCGGTTTCCGCATCGAAGTGGCGCGCGATGGTCTGGATCCAAGTTGGGGGCACCCTGCAATCGGCGTCGGTCACCAGGATGATCTCACCGCGCGCAGACTTCACGCCGGTCTCGAGCGCGTACTTCTTCGGCGCCATGCCCGGCGGGGGAGAGGTGGCGTGAAGCAAATGGAAATTCGGCGAAGCCTCGCAGAATCGGGTCACGATCTCTTCCGTCCGGTCCGAGGAGCCGTCGTTGACGACGATAACTTCGTATTTGCCACTCGGGTAGGTCTGGCGGGTGAGGTCGGACAGGACCTCGCCGATGTGGGCTTGCTCGTTGCGCGCCGCGATCACAACGGACACACTCGGACTGGACCTGCTTCCATCCCGTCGCGGTCTTCGGAAAAGACCAGCGAGGAACACGACCAGACCCAGCGAATACAGCCCAACCGCCACCGCAGTCAGATGGACGAGCCAGTTGAGCAATTTGCGCCTCCGAGGGTTACGGCCGAAGAGAAAGTACGCCCTTTCCATTCAAAAGCCGCAAGCTGACCCGCAGCCCCGAAGATGGCGACGTAAAGCGCGTGGACGGGTGAGACCAGGGGTACGAGCCACCAGGCCGCGCGGAACTGGAGCGCCTTTGCCCCTTCACACACCAGGGCTGTTTCCGGGAGCGATTTCAGCAACCAGATCAGCACGAGAGGCAAGACATTCCCCGAGAGGCCGGCCGAAAGCATGGCGCCCAAGAATCCGGCGTTGAACAGGTAGAGACCGGCCAGTAACAGGCGCATCGGCACTGGGTAGAGCAGGGCCTTGGACGCATGCCGGATCCTCTGGTTCCAGAATGCGCGGGAAGTCCCCACGGGCTCTGCGGGCACATGGGCGTCGGGGGCGAAGGCGTATCGGATCTTCCAGCTCGTCTCCTCCCGGACTCGGGACAGGAACAGATCATCATCGCCGGAGGGGATGCCGGCGTATTTCCCGAAGCCGTTCAGCTCGAGAAAGAGGCTCCTGCGGTAGGCCAGATTGCGTCCCGTGCAGGTGAGCGGGTAGCCGAGGCCGAGACTGCCCGCAGCCACGGCAGCCAGCGCCAGCGAATCCAAGCGATACAGGAGCTCCTGCCACTTGTGGAGTTTCGCAGCGGTCAAGGGGGAAAAGCCGATCGCCAGGCCGGTCTGGCGATCGAACAGCCGGACCATCGATGCCACCCACCGCGGTCCCGGCCTACAGTCGGCGTCGGTTGTGAGGACGATTTCCGCCGAGGTGTGCTCGATTGCCCGGCTCAGCGCGTATTTCTTGGGGGCGAATCCGGCGGGCACCTGATCGATCCGGAGCAACTTCACCTGCAAGTCGTGCTGCCCCTCCGCGACCTGTCTGACGATCTCGCCCGTGCCATCTTCGGAGCGATCGTCCACGATCAGGATTTGGAGTCGGTCCGGCGGATAGTCCTGATTCAGCAAGCTGCGGAGACAGGCCTCGATGTTCTTGGCCTCGTTGCGAGCGGCCACGACCACGGCCGCGGGCGGGAAGCTTTCGGTAGAAACCTTGGAGGCGTCCCGAAGCGCGTCCCGGATGCCCCGGCGGAGCAATAGCAAAGCCATCGCGTACAGCGTGGCCCCCGCCACGACGATCCAGTTGAACACAGGCGCACCTCCAATTGGATCGCCAGTCAGTAGTTTAGGCGGAAGGAGGCTACGAAAGACCGGCCATGGGCCCGACGTCCGGCCTGATGGCCTAAGTTCACCATCCACGTCTGATGGTAGCGCAACACCACAAAGAGATCGCGTCGGATCTGATGACGGACCTCGCAGCCGACCGTGGTTTGCTTTTCGACAATCCCTGAGAGAAACGACTTGTTGGGGCCATCGGCGGTCGTGTGCGCCCGGGCAACGGACCCTTCCCCCTTTCGGATACGTGACAGCCAGAGGAGCGCGCGAAAGTCCCGGCCAAGGTACTTGCTGATCTCGGTGAACCACTCGTCCGCGTTGGGCCCCAGCGGGTTGCCGATGATCTGGTCGTAATGCTGGTATCGGTTGATGGAATCGTAGTGGGTATAGACGTACGGTTCGATCCGGGTGTATTCGACCCGTATGTGCGAGTCCCGGATCCCAACCGGATCGAGCCAGTGAATGCCCAAAAGGAAGGCGAACTTGTTCCCCCAGTACCGCAGGGGGGAGGCCGAGAGAGTGAGATCGTCGATCAGAAGCTCTCCGTAGCCGGCAAGTCCCGGCCTCGCTCGCCACCAAAAGTCGAAGCTGAGGTTGTTGTTGTCCCGGTCCCCGAGATGGTGCTCCGCCACGTGGTAGGGCATGACGGGATTCAGGTAGGACCATTCTAGCCCGCGCAAGCCGTACACGACGGTTTCGCTTGCGCCAAGGAGGAGGTTCTCTCGCGCCAGCCAGTCGATGCGGTGTGCCGCCAGATACTTCTGACCGAAGGGACTGCGCAGCCCGGCATGCAAGTACGTGAAGCGGAAGCGGGTCCATTTGGCGTCCAGGCGGACGAAGTCGAAGGGAGGGATGTTCCCTGAGAGGGTCAGGGCACCCCGTGCACTCGGACCCCACCAGAGGGATCCGTGTCCCGCTTGAAAACCGAACCAGCGGGTCCGGCCGGCCAGGTAGGCCGTGGCCTGATCGGTGTACACGGTCTTTCCCGATGTGATGAGGGGAAGTCCCTGGCCCGGGTCGAAACGCTCTTTCTTTGGGACTTCCCCCCCGCGGGTGGCCGTATTGCGGGCGTCGAGGTAGAACCACAGGCTTCGGGAGAGGGATCCCCGCGCGAGGATGCCTCCGGTTGTGAGGGATTTGAGCTCGGCGGGCTGGTAGGCCGTACCCCGCCGGGACCGAACGTCCTCGTACAGAAGCGCGTCGATGTGCGCCCGGAGTGTACTGTCCGTGATCGAGAGCAGATGCGTTTCCGCAGCAGCTGCTGGCAAGGCGATCCCGCGGTCTCGCAATTCCTCGGAGAAGTCGCCGATGAGTTGCACGAGAAGTCCCCATTCGGCACGGCCGAGAAATGGAGCCGAGCGGCTTGTGTGCTCCCAGCAACGGGCAAGCCCCTGGGCCAGATCTTCGCGCAGCCACGGGCCCACTGAAATCTCGAGGGGACTCAAGAGGCCACGGGTGGTAAGCCTCTGAATGAAGTCGAAAGACCAGTGATCCCGATAGAGCTCCACGGTCTGTGCCGACGCCAGGCCGAAAAACGCCAGCAACAAGCCGAGCACGAGGGAGGAAGCTTCAAAACAAGCCGGACGGCCCCGTGCGGGCCGGTGCCGGTCCTTTCCTCGCTCTGTTGCCCGGGATGGGCCGGCTTGGGCTGCGGCAGCTCCCCGGAAGAGAGGGCCTTTGCCTTCCTCAGCCAAGAGCGGGGCCCGGCGTCCATTGCGGCGGCACATACTCCCCTCCGCCTCGGGGGCTACTGGCGCGGCCGGCTGAAGCGGAATAGCGGGCGCTCTGCACGGGTGTCGCGGCAGAGGTGGGACGATCCGGTCGATCCGCATCATCGTGCCTGTTCGGCGAGGGCGGCTTTCAGGCGCTCCGGCGTCATGGGTAGCCGGTACAAGCGCACGCCCGTAGCATCGAAGATGGCATTCGCGACGGCACCACCGACCGTGATAATGGCTGGCTCGCCGCCTCCCTGCGGTTCCAAGCTATTGTTCTCCACGATGATGGTGTCGATTTCCGGGAGCCAAGAAAACCGGGCTATCTCGTAGGTGTCGAAGTTGCGATCGAGAATCTCTCCGCCCCGGAAACGGATGTGCTCCGTCAGGGCGTAACCGAGCCCCATCATCGTGCATCCCTCCATTTGGAGACGCGCGCCCTCGGGATTGACGCAAATCCCCATGTCTTGGGCCGCCAGGGCGCGCCTGACTTTTACCTCGCCCGTCCCCCGGTTCACTTCGACTTCCACCATGGTGACCACGTACGTCCCGGAGTCGATCCCGCAAGCAACGCCGTAGCCGCGGCCAGTGGGATGAGGGGCGCTTTTCCACCCGAAGCGTCCTGCAGCTACCTCGAGGAGCCGGCGCATGCGGGGATCCGTCAGGTGCTTCAGCCGGAATTCCACGGGATCCGTGCGGATTTCCGCGGCCATCAGGTCGATGTGGGACTCTCGGGCGAAGGTGTTGGTGTTATTGGCCGGTGCGCGCCACGGCCCCGTTGCGAAGGGATGGGAGCCCGGCCCTCCTTGCCAACCGGTCCCCGAGGCCAGGGTTCGATGGTGCGGGATGTCGTAGAAGTGCTCCGAACCGCGGCTCCCGGCGTAGTAGACGTGGTAGTCCCAATAGCAGAGGCGGCCGTCCGTTGCCACGCCAGCGTCGATGGTCACGATGGCGGCGGGCCGAAAGGTGTCGAAGAAAAACTCCTCTTCTCTGCTCCACGCCACTTGCACCGGGCGTCCCGTGAGCTTGGCGAGGCGAACCGCCTCCAGGGCCTGCCGATTCGCGCTCTTGCCGCCGAAGCCGCCTCCCACAAAGGGCGTGATGACCCGCACGTCCTCCAGAGCCAGTCCGAACTCCCGCGCGATCTGCTCCTGCAGGGGGAATGGCGTTTGGGTGGAAGCCCAGACGGTGAGGCGATGGCCCTCCACGGTTGCCACAGCTGCATGAGGTTCGATGGGGGCGTGAGCCACGTAGTCGTTCAGGTACGTAGCACGGAATCGCCGGCTGGCCATGCGTTGACCTGTTTCCAGATCGCCGCCCTGCGCGACGAGCTCCCCGGGTCGGGCCACCTTCAGCAGGTGGTCGAAGATGGTTTCGTGATCCACGGTGGGCTCGGGAGTCTCAAATCGGGCCTCGATCAGTTGCAGCGCCCGCTCCGCCAGGTCCGGCTTTTCATGCAAGACGGCCACCAGTTCCCCCTCTTCGACCACAATGGCTCCGGGAAAGGATCTTGCCCGATCCGTATTGACAGAGACGAGGCGAGCGCCATGAGCGGGGGGACGCAGAAGACGCGCGTAGAGCATGCCGGGAAGCCGGAGGTCGGCGGAGTACTGGGCTTTCCCCGTTACCTTGAGGATTGCGTCGGTGCGAGGGACGGCTTTCCCCATCACCTTGAACTGGGAGGGGGATTTCACGTGCACTTCGGTCTTGGCTCGGCGCTCGATGCGCTTTCCCCGGACGAGTTGGCCATAGGCGATGCGTCGGCTGGGCTCCCGGCGCAAGTAGACGAAGCCGTCGGCCGTGGCCAGATCATCGACGGGCAGGCTGAAATGCTCGGAAGCCAGTTCCAGGAGCGCCTGGCGGGCTGTGGCTCCCGCCTGACGCAAGGCGGGGCCGAAGAAGCGCGTGGTGCGTGAGCCGAACGTCCCCATGTCCCAAGGACAGAATGCTGTGTCGCCCATGACCATCTTCACCGCGCCCAGCGGAACGTCCAATTCTTCCGCCAGCATCTGGGCGAGAGAGGTTATGACTCCTTGCCCCATTTCGATCTTCCCGGTGAAGCAGGTGACGGTCCCATCCTCATCGATTCGAAGATAGGCGTTCGGATCTTCGGGGAGTTCGCGGCCCTGTGCCTGAACCTGGCCGGCGAGACGAGGCAAGGTGAACAGCACCACCAGGCCGCCGCCGCTCAGCCGCAGGAAATCGCGCCGGCCAATCACCCTCTGCAAAGGGTGGTCGTGGAAGTCCGTTTCGAGGTAAGCGTTCACGTTTCTCATGGCGTGCCCCCTTCGCTTTTGCCTTCCCGCGCGATGTGCTCGATGGCGCGCACGATGCGAGGATGGGCGCCACAGCGGCAAAGATTGCCTTCCATCCACGCAATGATCTCCTCCCGCGTGGGATGGGGGTTCTTTCGCAATAGGCTATAAGCCGACATGATCATCCCTGGCGTGCAGTAGCCGCACTGGAGCGCGTCGTGCTCCGCAAAGGCTTTCTGCAGGGGGTGAAGCTGCCCATCTTGGGAAAGCCCCTCGATGGTCAGGACCTCTTTTCCCCGGATTGCTCCAACGGGGGTTTGGCAAGAGCGCACCGCCTCGCCATTCACTACCACGGTGCAGGCTCCGCAAATCCCTATGCCGCACCCGTACTTCGTACCCGTGAGGCCCAGATCCGTGCGTAGAACCCAGAGCAGCATCCTGTCCGGAGCAACCTGGATTTCGCACTCCTGCCCATTCAGGCGGAACCGGATTCGCTCCTCCATCCCTCGACCCTCCTTTCGCTGCAGAACTCCCCGCTGGTCTCCTCTCGATCCGTGTCCGCCGGATCGCGTCGGCTCCCCGGAGCCTTTCGGTGCGGACGAGTGGGATCGTCCGCCTCAGTCCGGCAGTCGTAAGGTAAGCAAAAGCGGACGTCCGTGCAAGCGGACCGGGCCGGGGGCGAACAGTGACGGGAAAGAGGGTTGAAAAAGAGGCTGGTTTTTTGTAAATCGTTATCGGCAAGAGGGACAGAAGCGGCTCGACGTTGGATGGAGCACAGGAGGCGGAGATGGACTATCGGGTGATCGAGGAGCTTGCGATTCCCAACGATTCCAAAATGGTCCTGGTGGTTTTGGACGGGATCGGCGGGCTGGCAATTCCGGGTCGCGAGGGCACGGAGCTTCACGTGGCGCGCCGTCCGAACCTCAATCTGTTGGCACGAAGGGGAAGCTGCGGTCTAATGGATCCCATTATGCCGGGTGTCACGCCGGGGAGCGGCCCGGCCCACTTCGCCCTTTTCGGGTACGACCCCGTGGAGAACAACATCGGCCGAGGCGTGCTCGAGGCTGCCGGCATCGGCATGGACCTGACCCCATCGGACGTGGCGGTGCGCATCAACTTCTGTACCCTCGGTCCGGATGGGAGGATTGTGGACCGGAGGGCGGGGAGGATACCCACCGAGGAATGTGAAAGGCTGTGCGAGAAGCTGCAGCGAGCTGTGAACCTGGGCGATGGGGTCGAGTTCATCTGCCGGGCGGTAAAGGAACACCGCGCCATGATCCTTCTTCGGGGCGAGGGGCTTTCAGGAGATCTCCTGGATACCGATCCCCAGCAGGTTGGTTTGGAACCCCTGCCACCACGGGCCCTCGTCGATACGGAGGAGAGCAGGCGCACCATTCGCGTGGTGGGAAAACTTCTAACTCAGGCGCGGGAGATCCTCGCCGACGAGCCGAAGGCCAATTTCATCCTCCTCCGCGGATTCGCGAAGAACCGGCACTACCGCAGCCTCCAGGAGAGGTTCAAGCTGAGAGGCTATGCCATCGCCAATTATCCCATGTACCGTGGGGTGGCCAAGCTCATCGGGATGGACCTGCACCCGGTCACGCCGGATGTGCGGAGCCAGTTCGAGGCTCTGCGGGAGAAGTACGCCGACTACGACTATTTCTTCCTGCACGTGAAATACACGGATTCCCGCGGCGAGGACGGCGACTTCGACGCGAAGGTGCGGGTGATCGAGGAGGTGGATTCGTACCTGCCCATCGTCACGGCGTTGGAGCCTCAGGTCCTGGTCGTGACCGGGGATCATTCGACTCCTGCTTTGTTGAAAGCGCATAGCTGGCACCCGGTGCCGGTGGCCCTGGTCTCCCCCACTGCGCGGATGGACGACGTGGAGCGTTTCGACGAAGTGAGCTGTGCCAAGGGAATCCTGGGGCGATTCCCGGCGGTAGAATTGATGGCCCTCATGCTCGCCCATGCGTTGCGGCTCAAGAAGTTCGGAGCTTGAGGGGCGAAGCGTGGGCCGGGACGCGAAGCATCTGGGTTCCGAACGGCCGACGAAGGGCGGTGATGGTCATGAGATATCTTGCCACGCTGGATGACATCCGATCCGGCAAAGTGACCGACGTTTACTTCGAGAGGACACGGAGGATCCTCGAGGCCGAGGGGATTCATCGGCGTGTGGCCGCCGAGTTCGTGGTCAAATCCTTCCCCAATGGCTACCGTTGGGGTGTGTTCGCCGGACTGGAATGCGCTTTGGAGCTGCTGACCTCGCTGCCCGTCGATGTGTGGGCCATGGAAGAAGGGACCGTCTTCTTCCCTGGCGAGCCGACGTTGATCATCGAGGGGGATTACCTGGGCTTCGGGGTGTATGAGACGGCCCTTCTCGGATTCCTTTCCCAAGCCTCCGGGATTGCCACCAAAGCTGCTCGGTGTCGCAAGGCAGCCGGTACCCGCATCGTGGCGAGCTTCGGGGCGAGGAGGATGCACCCGGCCTTGGCTCCCTTCATCGACAGGAATGCCTACATCGGCGGCTGCGACGGCGTTGCCGTGGTGCTCAGTGCGGAGCTGCTGGGCCTCCAACCGACGGGCACGATTCCCCATGCGCTCGTGCTTCTCATGGGGGACGTGGTGACGGCGACCACCGCCTTCGACCGGGTCATCGAAAGGGACGTCCCGCGCGTGGCGCTGGTGGATACCTTTGGCGACGAGAAGTTCGAGGCCCTTCGTGCGGCGGAAGCGCTGGGCCAGGCCCTGTACGGCGTGCGCTTGGATACGCCGAGCAGCCGACGGGGCGACTTCCTCTCGCTCCTGCGCGAGGTACGATGGGAGCTCGACCTGCGCGGTTTCCGGCATGTGAAAATCTTCGTGTCCGGAGGGATGGACGAATGCCAGATCCTCCAGCTAAACGAAGTGGCCGACGCCTACGGAGTGGGCACCTCCATCAGCAATGCTCCGGTGCTGGACTTCGCGATGGACATTGTAGAAGTGGAGGGTAAACCGCTAGCTAAGCGAGGCAAACTTTCCGGGCGGAAACAGGTCTGGCGCTGCCCAGCTTGCGGGGCACGTCGGCTGAGACCTTGGTTGGAGGAACAGGAGGTGTGTTCCTGTGGCGCTGGGATGGAGGGCCTGCTCACACCGCTTCTCCGCCGAGGCGAGTTGATTCGTCGACAGCCCAGCGTGCAGGAGATTCGCCGACGCACGCTGGCCGAGCTGGAGCGTGTGGAGCTGGAGGCGCATCGCTAAACGGGAGACATCGGCTATGCAGCATCCCAAGGCGGACCGCTTTTTCGAGGTTCTGGATCACACGGCCGATGTTGGCATCCGCGTTTGGGGCAAGACGAAAGAGGAACTCTTTGAGAACGCGGGGCGGGCCATGTTCTGCCTCTTGCTCCGCAATCCGGAGCGGGTGCAGCCCAGGTTCAGGCGATGCATCACCGTCCGGGCCAATGCCCTGGACGAGCTGATGGTGAACTGGCTGTCGGAGCTGAACTTCAATTTTTGCACGGAGAACGAGGTCTATCGAGAATTTCGGGTTCGCGACCTGACCGATCAGTTTCTGCGTGCGGAGGCGTGCGGGGAGACGTTCAACCCGGATGTGCACGAGGCCCAGTTGGAAATCAAAGCCGTCACCTTTCATGATATCCACGTCGGCCCACGCCAGGATGGCGACGGCTGGGAGGCGAGGGTCATCTTCGATATCTGAGAGGGCCGCGTGCCTGCTGCTCGTGGAAAAAGCGAACCCTCAGGCCCCGCGAGGAGGTGAGGGAGATGAGCCATACCAAACTCCGGAAAGTGACCGATTACCTCTGGGAGATCCCCCGGGAGGGGAAGATGCGCGTCCCGGGCCGCATCTACGCCACGGAGGACATGCTGCCGGATGTGACGAAGGACAACGCGCACGTGCAGGTGGCGAATGTGGCTACCCTGCCCGGCATCGTGAAGTATTCCATGGCGATGCCGGACATCCACTGGGGATACGGTTTTCCCATCGGGGGCGTGGCTGCCTTCGACGTCGAGACGGGTGTGATCTCCCCCGGAGGGGTCGGCTACGACATCAACTGTGGGGTACGGCTCCTGCGGACGGATCTCAAGCGCGAGGAGATCCAGGACAAGATCCGCGAGGTGGTGAGCGCGCTGTTCCAGCATGTGCCCAGCGGGGTAGGTTCTACCGGGGCGATTAAGCTCAGCAACAAGGAGCTGGAGCAGGTGCTGGTCGAGGGCGCCCACTGGGCGGTGCGGAACGGCTTCGGCACGGAGGAGGACCTCGAGCACATCGAGGAGAGCGGCCGTTTGCCCGGAGCCGATCCGTCCTTCGTGAGCGCAAGGGCGATGGAGAGAGGCCGGCCTCAGCTCGGGACCCTGGGGAGCGGCAACCATTTCGTCGAGGTAGGTTATGTGGAAGAAGTCTACGATGAGAGCCTGGCCAAGAAGCTCGGACTTTTCCAAGGCCAGGTGACCATGATCGTCCACACAGGTTCCCGGGGTTTCGGCCACCAGGTTTGTGACGACTACATTCGCGTCATGCTCAAAGCCAGCGAGAAGTACGGCATCGAGTTGCCGGACAAACAGCTCTGTTGCGCTCCTGTGGGATCGCCCGAGGGCAAGCAGTACTACGCAGCCATGGCCTGTGCGGTGAACTTCGCCTTCGCCAACCGTCAGATGATCACCCATTGGGCTCGGGAAGCCTTCGTGAAGGCTTTGGGGCTTCCGGCCTCGCGCGTGAACATGAGGGTGGTATACGAAGTGGCGCATAACATCGCCAAGCTGGAAGAGCACGAGGTGGACGGGCGGAAGCTGACTCTGTGTGTGCATCGGAAAGGGGCTACACGCGCCTTTGGTCCCGGTCATCCTGCTGTGCCGGCCGCTTACCGAGACGTGGGACAACCCGTCCTCATCCCGGGCGACATGGGACGATACTCGTACGTGCTGATCGGGACCGAAAAGGCCATGCAGGAGACCTTCGGCTCCACCTGCCATGGCGCGGGCAGGGTCATGAGTCGGCATGAGGCTACGCGCGTGGCCAGGGGGCGAGCGCTGAAGCGGGAGCTGGAGGATCGCGGCATCTTCGTGATGGCCAGCAGCAAAGAGACGATCGCGGAGGAGATGCCCGAAGCGTACAAGGACGTTTCGCGCGTGGTGGAGGCAGTGGCTCTGGCTGGCATCTCCGTGAAGGTGGCCAAACTGCGGCCACTCGGTGTGGTCAAAGGCTGATCAGAGGGGCGGTGAGAATTCGCTGGGGGACCGATCGAAGCACGGGGAGGGAGGCGACATGACGCGCGAAGAAGCCCAAAAGCGGCTGGAGGAGTTGCGGGAGCTCATTCACTACCACAACTACCGCTACTACGTGCTGGACAGTCCCGAAATCCCGGATGCGGAGTACGATCGGCTCTTTCAAGAGCTCCTCGAGTTGGAGAAGCAGTTTCCCGAGCTCGTGACGCCGGACTCGCCGAGTCAAAGGGTCGGAGCTCCGCCTCTGGAAGAATTCGAGACGGTCGCTCACACCATCCCCATGCTCAGCCTGGACAATGCCTTCTCCACCGAGGAAATCCGGGATTTTGACGAACGCTGCAGGCGGCTTCTGGGCGTTTCGGGTCCTCTGGAGTATGTGGCCGAGCCGAAGCTGGACGGTCTGGCCATCGAGCTGGTGTATGAGAACGGGATCTTCACCGTCGGCTCAACGCGCGGCGACGGGTTCACGGGGGAGAACGTGACCCAGAACCTGAGGACCATCAAGTCCATTCCGCTGCGGTTGATCACGCGCGAACTTCCGGCTCCGGAGCGACTAGAGGTTCGCGGTGAGGTGATCATGGAGGTGGAGGCATTCCGCAGGCTCAACAGAGAGCGGGAAGCGCGCGGGGAGCCCCTTTTCGCCAATCCTCGTAACGCGGCGGCGGGCTCGGTGCGGCAGTTGGACCCATCGGTCACCGCCTCGCGACCGCTCGACATGTACTGCTACGGCTACGGGCAAATCCTCGGCCCCACCTTCGCGACCCACTTGGAGGTGCTCGAAGCATTCCGGAAGTGGGGCTTGAAGGTCAACCCCTATGTCCAGCTATGCCGTGGCGTTGAGGAGGTGGAGGCCTATCATCGCCGGATGGCGGAGATGCGGGAGAAGCTTCCGTACGAGATCGACGGGATTGTGGTTAAGGTGAATCGGCTGGACTACCAGCAGCGGCTAGGCCAGAAGACCCGGAGCCCGCGCTGGGCCATTGCCTGGAAATTCGAGGCGCGGCAGGAGATCACCCAGGTCGTCGATATTGTGGCTCAGGTGGGTCGGACGGGCGCGTTGACCCCGGTGGCCATCCTCAAGCCAGTCCGGGTGGCTGGGGTTGTGGTGAGTCGAGCCACTCTGCACAATCAGGACGAGGTGGATCGGCTTGGGGTGCGGATCGGCGATTGGGTTGTGGTCCAGCGCGCGGGCGACGTGATCCCCGAGATCGTATCGGTGGTGACCTCGCGGCGAACAGGCGAAGAGAAGCCCTACCGTCTTCCCGACCGCTGTCCGGTATGCGGTGCGAAGGTAGTGCGCCTGGAGGGGGAGGTGGCGCACCGTTGCACCAATGCCTCCTGCCCGGCTCAGCTCAAGGAGCGGATCAAGCATTTTGCCTCCAAGCGGGCTATGGATATTGACGGGCTCGGCGAAAAGCTCATTGACCAGCTGGTGGATAAGGGCCTCGTGAAGGACGTGGCGGACCTGTACTATCTCAAGAAAGAGGACCTGGTCAAATTGGAGCGGATGGGGGAGAAGTCGGCGCAGAATATCATCGATGCCATCGAGGCCAGCAAGGAGCGCCCACCGGATCGGATCCTGTTCGCCCTCGGGATCCGACACGTTGGGGAGCACATGGCACGAGTCTTGATGAACCATTTCGGCAGCTTCGAGGCTTTGAAGAGGGCGAGCTACGAGGATCTGATCACCGTGCCGGAGGTGGGCCCAACCGTTGCGGAGTCGGTGTTATCCTTTTTCCAGCAACCGGAGAACTTGGCGCTGCTCGACCGCTTGGCTAAGGCTGGGGTGAGATTGGAGAGGGCAGCGCCAGTTGCCGCGGGTCCGCGGCCGCTGGAGGGGAAGACCTTCGTGTTCACGGGAGCCCTGGCCAGCATGAGCCGCGAAGAGGCGGAGGAATTGGTTCAAAGACTTGGTGGACGCGCGGCTTCCTCCGTGAGCCGCAAGACGGACTACGTTGTCGTTGGGGCCAATCCGGGTTCGAAAGCTGAGCGTGCGCGGGAGCTCGGCGTGCCCATGATCTCGGAGGAGGAATTCCTCCGCATGGCCGGCGTAGCAACAGAGAACAAGCGCGAGTGAGGGGAAAGGCCATGAAGAAGAGCACGGCTCGTGCGTTTTGGATCTTGACCCTCGCGGCCCTGTGGGCTGCAGGCTGTGCCACCACGGGGGTCAACAAGGGGGACATCAACCTGATCTCCGTAGATCAGGAAATCGCCATGGGGCAGGATTTCTCCCGTGAGATCGCCAAGACCTACCCGATGCTGGACGACGTCGAGGTCACATCCTACTTCCAGAGGCTCGGGGAGAGAATCGCGCGGAGTTCGGACTGGCCGGACCTCCAGTTCCATTTCCAAGTGGTAAACACGGCCGACGTGAACGCCTTCGCCATCCCGGGGGGATGGGTGTATGTGCATCGGGGACTCATCGAACGGGCGGACAACGTGAGCGAGGTGGCCTGCGTGATGGCCCATGAGATCGGCCATGTGGTAGCCCGCCACGGCACCGAGACATTGACCAAGCAGTACGGGATCGCCATCGTCACCCAGCTCGTGTTGGGCCAGAATCCGAAGTTATGGCAGAAGGTCGTGGCGGATCTTTTCACCACCGCCGGGATCCTTGCCTACAGCCGGAAGCAGGAGCTCGAAGCGGATGATCTGGGGGTTCGGTACGCGTACCGGGCGGGTTACGACCCGAACGGGATGGCGACGTTCTTCGAAAAGCTGCTTCAGCTTCAGGAGCGCGAGCCAACCCTGCTGGAGGTTTGGTTCAGTACCCATCCGCCCACCAGTCAACGGATCGAGCGAGTGCGGGCTCAAATCGCCAGCCTGCAACTGCATCCGGGACTGGTGAAGGATGACCCCGAATTCCTGCGCGTGCGCGACCGGATCCGCGCAATGCCCGCAGTGAAGACCCTGAGGGAGAGCCAGGCCAAACCGGAATCGCAAAGGTAGCCTGGAGAGCTGGAAACGGGGTAGCGGTGAACACCACAAACCGGGAGGACGGTCATGGCCAGCAGCAATGGCGGCGATAGGGGGAGCTTCCTGCGCGGTTTCCTGATCGGGACCTTCGTGGGCGCGGTGCTGGGAGTACTGTTCGCCCCGAAGTCGGGAAAGGAGCTGAGGGGAGAGATCAAGCAGAAGGGGATGGAGGCCCTGGATCGTTCCAAGCGCGTCTATTCGGACGCCCGCGCGAAGGCGGAGGCGATCTTGGAGAGCGCCCGGAAGCGAGCGGAGGACTTGCGGGAGGAGGCAGAACGCCAGCTGGCGGAGGCACGGCGCCGAGCTGAGGAGCTTCTGGCAGGGGCGCGCGAGAAGACGGAGGAGGTGGAGGAAATCGTCGAAGGAGCGGCCGAAGAGGTGAAGGAAGCAGGGGGCCGGCTGCGGAAGGCAGCGCAGGCGGGTGTTGAGGCGGCCAAGCAGGAGATGGCGCGGAAGGAAGGCGACAGGCGACGCCGCGGCGAAGAAGCCTAATCTTGCGAAAGGAGCTCAGAAGTGATGGATTGGATCGTGGCGGTTTCCGTCGCGGTGATCGCGCTGTCGGTGCTGGTGGTGGCGGTGGCCTTGGTGGCGGTGGCCGCGCGCATCCGCAGCGCGGCGCGGCAGCTGGAACGCCTGGCCGAAACCGTACAAATGCAGGTCGTCCCCATCAGCCACGACGTCATGGTGATCAGCCAAGAAGTGAAGCGCGTGGTGGAGACGATCGGCGAGCAGGTCGAGAAGGCCGGAGAGGGCGTGACCGCACTGCGGGAGACCGCCTTTCGCGTCCGCGAGCTCGAGCGCGAGCTGGAGCGAAAGATGGAGGGCCCGCTTGTGGAGGTGGCAGCGCTGGTGAGCGCTGTCGCCAAAGGGTTCCAGGTCTTTCGGAAGGTGTGGAGAAGGGGGTAGCCAGGTCCCAACTCCTCCGGGCGGATGACAGCGACGGGCCCGGCATACGCCCCGCGGCACCGAGGCTTGGCGCCGCGGGGGTGAGCGCGGTCCTGCGCGCAAGGCGATGCCATGGTGAGCCGCTTTTCCCGATCTGGGCGGGTAGCGGGATTTTTGTTTGCTTTTCTGGGGCCCGAGGTGTAATCTTTCGGCATGAAGACAGGGCTGGCCTGCGGAAGTAGCGCCGTCGCATTGGCGTTTCTTCTCCTCCATGCTCCAGCGGCATGTCAGACGACGCGGGACCTGGACCAAATCCGTCGCGACCTGGAACAGGCCCGGCTGCAATTACGGCAGCAGCAGGTTCGGGAACGCAATCTCCTGGATGAACTGGCGGCGCTGGAGCGGGAGATCGACCTGACGCGTCGGCTGGTCACCGAGCTTCGTGTGACGGAGGAAAGGCAAAGGCAGCGGATGCACGCCACGGAGAAGCAGATCGCGGCTCTCGAGCAGAGGCTGGAGCGACTGCAGAGGGCCTACGCCCGCAGGGTCGTCAGTCTCTACAAGTATGGGCGCGTCCGCGATCTCGAGCTGCTGGTGCGTGGCATTTCTCTGCACAAGGTTCTGGTCTGGTTGAAGCTGGAGCGGATGTTGGTGGAGCAGGACCAAAGGCTACTCCGGCAGCTGATCGAGAGTCGCCAGCGGCTGGAAGCGGAAAGGAAGCGGCTCGAGTTGCAGAAGGCGGAGCAGACTCAGCTCCTGGCAGAAAAGTCGCGCGAGGAAGCTGAACTCCTGAGGCGGAAACAGGAGCGTGCCGCCATGCTGGAGAAGGTGCGCCAGGATCGGGAGGCCTATGCCCGGCGGGTCCAGGAGCTAGAGGCTGCGGCCGCGGAGATGCGTCGCCTCATCGGCAAGGATCTGGAAAAGCAGACGTCATCGCCGGCCCGGTCGGCCGTTGCGGACTTCGCCTCTCTTCGCGGAAAGCTCCCGTGGCCCGTCCAAGGGGAGGTGATTCAGGGTTTCGGCCGCTTCAAGCATCCGAAGTTCGGCACGGTGGTGGAGAACTTGGGCATCGACATTCGCGCGCCCATGAACGCACCCGTGAGAGCCGTGGCCGGGGGACGAATCAGCGCGATCACCTGGCAGCGGGCGAGGGGGAACATCGTGCTGATGGCGCACGACGGCGGTTACTACACGGTATACACGCACTTGGCCGATATCTACGTCAACGTGGGCCAGGAGGTTGAGGCGGGGGAGGTCATTGGCACCGTTGGGGACACCGGTTCTCTCGAGGGACCGAAGTTGCACTTCGAGATTTGGCATAACACGGAGAACCTGAACCCGGAGCTCTGGCTCCAGTGAGTGCCGAGGCGGCACTGCGAGGGCAGGGCTGGGAGGTCCGAGCAAGTGGCTCTCGATTCGGTCGTGGGGCAGCAGCGAGTCGCCCAGCTTCTCCGAAGGGTCTTGCATTCGGGGCGGGTGGGCCACGCCTATCTGTTCCACGGGCCTGTGGGCCTCGGCAAATTCCTCATGGCGAGGGAATTCGCCAAGGAATTGTTGTGTCAGGCCGTTTCCTCGCCTCGGGGGGCAGCCTGCGAAAGCTGCCCTTCGTGTCGCCAAGTCGACGAGCTTGCGCACCCGGCGATGCGCCTGGTACTGCCCTCGCCGAAGGAACCGGATCCCTCGGCCGAGCGCGCGATTCTCGATCAGCTGGCGTCTGACCCGTACCGGGTGGAGCAGATCCTGATCCACCCGACGATATCCATCGAGCGCGTTCGGGAGCTTCGGCAGTTTGCAGCTTACGCAGCTGCTCCGGGCCAGCGGCGGGTGGTCATCGTTCCGGCGGCGGATCGGATGAGTGTGGAAGCGGGCAATAGCTTCCTGAAGCTCCTGGAGGAGCCGCCGGAGGACATGGTATTGATCCTGACCTCGAGCGATCCCAACCTGCTGCCGGATACCATCGTCTCCCGATGCCACTTGGTCCGTTTCTCGCCGGTCCCGGAGGGGGTTCTGGCGCAGACCCTGGTGGAGCGATTCGGCGTGGACGAAGAACGGGCCCGACTCGTGGCGACCCTTTCCGGCGGCAGCTATGCCGAGGCCCTGGCGTGGATCCAGGAGGATACGGCCATGCTCCGCTCCCAGGCGGTTGAGCTTCTGCGCACGGCCCTGAGGGCGTTACCGGAGCAGGTTCGATTTGCCCAGGAGCTCGCGGGGCGAAGCGACCGCGAGGCGCGGCATCGGCTCTTGGCCTTCCTGCACGTGCTGCAGCTTTGGTTGCGGGACGCCTGCCTGGTGGCGGAGTTTGGCGAACAGGCGCTGGATCTCCTGGCCAATCGGGACGATCTCGGTGTCATTCAGCGCTTCAATCAGAATCTCGCTTTCGTGGATTACGACGCTTTGTTCGACGCTCTCGACGAGGCGGCCTTCCAGGTGCGGAGGAACGTGGCCCTTCGACTTGTGCTCCTCACCCTGATCGGCCGCGTGCGCAGATCTATCCGGAGGTGATTTTGGATGTCGGACCTTGTGGAAATCGTATTCAAGGGGGAGCGTAAGGAGCTCTTTCTCAACCCGTTACAGTTCCCGTTCCAAGTGGGGGACTACGCCATCGTGGAGGCGGAGCGCGGCGAGGATTTGGGTCAAGTGAATCAGACGGGGCCGCTCTTGGCCTGCAAGGGGAGCCCGACGGAACTGCGGCGCATCCTGCGCAAGCCGAGCGCCGAAGACATGCGCCGCTACCTGGAGAATCGCCAGCTCGAGCAGCAAGCCTTCCGCGTCTGCCTGGAGAAGATCCGCGCCCACGGTCTGCCCATGAAACTGGTGGATGCGGAGTACCAGTTCGATCGCAGCAAGATCACCTTCTACTTCACGGCGGAGCAGCGGGTGGATTTTCGGGCGCTGGTGCGGGACCTCGCCTCCCATTTCAAGACCCGCATCGAGCTCCGTCAGATCGGCGTGCGGGATGAGGCGCGGCGCTTTGGCGGGTACGGGATGTGTGGCCGGAAGCTGTGCTGCACCACCTGGCTCAAGGAGTTCGAACCGATCACCACGCAGACCGCCAAGGACCAGATGCTGCCCCTCAACCCGCAAAAGCTCTCGGGGCTGTGCGGGAGGCTTCTCTGCTGCCTCATGTACGAGCGCGCGTTCTACCGCGAGATCTTGGCCCATTTTCCGAAGCTCAAGACCCGGATTCGCACGCCGAGAGGCGTTGGGGTGATCGAGAAGATCGACGTGTTCCGGCGACAGGCGCACGTCCGCCACGAAGACGGGGAGGAGGAGATCCTCCGCGAAGAAGATCTCCGCAACTGTGAGATCGTCACAACGAAGTAGCCGGATCGGCTGAGAGGCGACGACACAGTACAAGTGGATCCCAACGAGGTGGAGAGAATTGGCCAGAAGGATTCTCGTGACCAGCGCGCTGCCCTACGCCAACGGCCCTCTGCACTTGGGCCATATGGCGGGGGCCTATCTTCCCGCGGATATCTACGTGCGCTACCAGCGGCTTCGGCGCCAGGATGTGGTGTACATTTGCGGGAGCGATGAACATGGTGTCCCGATCACCATCATGGCCGAGCAGGAGGGCGTGAGCCCGAAGGTGATCGTCGATCGCTACCACAGCATGAACCAGCGGGACTTCGAACGTTTCGGCATCAGCTTCGATAATTACAGCCGGACCTCGCTCCCGTTACACCATCAGACCTCGCAGGAGTTCTTCCTGACGCTCTACAGGAAGGGCCTGCTGGTGGAGCGGACGGTTAAGCAGCTCTACTGTCCCAAGTGCCGGCGCTTTCTGGCCGATCGTTACGTGGAAGGTCAGTGCCCGCATTGCCATGCCCCGGGGGCCCGGGGGGACCAATGCGAGGTCTGCGGCAAGTGGATCGATCCCTTGGAGCTGATTGAGCCGCGTTGCAAGATCTGCGGCACGCGACCCGTCGTCGCCGAGACACGGCACTTCTTCTTGCCTCTGGCCCGCTTCCAGGACCAGCTGCGCCGCTGGCTGGACACGAAGACGAGTTGGAAGGACAACGTGCGGAATTTCTGCTACGGCTGGCTCAACGAGGGTCTGCAGGACCGCGCAGTGACGCGCGACCTCTCCTGGGGTGTCCCGGTACCGGTCCCCGGATACGAAGACAAGGTGCTGTACGTCTGGTTCGATGCGCCCATCGGGTACATCTCCTCAACCAAGGAGTGGGCTATCAAGCGGGGGGAGCCGGAGCTGTGGCGGGAGTATTGGCAGAAGGAGGATACCGAGCTGGTGCACTTCATCGGCAAAGATAACATTGTCTTCCACGCGATCGTCTGGCCCGCCATCCTGATGGGAGTTGGCGGGTACGTACTCCCTTCGGAGATTCCCGCCAATGAGTTTCTGAACTTGGAAGGGCGAAAGCTCTCCACCAGTCGCAACTACGCCGTCTGGCTCGGGGAGTACCTGGATCGCTTTCCGCCGGATCCGCTGCGCTACTGCCTTGCCGCCAATGCGCCGGAAACGAAGGACAGCGATTTTTCCTGGACGGACTTCCAGGCCAGGAACAACAATGAGCTGGCCGATATCCTGGGGAATTTCGTCCATCGGTCTCTCACCTTCGTGCAGCGCTTCTTCGATGGGAAGGTCCCGCCCCGCTCGGAGCTCACGGAAGCCGATCGCGAGATGCTGGCCATCCTGGAGGCGGCTCCCCAGACGGTTGGGGCTTGCCTCGAGAGATTTGAGGTCCGAAGGGGGGTGCGGGAGTTCATGGATGTGGCGCGCTCCTGCAATCGCTACTTCGATAGTCAGGAGCCATGGCGGACGGCCAAGGAGGACCGCAACCGGTGCGCCACCACCCTCAGCGTCTGCCTTCAGGCGGTGAGGACGCTGGCGATCATCGGGTCCCCTTTCTTGCCCTTCTCCTCGGAACGCCTGTGGAGGATGCTCGGAGAGAAGGCGCGCCTGGAGGAGCAATTCTGGGATGAGGCGGGGAAGCGGCCTGTCCCGCAGGGAACCGCACTCGGGGAGGTGGAGATCCTATTCCCCAAGATCGCGGATGAGGCCATCGCCCCGGAGATCGAAAAGCTGCAGAGGATCGCGGCCGAACTGGACGAGCAAAGACCGCCAGCGGAGGGAACGATCGTGTCTGTGAACCTGCCCTTCGGCGAAGAGATTCCGTACGAGGAGTTTGCCCGGGTGGATCTGAGGGTAGCCCGGGTGAAGATAGCCGAGCGCGTCCCAAATACGGACAAGCTGCTCCGCCTTGTGGTGGACTTGGGGAGCGAGGAGCGGCAGATCGTTGCCGGGATCGCGGAATTCTATCGGCCGGAGGATCTGGTCGGTCGACTGGTGGTTGTGGTTGCTAATCTGGCTCCACGAAAGCTGCGGGGCCTGGAGTCTCGCGGCATGCTCCTGGCGGCTGAGGACGTCGACGGCAAGCTTTCCCTGGTGACACTTGATCGCGACATCGCTTCGGGTTCCAAGGTGAAGTGACGGCGGCCCCATGCCCCGCTTGCTGGCAGTGGATACCCACGTCCATTTGGACTTCGAGGCCTTCGATCCCGATCGCGAGGAGGTGATCCTACGGGCTCGCGAGAACGGGATTGTAGGTCTCCTCAATGTGGGGATCGATCTCAGATCCAGCGAGGCCGGTATCCGCCTTGCGGAGAGCCACGAAGGGGTGTGGGCCGCGGTCGGGGTCCATCCACACGACGTGGCCGAGATTACGACGGCTCACGTGGAGGCATTGGGCGAGGCCGCGAAGCATCCGAAGGTGGTAGCCATTGGGGAAGTCGGACTCGATTTCTACCGGGACCTCTCCCCGCGCGAAAAGCAGCGGGAAGCGTTCGCCTGGTTTCTCGAACTGGCCAGGGAAAGGCAACTCCCGGTGATCATCCACACCCGTGCGGCCCACAAAGAGACGCTGGAGATGGTCCGGCGCGAATCGGAAAAGGGGCTTCTCCGGGGGGTATTCCATTGCTTTTCTGGCGATCGAGAGGTGGCGGAAGAGGTGCTTGGACTCGGTTTCCACATCTCCTTCTGCGGCAACCTAACGTACAAGAATTCCCGCCTGGCGGAGGTGCTCAGGTTTGTGCCCTTAGAACGCCTTCTCCTCGAGACGGATAGCCCCTTCCTCCCGCCCGAGCCGCACCGGGGAAAGCGAAACGAGCCTGTCTATCTCCATCTCACGGCTCGGAAGATCGCCGAAGTCAAAGCGGTCCCGCTGTCGGAAGTGTTGGCGCGGACCACGCAGAACGCGATCGAATTATTCGGCCTACCGCCCAGTCTGATTGGCGAAGGGGACTGAGGCAGCAGAGGCCGTGTAGGCCAGCGAGGAGACGTGCGCAAGACGGTACGACGGCGTCTGGGGCAGCATTTTCTCATCGACCCCGTGGCCGCGGCCCGGTTGGTCGACTCCCTCGCCTTGGACCCGGGTCAAGACCTCGTGGTGGAGATCGGTGCTGGCCGGGGAGCGTTGACGGAATTCCTTGCCCCCCGATGCGGCCGGCTGGTCGCCGTGGAGCTGGATTATCAGCTCGCGGCCGGACTCAGCCAGAAGTTTCGGGAGTACAGCCATGTGAGCGTGGTCGTCGGGGATTTCCTGAAGCAGGAGCTTCAAGACCTATGCTCCCCGGGTATGCGGCTGAGGATCGTGGGCAACATTCCGTACGCGATCACGAGCGCGATCATCCTGCGGATCCTCGAGCCCCGAAGCCGGCGTCTCATTCATGACGTCACGCTGACGGTCCAGCGGGAGGTGGCCGAACGCATTGTGGCCAAACCGGGCTCCAAGGCGTACGGGGTCCTGTCGGTGCTGAGCCAATCCCTCGCGGTGCCGGAGGTGCTTTTCGGAATCCCGCCGCGGGCGTTTCGCCCCCGGCCGTCTGTCTCCTCGGCGGTGGTCCGTTGGGGCCAATTTCGCCAGGCGGAAGAGCTGGGTGCGGACGAGGAGCTTTTCCGACGGCTCCTGCGAAGCGCCTTCGGACAGCGGCGGAAGATGCTGCGCAACGGTCTCCTCTGGCTTGGCGACGCGCGACTGAGGGCCTTGGAAGCCCTGGGCTGGGATCTGAACCGACGTCCTGAGGAGCTGAGCCCGGAAGAATGGCTCCAACTTGCGCGGGACGTCAGTTCATTGGGGAGCACCGACGTTGGCCCAGCGGAGGCCAAGGACGCCCCCGCGGAGTCCGGCGCGCACGGGTAGGTCCGGCGGTGCGGCTGCGGAGCAGGCGGGGTCCGTAGCGGAGGACAGGCGGAGATCTTTCGGCTTGGCCATCGAGAAGGCGGAAGGCATTGTCTTGAGGGTGCGCCCCCAGGGAGAAACCAGCAAGCTGGTCCACCTTTACTCCCTTCAGCGGGGGCGATTGGCCCTCATCGCCAAGGGTGCGCGGTTGCCCAAGAGCAAGTTCGGGGGGGCACTGGATGTCTGCAATCGGATCGCTGTGGTATTCTACACGAAGGAGACTCGGGAGCTCAACTACCTGCGAGAAGCGGAAATCCTGGAGCGCTTTCCGCGGGTTCAGGCGGATATTGGGCGGCTGGCCGTTGCGGAGCAGGGTTTCGAGATCTTGCTGCAGCTGGCAATGGCGGGTGAGCCGAACGCCCGGCTCTACCAGCTTGTACTCGATCTCTTACGGGGCCTGAATGAGGCCGAGTCTGGCCTCCGGAACATGGGCCGAAGCTTCCTGTTGCACTTCCTGGAGTCGTCGGGCTTCCGTCCGAACCTGGATCGGTGCTCGGTTTGTGGCCGCTCGGCCGTGGGCGACCGAGCTACGTTCGAAATAGACCGTGGCAGTTATGTCTGCGCTGAATGTCCGCCGGCCGGGAAGGTGAGCTTTCCGGCGCTCGGCAGGACGGTGGAGTGGGCGCGTTGGCTACAGCGAGTGCCCCCCTCGAAAGCGGGCGTTCCTGCGCCGCAGATCGTGGGCCAGGAATTGGACCGATGGTTGTGGCTCCATCTTTCCTATCACGTAGAAGGCGCGGACAAGTTGGTCACCTTCCGGTACGCCGGAAGACTGGCGTTGCGGGAGGGAGAGCTTCCGGAGAATGGGGATAGGAACGGAAAGGAGGCAAGAGATTAGATGGGTGAGAAACAGAGCAATCTGATGGACAAGATTGTGTCCCTCTGTCGGCGACGGGGCTTCATCTTCCAGTCCAGCGAGATCTACGGTGGGCTGGACAGCTGCTACGACTACGGTCCCCTCGGAGTGGAGCTCAAGCGCAACATCAAAGAGGCGTGGTGGCGCAGCATGGTCCGGGAGCGAGAGGACATCGTGGGCCTGGATGCTGCCATCCTCATGCATCCGAAGGTGTGGGAGGCCTCGGGTCACGTGGAGGGTTTCACCGATCCTCTGGTGGACTGCAAGCAGTGCAAACGCCGGTTCCGTGCCGACGAGGTGGAGGGCAAACGGTGTCCCGTCTGCGGGGGAGAACTCACCGAAGCCCGTCAGTTCAACCTGATGTTCAAGACCTTCATGGGCCCGGTGGAGGATGAGGCGAGCATTGTCTATCTTCGGCCGGAGACGGCGCAGGGGATCTACGTAAACTTCCTCAATGTGTTGAACTCCACCCGTCTGAAGATCCCCTTCGGGATCGCGCAGATCGGGAAGGCATTCCGGAATGAGATCACCCCGCGCAATTTCATCTTCCGCACGCGCGAGTTCGAGCAGATGGAAATGCAGTTCTTCGTCAAGCCAGGGACAGACCAGGAGTGGTTCGAGTACTGGCGGGAAAAGCGGATGCAATGGTACATCGATCTGGGCATCCGTCCGCAGAAGCTACGCTTCCACAAGCATGGTGAGGATGAACTGGCGCATTATGCCGCCGCTGCCTACGATATCCAGTACGAGTTCCCCTTCGGATGGCGCGAGCTGGAGGGGATCCACAATCGGACGGATTTCGATCTTTCCCGGCACATGCAGTACTCGGGCAAGGACCAGCGCTACTTTGATGACGCCACCCGCGAACGGTACATCCCGTACATCATCGAAACCTCGGCTGGTGCCGATCGCACGGTCTTGACTGTACTGGCCGACGCCTACGACGAGGAGGAAGTGGAAGGCGAGATCCGCATCGTCATGCATTTCCATCCCAAAGTGGCCCCGATCAAAGTGGGCGTTTTCCCCCTCGTCAAGCGTGACGGGATGCCGGAGGTGGCTCGGAAGATCGAGCAGAGCCTGCGGCGGTACTGGATGGTCTTCTACGATGAATCCGGGGCGATCGGCCGCCGCTACCGCCGGCAGGACGAGATCGGCACCCCCTATTGCGTGACCGTCGACTCCCAGACGCTCCAAGATCAGACCGTCACGGTGCGGGATCGCGACTCCATGCAACAAGAGCGCGTGCCCATGGATCGGCTGGTGGAATACTTCCGGGAGCGGCTCGACTGAAGGCTCCGTCCTGCGGAGGAATGGCCGCCGCGGAATCCTCGGGGGTGGAAGGATGATCTGTGCGGGAGAAGGGCCGTGCGTCTACGACGGGTGACGATCCCCAGCATGCTGCTGGCAGCTGGGCTCTTGCAATCCGCTGCCTCGCAGGACCTAAGGGGCACGTGGCAGGTCGTGCCCTTTGCAGGCTCGGTGAAGATGGTTTTGGGGGAGGTGGACCGATCATCGATCGAGCAATGGGCGGGACTTGCCCTTTCCTACCAGTTCGATCCCCGTTGGAGCGCAGGGCTTTCCGTGGCCTACGGCTGGGTGTATCCGAAGGCGCCGGGAGGGAGTCCTTTCCGCGCGGCTGGTCATTACAAGACGGTCCTTGCTCCTCTCGATCTGGAGGCGTGCTATTTCGCGCGTGACGGGGGACGGTTCCGGCCTGTTTTCATCCTCGGACTCGGATTGACGCACTGGGACATCCGCGACATCCGCGGAGAGAGTTGCACCTTCGCCACGGGCAGTTCAGTGCAAGGCGGAAAGCTCACGCCCACCGTCATCCTCGGCGCGGGAGTGGACTGCCGCCTCAACGCACGCTCCGCCCTTCGCCTCGGAGTGCGCTGGCACCAGCTTCTCAAGGGCGGCGAGAGCACCATCGGCGGCGATCCGCCAGATGACAATCGCGCCATCGTCGAATTGGCAATGGGCCTCGTCCTATACTTCGGAGGTTCCCGCGACCGGGACCGGGACGGCATCGCCGATGAATTTGACCTCGCCCCCTCCGAGCCAGAGGATCTGGACGGCTTCGACGATGCCGACGGCATACCCGACCCCGACAACGACCGAGATGGCATCCCAGACTCCCTGGACATGGCACCCAATGCCCCCGAAGACCGCGATGGATTTCAAGATGCGGACGGGATCCCCGATCCGGACAACGACGGGGATGGAATCCGCGATGAGGTGGATCGTTGCCCCGATCTGGCGGAGGATTTCGACGGGTTCGAGGACCACGACGGCTGTCCCGATCTGGACAACGATGGTGATGGGATCCTGGACCGGGACGATCGTTGCCCCAATGAGCCGGAGACCCTCAACGGGTACCGGGACGAAGACGGCTGTCCGGATGAACCCCCTCCGCCGGCTCGGGAACCACGGGGCAAATCGGGCGGAGACCAAGCTGCCGAGAGATTCGCGTGCCTGCGGGGCTCGGTTCCGAAGCTTGCGACGGCTGAGTGGCCCGTGGCTTTCGGCGCGATCCACAATTCGCCGGGAAGGAACCGCCGGCTCTGAGCGAACGTCCGAAGTCCGCTTGTCGCGGCTTGCGATACTCGGGTCTCGTCGCCTCAGACGCATGTGCGGAGAGGACGGAGGTCCGAGCAGGATCGTGCAGTCCAGGTAGGGTTTTGCCGGACGGCGCGCTCGGACGGTCAGCTGCCGGCGGGATACGCGGCGCGCTGCCTGCACAGTTTGGACGAAAAAGTTCCGCCGGGCCGCTACCCCCCTCGACCGGAGTAGAGACATGGTTCCGGAAGGGAAGAGATTCCTGATCATCCACGCCCACTTCTACCAGCCTCCGAGAGAGAACCCCTGGACTGGAGAGATCGCGAGGGAGCACAGCGCTGCCCCGTATCATGACTGGAACGAACGCATCCTGCAGGAGTGTTACCGGCCGAACTCCGCGTCGCGGATCCTGGACAGCCGGGGGCGGGTGCTGAAGATCGTCAACAACTACCGGCGCGTCAGCTTCAACATCGGACCCACGCTCGCCCAGTGGCTCGAGAGCCACGCGCCGGAGGCGTATCGAAGGATCTTGGCGGCGGACAAGGAAAGCCTCGATCAGCAAGGCGGGCACGGCAACGCCATTGCACAGGCGTACAATCACATGATTCTTCCCCTGGCTAACGAGCGGGATCTTCGGACGCAAATCCTGTGGGGGATTGCGGACTTCCGCCATCGCTTCGGACGCGAGCCGGAGGCCATGTGGTTACCCGAAACGGCGGTGAACCGGCAGGTCCTGGCCGCCCTTCTGGATTACGGGATGAGATACGTGATCCTCTCCCCCTACCAGGCGCGGCGAGTACGGAGACTGGATGGACGCAGCCGCTGGATCGAGGTGAGCGGCGGGCGAGTGGATACCTCCCGCCCCTACCGCTGGACTCGGACGGACGGCAAGGGCATCGACGTCCTGTTCTACCACGGGGAGCTCTCCCAGAGAATCAGCTTTGGTGACGTGCTCACGAACGCCGGCTATTTTGCGGGACAGGTGCTGGCGGCCTTCCCGAGAGGGGCGAAGAAAGACCAACTGGTTCTGATCGCGACGGATGGTGAGACCTACGGCCACCACAAGCCTTTCGGCGACATGGCGCTCTCCTACATGCTGGAAATGGAGCTGCCAAAGACGGATGTGCAAGTGACCAATCCCGCCGCGTTCCTGGAAGGGTGCCGTCCGGAATGGGAGGTCGAGATCGATGAGGGGCCGGACGGCCGGGGGAGCTCCTGGAGCTGTCCCCACGGAGTGGGCCGCTGGTACCGCGACTGCGGTTGCAGTACCGGTGGACAGCCGGGATGGCATCAACGCTGGCGCGGACCCCTGCGGGAGGCACTGGATTTCCTGCGGGACAAGTTGGTTCGCTTGTTCGAGGAACAGGGCGACGGACTTTTCCGCGAGCCGTGGCAGGCTCGCGACGCCTACATCAGCGTGGTGCTGGACCGCTCGGCGGAAAACGTGGCCCGGTTCTTCGCCGAGCATTGTCCCGGAGCGAACTCTCCGGAAGCCCAGGTACGCGCCTTGAAGCTGCTGGAGATGCAGCGCCACGCCATGCTCATGTACACAAGCTGCGGATGGTTCTTCGCCGACATCTCGGGGCTGGAGACCGTGCAGATCTTGCGGTACGCCGCCCGAGCCCTTGAGCTCGCGGAGGATCTGGGGGCCAACGGCTTGGAAACCGATTTCCTGAGGATCCTGGAGACGGCGCCCAGCAACCTTCCCGACATCAAGAATGGGCGGATTGTGTGGGAGCGATTCGTCCGCCCCGCGGCGGTGGACCATCGCAAGGTAGTTCACACCTTCGCGGTCCAATCGATGGTGTGGAAGCGCTATCAGCGAGCAGTTTTTCACAGCTGGGAGCTTGAGCCCGCGGATGCGCAGACGCTTTCGTGGAAGGATGGCCAGCTCCTGGCTGGCTCGGTCCGCCTCCGGGACGGCATCACCTGGGATCGCAAAGCCCTGCAGTTCGCGGAATTCCACCTGGGTGGGCTCGATTTTCGGGGATTTGTGGCGCCGGTGGAGGAGGGCCCGCCTCTCCTCGAAAAGCTCGAGGAGTACCGGAGGCAGGCCTCCGATCCCGGCGACCTGCTGGAACGACTCGGCCAGACCCTCGATGAGCTTCCGCTTCGCTTCGCCGATCTTCTTGAGGAAGACCGAGTCGGGCTCATCCGTCACCTTTTCTCCGACAGTCTGGAGGCTGCTCGGGCGCAGTGGGAGCGGGTTTATCAGGAGAGCGAGGATCTGATCGAAGACGTTGCCGAGTTAGGCTATCGCCTTCCGGAGGAGCTGACGGCGGCCGCCCAGATTGCCCTTTCCCGCCGAGTCACGCGTCTGCTGAAGAGGTCTTTGCCGAGGATGGATTCTTCGTCGCTCAGCCAGGTTCTCTACTGGCACGACTTGGCCGCAAGGCTGGGGCTCCGCCTCGAGTTTGCCGAAGCACAAGAGTTTTTGTTGCGCGCGGCAGAGGAACTGCGGACGAGGGTGGAACGGGAATGGCGTGCCGAGCCTTGCGTCCGGCTGATCCGGCTGATCGAGGTGAGCCGGAGGTTACAAATCGCCCTTGACGAAACCTCGCTTCAGGACTGGTATTGGTTCTCGATTCGGGACCGGGTCGAGGAGCTCGTGGCGAAGGTGGCGAAAGGGCAAACGGCGGGGTCACGGTACGTACTGGCTTCGGCCTTGCTTCGTCTTGGCGCCCATCTCAATCTGAACCTGGACGATTTGAAGGAGCGGCTTCGGCCCTTGGAAGAGCTCCTGAGCCGCGACCCGGGCTATTGGCCTTGAGCAGAATCGCGGGGGTCAAACGAAGGGTTCGACGTGGCTCGGGGCGGGCGGGAAAGGCCCAAGCTCCGGATGGCGACGCGGCGTCGATTGCCGGACCCCGCGAGTCTCCGCGGTTTCTGCTTGAGGGGACCCGAGGGGTCCCGGGGATTCTTCGGGAAGACCCGGAGGTTCCAGGCATGTCCGATGCGTGAATTGTGACACGGGCCCAAAAACGCCTTGACATTCCTTGGGAAGAGGCTTAAATTCACCGCGCCACGGAGGGGAGGCGTGGGTGCGCACGAGGACGAAAGGAGGTGGTGAGGCGCGAGATCCCAAGGGGTTCACCTGAGACATGGGGGAGGTCAAAGGAAGAGAGGTGGCGGGTGTGACCCAACGAGAAGGAGGAGCGAGGATGCGAAGAGGGTTATGGTCTGCGCTCGTGGCAATGTTGGTCCTCGGGGTGACAGTGGGGGCGTCGGCAGCCGACAAGGCGTACGGTCTGCTCATCCCGTCCAAGGGGGGAGACAAGAGTGAGGTCATCTACCTGACGCCGGCCGAATGGGCTGCTCTCCGCAGCGCATCCCCGAGCCTGGGCAAGTACGCTTCCACGATGGGAGTTATCGACACGGTGTGGACCGAGAAGACTTTGACCGGGGTCAACTTCGGTTTTGCCAGCGGCGACACTTTTGCGGCCTATTTCAAGCCGCCAGCCGCCATGATCGTCAAGGCGATCGGCTTCAACGCCCATACTTGGAGCACATCTCCATTGTCGGACGGGATCTCGGTGAGCTTGCGGTGGGCGCTGGGGTATCACGCGGACTACCCCCCGGACAGCGTGAACGCAGCGGGATGGATTGGGTACTGGGAGGACGGTAGGTGGGTTCACAGTACCTTCGCGCCGCAGCCGCCGCTAGGTCAGATGTTCTGGGGCGATCTCCCTTGGACCGTAGACCAAAACGCGATCGAGGAAGTGCCCACCTACTACCTCGGGACTGAGCCGGATGTTGGCCGACAAGATTTCTTCGTGGTGATCGTGCCGTACGGTGGTCCGTCGGGAGCGTATGTGGGTTTTGACGCTGGGACGGCTACCAGCATTAAGGCCCGGGGCCTGAAGTACTACCAGGGGTCCGGGACGTCGGGAAAGCGGGGTTGGCACATCCGGACTTACGGCTGGTGGACCTACTGTGTGGTGGAGTTCTACGAGAATACCCCGCCCTCCATCGTCGGACCGAATCAGCTCAACAGTACCTACAACCCTAACAAGGAATTTAAGGTCCGAGCCGAGATCACCGACGTCGATGCTTCCAACCCGGCCAACGCGGGTGTAGCGGAGGCCTACGTCGTGTGGCAGACCCAGGCGAAGAAGGATTCCGCTCGGATGAGCAATGTGGGCGGGAACACTTGGGAAGGGCAGATCACGGGTCTCAGCGTTGGCGATCAGGTGACCTATTGGGTCGGCGTGAAGGATAAGGGCGGTCTCTATGCCGCGAGCGGCAAGCGGTCCTTCCGCATCGCTCAGCCGCAGAACCCGGGCGCGGATCTGCTGGTTTGCTTCCAAGGCCCGCACAATCCTGACTTTTACACCGACATCCTGGACAATCTGGGCTACGTGTACGAGGTCTGGGACGCGGATGCTGAGCACGGGATCGACGAGTCCGTGACCAACTTCGGCTGGGGAACCATCCTCATGGGCGGCTGGGTCGTGAACACGATCCCGACTCGGGGCTACCAGGGCAATGCGTACGGGGCGTTCATGTCCCGGGGTGGCAACCTCTTCCTGAGCAGTATGGACTACTTCTACGCCAATGGCGAGGCGGCGCAGCCGACCTTTGAGGCGGGCAACTTCGCGTATGACTACTTCGGGATCACCGGCGGGCTGAACGATCCGGGCCAGAACCTGGATTCGCTCATTGTGGGTGTGGCTGGCGACCCAATTTCCGGCGACTTCGCCACCACCCCTCTGAGCCTGAGCTGGTACGCTTTCAGCAGGCACCGTGACTATAACTGGATTGACTACATCTCCGGGACGACGGGCAACGCCACCGTGATTTTCACCGCGGAGAGCGGAAAGACCGTCGGCGTGCGGAACCAGGGCGCCAACTTCAAGACGGTGCTCCTCACCTTCATGGCCGATGCCAGCGGCGACTCGGTACCCAGTGCGGGTCTGCAGAAGCTGGTTGCCAACGTCCTCACTTGGTTCGGCACCAAGAAGGGGCCGACGGGGGTGGCGGAAGCTGGCAAAGAAATCCCCACCAGCTACAGCCTGAGCCAGAACTACCCGAACCCCTTCAACCCCGCCACGACCATCGAGTTCAGCCTGGCGAAGGCTGGGCGCGTGGAGCTGAGCGTGTACAATGTGCTGGGTCAGAAGGTGGCGACGCTGGTTGACGGCTACAAGCCGGCCGGCCAGCACAAGGTCACCTTCGACGCCCGCGGCCTGCCGAGCGGCGTGTACTTCTACAAGCTGCAGGCCGGCGACTACCAGGCGATCCACAAGATGGTGCTGACCCGGTAAGTCCGAATCCCGACCCTGAACCGCAAGGGCCGCGGACCGGCATTCTCCGAGCTCCGCGGCCCTTCTGTTTCCCGGGGCAAAGCCTGCGCGCCTCCCCGATTGGAAGGGAGGAGAGGGCCTAATGCGTCTCTTCCGGATGGCGTGTTCCCCCGCGCCGGCCGAGGGTGACCCGTAAGGAGCGGCCGTGGAGGATTGGACGGCTGTCGCGGGTCAAGACCATGCACGCTGGTCGGTGCGGGTGGTTTCCTCAGGATCGGGGTGGACCGAGGCTCAGCAAGGCCACCAGTCCCGGCCGCGTGGCCCTTTCTGCCGGCCGGAGCGCGCCGGGGGGCTTCATCCGCATGCGGCTGGATCGGGTCGACCCGGAGCACGGGATCCGCGATTCATTCATTGCTCCGCCGGATCGCAAGCGGTCTTCCGCGGGATCGGGCTTGCCCGGGAGCTCCGAGCATTCGGACCTCCCTTTGACGGCACGGTTCTTCCCCCCTGAGTCTAAGCTAGAGCTCCAGCTCGGAATGCGTTTTCCCGCAGGAGCCGAGGCCTTACCGCCAGGCGTTCGCCGGCCCCCAGCCGGCTCTCGGCGTCCGGGGTTGGGTTGGCGCCCCGTTCCTGTTCTCTGCGCAGCGATGGGAATTGCCAAAGCCAGCCGGGCGCGAAGCGGGGGCTGTGGTTGCGCCGGCCGTCGTTCGGGGCCGGAAGAGAAATCCCCTTGCTTCCTGTCCGCGGCTGAGTATTTTTATGCGAGGTTGGGTCGAGAGGTTGGGCTACGGCGCGTTCCCGTGGGGAACGACCGCAAGTGAGGCAGTGCGTGCAGCCGAAGGGAGGGAAAGATGACGAGGAACGAGGGAACCGCAGATCGGGTGATTCGGATTCTGCTGGGCATCATTCTGCTGTACCTGGCGACCGCCGTCTTGCGCGGAACGCTCGCCCTGATTTTCGGCATCATTGCGGTGATCCTATTGATCACCGGCATCACCGGCTTCTGTCTGCTGTACAAGCTGCTGGGGATGAACACGCTCAAGAAAACGGAGTGAACAGGAAGGAAAGGGGCAGGGCGGGGTACGGGCGGGCTTGCGAGTCCGCCCGTTGTGTTTTGAGAGGAAAGGGCGGCTCAAGTTTTTGTTGATGGGAGACGATGTGAGGTGTGGCGGTAAGCCGCCTCGTGTGTTCGGAGATCCGGAAGATCATCGAAAGAGGGATGAGCGCCATGTTGCGCAATGGCAGGAGGCGAATCGGGGTGCTGACTGGCGGTGGCGACTGTCCGGGTCTGAATGCCGTGATCCGGGGGGTGGCCAAGGCCAGCATGAGCCTGTACAACATGGAGGTCCTGGGCATTGAGGATGGCTACGAGGGGCTGATCGAGCGCCGGGTCATGCCCCTGGACTGGGAGAAGGTGTCCGGCATCCTCACCCAGGGGGGGACCATCCTGGGGACCTCGAACCGGGCCAATCCCTTTCGCTGGCCAGTGAAGAAAGACGGGGAGGAAGTGGAATTCGCGGATGTCTCGGACCAGGTGGTCGAATACGTCGAGGAGCTCGGGCTCGACACGCTGGTGTGCATCGGCGGGGATGGGACGATGGCCATCGCCCGGCAGCTCAGTCAGAAAGGGGTGCACATCGTAGGGGTGCCCAAGACCATCGACAACGACATTTGGGGCACGGATATCACGTTCGGTTTTGACTCGGCGCTCCAGACGGCCACGGAAGCCATCGACAAGATCCACACGACGGCGATGTCCCATCATCGGGTGATGGTCGTGGAGGTAATGGGGCGCTACGCCGGTTGGCTGGCGCTGGAGTCCGGGATTGCTGGAGGCGGCGATGTGATCTTAATCCCCGAGATCCCTTATCGCATTGAGAAGGTATGCGAGTATGTCGCGCAGCGAAGCCAACGAGGGCGCCGTTTCAGCATCGTGGTTGTCGCCGAAGGGGCTCGGCCGGAGGGCGGCGACCTTGTGGTGCAAAGAGTGGTGAAGGACAGCACGGATCCCATCCGCTTGGGGGGAATTGGCCACGTGGTCGCCCGCCAGATCGAGGAGGCCACAGGATTGGAGACGCGCGTGACCGTACTGGGTCACCTGCAGAGAGGTGGCACTCCCTCGGCCTTCGACCGAATCCTATCCACTCGCTTCGGCGTGAAAGCGGCCGAGCTTTGTTTCGATGGCGTCGGGGGCGTAATGGTGGCGGTGAAAGGGAATGAGATCGTTACGGTTCCCCTCAGCGACGTCGGCGGAAAGACCCGAAGGGTCGATCCCAACCATCCTTTGCTTGCCGTGGCAAGAGGAGTAGGGACCTGCCTCGGCGATTAGGAGCCTGCGTTTGTGGCCAATCAAAAGGGGGCCCTTCTCCCATCCTCGGTGAGACCTTCCGGCGCGCGTCTCCTGCTTTGCGTCTGGCCCTGATTCGTGAGACTTGAAGCGGAACGCGCAGTTTTGTATGTTGCCATGCAGGGTTTTCCCGGGCAACCCTGTTTCGTTGTGGGAAGCTCAGACAGGCAGGAGTGAGAGATGCGAAGATCCCTTGCCGTCGCCGCGTGGATGGGGTGGTTTTTCTGCTCGATTCTGGCGAGCGAGGTGCATGCCGGAAGGGTAGCTTCCAGCTCGCAGCAGCCCGAATACGTTCCCGGCACTCTCCTGGTGAAGCTGAGGCCCGGGGCTACCTTCGGGAGTCTCTATTCCGACCTCGCGTTGCGTAAGGCCTCCGTGTTTTCCGCGCTGATTGCGGGTAGCGAGGAGCCGCTTTTCCCCAAGGTGAGCGCGGAAGCCGCCCGTTTTGGGCTCGATCGGATGTACAAGGTGAAATTGCGCGGTCCTTGGGCGGAACCAATGGTCGCGCGCGCTTTGAGCGAGTTGCCCTCCGTGGAATATGCCGAGCCAAACTACATCTACCACGCCTGCTTTACTCCCAATGATTCGCTCTTCGCCCAGCAATGGTACTTGCGGGAGATACGGGCTCCGGAAGCCTGGGATGTGAGCCAGGGGAGTGCAAGCGTGATTATCGGGATCGTGGACACGGGAGTGGATATCAAGCACCCGGATCTCGCCTCCAAGATCTGGACCAACCCTCGCGAAGTGCCGGGCAACGGCGTCGATGACGACAGGAATGGATTCGTGGACGACGCGCACGGGTGGGACTTCGTGAACTCGGTTCCGGATCCCAGCCCGAAGCCCGACGGGGTAGACAATGACAGCGACGGGCTCTCGGATGACGGAACTGACCACGGGACGGCGATGGCGGGCCTCGCCGCTGCTGCGACGAACAACGGCCGCGGGATCGCGGGGGCGGGCTTCTACTGCACGATCATGCCCATCAAGTCGCTCAACGATGAGGGTTCCGGCTCCTCGCAGGATCTCACGAACGGGATCCTCTACGCGATTGAGAACGGAGCCCACGTGGTGAACATGAGCTTTGGCGGCGGGGCGTATTCCCAGGCGCAGGCCGACGTGATCGAATACGGGCTGAGCAAGAACGTTATCTTCGTGGCCGCCGCAGGAAACTCGGGCAGCATGATGGAGCACTATCCGTCCGGATATCGTGGGGTTCTGTGCGTGGCCGCCACGGGATTCAATGGCAAGCTCAGCTCCATCTCGAACTACGGGCCGACGATCGATGTGGCCGCGCCGGGCGGCGATTTCAATTCCAGCCCTCCGGCGGAGATGATCTCCACGGCGCCCTATTTCCCTGAGTATGGCTTCACCCAACTCTACCGCGCCCGCACGAAGGAGGGCTATCTGACGGCCGGCACCTCGGCCTC
>JAPWUV010000022.1 GCA_028275345.1 bacterium
TCACGAGAGTTGTTACGCCTCCAAATATACGCGGGTTTTCCCCGCCCACCCGAATCCGAAGCTCAACGCTTCCCCGCCAGAGATCAGCGCGCGCAGAGTGTCCCTCGTGAGACTGACCTCCGCTTGGAGTTTGCCCGAGGTGATCGCGTTCACGGCGCGGGAGTTGATCCGCACCTTCTCATCGCCCGCGAAGGCCATGCGGGCGAAGAAGTGGGTGCTGTGGAAGTGGCTGTCAGGGAAGCCGGCGCGGTGTTTCGGCGCGTAGGGGCCGGCGTTGATGTTGGCGCGCTCCTGGGCGATGAAGATGACGATGTAGTAGGTGAATTGATTCATCCAATCCAAGAACATCTGGATGCCGCGCCAGATGTTCCCCAGGCGGTCGGTATCATCGCCCCGGAGATCTGTCGCCGCGTCTACCGCGATGACTGGCAGTCGGATTACGCCTCGCGGCGGGGGCTTCCCGAGGTCGCCCTTCAGCGTGTCGGTGACTACAGAGGCTTTGACCCCTGAAGAAGGTCCCATCACTATTCTCGTAATGGGGCAATCTCCGTTGTGCTCAACTGAATGAATCCGATTGGACTCCAAGAGAAGATGGATGGGGACTATCTCGATGGGCGGCAATGATATGTTCCCTCGCCTGTTCTTCGCGGATTTGCCTTGACCCTTCCTTTGGAGCTGGTGGAGCGCATCGAAAGTCGCGTGAAGCATCCCATGGGCCAGGGTTGTCTTCCCCACACCAGCCGGTCCAGTCAAAACAACAACCGACCGGTTGTAGGTTTTCCCCGGCAACCCGAAGATGCCGGGGAGGGAAATCTCCAGCAGGTCGATATCGGCCACCTTCACGCTCATGTTCCCCTCCAGCGGCTTGGTCTCCTCCATGTTACGCGGGCGGCGCGCGTTTGGCAATGGCACGCTTGCGCATCTTGGGGACAAGAGCGGCCACACGAGGAATTGTGCGTGGCCTTGATTCGGGAGACGTCCCAAGCTGGCGTCCACGGCGCGGCGGAGGCTCACGGGGGACACCACATGTTACTGAACGCGTAGAGGCCTATGCCTTTCTCGAGGCCTCCTCGAGGAAGAAGGCGTGGATTTGGGGACCTCCGCCTGGCCCCTTCACCGTGAAGGCGACCCCACCCCTCTCCCAGCCCCTCCGGGCGCTGGCGGCCATCTGCCTCAGAGCGCCCAGCACCCCGCGCCGGGCCAGCCTTTCCGTCGCCGCCTGACTGCGGCGGAAAGCATCCCGGACCAGCAGGAAGGCCACCATCATAGCCTCGTCCGCCACGGCGACCTGAAGCCTCGTCCGGGAGCCGACCCGCACGGACAAATGCGCAATCCCTTGGACCAGATAGGTCCCAGCCAGCGTCTTGAGGACCGGGACGGCGTGCTCGGAAAGCAGGTGGCCGAAAAGCAGGGAGAGGCCCACACTGCCTCCTGGATCCTGCCTAGGAAGGAGAAGGAAGGAAACCAGGCCAGCCCTCCGGGCCGGGGGGTCCCGCCAGAGCGGGATCTCCAAAACGCTCCCTTCCGGGATCAGAAGGTCGATCTCAGGAGCGGGGAGGTGGGCCTCATCGCCCAGCGTTTCCTCCACGATCCCGCGCAGGACCGCCTGGAGGCTCAGCAACACTCCCTCCGCATCGGCCATCTGGATCAGGTCGAAGAGGGAGATCTCCTCCCGTAGCGGCTCCGGCAACTCCTCGGCTTCCCGGACGAGCCGAACCGACGCGCCCCATTCGGGCATCTCCAAAAAGGCCAGTCCTCCCTTCCTGACGAGAAGCCAGTCGGGAGATGGGGGATCCGCCATTACGGCAAGGAAGCGGTTCCAGCTCATTCGCCCGCCTCTCCTGGGAGAGGCCATGGCCGCATGCGATGCGGCATGCGGCCATGGCCCAGGGTGGGGAGCTCGGCTAAGACTTCGGCTCGGTCAGGGGGACGGTCCTGACCTCGACGGCGAGGACTCGCTCGTAGAAGTTGAAGAAGAAGTTGCCCGCGTCATCCCGACGCATGTTGGCCCGGATCACGTAGCAGGGCGGGATCTTCTTTTCTTGCACGGCCCTCTGGATGGCCTGGAGCAACTCGGCCAGCATCTGGATGGGCAGGACGGGCTCGACGACGATCACGTGCGACACGCCCGGCGGCACCTTGCCGCCGCCGGCGTCCTCGCGCGCGGCCTGCTCGATCAGGCCGATCACCTCTTGGACGTTGGAGACAGCACCCTTGTGCTCGTGGATGCTCATGGAATACGTCCCCCCATAACCCTCCTTCTGCAACAATTTGCCGATGGCCTCCTGCAGGGCCTGCCTTTGCTCATCCGACATCTCGTGCCGGGTGAGCCGGAACACTGTGACATGCACGGCATGGACGTCGCTCATGGATTTCCTCCTTTCGGAAAGGGGTGTTTGCCAAGATTCTACCCGCCCGCGGCCTCACTGCGATGGAAACGGAGGCGCGATCCCTTGGATGACACCCAGAACGAAGTTTCCGACCGTCCTTGCCAGCTCCTGCATGGCGGATGGCTCGATCCCGAACAGGATGCCTCGCAACGGATCCTGCACCACGATCTGGGCGGCCATGGAGGCGGCCAGCAAGGCGGCGACCACCCGCATAATCGTCCAGAGATCTGGAACTGCCACCACCCCGTGCCGGGCCGACGAGAACAGCCCCGCCACATGCCCGACCGCCCAGACCACAAGGGCCAGCAGGCTCACCCCTAGGACCGCCAGCAGGGCCAGCAGGACCAGGACGGAAGCCCCCCACAACATCAGCGCTCCGAAATCCATCTTCCGCCTCCTCGGGCTCAGGCCTGGATTTGCGCATGCAACACCGCGGCGATGTCAGCGATGGCTTTCTGTCCGATGGACAGAGTCCGCTGGGTCGCGTTCGGGTCGCCCTCCCACGGCCAGGACAGCATCTCCGCCAGCATCTCCCGCAACTCCCGCGCCGGATCCGGAGCCGAGGCCAGCCGGGACAACATGGGGAAGCCCTCCCGGCCCGCGACGCCGCGGGCCAGCCTCAGCAGGGCCTCCAGGGACTCCTGGCTCACCCGGTAGGGACGCGGCTCCGGCAGGCGGGCCAGGGCCTCCGGCGGCGTGTAGGGCGGGTAGATCAGGTCGCCGCCGTATTTCTCCCCGCCTCGTTCGTCGCCGGAGGTGATCAGCCGATCCCCATCCAGCGCGCCGTAGGCCGTCGAGCGCGGCAGAAGAAGCCACGTGTAGGTCGGCAGAGATCCCTGCCCTCCCGACCCGGATACGTAAATGGTCCGGATGGTCGCCATGGCCTGCTTCATCTCGTCCGACAGCAACGAGACAACGAGTTGTTGCGGGACCGATGGCCCGAGCATGACGTTGCAGTTGTCCCGCATGGAGGACAGACTGAAGGCCTCCTTGCGAGGCGACTGGGTGGCGACGATCACCGAGACCCCCGCCGAGGCCCCCATCAGGATCACCCGGTTGAGACAGGCGTTCAGGATCTCCACGGCGCTGACCTGAACCGGCTTGTCCTGCCCGGGGATCTCCACCTTGATCGCCCGCAACTGCCCCATGGCGTCCTGGATGCCCCAGAACTCGTCGATCTTGACGAGCAACCAGGCGGCGGCCTCCGGCAGGATGGCCGCAATCCTGCCGAACACCGTGGGGTCCTGCAGGGCCTGCTGGATCAAGGCCGGGACCTCCTCCCCCTCCTGGCGGAGGATCTCCGCGGCCCGCTGGATCTCCGCGGCGAAGGCGTTGCGGGCCACGACCGCCGCCGCGGCGGCGGAGTAGGCCCACAGGATGGGCCAGGGGTTGGTGGCGTCGAAGGACATGGGCGGCAACAACATGTGGCGGGCCATGGGGGCCAGCATGCTGGCCGTCTCGCCCTTGCCGTCGATGAAGAAGCTGGAGAGGCGGAAGGGCAACTTGGGATCCAGATCGGCCAAGGCCAGGCGCATCAGCATGCCCGCCATGGCCACGGACTTGCCGCTCCGTGTGGGCGCGGCGATGACCATGTGGGCCGAGCGGCGGGGCGAGGCCATCAGGCCGAAGGGCATGTAGCCCGCGCTGGCCCCGCGCATGGCGGAGTAGGCGAACGGAACAAAGACCTCCCGACCGAAGACGCGGTGACGCAACTCCTCCCCCGCCCGCCGGGTGAGCTCCTTCTGCTGCTCCGCGCCCAGTGGGCGCATTCGGCCCACGCGAAGCCCCATGGCCTTCTCATCCCACGTAGCCCCGGGGATGACGATTTGCCTCTTCCGCATCCGCTCCAGTGCGCCGGAGACGGCTGGGGCGATCACCTTCGGCTCCTTCAGCATCTCCGCCAGGGTCGGCCCCTTCCCCTTCTCCCCGTCGTCGTCGTCAAAGCCGTAGCGACGCCCGGGCCTCCGGAAGGGGATGCCCCTGACCTCCCGCTCCCCTCCGTCGTCCCCGTCCTGGACCTCCGGCACGTCCTCGGGCCGGAACTCGGCCAGGGCGGGTTGCGGGTAGAAGCGGATGAGGGAGGTGTAGACACAGTTTTGGGCACTTGGGATGATCAGCGGCTGGCCGGATTCCAAGATCTCCCGCACCGCCCGCGCCGCCTCCATCCATATCCGCCGGCTGTCCGCGGGGGCCTCGGGGTTCTCCGAGGCCGCCTCCAGGGCCAGGACGTAGCGCTGGAGGGCCGCGCGCAGGCCAAGGGAGGCCTCGACCTCTCGCACCAGCTCCAGGATCTCGGGGTCGGCCCTTACGGGGACCAGGCGCACCCGTATGGAGCGAGCCCCTTCCGACGCCCGCCCGAACCGAAACAGCCTTCCCTGACGCAGATCCGCCAGCGCCTCCATCAGGCGCGCCCGCATCTCCGCCCAGGCCTTCCCGAGCTCCTCGTGCGGGATCATCCAAATCCCCGGCGGGCTGGCCACCGCCAGGAGCGCCGCGGCCACGGCATGCAACGTAGAGGAAGCCAGATGCCGGGCGATCAGCGAGGCCGCCAGCAACACGCTGAGGGAGGGAGCGCCCTTCGCCTCCACGGACAGGGCCGCCCCCAGCAACACTGGGGACAGGAAGGACAGGAAGGGGATGTGATGGGCGACAGCGGCCAGAACCACCAGCACGTCCGACGCCTGCCGTCCAGCCCCGCCTCCCCCGCCCCCGATCTGGAAGCTCCCCGCGGATGCGCCCGCGCCGCCCTGCGCCTGTTGTTGCCCGCGCGGTCTCTGGACTGCAGCGATGGCGGAGGCGATGACCCGCAAAACGGCCATCAGCCCCTTGAGGGGATCCAGCTCGTAGCCAGCGGCCCGATAGGCCGTTGAAACGACGGCGAAGAACGAGGCGATCAGGGCCACCCAAATCAGCGCCACCACAGTCGTGGCCTGCCCGGCCCCAGACAGGGTGAGGGCCATTGCGGCGCGGACCAGCAACCCGTGGGGGATCAGCAACAGCAGAACAGGGTGACGGATCCCCAGTGGCGCGTACAGCACAGGCCAGAACGCCGTCAGCCACGCGGCCACGACCGACCCGGCGTGGGCCAGCCATATCGCCGGATGTGGCAGGGGGAGAACGGGCGGCTTCCGAACGCGCTTGGCATGCCGGGCCAGGTCGTCAAAGAACGGGAGCGGCTCCGCCGGGGCATCAGCGTCTAAGACTTCCCCCTCAGCAACAACCTCGCTCGCCTTCGCCTCCTCTTCCTTCTCCTCGTCCTTGACGGAGGCTTCCTGAGAGGTGGCCTCCTCCTCGTCATGCTCCGCGACAGGAGCGGGCGGCGAGAGCGCGGGCTCCTCGCGGCGGGAAACCATCTCTTCCTCGTCCTCGCCCTCGTCTTCATCTACATCCCCGTAGTCGGGAGCCTGCAAAACGCCGGCGAGCTTCTCCATGAGGATCTGCTTCGGCTCCCGAGCGCCCGAGGATCCCGCCACCAGGTGGCGCAACGGAGTGGCCTCCTGAAGAGTCGGCGGCGGCGCGCTGACGGCGTTGCTTTCGATCACCCCCCAAATCGGGTCTGTTTCGGAGAGGAACAGGCTGAACACCTCGACGGATGTGCCCTCTTTCGGAACGAGGGTCCGCAGGAAGAGGCGAAACGCCCGCTCCAGCGGGATGCCCGCCTGCTGGGCCTCCGAGACCAGCTTGCCCACAAAGCGCAGGAGCCCTGCCAGAAGAGCGATAGGATTGTCGCCCGCCGTCGGGATGGGGAAGGAGAGCCCGTGGATCGCTGGCCTGCCCGCGTGAGTCCGGCCCACATAGAGCGGGACCACAACCCGGCTCGACCCCCACAGCCGCAGGTGGGCGTACCACAGGCGGGACGGAGGGGAGCCGATCCCTACTTCACCCACCTCTTCGGCCCGCTTCTTGAGCGCACTGGCCCGCCTGACGTAGGTCCAAGTGTGCTCGACCTCGTTACGCAGGATGATCAGGTTCAGAGGGCGGGATGCCATATAGACCTCCGCGCTGTTCCCGAACCGCATCGGGACTGGCGCGCGAATCGCTTGCCATGCCTAACCTCGCCGACCGCTCCCTGGCCTGACTGCGCGCGGCGGATGTGCAACCAAGCCGCGGCGATCCCGTGCCAGGGGGGACAAGAGCTTCCAAGGGCCAGTTGGCGAAAAATCGGACGAGCGCGCGAGTCATTTGTCGCGCCGCCAAGGTGCCCCGGCCTTCTCGGTGCCTTCTTTGTGGCCCTGTCCGCTCTCCGTCCCTTTCAAGATCCAGATCCAGGCCTCCCGCCCGTTCGCCGCGCGCGGCGAGAGCGGATGGACGAATGTCCATCCTCGTCCGAGGCATCCTCGGCTTCCAATCGCGCCCTCTCGCTGGCCTCTGTGGCCGTCTCGTCGATCCCAAAAGCCGTGCCTGATTTGTCCAGCGGCCCTACGACGGATTGCCGCAACGCCTCCGCTTTCGCCTCGGAGATCTCCCCAGCCATCTGCATGAGGGAGATCAGGCGCTCCAACCTTTGCCTGAGCTCTTGGAACTTGGCGACCAATTCCGCGAGCCACTCCTGGGGTTCGCGAGGCTCATCCATTTTCCCCTCCTCAAACGAAAGCGTCGTCTGGGGTGCCGCTTGCCCCGCCTTCCCGGCTTTGCGAGGGGAGCTCACCACCAAACTCGATGATGATCTCCTCTTCATCAAACTCCTGCTCGCCACCAGTCGCGATGTTTGTCTCCCCGAAAGGTCGGGGGGACGTCTCGGATGCCTCTCCTAACCCTGCGGGAGAGGCAAGATCCTCGGCAGGCGGGGGGACTTGTTGGGGTTGCTCGGGGCGCTTTTCTCCTTCAGGGAGCGGCTTCTCCCCAAGGGCGAGTCGGAGGCCGGCCTCTCGCATGCGGATGGTCTCGCGCAGGCAGGACAACTGCCCCAAAATCTCCCCGACCAGACCTTC
>JAPWUV010000019.1 GCA_028275345.1 bacterium
GCTCGGGGCGCTTTTCTCCTTCAGGGAGCGGCTTCTCCCCAAGGGCGAGTCGGAGGCCGGCCTCTCGCATGCGGATGGTCTCGCGCAGGCAGGACAACTGCCCCAAAATCTCCCCGACCAGACCTTCGATCTCCCCAGCCACCTCCTCTGCCGCCCTGTATGTTTGCAAAAGATTGCGTAGCGTCTCCGTCATTTCGGCTTCCTCCCTTCTGTCGGCTGATCTGGCCGAGCAAGGCGCTTCGCCTTCTCCATCAGCCGGCATTTGACGGCCCTCTGTTCGCTCGCCACCATCACCTGCCCTCGAACGCGATGGCCAAGAGCAAAAGAAGCGATCCGACCGCGAACCCTACGACATCCGCTCCGCCGTCCGTGCGGAACGGTCCCCTCACCCGCCTGCCGAACCAGCTCACTCCACTGGGTGTGAGGCTGTCCCCCACCAAGTGGCTGAACATCCCGACCGCCGTCCCCAGCAACATCCACCCCGTCACCCCGCCAGCGGCCAATCCAGACATGGCCAGCCCGATGGGGATCAGCGGGGAATGCAGCCACCCTCGATGGCGGGTCCCCAACATAGCCAGAACAATTCGCAACAACCGGATGACAGCCGTCACCGCCCACCCCAAGGCCGGCACCCGCGACTTCCGCGCGGCGCGCATGATCCACCGCTCCAAGGGCGAAGCCGTGTGGGGCGGCAGGTCGATGTCGGGCAAAAGCCCCCCGACCGCCGCGCCGACCAGGAGCGGTCCCGCCTCTCCAACCCGGCCCGTCAGGGAGGCCAGGAAAATCCCGCTGGTCGCGGCCAGATAAAGATGCGCTCCGCCCCTCATGCGCCTATTCCTGGATCTCCGCGGCGGCCCGAACGGGATGGGCGTTCAGGGATCGAAAGACCCGCTTGAAATACGCCACCGCCCGCTCGGGTACCAGCTCGGACGTTTGAAATCCCAGAACCCCGACCCATGCCGTCCTGCCCCACGGCAGGGAGATCTCCCGCATCTGCACAACGTGCACCTTGGCCTTGGCGATGTCCTGGAAGTAAATCAGGGAACGGGCAATCTGGGCGCTCCTCACCACATCCAGCTCACCCTCGAACTCGGCGTAGACCGCCGCCACCCGCGCCCTGCTTGCTTTTGGAAGCAGGAGCAGAGCCTGCCCGTCCCCGACCGCTCCGCTTAGGGAGAGCGCCGTCTCGATTTGCCCTGCTCCTCGCTGGCGAGGAGTTGGTTGCGCGATGATGACGGTCAACTCCCAGTTGCTCCCAGAGCGCTTGGATCTTTCCCCACTCTTCACCGATCGCCTCCATCGGGAGGTACCAGAGAGCCCCCCTGTTGCGAACAGCCCAGACCCCATTCCCGTCCACCGCGCTGACGTCCCAAACTGACCGGTCGCCCAACACCAAGCAAAGCTTGCCATCCCGAATCTCCAGCCGGTGGATCTCGCCGATGCTGGTCCGAACGTTGACCTGAACCCCAGTCTCGCTCACGACATCCTCCTCAACTGGATTTTCCACTCTTATCTTATTTGGCCTGCGCATTCACTTGCTCCGCCTCTCGCAACAACGCCCGCGCCGCGGCCCGCAGGGCCTCCGCCCGCCGCTCCGGGCCCCAACCGGGCGGGAAAACGGCGTGCATCTCCACCTTTGGCTCGCCGTCCTCATCCATCCGGATCCGGAGCGTCACCTTCGCCTCGCGGCCCTCAGCGATGGGACGCATCTCCTGGGCGGCGCGCCAGTTGCCCGAGCCCAGGACAACGTTGTCCAAGGTCCTCAGCTCCTCGAGGCTCTCAGGCGCGCGCTCGACCCCCTTGGCGGCCAGAAGCGCCAGATAGACGGCCTGATTCATGGTCAGCTTGCCGGGAGCCCGCTCAACCAGGCCCGCGAAGCGCTCGACGAACGCCTCCAGATCCTCCCCGGCGCTGGACGGGACCATGTCGGCGATGGAGCGCGGCGTCGCCCGGGGCAGTTTCTCCAGCGCGCCAGGAGCCACGCGGCGCAACAGGCGCATCGCCTGGGTGGCCCGCAGGTAGTCCCCAGAGGAGGAGGGCAACGCAGGGAAAAGTCGCCTTCGCAGGTCCCGTTGCGTTTTCACCGCCTCCTCATACGACCTGACGGACACCAGAAGGGACCTTCCAGGCAGGTCCAGCTCCCAGACCTCTGGGTCGGGGATCACCTCGGAGCCGTTCAGGAAGAGGATCGGCCCCAGATCCTCTGGGTGCATCGGCTTCGCCAGCGCCGCCTTCGCGTTGAACTTCGGCTCCCTCTTCGGCATCTCGCCCCCCTCAAGCGACCTCCGCCGAGCTTTCCGCTGGCCTCAACAACAGAAGCCCCGGGGATCCCATCTCCTCCACCCGCCGCAGGCCGTCCAGCCAGACCAGGCCCACCTCCCGCAGGAAGCGGAACAACCCCTCCGGGTCATCCACAGCCCCCGTCTCCAAGGCGGGGGGTGGGGGCGAGTCGTCAGGGACTGCTCCGTCCACCTCCTGCGGCAGGAGGAGCAGGATTCCTTCCTCCGTCTCGGCGGCGCAAATCTTCAAACGGGAATCCCACGCCGCTCCGGGTATCCACTTCCCTGTGCTACGCACTCGGACCTTCAGCATTCCCACCTCCGTTCTTTTCAAGCCTGTCCAGCGGCACCGCCAGCGGGACTTGGATCAGGATGGCCTCCCGGCTTGGCGGGACGAACAGCGCCGCGCCGGGCTCGTCAGGGATGTCCACGGAGGCCCTGAGCTGGATCCGCTGGGTAAGCACCCTCATGTCCGCCGGGTCCGTGCGGTGGATGATCCACGCCGCGTGGGCCAGGACGCTCCTGGGAAACGCCTCCCACCTCGGGTTCCCAGAGAGCATGATGCACGCCACCCCGTTGCTACGGCCCATCAGGATGGCCCGCTCCACCCAGGCCCGCATGCCATCCACCTCGTCCAGAACGGCCTGGGCTTCGTCGATGACCAGGAGAACGATCCCCTCCTGCGGAGATCCAGGATCTACCGCCAGGATCTCCCAGGCAGACTCCTCGGGATCCATCCTGCGAAGCCGCGCCCTCCCGCCTTGGATTTCGATCTGGAAGGACATCCCATCCCCAGACTTGGCCGTGGTGGCGATGATCCGCATTGGGATCCGACCCCGGATCCCCAGCAGGGCGGCCTCGAAGATAAGATGGCTCGCCGTGTTCGTCTTACCAGAGCCCGTCCTCCCCACCACCACCGCATGCCAGGGCCAGCCCAGCCAGACCGGCCTCCCGCTGTCCGCGCGGGCGATCCCCACATAGAGCTGGCGGTCCCGGGGAGACGGGCGGTCCCGCAACTCCAGCGAGGATAGCGGTTCCAATACCAGTTGTTTCGCCAAAAGAAGCGGCATGAAGATCTGACCGTCTTCCTTGGGAACATCGTCCCCTCCCACCCAAACCAGCCCCGCGCGCTGGGCCGCCTCCCTCCACTCGGGGATGTGGGGGCGGACGCCGCCAGGGGAAGCGATGATCCCATAGGGAAGAACCACGATGGGCATTCCAAGAGAGGAGGTGGGGCCCAGTTGCCCCAGCGCGGCAATTGCCCGGAGCAACAGATCGGCCTGCTCCACATCTTGGACAGGCCGGAGCTTGATGCGCGCTTGGATGGCGTTCGCTTCCCGCAAAGCGCGGACAAGCATCTGCTCCAAGCGCGCCAAATCATCGCTGGACAGCACGGATGGAGGCACGAAATGCCCCCCAGGCCTCGGCAACGTTTTCCGTTCCGCAATCCAGCCGCGAACCAGCTCGGCAAGCCCGCGGGCGTCCCCGGCTTCACCAGAAGCCGGCGGATGGCCAGAGGATTGGATGCCATCCTTGGACAAACCCGCGGCGTTGATGTCCTGGTGGGACGCTGGAGAAGAAGCCGCTGGACGGAGCGCGCCCTGCTCCCTCAAGACGGAACGTCGCCCAAGCCAGATGCCCGCGAGGAGCGCCAGACAAACGCCAATCGTCACTAGCAACACGCGGGCCACTGGGGGGACCTGCTCCGCGCCGATCCCCCACATCAGGCTCATGAGGACAATCGTGACAACAACCCGCGCTCGCATGATCGCTCCTCATGGAACCGACAGCGCGTCGTGCCACCGCCGTTGTGAGCGAGCCAGCCTCGGTTTGCCTCCCGCATCTGAGTTGGCGGAACCGTGCCATCTCGCTTTCCGATGGCGGCGACATTCTGCCACCAGCGGCGGACTGGGCGCGCCAACGGCATTCGGCCTGCTTGTTTGGATTGCTCGGGCGGCTTCTTGGTCGCTCCACCGCGGTGGCAACTCCCCTCCGCCTGGTCTTAGCCAGCCCTCCCACGGGCCAGCCTCCTCCGCTCTGTGGCTACACTATCATCATACTCCTTCCGCTCCGCAACACATTGTCCTTCGTTTCGCTCACCCAAGACGAAGTGAGCGGCGGGCTGATTCCCGCTTTATCGGCCCATTAGTCGCAGGCTGACTCTTGGAAGGGACTGTTCCATGTCAAGGGAGTGATCCTTAGGGGAGCGGCTCCCCAAGGAACTCTTGGCGGGGTCTTTTCAGGCTGAGCTCCAACCGTTGGCGAGATGAGCGGCAATCGCGTGTTCGCCAAGGAGATCCGAGCCTCTCGGTTGAAGTCCGCCACGAATCGGAGCGCCTGCTTGGTTTACATCCTATCGCTTCCCGCGTTTGCCGAGCTCGACTTCTGGCAGACCAACACCTGCCCAGGCTTGCAGAGTTTCCAAGCCGTCTCGCGTGACCGTTCCCTAAAAGCCCACCGCTGGCGCTCCCATGGCCAGCCAGACGGCGTAGGGGATCGCTTGCCAGGCCCCTGGACGCCGGACGCCCAGGATGTTCTCCAAAGGCGGACGGCGGCGAACCAGGTTGCGCGCGATGAGGAAGACTAGAGCCGCCATCCCAGTAGCCACGGCGACAATCCCAAAGACCAGCCAGGCCTCCGCACCCTGGCTCGAAGGGGTCCAGAAGGCCATCGCCATCCACAGCTTGGCGTCTCCGCCGCCCCAGATCCCCGCGCGCCAGAGCAGGAAGAAAAAGACAGCCAGCCCCAGGATCCAAGGATCTGGGGGGAAGCGGACCAGAAGGCCCGCGGCCATCGCTGGGAAGGTGAGGATATTCGGTACTCGCTGGGTTCGAAAGTCCACAACAGTCGCCACGACAGCAACCGCAAGAGGAGTAAGGGAAATGAGCGCGGGTTCCACGCCACCCCCCTCATCGAGATGGCCAGCCGATCTGCCCTTGAGCCTCACGCACCCAGAACGGGAAAAGGCCTCCCGTCCCCATCTCGAAGGCCAGGTTGCCTGTGGCCGGGCGGTCCGCCTCGTTCATCCGGCGAATCACGCTGTTGTAGTTCCAAAGCGCGTCCGCCTTGCCATCCCCGTTCAGATCCGCCCGATACTGCGGCGGCAGGCCACGAATCGCATCTGGGTCCACGATGCCTCCCTCGGACTTCGGCTCCCACCACCGCCTCGTCTCCCAGCGCCACTTCTTATCCTTCACTCCATCTCCGTTACTGTCGCACTCGTTCCCAGGGTCAGACTTGTCGTCGCAATACTTGTTGGTCTCCTCCTTGAACTCTTCCCACTCGAACGTCCACTTGAGGATGTAGGGTGCCCGGACGCTTCCCCGGAAGGCGGGGAAATCCTCTGGGAGGCCCACCCGGGCGTTGAGGCCGGGATCCAGGAAGGTGTTGCCAGCCGCCGGGTGGGAGGGCACCTCCCAGTAGAGGTAGAGGGGGCGTCCAGTGACGCCGCGCGCCTCCAGCCAGAAGTCCGTATACAACGGCAGGGGGTTCTTTGACCGTTGCAGCACCGTCATCGGCCCCCGGGCCTGGGGGAGGGTGATCCGGCAGAAGCCTATCGGGACCAGCTCCAAGCGCAGCCGCACGTTGCGCCAGTCGCCGGGCTTCGGGTCCTCGGGCTTCCCGCCGCCCAGGGGGACGTAGTCCAGGGTCCCCTCCCCGGCGGCCCGGCCCAGCTCCGAAAGCCGGATCGCCGTGGGCCAGCCCACCAGCGTGGCCGGGTAGGGCCGGGCGTCAACTACATAGGGCGGGAAGCGCACCCGCGCCTCCACCCGCCAGCTCCCCCCGTCCCGACCGCAGAAGATGCCGCCGGGACCGATGGAGAAGAGCGGGTTGCCGTTGGGATCCACGCACGGGTTGGAAGTGGTGGGCTTCGGGCACTCCACGTAGCGGGTGAAGGGATCCCCCTGGGGGGTGTTGGTGCAGAGATCGAAGGCTTGGATGATCACCCAACACCTGGTCCGGTCCTCGTCATAGTGTGGGCCAGATACGATGATTTCCACGATGTTCGGGCATGGCGGGGGCGTCGGCTGGGGATGGGGGCCCGGGCCAGGCGTCGGCTGAGGGGCCGGCTCCGGGCCGGGGATCGGACCCGGCCCGGGCGTGGCACCAGGAACGGGCGTGGCTTCTATGCTCCGGCATATTCCGAATGCGCCATCCCAAATGGTCCCCGGTGGGCAACTCTCTGCTCGCGCCCTGGATGCCAGAAGCGCGGCGCTCAGGACAGCCGCGAGAAAAAGAAGCCCGAGGAGCGTCCGTCGGCTCATGGGCTCCACTCCGAAAACTTTCGCTTGGCTCCGTACTTGACCAGGAGCTCCTCATAGCGGTCCGGCCAGCTTTCCCAGCCCTCCGGCAGGGGCTTCGGCTTCAACCCGGTGAAGGCCTCCAGCCAGCTTCCATCCCACACCGGCAGGCCATGGTAGCGGGCATACCGTTCCGCCTGGCTCTGCCACTGCGTTCGCGTGATTTCGCGCAGCTGCTCCATGCCTGGCGCCGGATTCAGAGGAGAATAACCGTATTGGCCAAGAAGCAGCCAGGTCCGAAGCTGGGGATCGTAGGCGTAGAACTCATGGCGAGGCAGCGGCCAGAGCTCGTCCGGCGGGCGCAGATACATGCGATCGCCAGTCCCTTCGAAGAGCCACGCCCGACGGCCAGAATATTCCTTCGCCTCCACCACGCAAATGACCGGATACGGCATCCCCCAGTCCCGGACCTGGCCAGCGGCGAGATGCCGGGGCCAGAAGCATCCCCGCAGGAAGCGGGGGAGAGGCCGGGGATCTTTCCCGTCTATCCGCCAGATCCGCGGACATTCGCTGGGATCCATGTTGGGCGTGCACAGGTAGGCCGAATCTGGAAGCCAGTGCCGGTCCAGAGCCAGGGGCTCCCCCCTCATCTGGAGCGTGTATTCAAAGGTCACCGTGATGACCTCGTGATAGCGGACCGGGAAGCGCGGCAGCCCCAGGGCCTCCACCACCTCGGGGATCTTCCAGCCGGCCTCTGTCAGCATGATGGCCGCCACGCTTTTGGCCAGCCCCCGGTAGACGCAGTCGGGCCGGATCTGGAAAAGATCCAGCGGCTTCGCCCCCGGGGCGATCACGATGGGCTCCAGGGTCCATTCCTTCGGGTCCGCAGGACACCCGGCCTCGTCCACGACCGGGGTGGGCGTGGGGGCGGGCGGCGGCGTGGGCGTCCGGGTGGGCCAGGGCGTGGCCGGGGGAGCCGGCGTGGCATAGACCACCGCCATCACCCGGGACCGCTCGTAGAGGGCCCAGAAGGCCATCGGGATCATCGCCAGAAAGAGAACCCCAGCGGCGATCACATAGCGCCGCAACCGCCGCCGGCCCGAAAGGTCACGATAGGTCATGTCCTCGATGAGCTGTCGAATCAGGCGTCGCATCACAGCCTCCTCCCAGAAGGATCTCTGGGAGAAATACTAACCGAAAACGTGGTAGCTGAGCACTTTTGGGGATAGAGAATCACGATACTCGCCCTCTGGCCACTTCCCAAAATCTGCCCCTACTGCTCGCCACGGGTGGCACCTGGCACGAGATATGCAATCGCGCTGACCCAGATTGGGCGGCGCCCGATGAAGGGGAACCATCCGACCGTCTCCGTCTCCGCCGCCACGCGGCATGCGACGCGAACGCCCGAGTGGCCGCAACGGGCCTCCACGAGGCGGGCGTGGGGAGGGCGTTGCATCAGGAAGACCTGGAGGGCGCGGTGGGCCCCAGCGTCTCCGGCGGGGACCGGGCGGCCGTCCACCGTCACCACGGCGGCCTGGACGCCCGCGTGGGCCGCGAGGTCCGCCGCCGCCATCGTCTCCTGGACCCGGAGGACGTCCACCGCCGCCTCCAGAGCGCCCAGGAGGATGAGGACCAGGAAGGGCAGAAGCAACGCGAAGAAGACCAGGATCTGACCACCCCGCGCCTTCATGGCCGTCCTCCTATCGCCACCGGGCTTTCCATCGCTCGGGGTCCGCCGCGAAGGCCGCCTCCCCCTGCGCCAGGCCTGGGAGGCCCAGGAGGCGGGCGAAGAGGACGCGGGAGACCCATTCCACCCGGCACCAGCGGGCCCCGCCGGGACCTTCTGGGAGAACGTGGATGCGGTAGTCCACGGCGGCCGCCGTCCAGTCGGCCTCCAGCGTTCGGCGGGCCGCCTCCCGGGCCTGGAAGGCCGCCCGGGCTGGATCGGGGGCCTGGGAGAGGAATGCGGCGCAGGCGTAGGCCGCCGCCACGGCCTGGCTACGGGCTCGCACGGCGAAGATCGCCGCGATCGTTCCAGCGGCCAGGAGGACGAAGATCATAGCGACCAGGGCCAGCTCGATGAGGGCCTGCCCCTTCTCTCGTTGCCAGCGCATCGCTTCACTCCCATGGCCCGGTGGGGGGACCGGGGTAGAAGCGCCACAGGCGGAAGGCCCCAGCACCCTGCCAGCGCTCCCCGAGCTGGATCCCGAGCAACCACGGCCGCTCCCAAGCGACCCGAATCCGGGAGACGGCCTGGCGCTCCCCGGGCCGCAACTCCAAGGAGAGGCCGGCGCGGAGGTCTGGGAAGGGGACGGAGGTCAGGGCCGCCGAGGCCGGGGCGGGGTAGGCCCCGCCAGCCGCGCCGGCCAGGAACACGCCCCAGCCAGACAGCGCCCCTCTCAGCAGGGCCATCCCCGCCAGGAAGACCCCGGCCACCATCAAGAAGAAAAGGGGGAAGGCCAAGGCGAACTCCACCTGGGCCTGCCCCCGTTGCCAGAGGGAGCGGGAAACAAGGTGTTGCCTCATTGCCAGCCCCCCAGCAATCCCAAAATGGCCCGGGTCGCATCTGCCAGGGTGGCATGGATCTCGTCTTGGAACTGAATTCCGACGGCGACGGAGATCAGCATGACCACCCAGAGCAACAGCGCATACGTGTCGGAATGGCCGCCCGGGTCCTGCAGGAACGCGCGGAGGGAAGCGGGGTGCCGTTTCATCGCCAGATCCCCAGTAGCCCCAAAATGACCCGGGTCGCATCCGCCAAGGCGGCGCGGACCTCGTCCCGATAACGGGTCGCGATGAAGCTGGCGAGCCCCACAACCAACGCGGCCAGCAACAACTCGTAGTTGAAATCGCCGCCTGAATCCCGCAGGAACACTCGGAGGAAGGCGAGGTGCCGCTTCACTGCCGGGCTCCCCGGAGCATCTGGATGACATACTCGAAGGTGGCCTGGATTTCGTTCTTGAACCTTGCCCCGACGGCCGCGAAGACGGCGGCGGCGGCCCCCGCCAGCAGCAGGTACTCGACGTAGTCCTGGCCGTCCTGGTCCAGCAGGAACGCGCGGATCATGGAGCACCTCCTGAAAAAGGATTTTCCAACCCCAATTATAGCATAGACGGCCCAGAGGATCCCGCGGGCCTGGCCGTACTGTGCCCAGATTGGCCTGGGTGTTACCCCGGCGCTCCAACCCGCAGCTGGTGGATCATCTCCTGCGGACGATGAAGCAACGCCTTCTTGGCCTGGCTCCTGAAGCCATTCCACTGATCCACCAGCGCGCGCAGAAGGGGCAGGATTCGCTGGGCTGTCCCGCCCACCACCTCCCGGGCTCGCCGGCCCCAGTCCCTCATCTCGTCCGCCGCTGCCGCGCCATCCCGCATGGACCAGACTACCAGCAGGTGATTGGCGCTTTGCCCCAGCTGGCTGGCCAGCTGATCCGAGGCGGACTGGATGTGCTCCAAGTACATCCACGACACATCGACTATCGAACGATGCGGTGGGTCATACAGGCGCAACACGGAGGTGTCCACCGGGGCGATGCGGGAGATGGTCGCCGCCATCTCCTGGGCCATGGACGGCAGGGGCCGGGCCTCGTTCAGGATCCCCATCATGACCGGACCGGCGAAGCGCTCCAGGACCGCGTAGGCCTGCTCCACCCCGTCCTGGAAGCCCAGGCGGGCGTAGCCCTCCCAGGTCTCCAAGCGGGAGAGGGCCAGCCGTAGCCCGCCCACGGCCTCCGCCAGCTCCTCCCGGGCCTTCTCCATGGCCCCCAGCCGGCCCGGCAACTCCGCCACGGCGATGATCCTCAGGGAACCGGTCGACTGGGGCAAGGGGGGGATCCAAATCGGGGGCTCGTAACTCACCGGGTTCCCGCTCTGTCCGTTGCGGGCGAGCACGTCGACCATGAAGCGGCTGGCCTCATGGAACACCCTCGCCAGGGTCTGGGCCGGCCCGATCGCCCCGGCCATGGCCAGCCCCGACCAGGCGTTCCAGACCGCCTCCACATCCTCGTCAAAAGCCAGGCCCGCTCCCTCCGCCAGCCCCAGCGCCGCCCGGTGCAGGCGCTGGGAGGCCTCCACCACCCGCCCCAGGGCCGAGGCCGCCGCGTGCAGGTCCGCCAGGTTCTGGGGGTCCACCGAAAGGGTCAGGGTGGGGTCCGTCCGAATGCCGGCCAGGACCCGCTCCAGAAGCGTCCGGGCGCTGGCCAGCCCGTCGGCCACCGGCTTCAGCATCGCGCCCCATCCCGCCACCACCAGCCCCGGGACCTGCTGGAGCTCCTCCAGCTTCCGCCCCGGATCTGTGACCCAGGCCTGGAGATCCCGTTGCACACCCTCTCCGGCCTCCCGCACGCCCTGGATGAACCCCTCCACAGTCCGGGCACCGCCCTCGATGAGATCCAGGGCTCGATCCGTCGGCGTGCCCTCGATGCTTTTGCGCCACTCCCGATACATCCACTGGATGGGGTCTTCTGGAAAGATGGGCTCCTCCGGCATCGCGTCCTCCTTTCGTCGCGTTGTCTGTCATCGCCGCCGGGTCGCGGCCCGCATCCGGGCCTCCGCCTCCCGGTCCTCCGCCTCCATCCGATCCAGCAACCCCAGCCAGGAGGCGATCCGCTGGGGTGCCTCGCCGGCCCAGCGGATCGCCTCCTGATCCGCCTCCCGCAGGGCCTCCGCCACCGCGACCTCAAGCGTCGCGCCCATCTCCACGCGGTCATAGAAGCGGCGGCGAACCCCGGAGTAGTAGGCCTCGTTGGCCGTCCGCAGGGCCTCCAGCGCCCTTCCGAGAACCCGCCGGGCTTCGCCATAATTCAACCGATACGGCATCTTGACCTCCTTTCCTCGGAACTGACATTATTGTTTCCGACTCGAGCATATCGTGTCCACCGCACCCCTTGCAAATTCGGCACCAGGTGCCAGACTAAGGTTGTAGCGGCAACAACACCCATGCCCCCTCGCCGGGTGCGGAAAGGTACGCCACCATCGGCCAAGCGGCGGCAAGGCGGGGAGGGATGCCCCGTGGGTCCTCGGGATCCAAAGCCAGACGCCAGCCCCGCAAGCCCAAACCGTCGCGTCCAGCTACAAGCAACGCCCCCCGCCTGGACCGCCGGACGGCAATGGACGGCTCCCTCCCATATCCTATGCCCATTCGGAAACGATCGGCATCGGCGATCACTCCCACCCACGCCTCCCCAGCGGCCTCCGCCGCCTCCAAGGTTGCCCAGAAGGCCTCTGGATCTTCCAGCCGCTCAACCTTCTCCAGCCCCGGCTCCCCCTCCAGGAGCCCAT
>JAPWUV010000023.1 GCA_028275345.1 bacterium
TGTTTCTGGCTGGGTACGTGCAGAAATCCAAAGCGCAGGAATCCGAATCGCCCTGGCCGCGCGTCACCCAGTTCAACATAGACATCCGCGGCGGGGATGCCGTGCTGTCGCTCGGCCTGTCCGTCCAGGACGCTGTCAAGGCGCTGAACATCGCCATGGGCCGCAAGGTGGTCAGGGTGTGTGACTTCGGCGCGACGTGCGTCCAGTGCGGCCAGGCCCACAAGCAGTGGGTTGAAAGCGAGGCGGTGGGGCCCCACTGTCCGTTCTGCGGTTGGGTGGTCGGGACCAAGCCCGCAGGACACTTGGAGGTGGGAGACCGCTTCTGGTATCCAGATGACCGCGTGGTGATCCATCCCCGCACGCTGGTGCAGGTGATGGCGGCCCACAACCAGGAATCAACCCGCACGCTTGACGCGAGCCTGTGGGCCAGGCTCGACGAATTGCCCGATAAGCCTCTGGAACTGCGGGACGTCCCTGGGGTTTTGTCCAACTACTCGCACATCCTGTGCGTGGTGATGGCGTTGCCCGAGAGGTGGGATCCAGCGCCCTACCCGGAGCGCGAGCCCGTCGCGAGCCAAGACTCTTGACCAGCCGCGATCCCAGGCCGCCCTCCAGCAACGGAGGCACCCCCTTTCACCAGATCAGGAGGCAACCATGAACGCTAAGGAGTTCGTGCTCAGTCTCATGGGCCTCGCCCGCAGGAAGGGGTGCATAGCGCTGGCCTCCTTCACGGATCAGCATTGCGGGCTTCCAGGATGCCGGAAGTTCCACCCGCGGAACATCCTGGTCGCCAGGCCAAACGGGACCTTGGAGGCCTGGTGGAATCAGACCCCGTTGCACTCCAACGTCGAGTTCCTTGACGCGTCCCAGGAGTGTAGCATCGGCCTGGCGGCCCAGCTGGCCGAGGAGTGGCTGAAGAAAGCGAGGGAGGTCCTCTCCAGTCCGCTTCTCACGTTCGAGGACATCCTGGAGCAGGCCAGGCTGGACATGGAAGCGCGCCCGTGGGTGTTCGCCTACTTGGACTTTCCTGTTGGGGAGGATAAGCCCATCGGGTATGTGGACTACCCAAGCGGGTATCGGCTTGCTATTGTGAGCGCCGAATCCCCGGAGTTCGAGCAGGAGCTTCCGCAGGGTAGTCTCTTGCTGTTCGGCCCGTTCCAGGATCCCGACTTGGGATGGATGGCCGTAGTCGCCCTCCCGCCAGAGGCCCCCATGGTCGGATGGCCCGTCGAGGCTAAGCAACAGAAGAGCGGAGAGGAGTAGGAGGAGCGCCACTTAGCGGCGAGCCCCCTCTCCTTCGGGGAGACGCACAACTCGGGCTCGGTGGCAACGCGGCCCGAACCCAGACTCCCGCTTAGCATCGACCACGCTCTCACCACGGCTTCCCTGGGCTTCCTGGCCTTTGCCAGAGCGGAAGCAGGCGGGGCTGGGCCTATTCCAGCGGGCGGAACACATCGCACCCGCCGCGCGGATCCAGCCGGGCGACTCGCAATCGGCCCTGCAGAAACCTCACGAGAGTCTCGGGCAGTCCCTTCTGCTCGCCAGGTTGTTCGGCGTGCGGGTCTTGGCTGGGACTGGCCGCCGTTGGTAGCTCTTCCTCGCCCTCCAAACACAGGCCGATGGCGACATCATCCACCGTTCCCAAGAGATGGATCTTCCTGGGCTCGTCGGAGGCGAATCGCCACCCCATGAAGTGCGCCACGCTGATTGGAAGAGCGGAATAGCCGTCCCGCCCTCCCCACACCACATAAACGAGCGGCGGGTCGCCAGACAGCAGGAATTCGAGATCCTCCATAACGTGCTCGCACGTCTCGACCTCGAGGCCGTCCGACTTCAGCTGGGCGACAACTTTCACCCAGGCCCTGCAGGACCGACATCGCTTCTTGGTCTCGGAAGGCGGGGCTTCGCCGTTGTTCTCGCGGAGGACCTTCTCCGCCGCCTCCGTCAGCCTAACTGGAAACTTGCGCTTCACCACCGACTTACCCTTCATCCCGCGCCCTCCTCTTCACCGATTGGGTCAGACTAAGCCGCGGGCCAGGAGGCCGCAAAGACGTGAGGAAACCGCTACGCAGGACGCCTTGCGCGCGGGCACCAAGGCATGGCGGCCCGCCAGCCTTGGATGCCCGCGCGGATCTTCGAATCCCTACTTGGTGACAGGCAAACAGGCAACACCACCATCCCGTTTCCAGGCACGGCCCGGGGAGACTGGGGAGACGCTCGGGCCGTGCGGCGCAAATCTCTCACGTCCAGATTTCGGCCTTGGGGACAGGCCAAACCACGGCATGCTCTGGGGAGAGGCCAACTGCCCAGCGGAGGCTGGGCGAGATTCGGATGATGGCCCGTTCTACTTCCAGCCCCTTTGGCAATACGGCCTGCTCGCGAAACGAATCTTGCAGACGGGAAACCGTGCGGAAATCCCAGACCCAGCCATTGGCTTCTTGGCGCAACATGACCAGCCGATCTCCATCAGGAGAAAGTCCGACAGCCAACGCGCCGCTCGCCACGCGGCGGGCGACATCGCCAAGCGGCGTTGCCAAGAAGACTTCACCACTGGGGTTCAGGATGGCGGCCCTGTGATAGCCCAGCTCGACCGTTCCGTGGGAGGGAAGCCTGTACCTCTCGACGCCGTGTTTGGTGAATCGAGCCCCCAACCCCTCATTGTGGGAGAAGCTGTCGCGAACAACGACGACGTCGAGCTCCGCGCCCTCCTTGGAAGTACTGCAGAAAGCCACCGCCCGATCAGTTATTGAAAGCTCCTCTAGGAGGTCTTTCCCCTCCTCGCGGAGGAGCGTCAGCGCGCGCCTCGTGCCGCGGTACCAGTGAACAGCGGCCACACGGGCAGGGCCGATTCGGAGGCTGTCATGTCCGACGATGCGAGTCTCGTGGACATCCCCGACTTCACCGTAGACCTCGATGAGGAGAGCCTCCCTCCAAGCGCGGGCATCCCGCTGAGCATCAGCGTCCCAAAAGCAAACCCTCATCATGCCGCCCAGCGTGGGTCCGAACAGGACTGTCACCCGCCACCCGCTGTCCCGACTCTTTCCAGACAAGGGAATGCAGGTATAGCCTTCCTCATAGACCACGTGGACCACGTCCTCTTCAGGAAAGAACGCATCGACGGGATTCCCCGCGTCGGGGGGTATCTCAAAGATCCGAACATCAGGTTCCATATGGCGCCTCCTTCCCGAGAAGATGGCTGTTCGCTGGGCGGCGTCGGAGGCTGTCTCTCCTGTGCTGAGTCCGAGGACAACCCTCCTGTTGGCTTGCGGGATTCCACACATGTCCTCCATCGCGGCTTTGGCTTTTGACCTGAGGCTACGACGCTTGGATCCCGACATCGGGGACGCGCCACGCCACGACATGCCCAAACTCGTCGGCGGCGACCGCCCAGCGCAGGTCGGGCGAAATCCGGGCGACGGAAATGTCCGAGATGCCCATCTCAGCCCGCGACGGGCCTGGGAGCTCGTGGACTGGGTTTTGCGGCTCGGAGGTCTGGCGGAAATCCCAGACCCAGCCCTTGTCGGGCTTTCGCTGGATCGTGACCAGCCAATTTCCATCGGGAGAAAGCCCGGCGATCCACGCCTCGTGGGCCACAAGACGGGCGACGTTCTGGGAGGCCCTTGCAAGGAGGACTGCGCCGCTGGGTTGCAGAATGGCCCCCATGTCCCAAGCCAACTCGACCTTTCCTTCGGCGGGAAGCCTGCGCCTCTCGATGCCTTCGCCGACGATCTGTAGCCACCACTTCTTGATGTGAGCGTAGTCGCCGTAAACAACAGCGAGATCGAACGACTGGTCGTCTTGGCAGAAAGCCACTGCCTGCCCAGCCAGCATCAGCTCTTGGCGCTCCCAATGGAAAATTAGTAGCACGCGGTTCATATCGTAGTCATGGGATGTGGAGACCACGCGGACCGGCCCAATTTGAACGGCGCTTTGGCTAGCGATGAATTCCTCTCGGACATCGCCGACGCCGCCATAGCTCTCGACGAAGAGCCTCTCCTCACAAACGCCGGCTTTCCAGAAGCGAACCCGTAGCATGGCGGCTGGCCTCCGCTTCCTCATGTCCCAGAACATGTCTGTCGCCAGCCAGTCGCCAGCCCGGCCCTCATCCAAGAAGATGGGAACGTAGCCATTCTCGTAGACCGCGATGGCCTTGCCCGCGCCAGGGAAGAACACCTCGACCGGATTTCCAGTTTTGGCTTGGATCCTGAAGGACTTCATGTCGGCAGACGGGTCTCCCGCTTCGGACTGCCCAGGAAAGATCCCAGAGAGCTTCATGGCGACCTCCTTGCTGAAAGGGTCGGGTCCAGCGGCCAAGCGTGCGGCAAGCCCGCTCCAGCCCCCATCCGAGAGGACTCAAATCTCCACCTCAGGAATCGGCAACACCGCGACGAACAACGGGACGGCAAAAACCGCCCAGCGGAGGTCGGGCGAGATCCGCAGGATGCTCGGTTGAGTCGGGATATTAAGATCCCCCAACGACGGGGCCTTGAGCTCGCGGATTA
>JAPWUV010000014.1 GCA_028275345.1 bacterium
TTTCTGCCAGGGGGAAGCCGCCGAAACGCTCATTTGGCTCGTCGAAGCCTCCGCCGCCGAAAAGCAGGGCATCGTCATCCCCAAGGACAAGGGCCTTACCCGCTACGCCTGCAAGATGGCCACCGGCTCCGGCAAGACCGTCGTCATGGGCATGGTCATCGCCTGGCAGGTGCTGAACAAGCTGGCCAATCCTCAGGACCGGCGATTCTCCGATGCTGTGCTGCTTGTTTGTCCAAATCTGACCATCCGGGAGCGTCTGCAAGTGCTTTTACCTTGGAAGCCGGGCAACTATTATGAGAAGTTTGACCTTGTCCCGCGCGGGATGATGGAACGTTTGCAGCAGGGCAAGTTTGAGATCACTAACTGGCATCTCTTCCAGCCCAGAGACGACAGCCGCTCACGCAGCGTCGTCCAGCGCGGCGTGGAGAGCGACACTGCCTTCTGCCGCCGCGTGTTGAAAGAATTGGGTAACAAACAAAACATTCTCGTCATCAACGACGAGGCTCATCATGCTTATCGCCCTGCGCCTCTACCCGATGAAGTGCGCGAGCAACTTTCCCCTGAAGAAATTGAAGAGCGCGAAGAGGCAACCGTCTGGGTCAGTGGCCTGGACAAAATCCACGCCGTGCGAGGCATCAACTTCTGCGCCGATTTTTCTGCGACCCCTTTCTACATCAAGGGCAGCGGCTATGAGGAAGGCGCTCCCTTCCCGTGGACCATCTCCGATTTTGGGCTGGTGGATGCCATTGAATCGGGCATCGTGAAAATCCCACGCGTGCCGGTGGACGATAACACCGGAGCACTCATCCCCAAGTACTTCCGCTTGTGGGAGGCGATCAACAAGGCGCTACCTGCCTCGGAACGGCAGACCACCCGCCGCCGCGCCAAACCTGAATCAGTGCTCCGAGAAGCCGAGCCAGCACTAGCAACCCTGGCCTCGGAGTGGAAGAAGACCTTCGACGAGTTCCAGCATGCGGGGTCCCCTGTGCCACCCGTGATGATCGTCGTCTGCGACAACACTAGTTTGTCCAAGGTCGTTCATGAGCATATCGCTCGAGGCAATGTCCTACTGGAGCTCGCCAACGGCCCAAATGGGGAGATAACTTTCCGAATCGACACCAAGCTGCTTGCCGAAGCCGAAGCAGCGCTGGAGGGTGAAACAAGAGCCGAAGCCGCAGAGCGCCTGCGCAAGGTAGTAGACACCATCGGCAAGACCGAATGGGAAGGCGAAGGCGATCCTCCCGGCAAAAACATCCGTTGCGTGGTCTCCGTTGGGATGCTCAACGAAGGGTGGGATGCCCAGAATGTGACGCAGATTCTGGGTCTTCGCGCCTTTACATCGCAGCTTCTGTGCGAGCAGGTGGTGGGGCGCGGTTTGCGGAGGCTCAACTACGACGACTTCACTGAACCCGAGTATGTAGATGTCTACGGGGTGCCCTTTGAGGTCATCCCGGTCAAGAAAAAGCCCCTCAGCCGAACCGAAGTTCAGAAAGTCTCCACGCTAGTGAGAGCACTACCGGAGCAGAAAAACCTGGAGATTACCTTCCCACGAGTGGAGGGGTATATCTTTGACGTGCGCAGTCGCATCCGGCTCAACCTGGATGCCATCCCCTACCTAGAGATTGATCCGGGCAGTGAGCCGACGGAGGTGATGGTCAAGCCCGCGGTCGGCTACCGCATCGGGCGCCCGGATCGCCTCGGTCCCGGCCCCGAAGTGCTGCATGACCGCAATCCATTTCACAAGGAGAGACGACTCCAGGCGACGGTGTACGAGATTGCGGCTGAGCTGACGCGCCGGCTCAAGGAGAGCCACGAAGATTGGGGGGCAAGGCACCTACTCTTCCCGCAGGTGCTCAATTTCGTGTGGCAGTACCTGGAGGAGCGTGTCGTGCTTAAAGAAGATGCCCCCCTCGAGGAAGTTGCCCTGCTTAAGTATAAGCAGTGTATAATTGAACGGCTGACCCAGGCAATTGAGCCGGATACCGAAACCGGCGAGCCTCCTATTCTCCCGATTATCGAGAGATTTCGCCCGCTCGGCTCAACGGCCGAGGTTCTCTTCCGCACTGTGCGCCCGTGCGTGGGTACCACGAAAAGCCACATTAGTCACGTTGTGCTGGATGCACCCAAATGGGAGCACAGCGTGGCATATCAGCTCGAACGAATACCTGAAGTGATCGCTTACGCGCGCAATGACCACCTAGACTTCATCATCCCATACGAATGGCAAGGTGTGCGACATGAGTACCGGCCGGATTACCTTGTGCGCTGGCGTTGTGATGATGGACAGGAGGTGAAGATTATCCTTGAAGTCAAAGGGTTCGAGACCGAGCAAGACCGACAGAAAGAGGTCGCAGCGCGGCGGTGGGTACGGGCCGTGAACCACCATGGCGGGTTGGGTCGCTGGGCATTCGCTCTCTGTAAGGACCCTGCGCGGTTGAGAACCGTTCTCGTAAAGGAGGTCGAGGCACTCTGCGGCATTCGGATTTAGCCGGCCTACCCGCAGTCCCAGAGCTACAAGCAGGAGAACCCCTCGCTCTTTGTTCACGAGCGGGCTCTCGTCATCTCCAGGCTGGAGGCGCGTATCGGGGCTCTCCCAGCCGACCAGGAATTGACCGATGTGAACCGAAGCCCCCACACTGAAGCCTACATCTGAAGAAAGCTACTGACTCAATCCCTGAGCCTGTGGTTAAGGAGTATTTCAATTTCAAGCGGGACGTTGAAGGTGGGGCGTCCCCTTCTCTCAAGGCCTTCCACTGGGATTCCGTGAACAGGTTGCTTGGCACCATCCAGGACGAAAACCCTACAAAGCAGTATCCTTGAGGGCCTTGCCCACATCAACGCCATGGGCGAAAAGATGACGTTGGTCAAAGCTGTCCGCTGCTGCGGTACGAAAACAACCGGAGGCCAAAAAACACAGACTCGTGCGATGGATGCCTTCCCTCACCGCAAGCAAGCCTTTGACTATGCCTACGATCTCTACTGCCTCGTTAACGTTTCCAACAAGATGAGCCACTACGACATCACAACAGACAATTTGGAGATCGCCGCTGAGTAGATGGAGGGATTCAAAGGAGAGGGTGAAAGAGTTCTGCTTCAATTGAGCCAAAGGGCAGGAGTGCCTGGTCAGACACTATGAGGGTGGGGGAAAAGGCTTATGGTGCTATGTCCTTTCGCAATCCGCTTCGTATCAAGCCTCACCGCATCCCACAAGAGCACGTTTCGGGATACCAAGCCGGGGATCCATGTACATACCATCTTCGCGAGCTGCCCAGCCGGAGCCGAGGCTAGGGGCTTGTCTGCTCCTCCTTGCGGATCCGGCATCCCGCCTTTCGGCCCGAATCCGGGACAAGGAGGGAAAAGCGGGCGGGGCAATCGGCCAGACCCGGTAGGGGAAATCATTTTCCTCTTGACATTAACTCCTGCCACAGATATATTGCGGCCGCTTGAAGGCTCCATGAGCGGTGAACATGTGCCCAGTGAGGAACGTGAGGTTAAGGGAAGGAGAGCCGCGGGTGTAAGCCACACGGGGGAATCGAACCAACGAGAGGTGAGCTATCGTGTCCCCCTCAGGTCCACCTGTGTCGCTTCTCCACCTCATCCCGACAACCAAAGCTCTTGAGCGCGCCTCGCGAGGAATCCGATTGATCGGACCAGAGAGGAGTCAGACATGGAAAACGGGATGAAGGAATTCGTGGAGTACGTGGTCAAGCATCTGGTGGACCATCCGGATCAGGTCCGGGTCTCCGAGGTGTTCGGGGAAACGACCACCGTCTATGAACTGCGGGTGGCCCAGCGCGACATGGGAAAGGTGATCGGCAAGAATGGCCGCACCGCACAGGCCATTCGGGTGCTTCTCAACGCCATCGCCAGGAAATCGGGCAAACACGCCACCTTGGAGATCCTCGAGTAGGCCGGATCTGACCGACACCCTCCGGCTCGCGCCGGCCAAGCCTCTTCTTCAAGCGCCCCGATGATACGGACGGCCGGCGAGGATGGTGTAGGCGCGGTAGATCTGCTCCGAAAGTAGAAGCAGCGCCAGGTCATGCTGGAGGGTGAGAGCGGAAAGACGTAATTGGAGGGAAGCTCCGCTTCGGAGCTCGGGCGACAGGCCCTCGGCTCCTCCCACCACGAACACCAAACGTCGCGCATCCTCGATTCGTTGCCCCAGCCATCGCGCGAAACGAACACTGTCGAACTCCTCCCCCCTTTCGTCGAGAACCACCACGTAGTCATCCGGCAAGATGTGGCGGCGCAGCCGCGTAGCTTCTTCCCGCAGACGCGCGTCCACGGGCTCCCGATGCGACGGACGCACAGCGCACCACTCCGCTTTCCAGCTGCCCAAGCGAGCCAGGTACGCCTCCACGAGCTGGGCCAAGCATCTTTCTTTGGGCCTTCCGACGGTGAGGAGCAAGATCTGCACTGCCTACCCCATCGCTGGAGTCGCAAATGCGCCGCGCGAATCTACCCCCGCCCCGCAGACCGCGCTTCCGATCGCATCCCCCCGTCCCAAACACCGCACGCCCTCGCCGTCCAATAGCGACCTTCCGTCCGTCTTACTCCCTCGGTCAACGAAGAGAGCCGGCCGGCGAAGAGTCCTGGGTCTGTCCCGGGGCGAGAGGTTCCACCCGCACCCATTCCACGCGTTTGCGCTCCGTGCTCAACACGCGGAGCTGCCATCTCCCAATCCGGAATACGTCCCCCGGTTGGGGGATTCGGCCTGCCACTTCATTGAGCAGGCCGGAAAGCGTGGCGTAATCGCCGGTCGGCAGGTCCAGTCCGAACGCTTCATTCAGGTAGCTGATCTCCGCTCGGCCGCGCACGATGAACGTCCTCTCTCCGAGCCGACGCACCAGACGCTCGTCGTAATCGAACTCGTCTCGGATCTCACCGAACAGCTGCTCCACCAAGTCTTCCAAGGTCACGAGGCCCTCGGTTCCCCCGTATTCGTCCACCGCCACAGCCAGGCTGATCTTCTGCGCTTGCATACGGCGCAGGACCTGCACCGCACGCGCGCTTTCCGGCACGGCCAGGGCCGGCCGGATCGCCGATTGCCACTCCCTCACCTCGCGGAGAAGATCCAGTACATGGACAAACCCCTTGACATCGTCCAGATCCTTGCCGTACACGAGGAGGCGGGAGAAGCCGGTCTCTTCGAATCTCTTCCGGACCGCGTACAATGGCTCGTCCACTCGGACAGCCTCGATCTCCGTCCGGGGGATCATGACGTCGCGAACCCGCTGGTGACGCATGCGGAAGAGGCGAGCGACCAGGGTGCGCTCCTGGCGCTCCAGGACACCCGACTTCTCGCCCAGCACGAACAGGTCCTCCAGATCCCCCCGCGTGACGAGGATCCGTTCCCCGCGGGCCTTGGCCCCGGTCAGGCGCAGCGCGACCTGTCCGGTCCCTCGCAATAGCCACACGAGAGGGTACAGCATTACCTCCAGCGCAAGGACCATGCGGGAGGTGGGGATCGCCACCCGATCGGCAACCGATCTACCCAGGGACTTGGGGAACACTTCGCCAAGAAGGAGGATCGTCGCCGTGGACAAGAAAGCGATCCATGTGGCGTCGAGGTAGGGCTCAAGCCTGAGGGCCACCAAAGATGACCAGGCCACTGTGGCGATGGCGTTGCCCACCACGCAGGTGGCAAGGAATCGGTCGGGCGAGTCCCGGAAGCTCACCACCAGGCGCGCCCCGGAGACCCCCAAACGCTGCAGAGCCTCAAACTTCAGTCGGTTCAGGGAGACGAGCACCGTCTCACTCCCTGAACAGATGGCCGAAAGGATCAGCGAAAGGACGATCAGCAGCTCGCTGCTCATCGCCGGATCTCCGCCCGTCCCGCAGTGGCGTCCGCCACAAGCCGGACGAATTCCGCCTCCATCGCCACCGGGATGAGCAAGAAGAGGGTGACGTGCTCCGCAAATTGGGTGCGAAGGAAGGAACCGCCGCACTTTCGTACCACGTCCTGGACGGCCCCGTAGTAGCCATAGGGCACCGAGACACATAGCTCCACCTGGGGGTACCGCTCCACGGGGACGGCATCCTCCAGTGCCGCGGAGGCGGCGGCGGAATAGGCTCGGATCAATCCGCCCGCCCCCAGCTTGACCCCGCCGAAATACCGCGTCACCACCACGGCCACGTCGGTGAGCCCCTTGCCTTCGATCGCCTGGAGAATTGGCCTGCCAGCCGTCCCTGCCGGTTCACCGTCGTCGTCAAAGCGGTAGATAACGTTGGCACCTCGTCCCAACCGGTAGGCGGAGCAATTGTGGGTAGCATCGCTGTAGTGGGCGCGGACGACCCGGATCTTCTCCTCCGCCTCCTCCTCTGAGGAAACCGGAAAAGCTTGCGCCAGGAAACGGGAACCCTTGATCTCCAGCTCCGCCCTTCCGAGTCTCGAAACCGTACGGTAGGCCTGGAACTCCACGGTCAGCCTCACCCCCCACGCCGAGCTTGTGTCAGGAAGAGGAAGCGCATGATCCGGCTGCGATCCGATTCCCGAATCTGGACAAACTCCACCCCGCAGCGGAAGCTGACGCCGTCCTCCCGCTCGTGTCGCTCCACGCGCACGACGCGACTGAGCGCCGAGATCGGGGCCTCCCCGTCTGGAAGGAATAGCGTCAGCTCGAGCAGATCGTCCTGCTGGTAAGGCTCGTCAAGACGCAGAAGGGCACCGCCGCCGCTGAGATCCACAGCCACCGCGCTCTGCTCCACCACAATCCTGCGGCTATCCCCCGATCCGGGACAACGCCTTGCCCGAGCGTGGAGACGGACCGGCATGCGGAAATGCGTGCGGCGCTGGATCCTGGCGATCTCCTCACCCTTTCGGCGCAACGTGAGCGTCCCCTGCGCTTCATCCGCTCTCACCACCACTGCGGCGAAGCGGTAAAGCGCGTCCGGACGGACAAAGGTCACATGGACCTCCTGGCCCGGGGCGAAGTCGAGCTTCCGTTCGGCCAGACTCACCAAGGCAACGGTGAGGTTCTCCGGACCGAGCGTCAGCAGCACGGTCTCGTTGCGAAAGTCCACCACCTCCGCGTCTTCGTGGATCACCACATTGTGCCCGGGCTCAAGGCGTGGACCCACCTCTTTCCTCCCCGAAGCAGGCTCCGTCGGAAATGCCGGAACTTCCGTACAGGGTCGAAACGCCCCATCCAAAATATCCAGCGCCGCTTTCAAAAGCAAGCTCGGCTTCAGAACGAAGTCGGCCCCAGGAGATCCCGATCCCGCGGGGAGACGGAATTCGCCGCGTGCTTTCGGGAACAAACTGCGCCGCACAAGGCCGGGGGCAGGTTTGGACAGCTCGGGTGGGCAACCCTCACGCTTGGCACCCCCTGGGCGCACGCCGCAGAAGACCCGTCACTCGGGCGTGGCCCGACATCTGGCCCCCCTTCTTCCCCACTGTCCGCCGGCAGAAGATTCGGATAACAGAGCCCGCTCGACCCTACGCTTTCCCTCGGGCTGCGCTTTCTTTGATCAGATGGCGGGCGATCACATTCCGCTGGATCTGATTGGTCCCTTCGTAGATCTGGGTGATCTTGGCGTCGCGCATGTATTTCTCGATCGGATACTCCCGCATATACCCGTAACCGCCGAAGATCTGTACCGCGTCGGTCGTGACGCGCATGGCCACATCGCTGGCGAAGAGCTTCGCCATGGCGGAGACCTTCCCGTAGTCTTTCCCGCCCCGATCGATGTAGCGCGCCACCGCGTAGATCAGCGCTCTCGCCGCCTCGATCTCGGTCGCCATGTCCGCGAGCATGAACTGGATGCCCTGGAACGAGGCGATGCTCTGACCAAACTGCTTCCGCTGGCGCGCGTATTCGAGCGCCAGGTCCAAGGCTCCCTGAGCGATCCCCAAGGCTTGGGCGGCCACTCCGGGTCGCGACTGGTCCAGCGTCTGCAAAGCGATCACGAAGCCGAGCCCCTCGCGACCCAGGAGATTCTCCTTCGGCACGCGACAATTGTCGAAGTGGATCTCCGCGGTAGCTGAGGCGCGGATCCCCATCTTGTCTTCCTTCTTGCCCACGATCAGTCCCGGCGTATCCGCGTCCACGACGAAGGCCGAGGCGCCCCGGCTTCCCTTGCTCGGGTCGGTGAGGGCGATGACCGTGTACACGCCCGCCACGCCCCCGTTGGTGATGAAATGTTTGGTCCCATTGAGCACATAGGAATCGCCGTCGCGGACGGCAGTGGTGCGGAGCGCTCCGGCGTCCGAACCCGCTTCGGGTTCGGTGAGGCAAAAGGCAGCGAGGATCTCCCCCTCGGCGATGCGCGGGAGGTAACGCTGCTTCTGCTCGGGCGATCCGGCGATCAGGATGGGCATGGCGCCAAGAGCCGTGCCTGCCACCGCCAGGGCGATCCCAGCGCAGGCCCGGGATAGCTCCTCCGTCACCAGCACCAAGCCCATGATCCCCATCCCCAGGCCCCCGTATTCCTCCGGAATCGCCACGGCGAACAGACCCGCCTCCCGGAATACCTGGACCATTTCCCAAGGAAATTCCCCAGAACGATCGTACTTGGCCGCCACCGGCCTCACCTTCTCCTCAGCGATCCGCCGGGCCAGCTGCTGCAATTCCTTTTCTTCGTCCGTCAGAAAGTAGTCCATCGCCTCCCTCATTCGCGTTGATCCTGAAGCTGCCTCAGGGCCTCCCGCGCTGCTTGCTGCTCCGCGAGCTTCTTGGTCCGGCCGCGCCCGATCCCCCGCGCGTGACCCGCCACATCGACCTCCACGGTGAACATCTTGTCGTGATCGGGACCCTCTTCCCGGATCACCCGGTAGACGGGATTGCCCCAGCTGCGCGCCTGGGCGAATTCCAGCAGCTCGCTCTTGTAGTTTCGGAACACCTCCTCTTGAAGGAGCTGGTTCATCCCGGAAAGGACAAACCGCCGCACGAAGCGCATCGCCTCTTCGAAGCCGGCGTCCAGATAGATGGCGCCAATCAGGGCCTCCAGGCAATCGGACAGGATGGACGGACGCTCCCTCCCGCCGCTCCGCTCCTCCGCCGCGCTCATCCGGATGAACCGTCCCAGGCGGATCCGCTTAGCCACCCGCGAGAGCACCTGCTGGCTCACCACAAGCGACTTGATCCCCGTCAGCTCACCTTCCGGCTTGCGGGGAAAACGCCGGAAAAGATACTCCGTGACCGCCAGACCGAGCACGGCGTCCCCCAGCAGCTCGAGGCGCTCGTTGGAGACCAGCCGAGCCGCTTTCCCCCCGGATGCGTAGGAGCGGTGCGTCAGAGCCTGGCGCAGCAGATCCAGGTCGCGAAACCGATACCCGATCAGCCGGCCCAGCTCCTGCACCCACCTCTCGGAACTCGCCGGCCGGCCTCGGAAACATCTTCCCCACAGCGCCTTGAGCCACAAGCGGAGCGACCCGAAGGGGTCCCGGCCTTGAGGCCGCCGAGATGGGCCCCCGCCGCCGGTGCTGGGCCGTGCTCGCTTTCCACGCCTCGGTCCGTGGTCCGCCTCTGGTGCGATCAACCCCGCTCACCCCTCAAACCGCTTCACTGCCAGGCACACGTTGTGCCCCCCGAAACCGAAGGAATTGGAGATCGCCGCGCGCACCTCCCGTCGAATGGCCTGATTGGGCACGTAGTTCAGGTCGCATTCCGGATCAGGCTTCTCGTAGTTGATGGTCGGGTGGATCATGCCATCTCGGATCGTGAGCACGGTGGCCACCAACTCCACGGCGCCTCCAGCCCCGAGCAGGTGCCCGATCATGGACTTCGTGGAGCTCACGGGAATTGCGTAGGCGCGTTCTCCGAAAACAGCCTTGATCGCCTTCGTCTCCTCCCGGTCGTTGTAGGGGGTACTTGTCCCGTGCGCGTTGATGTAGTCGATGTCCTTGGGCTCGAGACCCGCATCCCGAAGAGCCAGAAGCATGGCGCGCGCCGCCCCCTCGCCGCCTGGCGCCGGAGCAGTGATGTGGTACGCGTCGGCGGTGTAGCCAGCGCCCGCCATCTCGGCGTAGATGCGGGCCCCGCGACGTTTCGCGTGCTCCAGTTCCTCCAACACGAGGACGCCCGCTCCCTCCCCCATCACGAATCCGTCTCGATCCGCATCGAAGGGACGGCTGGCTCGCTCCGGCTCATCGTTCCGAGTGGAAAGAGCCCGCATTGCGTTGAAACCCGCCACACCCATCGGCAGAATGGCCGCCTCTGTGCCCCCCACGATCATCACATCCGCCCTCCCATCGCGGACCATCTGAAAGCCTTCCCCGATGGCGTGGGAACTGGAGGCACAGGCGGAGACGGTGGAATAATTCGGCCCCTTGAACCCGTGCATGATGGAAACGTGCCCCGGCACGATATCCGCGATGAGCATCGGGATGAAGAAGGGGCTCACCCGCCGGGGCCCGTGGTCGAACAGCTTCTTGATCTCGGCGGAGAAGGTCTCCATGCCACCGATCCCGCTGGCAATGATGACCCCCACCCGCTCCTTGTCCACATCGGCGTTCAGGAGACCGGCGTCTTCGATGGCGAGATTCGCCGCTGCCACGCCGTATTGGCAGAAACGATCCATGCGGCGGGCTTCCTTGCGATCGATGTAGTCCTCCGGGTTGAAATCCTTCACCTCGGCAGCGATCTTCGTCTCGTACTCCGAGGTGTCGAAACGGGTGATGGGCCCCACCCCGCTGCGCCCTTCCAGCAGAGATCTCCAAAAGCTCTCCAGCGTGTTCCCGACCGGAGTGATCACGCCCATGCCGGTGATGACTACTCTGCGCCTTGGGATCATACACCGTCCCCGTATTTGTGGACCCTTCCGCCCGCTCCTCGCGGATGACCCCTCTCGCCCCGTGAACTCACCCGCCCTCCGGACGACAGCCGCCCCCCCCTTTCCACGCTCCGCCGTCCGGACAAAGGCGCATGCCCCTCCCCCCGAGAAGGCCGGGCGCAAACAGAATCGCCATCAGCCATCCCCATGCGGCCGGCGCGTTGGGAGCCGAAGATTCGGCTCCCGTGGGAGGGGGTGTCCGTCCTGGCACACCCCTCACCACGCGGGTCTCTTGTGTAGTGACCGATGGCGATCGGAACTTCGCGCCCTATTCTTGCTCTTTGGCGGCGAGCTTTTGCTTCAGGTACTCGAGAGCCTTGCCCACGGTGGTCAGCTTTTCCGCTTCCTCGTCCGGGATCTCGATGCCGAATTCCTCTTCGAAGGCCATCACCAATTCCACGGTGTCCAGGGAGTCAGCACCGAGGTCATCGATGAAGGAAGCGTCCGGAGTCACTGCCTCAGGTTCGACACCCAGCTGCTCCACGATGATTTCTCGGACTCTGTCTTCCAATGCCATCCTTGTTTCCTCCTCTTCGATTCGCTTCACCCTGACTTTCATCCTCACATGAGCATGCCGCCGTCAACCTGGATCACCTGCCCCGTGATGTAGGAGGCGTCGTCGGATACCAGAAACGCCACCACCCGCGCCACATCCTCGGGCAGCCCAGGTCGACCCAGCGGAATGGCCTGCAGGTAGCTCTTCTTCACCTCCTCCGGCAGGGAACGGGTCATCTCCGTCTCGATGAAGCCCGGAGCCACGGCATTGACCGTGATGCCGCGGGAAGCCAGCTCCTTGGCCGCGGACTTCGTCAGGCCGATCACCCCCGCCTTCGACGCTGCGTAATTCGCCTGCCCCGCGTTGCCCATCAGCCCCACCACGGAGGAGATGTTCACGATGCGTCCGAAGCGCTGGCGCATCATGGGGCGGGCCGCTGCGCGCAGGCAATTGAACGTCCCCCGCAGATTCACGTCGATGACCTTCTGCCAGTCCTCGTCCTTCATGCGGACCAGCAGGCCATCTCGCGTGATCCCAGCGTTGTTCACCAAGATATCAATTCTCCCGAACTGCGCAACCGTTTGCTCGACGAGATTGTCCGCTTCCTGAGGATTGGACACGTCCGCCCGGATCGCCACTCCCCGGACGCCCTTCGCCTGCACTTCCTCCGCTGTGCTCTGCGCTTCCTCCAACAGGACATCCGACACCACCACGTGGCAACCCAGCTCCGCCAAGTGCAGCGCGATGGCCTTGCCGATCCCCCTTGCCGCGCCCGTAACCACCGCCACTTTGCCTTCCAACTTTCTCACGCTGAGACTCCCGGTGGCTTTTTGCCCATCTGCTCAATGAGCTGCCGCAGCTCCTCCGCCCTACCGGCCGAAACACCCTTGGCCTCCCGGTCGATCCGCCGGAGGAGTCCAAGGAGGACGCTGCCCGGTCCCACTTCGTAGAACGTGTCGAATCCGTCCGCCAGCATCCTGCGCATGGCGGGCTCCCAGAGCACGGGCGAGGAAAGTTGCTTCTCCAGAGCCTGCCGAAGCTCCTGCGGGTCGCGAGCCGGAGCGCTCGTAGCATTGCAATACACAGGGACGCGCGCCGGACTGAGCTTCACCTCCGCGAGGATCTCGGCGAAACGCTCTGCGGCCGGGGCCATCAACGGCGAGTGAAAGGCCCCGCTCACGGAGAGCATGACCACGCGCTTGGCTCCCGCCTCCCGTGCCAGCTCCGCCGCTCTCTGGACGGCACCGGGTGAACCCGAAATCACGATCTGGCCCGGAGCGTTGTAGTTGGCAGGACCCACCCACTCCGTGTCCGTCCGCGCCTGCAAGCAGATCCGCTCTACCTCTACGGGCTCCAACCCGAGGACGGCAGCCATGGTGCCGGGATTCCGCTGGCCTGCCTCCTGCATCTGGCGTCCGCGCTCAGCCACAAGCTTCAAGGCGGTTTCGAAATCCAAGACCCCGGCAGCCACGAGCGCCGTGTACTCGCCCAGGCTATGTCCGGCCACTCCGTGGAACTCGAAGCCCGTGTCTTGAAGCACGCGCAGCGCGGCCACGCTGTGAACAAAGATGGCTGGTTGCGTGTAGCGCGTTTGGACGAGGAGCTCTTCCGGTCCTTCGAAACAGATGGACCGGAGAGGGAAGTCCAGGAGCTCTTCGGCGCGGGCGAAGGTTTCCGCCGCCGCGGGGAAGTTCTGCACCAGATCCTTGCCCATCCCGACGTACTGGGAGCCCTGACCTGGAAAGAGCAGTGCCGTCGCCATCCTCTCCTCGCCGGTGGAAGCTATTCAGAACCGAAGTAGCGCCGAGCCCCAAGTGAACCCGGCTCCGAACGCCACCAGCAGAACCAGATCGCCCGGGCGGAGCCTACCTTCCTGCTTCGCCTCCGCAAGGGCGATGGGGATCGAAGCCGCGGAGGTGTTGCCGTACTTCTGGATGTTGACGAACACGCGTTCCGGCGGGATCTTCACGCGCTTGGCCGTCGCCTCGATGATGCGCGAGTTGGCCTGGTGGGGGATGAGGAGAGCCACATCATCGCCGCTCAGCCCATTCCGCTCGAGAATGTACTCCGCCGCCTCGCCCATGGCGGTCACCGCATATTTGAACACCTCCCTGCCTTCCATCTTGATGTAGTGATACTTCTCGTCGACCGTCTTGTGCGAAGCTGGGTACTTGGTTCCGCCACCGGGCATGTACAGCAGTTCGTGGAGGCTACCGTCGCTGCGGAGGTACGTATCCAGGATGCCTCTGCCGCTGCCGTCGGCGGGCGCCACAATAGCCGCACCCGCCCCGTCTCCGAAGAGCACGCACGTGGCCCGATCCTCGTAGTCGGTGATGCGCGAGAGGATCTCCGCCCCAACCACGGCGATGTGGCGAAACTGTCCCGAGGCGATCAAACCATTGGCGATACTGAGCGCGTAGATGAAGCCGGAGCACGCCGCAGCGATGTCGAAGGCAGCCGCCTGCTTGGCGCCGAGCTTATCCTGAACGAAGCAAGCGGTGGAGGGAAATTGCATGTCGCCAGTGACGGTGGCCACGATGATGGCGTCGAGATCGGAGACCGTCATCCCGGCGTCGTCCAGAGCCCGCTGCACCGCCTCGGCGGCAAGATCCGACGTATCCCTCCCCTCCTCGGCGATGTGGCGGACCTCCATCCCAGTGCGCGTCTTGATCCACTCGTCGGTGGTATCGACGATCTTCTCAAGATCGGAGTTCGTCAGCAGCTTCTCTGGGACGGCGAGCCCCACCCCTCGGATCATCGATGTGATCTGTCTGGCCACGATCCACCCCGTTCCACTGGACCAACTGTTCGGCGATCCGATCGCTCACGCGTTCCTCGATCATCTTCCGGGCTTCTCGGATGGCATTTCGAACAGCCCGTGGGCTCGACTTGCCGTGGCCGATGATGACCGTACCTCGTACCCCAAGCAAGGGAGCCCCACCGTACTGCTGGTAATCGAAGATCTCGCGCAGACGCCGGAAGGTGGGCTTGAGCAACCACGCCCCAAGCATGCGAAAAACCTGCTTGCCGATGCGGCGCCTCAAACTGGCGGTGTAAAGCCCACCGAAACTCTCCCCGAACTTCAGGAGGACGTTCCCTGTGAACCCGTCCGTCACCACCACATCGGCCACATCGTGCAAGACGTCCCGACCTTCCACGTTGCCCACGAAATTGAGGGAACTTTCCTCCAGGAGGCGGTAGGCCTGTTGCACCAGCTCGTTGCCTTTGCCGGGCTCCTCTCCAATGTTGAGCAATCCCACTCTCGGGCGTTCCAACCCGAACAAGCTCGACATGAACACGGAGCCCATCACCCCGAACTGCAGGAGATGGATTGGCCGGCAATCCACATTCGCACCCGCGTCGATCAGCAGGCCCCGGCCTCCCTCGCGAGGCAGGAGCACGCCGATGGCCGGACGCTGCACCCCGGGGAGGCGGCCCAAATGCAGAAGAGCCGCGGCCATCACGGCGCCGGTATTCCCCGCAGACACCACCCCGTCCACTTCCCCATCGCGGTGGAGCCGCATGCATACCACGATGGAACTGTCGGGCTTCTGCCGAACCGCCTGAGCGGGCGTCTCGCCCATTTCGATTCGCTGCCTCGCATGGACCACCTCGATGGGCAGGTGCCCGATGCGGAAGTGTTTCCCGAGTTCCTCCCGGATGGCGGCCTCATCCCCTACCAGGACAATGCCCACTTCGCCAGCCGCGAAGCGGCAGGCCTCCACCGCCCCGTGCACAATCGCCGCGGGGGCATGGTCCCCGCCCATCGCATCTACGGCAATCCGCAGTCCCGCCACCTGTGACTCCGCTCGACGCCCGTTTTCTGGGTCAAAAAAAAGACCGCCCCGATTCGGGAGGCCTTCGCAATGCCGTGCCTGCCAACGGACGGTTCAGCACTCCTCCGCCCGGGACCTCAGTCCCTCGGGATGAATACCGAACGTCCTCCGTAGTACCCGCAATTGGGGCAGGCGCGATGAGGCAGCTTGGGCTGGTGACAGTTGGAGCACTCCACGATGGTCGGCGCGGCGGCCTTCCAGTGGGTGCGGCGTTTGTCTCTCCGCGACCTCGAATGTCGTCGTTTCGGTAGAGCCATTGTCCCTTTCCTGACCTTTCAGCTTTCCAAAAGCTTCTTCAGAGCTTCCCAGCGCGGGTCCACCACTGGCTCGGCGCAGCGGCACGGTTCCACGTTGAGATTGGCCCCGCACCTCGGACACAACCCTCGGCATTCCGGCGAACAGAGACGCTTCCACGGAAGCGCCAGGATCAGCGTCTGGCGCACATCGTCCCCGATATCGATCTCCATGTCGCCAGGATTGATCCGCCGGACTTCCTCGTATTGAGCCTCTTCCTCGGGCGGAATCACCTTCCCCGATAGCGTGTAGAGGATCAGCATTTGATCCTCGATCTCCGCCACATAGGGCTCGGCGCATCGGTCGCAGATCAAATTGGCCCGGGTTCGAAGCTTACCCCGGACCAGGTACTCATCCCCCATCTTCGTCAGGCGAACCTCAAGATGTATCGGATAGTCGTACCCGTAGGCCTCCTCCAGCTCCACATCCGTGCGCACGAAATCGAACTGATACTCGTGCTCCCCCTCCTCGAGATTGGCGATGGCGATCTTCATCACTGAATACCGTTCATCCTCTCAGCTGGTCGGCAATTTAACCACGAGGTCCCAATTAGTCAAGGACAAAATCCCCGCGCGGGGGCGAGGGGCCTTCCGTCACCGAAGGCGCTCGTGAATGGCTCTGGCGGCGCGCCGTCCGTCCCCCATGGCCAGAATCACCGTCGCTCCGCCGCGAACGATGTCCCCGCCCGCGTACACGCGTTCGAGCGAGGTTTCTCCCGTCTCCGGATTCACCTCAAGGTAGCCCCAGCGGTTCGTCCTCAGGCCCGGGGTGGTGGAGATCAGAAGGGGATTGGCGCCCTGGCCGATCGCCACGACCACCGTGTCCACCGCAAGCCTATGCTCAGAACCCGGCACGGGTACAGGCCGGCGGCGGCCCGACTCGTCTGGCTCTCCCAATTGCATGCTGATCAGCTCGATCTCCTTCACCCAGCCGTTCTCATCGCCGAGGATTCGCACCGGGGCCTCCAGCATGCGGAATTGGACCCCCTCTTCCTCGGCATGATGGATCTCCTCCAGACGGGCGGGCATCTCCGCTCGCGAACGGCGGTAGATGAGGTAGGCATTCTCCGCACCGAGGCGCAGCGCCGTGCGCACCGCGTCCATGGCCGTGTTCCCTCCGCCGATCACGGCCACGTTCCGCCCGCGTTTGATGGGCGTGTCCCACTCCGGGAATAGGTAGGCCCGCATCAGATTGGACCGTGTCAGGTATTCGTTGGCCGAGTACACCCCGTTCAGATTCTCCCCCGGGACGTGCATGAAGTGCGGAAGCCCAGCACCCAACCCCAGGAACACGGCATCGAAGCGCTGGAGCAGCTCGTCCAGGCTCTCCGTCTTCCCGATGACGTAGCTGGGCTCGAAGTGGACCCCGAGGGCGGCCAGGTAGTTCACCTCAGCTTCCAGGATGCTCTTGGGTAGACGGAATTCCGGGATGCCGTACACGAGCACGCCCCCCAGAGCGTGCAGCGCTTCGAACACGGTGACATCGTGACCCTGCTGAATGAGGTCGGCCGCCACCGTGAGTCCCGCCGGACCTGATCCCACAACCGCCACACGTTTTCCGGTACGGCGCGGGATCTTCGGGTACTGGATCTTTCCGGTCTCCCTCTCGTAGTCCGCCACGAAGCGCTCCAGCCGGCCGATGGCCACGGACTCGAACTTCTTGGAGAGGACGCATGCTCTCTCACACTGCTCTTCCTGCGGGCAAACGCGGCCACACACGGCCGGTAGCAGGTTTGTAGCCTTGATGCGACGTGCCGCCCCGAGGAAATCGCCTTTCGCCACCAGATCGATGAACCCCGGGATATCGATGTTCACCGGGCAGCCCGCAATGCACGTGGGCTTCTTGCACTGCAGGCAGCGCAGAGCCTCTTGAATGGCCAGCTCCTCCGTGTATCCGAGCGGGACCTCCCGGAAATTGCGGATCCGCTCCTTGGGGTCCTGTTCTGGCATCGGGGTCTTGTTCGGGATCACCCCTTTGGTCATTCCTACCTCCTGAGCAACGGCGAGCTCAACTGGCTGCCCGCGCGGCGCACTTGGGCTCTTCCTCGCCGACATGCAGCCGTTGCAGACTCAGCTTCTCCTCGTTTCGGTATTGAGCCAGACGTTTCATCAATTCGTCGAAGTCCACCTGGTGGGCATCGAAATCCGGCCCGTCCACGCAGGCGAAACGCGTGGTGCCTCCCACGGTGACCCGGCAGGCCCCGCACATCCCGGTGCCATCCACCATGATGGGATTGAGGCTCACGCTCGTGGGGATGCCCACGGGGCGCGTCACCTCCGCCACGGCCTTCATCATGGGGACCGGCCCAATGCAGAACACATGATCGATACGCTCCTTTCGCTCGATCATCTCCTGCAGGGGCTTGGTCACGAGGCCATGGACGCCGTAGCTCCCATCATCCGTGCATACGATAAGTTGATGGGTGGCGGACCGCATCTCCTTTTCCATGATCACCAGTTCGCGCGTCCGGGCCCCGATAATGCCGATCACCTCGTTCCCCGCCTCCTTGAGCGCCAGGGAAACGGGGTAGATCTCCGCCACCCCCACTCCTCCTCCCATGCAAACCACCCGCCCATACCGCCGGATCGGCGTGGGCCGACCGAGGGGTCCAACGACATCCAGGATCACCTCGCCCGGCTCCTTGCGACCCATCTCCATCGTGGAATGTCCAACCTCCTGCACCACGAGCGTGATCGTACCCCTCTCCGGATCGGCGTCCGCGATGGTCAGGGGGAACCTCTCGCCTTCCCCATGCACGCGGACGATCACGAACTGGCCGGGCTGGCGTTTGCGCGCGATCTGAGGATGCTCAATCACGAACTTCTTGATGCCGGGTGCCAAAACCTCTTTTGCCACGATCCTTGGCATGGAAAACTCCTTTCTGCGACCGCTGGGATGCGCTCCGAGGGCACCCATCCCGAGCCCCCGGGAGAAGCACCGGAGTTGCGGGCCTATCCTTACCGAATTATTCGCCGATCGGAGCCACGACCTCTCTCTGCACGCCGGCCTTTGAGACAATCTCGGCCGTGTCGAGGGCGATGACCAGTTCCTCGTTGGTGGGGATCACGAGGACAGCCACGCGGGAATCGGGCGCGCTGATGATGCCTTCCCGCCTGCGGACCATCACCCGGTTTTTCCCCTCATCGAGGCGCACGCCCAGGAACTCCAGGCCCTCGCAACTCTTCCTCCGGACGATGGGGGAATTCTCCCCGATGCCTGCCGTGAAGACGATGGCATCCAGTCCCCCCATGGCCGCCGCGTAGGCACCGATGTACTTCCGCACCCGGTAGCAGAAGACATCCAGTGCCAGCTGCGCCCGGTAGTTGCCGGCCTCCGCCTCCGTCTCGACATCGCGCATGTCGCTGGACACGCCCGAGATCCCCAACAGACCGCTATGCTTGTTGAGCAGGGTGTTGGCCTCGCTGAGCCCGATCTCCTCGCGCCCCATGATGTGCAAGATCACCGCCGGATCCAGGTCCCCACAGCGCGTCCCCATGAGGAGCCCCTCCAAAGGGGTGAAACCCATGGACGTATCCACGGAAACCCCCTCCTTGACGGCAGCCATGCTGCAGCCGTTGCCCAGATGGCAAGTCACCATCTTGAGCGATTTCACGGGACGTCCGAGGAGCTCCGCGGCCCGACGCGAGACGTACAGGTGACTGGTCCCGTGGAAGCCGTAGCGTCGGATCCCATACCGCTTGTACAGGACGTATGGGATCCCATAGATGTAGGCGTGAGCCGGCATCTGAGAGTGGAAGGCGGTGTCGAATACGGCCACCTGCGGAGTTCCGGGCAGGAGCCGCAGGCAGGCGTTGATGCCCCGCAGGTTGTGCGGATTGTGCAGGGGAGCCAGCTCCACGCATTCCCGGATCATCTCCAGCACCTCCGGGGTGATGAGCACGCTCCCTGTGAAGCGCTCGCCGCCATGCACCACGCGATGCCCCACGGCATCGATCTCGCCGCGATCCCTAAGCACGCCGTGATTCTTCGATAGCAGGATGCTCAGCACATATTCGATGGCCACCTGGTGATCCAGGATCTCGCCGGTGAGCTTCACCTCATCCCCGTCGTGGCGGCGATGCGACAGAACCGCCTCCGTCATCCCGATCCGCGACACATCCCCGACAGCCAGCGCCTTCCGTTCGTCAGTGTCGATGAGCTGATACTTGACCGAGGAACTCCCACAATTGAGCACGAGAACTTTCATCGAGCCTCTCCGATCTTCTTACCGGACTCGTCGTAGATGAAGAATCCCCTTCCCGTCTTGCGACCGAGATGGCCGGCTCGCACCAGCTTGCGCAATAGGGGACAGGGGCGATACTTCATGTCGCCCAACTCCCGGAACAGGGTCTCCATCCAGGTCATCACCTCGTCCAGGCCCATCATATCCGCCAGGGCCAGGGGACCGATGGGGAAATTGAAGCCGAGTTTCATGGCCGTATCAATGCCCTCGGCCGTCGCAACCCCCTCCATCAGCACGTGCATGGCCTCGTTGAGCATGGTCACGATGATTCGGGTCGTCACGTAGCCGGGGTACTCGTACACCTCGACGGCGGTCTTCCCCAGGCGCTCTGCCAGCCTCTTGGCGATCTGGAAGGTTTCATCGGAGGTCTTGAGCCCACGCACGATCTCCACCAAGGGCACTTTCGGCACCGGATTGAGGAAGTGCATGCCGATCACCCGATCTTCCCGCCGGGTGGCGGCGGCGATCTCGGTGATGCTCAGGGTGGAGGTATTGGTCACGAAGACCGTCTTCGGCGGGCAAATGGAATCGAGCCTGCGGAAGAGATCCTGTTTGGCCTCGAGGTTTTCGGTGATCGCCTCGATCACCACGCTGTAGCGTTCCAACTCCTCCAGATCCGTCCCTATGCGGATGCGCGCCAGAATGGCCCGCTTGTCGCTCGGCGTCAGGGCCCAGCGCTCGATCTCGCGGTCCAGGTCCTCCTCCAGAAGTTGGCGGCTTCGTTCGGCGGCCGGTTCGTCTTTCTCGACCAAGATCACGTTGATGCCACGGGCCGCCAGCGTCTGGGCGATGCCCCGCCCCATCGTCCCGCCGCCAACCACCGCGACATCCAGGATTGCCTCCCCTTCAGCCTTCCTCCCCAATTCCCGGAGCTCCCGCAGATCCTCCAGCCCAATCCCTTTCTCCCTCTCGTCCATTTCGTTACTCCGGAAGTTGGTTAGCAATGAGCTCAGCTTCGCTGAAGAAAAAGGCTATCTCCTTGGCTGCGGTCTCCTCCGAGTCCGAGCCGTGCACAATGTTTTCCTGCTTGTTCTCGGCGAACTCTCTCCGGATCGTCCCAGGGGCCGCCTCTTTCGGATCTGTGGCGCCGATCAGTTCCCGGAAGGCAGCTACGGCGTTCTCCTTCTCCAGCACGAGCGCCACGCTCCGCCCGGAGCTCATGAAGCGCACAAGGTCGGCATAGAACGGGCGCTCGCGATGAACGGCATAAAACTGCTTCGCCTGAGCCTCCGTCATCTGCACCAGCTTCATCCCCACAATCTCGAATCCAGCCTCGAGGATCCGATCCAGGACCTTTCCCACCAACTTGCGACGCACGCAGTCGGGTTTCAGGATCGCCAGGGTCCGCTCCCTCACACCGCCTCCTCCGTCCGTTCTTCCACCGGGAAACCGAGTCTTGCTGCCTGCTCGAATCCGAGGTTCAATGCCTTGAGGTTCATATCGACTGTGCCCTTCGGGGCACGTGCGGCCACAGCCTGTTCGATGGCGCGGCGGGAAACAACCCCTGTGATGCCCACCGTCAGACCGAGTGAGATGGCATTCACCACGACCACCCGCCCGATCTCCCGTTCGGCCAAATCGGTGATGGGCACCCGGAGCACGCGGTAGCGATCCTCATCCACGCGGGTGACCAACGTCTCGTCCACCAGCACGATTCCGCCGTCCTTCAGCTGATGGTGGAAGACGTCGTAAGATCGCTGGGCCAGCGCGAGGAAGAAGTCGATCTCCGTCGCCCGAGGGTAGATCACCGGCCGGTCGGAGATGATCACGTCCACCTTGGTGGCGCCGCCCCGGACCTGGGCCGTGTAGGTCGGACTTTGCACCGCGTAAAGCCCATCGTAAATGACCGCTGCCTCCGCCAGGATCGCGCCGGCCAGGATGACCCCCTGTCCACCCACTCCGCCGAATCGGAGTTCGTAGTGCTTCATCCGTGCGCTCCCTCCGCCGCTTTCTGCGCCTTTTCGATAAGGCGACGATATTCTTCCGTGTACTCCGGACGCTCGGCCACGTGAAGTTCGCCGGTCACGAACTTCCCTTCCAGCTCCTCCGGCGGCAGCTCCTTGGCTCGCGTGACCGGGACCCCGTGGTCGCGGATCCATTGGATCATCTCCACGGCACTGGACATGCGGTTCCGCCTCCCGTACTGGACCGGGCAATCGGACATGGCCTCGATCACGCTGAACCCCTTGTGTTTCAGCCCGTTCAGGATGTACCGCTCCAGAAGCAGCCCCTGCGCCACCGTGCCCCGCGCAACATAGGTGGCCCCCGCGGCGATGGCAACCTGGCAGATGTCCATTGCCGGATCCACAGCGCCGTAGGGCGCGGTCGAAGCCCGCATCCCGAAGGGGGTCGTTGGCGAAGCCTGTCCACCCGTCATGCCGTAGATGTAGTTGTTCACCACGATGAGGGTGATGTCGATGTTGCGTCGGCAAGCGTGGAGGAAGTGATTGCCCCCGATGGCGGCAGCATCGCCATCACCCGAGATGACGATGACGTGCTTGTCCGGACGGGCCAGTTTTAGCCCGGTGGCGAAGGCCAACGCCCTCCCGTGGGTCGTATGGAGCGTGTTGAAATCGAGATATCCCGGGGTTCGACTGGTACAGCCGATCCCGGAAACCACGGCCACGTCGTCCTGGGACCATCCCATCTTCTCGATGGCCCGCAACATGGCTTTGACCACAATCCCGATGCCGCAGCCTGGACACCACATGTGCGGCATCCGTTCCATACGCAAGTACTTCTCGTAGTCGAACGCCATCGGTCACACCCTCGCCTTGATGGCTTCCAGGATCTCCGGAGGGTCAATGGGGATGCCACCCACCTTACCCAAGGGCACCACGTCGCAGCGACCGGCTGCGACGCGCTCCACCTCCAACACGAGCTGTCCCATGTTCATTTCGGGGACGAGGATGGTCCTCACCTGCTCAGCCAGAGCGGCAACCCGCTTCTCCGGGAATGGCCACAGGGTGATCGGCCGAAACAGCCCGGCGCGGATGCCAAGCGCTCTCGCCCTGTCCACGGCCGCGTGCGCGCTTCTCCCAATGGAGCCGTAGGCGATCACCGCCAGCTCCGCACCCTCCAGCTCATGTTCATCCCACCACAGGATCTCGTCCAGGTGGCGTTCGATCTTGCGGCGCTGGCGCTCCATGTCCCGCTGGATGATTTCCGGATTCGTGGTCGGGAAGCCCGATTTGTCATGGTTCAAGCCGGTGATGTTGAAGCGGTAGCCGCTGAAGAACGCGGCCAAGGGGGGGACATCGCCTTGGCTCTCGTCATACGGGAAGTACCGGTCGGGCGGCACCGTGGGTTTGGCCCGATCCACGATCTCGATCTCCGAGCTGTCCGGCAGGCGGAAACCCTCGTGCATGTGCGCGAGAATCTCGTCCAGAAGCAGGATCACAGGGATCCGGAGCTTTTCCGACAGATTGAAGGCGCGCACGGTGGCCCAGAAGATCTCGTGGATGAAGGCCGGCGCCAGGGCGATGATCCAGTGGTCCCCGTGAGTTCCCCAGCGGGCTTGCATCACGTCCATCTGCGAGGGGTGGGTCGGAAGACCCGTGCTAGGGCCGCCACGCATCACGTCCACCACAACCACCGGGATCTCGGCCATACAGGCGTATCCCAGATTCTCCTGCTTCAAGGAAAAGCCGGGGCCGCTCGTAGCCGTCATGGACTTCACGCCGGCAAGGCTTGCCCCGATGATCGCCCCCATCGAGGCGATTTCATCCTCCATCTGGATGAAGGTGCCGCCCACCTGGGGCAGGCGGACAGCCATGTACTCGGCAATTTCCGAGGACGGCGTAATGGGATACCCGGCGAAGAAACGACACCCCGCCAGGATCGCCGCCTCGGCCACCAGATGGTTACCCTCCCAGAGTCGCACTTCCTTCGCCAACGGCTCCCTCCCGTCTCAGAATACCTTGATGGCGAAGTCCGGGCAATGGACCTCGCACAGCATGCAGCGCGTGCATGCCTCCGGTCGCACCACCGCCACAACCGATCCCACCCAGCGGCTGGGGTCGGCGCGCATCTCCAACACGTTCCGCGGACACATCACGACGCAGATCTCGCATCCCTTGCAGAAATCCGCGATCACTTCGATCCGGGGCAGCGACTTCCCCGGACTGGGTTGTTCAACTGCCCCCGCAGCCTTTCCCTCCTGCACTCGCGTCTCTGCCATGCCTCCGCCTCCTGGAACGCCCGAACCCTTTTCTACTTCCTGAGAACCGATCTCATGGTTTTCCCAATTTCGGCAGGGTTCGGACAAACCACTACTCCCGCTTCCTCCAGAGCCTCAATCTTCTCCTTCGCGGTGCCCTTCCCCCCTGCGATGATGGCCCCCGCGTGGCCCATCCTTCTCCCCGGGGGAGCTGTCTGGCCGGCGATGAACGCCACCACGGGCTTCGAGAAGGAGGTCCGGATGTACTGCGCGGCCTCTTCCTCCGCAGTCCCCCCAATCTCTCCGATCAAGACGACCGCCTCGGTGTAGGGATCAACCTGGAAGAGCTCCAGAACATTTACAAACGTTGTGCCGACAATGGGGTCGCCCCCGATCCCTACGCACGTGGATTGCCCCAGCCCAAGCTGGGACAATTGATACACAGCCTCGTAGGTCAAAGTTCCGCTGCGCGATACCACACCGATGGGACCGGGCCGATGGATGAATCCCGGCATGATGCCCACCTTGCACTGGCCCGGGGTGATGACGCCCGGGCAATTGGGGCCAACCAGGAGCGTGCCGCGCCGGGCGAGGTAGTCCTTCACTTTGACCATGTCCAGCGCGGGGATTCCCTCCGTGATGCAGACGACCAGCGGGATCCCCGCTTCGGATGCCTCCATCATCGCATCCGGCGCGAAGGCCGGGGGCACAAACACCACCGAGGCGTTGGCCCCCGTTTCCCGAACCGCTTGTTCCACGGTGTCGAAAATGGGGACCTTGCCGTCGAACTTTTGCCCTCCCTTGCCTGGCGTGACCCCAGCCACCACGTTAGTCCCGTACTCCATCATTTGGCGCGTGTGGAAGGAACCTTCGCCTCCCGTAATGCCCTGAACCACCAGCCTTGTGTTCTTGTCGACGAGAATACCCACGGTTAGCCTCCTCCGCAAGCTCCCGATGGTTGTCCCTCTCTCAGGCGACGGAGGCTGCCGCAACGGCCTTTTGCGCAGCCTCTGCCAGGTCGGACGCGACGAGGAAGTTCAGGCCCGATTCCTCAAGCAAACGGGCCGCCTCCTCAGCGTTGGTCCCCTGCAGGCGCACCACGATCGGAACCTTCGCCCCCACCCGGCGACTGGCTTCGATCACGCCCTGAGCCACCCGGTCGCAACGCACGATGCCCCCGAAGATATTGATGAGCACAGCCCTCACGTTGCGGTCCGAGAGGAGAATGCGGAACCCGTTGGCCACCGTCTCGGCAGAGGCTCCTCCTCCCACATCCAGGAAGTTGGCCGGGCTCCCTCCGTAGAGCTTGATGACATCCATTGTGGCCATGGCCAAGCCGGCGCCGTTCACCATGCACCCCACGTTTCCGTCCAAGCGGATGTAGTTGAGATGGTACCGGGAAGCCTCCACCTCGAGCGGATCTTCTTCCTCCAGGTCCCGCAAGGCCAGGAGTTCGGGATGGCGGAAGAGACCATTGTCGTCCAGGTTGATCTTCGCGTCCAGGGCGAGCAGCCGGCCGTCTCGCGTGACGACCAGGGGATTGATCTCCGCCAGCGAAGCGTCCGTGGCCAGGTAGGCTTGGTAAAGTCCCCGGAATAGGCGCAAGGCCTGTCTCATCAGTTCATCTCGAAGCCCCAGACCGAAGGCCAGCCTCCGCAGCTGAAAGTCAGCCAACCCGTGAGCTGGGTCGGCATGTTCCTTCAGGATCTTCTCCGGGGAGCGGGTAGCTACCTCTTCGATCTCCACGCCCCCTTCTCCACTGACCATGAAGACCAGCCGCTCAGCCGCTCTGTCGAGCACGAGGCCAGCATACAACTCGCGCTCGATGTCCAGAGCCTCTTCCACCAGAAGACGGCGTACAATCCGGCCTCCCGGCCCGGTCTGCGCCGTCACCAGCTTCATACCCAGCATCTGCGAGGCCAGTTGTTCCGCCTCCTCCGGCGAGCGCGCCAGCCGGATGCCCCCGGCCTTGCCTCTACCCCCGGCATGGATTTGGGCTTTTAGGACGACGGGCGTCCCCAATTCCTCAGCCACCCGCCGAGCTTCCTCGGGCTGGGAAACCACCGCGCCTCGCGGCGTGGGCACGCCGTGGGCGCGCAGCAACTCCTTGGCCTGGAACTCGTGGATCTTCACCTTCTCCCTCCCTCGCTCGCTCTCCGCCTCAAGGCACAATCCTCGTCCCCGTCCGACCGTTCAGCGCTTCCGGGAACCGCTGGACCGAGGTGATCATCACCAACTTCCCCCCGTGTTCGAGGAAATCGATGGCCGCCTCGATCTTGGGCCCCATGCTCCCTTTGGGGAAGTGGCCTTGCCGATGGTACTCCTTGGCCTCTGCCACCGTCATGAAATCGAGATCCACCTGTCCCGGCTGGCGGAAATTCAGCGCGACCTTGTCCACACCCGTCAGAATGTAGAGTTCCTCCGCACCGATCTCTCGAGCCAGAATCGCTGCGGCTCGATCCTTGTCCACCACTCCGTCCACCCCCTCGTACGTTCCGTCCTCCTCGACATAGACGGGGATGCCCCCGCCGCCGGCGGCGATGACAACCACCCCCTGCTCCACAAGCATCCGGATCGTTGCCTTCTCCACGATGGCAATCGGCAACGGCGAGGGTACGACGCGTCGCCAACCCCGCCCCGGATCCCGCTTGATCACCCAGCCACGAGTGCGGCGGAACTCCTCCACCCGGTCCTCCGGGATGAATGGGCCCACAAACTTGGTGGGGTTCAAGATGGACGGGTCATTCTTATCCACGATCACCTGCGTCACCACCGTGCAGACTTCCCGCTGGATGCCCCGCTTGATCAGCTTATTCTGAAGCGACTGCTGGATCATGTAGCCCATCCCACCTTGGAGGTCCGCCACGATCACGCCCAGCGGCAGCGGCGGAACGAGATGGCGGGTCTCCTCCACCCGAATTAGGGCATTGCCCACCTGCGGCCCATTGCCGTGGGTGAGCACCACGCGATAACCGCGTTCGATCAGGTCCGCCACACCCACCAGGCTTCGCCGGGTATTGGCAAATTGCTGCGTGATGTTCCCTTCCTCAAACTCGCGGGTGATGGCGTTGCCGCCCAGAGCCACCACCGCCACCTTGCCCAGTTGAACACTCACGCCCGGCACCCCCATTCCCTCACGGATGCACCAATCGCTGAAGGATGGGCTCCAGGATCTCCTCAAGGGTGGGCCGACCGATCTCCTGGAGCTCGTAGTAAACCCGCGTGCTGGGTTTCTCGATCTTGATCAGCCGGCGCAGGTCGACGGGCGTGGCGATCACCACCGCATCGGCCGGGACTGCGGCGATGGTTTCCTCCAGCTCGCGAATCTGCTGCGCGCCGTATCCCATGGCGGGAAGCACGCGACCGAGATGGGGGTAAGCGGCGAAGGTATCGCGCAGCGTCCCAACCAGGTATGGGCGCGGATCGACCAGCTCGGAGGCCCCGAAGCGCCGCGCAGCCACCGTGCCGGCCCCGTATCCCATCTCGCCGTGGGTGAGGGTAGGCCCGTCCTCCACCACCAGAACTCGCCTACCCCGAACCACCTCGGGCTCCTCCACGAAAATCGGCGACGCCGCATCCACAATCCTCGCCCGGGGATTCACACGGAGGACATTCTGCCGGACCGCTTCGATGTCCTGCCACGAGGCCGTGTCCTCCTTGTTGATGACCACCGCATCCGCCATCCTCAGATTGGCTTCTCCGGGGTGGTAACTCAGCTCGTGGCCGGGCCGGTGAGGGTCGACGACCACAATGTGGAGGTCAGGCCGGAAGAAGGGAAGGTCGTTGTTCCCTCCATCCCAGACCAGGACATCCGCTTCGCTCTCGGCCTGGCGAAGGATCTCGGAATAGTCCACGCCCGCATACACCACGTTGCCACGGCGCAGGTGCGGCTCGTATTCCTCCCTCTCCTCGATGGTGCACGGATAGCGATCCAAATCCTCGAGGTTGGCGAATCTCTGCACCCTCTGGGCCACGAGATCCCCGTACGGCATCGGATGACGCACAACGACAACCCTCGCCCCACGCGCCCGGAGGATATCGGTCACTCGACGCGTAGTTTGGCTCTTCCCGCAGCCGGTCCGCACCGCGCAGACAGCCACCACCGGCACCCGACTCCGGAGCATGGTATGCCTCGGTCCAAGGAGAAGGAACGAAGCTCCCGAGGCAATCGCCTCAGATGCCTTGTGCATCACATGCTCGTGCGAAACATCGCTGTAGGCGAAGACTACTTGATCTACTTCGAACCGGCGTACCAGCTCCGCGAGCTCGTCCTCCGGATAGATCGGGATCCCGTCGGGGTAGAGCTCGCCCGCGAGGGACGCCGGATACTTCCGGTCGTCGATGTTCGGGATCTGCGTCGCGGTGAAAGCCACGACCTCGTACTCCGGATTGTCCCGATACAGGACGTTGAAGTTGTGAAAGTCCCTACCCGCTGCGCCCATGATGATCACCCTCGTCCTCCGCATAAGTCCTCCCTCGATTGGTTCACCTGCCCACACTCGCCCCCTCGGATAGGGATCCGTTTCCGCCCTTCCGATTCCGCTTCCCTGCACCGAAGCGAAGCTCGGCATGGCCAAAAAAAGAGGCAGGATGGACCCTGCCTCCCCTACCCTCCAGCTTCTCCAGGAGACCTTTGCCCGTGGGTGAGCCGTTCCTCGTACTCCTGGAGATAGTCGATCGCCTCCCTCGCGCTGGCTGCCCGGAAAAGCCTGTCCTTGACCTGCGAGGCCCCCGGCAGACCTTTCAGGTAAGAGGAAAGATGAGGTTTGGCGATTCGTAGCCCGCGTGGATCCCCGTAGCGAGCGGCGCAAAGCTCGAGGTGGCGGACAGCTGCTCGCACCCGATCCCGCGGGAGAGGATCACGGACCGGTGCACCCTGCCGCAGATGCCGCACTTGCCGGAAAATCCACGGCCGCCCGAGCGCACCTCGTCCGATCATCACCAAGTCGCAGCCCGTCTCTTCTAGCATGCGCAGTGCGTCTTCCGCTCCCCGGACGTCGCCGTTCCCGATCACCGGGATCCGCACCGACTTCTTGGCCTCCTTGATGAGGGACCAGTCGGCCTTGCCAGCGAAGCGCTGCTCCCGCGTCCTTGGGTGGATGGTGACGGCCGCCACTCCCGCCTGCTCCAAGCGCTGTGCCGCCTCCACCGCCACGATCTCCGCAGCCGACCAACCACTCCGAATCTTCGCCGTCACCGGGACGGGAACAGCTCGCACCACCTCCCGCGCGATGCGCTCCATCCGCGCGAGGTCCCGGAGAAGAGCCGCTCCCTCTCCCCTCCTCACAACCTTCGGGATCGGGCAGCCGAAGTTCAGATCAATCCCGTCGGGACGGAGACTGAGGATGCGCTCCGCCGCCTCCGCCACCCTCCCCGGATCCGAGCCGAAGAGCTGAATCAAGACGGGCCGCTCTTCCTCGCCGAACTCCGCCAACTCCCACGTGCGCCTCGCCCCCCGGAGGATCCCCTCGGCGCTGACCATCTCCGTCACCACAAGAGCGGCCCCCTCCGCCCGGCACAGGGAGCGAAAGACCGCATCACCGAAACCCGCCATCGGGGCGAGGATGGCCTCGCCCCTAAGTCGTTCAAGATCTAGGAGCATCGCGAAAAATGTACCACAATCCGCCTCATTTTGCAAGGCGTTTCCAGCCACGCTCCGCGTGGTTGGCTCGTCCCCCCTGACCCAATCTCGGGCAGAATGCCACAGCGCGGAGGGCGTCGTGAGGAACGCCGCTTCTCGAAGGGAGTTCACTTTCGCACGGTCAGCAAACGAGGAGCTCTCAGGCGGGATCTTTCCGGTGATCCCAAACGCGGCCGACGGGCCGGAGGCGCGTGGCCTCACGAGGCGACCACATCCCCCGTCTGCACACTCGGCTCGAGCAGACGGAGCTCCCCGGCCCCGGCATCCAGCTCGGCTTCGATCCCGAGCGGGATAGTCAGCTTGACCTCTCCGTGGCCGTACGGGAAGCCAGCCAGCACCGGAACCGGGAGTTCGCCGAAGTAGTCCTCCAGCACCTCTTCCACGGTGAGGCTCGGCGTTTCTCTGAAGGCCGGCACACAGTCGATGAACTGCCCGAGGATGACCCCCGCCACCTCGTCCAGTACCCCGGCGTGACAGAGCTGCGCCAGGTAGCGGTCGATACGGTACGGCTCTTCGCCAATGTCCTCAAGCAGGAGAATTGCGCCGGCAAAATCGGGCCGGTGCCGGGTGCCGAGCAGGGTCGTCACGACGGAAAGACAGCCTCCAAGGATCCTCCCCCTTGCTACGCCGGGCCGCAGGCATCGTACCGCGCAATCCGGGGGAAGCTCGAGCCTGCCGGCAATCCCCGGTCTCTCGACCAATCCCCAGAAGGCCCGCTCGGTGAAAGGATGAATCCCTCTGCCCATCTCGATGGCGGCCATGGGGCCCGAGTAGGTCACAAGCCCGGAATGCTTCCAAATGGCCAGCTGAAGCGCAGTCAGGTCGCTGTAGCCAATGAGCAGCTTCGGATGGGAGGCAATGAGGCCGAAATCGAGCCCGTCCAGGATCCGCTGCGTTCCGTACCCCCCTCGGGCCGCCACGATCGCCTTCACCTCGGGATCGGCGAACATGCGCATCAGGTCCTCGGCCCGCTCGGCGTCCGTCCCAGCCAAGTAGCCCCGCTGGCGTCTCACGTGCTCCCCCAGCAGGATGCGGTAGCCCCGCGAGGTCAAATACCGCACCCCCGCCTCGAGGCGCTCGGGCAACATGGGACTCGCCGGAGCTACGATGCCAATGGTATCCCCGGGCTGGATCCCCGGGGGAATGATGGGCTTCGACGCGTCCCCCTTGTCCTCGGAAATCTTGCTCACGCCGGCAGGCTGCAACTGATCTCCCTTCCGGTCCAAACGACCATCTGGCTCGTACCCCAGCCTACTGCTGATTCCGCTGCCAGTCCCACAGGGCGTAGGGATTGTAGAGGCGGTACTCACCGAAGCCATTCTCGTCGACGAAGATGAACTGACGGTTGATGCCGTAATAGTACCAGATCTCGTAGGGCTTGCTGTCTACGTCGAAGGGATGGCGCTCGATATCATCGGGCGGACCGAGGATGATGTATACCATCCCCATGTCCGTTTTCCAGCCTTCCTGGAAGCCGGAGAAGTTCTCGTTGGCATATTGCACTCGCCGGTAGTGTTCATCCATGGCTTCGTTGGCGGGGGTACCGGGCGTGGGGTCTCGCCGTGCCCAGAACTCCTGGAAGAGCCGCGGCTTGTCTTCGGGCTTGGCCTTCTTGAGCTTGCTCCATTCCTCCCGTGTGGCAATGTAGCGAACCTGCTCGATGGCCAGTTCGAGGTCCGAGATCGTCGGTGGCAGTCCCGACCAGCTGGCGTTGAAGAGCTTCTCCACGTGATCCTTCAGAATCCCGTCGCTGGCGGTGAGCTGGAGGAAGTACCTCCCAGGCTGCAGCTTCTGGGACTCGAGGCGCAGGGTGTCGGGCGTGCAGGTGCCGCTCTTCATCTTCCAGTAGCTTCCTCGGAGGACCCGCTCGTTGCGGGCATTCCGAACCGTGTATTCGATCTTCACCGAGTCGGAATTGGTGCGGCTGTACAGCTCGAAGATGGCGGCGATGCTCCTCGGGCTCTTGCTCACGTCGGCGGCGGACTTCTCCTGCGGCCCGAGGGAACGACGCGCATCCCCTTCGAAGAACGAGGTCAGCATCACATCGCTCAGGGAGAGGGGCGAATGGAAGAAGTCCCGCGCGAGCACCTTCGCCTTGCGATTGCCGGTCCTTCTGGTTTCCATGTCCATTAGGCCGATGGCCAGCCGATACTCGCTCGGCCTGACGTCGAAGTCCGCTTCGGTGATGTCGAAATCGGTGCGGGAGTTGGTGGCGTCGTAATTTGGAACCACAAGCTGTCGCGAGAGGATCTTGCCGGCGGCTTGCTCGCCACGCTCATCGAAAAGGACCATGGAAACCTCGTAGGCCGCCCGGTAGCCACTGTCCGTCTTGACAAAGGAGAGCTCGTCGTAGGCAATCTTCACGAAGACTTTGAGACGCGAGAGGTTTGTGTCCGCGGTGGACGCCACATTCACCACGTCGAAATGAAATACGGGCACCTCCTCCGCCGGGGCGCCGCTCATTTCCACTTGCGCCGTGCCGGTGGAAAGGCCGAGACTAGCCCAGGCAGCCAGCCCCATTGCCAACCATTTTCTCATGGTCTCACCTCCCGTGCCGAACCGCCACAGAAGCCGACGGACTGACCGATACAGCCAGCCCACCTCGGCCCACGCCTGTTCCCGTGATCACCCCCCGCAGCTCGAAGGGCGCCGCCTCGCGGATTTCGCATTGCACGAACCGGCCCGCCTCGGCTGCCCCCTCGAGACGGACGACGCCGTCGATCTCCGGCGCGTCCCATTCGGTCCTGCCGAGGAAAGACCCACCTTCCTCAGCATGTGCATCCACCAGCACTTTCAGCCGGCGCCCAACCTGGGATTCGTACCACTCCTGCGCCAGGGTGTTGGCCAAGTCGGAGATCGTGTCCACCCTTTCCGCGATCACCTCGGGCGGGACATGCCCTCGCATCCTGGCTGCCCGCGTGCCCGGCTCCCGCCAGTAGCCGAACACACCCACCCTCTCGAATCGGGCCCAGGTGAGGAACTCGACCAGCTGGTCGAAATCCTCCGGCGTCTCGCCGGGGAAGCCCACGAGGACCGTCGTGCGCAGGGCGATCCCATCGACCCGGCTCCGCAACGTTTCCACCAGTTCTCTCAATTGTCGCTGGTCCGTGCGCCGCCCCATCGAACGCAGGATTCGATCGGAAGCGTGCTGGATGGGGAGGTCCAAGTAGCGGCATACTTGCGGGATCTGCATCAGCCGGCAGATCATGTCAACATCCACGTGAGCCGGATGGGCGTACAGGATCCGGATCCATTCGATCCCAGCGATCTTGGCCAGCCCTTCCACCAGACTCGCAAGTGCTCCCCGCTCGCCGCGATCCCAGCCGTAATAGGTCGTATCTTGAGCCACCAGGATGAGCTCCCGCACACCCCGCGCGGCAAGCCTCTCCGCCTCCGAAAGGATCTGCTGGAGAGGCCGGCTGACGTAGCTGCCCTTGATCAGAGGAATCGTGCAGTACGCACAGCGATTGTCGCAGCCCTCCGCGAGCTTCAAGTACGCGAAATGGCGCGGGCTCAGCAGATGCCGATCCTCCCGAACGATTGCACAACCTCCGGGGAGGCCCAAGGCTTGCCGGAGCTGCTGACCCAGCTGCCAGGGGTCGCGGGACTCGAGGACGAGCTCCGCCTCCCGCAGGCTGGCCCGCAGCTCTTCGGCGAAACGCTGCGCCAGACAGCCGATGACAAAGAGCTTCGCATCGCGCTTTTTTAACGCGGCCAGCTCAAGGATCGTTTCTATCGACTCCGCCCGCGCCGGCTCGATGAATGCACATGTGTTCACAATGAGCGCATCCGCCTCCGCCGGGGTAGCCACGACCTCCGCACCGCCGCCGACCACCGCCGCGAGCACGTACTCCGCATCCACCTGATTCTTCGGACAGCCGAGGTTTTCCAGGTACACCTTCACTCGAAGAAAGCCTCCAAGGCCTTCACTCCCCGATGCACCGGCCGCGGCCGCCGCGCGCCTCTTGTCCTGCCCCTGCCACAACGGAGCGGGCACGGCCCTTCTCGCATCCGGCAGAGTTCAGATCGTTCTCTCCGCAGGCACTGAGGGGGATCCGGCCAACTGGGGTTCTACGGGAGGCGGTGGCAATTCCTTCCCGGCCAGGATCCGGACGAATCGCCAGCCGTACACCGAAACACTCACCACGACCGCTGCGACCGAAAGGACCAGAGCGGGACGAAGCAGGAGGCGCAGGTCGAGGAGGTAGACAATCAAGGCGGAAATGAACACCGCAACGGCAGCCTTTCCGCACCAATTCGATTCCGTCACCCGGCGGAAACGTCCGAGCATCACAAGCCCAGCCAGAAGGATCAAAAGGTCACGGCCCACCACGAGGGACACCAGCCACCAGGGCACCCTCCCCCTGAACGCCAGCACGAGGAACATACCGCCAACGCAGATCTTGTCGATGAGCGGATCGAGGATCCGGCCGATTTCGCTCTTCTGGCGGAGGTGACGGGCCAGGTAGCCGTCGGCAACGTCCGTCGCTGCCATGAACAGGAGCAAGGCCGCGGCCGCGACCCTCTTCTCCGGGGCATCCAGCCAGGCCAGGTACGCTGCCGGGAGGAACACCCCAAGTCGAAGAAGGGAGAGGATGTTGGGAATCGTTAGCAGCATGGCTTCTCGGCGAATCCGCCTCAACCCACAAAGACCTTAGCCACCTCCAGCAGAAGCCTGGGCTCCCGGAAGAGCGCCGTCCGGAACACTCGGGTGATGGTGATCTCCTCTGGAGGGAGCTGGGCCAACATGTGCGCCGTGCGGTTCAGATCCTCATCCGAAAGTCGGTACACTCCCTCCTTGATCCGGTAGAAGCGCTCGTGGGTTTTCCCTTCGGCCTTGTGCCACTCCTTGGCGTACTGTGCGAGCCTTTTCTTCGACACATCGCCATCCCGGATCGCCTCCGCCGCCACCCGGCCGCAAATCTTCCCGGCGATCAAAGCCGTGGCGATGCCGCCTCCGCTGATCGGATTGGCCTGATGAGCTGCGTCCCCCACCAGCATCACGCCGTCTGCCACGATCTCCTTGAGGGTGGGAGCGCACGGCACTCCTCCAGCGACCCACGTCAGGATGGAGGCTTTCGGGAAACGTTCGGCGAGGAACTGCCGCAGGTAAGCGATCGGCTTCTTCCGCCCGGAGTAATCCCCGGACACGCCGAGGCCGATGTTCGCCACCCCATCCCCCTTCGGGAAAACCCAGGCATAGCCACCCGGAGCTACCTCCTTGCCGAAGTAAAAGTAGCAGACATTCGGCTCCACTTCCACCCGGCTAGCTGTGACCTGGACGCACGCTTCCATGTCATGCATTGAGGTGACGGTATTCAAACCGGCCCAACGGCCAACGCGCGATTCCACGCCGTCCGCGCCGATCACGATTTGCGCTCGGATGGCGCGATCTTCCCCCAAGTGGAGGACCCGTACGCCGGCCACTCTCCCGTCCTCCCACAGGAGACCGTGGACGTAGGCCTTCGTCCGCACTTCTACCCCCGCCTCTGCGGCCATCTGCGCCAGGTCGTAGTCGAAGATCTTGCGATGGAGGACGTAGCCAGCGCTCGGGTACGAAAGGCGAACGCGGGTCCCGTCGGGAGCCACCAGCTCCGCGGCGTCGATCCGGGCCGCGATCCAGCGCTCCCGGGGCTCCAGCACGCTCCGTAGACCCTCGTCCCCGATTCCCTCCGCACAGCGAACCGGGATGCCGACTTCGCGATCCTTTTCGAGGAGCAGCACCCGAGCTCCCCCCAGAGCGGCGAAGCGGGCCGCGGTGGATCCAGCGGGACCCGCACCCACCACAATCACATCATACCGATCGTCCATCGCAGAGCTCCAGAGCGTCCACCGGGCAGATTTCCACACACATCTCGCAGAGGATGCACCTGTCCGCATCGATCTGGAGCCGGGTTTCAGTGAGCTCCATGCAGTCGACCGGACATACCCCCACACAGGTGCCGCAAAGGTCGCAGACGCCCTCGCGGATAACAATCCGATTCAATTCCGGACCTCCCTCATGTCTGAAAGCTAGGGTAATCCACCCCGAACCGCCTTCGATAGTACAGCTTCGAACCAAAAAAGACAACGGCCAACAACAGTAGATATGCGGGGAAAACGGCACAGACCGTTAAGGCCTGGAGAAAGATCCCGAACTTCACGGCTCGAAGGACATCCCGCAGCTCGCGTCGGGCTGCGGCCAATGCAAAGAGGGGCAGAGCCCCGAGGGCAGGGATCCCGATGATGGGATCACGGTTCACGCCGCCGCCCACAAGGGCAGCCGCAACCGCAATCATGGCCCACAGGGTCGTGGCTCGACAGCCGTACCGGACCACGAAGGTGACCTTCCCCGCCTGCCGGTCTCCCGGCTCATCCGGGATCGTCGTGAGCAGGTAGACTCCCGCCACTGCCAGCACGTACGGCAAGCCGAATCGAAAAAGAGGAAGCCGAAACGGAGACAGCGCAATCCACCCCAGCCCGAAAATCAGAAATGCCCCCGCTGCATTCACCCATAAGCCGAGGAAAGGGCGGTTCTTCCAAAGAAGAGGTTCGTAGCTGTAGGCTAGACCCCCGATTCCGAAGAGCGCGAGGCAGAGGACCAAAGCCGCGATGCCGGCCGCAGCCGCGCAAGCCAGCCCGGCCGCCAGCAGGATCCCCGCCTCGATGGCCGCACGACGCGCGGGGATCTCATTCCGCGCGATGAGGTACAGCTTGTCGTTGGCAAGGTCGGTGGCCACATCTTTGAGCTGGTTCACGATGAAGACGCTGCCCATCGTGAAGGAGGCCGCGGCGGCGAGAAGCCAGAAGCGCTCGGCTCCTCCGTGGATCCGGGCTTCGCCGAAAACGCGCGCCGCGCGCACCCCGCAAAGGAAAACAGTCCACACGGCAAAATAAAGCGTCGGGCGCAGCACGAACAGGTAGTCCAGGATCCGCATCGTTTTCCCCGTCGCTCATCCCGCGGAGGGTCGGTGGATTCTCCCCGGCGGTCTGATGCCTCCCGATCGCGCAACTCCCCCGGAAAACTCAAACCTCTTCCGCGCTGACCTCGAGCTGGTACTTGTCGATTCCGGCTTCCGGAGGTACCGGGTACTGACCCGTGAAACAGGCGGTGCAATAGCCTCCCTTCTCGTGCGGGACTGCCGCCAGCAGCCCCTCCACGGAAAGGTAAGCCAACGAATCCGCCCCGATGAATTCCCGGATCTGCTCCACCGTCATGTTGGCGGCGATCAGCTCCTGCTTGGTGGGAAAATCCATCCCGTAGTAACAGGGCGAAATGATGGGGGGCGAGGCGACGCGCACGTGCACTTCCTTCGCCCCGGCGCGCCGCAATACACCCACCAGCTGCCGCAACGTGGTTCCCCGGACGATGGAATCCTCCACCACAACCACCCGCCGGCCCTCGAGGACGCCCCGCACGGGGTTGAATTTCACCCTCACGCTGAAGTCGCGCAGAGTCTGCGAAGGATGGATGAAGGTACGCCCGATGTAATGATTCCGGATCAGTCCGATCTCGAACTTGATCCCGGTGCGCCGCGAATAGCCGATGGCGGCGGTATTCGAGCTATCTGGCACGGAAATGACGATATCGGCGTCGGCCGGATGCTCCAGGGCCAGGTTCTTCCCCAGTTTGCGGCGGCATTTGTCGACGTTCTCCGAGAAGATGACGCTATCCGGCCGTGAGAAGTAGACGAACTCGAAGATGCACGCGTGTCGCTCGGCCACCTCGGGCAGCCGATAGCTCCGTGGGCCGTCCTCGTCGATCACCAGCAGCTCCCCCGGCTCGATCTCCCGCAAGTATTCCGCGCCAATGAGGTCGAAGGCGCAGGTTTCCGAAGCGACGACGTAGGTGCCCATCCGCCGCCCCAGGTTGAGCGGGCGGAAGCCGTGCGGATCGCGAATGGCCAGAAGCTGTTTCGGGGTCATCATCACCATGGAATAGGCCCCTTGGACCTGCGAAAAGGCATCGATCACCTTCGCGACAAAGGTGGGCGCATTGGAGCGCGCGATGAGGTGCGGCACCACCTCCGTGTCCGTTGACGTCTGAAAGATGGAACCCATTTGCTCCAATTTCCGGCGGAGCTGCCCAGCGTTGGTGAGATTGCCATTGTGGCCCAGGGCAATGGGGCCCTCTTTGCACTTCACGAGGAGCGGCTGAGCGTTGATGCTGAGGCTGGAGCCTGTGGTGGAGTAGCGATTGTGGCCGATGGCGATCGTGCCTTCGAGCTTTTCGAGCACCCGCACGTCCGAGAAGACATCGGCCACAAGGCCCATACCCACGTGCCGATGCATCTTCGAGCCAGTGCTCGTCACGATCCCGGCGCTCTCTTGCCCCCGGTGCTGAAGGGCGAACAGGGCGAGGTAGGCCAATCGGGCAGCCTCGCGGTGGCCGTAGATGCCCACTACCCCGCAATTCGACCTTGGCTTATCCTCGAAACACCCCATCATCCGAACCCTCTCCCTACCCGAACCCACTTCCCGGGCCCGAGGGCGTCTCCACGCCCTCGATTGCCCTAGCCGGCGACGAGATCCTCAGCCGGCCGCTGAGGCTACTTCAACGGCCACCCTCCAGGATAGTTCCGTCAGGCATTCGCACCAAAGCCAGGCCCGTCGTGAGCCCCACGGCGTCGGCCAGGAGATCCTTCCAGCTCACCCTGCGGTGTCGCCCGAGCCAATCCCACAGCTCCTTGCCGATCCCTGCGGAGAGCGAGATCCCGATGGCGAAGCGCTGGGAAGGGGCGTCCCGCCATTGCTCCTCTCGCCGTGCAGCGTAGTAAGCGAGGGCTGCGATGAAAGCACTGGCTGCAAAGTGAGCTCCTTTGTCGCTACTGAGCCACGGGTCCGCGGGCTCAGCAATTCGCACGGAATCACCCGCGGCACAAGCCCACGTCGGGCGCGGGGTCGTCCCAACAGCCAGGGGTTCCAATCCCGCAGCGCTTTGTCCCCGCGCGCCGGGAATAGCCATCCCGAGCAAGATCCAAATCCCGAGCGCCCGGAACCCTCGCACGGCATTCCCTCCGCGCGGGAATCGGCCGTCGCTTCTTGCCTCCGGGTATACCCGCCTCAAAGCCCGAGCTCCGCGCTGATCCCTTGCATCGCCTTCAAAGCGATCCCGAGGAACTCCTCCAAGCTCAGCCCCAACTCTTCACAGGAGCGGATCTGCTCGCGGTTGGCACCCGCCGCAAAACGCTTTTCTTTGAAGCGCCTCAGGATGAAAGGCACGTCGATCTGTTCCAGCTTCCGGCTCGGATGCATGAGGGCGGCAGCCACGATGAGCCCTGTAACGGGATCCGTGGCGTAGATGGCCTTATCCATGCGCGTCTGACGCGGGACGCGGTTGTTGTGAGCCTTGATGGCGTGGAGCACTTCCTCGTCGGAGAATCCCCGCTCGAGCAGGATCTGTTCGGTGACCATGGTGTGGCGTTCGGGCGTCTCTTTCGTCTCTTCGTAATCGAGGTCGTGGAGCAAACCGGCCAGACCCCAGCGCTCGGGGTCTTCGCCGAAATGCATCGCGAGGCCGCGCATTACCGCTTCCACCGCCAGCACGTGTTTGAACAGATTCGGATTCGTGAAACGAGACTTGGCCAGCTGGTAAGCTTCCTCACGCGTCACCTTCGAACCCTCCTCGCTCGATTCCCGCCGGGAGTATCGCGACCTCAGAAGTATTGTCCCGTGACCAGGATGTAGCCCAGAATCACGATGACAGCGACGGGGCATACGTAGCGAATCAAAGCGGCCCACACCGCTCGGAATGCGAAACGACCCCCACCTCGTTCGATCTCCGCGAGCGCTTTCTCCACACCCCACCGATAGCCCACGAACAGAGCGATGAATAGCGAGCCGATCGTGAGGCAGTAATTACCGAACACGGCGTTCATCAAATCCAGGAAGCCGATCCGAATGCCGGGAAGGCTGGACAGCGCCGAAATCCCGCCCTGCGACAGGGCCGAAGGGATCCCCAGCACGAAGGCCAGGGAGCCCATGCTCAGCACCGCACGGCGCCGCGACCAACCCTTTTCGTCTACGAAGAAGGCCACAGGGACCTCAAGCAGGGAAATCGTGGAAGTGAGCGCCGCAAGCGCCAATAACACGAAGAAAAGGGTGCCGAACAGCCAGCCGAGCGGCATCTTCCCGAAAATCGTGGGTAACACGACGAAGACCAGCCCAGGGCCGCCGGCAGGGTTCAGTCCCATCGAAAAAAGAATGGGGAAAATCACCAGACCCGCCAGAAGCGCCACGAGCGTGTCGAAGAGCGCCACCTGAAAGGCCGAGAGCGGGACCCTTTGGTGGCTGGGCAAGTAGCTGCCGTAGGTGATCATGGCGCCCATGCCGAGACTCAACGAGAACAGGGCCTGGCCCAGAGCTTTGGCGAAGGTCGCCGCCCTGATCTTGCTCGGATCCGGTCGGAGATAGAACTCCAAGCCTTTTCGCGCTCCCTCCAAGGTCAGTGCGTAGGCAGTCAGTAGGAGCAGAATGCAGAACAGGGCGGGCATGAGGATTTTGGACCACTTCTCGATGCCCTCCGAGACCCCGCCACCCACCACGTACATCGTGGCTCCAATGAACAACCCGAGCAAGAGGATGGCGACCCAAGGATTGCTGACAAATTCCCGGAAGATGGCCTCCGATTGCGCCGCTGACACGGAGCCGCTGAACTCCCCGGCAAACGTCTTCACGAAGTAACCCACGGTCCATCCGGCAACCACGGAGTAGAACGAAAGAATCCCGATCCCGGTGACCACACCCAGCACACCTACGAGCTTCCACGCCGAACCCGGCGCGAGGGCTTCAAAGGCTCCAATGGCGTTGCGCTGGGTGTGCCGGCCGATGGTAAGCTCGGCGATCATGACCGGCAACCCGATGAAGAGCACGCACGCCACGTAGATGAGCACAAAGATGGCTCCGCCGTTCTCCCCCGTCACGTAGGGGAAGCGCCAAATGTTCCCCAATCCGATGGCGGATCCGGCCGCCGCCAGAATGAACCCAATCCGCGAACCCCAGCTACCGCGTTCGATTTCGTTCGAGGCCGTCTGCGCCATGGCGTCTCCGTCCCTTGCGATGTTTCCAGGACCGACCGTAGCGACGAGATCTCCACACTTCTCAAGAGGCCCGCAACTACCCCCCGCTCCGGGGCCGGCCGATACGGTCGAGCCGTACCGTGATGCGTAAACAAGCCGCCGCTTCGGGGAGAGGGCTCAAGGAAAGGTCAGAGCTCACATCAAACCCGGCCAGATGAGCGTCCACGTAGGCCTCCAGACCGGAAAGGAGAGCGGCTCCAGCGAGCCACCACAGCGCCAGGTTCCTCCGGTCCTGATGCTGAAAGCGTTCCTCCTCCGTCGTGCTCTCAGCTGCCCGACGGTTTTCCCAGACCGCATAACCGATGAGCCCCGCCTCCGCCGTAAAGAAGACGGCCGCCTTCCACTTCCGACCGTTGTACCACTGCCCCCAGCCCGGAAATAACCAGGAGCGGATCATGGCCGCCGTGGGGTTCGGAAGCCGCAGGGAGTCCCTCTTTCCTGCTTCAGCCGGAAGGGCCGACGGGACAATCAAACCCAAGCCCACCGCTGCCACGACCACACTCCTCACGAGCTGGCGACCACACATCTTTGCCTCCGAAGACTCGGGCGGCAGACCAGGGCATCTTGCGACTCTTGAGCTCCGGACGAAGTGAGGCGAGCAGGCAGAATCAATCGACCAGGGCTACCGCTTCGATCTCCACGAGCGCGTCTTTCGGCAGAGCCGCCACCTGGACGGTGGAACGTGCAGGCGGATTCAAATTGAAGTATTCCGCGTACACGCGGTTCATCCGCGGGAAATCCCGCAGATCTCGCAGAAAAACGGTGGTCTTCACCACCCGCTCCAATGAAGAACCCGCCGCCTCCAGGATCCCGCGGAGGTTTTCCAACGCCCGACGGGTCTGAGCCTCGATGTCACCGCCGGTCAGCTCGCCCGTGGCGGGATCGAGCGCGATCTGCCCCGCCACGAAAAGCAATTTGCCGGCGGCGATCACACCCTGACTGTAAGGCCCGATGGCGGCAGGAGCCCGGTCTGTAGCAACAATCCGCTTCTCACTCATCCGCCAGCTCTCCTTGCAGCGCCACACGATAGTAATGCTCGAACAGTCTTCCGACGCCATTTTCCCCCTGCCTGCCAATCCCGCGAGCGAACTCGCCGATGCTCACCGCCCCCAGCGCGGCCCGGTGGTCTTCCGGAATGAGAAAATCCGGCTGGCCGTTGGTGTGGATCTCGAGGAAACGGAGGGCCGAGATTCCCGCCAAAGCCTCCACGCATCGCGGGTCGTACAGGGTCCCCTTTCCTGCTTCGATCTGTTGCAGGACCTGCAAAATGTGCATCGGCTCGCGGTAGGTCCGACGCGAAGTCATCGCATCGAAGACGTCGGCCACGGCCAATATCCGCGCCAGGAAGGGAATCTCCTCACCCTTCAGCCCGGCCGGATAGCCTGAGCCGTCCAGGCGTTCGTGGTGCAGGGACGCAACGATCGGAACGTCCCGGAGCCTCTTGGGAAAGCGGATCGGCTCGAGGATCTTGCGGGTCCTCGCAGGGTGATCCCGCATCACGATCAGCTCTTCCGGCTCCAGTCGATCGCTTTTGGAAAGGAGGATATCGTCCCGGACCCCGATCTTCCCGAAGTCGTGCAGCAAGGCTGCAATGCGCAGCGTTTCGCGTTCGTCCTCCGAGAGCTCAAGGCGCTGGGCCATGTCGACGCACAGGAGAGCCACTCGTTTCGAGTGGCCCGCCGTGAGCGGATCCCTGGCATCGATGGTATTGGCCAGGGCCTCGATGGTTCCCTCCAGGAATCGCTTCTGTTCCGCGTAGAGCTGCGCGTTCTCGATTTGGGTGGCGGCCAAACCGGAGATCGCGTCCAGCAGGAGCTCATCCACGCGAGTGAAGGGCCCCCCTTCCTTGTTGAGCACTTGGAACACGCCGATCACCTCACCCACCCGATTGCGCAGAGGAGCGGTGAGGATCGACCTCGTCCGGTACCCCGTCTTTTGATCGATCTCCGGGTAAAAATGGGGGTCATGGTAGGCATCGGGAATGTTCAGCATGCGCCCGGTTCGGAGCACGTAGCCGGCGATCCCCCGGTCCGCTGGGAAGCGGATCTCCCTTTCCCCGTGGGCTGCCAGCGACCAGAGTTCCCGCCTCTCCTCGTCCAACAGGAATACGGTGCAGCGATCCGCACGCAGGGCGGAGCGAACCTCGTCCATGATCAGCCACAGCAGGTTCGCCAGATCGAGCTCGCGACTGATGCTCAGGGCCACCTTGTAGAACACGGCCAGCCAGTCGCGCTCGAAGACCTCCTCCGCCTTATCCGCAGGGTGGGAACTTCCCTCGAGCCGCTGGTCCCGCGTTTCTTCCGAGAACGTGCTCAACCCTCCGATTGCCTCCTTTGCCCTTGCGGTCCATTCCGGGATCGCCGTTTTCGCCTCCGGCCAATAGTCCCGGACCTTACGCCGCCACCTCCCCAGCCCCCGCTCGCGCAGGGAGCTCGGGAGAGGGCTGGCCGGCCTCAGGCTGCTGGGAAAGCCCGATCCTCCACGAAGCCAGGGTGAGCCCAATGATGAACCAGAGAATGGTCACCACCTCTTGGTCGCCGAAGTTCCATTCGAACAAGCCATTCACGTTGAATCCGAGGAAGAGAGCGAAAGCGCCAAGACTGAGGCTGGATGCCAGTGGATCGTGCGCGGCGCGATACGCCCGCCACAGGAATTGAAAAACCCGCCACAGCATGAAGCTGAACCCGGCCAATCCGATAGTGCCCAACGTCACCGCGATGTGGAGAAAATTGTTGTGCATGTGTCCCGCAATCTTGCCCCCGGCGTTGGGCCGGTACCTGACGTACATCTTCTCCGTACCTACATCGCCAATGCCGACGATGGGATGATCGCGGAAAATCTCCAAGCCCGTCTTCCACCAGGTCAACCGGTTCCGATTGCTCTCCCAGTTCGGATCGAAGAAGCCCCGGATCCTTTCCTTCTGACTGCTCGGGACCGTCGCGTACGCGAGCGCGATCACAACCGGCAAAGCCAAGAGCAAGCGGGGCCGACGGACCGCCAACAAGACCGAAGCGGCTGCCAACAGGCCCAGCATCGAACCGCGTGTATTGGTAAGGAAAAGACAGAGCGACGCGAGTAGCGCCGTGCCTCCGCAGAGCCATTTCCACTCCCGCTTCCCCGGCGCAAAGCAGAGGGACAGCGCGAGCCCGGCTGCCAGGAAGGTGATGCCTCCGGCGGTGATGCTGTTGTGGATGTGCCGCACCCGCAGATCGGGATGCCGGATGAAAAAGGCCAGACCCCAGATGGAATAGAGCGCCGCGCCCCCGAGGAAAGCCCAAAGCGCCCGCCGCAGCCATCGCCAATCCCGGATCGCCGCGCCCATCAGATACACCATTCCGATCAGCAGGAAACGCCGGAGGTAGATGAGGGACTGCGGGAGATTGGTGGAGAACGGAAGCGAGATCAATTCCGCTGCAAAGTAGGCGACGAACCCCACGTCCATCGGCGTGCGGGCGACGTCGCAGCGCTTCCTCCGCACCTGATCCGCGATCCATATCAGCGCCGCCAAGATGAAAAGATTCTGGCTAATGGCGATGTAGAAGGGCAAGCCGAACCCCATGGCCACAACCGCCCATCCCAGGGCGCGATCCCACGCTCCCGCCTTTCCGGCGGCGATAACTTGTTCACCCTCGCGATTCACGACGCTTCCGGTGCACTCTCCTGCTTGAGGAACTGAGGCGACCGAGCCTCTGAAGCGGATTTCTCTCGCAACCCCGGGATAGCCCGGGCGATCCGCTTAGCTACCGGCTCCAGCCAAACGGCGATCTTCCTCACCGGCCACAGGCGAAGTGGCGTCCAGGGGATCTCGAATTCCCAGTCCTGTTGCCGTACGCGCTCTTGCATGACCGCCGGGTGGGTACCCCGAAAGGGGACAAGGAAGTAGCGGTCCGGATAGCTGTACGAAACGAGCGAGCCGTATCGTTTCTCGATCTCCTCGTCCGAGTACCACAGGCGATCCAAGCGGCGTTTCTTCTCCAGCATGCGGGTAGGCCTCTTGACCCACCCGTAATGGTAGATCTCGGCTCCGGCTGACCGGCTCCGGAGCTTGCTCCCGTCGCGATGGCGGAAGTCCATCGCGTCGCCCCACGACACGATGTTGGGGTCGCGGCGCACGATGCGCACCTGCCGCCTGTACCAGCGGCGGCGATTGTCCTGGTAAGCCCAGTACGTACCGTAAAAATGCCGGTAACGGAACCACAGCCCTTCCACCCGCGGGTCCGTCAGGAATCGTCGCATCCGCTCCCGGACGCGCTCCAAGTACCGCTCGTGCAACACCTCGTCCGCCTGAATGTAGAATACCCAGTCCCCCGTACAATGCTGCAATCCCAGATTCGTCTGTTGCGACAGGACCTCGCCTCCGCGGCGCAGTCTCGGATCCCATTCCGTTTCGAGGATGCGCAACCGTGGATCGCCAAGGCTCTGGATCCGCTCCAGGGTGGCGTCTTCCGATCGGCCGACCACCACCACGAACTCGTCGCACAAGGGGAGCACGGAACGAATCGCCTCCAGTGCGGGGTAGTCCATGATCTCGATGTCCCGCACGATCGTCAGCCCGCTCACCCGCATGTCACCACCGGAATTGCATCTCATAAAGCTTTCGGTAAAGACCATCCTGGGCCAGGAGCTCCTCGTGTCTCCCCTCCTGTACGATCCGCCCCCCGCTGAGCACCACAATGCGGTCGGCGTTCTTCACCGTCGAAAGGCGGTGGGCAATCACGAACGAGGTGCGTCCCTGGAGCAACCGATCGATGGCCTGCTGGACAAGCACCTCCGATTCTGTGTCCAGCGCCGAGGTGGCCTCGTCGAAGATGAGGATCGGGGGATTGCGCAGGATCGCTCGCGCGATGGCAATCCGCTGCCGCTCACCACCCGAAAGCTTCGTCCCCCGGTCGCCGATCACGGTGTCGTAGCCCTGGGGCATCTGCAGGATAAAGTCATGCGCATTGGCGGCCTTCGCCGCTTCAATGATATCTTCGTCGGACACGGAACCATCCAGCCCGTAGGCGATGTTGTTACGGACAGTGTCGTTGAACAGGATGGTCTCCTGCGTGACCACGCCCATCAACCTCCGCAGGCTGTCCAACCGAATGCGCCGCAGGTCGATGCCGTCAATCTCGATGTGGCCGGAGGTCGGGTCGTAAAAGCGGATCAGCAGATCGACCAGGGTCGACTTCCCTCCCCCCGAAGGCCCCACGATGGCCAGTCGTTCCCCTTTCCGCACCTCGAGATTGATCTCCTGCAGCACCGGTATCCCCGGCTCGTAGCAGAAGGAAACGTCGACAAAGCGGATCGAGCGCTGGAGATCCCGGACCTCCACTGCTTGCGGATGATCGGCCACCTGGATGGGCGTGTCCAAGATGCTGAACACCCGCTGGGCTGCGACCATTCCCTCCTTCAGGCTGTTGTGAACTTGCCCCAGAAGCTTGAGAGGCTGCATCATGGAGAAAAGCGCCCCGAGAAACAGGACGAAGCCGCCCGGGCTCAAGGAGGTGCTGTTCCCCAGGACCTCCCGCCCGCCGACGTAGAGGACCAGCACGCCGACGATGACCCCGAGGTACTCCGTCACGCAGGGACCCAGATTGCGGATGCGCGCCATTCGCACCACGGTACGAAAGAAGTCCTGGTTTTCGCGCTCGAATCGCTGGATCTCCCGCTCCTCGCCACCGAAGGCTCGCACCACCCGGATCCCGTAAATGGTCTCCTGGAGCACGCTCGCCAGATCCGCCACCCGCTCCTGCATGCGCAGGCTATCCCTCTTCAACCGGTTCCCGATCTCCGTCATGGCATAGCCCACCAGAGGGAAGACGACCAGGACCAGCAGCGTCATCTTCCAGCTCAGGAAGATCATCACCCCAAGGTAGATGACGATCTGCAGCGGGTCGCGGAAGACGCTGTTGATGGCCGCCGTGATGGAGGCATTGATCACGGTGACGTCGTAGATCACCCGCGAGATGAGCTGACCAGCTCGCTCGCCGTGAAAGTAGCTCAGGGAGAGACGCTGATAGTGCCGGAAAAGCTCATTGCGTAAATCGCGGATGACCCCCTGCTCCACCGGGGCCATGAAATAGGCCTGCCCCACCCGGAACAGATTCTTCAGGAAAAAGCCGCCAGCGAGGATGCCACACAGCAGAAGCAAGGCCTCCTGACGCGGCTTCCGGAAGAAATACCCGTTCAGCTCTTGTTCGAGCCTCTGACGGAGGCTGGGCAAATGCACCGGGACGGGCGAGGAAGCCGGAGCCGTTGGGGTGGAGTGAACGGCAGGGGACGCTTCGCCGCTCTGGAAAAGCACGTTGATGAACGGCATCACCACCGTGATGGAGAAGGCGCTGAAGATCACGAAGAGCAGCATGCAGATGACGGATGCCGCCAACCAACCGCGGTACCGAAATACGTAGCGGAGAACTCTCCGGTAGATCCGCCACAAAGTCGACTCCTCCCAGCCCGAAAATAGAAAACAGCGACTATCTCCGTCGCCGTCCCTCGTCACACCTACCCTGAGCCGATCCCACCTCCACGGAGGAAGCGGACCGGCTCGCCCGCTACCCATCAGCTCAGCGGCCGCTCAAACCCAGCCCCGGGTGAAGGCCTAATCCTTGATCTCCCGGTATTCCGCATCCTCGATCTCCTCCTCCCGGATCTGCCCGCCGGATCTGGCTCCCGAGACCCGATTCCGCTCGGGGAAAAGCATCCCCTTCACCAGCTTGTAGATCGCGTACAGCAGGAGGAGCTGAAGCAGCAGTCGAAACATGGCCTCTCCTACCCCGGAATCGGGGAATAGAATTCGATCCCCCGATGCGGGCGGAGGATCTCTCGGACGAGGTCCTCGAAATCCTTCTCCCGATTCACGAAGTCGATCTCCGTAGCGTTCACCACCAACAGCGGGCAATGGTTGTAATGGAAGAAGTACCGGTTGTACGCCTCGCAGAGGGAGCGAAGGTAGTCCTCGGAAATGTTCTTCTCATAGGAGAGATTCCGCCTCCGGATATTCGCTAGCAATCGCGCCGGCGACGATTGAAGATAGACGACCAGGTCCGGCACCGGCACTTCCTTCCTCAGCAGCGACGCAATCCGATTGTACAGGATCAGCTCCCGATCATCGAGATTCAATGTGGCGAAGATGTGATCCCTCTCGAACAAGTAGTCGGTGATGACCATGCTGTGGAATAGATCCCACTGGGGGATCTCCTCCTGCTGCCGGAACCGGCTGAGCAGGAAGAAGAGCTGCGTCTGGAACGCGTAGCGGCGCGGCTCCCGGTAGAAGTCGGGAAGGAACGGGTTCTCTTCCGGCTTGTCGAGGATCAGCCGTGCGTCGAGGCGTTCGGCAAGCTTCTTCGCCAGGCTGGTCTTGCCCACGCCGATGACGCCCTCGATGGCCAGGTACCGCAGGTTCCTCAAAGGTCTCGGTTCCCTTCGGGTTCTGGATCCTGCAGAAGCTGTGGACTTCCGTACCGGATCACCCACGCTGGGTCGGGGCAATCCCGGAGCAATTCCGCCACCGACTTCCCGTGACCAGCCACCACATGCTGCGGCGCGATCTCCGCCCACGGAACCAGCACGAATCGACGCCGGTGGAGCTCCGGATGCGGGATCGTGAGCCTCTCCGTCGCCATCACCCGGTCGCCGAAGGATAGGATGTCAATATCCAGCGTCCTCGGCCCCCACCGCGCCCCTCGCTGTCTTCCCGAATCGGCCTCGATTTCCTGACAGTGGCGAAAAAAGCCCGCCGGGTCCAGCACCACCTCCATCTCCACCACCGCATTGAGGAAGGGGGCCTGCTCCCTCACCCCGACCGGTTCAGTCTCGTACACCGAGGAGACCTTCCGGAGCCGGCAGCCCCGCGTGGAGCTGAGCAGCCGGACCGCCCTCCTCAAGAATTCAAGCCTGTTCCCCAGATTCGAGCCCAGCCCCACGAAGACGACATCCACCGCCATCTCCCGGTAGCTCTTCGGCGCCGCTGCCTCTGACCACG
>JAPWUV010000004.1 GCA_028275345.1 bacterium
TAGCCGCGGTGATTTTTTCAGTTCACCCCGCTCACCAGGACGCGGTTTGCTGGCTTTCGGGCCGAACGGATGTGATTGGAGCATTCTTCGGTTTAGCTTCGGTGTATTTGTATACTTTGTCGGTGAGGACTCGTTCCTTGTGGGCATACGTTGGTTCGCTTCTTGCATTTTTCATGGCTTTGATGGCGAAGGAGATTGCCTTTGCGATTCCTTTCGTCATCTCAGTGCTGGGAATTTGTTGGTTGCAAGAGACTGAGTTTAAAAGCGTGATGTCACAATTGTACGGGAAAGGGGAAGTCCGCTCGTGGAAGAGGCTCGTCGGGTTTAGTATCGTTTATGTTCTACCTTTACTTCTTTGGCTGGCGAATGCCTTTTCGTGGCGTGACATCCGGATCATATCGGGGGGAGGGGTGATACTGATTGGGCCGGCTACTTTGTTGGCTACGGTATTGCTCGCGTATGCGTCGGATCAGGTGGCTAAGAGAATCGTGAGTTTGCGGTGGGCCGAGCGTGTGGTGGATTCCGTACTGTTTTTTGTAGTCTTCGGAATGTACTGGCTTGTGAGGCTGCGTGTGGTTGGAGGATTGGGCGGCTATTACAGCACCTTCACCAATTGGAGCAATCCTTCTGCGGAGATCACGATCGCGAGTTTCGCCCGGGACGCGTATGGTTTGACGGGCCTTCTGCTTCCGCAACCCGCTGGTTTCAATGAGGAGGTGTTGCGTCTCCATAGCCATGTTCCGGGTGTGTTTTACGGAGTGTTCTTGTTGCTAGTGGTCGGTCTCGGAATGGTCGGTTGGCTGCTTTGGCGCAGAGACAGAGTTAGCTTGGCGTACTATGCAGCTGCGTTCCTTTCGGTCGCGCCTGTGCACAATCTGCTCTTACGGAACACGGTGTACGATCCGCGCTATCTGTATTTTGCTTCAGCCTGGGTATGCGGAATGCTTGGCCATCATTGGACGAAATGGTATCGTTCGTGGAGAGCAAGCGGAAGAGGCAAGTTCTTGCCGCTTGGGGCATTATCTGTTGTAGTGGCAGCATACGGCTTCACGACGGTCCGCGCGAGCCTCGACTATTTGTATTCCGGTTCGATTATCCGCAAATTCGTTCAAGCTGTGGAAAAGAACAAAAAGACATTGTGTGACGCTGAGGACATAGTGGTCGTTACGTGGCCGATGCTCCATTGGGACACGCCCCGGCACGTGTGGATTTCGAAGTATCTTGACGATATCGTGTCGCATGGCATGGGATGCAAGAGTTTTGTGGACCAAGATGTGGAGTTCTATTTGTTTGCCAAGCGGTCATTCAAAGGCGGCAGGGTTACAGTGGTGGATGACTCCACCTTTGTCGTGTCGGCTTGCCGTGGTTGGTGGGATCTGTACGTGCTTCCGTTGAATGCGAGTTGGGAGGAGGTCGAGCTTCGCCGCGTCTATTCCCGCGCTTGGCGGGATCCCCACCATCGGGCAGTCCAGCTGGGCACCCTATTGACGCAGCGCTCGAAGAGTGATGTCGGTTTCCAGATTTGGATAGAGGGTTGCGACGTCTGGATCCGCGACCCGCGGCTCACCATGAAGCACTCAGCGATCATCCTATATACGGACGGCCAATTCTTGATCGTGCCCGGGAAGAAACTGAGGGAGAAGCTGCTGGCGCGCTCGGATACGGGTCTACTGTGGGAGGGGAACGACCGGGTCGCGCCGACGGGCCAGATCTCTTGCAGATGAGGGCAGTGAGGAGAACGGCATGTTTTGCGCAGGGGATCCCGAACCGACGCGGGGATGAAGAGCTTGGCGGGCAGAGGGACAAGTCGAAGCAAACGGCTTGGCGGCCCAGCGGGTCGAGATGCTGGGAGGGAAGGGACTCATTACGTTTTCTTCCGGCTCGACGACGTCGGTCTTCCGGGTGACGCCTACCGTTTTTCCACGGTGCAGCTCGACGCAGAGGGCCTGGCCGAGGGCCGGAGACGGGCAGAGGCGGTCTTGGATCTTTTCGTCCGGTACGGAATGAAGGCCGATCTGGCCGTGGTTCCGTGGCACTGCGAAAGGGGTTCGTGGGAGTGGCTTCGGTGCTATGCGGATGGACGTCAGTTTGAAATGGCTCAGCACGGTTTCCGCCACCAAGAGCACGGTTGCCGAGAGTTCGGGCCGGGTCGTACGGCCGAGGAGCAACGAGCAGATATCCTGATGGGTCGCCGCCTGTTGCGCGATTGCCTCGGGATGGAGCCCGACATTTTCGTTCCGCCAAGCAACAAGTATGATCGGGACACGGTCGACGTGTTGGCCGAATTGGGTTTCCGGATCCTTTCGGCCGGGGCGGCCAGAAATCGCTTTGAGTACGCGGTGATCCGCTTGGCACGCATGTGCGGTTTGAGCCATCTCCGCGACTACCCTGTCAGTCACCATGAAGGGTGGAATGGGGCTCTTTGGGAGATGTCGATTTCCGTGGATGCGGCCGAGGACTACGCGGGCGCCCGACTCAAGAGCGCGAACAGGCTGATCCGCGAGGTGCAGGAAGCTGTTGCAAGATACCGGTACGTCGGCGTGATGCTCCATCCCTGGCTCTATTCGTCGGCGGAGTCGCTGAAGGCCCTGGAGGAATTGCTCAGGTGGATAGGCGATACCGGCTTCCCGTCCGTCCTGATCTCCCAGACGTTCCCGGATCGAGGGTTGGCCGGCATCTAGTCCGGTGGAGGCGGGGGTAAGTGATCTTCGCCGTGGTCGTTCGAGCAAAACGTCTTTGGAGGGCATGTGGAAGGCGAGAATGAGTACAAGCGCGTAGCGGTTTTCGGGGGAGCAGGTTTCGTGGGCAATGCCCTTGTGAGCAAGCTTCTCGACCTCGGGATTCGCGTGGGTGTCTTCGACAACTTTTCCACGGGCCGGCGCGAATTCCTCGATGAAACCAGCCCGCATCTTGAGATCGTGGAGGGTGATATCGCGGACAGGGACCGCGTGGAGGATTTCGTACAGCGCTTCGGACCAGATGCCGCGGTCATCCTCGCAGCGGTTCATTACATCCCCTTGTGCAACCGGGACCCCGTGCTCGCAATGCGAACCAACGTCCTGGGGACCCATGTCGTCCTTCAGGCATGCGGGAAAGCGGGGATCCGGAAAGTTGTGTTCGCATCCTCTGCGGCCGTCTACGGCATCGGGGATAACCCGCATGACGAGGAAGAACCGCCAGCCCCCACGGACGTGTACGGAATGACCAAGGTGATTGGGGAAGAGTTGTGCCGGGACGCCTCCCGTAACTACGGACTGCGCACCGTGGTGGCGAGGCTATTCAATATCTATGGCCCGCGCGAAACCAATCCCCACGTTATCCCGGAGATCGTGTCGCAGGCCTTAGCGGGGGACCTCCTGAGGTTGGGCAACCTCGAGCCGAAGCGCGATTACATCCACGTGAGCGACGTGGCCGACGCTTTGGCCTTACTCCTCCTCTCGCCCATGAGTGCCGATTTCGAGGTCTTCAACGTGGGTACGGGCCGGGAGTACAGCGTGAAAGAGGTGGTGGAAATAGCTGAACGAGTGCTGGGTAGGAAACTCTACATCGAGCCGGATCCCGCAAGGATGAGGCGTTCCGATCGTCTCCACCTTTGCGCACGCATCGACAAGATGGTCCGGCACTTCGGTTGGAGACCACGGGTCGATCTGGAAGAAGGGCTCAGACGGTTGCTCCTTTGGGAATGGGCCCAGGCCGTTCCGAGCACCGTGGCGCATTGAGTGAGTCCGAGCGAATTCCGCCAGAACGGAGGTCGGCGAGCGTGAGAGTGGCACTGGTCGGGCCGTATCCCTTGGATTGGCGGAGGGTAACCGGAGGGATCGAGATGGTTACCCTCAATCTTTCTCGAGAACTCGTGGCGCGGGGCGTTGAAGTCCACGCCGTGACCTTGGACTTCGGGGGGGAGGAGGAGGCGAATCCGCCGGCGGGCGTGCAATTACACCATCGAACTACGCAAAAGAGATTGGCCCGTCTGACGCTCTTCGCGGCGGAGCGTCGCTGGATTCAGGACAGGGTCCGGGAATTGCGGCCGGACGTTGCGCACGTGCAAGGCACGGACGTGTACGGAGCGGTCCTTCCCCGGATCGCCAGAGACGCACCCACCGTGCTCACCGTCCATGGTTACCTCAGGCGGGAGCTCCAGGCGGGCCTCACGGAGCTCCCGTGGCGCGCCAAACCGGGCTTTCTCCTACGGGCCGCTTTCAACGCCTGGTTTGAGGGCAAAGCGCTTGGGTCCGCGAGGCACATCGTTTGCATATCGCCTTACATTGAAAAGCTCCTTGGTCAGGACACAACACGGCGCACTTACAACATTCCGAACCCTGTGGACGAGAGCTTCTTCCAGCTCCGAGACCGCGGCGAAGATGGACGGCTGCTTTTCGCCGGGATGATCCGGCCGCGAAAGGGCTTGCTTTTCCTGGCCAAAGCATTGCGGGGGCTCAAGGCGGAAGGCGTGCCGTTTCGGTTGCGACTCGTCGGCAAGGTGTTTGAACCCAGTTACTACCGCCGTTTCCTCCGGGTCCTGGATGCCTACGAGCTGCGGGATTCGGTGGACATTCTGGGCGTGGTGGACGATGCGCTCTTGAAGGATGAGTTCGAGCGCGCCTGGGCAGTCGTGCTGCCCTCCTCTGAGGAAACGGCGCCCATGGTGATCCAGCAAGCGATGGCGGCGGGGAAGCCGGTGGTCGCAACGCGGGTGGGAGGAATTCCGTGGATGGTTCAGGATGGAAAGACCGGCCGACTCGTGGACTACGGGGATGTCCCTTCGCTTGTGAGAGCTCTGGCCGAGGTCTTGTCGGATGGGGCTCTGGCAAAGGACATGGGGCAGCAGGCGCGCGAGGTGGCGCGTGGCCTATTCAGCAATCGCCATGTGGTCGAGTCCACGCTTCAGGTCTACCGCATGGCGCTGGAGGATTTCGCCGCGCGAGACCGCCGGTCGACTTCGAGCACCCGTGTGCCCGATGCGGCGACTGAGCCACCCCTCCCCCTTCAGCCGAGTGAGGACTTGAGACGATGAAGATCCTTTACTTCAGCTATCTGTACGACCTGTGGGGTTGTTCTTTGGGCTCCACCCTGAAGGCGATCGAACTATTCGGCGCGCTCCAGAAATTGGGCCACGAAATCCGCATGTGCTGGATGAATCCCGGGGTTCAGGAGTCTCAACCGGGGGACGGAAGCAACTTGTGGCGCAAGGTCAGGGGGAGGCTCAAGGCCCGGTTCGCGCGCTTTGTCCACGAGCCCGGCCAGATTCTGGCCAATTTTCGATATCTGCCGCGCGAGCTGCGAGAGGTGAACTCCTTCGCGCCGGATCTCATCATTTGGCGGCACGACGTGTATCTCTTCACCGAGCTCTACACGAGCCGAGTGGTGAAGCTGCCGTGGCTCCTGGAGGGCGACGGACCTTCGGTGCGAGAGTACAGGCAATTCTATCGACGTTACGTAAGGTACGGTCACCTCGACAGCCTGATCGAGAGGGCGGTGGTGCGCAAGGCCCCCGCGATCTTTGTGCAGTCCAACGAGACCAAACGGTACTTCGCGGAGCAGGGAGCCCCGGAGGAGAAACTGCGGATGATCCCGAATGGCGTGGATCCGGCAAAGTTCAATCCGCAGGTTTCCGGCCAGGAAGTGCGGCGTAAGCTTGGACTGGACGAGACAGCCGTGGTGCTCGGCTTCAGCGGTTCGCTCCACTATTGGCACGGGATCGATAACCTGATGCGCCTGATGACGCAGGTATGCCGGAGCTTCGGCCAGGCACATTTCGTGATCGCTGGGGGTGGCGGGCCAGAAAGCGATAGGCTTTTGGCCTTCGTGGAGGAGGCGCGCCTTGGGCAAAGGGTCCATTTTCTCGGATTCGTGCCGCACGATCAAATGCCCCCTGTGATCGCCGCCTTCGACATCGCGCTCGCGCCGTACCCACCGATCGAACGCTTCCATTTCAGTCCTGTGAAGATTTTCGAGTACATGGCCTGCGGTAAGCCGGTGGTTGCGGCGCGGTTGGGTCAGATTGCCGAGGTGATCCAAGACGGCCAAAACGGCTTCCTCTTCGAAGCGGGTGACTTTGAGGGTCTTCTCGAGAAAGTGCGCGCCTTGATCGCGGATCCCACTCTGCGCCGCAGGCTTGGGGAACAAGCGCATCGGACGGTGGTGCCTGGCTACACGTGGGAGACCCAGGCGCGGAAGCTGGAGGCTTTGTGCTTCGAAGTCCTCGAGCGCTTCCAACGGTGAGGGAAAGGGATGTCGGCTTCGGACGGATTGCGCATCCTCTTCGTGGTGGACGGCTTTGGGATCGGCGGAGCCGAGGCGGGTGCGATGCGTCTTGCGCGCGCCCTCCGCGAGATGGCGCCCGTGAGGCTCGACGTGTGCAGCACTCGCCGGGACGATCGGCTCTACGCCGAGTTCCTCCGGTCCGCAGACAGAGTCTATCGCTTTCCGCGGCGGAATCGGCTTGCGCTCGGGACCTTCGCGCGGCTGGTGGCCTTGATGGGGGCCAATCGCTACGATGTAGTCCAGACGGCTTTGTTCTACGCCGACGTGCTCGGGGTTCCAGCAGCCAGATTGTGCGGCGTGCCCTGCATCATCTCGTGGCAGACGGCGCTCGGTGCCCGCACTGGATATGCCCAGGACGACCTCCTGCGGCATCGGGTTTCCCTGCGGATGGTCTCCCGCATCTGCACGACCATGGTCGCGGTTTCGGAGGACTTGCGGAGGTCTTTCGTGCGGCGAGGCTTGTGCCCGGCGGACAGAATCCTGACCATTCACTACGGGATCGACACCGACGAATTCCGTCCCAACGACGCTGTCCGGGCTCGCGCAAGGGGCACCTTGGGTCTCCGCGATGGGCAGATCGCCATCGGGGCGATGGGCCATTTCAATCCCGTGAAGAACCACCGGCTGCTGGTGGAGGCGTTCGCAGCTGTGCGACGTAGCCACAGGAACTGCATCCTCTTGCTTGCGGGAGATGGACAAGAACGAGCCAATCTGGAGCGGCTGGCCAAGGAGCTGGGAGTCGCGGATTCCGTGAAGTTCGTGGGCTACTACCGGCCCTCCAGTGAGTTCCTGAATGCGCTGGACGTCTACGTGCATCCTTCCCTGCAGGAAGGATTGCCGAACGCGGTGATCGAGGCGATGGCCACGGGGAAACCCGTTCTGGGATCGCGCGCCGGGGGCATTCCGGAAATCGTGGAGGAAGGGGTCACCGGATTCCTTTTCGACCCCCGGAGCTCGGAGCAGCTGGCCGAGCTTCTCGAGCGGGTCTGCAGTTCGGAATCTCTGCGGGAGAATCTGTCCAAAGCCGGGCGAGAGCGCGCCCTGAAGCACTTTTCCCTGCATACCGAAGCTCGGAAGTTCCTCGAGCTGTATGAAGGGCTGCTGAGGGAGAGACGAGGGCCAGGTTCGCGGGCGAAAGGGAATGGTTCGCGACGGGCGGGCGAGGACGCAGGGGAGCTTGCACCCACGGCCGCTCTGCCCGCAGAGGCCAGGCCCCGGAACGGAGCTGAATGCAGGACGAGCGACGCTTGTGCTTCCCGCTTTGCGGTTTCGGCTTGATCAGACAGGGAGGTCGTTCCGATGTCCACGACGAGGTCACTGCCTTTTCTGGGATGGGCGATCCTATTTCTGTTGCGCCCAAACCTGACCCAGGCCCAGCATCCCAATCACGCGGGCAAGTATCCAAAGCTGTGCATTCAGCAAAGCTGGGTGGATCCCGAGCAGATCTGCATCGTGGACATCGTTTCGAAATTCGATCTGATCCAGGCGGATCTTTCGCCCGAGCAAATACGGGCCATCCGGTCGCTGAACCCACGCGCTGTGATCCTGCCCTTCTGGTCCACCCATTTCAATATGCCGAATTACAACTCCGGCGGGAGCACAGTGATGGACCTGGACGAGTTCAGGCGGGACGTGAACTCCAATCGGGAGAAGGGCTTTGATGGGATGTACATCGATCTCTGGAATCTCCTCCGAGACAGCTTTGCCGATTCGCTGGCGAATTTGCTGCGCACGATCTGGCCCAATGGGATTCACGTGGTGAACGCTGCCAACAGTTTTGAGCACTCCTTCGCTCTGAACGGCTTTCTGTTTGAAGACTGGCCGGTGTACTCTGGCCGCTACGATTACTACGTGGTAGGGCCTCTCGCCACTTGGAGAGCCCGGGGGTATAAACCGACGGTGATCGTATTCAACATACGCAGCTACGGTGTGGAGTCGGAGTACTTCTGGGAAAAGGCGAGGCTTGCCACGGCCATGGGTCTGCTGCACGATGAACTCTACGTGATGTACAATTACGGCAGCGGAGGTTCCCCCCACTGGGCCGTACCTTGGTGGTTCGATGAATGGAACGTGGAACTCGGTTCCCCGATTGGGCCCCCCCAGCAGCTCGGCACGGAGGTCTACTACCGGGAGTTCACCAATGGCGTGGTGATTTGCAATCTGAGCGGCGAGACTCGGCGGGTCAAGCGGTCCGATCTGCCCGTCAGTGGCGAGCTTTACCGAATTCGCGGGGGACAAGTTCCTTCCTGGAACAATGGGATGCCCTTCGAGGAGGTGGAGCTCAAGGGTTGGAGACTGAATGACGTCGATAACAAGTACGCAAAGAAGCTCGGCGACGCCATTGTGCTGTTGAAGAGCCCGGCAACGGTTGTGAGCGACATCCTCATCGACGATGGCGGCACTGATGATGTGGATCCGCATCCGAATTATATGGGCCGATTCGTCCAATCCGGCATGCAATTCGATCCTTACGGCTACCGCAAGTGGAAGAATGCCTGGTACGTGTACGGGCACAGCTCCTGCTACTATGCCCCGCCGAGCAACGGAAACCGCTGGGCCCGATGGATCCCCCAAATCCACATCACCGGAAGCTACGAGGTGTTTGAATGGCATCCCACCAGCTCCGACCTGGCCAAGGATGCCCGCTACACCGTCAAAGCGGGGGACAAAGTCACGTCGATCACCGTGAACCAGACTATGAACGGGGGCAGGTGGAATCGGCTCGGGGTCTTCTGGTTCCGCGCCGGGGACGAAAACTACGTGGAGGTCCGTAGCGTGCCGTCCGGAACCGTGGTGGCGGACGCCGTGAAGTTCGTGTACCGCGGCACGGGTGATTTCCGCGACACGGAGGCCCCGGCTCCTCCGAAAGGGGTTCGCATCCTGCCCTGAGGGCTCTAGCCAGCGCTGTGGGGACATACCGTGGACGTGATTCGGGGTAGCGAGGAGGCGACAAAGACGCAGGTCCGTGCCCTGTACCGGGAGGGGAGGGGCCCCGCGCGCTGGCTACGCTCGCGATTGGGTACCCTCGGCCGCAACACCTTTTACGTGGCCATCGGGCAATTCGTCCACCTGGTCTTGGCCATTGTGCTGACACCCATCGCGGCCCGGGTCCTCGGCGACAGCGACTTTGGACGCTATTCGCTGGCGTCCACGCTGATGTATTTCGTGTTCCTGTTCAGCGACCTTGGGCTGAACACGTGGATTACTCGCGAAGGGGCCCGAGATGCAGCCGAGCTGGAGAGGCTCTTCCCCGCCGCATTCGCCGTGAAGCTTTGCCTCCTACCTCCGCTCTTGGTGCTGCTGTGGCTCGCCACGCAGCTCACTGGCCTTGAGGAACGCTCGGCACAGGCTGTGGCGATCTTCGGGTTCTACGGCGCCGCCTCCTCATTGTGGCAGCTGGCGCTGGCGGTCTTTCGAAGCCGGGAGACGATGAAATACGAGCCAATCCTCTTCGCCTTGGAGAAGACGTTGATTACGGGAGCATCCCTTGCCGTCTTTTTCTTGATCAAAGGCGGGCTTCTCGGGTTCGTCCTGACGTTCCCGGCGGCGGGGCTCGTGACCCTGATCGTCTCGCTCTGGATCCTGCACAGCCGTTTCCTGCGGTTACGCTTGGCTTTTCGGCCGAGCCAGTGGTTCGGCATGGTGAAACTGGCTTTTCCCTTCGGCCTGTCGGCTTTGCTCGCGACGGTCTACAACAGGGTCGACGTGATCCTACTCACGGCCATGACCACACCCGCGGTCGTGGGATGGTACTCGGCGGGGTACAAGCTGCTCACTGTCACCAACCTGATTCCGACAGTGGTTGCCACGGCCACTTTCCCCCGGTTTGCGGCGCTTCAGTCGTCGGATCGCCGGCAATTGAGCCGCGTCTTCTGGGACGGAATGCGACTCTTGCTGACCATCTGCGTCCCGATGGTGATCCTTGGGACCACCCTGGCCAAACCCATTACGCTTTTCCTGTTCGGCGCAGAGTATTTCCAGACGGCGCCAGCTATTCAGATCCTCATCTGGGCCTGCGGGATCGTGTTCTTCAACATCTATCTCACGGGATTCCTCGGGGCTCTGGGATACCAGAATCGGGTAGTGGGCTTTCAGGTAGCCGCCACGGTGGTGAATGTGGGCACCAATCTGGTCCTCATTCCGCACCTTCAGCATCTTGGGGCTGCCGCGGCCACGGTCGTCACAGAAGGACTGATGTTCACGCTCCAGTTCGGCTTGGCTTTGCGGCGATTGGTGGATTGGGAACCCCTTCGGATCTCCGTGCCCTTGGTGGCGGCGAGTCTGAGCTTGGGCCTGTGCATCGCCCTGACCACTGCGCACCGATGGAACGTGGTGGCTGTGCTCGCCGTCGGGATTGCGGCGTACGTCGCAGTCTTCCTCCTGAGCGGCGGGAGGAAAGCCTTCAGCCTGCTTTCCACGTGAACTTGGTATCTCCGCTCCTGGCGGAAGAGACCCTCTTGGCCCGACGCTAGCGCGAAGACTCGAGCTCTCATCCAGGAGAAGGACCCGCCGAAGGGGCGGACTTCCCCAACGAGAGTCCCGACCCGAGTGGATCCGATCCAGCTCGGGCGCTCCGGTGCTGAAGGGAGCGGGTTTGTCGGATCCTGGAAAAGGCGGGGAGAATATGGATCCCTGCAGGCGCCAGGGAACCTGTCTCAGGAAGAAACTGGGTCGACATCTGAAACAGGCTATGACGGAAAGCGGGGGGCTTTCCCGAAGAAGGAGCCTTGAGCTGGCGAGAGATCGGAATACGGGGGCCGTCGACAAGCGCAACAACGAGCCCAGTAGCGGGAATGTGGCCGATTCCCAAGAGAGTCGCTCTTCCTAATGGGGAAGTGGTGGTATACGCTTTGCACCGGATGACGTCGCCGGCTGTTTCTCTGACCGAGAAGGATTCGGAAAAGGTGCGGAGGTAAGAACGCGATGCGGCTTCCTTGGAGAGTTTCTCTTTCGGCTTTGGCTGTGCTGATCGGTCTTCAGGCAGCTCAAGCTCAGGTGAAGATCATGCCTCTGGGCGATTCCATCACCGAGGGCTATGGCTCGAGCCAGTCTCCGCCCACGGGGTACCGAGACGATTTAGCAGCTATGCTGACTGCGTCGGGCGTGAATTTCGACTTCGTCGGCAGTCTCCACGAGGGCACGGGTTTCGACCCCGACCACGAGGGACACCCGGGGTTCCGAGCCGATAACCTGTCGGAACACGTATTGGACTGGCTACAGGCTTCCCAACCGGACGTGGTGATCTTGCAAATTGGCACCAATGATCTCAATGAAGGGGCCTCCCCGAACGAGGTATTGACCAGGATCCTTTCGATTGTCACCAAGATCCAGCAGTACAACCCCCAGACCAAGATTCTCCTCGTTTCCCTGCTGCCCCGCACGGACGCAACGGACGCGGACGCCGAAGAGACAAGCCGCCTGATCCAGAATCTGGCCAGCAGCCAGAAGGAGAATGGGAAACCAGTGTACTTTGTGGGCCTCTATTACATGATGAAGGCCCAGCCGAACTGGAACACCACCTTGATGTACGATTCCTTCCACCCGAACGACGCAGGATACGCCTTGATGGCGGAGGGTATCTTCCACGTGCTCCTGCGGGCATTGGGACTGAGGGACGATGTAGCGGACGATTTCTCCCGTTCCTCGCTGGGGAGGATGTGGGTTCATGGTGGCGGGTACACCATTCAGAGTGGCGCTCTTTCCAACCAAACCTCCGGAGAGAATTGGGATCTTGCGATCTATCTCGGTCATGCCAATCCCAAGGAAGTGAAAATCGTGTGGGACAGGACAGCCACAGAGACCGGGATTGGGGAAGGCGGCATCGCCGTCATGCTGAATTCGGAGAATCCCTCTGAGGCGGACGGTTACCTCATTTGGCACAATGTCTGGAACGGGGGGCAATACGTTTCTCTGTGGACTATCCAGAATGGGCGGCCGGAACAGTCCATCATGGATGTACCGGCGCGTCTGCCTCTGCCGCAACCGGGCGATACCTTCCGCGTGGTGATCACCACCGACGCTACGCAGCACCGTTTCGAATGCTACAAGAATGGGCAACTCGATGCCGTGGTCTACGACAATAATAAGCGCTACGGCAATACCCCCTACTGGTTCGCTGGAGTAGACCTCCGAGCCGGCCGCAACAACAACGTGGCCACCTTTGACGTTCGAACCGAAGCGGACCTGGTAGCACCGGCGGCCATCACGGATCTTAAGGTGGAAAGTGCCGGCATTACTTCCCTGACCTTGAGCTGGACGGCCCCTGGCGATGACGGCAACGACCAGGGTCAAGCTGCCTCCTATGACATTCGGTACTCCACTCAACCGATTGACTACTACAACTTCTTCTCGGCGATTCGGGTTACGAACGTACCGACTCCGGCAGCTCCGGGAACGAAGGAAACCCTGCAGGTCCTGGGACTTCAGCCCAATACCACCTACTACTTTGCGATCCGCACGGCCGATGACGCCGGGAATCTCTCGGCCCTGTCCAATGTCGCCAGCGGCAAAACGGCTAAAGGCACGGTGGAAACAGACGATTTTGATCGCTCTGGTCTCGGGCCTAACTGGGTAGCAGGACCTGAGTGGCAGCTCGTCAACGGAGCTCTTCACAACGGGTCAACCGACGAGGGATGGGACCATATTGCCATTTACTTGCGCGAGCAGAGTCCAGCCGAATTTGCCCTAAAGTGGGCGCAAACTGCTGACGCCACAGGGATCAACGAAGGGGGGCTCGGGGTGTTTGCCTCCCCATCCTTGAATTCGGATGGCTACCTGATCTGGATAAGCACCCTCGCCGGCCTGGCGAACAAGGCGCACCTGTGGACCATCGTGGGCGGGCGCGTCTCGGCAGGAGACGAGATACAGTTGACTAGTAGTCAAGCCTTGCTTCCGGGCCCAGGTAGCGTTTTTAAGGTAGTGCCCCGGTTCGAGAGCGGGAATAAGGTTCACTTCGATCTCTATGTGGATGGTGTGTTCGCGTGTACCCTGAGCGACCTCAGCGGAAATCCAAAGATCACGGCTACGAGCTACTACGCCGGCGTGGTACTTCGAGCCGGCCTGAACAACGACGTCGACGCATTCATGGTCACCTCAGAGTTAGGAGCTCCTTCCAGCCTCTCCGTTGTCCGAGGGCAGAATCAGACAGGCACGGTTGGGCAATGGCTCCCGGATTCCGTGCTCGTGAAGGTCACGGACCAGAACGGGCACCCGTTAAGTGGCGTGCCCATCCGGGCGGAGATCTTGCAAGGTGGGGGCCAGGTAGACCCCCAGATTAGTTCGGGCCCGCACCTCCGCGTGAACATCGGCGGTCCGGCCTTTGATGAGAGCGGGGGGACGCATTGGGAGGCCGACAAGCCCTACCCCCAGGGCACGTGGGATTATGGAAAATGGGGCTACGTCGGAGGGAATACGGCTACCACCACGTCCCCCATTTCGGGAACGGACAACGACGCATTGTATCAGTCCGAGCGATGGGGGATAAGCGAGTTCAAGGTGGATGTGCCTGTCGGCACGTACACGGTCCGGCTCCATTTCGTCGAGATGGCTCACACGAGCTCGGGATCGCGAGTCTTCGATGTGAAGATCGAAGGACAAACTGTTCTTTCCAATCTCGACATCTTCGCGGAGGTTGGGCGCAATGCGGCCCTGGTCAAGACCTTCCAGGTTCAGGTCAATGACGGAACGCTGAACGTTTCTTTCGTCCCGAAAGTCGAAGATCCGGAGATCGCCGGGATTGAAGTCTTCCAGGGGAGCCCTGGATTAATAACGGACGGCCGCGGCATCACCGGCGTGCGCTGGCGGCTCGGGACGACGGCCGGTACCCAGTCCCTCCGTTTCCTAGCTGAGGGCTACTCCTTGCAACCGGTGACGGTCACGGCAACCGCGCTGCCAGAGGCGCCCCAACAGATGACCTATGTATCGGGGAACAACCAGAGCGGAGCGGCAGGGACGCAGCTGCCAAATCCTCTCGTCGTGAAAGTGAGCGATCGCTACGGCAATGCGGTGCCCAACCATTCCGTCTCTTTCAATGTGATCCAAGGCGGCGGGCGGTTCGTGAGTACGGGGACTGGTCAAGCGACGGTGAAGACCGATTTTTCCGGGCAGGCGTCGGTTTCCTACATCCTTGGCTCTCTCGCAGATACGAACATTGTGCAAGCGAGCTCGCAGGGGTTGCAGGGTTCTCCCGTGAGCTTCAAGCTGATCGCCACCTCAGGCGTAGCGAAGACGCTGTCCTACGTGTCGGGGAATGGCCAGACGGGCACGGTGGGAAAACGGCTTGCGGATAGTCTGAAAGTCCGCGTGCTGGACCGCATCAACCAAGGGGTAGGAGGGATCAGCGTCCGCTTCGATGTAGTGCAGGGAGGCGGCTCTGTCAGTAGTTCCGTTGTGACGACAGACGCGCAGGGTTATGCGGCGGTCAGCTGGGTCTTGGGGACCGGCGCTGGCCTTCAGAAGGTTCGGGCTTCCGCATCCGGCCTTCAGGGGAGTCCCATCGAGTTCTCCGCCATGGCTTCGCCGGATGCGCCGTACCGGGTAGCGAAAGCGAGCCGGGACAGCCTGCGCGGGGCGGCGGGGAAAGTCTTGGATGACACGATCCGGGTGAGGGTGACCGATCAGTATGGAAACCCGATCCAAGGCCACCAGGTGACGTTCTACGTGGTGAGCGGCGGTGGGAATCTCCAAGGCTCGGCGGAGGCTACTGTGGCCACCGACGCAGCAGGCGTGGCCGCCGTCCGTTGGACATTGGGTCCGGCTCCCGGCGCTGTGAATCAGCTGGGCTACCGCTCCTTCGGTGGTTCGGGTGCCCATCTCAATGGCTCGCCGGGGCAGTTCATCGCCTTTGCCGGCGACGTAGGTCGTCTGGACTACGTCCGCGGCAATGGGCAGGTGGTGTCCGTCCGAAGACAGGCTTCCGTACCGCTCGAGGTGCAGCTGTTCGACGAGTTCGGCTTCGTCGTCAGCGGCTACCCGGTGACGTTCCGGGTGAAGTCGGGCGGGGCCACGTTCGGAGGAGGCGCGAGCGACACGGTGCGCGTCATCCAAACCAATGCCCAGGGTCTCGCCTCGGTAACCCCAGTGCTGGGATCGGAGTACGGCCAGCGCATCACGATCGCCGTCGAGGCGAAGAACTCGAAAGGCCAGTATGTCCAGAATGCGCCGTATCTCTTCACCCTGAGGACGCCCGGAATCCTTTCCGTGGAGTACGTTTCCGGCGATGGACAGACGGGACGCGCTGGCGAACTCCTGGAGAATCCCTTCGTGGTACTGGTGCGGGATAGCCTGAGCAATCCTGCTCCTGACTACCAGGTGAACTACCACGTGACGGCCGGAGGCGGCAGGTTCGACGGGGATACCGTGAAGATCGCCCGCACGGACGACAGCGGGCGGGCCCGGGCCACGTTGCGAGTGGGGACCTCCGTGGGTCAGCAGAATGTGGTTCTGGCGCGCGTGTACTGGCGTGGAGCGGAGGTACTGAACTCGCCCGTTCGTTTCACGGCGACCACGGCTCCGGGCCTGCCGGATTCGCTCATCTACGTCGATGGGGACAAGCAGGAAGGCCTCATTGGAACACAGCTGCCCAAACCGCTGAAGGTCAGAGTGAAAGACCGGTACGGCAATGGCGTGCCGGATCACGTGGTGACCTTCGCCGTGACGCGCGGGGGAGGTTCCCTGGACCAACCGGGACAGAGCTCCATCTCCAAGACGACCAACTCGCAAGGCTATTGCGAGGTACGTTGGATCCTTGGCAACCAGGCGGGCTTGCTCAACAATGTGGTCGAGGCGCGGTCGAGCTTTGATAATGTGGAGCTGGATGGCTCCCCCATTGTGTTCCGCGCGACGGCTTACAGTACAGCTGCCGACTCCATGGCCTACGTCTCCGGCGATGGCGGCACGGGAGTGGTCGGGGAAATCCTGAGCACTCCGCTCCGTGTCCGCGTGTTCGATCGCTACCGCAATCCGGTGGTGAATCACCCGATCACTTTCGAGGTGGTGGAGGGCGGCGGGTATGTGGTATCGTCCAATGACACGGCCAAGAGTCTGGTGGTCGTCACGGATCGGGAAGGCTACGCTGCGGTTTCCGTAAAGCTGGGAACGAAAGCCGGAAACGCAAATAACGTCGTGCGCGCTTCCTCCACCGATGGGGTCAACCCGCTACGTGGCTCACCGGTGCTTTTCCGGATCTCCAGCAGAGCGGGTAGGCCGCTACCCGACTCCTGCTACGTCCTCGCCGATCCGACGACGGTGCGAGCCGACGGGACCTCCAAGGCCACTTTGACTGTGCAGCTCCGAGATCGGTACGGCAATCCGGTGCCTGACAAAGCGGTGATCTTCGATGTGAGCGGCGAGGATCCCCGTGTCCAGCAACCGACGGCCGTGACGAACGCGAACGGGGAGACGTACGGCTACCTCAGCTCGACCAAGTCGGGCTGGAAGGTGGTCACGGCGCGGGAGATTACTGACCAGATCACGATCACCCGCAGCGCGCGCGTGTTCTTCACCCCGCTGGAAGCATACCGGGTGGCCTACTACAGCGGGAACAACCAGGTCCGGAACGTGGGCACGGTCCTCGCGCAGCCCCTTGCGGTTCGCGTGCTGGATCGATTCGACAACCCGATTGCTGGGCATCCGGTGGAGTTCGTGGTCACCGAACGGGGCGGAAGGATCTTAGATCCCCAGCCGGTCCGCACGGACTCCAGCGGGATTGCCTCCGCAAGGATGGTGCTCGGCAAGGATCCTGGCGACAATTTCGTGGAGGCAAGAGCGGCTGGCTTGCAAGGTTCGCCTGTGCTGTTCCGGGAGACTGGAGTCATCAATAAGCCGGTGGCGATCGACGTGGTCTCCGGCGACGGCCAGACGGGTGTCGCCGGGCAATTCCTGAAAGACCCGCTTGTGGTCCGTGTGACCGATGCGAACGGGAATCCCGTCTGGGGAGCCTTGGTGGAATTCAAAGCGCCAACTGGCGGTCTGACCTGGCCCGCCGTGGACACAAGCGATGCGTTCGGGCAGGCCTCATGCTATTTCAAGCCGGGCGAGGTGGCCGGTGTGTACCCAGTCGTGGCCACGATCGCCAATGTGGCGGACAACGCGCTCTTCAGCGCCACGGCAGTGGCGGGGAGCGCTGCCCGCGTCCAGCTTGTCTCCGGCCAAGGGCAGAGCGGGACTGTGGGCATGAAACTGCGCGATCGGCTGGTCGTGCAGGTGATCGATCGCTACGGGAATGGCGTCCAGGGAGTGCCGCTGACGTTCGAAGTCGTCAAAGGCGGGGGTTCCGTGTCGCCCGCCGGGAGTGTGACCTCCAACGCCCAGGGCGTGTGCTCGGTCGAATGGACGCTTGGCCCTCAAGCGGGTCTACAGCAAGTGCGCGTCTTGGGGGAAAACGTGGAGGGTGTGCCCCTGTACTTTTGGGCCAAGGCGCAGCCTGGCTCGCCGGACAGCATGATGGCCCACTCGGGGAACAATCAGCGGGGGCAGACAGGGCAGTACCTGCCCCTGCCGATAGCCGTGAAGGTGATCGACCGCTACGGTAACCCTGTGCCCGGCGTGAACATCACCTTCACGTCGGTGGACGGTATGAGCAGCATGGAGACCTCCAATGCGGTGACCGACACGCTTGGCCTCGCGAAGACCCGGTGGAGACTCGGGGCTCAACCCGGTCAGAACCAGGCTTGGGCCATCAAATTGGGGGTCAAGGGGACTCCGGTCGTCTTCACGGCAGTCGGGGAGAGCAATACCTTCCCGGCCATCACCTGCCCGTCGGATACGTCGGTATGGGAAGGGCAGGAGCTGCGATTCACGGTGAGGGCGGTTGACCCAGACGGAGGCACGGTGCGCCTGGGCGCGCAGGGCTTGCCTCGAGGGGCAAGCTTCGATTCCACCGTCACTGGGGAATTCATCTGGACGCCGGACTACCAGCAGTCCGGTCTGTACCAGATCATCTTCACCGCCCGGGACGACGAGGGTGGAGTCCAGCGCAAACCGGTGCAGATCCGGGTCCTCAACTGGAACCGCAAACCGGAGATCGTATCCCGGATCCCCGCAGACTCGGTGCTCTCCCGGACCTACGGCGATACGCTCTTGTTCTACGTCCAGGCAGCGGATGCCGATGGCGACTCCTTGCACTTCACCTGGCTGACGGTGGATGCGAGGGGCCAGCGTGTCGTCTCGACCGTGCCTTCCTACCGGTTTGTGCCGGATCGGTACGATCCGGGGCAGATGCGCGTGATCGCGCTGGTCACCGACGGTGTGGACACGGTCTCGGTCAGATGGCGAGTCACCGTGCTGACGGCGGTGGAGCTGGAATCCTTCGAGGCGGAGGTTGCGGCCTTCCGAGGCGTGATCGTGCGCTGGAAGACGGCTCGGGAGACGGGTGTGGCCGGTTTCAACGTGTACAGATCCGGCAGCGAGTCCGGCGAATACGTCCGGATCAACCCGAAACCCATCCCGCCAGCGCCGAACCGCCAGTACACCTTCATCGATCGGGAGGTGGAGGCCGGAAAGACCTACTACTATCGCCTCGAAGACGTCTCCGTGAGCGGCAAATCCATCATGCATGAGCCGGTTGCCGTCGTGGTAGGGATCCCGAAAACTTTCCAGGTCTATCAGAATTTCCCGAACCCGTTCAACCCGACGACTACGATCCGCTTCGAGCTGCCCAAAACGGAGCGGGTCCGGGTGGAGGTGTTCAACGTGCTCGGACAGAGGGTCCGGATCCTCCTCGACGACAATGTGGAGCCGGGGTTCCATGAACTCCGCTGGGATGGGAAGGACGAGCTGGGTCGAGACGTTCCTTCCGGGGTGTATTACCTCCGCGTGCATGCGGGAGACATGGCACAGGTGAAGAAGATGCTTCTCCTGAAGTAACGGCTTGGGGAAACCGGGTTTCGCCGGACGATCCCCACCGGCGGTTCGACACGAACGGGAGGGGACCTACCCTCCCGTTCGCGTACCGGGGGATCAAGGGGACGTGCCGCGTCGACATATTCGCCGGCACGGCGGAAGAGTAGCAGAGAGCCTCGAAACGCAGGAGCACGAGGTTGGGGAATTCATGACGCGCGCGATCCTCCTTCCAGTTGCCACCGTGTTGGTTTTCTACCTCATGGCTGGGGCCGCACTGCTGTGGGATTTCGCCCATCGGCCGTACCCGCCTTCCCCCGGGATCGCCGAGTATGAGCCCGTCCCCGTGCTGCACGTGAAGCGGCATCTGGTCGCGAAGGCGAAATTCCCGGTCATCGACATTCACTCTCACCCGAGCTGGTCGGGACTGCCGCCGGAGGCACTGGTTGCGGTTCTCGACGAGGTCGGAGTGCGCAGCATTGTGGATCTCAACGGCGGTTGGGGGGAAGGCCTGCGGCACACGGTCGAGCGTTACTCGTTGAAATTCGCTGACCGTTTCATCGTCTTTGCGAACCTGAATGTTCACCGGATTGCCGATCCCGATTTCGGCGTGCAGCAAGCGAAGCTGCTGGAAGAGGCCGTTGCCAATGGCGCCAAGGGCCTCAAGGTCTGGAAGGATCTCGGAACAACTCTTTTGGATGCCACGGGCAAGCCAGTCCCGCTGGATGACGATCGGCTCCAACCCATTTGGCAAAAGGCTGCGGAGCTGAGGATCCCGGTGCTGATTCACTCCGCGGATCCCACCGCCTTTTGGCTCCCTTTGAACGAGGAGAACGAGCGGTTTCGGGAGATCTACCTGGCCCGAAAGTTCGGCTGGCCCTGGCACATCATCGGTCCGGAGTGCCCGGCCAAGGACTTGCTTCTCCGCCAGCGGGAGAGAATGCTGGAGGAGAACCCGGGCACGCTCTTCATCGCCGCTCACATGGCCATGGTGGTGGAGGATCTCCAGTACCTGGGGCAGCTACTGGATCGGTATCCCAACCTGTACGTGGACCTCTCCGCGGTAGTCCCGGATCTGGGGCGTATGCCTTACACTTCCCGCCGCTTCTTCCTCCGCTACCAGGACCGGATCCTGTTCGGATCGGATGTCTACCCGCGCGCGGAGGTGTACCGCGATTATTTCCGGTTCTTGGAGACCTTTGACGAGTACATCGATTACCCCGTGAAGGAGCTGGGACAGGGCCAATGGAAGATCTACGGGATTGGGCTCCCCGACAGTGTGTTGCGCAAGATCTACTATGCCAATGCGGAGAAAGTGCTCGGGGTGGAGAGCGTGAAGTAGTTTCCCTTTCAACCCTTCCGGAGGCAAGTACCGGGAATGACCGCTTCTCCGGGCGAAGCCCTGATGCGGAACAGGCTGCGCTTGGCGAAGCGGCGGGAGAGGGGCTAGGGCCGAGAACTCGGAAGTCCAGCTTCGCGTCGGAAATCGGCCCGACTCAACGGGAGGAGTCATGCTGAAGAAGATCCTAGTGGCGGCTGCCGTGCTGTTCGTGTTCTACGCGGCTCTGGGTTTGTGGCTCATCTTCGACTTCGCCAGGCGGCCCTACCCATCTTCGCCACCCATCCATGAATACGAACCGGTCTGCATGCTGCGCGTGCAAAGGCATTTCGTGGCGAGTCCTCGGTTCCCGGTGATCGACGCTCACTCTCATCCGCAAGAGAGCGGGCTTCCGATCGAGGAACTGGTTCGCATCATGGACGAGGCCGGCGTCCGCTGCATTGTGGACTTGAATGGCGGCTGGGGGGAGGGTCTCAAACGCATCATCGAACGCTACGAGCTCCGGTTTCCGGGGAGATTCATCGTCTTTGCCAATCTCAATATGCGCCGGGTGAATGAGCCGGGGTTCGGGCAGGAGCAGGCGGAGGAGCTGGAACGGTCGGTGGCCCTCGGAGCGAGAGGGTTGAAGCTCTGGAAGAGTCTGGGGATGGAGCTGCGCAATCCCGACGGAAGCCTTATCCCTGTGGATGATGATCGTTTTCAGCCCATCTGGCAAAAGGCGGCCGAGCTGGGAATCCCGGTACTGATGCACACTGCCGACCCGACCGCCTTTTGGCTGCCGCTGTCGCCGGAGAACGAGCGCTTCGAGGAGATCTACCTGGCCGGGCGGCTGGGATGGCGATATTTTCTGGACCCAAGGCAAGGGATGCCCAGCAAGGGCGAGCTCCTGCGGCAGCGGGAAAGCCTCCTCCAGAAAAATCCCCACACGATCTTCATCGGCGCCCACATGGCCATGGTATCCGACGACCTTGGCTACCTGGCGACGCTCTTGGACCGCTATCCGAACTTCTACGTCGACATGTCCGATGTTGTGTACGACCTCGGACGCCAGCCGTACACCACGCGAGAGTTTTTCATCAAGTACCAGGATCGCATCCTCTTCGGGATCGACCTGTATCCCGAGGCTGAGGTCTATCGGGACTACTACCGTTTCTTGGAGACTTTCGACGAGTACATGGAGTACCCCCGCTACAAGATGCGGCACGGCCGATGGAAGATCTACGGCATTGGCCTTCCGGACGATGTGCTGCGGAAGATCTACAATGAGAACGCGCGGAGATTGCTGAGGCTCACCGATTTCCCAATGAACTGAATGGTGTCCCCAGCTCGCGGTCGGGGCTGTCATTCGAACGGAGGTTTCTTCATGAGAGGAAAGTCAACTCTACCGACCTTCATCCTGGCGATGGCGACCCTGCTCGCGATGGCGCCGGGCGTTTGGGCGATCCGCTATTACCGGGCGCGCTTTGTGCAGCCGACGGAATGGCCCCGGATCGACCGTTTCCACCCGAAGCCGCTCATCAAGGTGCCGGAAACCCCCGTGCTGCGCGCCAAGTACCCGGTGTTCGACACGCACATCCACCTCGGTGACTCCGGTCTTTCTCCGGAGGAAGTGGCGGGGATCATGGATTCCTGCGGCGTAGCCAAGCTGCTCAATCTGGAAATCTACGGCTGGTGGGGGAAGGAGCTCCAGCGACAGATTTCCGAGTACCAAGACAAGCTTCCGGGCCGGGTGATCACGGCCTGCAACATCAATTTCTCGGGCATCGGGAGCCCGGGATATACGGAGGCGGCTGTTCGCCAGTTGGAGCAAGATCATCGGGCCGGTGCCCGGGCAGTGAAGGTGTGGCGGAATCTCGGGATGGACGTGCGCGACGTCGATGGCAAACGCGTGCCCATCGATGACCCCCGGCTCGACCCGATCTGGCGGAAGGCGGGGGAGCTGGGGATGCCCGTCATCTTCCACACCGCCGACCCGTCCGCCTACTGGTATCCCGTGGATGCGCGGAATGAGAGATTCCTGGCCTTGCAAGCGAAACCGCGACCGTGGGGCCATCGCTGGAGCTTCCCGTGGGGCCCGCTTTTCCACACCGTCAGGACCACGCTCGAGCCTCCGGTAGCCAAGATCCGGCTCGTGCGTCACCCCGAGCTGCTGTACTACGCAACCAATGTCTACCCCGATCCGTTGCCCAGCAAAGAGGAGCTGATTCGCCAGCGGGACAACGTGATCCGGCGCCACCCAGAGACGATTTTCATCGGTGCTCACATGGGCTGTTTCCCGGAAGATCTGGAGTGGGTGGCTCGGGAGCTGGATGAGATGCCCAACTACTTCGTGGACATCTCCGTCTCGATCTCCGAAATGGGAAGACAGCCTTACACTGCAAGGGAATTCCTCATCAAGTACCAGGATCGAGTGCTGTTCGGACTGGATGGCCCTCCTGACGTCGAGGCTTACCGCCGCACGTTCCGGTTCCTCGAGACCTTCGACGAGTATTTCGACTATCCCTGGCGGGAAAGATTTCCCCAGGGCGAATGGAAGATTTACGGGGTGGGCTTGCCGGACGAAGTCCTGAGGAAGATCTACTTCGAGAATGCGGAGAGGATCTTCGGCAAGCAGGCCGAACGCCGCACTGCCGCTTCGCAATAATGGGCGCCAGCGACCCTTCGAGGCCGGGCGGGCTGTGCGGCGGCAAGGTCGCCGGCGCCTTCGGTAGGCTCCGAGTCCGTGTGCGTCTACAGGCTGAACCAGTAGCTGAGTTTCACCAGGAGCACGTGGTCACCGGCCGCGTTCAGCAAATCGCGGAAGTCGGATACGGGATACAGGGAGCCGTCTTCTCGGAATGCGGATCGACCTTGAGACCAAACCACGAATAGGGCGGAACCGGGGCGATACTCCCAGCGCAGGACCAGGTTGCTGCGGAGCTCCTCAAACTTGAAGTGGGGAGGGTCGTCGTAGCGGGTCGGCCGGTAGCGCTCTTCGAAACGGGCTGCGTGCGGGTCGGCCACGGCCTTGAACTCGTCGTAATGACCCGAGGTGATGTAAGGCATGGCGTAGAACTGGACGGAGAGTTCGGGGGTCAGCGTGAGGTCCAGCCGCGTGGTGAGTGCGATCGTCTTGCGTTTGAGCCGTGCCAATACGTACTCGTCCCGGCCCGACGCGTCGCTGCGTGTCTCCACGTACTGGAGCCGGTTCAGACCGCGGGAGAAATAGGGCGACAGCGTGAGTTGCAACCGACTGGAAAGCTGCGCCATGAGATTCCCCGAGATCTCCGAGCGGGACGAGCCATCTTCTTCCGAGCCGTAAGAGATATGGGCTTGGGCATACACGGGCTTCCGGCTATCGCTTGTGATGCCGAACCAGAAGTCGCGGTCATCCCCGAGGAACACCGAAGGACCTCCACGAAGGAGGGAGGTGCTCCTACGATCCATATCGAACTCGTGGCCACCGTAGATCCCCCAGTAGTTCACAAACTCGACGTAGAAATTGAGATTGCCCCCCACGGTGAGGGGTTCGTTGCCGAATGTGCGGGCGTGCCAGGCGTTGGTGAAGATGTTGTAGCGGCGGAGCACTTTGCCCGGCTCATTTTGGACGAACCCGAGAAAGAGGAAGCCAATCGCTTGGTCCGCTTCCCTCAGGAAACCGAGGTCGTTGCACTCGAAGCCGGGGCTTCGGAATACGGTGCCCACTCCCCCGCGCCAGCGCCCTCCGAGCTTTCCCAGCAGCATCTTTCCGGCGTAACCGGAGAGGGAGGTCCGCGTCGAGTCATAGTCGACGTGCGGTGCGTCCGGCCGCTGGAAATAGCGTGCGGAGGATCTCTGGGCGCGAGCGATGGCCTCGGGGCTTCCCCGGATCTTGCTTGAGGCCAGCCCCACGTCGATCTGCCAGTCGTCGTTTGACCAGCGGTGCGAGAAGTCGATGCCGCCTGTGAACGCATCTCGGTTCAGGACGTCCAACCGGGGGTCGTCGATGTCGCGATGCACTTGGGTCAGGATCGCCCCGACCATCGTGCGACCCGCGTTCGCCTCTCTTTGAACCCTCGTCACGAAGTAGTTTGTGGCTGGTTCGACGGGTTGCCGGTGGCTCGTCCGGCCTTTTCGGATCTCGGCTTCGGTGCGACGGGTGAAGGCATCGAGCGCTCCGAGGGACCACCCGGAGGCGGTCCGACCGCTCAATTTGGCGGCAAAGAGGATGGGAACCGCCTGCGGCACTTTGGTGAAGCCCCCGTCCGGCACGTCCGGCCAAACTTGGGGCGCCCGGCCGATCCGTCGGCTGTAAAACAGAGACTCCCGAGAAAGGTCCCCGTCGCCCACCCCGATGCTGTAGTTGAAGATGTTGGCTCCCTCCAAAAAGAAGGGCCGTTTCTCGCGGAAGTAGGTTTCGTAGGCGGTCAGATTGAATTCCGAGGGATCGGCCTCGACTTCGCCGAAATCGGGATTGATGGCCAGATTGAGGGAAAGGTTGCTCCCGAGAGGATAGCGCGCGTCCAGCCCGACAGCGCCGCTAAGGAACGGGCCGCTGCGAAATGGATTGCCCGCCTCGCGGTATGGATAGGTCCGAGAGGACCGGCAGTACGGGAGGACCTCCAGGCCGTGAGTTCGGGGGAGACCCTCGAGCCCTTCGAGATGGCCGAAATAGGAGACGAAGCCATTGGCATTGCGAGGAACGAGGCTCCAGTGCTGCTGCTCGTTTCGTCGCTGGATCTGCCGAAGCACGTTGAGCCCCCAGGTCTGACGAGGCTGCGTTGGGTAACGAAGCTGGGAGAACGGGATCCCGAATTCGGCCACCCAACCGCTGTCGTCCACCGCCGTTCCGCTGTACCAGACAGCGTCCCAGCCCAAATCCTCACGCTGTCCATTCTGGGACATGTGCATGTCCATCTTCGCGCCCGCGGGGCTCAAGGCGAACACGAAAGCGGTGTTGTGGTCGAAATAGCTGTCCAGAGCTATGGCCACGAAGTCGAGGGGTACGTTGGCATTGTCGCGGCGCGCTAACCGAGCTGCGATCTTCTTGGGTTCGGAGTCGAAGGCGCGAACCAGGACGTACAGCATGTGGTCGTCGTACGCCACGCGGAAGGTGGTCGGCTCGGAGGGAGGTTTGCCCTCATCTGGGCGCTGCTGGACAAAGTCGTCAGCCGCGGGGATCGATAGCCACGCCGGATCGATCCGTCCATCCACTCGGATCGAGCCATTGGCCACTCGCACGGCTCGGTACGTCTTGGGCGTGTTTCCAAGAACCCCGTAAGCTTGAGAAATCAGGAGCAGCATCGCCAGGAGCGTTCCGCACAGTTTAACCTTCATGTCCGCATCCCTGTCCTTTCCGTCCCGTCCTGCGCGCTCGGTCTGACGTCCCATCCTGCGCCTTGAATCCGATACTCCCCCACCGGGGCGCTGATTCAAGTGGCAGATCTTCAGACGTAGGTTTGCCGACGGAGGTTTCAGGGATGTTCTGGCAGAGCTCGGAGCACGGCGCGAAACCTCTTGCCGATGTCTCTTGCGGGGTCAGCCCGCGCACCGTAGGTGGTCGGTACCCGGCGGGTTCGCTTCTCTTGCGGCTCACGAGGCCCGGCTCGAGTCCCGGGAAAGGGATCGTTTCGGAGACAACGACGGGGGCAAGTTTCGCTTGTTTCTCAGGCCAGATGAGGATACCTTTGGCGAGGCATGCAGTCGGGCGGGAACGTCGCGAGTGCGGAGGGCGAGGAGTCTAACGGGCATGGATCGAACAGCGGTCAGTAGAGAAGTGATCGAGAAACTCGCGCAATATACGACGCCCACGGTGAGCAATGTGATCGAGCTCTTCGACCTGAGGCCCCGAGATGAGGGGTTCCTGGCAGGGGAGATTCGTCCGCTTACGGAAGCGGCGCGCCGGCCCACCGTGGGCTACGCCGTCACGGCCACGGTTCGTACCTCCTCGGTCCCCCATTCGGAGGAGAGGGAGACGCCTTTCCCTCAGCATCTTCATCGGCTGCGGGAGGTGGAAGCTCCGAGGATCGTGGTCTTCCAGGATCTGGATGACCCGCCTCGTTCGGCCACCCTCGGGGAATGCATGGCGACGGCATACCGGGCCATGGGCTGCGTGGGCGCCATCAGTTCCGGCTACGTGAGGGACTTGGAGGAGCTGGAGCGAGGCCAATTCCCAGTGTTTGCGCGCGGGACCGTTGCCTCGCACGGATATTTCCGCTTGGTGGACGTGATGGTCCCCGTGGAGGTGGGGAATGCCAGAATCTCGTCCGGCACCTTGCTGCACGGCGACGCGAACGGCGTGGTGATCGTGCCTCGGAATGTCGCTCACTGGGTAGCCGCGGGCTGCGAGGATTACGTGCGCCTCGAGGCCGAGTTCCTACGCGAGTTCGAAGCCAAAGGGGAGCTGGCGGATCTGGACCGGGTCCACAGCCTGTTCCAGGAACGGAAGGCTGCGCTGCGGAGCCGGCTGCTTTCCATGTGGAAGCGCAGGCGCTATCCGGATCTCTCCCGCCCCGTTTTGGACTGGTGAGACCTGGGGTTGGAGGGGCACGGTGAAGGAAGCCGAGAAAACCGTCGTGACCAATCGCAAGGCCCGTCACCTCTACGATATCCTCGAGACGCTGGAGGCGGGGATCGTGCTGCAGGGAACGGAGGTGAAGTCGCTGCGGGCGGGGAAAGCCAACCTCGGCGACGCCTACGCGAGGATCAAGAATGGGGAAGTCTGGTTGGAGGACATGCACATCAGCCCTTACGAGCACGGCAACGTGTACAACCACGATCCCCTCAGGCCGCGGAAGCTTCTGCTTCACAAGCGAGAGATCAAACGGCTGATGGGCAAAGTGCAGGAGAAAGGACTGACGCTCATCCCTTTGCGCGTCTACTTCAAGCGGGGCAAAGCCAAGGTGGAACTAGCGCTGGCCAAAGGGAAGAAGATTTACGACCGGAGGGAAGCGATCAAGCGTCGCGATCAGGAGCGTGAGCTTGCAGCGGGTCTCAGGGGGAAGGTGCGGTTTTGAGCGGAGTGCGGTTCTGCTCCGTCGAGGGCTGGGCAGGGCCGCGTTGTGGGTCGAACGAGCATCGGATGGGCGAGAGACGGGAAAATGGACGGTAGGGCGAACGTCTACGACGTGCTGAAGGAAAGGGGCTTTGTCCAGCAGGTCACGGACGAGGAGGGTTTGCGGGAGTTATTCGCCCGCGAACGCGTGACCGGCTATATCGGTTTCGATCCCACGGCGGACAGCCTGCACGTCGGGAGCCTCATGCCGATCATGGGTTTGGTGCATCTGCAACGGCACGGCCACAGGCCCATCGTGGTGATCGGCGGAGGCACCGCGATGGTGGGCGATCCCAGCGGGAAAACGGAAATGCGGCAGATGCTGTCCCGCGAGCAGATCGCAGCCAATGCGGAAAGGATCAAGTCTCAGATCTCCCGATTCGTGGATCTCTCCGAGGACCGGGCGATCCTCGTGGATAACTATGAGTGGCTGGCGCCGCTGAACTACATCGAGTTCCTGCGGGAAATCGGCCGGCATTTCAGCGTGAACCGCATGCTCACGGCAGAGGCGTACCGGATTCGGCTCGAGACCGGGCTCTCATTCCTGGAGTTCAATTACCAGCTGCTTCAGGCCTACGACTACCTCGTCCTGTATCGACGCTACGGGTGCAGGCTACAGATGGGGGGCGATGACCAATGGGGCAACATTGTGGCCGGCATCGACCTGATTCGACGGCTGGAAGGCGTGGAGACCTACGGTCTGACTTTCCCGCTCATCACCACCGCCGCGGGTCAGAAGATGGGCAAGACTGCCAAAGGGGCGATCTGGCTCGACCCGGAGAAGACCAGCCCGTACGATTTCTACCAGTACTGGATCAATACCGACGATCGCGACGTGGGGCGTTTCCTGGCCTACTTCACGCTGCTGCCGATGGAGGAGATCCGTCGGCTGGGTTCGTTGCAGGGAGAAGAGATCCGGCAGGCGAAGGAGGTTCTGGCGTACGAGGTGACCAAGCTGGCGCATGGTGAGGAGGAAGCCAAACGGGCGCGAGCTGCGTCCCGGGCGGCATTTTACGGCGCGGGCGACATCTCGGCGCTGCCTTCCACCTCCGTCGAGCGGCGGAGGGTGGAGCAGGGGTTGCCCCTCGTCGAGCTCCTCGTGCAAACGGGGCTGGTCAAGTCGAAGAGCGAGGCCCGGCGTCTGATCCAGCAGGGCGGAGCCTACCTGAATGGCCGCCGGGTGGAAGATCCGGAAAAGCTGGTCACGCTCGAGGATTTCGAAGACGGCAATCTCATCCTGCGGACAGGGAAGAAGCGCTACCACCGCGTCGTCGCCGAATAGTGAAGTACACCGCCGATTCCCCTGTCCCATTGGGCTGGAAGGGAAAGCAGAAACCGCTTGATTTTTTGGCAAGAGGGGCTATATTATCGGTGGGTTTGGAAAGATCGCGGGGTGGAGCAGCTGGTAGCTCGTCGGGCTCATAACCCGAAGGTCGCGGGTTCGAATCCCGCCCCCGCTACCATCTGAAGGGCGACGTGAAGCACGTCGCCCTTTTCGTTTTGCGACCAAGGTAGTCCCTCTCGCGCGGCCCCACGGTATCCGCTTGCGCCGCGGGCATTTTCCCGCGGCCCGGGCCCCAGGGGGAGGCATCTCCATGGGACTCCCGAATTCACGCCCTCGACATCGCGCGAATCCTACGGCTATATCAGGAGGAGCCGGCCGTACCGCGACGGATGGAGACGAACCTGCCCGACGGTGTCCCGTACCTGGCGATGAACTCCTCGGTAGACATCCACGCCTCGAACCGGACCAGCTGCCCCTCGAGATTCCGTGCGCGCCGAGCGTTGAAGGCCCACAACACCCAGCGGGCGTAGAGGTTCTCCCAAAACTCCCCAAACCTGCCGAGCCTGGCGCGCCGTGGACGTAGGGTGAAGCCGAGCCGCCGAAGCAGAGATTCACCCCTCACCCGGCCGTTGACCACTGGCAGGGACAGGACGCCCACGAGGGCGATCGCCTTCTTCTCGGTGGGGCTTTGCAGAAGATCGCGGGCGAGTCGCTCGAAGGAACGCTGCAGCATCCTCCAGCCACGCGCTGCCCAAACCAGATCGGGCCCGCCCCGCGGAAATGCCGGTAGGTGCTCGTTCCAGAGGTGCAGATCGAGGACCCATGCCCCTTTCGGGATCGCCTGCCCCGAGGGAAGGAAAACCTCCCTGGGCCAGCGGACGCGTCGGATCCGGAGGAGGCAATCCGGTTCGCCACAGAGCTCTCGCACCCCCATCGCGTGCCGGACTACCCAGTCCAAGGCCCGCAAGCAGATTTTCAGGACCGCTTCCACGGGTGGCGGATGCGGGGGTTCGCGGCGCACATCTGGACTCAGCCACCGATCAGGAGAATACCGAAAACGACCAGAATCGTGCCGAGCCAACGCTGGGGTGGAATCGCCTCATTGAACACCGCCCCTGCCGCGACCAGCTGCACCCCGATCACCGCCAGCCCCATTGTGATGGGGTAAGCGATGTGCAGTGGCAGGCTTCGCAGCAGTGCGGTGAAGCTCAGCACCGTCAAGAACCCCGCCAGATTGCCCGCTAGCTGCCATTTGAGGAAACCCCGCCAGGTCGGGCTCAGGGCGGAGAGCTTGAAACTGACATTCGCAAGTACATTGCACAGCAGGTTCACCGCGAGTAACGACAGGACGAGCCAATCCGTCCGGATCTCCCAGCCCTTTTCGTTGCTCAGCCAATCTATTCTCGTCATGGCCTTCCCTCCTCAACTGCCCTTTGCGAGAACCGTGGGAGCGGAGACGACCGAGGCCGAGCATCCCCGTACGCTTCCCGTTGCGACTTTACCCAATCCCGCCTGGCTGGATTATGTCCCTTGCGCAGCCCCGAATCAATCTGGCTCATGCCCGCGGACTTTGCAAGGGCAATCTCTCCGATGGCTGGGTCGCCGGCGCGCTCGGCGCTGGGCCGCCTGGGTGACCAACCGAAGGCGGAGCGGCTCGGAGAAGTTCACTGCGAGATTCGCAAGACATCAAACGGCCGACCGCGGCCATCGGCGGAGCGCAGGAGCAGCTCTCCACCTTGTTTTCGCGCGGCGGTATGCCTATATTGCCGCAAGCTGTGTCGGGCAGCGAAGCAGCAATGAGCGAGGTGCGCGGTTACGCGCCTCATGCGGACCGGCGAGAGCGGTCAACCGAAGATACGATGCGCCGAAGGGTGACGACAATCCCATGGGTTCCTGCAGATTGCGAGTCTTGACGAAGTGGGTTGGGGCGGTACGGGGTCGATACGGCGAGGATGCTGGCTATCGCGAAGTGATCTCGTTGGCCATTCCCCTGGTGCTCAGTTCCGGGGCATGGGCGATACAGCATTTCGTGGACCGGATGTTCTTGACGTGGTACTCGCCGGAGGCGGTTGCGGCGGCGACCCCTGCCGGGATTCTGAACTACGCGCTCATGAGCGTCTTCATCGGCACGGCCGGATACGTGAGCACGTTCGTGGCGCAGTATTACGGGGCACAAAGGTACGACCGGATCGGCCCCTCGGTCTGGCAGGGGGTGTACGTGGCCGTGGTAGGGGGAGTGGCGATGCTCCTTTTCGTGCCGGCGGCGCGTCCCCTCTTCGCCTTTGCCGGCCACGACCCGCTGGTCCAGCAGTACGAAGTGGAGTATTTCCGCATCCTGTGTCTCGGGGCCTTCCCGCCCATCGCGAGTTCAGCCCTCAGTGGGTTCTTTTTGGGCATCGGGCGAACGGTGCCGGTGATGGTGGTGAACTTGGTGGAGACGGCGGCGAATCTGCTTCTGGATTACCTGCTCATCTTTGGCAAGGCGGGTTTTCCGGAGATGGGGATCCGAGGGGCGGCTTGGGCTACGGTGGCCGCGGGGACTCTGGCTCTGCTGATTTACTTCGTCCTGATCGCACGGGCCGAAAACGCCCGGGAGTGCTGTTCCCTTTCCGGCTGGCGCTTCGAGCCGGAGCTTTTCCGACGGCTCATCCAGTTTGGGTTCCCGAGCGGGATGCAATTCTTTCTCGATGTGGCGGGGTTCACGGCATTCGTGATGCTGGTGGGCCGACTGGGGACCATCGAGCTGGCGGCCACGAACATCGCCTTCAACATCAATACCATCGCCTTCCAGCCGATGATCGGCTTCGGGATCGCCGTCTCGGTGCTCGTCGGGCAGAGGCTGGGGGAGAACCGTCCCGAGCTGGCCGAGCGTTCGGTCTGGTCTGCCTTCCATCTCACCTTCGCCTACATGGCCAGTGTGGCGGCATTGTACGTGCTTGTGCCGGATCTTTTTCTCGCGCCGTTCGCCGCAGGGAGCGATGCGGGCCGCTTTGAGATGATCCGGCAGACCACGAAGGTGCTGCTCCGGTTCGTGGCGTTGTACTCGCTCTTCGACACGATGAACATCGTCTTCGCTTCGGCGATCAAGGGCGCGGGCGACACCCGTTTCGTTCTTCGCATGATCGTACTGGCTTCATGCTTGCTCTTTGTGCTCCCCACCTACGTCTTGATCGTCCGGCTCGGTAAGGGGATCTACGCGGCGTGGACAGTGGCCTCGATCTACGTGATCGCTTTGGGTATGAGCTTCCTGTTGCGGTTCCTCCTGGGCGCTTGGAAGCAGATGCGGGTGATTGAGGGGGCTACAGCCTCGGTGCCACCCGCCCTCCCGGAAACGCCGACGCTGGAGCTGGAAATGTGAGGGGACGCTACTCGCTGAAGAAGTCCGGCGGGATCTCGCGGAAGTACTTCAGCTCATTCGTAAAGCCCGTCCGTTCGATGCTCTTCACCTCGAAGAGGGCCAGGAAGTGGGAGGGCACACGACCATTGAGTTTCTCCACCTGACGGATGAATTCCGCCCGGAGGGAGGGATCGGCCAGCATCTTGGTTCTTTCCAGACGGCCGCTGTACCCAAAGCCTACGATGAACATCAGGTTTTCCCCGACGAGCCCTGGCATCTTGATCAGCATGGAGTAGTCGATATTGTACTTGTCCCGCGCGGCGTACGGCGCCTGGATCCGATGGTACACCTGCGTGGTGTCTCCGCGCTCATTCAGCAGGTACAGCTCTTCTTCCGGATGGTATTGGTAGCGGACCGGAAGCCGGTTGAAGATCTTGTTCAGGATCCGGAGGTTCTTGAATTCCCCGATGTAGATCATATTGTGCCCGCGCAGCTGTTCCAGCGACAGGCTCGATGACATCACCACCGAGACGTCGGGCTGAAACTGGTAGATGATGGGAAGAAGGTCCATCAGGTTCCGAATCCCGTTCACGGGAAAGCCAGTGATCTCCGACTTCCACAGCCGCGCGTTCGGAAACCGGATGAGGAACTCCGCCAGGTCGTTCTCAGAATCGATTTGCCAGTCTCGGATCTGCCGGTACCGCTGGTACTCCGGGCTATACTCATCGAGGAGAAAGTCGTCTCCGATCACAAGCAGGACCGGGTAGCCGTTCCGGAAGAAGGGGGCCCAGATCTCGTCATCTGGTTCCACAGGCTGGGGGAAACGCTGACCGGCTCCGCGGCTCTTCCCCGAGCGGACCTGCAGGACGGTCAGCACAACCACAGCGGCCAATAACACTGCCATGATGGCAAGGTCCCATCGTTTCAAGAATGGGACGATAGCGGCAGCGCGCCGGAGGAGGGGCTTAGGTGCCGAGGTGAAATCCACCCGGTAATGGCCTTTGGGGATCACCACGCGGATCTTTTCGTGGCGGCCCTCATCCTGGTAGTACCTGTGGAGCTTCCTGCGCAGGAGATGGACGTGGTAGCGGACCGTGGCGTCCTTGTTGGAGTCGAAGCTGTGGTCCTTTCCGAAGACTTCGATGGCGATGGTGGTTTCCTTCGGGGTGATGTCCCGGAGAGTGCAGTCGCAAAGGTACTGGAGAAGCTTGGCCGAGACGGGAGAGTTCACAAACTCCCGGCTTTGGAGGATCCGCTGGACCGCCTGACGCTTTTCCTGGATCGTGGCCATTCCCCGACGGGCAACCCTCCCGTGCACGAAACGCAACCGCGCCTTTGGGGGCTTCGAACTGGCGGACAACCGAAGTTCGCAGCTAATTTAGGCCCGGCTATCCCCACTGTCAAGGTCTTTGTCGGAGGCGGAGACGGATGCGAAAGCGGCTTTGGCGTTTGCGTTGGATTCCGTGCTTCAACGGTTTTGCAACGGTCGCTCCCTTGCTTGCTTCGCGCTGCTCCCCTATTCTCACAACGCAACGAGAGATCCGTCGGCAAAACCCGAGCGGGATGAAGGGCATGTGCTGCCGGCACAGAGAGGCGGAGAGTCCCCGAAGTCGGAAAAACGGGGCGCGGCGGGCGTGGACGATCCTTGCGCTGGCTACTTTCGTCGCAGCCGGATGCGCACGGGACGAGCGGAACACCCTAGCGCGGGTGGGCAACGTGTCGATCCGTGAGGCCCAGTTCGCCCGGCGCTTCCAAGAGGCGCGGCGTCGGTTTTCCCTTCCGGACAACCTCCAAACCCGCCGGAGCGTCCTGGAGCAGATGATCGAGGAGCAGCTGCTGATCGCCGAGGCGAAGCGTCGCGGCTTCGACCGGGATGGGGAGGCCAAACACGAGCTCGATCGGATCCGCATCCAGGAGCTACTGAATCTGTACCTCGAAACGAGGGTATTCCCTCACGTCTCGGTATCGGAGGATGAGCTTGCCGAATTCTACCGCCGCCTGAACACGCGCGTGCGCGTCCGGCATTTGTACGCGGCGTCGCGCAGCGAGGCGGAGTCCCTCCTCGTGGCTCTGATGCGAGGTCGCGGTTTCGACGAGCTGGCCCGGGAAGTGTTCTCCGACCCGCAGCTTCGCGACACGGGCGGCGATCTGGGCTACTTCACTGCCGGCGATATGGATCCTGCCTTCGAAGATGCCGCCTTCACCGCGGAGATTGGGAAGATCGTGGGGCCCATCCGGACGGCTCAGGGCTACAGCATCCTGCGCGTGGAAGACCGCGTGACCCATCCTTTCCTCACGGAATCGGAATATGTCCGGCGGCTCCCGAGCCTTCTCTCCTACTGTCTGCGGGAGAAGAAGAGGCGTGCGGCCCAGGCCCACGCCGACTCCCTTCGTTCCTATCTTGACCTCCGCTTCAACGAGGAAGCGCTGTGGAAGTTGTTCCAGCTGATCAAGAACCGGGGCTCGGCCTTTTGGGAGGATGGGTTTCCGGCTTCTGGCCAGGATGGCTTCTGGAGCGAGGAGCTGGTGCGGTCGCGATTGGGGAGATGGGACGTGCGCACCTTCGCAGAGCACGCGCGGTTTACCTCCGAGACCCAGCGGAGCTGGATCCGGAACCCGGAGAACTTGCAGGACTTCGCGGCCGGACTGGTGATTCGGGCCTATCTCCTGGAAGAAGCAAGGAAACTGGGTCTCCACCGCCGGCCCGAATACAAGCAAAACGTGGCTGAGAGGTGGGAGGAGTACCTCCTCAAGCGGGTGGAAGCTGCTCTGGACAGCAGCATGGTCATTCCGGCGGACAGCCTGGCAGCCTTCTACTCCAAGTACAGCGGAAACTTCCGGGAGCCTGAGCGGCTCCGACTCGCCATGGTCGTGCTGGAAGACTCGCAGACGGTAGCCACTGTGGCCAGGTTACTGGCCGGAGGGGCGCGCTTTGGAGAGGTGGCCCGTCGCTATTCTGTGGATCGGAGGAGCGCCTCCCGCGACGGCGAGGCGGGGCTTTTCACGCGGGCCGAGCTGGGCCCCTATGCCGATCGCCTCTTTGCACTCCGTGCGGGCAGCTGGATGGGACCGGTGCAGATCGGTTCGCGCTGGTTCTTTTTCCAGAGCTTGGAAAGGCTACCGGGTCGCCAGCTGAGTTTTGAGGAGGCGAGGGCTCAAGTTTACGGGACGCTCAAGCCGTTCTGGCGGCAAAGGATGCGGAAGGAGCTTCTCGAGCGGCTGCGGTCGCAAGTGGCCATCGTGCGACACGATGAGAAGCTCCGCTCAGTGCAGGTTGCCTTGGGGCAGAACGAGGGGAGCCGAAGATGAAGCCGAAAGGAGCCATCCGCTTTCTCGCAGCCGTGGCCATCTGGGCGTTGGCCGTGGACGTACCGGCTCAGACTTGGGGAAAGATCGTCGGCTACGTTCGCGATGGCCAGACGGGCGAACCCCTCCCGGGCGCCAATGTGGTGATCGAGGGCACAACGATGGGGGCGGCTACCGATCACAACGGGTACTACCTGATCCTGCGGGTTCCACCTGGCCGCTACAACCTCCGGGCCTCGTTCATTGGCTACCAGAACGTAGTGAAGGTGGATGTGGAAGTCCTCACGGATCTCACCACTACCGTAGATTTCCAGTTGCAGCCGGTCGCCATCCAAGGGGAGCAGGTGGTGATTGTGGCGGAGAGGCCCCTGGTGCGGCGCGACCTCACGGCTTCCGAAGCCAGGGTCCAAGCCGAGGAGATCGACGCGCTGCCAGTGCAGAATGTGCAAGATGTGCTGGTGCTGCAGGCCGGCATCGTTCGCGATGCGGGGGGCGGTTTTCATATCCGCGGGGGCCGCTCTTCCGAGATCGCCTACATGGTCAACGGCATCAGCATCACCGACGACTACTATCGCACCCAGGCCCTCGTGGTGGAGAACGAGTCCATCCGCGAGTTGCAGGTGGTCAGCGGCGCCTTCAATGCCGAATACGGAAACGCGATGAGTGGCGTCATCAATGTGGTGACCAAAGACGGGGGCAATAACTTCGCCGCGAAAGTGGAAGCGTACGCGGGCGACTACGTCAGTTCCCACGACGAGATCTTCTGGAATATCGGGAAGATCAACCCCTTCTCTGACTACAGTATCCAGGCTGTGGTCAGCGGCCCCATTGTGCGCGATCGCTTGACCTATTTCCTCACCGGACGCCGGCTGAGCTACGAAGGCTGGCTGTACGGTCCTTACGTGTATCGCCCCCAGGGTCGGGCGCAGGTGGTGGAAGGCAAAGTTGTTCCGGTCCGCGGCGACAGCAGCGCCGTGCCGATGAATCCCCAGGAGCGTTGGAGTGCCCAAGGAGCGGTCAAGTGGCGGATCGGGGAGGTTCTGACGCTCAAGACCGATTTCCTCGGGAGCCGTTACAAGGCAAACTACTACAATCACAGCTATCGTCTCAATCCCTACGGCCGCCGGAACTACTACGGCTACGGAGCCACCGTGATCAACAAGTTGACCCATGTTCTGAGCCCAAGCACGTTCTACGAAGCGACCCTGTCCCTGAAGAAGAACCAAGACGAGTCCTACCTGTACGAGGATCCCTACGACCCCAGATACGTGCATCCCGATTCACTCACCGCCGGCTCCTTTGAGTTTTTCAAAGCGGGTACGGATCTCTACCGATCGTTCCGCACGACCCAGACGGTGATCGGCAAGCTCGACCTGACCAGTCAGATCACGCAACGGCACCTGGTCAAGGTGGGCGTGGAGGCGCAGAGGGACTGGATCGACTTTGAGGACCTCACTCTGGTGCCCGCCACGGATAGCACCGGTCGTCAGATCGTCCCCTTCCGACCGGCCATCGAGCCGACCTCCACGCCGAATCACAGCAAGTTCCGTCGTAGCCCCGAACGCTACGCGGCCTACGTTCAGGACAAGATCGAGTACAAGGATGTGGTGATCAATGTGGGGCTCCGGTTCGACTACTTCATGTCTAACGGCCACGTGCCAGCGGATCCCCAGGACCCCAATGTCTACAAGCCATTGCGATTGAACCACATCTACCGGGACCTCAACGGCGATGGGGTGATCGAACTGGCGGAACAGACCGAGGCGAACCGGTACACCTTGGAGGAGCGGAAGCGGTTCTGGTACAAGAGGGCGAGTCCGAAGTGGCAGCTTAGCCCCCGATTCGGGATTGCCTACCCGATCACCGATCGCGGCGTGATTCATTTTTCGTACGGGATTTTCCAGCAGATCCCGGACTACAGTCAGCTCTACGCCGGCGACGAGATCAAGCTCACGGAGGGGCAGGGGATTGCAGGGCCCTTCGGCAATCCCGATCTGAACCCGCAGCGGACGACGATGTACGAGCTGGGATTGCGCCAGCAGCTCACCAACGACATCGCCATCGACCTGACCGGCTATTACCGGGACATCCGTGACTGGGTTTCCACGAGCCCGCCGATCCCGACCTACGCTGCGGGGGTGACCTACACGAAGCGGATCAACCGGGATTTCGCCAACGTGCGCGGGCTCACTTTCAGCTTGATCCAGCGCTTCAGCCGCAACCTCATGCTCAACCTGAATTACACCTACCAGTGGGCCGAAGGAACCAACTCCAGCCCCGAGGACGAATACTTCGCCCTCACCCAAGGGGCCGAGCCGAAGAAGCAGTTGGCGCCCCTGGACTGGGATCAGCGGCACACGCTGAATGCCAATTTCTACTACGGGCGTGCGAATTGGGGCGTGAGTGCCATCGCCCGCTACTGGTCGGGACTACCCTACACGCCGGAGATCCTCTCCGGGACGCTGACGGGGCAGAATGTGATCTCGGGCCTTTCCACCAATACCCGGCGTCGTCCCAATCGCTTCACCGTCGATGTGAACGCATTTCGCCGGATGAAGCTGGGCAAGGCAGAGTTTGAGCTCTTCGTCGAGGTCTACAACCTCTTCGACGCGAAGAACCCTATCGCCGTGTGGGCGGATTCCGGCAAGCCGGACTTCACGTTGCGTCAGCGTCAGCAGATTCAGGCGGATCCGGGATGGTTCGTGCGCCCGGATTTTTACTCGGAGCCGCGGAAGATTCAGTTCGGCGTCAAGGTCTCCACGGCGAGCAATCCGTGAACGGAGGCAGGAGAGGGATGAGGAGCTTCGGGCGTATTTTCCTTTGCACATCTGCGGCCGTGCTGGTGGCAGCGGGCGGCCGGGCATTGGGCCAGCCGATCCGACACGTCCCCTCGGACCAGCGCGGCGACGTCCGCTACCGGGCCTTTTCCAACATCGACGGCAATAACATCCGCGCCTCCGTGTTCAACTCGGGCTACAGCGGAGCGCCCCGCGAGGTCCCGGAATCGGTGAACTTCGAGTGGCCCAAGAACACGGGGCGCATCTACGTGTCGATCGTCGGGATCTGGGTGGGTGGTGAGGTGAAAGACGCGCATGGCGACACGGTCCAGATCGTGGACGTCTTCGCCTGGCGGACGAGCCCGCAAGGGAAGACGTGGACCTTCGAGCCTGTGCCGGGTTTCCTCAACCCGGAGCTCAGCCCGCTGCGCGTGGCCAAGAGCACTGAGCCCCAGACCTGGCCCCCGGCTTCCCAGGGAGGATGGCGCGACAAGCGCGATGACCCGGTAGATCCCGGTTGGGTCGGCTCCTGGAACGGCTATTTCGGGAAGAATGTGTTCAATGCCGACCAGGAACTGTACTACCGCTGTTCCGATGACCTGTACGATCGCTTCGAGTACTACCCCGACACTACCGACTATTCCCGCCGCGGGCTCGGCCTCCTCATGGACGTGCGGGCCATGGCCTGGACGCAGGTTCTCATCAACGACGTGGTCTTCTTCATCCACGATGTGAAGAACGATGGTACGAAGAGGATCCCGAAGACCGCCTTCCTCATCTTCCTGGCCGACTACGTGGGAGGGGATGGCACGGACGACCAGCCCTTCATCGACCTGCAATCCGACATCGCTTACCTTACCGACAGCGACCGCGTCGGGACGAGCGCCTTCGGTGGCGATCCGGTGGGAGTAGCGGCGGTGAAATACATCGAGACCCCGGGCAATGAGGTGGATGGGATCGACAACGACGGAGACGCCGATCAGTACCCGCAGCTCGTGGCCCGGATTCAGGGCGATCCCGAACAGCTGCTGCCGCATTTCACCGACGATGACTTCCGGCCCCGAGAACTCAAGCCTGGGGACAAGATCGTCCTGATCGACTCGCTGACCTTCGCGCGCATCGTCACCACCTATCCCGAAAATGGCGGGTACGTCAAGAGCCTCGGCAAATGGTACTACCTGCCGCCCGATGGCGTCACTCTCGAGGAGGATACCACGGCCAACCTGCTCGACGACGACCTGGACGGCCTCATCGACGAAAACTACTCCCTCCACCGCTGGCGTTTCGACGAGATCACGCGCACGGAAGGACCAGTGCGTTACATCAACTATCTCGCTTTCCAGCCCGGAGACACCATCAAACGCGGTTTCATCGTCCCCGGGTGGAACACGCCGGCCTCCTACGCGACGGTTGCCCCCATGATCGACGAATCTCGGGACGACGGCTTCGACAACGACGGCGATTGGAATGCGGACAACGATGATACCGGGCTGGACGGGGTGAAAGGGACGGGAGATCCCGGCGAGGCAGACGGCGTGCCTTCGAGCGGTTCCGGCACGGAGTTCCCGGGCGAGCCGAACATCGATAAGACGGACGTGAGCGAGACCGACCTGATCGGCCTGACCTCCGCGGTCCAGATCCCGGTGGGCGACATCTCTCTGAACACAACCCCCGACCGCTACCTCTTCCAGTTCTTCATGTCCCCCGGGCACTTTGAGGTGCCCAGGCCGACCGGCGAGTACGATACCTTCGTTGCCTCCGGATTTTTCCCGATGGAGCCGGGCCAGCGGCAGAGGATGGCCATTGCCGTGGCCATCGCCGGAGGGGGACAGACCAAACAGGAGGACATCCTGAGCGTCGACAGGAAGCTTGAGGATGCCTTCAAGGCTTACGCGGCCGATTACCAATTCGCCAGAGCCCCGCTGCAGGTGACGGTCCGGGCGGTGCCGGGCGACGGGAAGGTGACCCTCTACTGGGATGACGTCGCCGAACGCTCAGTGGACCGGTACATCCAGGACATCGGCGGGCCGGCGAATGATTTCGAAGGCTACCGCATCTACCGCGCCACGGACCCGGCCTTCCTGGACGCGAAGATCATCACGGATGGGTACGGAGTCCGGACGCTGCTCAAGCCCATTGCGCAATTCGACCTGATCGATGGCATCAAGGGCTTCGACCCGGTGGGCTTCAAGGGTGTCCGGTTCTATCTTGGGGATGATACTGGTCTCCGGCATGTGTATACCGACAGTGGGCTGATCAACGGCCAGCGCTACTTCTACGCCGTCACCGCCTACGACATGGGGTACCCGGCGGCCAACATTGCCCCCGCGGAGACGCCCATCAGTGTGGATGTGGACCTACAGGGTAACATCCGGCTGGGAAGCAATGTGGTGATGGTCCGGCCCACCGGAAAGGCCGCAGGCTACCTCCCGCCGGAGGTGGAATCCTTCGAGCACAAGCGCGGCAGCGCCACCGGCAGGATCGAGATTGACATCATCGATCCGAGCTCCGTATTGGACGGACACGAGTACGAGATCACCTTCGAGGACACGCTCATCCGCGGGAAGAGGGCGGACACGCTCACCACCAAGTCTTTCACCGTTCGCGACGTGACCGAGGGCAAGATCCGGATCGACCGATCGCCTCGGGTGCGTCGCGGGGAGGAGATCCCCGTCTTCGACGGAATTCAGCTGAAGTTCTTCAATGAACGGCAGGTAGCGCTGGACACGCTGAAGTCGGGTTGGAGTAGCCGAGAAGTTTTCCCCTTCGACTTCTCCCCGGTGACGTTCGTGGGGATCCAGGGGGAGAAGAGGCCCAATGACTACCAGATCGTGATCGGCGAAGTGGGGATGAGCGTCTCCAAGGATACTTCCATTGGCTTCTACCGGCTGCGGTCGAAGCAGGTGAATTTCAAGGTGATCAACCTGGCGGACGGCTCGGAAGTACCTTTCGCCTTTGCGGAGCTGGATGGCAATGACGGGCGCTTCACGGCGGATCCGCGGAACCCAGACAATGCCGATGTCATCCTGCTTCTCGAGCCGAATCCCCAGGGCAAACTCGTGTACACCTGGCAGATCTACCTGACTCCCAAGCCCGGAGGCCGGAATCCTCAAGCAGGAGACGTGCTCACCATCTACCTCAAGAAGCCCTTCCTCTCTCGGGACGTGTACCGCTTCAAGATGAGGGGTTCGCGTCTGTCGAAAGAGAAGGCGAGGCGTGAGCTGGACAATATCCGAGTGGTGCCCAATCCTTACATCGCCACGGTCTCCTGGGAGCCGAAGAACACGTACCGAAGCGGGCGTGGGCCAAGGGAGATCCATTTCATCAACCTTCCGCCTCGGTGTACCATCCGTATCTACGACGTGAACGGCACCCTCATCGACAAGATCGAGCATGACTCGCCGTTGGAGAATGGGACGGAACGCTGGGACGTCCTGAGCAAGGAGAATCTGGAGATCTCCTACGGAGTGTACATCTACCATGTGGATGCGCCCGGCATCGGGCAGAAGACCGGGACCTTTGCGATCATCAAGTAGGAGCAGGGGAAAGTGAGAGCTGGAGCCTTTTGCAGGGTGGCGATCGTGGCCGGCACAGCGATGCTGTTCTCCGCGAGTGCCGGTGCTCAGCAGGTCAAGAAGGTGGGGACCTCGGCCGCGGCTTTCCTGCGCATCCCCGTGGGGGCGAAAGCGGTGGCGATGGGGAGCGCCTTCAGCTCGTTGGCGGACGACGGTTCCGCGCTCTTTTGGAACCCGGGCGCGGCCGCACGGCTCGAACAGCGGACCTTCTTCGTCCACCACTCACCCTGGCTTCCGGGTCTGGACTATACGTACCTGGGCTTTGTCTTCCCGGCGGGTCGCGTGGGAGCGGTTGGGATCAGCGTCTCGTCTCTGCGCACGGCGGAGATGGATGTGACTACGCCCGAGGCGCCCATGGGGACGGGAGAGACGTTCACCGCAGCGAGTACCGCCATCGGGGTGACCTTCGCCAGCAGCTTGACGGACCGATTCAGCATCGGCGGGAGTGCCAAGTATGTCATGGAACGCATCTTCCACAGCTCGGCCGGCGGCCTCGCCTTCGATCTGGGAACGCTGTTCCAGACGCCGTTCCGCGGGATTCGCTTCGGAGTCAGTGTTTCCAATGTGGGCACCAAGATGCAGATCCGGGGTGAGGACTTGAACACCTACGTCGATGTAGCTCCCACGCAGGAGGGGAACAATGACGAGATCGTGGCGGAGCTCAAGACCGATCGCTTCGACTTGCCCATCATCCTCCGGCTTGGGATTTCCTGGGATCTGGAGATAGCGCCCGGCACCCGGCTCACGCTGGCTGCCGACGGCGTGAACCCGAACGACAATGCCCACTACGTGAATGTAGGTGCCCAGCTCTCGGCGCTGAAGGACATGGTCTTCCTCTGGGGCGGGTTCAACGAATTGTTCCTGCCGGATCGGGAGAAGGGGCCCACCGCGGGTGCTGGTGTCCGCCTTCCGTCCCCGGGCCGGACGCAGGTGGCCTTGTCCTACGCGTATCAGGATTTCCGCTATCTGGGGCCGGTGAATCACTTTTCCATCGAGATTCGGTTCTGACGAAAGGAGGTGAGAGTGGCGAATGGGCTTAGGGTTGGATGCGTGAAGGGGTTTGTCCGGCCGTCGGAGGATGGCGCCTCCGGCGGCGAGGGCGCTTTGCCTCTGGGTCGACACGCGGAGGGAGAAGCCATGAGAAATGCAAAAGCTTGCCGACGATGGGGAGTGCTCGGGGTGGCCGTGGCGGTCCTTGCGGCGGGCCCAGCCTACGCTCAGCTGATCAACGTCACGATGAGACTGAACACGGCCACCAACCGCGACACGCTCAGGCCAAATCACGTCGTTCAGCTCCGGGGCGAGGTGGTCTCGGGACAGGTGGTCCCTGCCCCCACATGGGACGCCAACACGGGGATCGTCCTGCACAATGCCGGCGGGGACTACTGGGAGGTCACCTTCAAGATGGCGCCGGGATCTCAGTTGAAGTACAAGTTCTGGACCGGCTTCAATCAAACGACGGGCACGTTCTTCTGGAATGGCTGGGAAGGGCCAATTCGTCCTGCCGATCCGGTGAATAGCGGCGGTAACCGCTATTTCATCGCGGGGCAAAGAGACACAGTGGTGGCGCTCCAGTTCTACAACGGGAGCGAGACCGAACGCGAGCAGTATTGGCGCCCGTGGCAGGTGAAGGCCGACAGTTTCGTGGTCTACTTCCGAGTGAACATGGCGGCTCTCATGGAGACGCGCGAATTCAATCCGGACAAGGACCAGGTTGTTGTTCGTGGTGGCCGCCCACTGGATCCAACCAACACCTGGGATGTGAACTTTCCGCTGACGCGAGAGATCGGCAGTGCCGACGGCGGGGCGATGTTCTCCGGAGCGGCCTACATCCACAAGGATTCCGTCAAGGGCGGCGAATGGCAGAACTACAAATTCGTCGTGCTCAGGAATGGCTCCGAGTTCTGGGAGAGCAGGCCGAACCGGTATTTCCGCTATTCAGGGCCGGTGGACACCACCCTGAACTGGGTCTACTTCAACGACCAGAAGCCGACGGGCGGCAATGTGGTGGAGGCCACCGTCACATGGCAAGTGAAGACGGACGGGCTGGAGAAACTGGGGGTTTTCAGCCGGACCGTCGGGGATCGGGTGGTCCTGGATGGCGCACGGGCCTGGGACATCAACAATCCCATTGTGCTCAATTACGTGCCGCTCCTCAAGCTCTGGGTAGCACAGGAGACCTTCATCAAGGCGCCCGGAGCTCAGCTGGAGTACAAGTACGTGCTCCTTTGGGATGACTCGCGCGCCAATCCCAGCAGTCCCAACTACCTCCGGGGTCTGGACCTCACTCCACCGATCCGGTACTGGGAAGAGCCGTGCGTCACCGGCTCCGGCAACCGCTACTATACCTACGGGAGCCAGACCCAGCAGATGGTTCCGGGCGACTACAAGTTCGATTGGCACTACTTCAACGGCCTCCCGCCGGAGGGGGTGATCGAGACCCCGATGGACCTGACCTTCAACGTGGATATGACCCCGGCGACGCGGCAGGAAACGAACCCCTCGAATCCGCTCTTCCGCCCGGGCCTGGACACGGTGTGGGTCCAATTCATGGGATGCCTCATGCCGCTCACCCAGGGCGACGGGATCTACAATAACAAGCCCATCATGCTCTCGGATCCGGATGGCGACATGATCTATTCGGCCACGATCCATCTCAATCCGCCCTTCCCATTCGACGTGGGCTACCGGGTCACCTATTCCACGGCGACGGGGGCTCGGATCCAGAATGGCGGCGGCTTCACCAAGGGCCGGAGCTACTGGCAGTTCATCCGGCCAGTGGCAGTGCACGCCGATGGCACCATCGAATGGCCCTCCGAGTATTCGCTGCCGGTGGTGCCGTGGAAAGACAGCAACCTGCTCGTGGAAGATCCGCCGGACCTGTGGACCCCCACGGCTGTGAAGGATCAAACGGGGAGCGTGCCGCCGGTGGCCTTCCGGCTCGAACAGAACTACCCCAATCCGTTCAATCCGGTGACCACCATCCGCTACGCCGTGGCGAAGGATAGCCCGGTGCGGATTGAAGTCTTCAATCTCAGGGGCGAGAGGGTCCGGACGCTCGTGGACTCGCGCATGACGCCGGGCCGCTATGCGGTGCAGTGGGATGGCCGGGACGATCATGGGCGCCAGCTCTCCTCGGGCGTGTTCCTGGTCAAGATGGTGGCGGGATCGTTCACCCAGGTGCGGAAGGTGACGCTGGTCAAGTGATTCGAAGCGGAGTCCGCTGTCTTTTCCCCCGAACCGGGGAGCCAGCCCCAACGGCGGGGCCGCAGAGGCCGGACGGCCCCGCCGTCCCGGGAGACGGTTCCATCCAGCGCAGGGCGGAGAGAAGACACGGCCGGGCGCCAAGGTCCGGAAGGAAATGGCAGGAGAATCGGATTGCGGAAGCGGGTGCGTATCCTGACGAGCGGGTTTCTTCTGTGGGCAGCGCTCAGCGCGACGGCGCAGGAAGGGCCGGAATTGCTGTTGGGGGGCGATGTTTCCTTCATCCCTCAGATTGAAGATCGCGGCGGGGTGTACCGCGACAGCGGCAAGGTGAAGGACCCGTTCCAGATCTTCGCCGACCACGGATTCAATCTAATCCGTCTGCGGTTGTGGCATAACCCCAGGGATGGCTACTGCGGTCTCGAACGCACGCTCCAGATGGCTCGCCGAGTGAAGAAGCGGGGCTTCAAGTTTCTGCTCGACTTTCACTACTCGGACTCGTGGGCCGACCCGGGTCATCAGTACAAGCCGGCCGCGTGGGCGAATCTGTCCTTTGAAGCCTTGAAGGATAGCGTGCGCGATTACACCCGGCGCGTCGTCGCGGCTCTCATCGCCCAGGGCACGCGCCCCGACATGGTGCAGATCGGCAATGAGATCACCGCCGGCATGCTCTGGAACGAGGGGAGGGTGGGGGGAAGCTACGATACGCCCCAGCAGTGGCGGAATCTGGCGGAGCTGATCGGCGCCGCCATTTGCGGGTTGAGGGGGAGCGGCCCGGGAGCGGATTCCATCCGGGTCATGATTCACATCGACCGGGGCGGAGATAACCGGGGGGCCCGCTGGTTCTTCGATCGTCTTCTGGCGCAGGGTGTGGATTTCGATGTGATCGGGCTTTCGTTCTACCCGTGGTGGCACGGGGCTTTGAGTGCCCTGGAGGCCAATCTGAACGACCTGGCGATCCGGTACCACAAGGATCTCATGGTTGTGGAGACGGCCTACCCGTGGACGCTCCAGGGCTACGATGCCGTGGGCAACATCGTCGGCAGTTCCAGCCAGCTGCACCCGGGCTATCCCGCCAGCGTGGAGGGCCAGGCCGCATTCCTGCGGGAGGTGATCCGCCTGGTCCGGAGGGTCCCGTCCGGACGGGGGATCGGCGTGTGCTATTGGGCTCCGGAGTACATCTCGGTGCCCGGGCTCGGTTCGCCATGGGAGAACAACACCCTCTTCGACTTCCAGGGCAACGCCTTGTCCTCCATGAGCGTTTTCGCGGAGCGGCCGCCGGCAGTGGAACCCGTGCAGGTCACTCTCCGCTTGAACACGGCCACCCTGGGGGACACGCTGCGTCCCCACCACGTGGTCCAGATTCGAGGAAGCCTGACTGGCTATTCTTCGGATCGGCTACCGGACGGCCGCAAGGTCACTTGGGACGCAAGTTCGGAGCTCATCATGGAGAACCGGGGCGGGGACTACTGGGAAATTACCTTCCCCATGTACCCCGGCGACAAGCTCTCCTTCAAGTTCTGGACCGGGTTCACGCTGTCCCGGCCGACATTTCAGAGGGTGGGTTGGGAAGGGCCGGTGATCCCGGAGGGAGAATCATCGCCGGCCGAGCGCGTTCTCGTGGTGGGACAAGGGGACACCACGCTTCCCTTGCAGTTCTACAATTCCGCGAGCGAGGCCAGGCCGCAGTACTGGCGGCCTTACGAGCTCAAGGCGGATTCCATCGCCATCTACTTCCGGGTGAACATGATCAAGGCTGTGCAGGCCGGGCAGTTTGATCCTGCCGTTCATGGTCCCGTCGCGGTGCGCGGCGATTCGCTCTCTTCAGGTGGGGCTTTGAGTTGGTCGGTTTCCAAAGTGATCCTGCAGCGAGAGGTCTCAAGCGTCGCTGGCGGATCCTTTTGGTCCGGGGTGTGCTACCTTCCGCGCGGTGCAGTGGTCGCGGGCGATACGCTCCGTTATCGCTTCTTCATTGAGAACGGGCCCGGCTCCGGTTGGGAGGAAGGGCCCTCGGATCGGGTTGTGGTCTTCACCCCTATGCTGGCTCTGCGGGGTGACACGACGCTCCATTGGGACTACTTTCGCGCAAGGGCTTCGGCGGTTGCGTCGGAGGCAAGGCCGGGCGAAGCCCCCCGACATTTTCGCCTCGACGTGTATCCCAATCCCTTCCGGGACGAAGTTAGCCTTTCCTTGCGGCTCTGGACCCCAGGGCGCGTTCGGATAAGTGTTTTCGACCTGGCGGGGAGGCAGGTCGATGACATCGATTGCGGTTTCCTGGGCGCTGGACTGCACCGCCTCAGCTGGAAAGGATCCGAGCTGCCCGCGGGGATCTATCTGGTACGACTGGACGCGCAGGGCAGATCGCTCGTCAGAAAAGTTCTGCACCTGAGGTAGCGGGATGGTGGGCAAGCGGGTCTTCTGGGCTTTGTGCGCTTTTGCTGCGGCTACTCTCCTGACATTGCAAGCGCCGGGGTGGGAAGCTGACGCTCCCCGACTCAAGCTCAAGTTCAACTCGGGCTGGCGATTCTTCCGGGGCGATGTCCCCGAGGCGGCCCTTTCTGCTCCCGACTTCGACGACTCGAGCTGGGAAAGCGTCCATCTTCCGCATAGCCCGAAGATCCTACCGCTGCGACCAGCTTGGCCTCAGGACAATGCCGGGATCAACTGGTATCGGAAGCTGTTCCGGCTGCCCGAAGCCTACCGCGGCAGGAAGCTGTTCCTCGAGTTCGAGGGCGCGGACCAGGTGGCGGATGTCTGGGTGAACGGCGCCCATCTCCTGACGCACGAAGGTGCCTATCTCCCCTTCACCGTGGACATCACTGAGCTCGCTCGATTCGGTGGGGAGACGAACGTCGTCGTCCTCAGGGTGGACAACCACCCCAACCCCGACATTCCCGGATACGGGGGCTGGGTCAGCTTTGGCGGCCTGTATCGTGATGTCTGGCTCCACGTGACGGATAAGCTTCACATCACCGACCCAGTTTACGCCGACCGCCCGGCCAGTGGCGGCGTGTTCGTGACCTACCCCTTCGTTTCCGATTCGCTGGCGGTTGTCCAGGTGAAAACCCACGTTCTCAACGAACACGCACGTTCGGCTTCCTGCACGCTACACACCCGTCTTTTGGACCTCAGTGGCCGGGAAGTGGCAAGCGCGGTTTCCACGGCGAAGATCCCGGCCTATCGGGACTACGAATTCATCCAGACGCTCGAGGTGAAGCGGCCGTCTCTTTGGCATCCGAATCACCCCCATCTCTACAGTCTGCGCTCCGAGGTGCAGGAAGGCGGCGAATCGATGGATGTGGTCGTGACCCGCATCGGGATTCGCCGGATCGAGTTCCGCCGGGATGGTTTCTACATCAATGGGGAACGGCTTGTTTTCATGGGGGCCAACCGGGTCCAGGAGTACCCGTACGTCTCCTGGGCAGTGCCGAATTCCGCCCAGCGAAGGGACGCCCTGCGCCTCAAGGAAGCGGGTTTTCAGTACGTGCGCTGTTCCCACAATCCGCAGGATCCCTCGTTTCTGGATGCCTGCGACGAACTGGGACTTTTGGTCATGGACTGCATCCCGGGGTTCCAGTTCATTGGCGGGCCGAAGTTCCGGGAAAACTCTTTCCGGAACATGCGGGACATGATCCGTAGGGACCGAAACCATCCGTGCGTCGTCCTCTGGGAGCTTTCTCTGAACGAGACCGAGTACGACTCCGACTTTGCCCGGATGGCAATGCGGATTGGTCATGAAGAGTACCCCGGCGACCAGTGCTACGTGGGCGGCTGGAAGTTTCCCGAGATCTACGATGTCTTCCTCTGCGCCAGCCAGCACGGAGCCCGAGACTACCGTGGCAAGACGCCGCTCGTCATCAGCGAGTACGGACACTGGGACTACGGCGGCCCTCGCAGCACCAGCGATGTCGACCGCCGGGACGGCGAAGAGGCAATGCTGGTGCAGGCCCGCAACCACTGGGAATCACTCAACCGAAACCGTAGCCTGCCGCATTTGTGTGGAGACGGACTCTGGGTGGCCGTCGACTTCCAGAGGTTTCCCTCCGGGGTGATCGACTACTTCCGCATCCCGAAGTTCTCCTACTTCTTCTACCAAAGCCAGCGCGATCCCGGCATTCGTCTTCCCGGGATCGATTCTGGGCCGATGGTCTACATCGCCAACTACTGGACGGAGTCCTCGCCGGGCACCGTCACCGTATTCACCAACTGCGAGCGGGTCGACTTGTACCTGAACGGGCGGCTGGTCGCTACGAGGAGGCCCGACAGCTCGGAGATCTCACAGCACCTTCTCCATCCCCCGGTAATCTTCCCCGAGGTGCCCAAACAGCCAGGAGAGCTCAAGGCAGTAGGTTGGCTCGGCGGGAAGAAGGTGGCGGAGCACCGTCGTCGCACCCCGGGACCACCCAAGAGACTGGAGATCTCTTTCGAAATGCCCGGACCGGCACTGGGGGATGGCGAGGACCTGTTCTTCGTCTACGCGGCGGTGGTCGACGCGAATGGAACAGTGGTTCCAAACGAAAGCCGTGACATTGAATTCACTGTGGATGGTTCGGGCTTCTTGGCGAGCCCGCCGGTGGTGACGGCCGAAGCGGGAATCGCCGCCGCGCTGGTGCGCACCACCACGGAGCCGGGAACGATCACCGTCCGCGCGCGGGCTGCGGGACTGGAGGAAGCGCGGGCCACCAAAGCTTGCGTGCCCGTCAACTGAGGTAGCGCAGAGAGATCCGATGCATTGGTCCCGAACGGCAATTCTCGCGGTGGTCGCCGCTCTTTTTTGCAGGGGTTGCCGACACGAAGAGCCTTTCCGCAGAGATATCGACTTCAATCCAGACTGGAGGTTCAAGAGATGTGATTCCGTAGAGGAGTCTGACGAGCGTTTCGCCCTGCCCGATTGGCAGGATGAGGATTGGGAGCTCGTCACCTTGCCCCACACGCCCCGGATCGAACCGCTACTCGTCAACGACATGTTCCAGGGCATTTGCTGGTACCGGAAGCACTTCCGCCTCGATCCGAAGCTTTCGGGCCGCCGGATCTTTCTGGAGTTCGAAGGGGCGATGACCGTCGCCGATGTGTCGGTGAACGGCAGGCACAAGCTCACCCACTTCGGCGGCTATCTCCCCTTCACGATCGACATCACCGAGGACGTGCGGTTCGGTGCCGAGAACGTCGTCGCCATCCGGCTCGACAATCGGGACAATCCGGGGGTACCTCCCGGCAAGCCGCTGCGCGAGCTGGATTTCTGCTGGTACGGAGGATTGTACCGGAATGTGAAGCTCCACGTGCTCAATCCCTTGCACATCACCGACCCGATTTACGCGAGGAAAGTGGGCGGCGGCGGGGTCTTCGTCCGATTGGAGGACGTCTCCGAAGAACGGGCGATTGTGTGGGTCCAGACTCATGTCGTCAATCAGGGCACCAGTGGCCAGCGATTCCGGGTGGTCCATGAGCTTCGCGACGGGGAGGGCAAGACGGTTTCCCGGGTGAGCACGGGCGCGCTGAACGTCAAGGCCGGCGCGGATACGCACCTGGTTCAGAGGATCCCGGTGTCCAAACCCAGGCTCTGGTATCCGGACCGACCTTACCTCTACCGCCTCTGCTCTCGGGTAGTACGTCAGGACGGCATGGTCTCTGACGAGCTCTGCACCCGAGTGGGCATCCGTACGATTGCGGTGAAGCCCGACGGATTCTGGATCAATGGCAGGAGACTCTACCTGCGCGGGGCGAATCGACATCAGGAGCATCCGTATGTCGGGTACGCCGTGCCGGACAACGCGCAGAGAAGGGATGCCATCCGCATCAAGCGTGCAGGGTTCGACTTTGTCCGGCTCTCCCACTACCCACAATCGACGGCGTTCCTGGACGCCTGCGATGAGTTGGGCCTGCTGGTGATGGACGCAATACCGGGCTGGCAATTCCTGGGGGACGCGGTCTTCCGCGAAAGGGCGGTACAGTGCGCGCAGGAGATGGTTCGCCGCGATCGGAATCATCCATCCGTCGTGCTCTGGGAAGTCTCGTTGAACGAGACCTGGATGGACCGGGAGCTCATGGAGGCGCTCCACCGCGCTGCCCATGAGGAATACCCCGGCGACCAATGCTACACGGCAGGATGGATCTCAGGCGTGTACGACGTCTTCTTGCAGGCGCGACAGCACGGAGGCTGTCACGACGTCCCGCCCGAAGCCAGGCCATGTCTGGTGAGCGAGTACGGCGACTGGGAATACTACGCCCAAAACGCGGGTCTGGACCAGCCGGGATTCCGCGACCTGAAGCCCAGCGAGCGAAACAGCCGTCAGCGGCGCGGAGATGGGGAGCGGCGGCTCCTGCAGCAGGCCATGAACTTCCAAGAAGCTCACAATGACAATCTCTCGACCTGTGCGATCGGCGACGCCGTCTGGGTGATGTTCGACTACAACCGAGGCTACGACAACACGATTGAAGCCTCGGGTGTAATGGACATCTTCCGCCTACCGAAATTCAGCTATTCCTTGTTCCGTAGCCAGAGGGAGGCGGGTGCTCCCTTCGGCGAACCCATGGTCTTTCTGGCCACGTACTGGACCGAGCACTCGCCGCTCAAGCTCAAGGTGTTCAGCAACTGCGAGGAGGTTCGTCTCTCCCTCAACGGGCGGGTGATCGGAAGCCGGGGGAGGGAGCGCGATCGGTTCTCGGACCAATTGCCAGCGCCTCCTTTCGTGTTCGAACTGGACCACTTCGAACCGGGCACGCTCGAGGCGGTGGGTTTCCTCGGGGGGCGGCCCGTGGCTTTCCACACGGTCTCAACTCCTCAGGCGCCGATGCGCATTTCGCTGGAAGCAGCTCTGGAGGGTATTCCGCCCGCCTCCGGAAGGAAAGATCTGCTCTTCCTGCATGCCCGGATCGAGGATGCGCGGGGAAGCCTGGTGCCCACTGCGGGGAACCTCGTGCACTTCGAGGTGATGGGGCCCGCTCGACTGATCGGTGAGAACCCGATCGCGGCCGAAGCTGGGATTGCTTCCATCCTTCTGGAGACAACCGGCGAGCCGGGCATCGTGGAGGTGAAGGCCACGAGCGAGGGACTGTATCCCGGCAATCTGAAGCTGCGGGTGGGCAGGTAGCGGACGGTCGGCAATCGAGCGGTTTAGAGGGAACCGCGGGCAAGGGAGTTTTCGGCCATGCTTCAGGCGCCTTCCCGCGGCGTCAAGCGCATGAGGGGGCGGAGTACCTCCTCCTCCGGCGAGCCCGCAAGAGGGCTGTCACGGGGGACGGGCGGACCGCTTACAGAGATCGGACCAGCGATCGCCGAGCTCTGCCTCGAATCGAGGCGCTTGACTTCAGCCGAACGCCTCTCCGTAACGGCGTCGCGAGGGAAGCGCCCTCACCGGCTATCCCGTCGTGGTAGCTCTCACAAAGAACAGTTCCGCTCCCGGACTACGAGCTCCCGTTTGCCGAGAAAGCTTTCCGCTCGCGCCTCCTCAGGGCGAGGCTTGGACTCGCGTCCAGGGTGAAACCTCGGGGTGCGAACCCCCGCTGCGGCAAGTCCCCAGTCGCGACCGGAGAGGGTTGAGCTCTCCTCGGTGGCCATCGGGAATTCGTTCGCCCCGCTGGACCTCGGGGAGGGCAGCCCGGATCTGCGTCACAGGGTCCACTCGATCTGGAGGGACAGATTCCGCAAGGGGCCCAGATTTCCGGGCGAGATGAGGTAGTAATACTGCAGCGCGTTTTCGAGAGCCACTTCCACGGATAATCGCTTGGCCTTCCAACCGGCGCGCAGGTCCAGTACGTAGGTAGGGACAAGCTTATCGATGTCCGGGATGTTGGTGATGCGGTCGACCTGTTCCACCTTGCTCAGGTAGCGAAAATCCGCGGCGGCGAAGAGCCGCTTCACCGTGAGGTCGAGCGAGCTGACCAAATTGTGCCGCGAGCGGTATTTCAAAGGCTTCCCGTAGCCCGGCGAGGGCGAGCCATCGGGCAAGCGGGAGAGATCTTTCGTGTCCAGATACGTGTAGCCGAGGCGCGTCCGGAGGTACCGAGGCCAGATTTCCGTCCGGGCGGTCAGCTCACAGCCGTAGATGCGCGCGTGAGCCACATTCCGAAATTGCACCTGCAGCATCCCCGGCACGAGCTGAGGCTCGATCAGATCGGAGTAACGGGTGGCGAACAAGGATGCGTCCAAATTGAAGCGGCCGCCGAGGGTCTGATTGTAGCCCACTTCCGCAGACCAGCTGCGCTCGGGCTTGAGCGCCGGATTGGGGATGATGCGGATGTTGCTGGCGACCGTGGAAATGTACTTCTCGGCGATCGACGGGGCTCGGAACCCTCGCCCCGCCGAAAGGCGCAGAATTCCTTCGTCGCTGACCTGATAGGTGAAGCCCAACTTCGGATTCAGCTGCCCGGAGGTGGAGCTCCCTTTTTCCGCGACCTGCTGATCCCATCGGGCTCCCAGACTCACGCGCAAGGGCGAGGTCACCCGCTGCTCCAGCTGAAGGTAGGCGGAAAGGTCAGCGACCTCCCTTTTCCCGTATTGAATGGACTCGACGCCGGACCGGTCCACATCGGTGCCCATCACGAGGGAGGTGAGGACCGAAGGACGCAGGTTGAGCTGCCATTCGAAACCGAACGTGGAGCCGTCCGAGCCGCGATACTTTTCCCTCGGCAGCTGGACGGGCGCGTTCGGGCGCGGCACTCGCCAGTCCTCCGTGTGAATCTGCCTCCAGCGCAAACGCACCCGGTAGAAGGCGTGGTCGCTTACGACCCGTGTCAGCACGGGGAGAATGTAGGCCGTTGCTTCCCGCGTGCGGGTGTAGCTGGTGAGCGGTTCATTGCCGATGCTAAGGGCATGGTTCAGATTCCGCCAGTACACGAAACTGCCGGTTTCCGCTTTCTTCAATCCTCCGATGAGATCCAGTGTGGTATTCGGACCGATCTCCCAGCGTCCGAGTCCGGTGAAAATCCATCCCTTGCTATCATCGTTTTCCTTGTAGCTCATGTCTTCTTTCCAGCCCGCGGTTAGGGCGATCCCCACGTTCCCCAGTTGCTGCTCGTAGTCGAGGAATGCGCTGCCGAAATAGCGGGTCCGGTCCGACCAGCGCCACGTGCTGTAGCTCGGCATGTCGTACACGCCGGTGAGCGTGCGTATCCGGATCTGCCGCTCCTCGCCCGGGAGGGCAGGCCGGAGGTTCACCACCCCACCCATGGCATTGGATCCGTAGACCGCTGAGCCCGGCCCTTTCAGGATCTCCACCTGCCGGATGGCCACGATCGGCACCGCATCCCAGTCAATGTCCCCTTGATCGGGAGTGAGGAACGGAACGCCATCCACAAGGAGAAGGACGCGAGAGCCCAATCCCCCCGAAAAGCCACTGGAGCCACGGATGCTGATGTTGGATCCAGCCACTTGGACACCGGGCAGGTAACGGAGGACGTTTCCGACGGTCGAGGCGTTGTACCGGGCCAGCTCGGCGGCGCCGATCGCGTGAAGCGTCACGGGGACCTCCCGGATGTCCTGTTCCATCCGACTGGCCGTGACCACGACCTGTCCAAGCTCCAATGCGGAGGGCTGCAATTCGAAGAGCAGAGTGGCCGTCTCGCCCGGGGCCACAGCAACCTCCTGCTCTCGCTTCCGGTATCCGATCATGCGCGCGACCACGACATAGCGCCCGGGCTTGACTCGGGGGATGGAGAAAGCCCCGCTCTCGTCCGTGGCTGCTCCGTACGGGGTGCCGGCAAGAATCACGTTGGCCCCAGGCAGGGGAGCCCGCGTCGAAGCATCGACCACCTGTCCGCGAATGCTGGCGGACTGTTCGGGGACGGCGGCGTGGGATGTGAGATAAGCCCCCAAACCCAAGCCCAATACAACTGCGGCAACCACGGAACTCTTCGTCGCTCTCACTTTCCTACCTCGGTCGTGTCGACGAGATTTTCCCCAATGCCAAGCCGGAGGATTTCTTCTCCTCAAGGCGGAAAACGAAGTAGAACTGGATCCACTCGAACCCCGGGTAGGGGAAGGTGTTGGGAACCGAGATCAACTCCAGCACCCGGCAACCATCGGGCCGAAATCTCACCGTGTACCCCAAGGTATCGAGGGAAAAAGCGCGGGTGGTCAGTCCGTCGAGCACCAGCATGCAGTTGCTCTCGTAATTGTGGTAGGTGCCCTCGCCGCGCAGCGTGTCGGGGACCGGCGGCAATACCAGAGGTTGCCGGAAAAAGCCGATGTAGACCTTCGGGGTGATGGACAAGGTCGCATCGATCCGGTAGTTGCCATAGGGATCGAACTGGAACGTCCCCCGAAGTTGGGTTTCCAGCACGAGGGAATCCACGAGCGCCCGGATCTGGCTCGAATCCACGAAGCCGACGCGGAATGGCCGATCCTTAGCCGGCACCCACTGCCCAACGAAATCTCCGCCCAGCGGCCGCAACGGGAAGTGCACCGCCGGCGAAACCGGCTCGTATCGCGTCGGACTCAGCCCCTTCTCGCAGCCGCTGACTAGCAACCACAGGGCCGTCAGGGCCGAGATCGTTGCCAAGGCAACCCGCCGATTGCTCCGCAAGCTCGCACTCCGCAGATCTTCACCCATGGTTCCTCCGTCTCCCGACTGAGCCTTACGCGCTCCATCTGCCTCCGGAAGCCACATGCCGGCTCCGAAGTGTCTCCTGCAGGAAGGCATCGGGAGTACCTCATGGCCGCTCCGCTCCCTCAAGCGAGTCCCACGAGCCCGGATCCGCGAGCCTTTTCGGCAAGCGCGGACCCCGGGCTACCCTCACCCCCCTGCCGCGGGCGATCGAAAGTAACGAGCGACGCCCATCTGCCTTCCCCTTCCGCGGCGGCTGGCCCGGGCTCGGGTACGATTCCCGCCATGCCTTCGGATCAAGTTCAATCTCCTGCCTGCGGTGTCACAGGTCCAGGCGGAAGATGGGCTCTTGGCCTTTTGCCTTCTGCTTGAGCGCGGTTTCATCGGCCTCTGGCAGCGGGCGGTAGTCCATGGCCAGGCTCACGGCCATTCGGAAGAGCTCCGGGTCTCCCGGAGGCACTGCGGCGGTCACTGGTCGCGACAGCGTGAATCGAAGTGCCTTCGCCGCCAGTTCCCGATCGGTAACGGGGATATACCAGCACTTGGGACGCACCCTCGGTTGCCCCTCGGGGAGCCGAGCGAAAGCCAAGGACTTGATGGCCAAGATACCCAATCCTTTGCTCCGGGCCTTCTCGACCACCTGGGGCCCGAAATTGGCCTCATGAAAGAGCACGAAGTTGATGGGGAAGAGGATCGTGTCGAAGTCGAAGCGGTCCATGGCGGCCAGGGCTGCTTTGACGGAATGGGCACTGAATCCGATGTAGCGGATCAGCCCCTCGTCGCGGGCCTTCACGAAGGTTTCGGCTGCGCCCCCCGGCCCGAAGATCCTCTCGACGTCGTCCATCGAGCTCAGCGCGTGGAACTGGTACAGGTCGAAGTAGTCCGTCTGGAGCCTCTTGAGCGAACGTTCCAGCTCTTCCCGGGCTCCTTGGGCATCGCGCTTCAACGTCTTGCAGGCGAGGAACACGCGTTGGCGGTGTCCTCTGAGCGCCTGTCCCATCACTTCCTCCGCGTTGCCGTAGGAGGGCGCGACGTCGAAGTAGTTCAGCCCCAGGTCCAGCACCTCCGAAACCAGCTGCCTCGCCTCCTGAGGATCCATTTGGTCGAGCACCACCCCACCCAGTCCGACGATGGAGAGCTGCTGGCCGGTGCGGCCAAGTGTGCGCTTAGGAAGCGTTTTGTCGGGACGCTTCGCTCCGGAACAGCCCACGGCTGCGAAAAGCGTCGCCCCCGCTGAGACCCTCAGGAACTCGCGTCGCTTCATTGGCTTCATGGTCGCTCCTCGTTGGGAATCGTCCGGCAGATGTTGCTACCGTGCAAAGATGCAACTTCGCCTCGAGCATGTCAAGGCGAAACTTCGCTTCTTTACGAGGGTCCCGGCTCCGCTCGAACCTCCGCGACCCGGCCAGGAATTCCCCTCGCGACAAGACGCAAGCGGCCTCTTCTCGATGGGCGATTTGCAGAGCTGGTGCCCGCTCCGGAGCTCTCCGCGCTCTCGGTTTCGACTTGACCGTGCGGCAGCTTCGCCGGGCAAAGCCGGGCGGAAAAGCGCCTTGCGTATTGGTAGCCCGTTTGTTAAAATGGGCCGATCTCTACGCAACAGAGGGGAGGAGAAGTATGTCCGTGAAGGCCTTCACCTTCCAGCGTGGCGATGAGGTCACAGGGATTGGGGTTCTCTGGCATGGCCAGGCGTACGACTTCAGCTTGGCTTGGGAGGCCTTCAAGAACCTTGAGGCCCAAGGGCGGGGACCTTCGCTGCAATTCCTCCAGGTGATGATTGAGCTCGGTTTCTTCGAGCTGGCCACCTTCACGGAGGTGATGCAGGCGCTCGAACGACGGCGTCTGCTGGAGGAGTTCCGCCTCCAGGACGGCTATGGGATCGGGCTCCCGGTGGCTCGGCCGCAGAAGATCCTCTGCCTCGGGCGCAATTACCAGGAACACGCTGAAGAGTGGGGTGCTGAGGTTCCAGAGGAACCCATCGTTTTTGCCAAGCTTCCCAGCGCGCTGCTCCCGCCCGGGGGCACAATCTTGCTGCCCTCGGGGATCGGTTCTGTGGAGCATGAGGTGGAGCTTGCCGTGATTGTGGGCAAGCAGGGGCGGAACATCGCGCCGGAGGATGCCTGGGACTACGTGGCTGGCTACACGATCGTGAACGACATCACGGCTCGCGACCTGCAGCTCAAGGATTTCGAGCGCCGTTGGCCGTGGTTACGTTCGAAGAGCTTCGACACCTTCTGCCCGATGGGGCCTTACGTAGTCCCGCGCGACGTCTTCAGCAGAGCCGTGGATCTCAGGCTGGAGTTGCGAGTCAACGGAGAGGTGCGACAGCGGGCGCGGACCTCCCAGATGGTCTACGACATCCCCACGGTCTTGGCCTTCATCAGCCGCTGGGCGACGCTGTATCCGGGCGATATCCTCTGCATGGGGACTCCAGCCGGCACGGGCCCCTTGCGGCCCGGCGACCTCGTGGAAGCGGAGATCGAAGGGATCGGCGTCCTCACGAACCGGGTTGCTCTGCGGAGGGAATGACCCTGCGTGCAGCACGGACTGGCGAATCCCTGGAGCTGGTTGGAAAACGACCGAGGACCGGACGCTTGGGAGGTGCGGGGTGAACCTGCAGCGTGTGGATTGGCTGGCGGTGGCTCTCTACTTCGTGTTCACGATGATTGTCGGCGTAGCCTACTCCCGCCGCGCCAGCGCCAGCATGGCGGAGTTCTTCGTCTCGGGGCGGAGACTCCCATGGTGGCTGGCGGGGACCTCAATGGTGGCCACCACCTTCGCTGCCGATACGCCGCTGGCCGTGACGGGGCTGGTGGCCAACAACGGGATCGCGGGAAACTGGCTCTGGTGGAATTTCCTCATGAGCGGGATGCTCACGGTGTTCTTCTACGCCCGCTTGTGGCGGCGGTCCGGGGTGATCACGGATGTGGAGTTCACGGAGATTCGCTACTCCGGAAAACCGGCGGCGGCCTTGCGAGCTTTCCGCGCTCTCTACCTGGCCCTCCCCATCAATGCCATCATCATGGGGTGGGTGATCCTGGCGATGGTGAAGATCCTCGGGATTACGCTCGGCGTCGGGAGGACCTCTGCGATTGGCATCAGCCTGGCGGTGGTCTTGATCTACTCCACGCTATCGGGGCTCTGGGGCGTGGTGGTGACCGACTTCCTCCAGTTCGCCATCGCCATGACGGGGTCGATCCTGCTGGCTGTGTTCGCTGTGTCGGCTGTAGGCGGCATTCCCGGCCTGGAGCAGCGACTTGCGGCGGTGTATCCTTCGTCGGCGAGCCTTTTCCGCTTCGTGCCCGAGATCGGCTCGGCCTGGATGCCTCTCAGCGCTTTCCTGGTATACATTGGGGTACAATGGTGGGCAGCCTGGTATCCCGGCGCCGAGCCGGGAGGTGGGGGATACATCGCTCAGCGCATCTTCTCGGCGAAAGATGAGAAGCATTCGCTCCTCGCCACCCTGTGGTTCAACGTGGCGCACTATGCGTTGCGGCCGTGGCCTTGGATCCTGGTGGCTTTGGCCAGCATGGCCCTTTACCCGGGTCTGGCCGATAAGGAAGCTGGCTATGTGCGCACGATGGTGGACTACCTCCCCTCTGGCCTGCTCGGTCTCATGCTTGCCGCTTTCTTCGCGGCGTTCATGTCCACGATCAGCACCCAGCTCAATTGGGGCTCGAGCTATTTGATCAACGATTTCTACCGCCGCTTCTTGGCGCGCAATCGGAGCGAAAGTCACTACGTGCTGGCTTCGCGCGTGGCGACAGTCCTGATGATGGCCATTGCGGTGCTAGCCACCCTGTCCATGCAGACCATCGGCGGAGCCTGGCGCTTCCTGCTGGCGATCGGAGCGGGGAGCGGCAGCGTCTACATCCTCCGCTGGTATTGGTGGCGCATCAATGCTTGGTCGGAGATCTCCGCCATGGCTGCCTCCCTGGTGACGGCTTTGACACTCCAGCTTGGCTTCGGGCTGAGCACGGAGAAACCCGCCGATTTCGCCATTCTGATGCTGATCACCGTTGGCGTGACTACGACCGTGTGGCTTGCGGTGACCTTCCTGACGCGACCCGAGAGCGACGAGACGCTTTTTGAGTTCTACCGGAGAGTCCGGCCGGGAGGCCCGGGCTGGGAGCGGGTCCGAACCGCGCTGGGCATGGGCTCCGGAGACTCCCTCTGGCCGGACTTCCGGGATTGGCTGGCGGGCTGCGTGCTCGTTTACGCAAGCTTGTTCGGGATCGGGAAGCTGGTCCTCGCACAATGGGGACCGGCCTTTGGATACCTGCTTCTGGCCGCCCTTTCGGGATGGCTCATCTATCGGGATCTTTCGGCCCGGGGGTGGGAGCAGTTGGCTAGGTGAGAGGAGACGGAGGGCATGTCGAGGCCGAACTTCGAGGTCCTGCGGCAGACCCTACTGGGCGGACGCGGTCCCTACGTGCCTTTGTTCGAGCTCATTGTGGACCGGTCGTTGAAGGCCGCCCTTTTGGGCAGACCCGTCGAGACGCCGAGGGACGAAGTGGACTTCGCACGTCTTGCGGGGTACGACTACGTGCTCTTCAGCCCGCGGCTCGATTTCGCACCCGAATTGGCTCAGGAAGATGGCGCAACGCATGTGCGGGACCGCGCCGACCACTCCGGCACGCGGGTGTGGGCTGAGGAGGGGAGCGGGATCTTCCGCTCGATCCGGGATGTGGAAAACTTCCCTTGGCCATCGCCGGACGAGCTGGATTGGTCGCGTTTGGCCGAGCTGGAAAAGGCACTCCCTCCAGACATGGGCATTGTGGCGCAGTACGGGGACATCTTCACCTGGTCGTGGCGATTCCTCGGGTTCGAGCAGTTTTCCTTCGCATTGGCGGAACAGCCCGCGCTGGTGGAAGCTGTGTTCGAGCGCATCGGGGAGATCGAGTTGGAGCTATTCCGCCGGATGGCGGCTTCGCCAAAGGTAGGAGCTCTCTTCTACAGCGACGACATCGCCTATTCGAGCGGCCTCATGGTGTCGCCGGTTGTCCTGCGCAAGTACCTTTTCCCCTGGATCCGCAAGATCGGGGAACTGGCGGGCGAGCGTGAGCTGCCGTTTATCTACCATTCCGATGGGGATTTGCGGCTCGTCCTGGACGAGTTGCTGGAGCTCGGCATCCATGCGCTGCATCCCATCGAGCCGAAGTCGATGGATATCCTTGAGCTGAAACGGCGATACGGGAGCCGGCTCTGCCTTTGCGGAAACGTGGACGTGGATCTCTTGGCGCGCGGAAAGCCGGAGGACATCCGTCGGCAAGTCGCCTGGCTGATCGAAAACGTGGGCCGACTTGGGGGATATTGTCTGGGATCGGGGAACTCCGTGCCGGAGTACGTGCCCCTCGAAAACTACCGGGCCATGATCGAGACAGCCATCGAGCTGGGGACTTTCGAACCGGAAGGCCGGCTTCATCCCGGGACCGAGTAGCCCGGAAAGACGTCCGGCGGACGCGACTCGTTGGGAGGCCCATCGGCCTGTTCGAGCGATCCCAAGCGGGAGAGAGGACGTGCAAATCGCCTTCGTGCAGACCAGTCCGGTATTCGGAAGAGTGCGGGAGAATGTGGATCGGGCCCTTGCTCTCATGTCCAGTGCCAAGGCTGACCTCTACGTGCTGCCCGAGCTTTTTCACACCGGCTACCTTTTCGCCGACCGGGCGGAGGCGCGCTCGCTGGCGGAGGACCCGACTGAAGGCTTCACAGTACGCCGGTTGCAGAAATTCGCCGCAGGCCAAGGTGCCTACGTCGTGGCCGGGCTTTGCGAGAAAGCCGGGGACCGGATCTTCAATAGCGCCGTTGTGATTGGGCCTCACGGACTGGTCGGCGTCTACCGAAAGAGCCATCTCTTCCTGGACGAGAAGGACATCTTCGATCCGGGGGACACCGGGCTCCGGACGTTCGCCTTGCCTGGATGTCGCATCGGGGTGCTCATCTGCTTCGACTGGGTATTCCCCGAAGCTTGCCGGGTGCTGGCCCTATTGGGGGCCGAGGTGATCTGCCATCCCTCGAATCTGGTGCTGCCTTACGCCCAGCGGGCGATGCGAACGCGGGCGCTGGAGAACCGGGTGTTCACGGTCACCGCAAACCGGGTCGGTGCGGAGGAGAGGGCTGGCAAACGGCTGTCCTTCACCGGGGGGAGCCAGGTCACTGCAGTGGACGGGGAGGTGTTGGTGGAGGCGGGCCACGAAGGGGAAGAAGTCGGGGTGGCCGAAATCGACCCCGCACTGGCCCGGGACAAGTGGTTCACTTCGCGCAACCATCTGTTCGCGGACCGCCGTCCGGAACTGTACGGAGTCCTGACGCAGAAGGAGAACGGATCTTGCTGGAGAGCTTGAAGCGGCTCACGAAACACTCGATCGTGTACGGGGTCAGCCACATTGCAACTCGCAGCGTGGGCTTCCTGCTCCTGCCGATCCACACGAATGCCTTCTCTCGCGGGCAGTACGGGATCGCCGCGGTGGTATTCACCTTCCTTGCGATTGCGGTGGACGTGTACTCACTGGGTGTGCCCTCGGCTTTTCTGAGGCAGTACCTCATGAGCGAGGACGACGCGGGCCGGCGGCGCGTCTTCTCCACTTCGTTCTGGACGGTGGTCGCGCTGGCAGTGGGGTTCACCCTGTTCCTGGAGATTGGGGCTCGCCCGGTGGCCCAATGGCTCTTGCAAGACGCCCAGCACGCCCAGCTCATCCGCATCAGTGGAGGCATTCTGTTTTTTGATTCCGTCAATGTCCTCACCTTCCTGCTCCTGAGGGCTGAGGAACGGAGCGTCCTCTTCGCGCTGTTTCAGTTGGCCAACGTGCTGGTCACCTTCGTGCTCAATGCCCTGCTGATTTTGAAAGTGGGCATGGGAGTTGAGGGGATCTTCCTGGCTAACCTCTTGGCTTCGGGTGCCACTTTCTTGTTCCTGCTGCCGGTCAGCCTGCGGAAGCTCTCTTTCTGCTTTTCCGGCGAGACGTTGCGCTTTCTTCTCCGTTTCGGCCTTCCCTACTTGCCTTCGACCATCGCGGTCGTGCTGATGGATGTGATCGATCGGATCATTCTGCAGCGGTTGGCCGGGAATGAGGTGACCGGCCTTTACAGCGCCGGGTACAAACTGGGGATGTTCATGGCACTCTTCGTGGCGGCCTTCCGGTTCGCCTGGCATCCCTTCTTCCTGAGCGAGGTCAAGAAGGAGGGCGCCAAGGAGCTATTTGCGCGCGTCTTGACCTATTTGCTCTTAGCCTGCCTTTTCGTATTCCTGCTGATCTGCTTCATCGTGGATGACATCGTCCGCTTCCGGATCTTTGGCTTCACTCTGTTCGGGCCCCAGTACTGGGACAGCACGGTCGTGGTGCCTTGGGTGATGCTGGCTTACATCTTCTACGCGGCGTACCTGAACTTCGTGATTGGCATCTACACGGAGGCGCGCTCGGAATACCTCCCGTTGGTGACGGGGATCGGCGCTGCGGTGAACATCGCTGCGAACTTTCTCCTCATCCCGAGGTTTGGGATGATGGGTTCCGCCTACGCGACCACGCTCGGCTACGCGGCGATGGCTTTGTCCTTGTTCGTGGTGGGGCAGAAGCTGTATCCCGTGCGGTACGAGTACCTCCGGCTCGTGCACATGGGCATCGCGGCGGCGATCCTGTACGGGCTGGAGCGGCACTTCCACGCAGGTCTGCCTTTCTGGGCACGGGCTGGCATGACCCTGGCTTTCCCATTCCTCCTGTACATCACCGGGTTCTTCGACCGCAACGAGCGGGAGGGCATCCGTAGGCTGTTCCGGAGACTGGCGTGGCAGGCTTAGTGTTGGTCAACCCTTGGATCGAGGGGGTGAGCAACAACAAGCCCCCTCTGGGTTTGGGATATCTGGCCGCCTACCTAAGGGAGGGGCTTGGCTACACCGATGTGCGCGTGGTGAACACCGGCCGCCACGTGCGGGAGCGGATCGCCGAGTTACATCCGGAGATTGTGGGATTCACCGCGTACTCGGCCAATTTCCCCGAGGTGCTTGCGCTTTCGCACTGGGTGAAGGAGGAGCTGGCGGTGCCGGTTCTGCTCGGGGGGCCGCACATCACGGCGATGCCGGAGTCGCTGCCGCGCTGGGTGGATGCGGGGGTGATCGGCGAAGGGGAAGAGACACTCCTCGAGCTGATGCGGATCTTCCTCCACCGTCGCAGGCTCTTGCCCCCGACACTTGCTGAGGTGAACGGGCTCGTCTTCTGGGACGGCGACCGCTTGGTCCGGACGGCGCCGCGCCCGCCCATCGTTCCCCTCGATCGAATCCCCCCGCCGGACCTGCAGGTCCTGGAGATCGAGCGCTACCTTGTCCCGAGCCAGATCCTGATGACCAATGAGTACGTGCGGGGCACGACGATCATCACCTCGCGCGGCTGTCCATTCCGTTGCGTCTACTGCCACGTTTCTGCAAAGTGGGGGCGCGTCCGGTATCACTCTGCCGAGCGGGTGGCGGAGGAGATCGCCGTGCTCGTGCGGCGGTATCGGGTGGAAGGGATCTACGTGGCCGACGATCTCTTCTCCGCCAACGTGCACCGAGTCCGGGCGATCACGAGGGGGCTGGAAGAGCGGGGCGTTCTCGGGAAAGTGCGTTTCTTTCTCGACCTTCGGGCCAACTTGGTGAATGAGGCCCTGATACTGGCCCTGAAGGAAATGGGCGTGGTGCGGATCTCCTTGGGATTGGAGTCGGGGTCGGAGAGGATCTTGCGCTATCTGAAGGGGGGCGACGTGAGCGTGGAAGACGGCAGGCGAGCGGTGAAGCTTGCCAATCGCCTCGGGATCGGTTGCCATTGCTGTTTCATGCTGGGATCGCCCGGCGAGACGGTCGAGGACATCCGGCAAACGCAGCAGCTGATCCGGGAAATCCTGGAGATGTCGCCCTCGAACTTCTGTCAGGTGAACGTGACTACCCCGCTTCCCGGCACGCCCTTGTGGGAGTACGCGCGCGAACGCGGACTCATCCCGAAAGAAATCGATTGGCGGCAATTCAGCCTCGATCCCAGTCTGTCCACCGCTCCGGATTTCTACGTCAACGAGGTGATCCCTTTCGAGGAATTCCGGCGCCTTGTGGAGGAGACGTACCATCTGGCCAACAGTCGGCGATTAGAGGCGATCCTGCGCAAGATGTCCTGGCGCTACCTCGCCCGAGCGATCCAGCGGCCACGACTGGCCTTGCGGATCGTCGGGGATTGGTTGCGATTTCGCGGGCTGCGCCAAGTCGCGGCGCCACGAAGCTGAAGCTTCGCGGGGAGCGAAAGGGAGTGCCCGTCCGGGAGACGGCCTCCAGGAGACGCCTCTCCGCGTGCGCGGAGGCAGTGGGTTCCCAGCAAGTTCGTGGCGAACAGGAGGGGAGAGATGGCAGAGATCAAGGTCGAGCGCAACCCTGACCGAAAGAGACTTGAGGAGCTCGGCGTCTTCCGATGGCCTATCTGGGAGAAGGAGGAGTCCGAGTTCCCGTGGCACTACGATGAGCCCGAGACTTGCTATTTTCTCGAGGGTGAAGTGGTCGTCACGCCTAGGGAAGGCGAGCCCGTGAGGCTGCAGGCCGGGGATCTAGTCACCTTTCCCGCTGGGCTTTTTTGCACCTGGAAGATCCTGAAAAAGGTGCGGAAGCACTACCGGTGACCTGCGGCCGCAACCTGCCGAGCGGAAAGCTCTGCAGGGGCCGCCCACGGCTCCGCGCCGTCGGCCGAAGGGAAAGGGCGCCGCAGGAGAGCCGGGGTTCCACAGGAGACGAGTTTCGGCAGAGGTTCGCGCGCCAAAGTGGGCGCCTCGGGCGCGGTGAATGGGTGCGTGGAGCTGGTTCACGATGGGAGGAAGATGGAAGAGGTCGGCAAGTACCAATCCCTGAGCACAGCGACGCTTGGGCCCTCTGCTCCGGAGGCGCACGGGGGCGAGGAACGTCGGAGCGGGAGGGACCGCCGCTCGCGACCGACCCCGATGCTTTCCCGATATACCTTCCGCGGGAGGCGTCGCGGGCCGCGCCGTGCGGATGACCCGCAGTGGAACTACTACGTGGACCGGCCGGACCGACAGGCGTGGGCCATGGCCGTGGCCTTGTTCGTCCTATCGGCCTGTGATGCTCTCTTCACCCTTTTCCTCCTGGATCGAGGCGCCCACGAGATGAATCCCTTCATGCGGCACATCCTCGGCTACGGGCATGGGCCATTCCTTTTCGTGAAGTACGGACTGACCTTTTTCGGCGCGCTCATGCTCCTTCTGCATGCCAATTACTACCTCTACCGGCCCTGGCTTTCGGTTCGGCGGATTGCCGGCGTCCTTCTCTTCTTCTACCTCTGGCTCGTCGTGTACGAGGTGTTTCTGACCTTGTGACCATGGCGCGCATCATCTTTCACATCGACATGGACGCCTTCTTCGCGGCGATCGAGGAGCTGGACAATCCGGCACTTCGCGGCAAGCCTGTGGTCGTCGGGGCCGATCCCAAAGGCGGGAGGGGCAGGGGTGTGGTTTCCACGGCGAACTACGAGGCGCGCAAATACGGCATACGCAGTGCAATGCCCATCTCCGAGGCCTACCGGAGGTGTCCGGACGCGGTGTTTCTCCCCGTGCGCGGTGAGCGCTACCACCAAGTGTCGCGCCAGATCATGTCGTTGCTGAAGGAGTACACCCCGCTGGTGGAGCCAGTGAGCATCGACGAGGCCTACCTCGACATGACGCACAGCCCCAAGCTTTTCGGGCCTCCGGAAGAGGTTGCGAGAGAGATCAAGCGGCGGATACGGGAGACAACCGGCGGGCTCACCGCTTCGGTCGGAGTGGGGCCGAACAAATTGGTGGCCAAGATCGCTTCCGATCTCCAGAAACCGGATGGGCTTGTCATCGTCCCGGAGGATCAAGTGCGCCAGTTCCTCTGGCCCCTCCCGATCGGGCATCTCTGGGGCGTCGGGAAGCGGACCGAGCCCGTGCTGGAAGGCATGGGGATCCGGACCATCGGGGACTTGGCCCGCTATCCGCAGGACGAATTGGTGCGGCGGTTCGGGAGCTGGGGGTACCAGCTGTGGGAGCTCGCTCAGGGGCGAGACGACCGGCCGGTCACCCCCGTCTGGAAGGCCAAATCCATCAGCCAGGAGAAGACGTTCGAAAGCGATGTAGATGACCCCGAGGTGATGGACGCGACGATCTTGGAGCTCGCAGATGGGGTCACGCGCCAGCTGCGCGACGAAGGCGTGCAGGGCCGGACCATCACGCTCAAGATCCGCCTTGAGGACTTCAGCACCTTCACCAGGAGCCAGAGCCTGGAGGTGCCAACCGATCGTTTCGCGGATATCTCCCGGATTGCCCTCGAGCTCTTCCACCGCTTCGACCGGCGAGGGCAGAAGGTGCGTCTCCTCGGGGTGGGCATGTCGAACTTCGAACGGGGGATGAAGCAGCTCACCTTCCTCGATCAGTTGGGAGACAGAGATGACCGCGTCGACCGCGTCATCGACTTGGTGCGGAAGAAGTTCGGGGAATCCGCGATCCGGAGGGCGATCACAACCGCCGGGCGCCGCCCGAAGCGGAGAGGCGGTTCCTGAGGGAGGCAGAGCGCGCCGTCGAGCCGAATAGCGTCTCCTGCCTCCGGACTTCGGTTGTGGGCCGAGGAAAGGGGTGGGGGTACAGTTCGGAATTTCCCCCTGCGGAGCGGAAATTGTTGCCGCACGGGAGCCTCAGGATCCTGAGGGAGACACGAATGACTCCGGCTCTGGGGCGGTCCTCAGCCATCCGGCATGAGCCTCGTGGGCCGCGCGCGAAGGAAGGCTCCGAGCGCCGGAAGTGCGAGTGCGGAGGTCCGTCTGCGAGGGATGCTTTTGGCACCTGGATTGCACCTCAGTCTGCCGTGCTTCCCTCTGACCGGGACGCAGGGGGAGGATGTACCGTCTTGGTACAACCTACAAGTCGGTGGGACGACTGGCGAGCGGACGAGAGCAATCACGGACCAACAGGGAAAGGACCGGAGCAGTGGCGACTTCTCCGACACCCCCACGGGTCAGTTTCGAGCAGATTCAAAGGTGGATCAGCATCGAACCGATCCGAGCTCAGAGACGCACCGTTCGGCTTCGGGTCCACGGGCAGGAATCGCAGCAGGAGCTCGGTTACGCGCTTCTCAAGACTGTCGACGCGTGTCTGAAGGCCGGTTGCCAGGAGATCATCGTGGATCTCGCGGAGATCCATTTCCCGTCGTCGAGCTTCATCGTCGCTCTGTTCGAAGCCACTGCCCACAGCCGCCGCACTGGTGGGGAACTGCGGCTGGTGAATGTCCAGCCGAGCGCGCTTAACAACTTCACCTGCTTCAGTCCCTTGACCTACCTGCGCTTGGAGCGCGACGAAGACGCTTTGATGGAAGAGCTCGGGGCCTTGCGCTCGGAAGAGCCGGTCGCCACCTCCCCTCGGGTGGCAGCGACCAATGGGCAGGAGCAATTCGAGCTGGTCAATTTGGACCTTCCCAGCTCGCAGGAAATTGAGGCCGGGAGGGGAGAGTCCCTCACGACCAACGGGTACCGGGAACAGGCCAGCATCGAAATCGGCAGCCGAGCCGACGAGATCTACGCGGTGTGCGATTTGGTCGTGGAGATGGCGAATCGTGCCGGGCTGGACGAACGGGAGATCGGCAAGGTGAAGATCTCCGTCTACGAAGCCTGCGTGAACATCGTGGAGCACGCTTACCGCTCGGACCCCTCCGGCTGGATTCGCGCCACGTGCACCTACGACAACAGTAAGCTGGTGATCGAGCTGGAGGATGCGGGGGAACCATTCGAGAACTGGGCCATTAAACCGTACGACGTCGAGAAGGCCGTACAGGATCGCCGCACGGGGGGATTCGGTCTGCATATCATCCACCGTTCCATGGACGAAGTTCACTACTTTCCGGGGCGACCCAACGGGAACCTTCTTCGGATGGTGAAGTATCTGGAACCGAAAGTCATTTGAAGGCGAAGTTCCCGCGGTCTGTGGACACAAGAGAGGGAGAGGGAGAACATGTGGTTCTTCTCGCCAACCGACATGATCCTGCTGTTGCCGGCGATCATTCTCTCCGTTTACGCGCAGTTCAAGGTGCGCTCGACCTTTTCGAAATGGAGCCAAGTGCCGGCGGGTCGGGGCCTAACGGGTTCCCGGCTGGCGGAGCTTCTCCTTCGGGATAATGGCGTGAACGACGTGGAAGTGGAGTTGGTGCCGGGAGAACTGACGGATCATTACGATCCGCGCAGCAAGAAGCTTCGCCTTTCCGAGAGCACCTACCATTCCAATTCCGTCGCCGCCTTGGGAGTTGCGGCTCACGAGTGCGGGCACGCGATCCAACATCGGGTGGCGTACGCCCCGCTGGCCCTGCGTAACGCCATTGTTCCGGTCGCGAACCTCGGCTCGCAGCTGGCCTTACCCCTGGTCTTCCTCGGGTTGATTTTCTCTTCGCTGCGGCTTTTTGATTTGGGAATCCTGCTCTTCTCGGGAGCGGTCCTCTTTCACGTGATCACGCTTCCGGTCGAGTTCAACGCGAGCGGGCGGGCCTTGGCCCAGCTGCGGAGCGGCGGCTATCTGGCCCCTCATGAGCTTGCCGGGGCAAGGGAGGTCCTGCAGGCGGCGGCGCTGACCTACGTGGCGGCGACGGCGGTAGCAGTCCTGCAGCTTGTCCGACTCTTGCTGATCCGGCAATCCCAGAGGGACTGAGATTTCGACTGCGAGGAATCCGACGTACCGGTGAGGGGCGATTCTCGCCCCTTTTTGATTCATCGGCGAAGGGATAAGGGGGTGTCAGGTTCAGGTGGAAGGGATGAATGCGCTGGAAATGCATCTTCGGGAACTGGAGGAAGAACGGCTCTCGATCCTGATCAAGAAGGGCGGGAAGAGACTCTTCGCTTCGCGGGAGCCCATGCTGCGGCCGCTGCTCTCAGCACTCGAGATGCTGGGGGAAGAACTACGGGGAACCCTCGTGATCGATCGCATCGTAGGGAAGGCCGCTGCTTTGCTTTGCGTGCACGCAGGGGTGGCCCAGGTTTACACGCCTCTTGCGAGCCAACCGGCCGTGACCCTGCTCACCTCCCATCGCATTGGGATTGAAGCTCGGGAGGTCGTCCCGTTCATTCGGAACCGGAAGGGGGATGGTCTCTGTCCAATGGAGCAATTGGCTCTTCGGTACGATTCCCCCGAGGAGTTCCTGCGCGCGCTGACCGGATCCGGCGAGAAGTAGCTGCCCATTGTCGCGGGCTTTCGGATGCGGAGATCGCCCTACTCTTCCTTGCTGAGCTGATCGAGGAGTACGGCCAGGAGGATGACCCCGCCGAGGATGACCTTCTGCAAGTACGGATCGACCCCCAGGAGATTGAGGCCGTTATTCAGCTCTCCGATGATCAGCGCGCCGACGAACGTGCCGGTGATGGAGCCCTTTCCTCCCGTGAGGCTGGTTCCCCCCACCACCACGGCGGCGATGGCGTCGAGCTCGAACATCATCCCGCTGTTGGGTTGTCCCGAACCCAGTCGGCTCGCCAGGATGACGCCACTCAGGGCGGCAGCCAGTCCGCTCAGGACGTAGACGGTCAGCTTCACCCGTTGCGTGTTGATGCCGGACAATCGCGCCGCCTCCTCGTTGCCGCCGATGGCGTAGACATAACGGCCGAAGGTGCTATGAGTCAGCATCAGATGCGCCGCCAAGTAGACCGCCAACATGATCACGATGGGAAACGGGATCACGGTACCGAGATTGGGGTGGATGCGCGAGAGAAGGCCGCCGAGAAGATGCCCTCGTCCGATGAAATCGAATTCGCGCGGCAGTCCCCAAATGGGCCGCCCGCCGGTGTAGAGGAAGGCCAGGCCGCGCGCGATCGTCATCATCGCCAGCGTAGCGATGAAGGGCGGAATGCGAAAGCGGACGATCACCGCGCCGCCGAAGAGCCCACTCAAGGCCCCGATGGAAAGGCCACCGAGGATGGCCAAGGGAATGCGGAGCGGAAGAGCAATTCCCTCGAGCTTCAGTAGGCTTGCCACCACTACGCCGCTCAGCGCCACGATGGAGCCGACTGAAAGGTCAATGCCGCCCGTCAGGATGACGTAGGTCATCCCTGCCGCGATGATCGCGTTGATGGAGATCTGACGGAAGACGTTGACCTGATTTTCGTACGTCAGGAAGCGATCCGAGAGGGCGCTGAAGACAACGATCTCCAGGAGTAAGGCGAGGTAAATCCCGTATCGCTGAAAGAGGCGTCCACCGTAACCCGGAAGTCGCATCATCGCCTCGTTCACCTTCGAGGGATTTCGAGGGCGCTTTCCGGTCCCGAAGCCGCTGGGGTCTCAGTCGGCACAATGGCCGGAAGCGGGTTCAAACCCCGATTCCGCTTCAGCGGAGCAAGCTGCGGATAATGGTTTTTTCTTTCTGAGTGGGAGGAAAGACACCTGACCGAGCCTCACGCACGTCCTCGATGGAAAAGAAGGCTCCCGGGGCGTGCTCCTGAATGGCTTCCAGCAGCCTGGGCCGATCCTTGCGGCGGATAATCGTGAAGACGATCTTCACCGGGCCCGTGGACCCATATCCGTCGATGACCGTGGTTCCGAAGCCATCGCGCTGGAGGCGCCGCAGGAGTTCCGATGGATCCCGGCGCAGGATGATGCGCACCACCTCGGTACCGAGAGCCAGCCGACGCTCCAGGAACATCCCGACGTAGTTGCCCGTGGCGAAGCCGCCGGCGTAGGCGACGTAGCAGAGAGCATTGTTGAGATGCTTGAAGATCTGCCCGATGGCCAGAAGCCAGATGAGGACCTCGAAGAAGCCCAGGAGGGGTGCGAGGAAGCGCTTCTCCTTGGCGACGAAAATGATGCGCATCGTCCCGATGGAAACATCCACGATGCGCGCACAGAAGATCAGAACAGGCAAGACTACCCAGGTGAACCACGCCGAATTAAAAAAAGACGACACTCCTCTCCTCTGCTAATCGTCTCTTCCCAGGAATTCAGCGCCGATCTGCCGTCTTCTCCTTCGAGGGAAAACTGCCTTCCTCCCATCGGAATGCCACTGGCTACGTTGAGACGCGAGCCCTTCGGGGTAGAGGGATCGCCGTGGCCAAGGCGCTCGAGTACGGCGAAAGTTAGCACATGGCAGGCGTAGAAGCAACTCCAACATGAGCGTCTGCCCCCCTTTGCCGATTCCTCGCTCCTTGCCGCAAATCCGAGGGTTCCCCCCGGGGGTCACTCGGCTCCGGGGCCGGGGTCGTCAGCTCCGCCGGGTTGCGGGCGCCCCGAGATTTCGGCCAAGTCATGGTAAAAGCAGCTCCGCCGTTCGGTGTGGCACGCTGGGCCCGTCTGCTCGACGAGGTAGAGCACAGCGTCCAGGTCGCAGTCGAACAAGATGCGCCGGATGCGTTGCACATGCCCGCTCGTCAGGCCCTTGGTCCAAAGCTCCTGGCGGGAGCGACTCCAATAGGTGGCCAATCCCGTTTCCAGCGTTTTCTCCAGCGCCTCCCGATTGGCGTAGGCGAGCATCAGGACTTGCCCGGTGCGCACATCCTGGGCGATCGCGGGCACGAGCCCTCGCTCATCAAAGCGGATCCGGTCCAAGATGCTCCGGTCGACTTCCAGCAGCTCCTGCGGCTCATTGACGAACATGAATCCCGCGCTCCTTCAAATAGCGCTTGACCTCCGCGATGGTGTATTCCCTGTAGTGAAAGATGGAAGCAGCCAGGGCTGCATCCGCTCGTCCTTCAGCGAAAGCCTCGTAAAAGTGCTCCGGTTTCCCGCAGCCGCCGGAGGCAATCACCGGCACAGAGACTGCATCCGCCACGGCGCGGGTGAGTTCCAGGTCGTAGCCGTCCTTCGTGCCGTCGCGATCCATCGAGGTCAGGAGGATCTCCCCAGCTCCGAGGCTCACTGCCTCCTGGGCCCAGCGGATGGCGTCCAATCCCGCAGGCTTCCGGCCGCCGTAGATGTAAACCTGCCAGGAGCCTCCTTCCCGCTTCGCATCGATGGCCAGGACGACGGCTTGGCTCCCAAATCGGTCCGCTATTTCCCGGATGAGCCTGGGTTGCTGGACGGCCGCGGTGTTCAGCGTCACCTTGTCGGCCCCGCTTTCCAGCAGAAGTCGCGCGTCTTCCGCGCTGCGCACGCCGCCGCCTACGGTCAACGGGATGAAGACCTGCTCCGCGGTGCGCTGTACGACCTCGAGGAGAATGGGTCTTTTTTCCGCCGAGGCCGTGATATCGAGGAACACAAGCTCGTCGGCCCCTTCGGCGTCGTAGAAGCGAGCCTGTTCCACCGGATCTCCGGCATCGCGCAGGTCCAGGAAGTGCACGCCCTTGACCACGCGCCCGTGATCGACGTCGAGGCAGGGGATGATTCGCTTCGCCAGCACAGCTGAGCTCCCTCTTGCGGTGAATCCGGCCCGCGGCCGGACAATTTCGCCCGCGTTTCCCTCGCCGGGTGGGCAGCGCCGGCTCGCGGGTGGCGTCAGTCGGCCGTCTCGCTCCTCCTGGCCAGTGCAAGCGCCTCCGTCAGGTCGATCAGGCCTTCGTAAAGGGCCTTGCCGATGATCACCCCTTCCAGGAGCGGGGCCACAGCAAATACTGCCCGGAGGTCTTCCATCGAGCCGATCCCGCCGGAGACGGTCACACCCAAGCCGGTGAGGCGGGCAATGCGCGTGGCTCCCTCCACATCGGGGCCGACCAATTTGCCATCGCGCCGAACGTCCGTGTAGATCAGATGGCGCAAGCCCTGGTCCGCCCAGCGTTGCGCCAGCTCCAGCGGCGGGATTCGCTCTTGCTCCTCCCAGCCGCGCACGGCCACCAGCCCGTTGCGGACGTCGAGGGCGGCGGCGACAGCGTCCGGCCCGAATTCGCTCACGAGCTCGGCGATCCAGTCCGGTCTCTTCACGGCTGCGGTTCCGACGACGGCTCGGCTCACGCCGAGTTCGCGGACCTTCTGAACCGCATTGGTCGTCCTCAATCCGCCGCCCAACTGGACCTTGAGGCGAGTCTGCTGGCAGATCTGGCGTACGAGCTCCCGGTTGTCGCCAAACCCGAAGGCGGCATTCAGGTCCACGACGTGGACCCAGCTGGCCCCGGCTGCCTCCCAGCGCTGAGCCATCTCCACTGGACTGGCCGAATAGACGGTCATGGCCTCCCGCTTTCCCTCAACCAGCCGTACGCAATTCCCATCCAGGAGATCGATCGCCGGAAATACGATCATCGCAGGCCCCCAACCCACCGAATCCTCGTTAAGCTGCCGCCTGGGCTACGCACTCAGAAAATTGCGCAAGAACTGCAGTCCCCATTTCTGGGACTTCTCCGGATGAAATTGCACGGCCCACACATTTTCCATCCGGACTGCCGACGCGAAGGAGATCCCGTACTCGGTCTGGCCGGTGACCAGCTTCGGATCGGCTGGCTCAGGGTAGTAGGAATGGGCGAAGTAGAAGTAGCTCCCCTCCGGGATGGAACCGAACATGCGTTCTCCCTCCCGGAAGGCGACAATATTCCACCCGAGATGCGGTACCTTCACTGCCTCCGGCAAGCGCCGGACGCTGCCCCTCAGGAGGCCGAGACCCCGGGCCCGTGGCGATTCTTCGCTTTGCTCGAACAGGAGCTGGAGACCGAGGCAGATGCCCAAGAAGGGCTTCCCAGCTCGAATCGCGGCCATCACCGCTTCGTCGAGACCTGAGGACCGAAGGCGTTCCATGGCCTCGCCGAAGGCCCCCACGCCGGGCAATACGACCCGCTCGGCTCGCCGCACGGCCTCCGGATCCGCCGTGAGGCGAGCATCGGCGCCAAGGGCTTGGAGCGCCTTTTCCACACTGCGGAGATTACCCGCCCCGTAGTCCACCACGGCGATCACTGCAGAGCCCCTTTGGTCGAGGGCACATCCTGCAACCTGGGATCCTTTTCGGCAGCCATGCGGAAGGCCCGACCGAGCGCCTTGAAGACGGCCTCGAGCACGTGGTGCGTGTTCCAGCCGGCCAGGACTTCCAGGTGCAGGTTCATGCCCAAATTGTTGGTGAAGGCTCGCAGGAATTCCTCCGCCAACTCCCCGTCGAACTCTCCGACGCGATCGAAGCGACGCTCCCGCACCAGGGAGAAGAAGGGTCTGCCGCTGAGGTCCAAGGCGGCGCGCACCAACGCCTCGTCCATGGGGAGGATGGCCCAGCCGTACCGATAGATTCCTCGCTTGTCCCCAAGCGCCTGCCGCAGGGCGATTCCGAGGGCGATGCCGGTGTCTTCCACCGTGTGGTGAAAGTCCACTTGGAGATCGCCCTTCGCGCTGAGCTCGAGGTCGATCGCGGCGTTCCGGACGAAGGCCTCGAGGAGATGGTCGAAAAAGGCGATCCCCGTCTGCACCGTAGCCGATCCGCGGCCGTCGATGTCCACCGCCACGCGGACCTCGACCTCCCGGGTCTTCCAGTGGAATTCAGCGGTCCTACCCATTGAGCTGGCCCCACCTTCCAAGCTCATTCCACCACTGCCTGAGTCGCGAGGACCTTCCCGAAAGCCTCGAGGAAGCGGTCGTTTTCTTCCGGTGCGCCAACGGTGACGCGGAGGCAGCCTTCAAGGCCCGGGACCGTGGCGAAGGAACGCACGAATACGCCTGCTGCGATGAGGGACCGGAAGACGCGCACGGCCCCCGGGACGCGGATTAGCAAGAAATTCGTCTCCGAGGGGAACACTTCCACCCCGGGAAACTTCCTGAGTGCCTCGTAGAGGCGTTGTCTCTCGCCGAGGATGAGCTTCACCCGCTCGGCCACGATGTAGTCGTGGTCCAGCACGACGTCCACAATGGCTTCCGATAGCTTGTCCACCCCAAAGGGGAGGTTCACTTTGCGGAGCTCGGTGATCACTTCAGCATCGCCCAAGAGGTAGCCAAATCGGACCCCCGCCAGTCCAAACGCCTTCGAGAATGTCCGGAGGATCAAGACGTTGCGATGCCGCTTCAGGGCCGGTAAGCCGGTGTGTCCGTAGAACTCGTGATACGCCTCGTCCCAAAGAACTAGGCCCGAGGTGGAGGCGGCGATCCGATGCAAGTGGTCCGGATGCAGCGCGGAGCCGGTGGGATTATTGGGCGAAGCGATCATGACGAGCCTCGCGCTGTCGGCTGCCTCTGCAATGGCCTGTCCGTCGAGCACGAACCCCGGCCGCTGCGGCACGGGATGAAGCTCCGCCCCGTGGATCCTGCCCACCATTTCGAAAAGGGAGAAGGTTGGGGGCGAGTAGACGAGCTTGGCGCCGGGCTCGAGAACGGCAGTCGCGAGGCTGTAGATGATCTGATTCGAGCCGTGGCCGAGGAGCAGCTGGTCCGCACTCATCCCCAGGCGATCGGCCAGTTTCTCCCTCAACTCCGGGTTCTCGAAACCTGGGTAGCGATTCCAGGCGAGGGTCCGCAAACGCTCCAAAGCCTGCTGCTTCACTTCCTCGGGGAGGTCGAAGGGACATTCGTTTTGGTCCAACTTGACCAGCGGGCGGCCGCGCTCCGGCGCGCTGTAGCCTGGCAGCGAGCGAATCTCCTTGCGGATATTCTCAATCGGCATGCGTCTTGACCCTCGTTTCGATGGCTCTCGCGTGACCTTCCAGGCCTTCGGCCCGAGCTAATCGGGCGATCTTCGACCCGTGAGTGAGAAGGGCCTCCTTCGAATAGCTGATCAGATTGCTCGCTTTCACGAAGTCGCGGACGGAGAGGGCGGAGCTGAACCGGGCGCTGGCTCCCGTGGGGAGGACGTGGTTCGGGCCAGCCCAGTAGTCGCCCACTGCCTCCGGCGAATGGATGCCCAGAAAAATGGATCCGGCGTGGCGGAGTCGGGGAAGGACCGCCCATGGCTCTCGGACGTGAATCCCGAGGTGCTCCGGCGCGATCCGGTCGATCCAGGCCAGGCATTGCTCCAGATCTCGGCCGAGCAGGATGCCGCCGTGCTTTTTCAGACTTTCCTCCGCGATCTCTCGCCGAGGGAGGGTCCGGAGCTGGTCTTCGAGCTCCGAGGCGACGGCCTGGCTCAAGCGCTCGGATGGAGTGACCAACAAAGCCATCGATAGCGGGTCATGTTCGGATTGCGCCAGGAGGTCCGCTGCCACGTAACTGGGCTGAGCGGAGTCGTCCGCGAGGATGACCACCTCGCTCGGGCCGGCGAGCATATCGATCCCAACGTAGCCGAACACGAGTCGCTTGGCCGCCGTCACGTAGGCGTTCCCCGGTCCCACGATCTTGTCCACCGGCGGGATGGACTCCGTGCCGAAGGCCAGGGCTGCGATCGCCTGAGCACCACCCACCTTGTACACCTCATCCACCCCAGCGATTCGGGCGGCGACCAATACCAGCGGATTGGCTTTCCCCTCGCGGGTTGGGGCAGTGCAGACGGCGATCTCCTCCACGCCCGCCACCTTCGCGGGGATGGCGCACATCAGCAGGGTGGAGGGGTAAGCAGCGCGTCCGCCGGGCACGTAGACACCGACGCGCCGAATCGGGGAGAAACGCTCGCCGAGAATCACGCCGCCCTCTTCCCATGTGAGCCAGGAGTCAGGGAGGGGGCGCTGGTGGAAGCGATGGATGTTCTTAGCCGCTTCGGCCAGAGCTGCGCGGACCTCGGGGTCGGTCCCGTCCCACGCCTCATCGAACTCCGAGGGGGAGGCTCGCAGAGAACCCCGGGAAAGGGAGGCGCCGTCGTATATCCGGGTGAGTTCAAGGAGCGCCTCGTCGCCGCGCCTCCGCACCTCGTCAATTATGTCACGGGCAACGCGCTCCACTTCAGCATCCTCGAGCCGGCGCAGGTCCTGGAGTCTCTGCAGGAAAGCCTCCGCCTCGATCTCGCGGTAGATGGGTACTTGCATCCGCATCCGTCCCGCTGCTCCTTCGCCTTTCCTCTACGGGATGACCTTGTTCAGGGGATACTCGATGATGTCCTGGGCTCCCATCTGCTTGAGCAGGGGGATGAGCCGGCGTACCTCGACCTCTTGCACCACCACCTCCATGGCTACCCACTCGGGGTCGGAGAGAGGGGAAACGGTCGGGTTCTTCATGGAGGGGACAACCTTGGCGACATCCTCCATGAGCCTGCGGGGAACGTTCATTTTGAGACCCACCCGGCCCTCTGCGGCCATGGCTCCCTGTAGCAGTAAGGCGAGATTCTCGATCTTCTGCCGTTTCCAGGGATCTTGCCAGCTCTGTTTGTTCGCGATGAGCCGGGTAGTGGACTCCAAGACCACATCCACAATCCGCAGGCCGTTGGCGCGCAGGGAGGCGCCGGTTTCGGTTGCCTCCACGATGGCATCCACCAGGGTGGGCGCCTTCACCTCCGTGGCCCCCCAGGAGAATTCCACGTGGGCCTCCACACCGTGCCTCGCGAGGTACTTTCGGGTGAGGTTCACAATCTCGGTGGCGATCCGTTTCCCTTGGAGGTCCTGCACGGTTTGAATCTCGGAGTCCTTCGGCACAGCCACGACCCAGCGGACTGGGCGGAGCGTTTGCTTCGAGTAGGCCAGTTCGCACACCTCGTGGACATCCGCTTCCGTCTCGAGGATCCAGTCCAGACCGGTGAGACCGAGGTCGAACACGCCCTGCTCCACGTACTTGGCGATCTCTTGCGCACGGATGAGCACCGGCTCAATTTCCTCGTCATCGATCACGGGGAAGTAGCTCCGCGTACCCACGGAGAGGTAGAAACCGGCGCGATTGAAGAGCCGGAACGTGGCTTCCTGCAAGCTTCCTTTCGGCAATCCCAGCTTCAGCACCATGGACTTGCCTCTTCGCTGCCAACCCCAGTACCCAGACCCCAACAAAAAAGCCCACCGACCGGTGGGCTATCGGTTGTTGATCCGTTTACGTGCACATCACCCACCGGCGCGATGGTCCACCGTCGGATGATGGTGGATTGCAAACTGCCTGCGGTTTCCCATGCTACGGCTCCTGTCCCTGATTCTCAAAGATAGCGTAAGTTTAACCAACTCCGCCGGCAAATGCAACAGGTTTTTCGACTGCCCCTTGCGGAGCACTCTTCGGATTCCTATCTTCCGCGGTGGTTGCCGAGGGCCATTCTCTCGGCCGCAGGATCTCGGTTCCCCGTGTTTCGAAGGCGATCCGATGCGGCATCAGCTTCCGCTAGGCATCTTCCTCCGTGCGCATTCTGACCTCCGGGACTGGCTTGCCTTCGCGCGTGAGATCGGTCTGGAGACCTGTCATCTGGCGATTCACTCCTCTTGTCTTCCCACCCCTTCTCAGCGACAGTGGCTGGCGGAAGTGCTAAGGCAGTACGGAGTGCGGGTCACGGTCGTCTTCTGCCTGTTCGAGGGCGAGGACTACAGCGACATCCCGACAGTGGCGCGGACGGTGGGCCTCGTCCCCGCAGAATTCCGAGAAGAGCGGCTCGGGAAGGCGAAGGAGATCGCCGACTTGGCTTCGTGGCTGGGTGCTCCGGCCATCGGGCTTCATTTGGGTTTCATACCGGACGAAAGGAACTCCCCGGCCTACGGCACCATTTTGGCGGTCACTCGCGAGCTTGCCGAGCACTGCCGCAAGCTCGGTCTTGCCTTGCACCTGGAAACCGGGCAGGAAACTGCCGACCAGCTCCTATCTTTCCTGAACCAGCTGGGTGAGCCGAATGTGGCCGTCAATTTCGATCCGGCGAATATGATCCTTTACGGAAAAGGCGACCCGGTGGCGGCGGCGAGGCGACTTGCCCATCACGTCCGAAGCATCCACTGCAAGGATGCGCTCTGGGCTGATGCTCCCGGTCAGGAATGGGGGAGAGAGGTGCCGATCGGAGAGGGGGACGTCCACTTCCCGGAGCTACTGCGAGTGCTTCTCGATTCGGGATATCGGGCGCCTCTGACCATCGAGCGGGAAACGGCCGGTGAGAGGCTGCGGGAGGACATCGCGAAGGCCGCCGCTTATCTTCGGGACCTGCTGCGAAGGTTGTGAGCTCGAGCCTGGCGGATCGGCGGGCCGTCGGGCTTGCCGGCATCGGCCTTAATCAGCGGACGAGCAAAGGGAGGAGAGAGCCATGCGCAAAGAGATCACGCGGCGAGAATTCCTCCGCCGCAGCACAGCGACGGGCATGGTGGTGACGCTGGGTCCGCATCTGGTCGCTCCCCAGCAGCCGCAGGGCAGAACGGGTCCAAACGATGCCATCACCGTGGGGATCATTGGCAGCGGGGCCAGGGGCCAAGAGCTTATGGAAGCCATCATGAAGATCCCCGGAACGGAGATCGTCGCTGTCTGCGACGCGTACAAGGGGCGGGTACGGCGGGCGATTGAACGCACGAAAGGACGAGCCAAGGATTACGGCCATTACCGGAAGATCCTGGACGACAAGAGCATCGACGTCGTGGTCATCGCCACCCCTGATCATTGGCATGCGAGGCAGGCCATCGAAGCCATGCAGGCGGGAAAGGATGTGTATATCGAGAAGCCGCTGACGTACACCATCGATGAGGGGGTCGAAATCGTGAAGGTGGCGAAGAGCACGGGACGCATCCTGCAGGTTGGCAGCAATCCCATGAGCTCGGCCATCCAGCAGAAGGCAAAAGAGATCGTGGCGTCGGGCCGACTGGGCCAGATCACCATGATCCGCGCTTACTACAATCGAAACACAGCAAGCGGCGCCTGGATCTATCCCATCCCCCCTGACGCTTCGCCCGAGACGGTGGATTGGGAGATGTTCCTGGGTCCGGCTCCGAAACGGCCTTTCAGCCTGGAGCGATTCTTCCGCTGGCGGTGCTATTGGGATTACTCCGGCGGGATTCCCACGGACCTGTTCGTTCATCTGTGCACATCGATCCACTACGTCATGGGTGCCAAAATGGCCAGCAGCGCCATGGCAGTAGGCGCGCTCTACCGGTGGAAGGAAAGCCGGGAAGTGCCCGACACGGTGAACGCGGTGCTCGTGTATCCCGAGGGGTTCATGGTAAATATGAGCACGACTTTCAACAACCAAAGACTGGGAGGAAGCGGCTTCCAGATCCTGGGAACGGAGGGCAGTCTGGAAGTAGCCGGGGGTGAAATCCGTTTCTACCCCGAGATTGTGCACGAGGACAATGGCTGGGTGGTGCGCAGCTGGCCGCGCGAGCTGGAGGAGGCTTACTACAGCGATCCGAAGATCCTCGCCATGGAACGTCCGGAAACGCAGCCTCCGCAAATCCTTGAGGCAGGAGAGGTCTATCGGGAGGAGGGGATCGACTCCACGCTGGTGCACATGCAGCGTTTCTTCGAGAGCGTCCGCACGCGGAAGCCGCCGGTTCAGGATGCGCTGATGGGGCACCGGGCTGCGGCGTGCGCGCACATGGTTAATCTGTCCATCAAGACGGGGAAGATCGTCTACTGGGATTTCGAGCAGGAGAACGTCAAGAAAGGCTGAGCAGAAACCGCCGTATCACGACGACGCGCCCCCCGGGCCCCTCGACCTAGCCTAAGGCGACGTCCAGGGAGAGCATCACCAGCACGCCGAGCATGGTCCCGAGGGTGGCGATGCGCTCATTGCCGCGGCCGTGGGTCTCGGGGATGATCTCGTCGCTGATGACGTAAAGCATGGCGCCCCCAGCGAAGCCCATGGCGTAGGGGAGAATGGAGCTTGCGGCGCTGACCGCCCAGGCGCCGAACAAGGCGAGCGGGATTTCCACAAGACCGGCGCGGATGCCGACCAGGCTCGCGTAGAAGCGTTTTCCCATCCCCGCGCTGAGGGAGGAGAACGAGACGGCCATCCCTTCCGGAATGTTCTGGAATCCGATGGCCATCATCAAGATGAAGGCGTTGGAGAGATTGCCGGAACCGAATCCCACGCCGACCGCCAGCCCCTCGGGCGCGTTGTGCAACGTGATCGCGATGATGAAGAGCCAGACAGCCCGGATCCGATCGGTGTGAGGCCCCTCCTCGCCCGAAATGATGTGCAAATGGGGGATCAGATGGTCAGCCAGGTCTAGGAAGAGTCCGCCCAGTCCGATCCCGAGGATCACCGGGAGAAGCCCGCCGCGCTCGATCCCCGGGAGGATCAGGCTGGTGAAGCTGGCCGTGAGCATCACTCCCGCAGCGAAGCCGAGCAGCGCGTCAAGGGTCCTTTGCGTCGGCCGGCGGACGACGAGGACGGAAAGCGCCCCCATCGTGTTCAGCAGGGTAATAATTAGCCCACCGATGAGACCGTTCAGAACGGGATTTGTCCCCACATGATCGACGAACCAAATCTTCAGCCCTTCCACCGTGACCTCGCTCCGGCTACCGAGAAGAGAACGTCGCCTTTCCGTTGAGCAGTGCGGAATCTCCCCCCACGCCTACCCCTCCGCGATCCTCGCCAATGGGCCGGACGCTCGCCGATTGGGAAGGAGGGACTTTCCTGCCCCCGGGTCTCCTCTCCCCCCTCTGGCCAAGCCGGAGGTGAAGGCCGACCGCGTGTTCAGCCACTCCCTGCCGCTTCGTACTTCCGCTCGATGGCGCGGTAGCGTTCGTAGGCTTCTTGCCAGCTCGCGGGCTCGCGGGGTTCGTAGACCACAAGCTGCATCGATCGGCGCAGCAGCTCCCTGCCTTCTTCGATTCCTTTGAGCTCGCCATCCGCGATGGCTTGCACCAGGATGTTGCCGCAGGCTGTGGCCTCGGACGGTCCGGCCAGCACGGTCACGTTGAGCGCATCGGCGGTGAATTGGTTCAAGAGCCGGTTCTTGCTGCCGCCTCCCACCACATGCAGGCGAGCGGGTCTCCGTCCGAGGAGCTTGCCGATCGAGTCGAAGACGGTGCGGTAGCGCAGGGCCAGGCTCTCGAGGATGCAACGCGTGAAGGCGCCTTCATCCTCGGGCGGATCCTGCCCCGTCTCGCGGCAGAAGCGCCGGATGGCTTCGGGCATGTCGCCTGGCGCGAGGAAGGAGGGATGATCTGGATAGACAAAGCAGCGGAAGGGTTGGGCGCGCTCCGCCAGGCTCACCAGTTCCTCGTAGCTGTGACGGTCGCCCCAAATACGCCGGCATTCCTGCAAGAGCCACAGGCCGCTGATGTTCTTCAGGAAGCGGATGGAGCCGTAGACTCCGGCTTCATTGGTGAAGTTTAGCTCCCGGGCCTCGGGGCTGATCAGTGGCTCGGGTAGCTCGACGCCCATGAGCGACCACGTCCCCGAGCTGAGGTAGGCCCAGTCGGCGCCGGATGCAGGCACAGCCGCCACTGCGCACGCCGTGTCGTGCCCAGCTGTTGCCACCACTCGCTCCGCCTTCAGGCCGGTTTCCCGAGACACCTCCTCGCTGAGGGGTCCCAAGATGTGGCCGGAGGGGATCAGCTCCGTCAGAATGTGCCGCGGCAAGCCCAGGGCATTGCAGATCTCGTCGCTCCATTGCCGCTTGCGCGCGTCCAGCACCTGCGAGGTCGAGGCGATGGTGATCTCCGACACTGCCTGCCCCGTCAGGAAGTAGTTCAACAGATCCGGAAGGAAGAGCAGACGATCGGCAATCTTCAGCCAGGGATGACCCGCCTCGACCATCACGTACAGCTGGAACAGGGAGTTCAGGGTCATGAGCTGGATGCCGGTGATCTCGTAGAGGCGTTCCCACGACAGCTTTCGGAATACCCTCTCGGGGGCTCCTTCGGTGCGAGGATCGCGGTAGGCGAAGGGATTGCCGATGAGCGAGCCATCCTTGGCGATGAGCCCGAAATCGACCCCCCATGTATCGATCCCGATGCTGCGAACCCGCTTTCCCCGAGCCGCGACCTTGCTCAGAGCCTCCAGAATCTCCCGGTAAATGGCCAGGATATCCCAGTAAAGGTTCCCCCGGAGCCATACCGGGCGATTGCCGAAGCGGTGGATCTCCTCCAACTCGAGGTGTCCGTCGCGGATCTCGCCCAGCACGGCTCTTCCGCTCGAAGCCCCGAGGTCGAAGGCGATGTAGCCAGCCATCCCGCCCTCTCCTTGACGATCGCAGGTGATCCCGTCATGCAAAAGCGCTTGTGGAGTTGATCCGGATCTCCGTGCCGGAGCGGCAAGCGGCGGAGGGGCGCCAGCGCTTCTCCTAGGCCGCGGCCACGGTGACCAGCATGACCTCTGCAGCTCCAGCTTCCAACAGGACCCGGCTGCACTCGTTTGCGGTGGCGCCTGTGGTCACGACGTCGTCCACGAGGATGCATCGCTTCCCCTGCACCGCCTCCCTTCGCCGCACCACAAAGGCGCCGCGGACGTTCTCCGCCCGTTCCTCCCGGCTCAGGGTCGCTTGCGAGCGCGTGGGACGCACGCGGGCCAGCGCCTCGGCCACAAGAGACCAGCCGATCTCCCGCGCCAACTCCTGGGCCAACAGCTCGCTTTGATTGTATCCTCGCTCCCGTTTGCGGGCTCGATGGAGCGGCACAGGAACGATGATCCCGCGCTCCCCGCGGAACCGATGGGAGCAAGCGCACGCAACTCTCCGCCCCATGACTCGGGCCAGCCCCGGCCGGTTCCGGTATTTCATCAGGTGGATCAGCCGCTCCACCTCTGGGCTGTAGGCCCAAAGGCTGAAGCGGGCGGAGAAGCGCGCGGGAGGGCCTTGGAAGTCGGAATCTTCCCCCCGCAGCCACTGTGGCTCAGCCGGCGGAAGCGCCTCCCAGCAGTCCGCGCACACAAGATCCCGCCCCCGCCCGAGGCGTCGCTCGCAAAGAAGGCAGTACGGGTAGAATGCGAAAGCTTCCACCGCCGCAATGAGGACGTCGCCGAGCGCCCGGATGCCCATCGTGGTTCGGACAGCCTACTTCCAACTGTAGACGAAGCTCAGGCGCGGTTCGACGCGCTCCTGCGTCTCGTACCGACGGGTGTTGCTGTTGTAGACGAAGTTCCAGATGTAATCCACATAGGCAATGAGGTACGGACGGATCTTGTACCCCAGCCCCACGCGAGCGATGCTGCGGTCGTCCAGCACAAACAGATCTTTGAACTTTTCCACCTGGCTCTTCTCGTAGCTGGCGTGAGCCGCGATGCTGGGAATGGCGTTCGGAGCCTCGGCCCCCAGGTGGAGGATCCCGCTACGCGGATGGTCGTCCAGCCGGACAAAATTGCCAACCAAACGGATCGATCCGAGTACGTTGCCGGCAAGCTCGCCGAAGATCCCTTTGGTTTCCTCCTGGATCTGATTCAGTCCATCGTACTTGTGGAATCCCGTCGCTGGGTTGTAGCGGTCCACTTCGTAGAACGCGTTGAAAAAGCCGGCTTCGAACCTCTTGCCGAGCCAGCGGCGTTCCAGGCGGGCATACAGTTGGGCCAGATTGGCCGGGAGCCTGACTTCCAGCGCCAGGCCAGCCGCCTGGCCCGATCCGTAATCGACGATCTTGGCGAAGTCGTAGTACACCATGCTCCGGAAGGAGGAGAAGGCGAGGAGCGGGAGCCCCAAATCGAGGCCGAAAGCCGAAACGCCATCGTCGGTCTTCCGATTGCCGTCCGGGTCAATGTCGGTGACGTAGGTAACGCCCTGTTCAAGATTCTTCAGGATAGGCACTGACGAGATCATCCGGAGGGGACGCCAGTAGACGCGAGCCCCCAGAAGTTCCGCCCGCCCGAGGTTGTTGGTCAGGGTCTCGAAGCCGTAGGTGCCGAGGTCCAGGTCGAAGGCCAGGCCGATCTTTCGTTCATCGTAGCTCGGCGAGTTGGAATAGTAATTCACGATGAACCCGTGCCCGATGCGCGCAGCGTCCTGCGCACCGATCCGCGCGTAGAATGGATCCCCCTTGAACCCATATCGGATGTAGCGCACCAGGCGAAGGTAGTCGTAGCTCTCGTCCCAATCCTTGCTCCGGATGTGTCCCGTGTTGACATCGTACAGCAGGTTCACGTTCAGTCCCACCCCGATCTTTCCGATGGCGATTTCCGGCTGCACATTGATGGAAAAGTAGGTCTGATTGTCCACCACAGCCAGTCCCGCGCCGCCCATGAAGGTGCCGCCTTTCTCCGGATTCATGCTGGGACCCATCAGCTGCCCGTAGGCTGGCATCGCCATTAGGAAGAGAGCCGCGAGAACGATCCTTGGGTTACGCATTGCTGTCCTCCTGTATTCGCGTCTTCTTGAGACCCCGACCGAACCTTCCGAACGCAATTTACACCAGGCCGAAGACAATGTCAACTCGGCAACGGCCTTCCCCAACCAGGCTGCCCGGAGGGAACGTGGCGTTCTTCGTTGGAAGATCCGCCCGGCAAGCGTATCTTGGATCGTTTCGAAGTGGATCTTCTGCGGCGGAGGCCTACATGCCCGAATTGCCCGAGGTGGAAACGGTTCGCCGCGCATTGGAGCTGCGGATTCGCGGAAAGAGGATCGTATCCACCGAGGTCCGGCACCCACACCTACGCCGGACCCTGGACACGAACGCCATCAGCTGCGTGCAGGGTAGGAGCTTTGAGGCGTTTCGACGCCGCGGCAAGTATCTGATCTTGGATCTCTCAGGGGATGTTTCCCTGGTCGTCCATTTGGGCATGAGCGGCCGACTGCTCCTCTGCAGCTCCGCAGAGGTCTTCGACAAGCACGATCACGTGCGCATAACGATGCATGGAGGGTGCGAGCTGCGCTTCCGGGATCCCCGGCGATTTGGGTCGATCGCCGTCTGGTCGACTTCGGAGGTCATGGACCGTCCGCCCCTGGCAGGGCTGGGGATCGAACCACTCGCCCGCGAATTCACCCCGAGTCGGCTGGAGGAACTCGTCTCTGGCTTGCGACGGCCCATCAAGTTGCTCCTGATGGACCAGAGCCGCCTGGCCGGGATCGGGAACATCTATGCCAATGAGATTCTGTTTGAGGCGAGGCTTTATCCCTTTGTCCCCGCGGGCCTTCTGCAACCGCGGGAAATCCGGAAGCTGCACGCCGCGATTGTACAGACGCTGCGCCGGGCTGTGGAGCGAGGAGGAACGACGATCCGGGACTACTCCGACCCGCTCGGCCAGCCCGGCTGGTTCCGGCTCGAGCTCGCTGTCTACCAGCGGGCGGGGGAGCCCTGTCCCCGCTGCGGCGCGCTGATACGTCTTGTCCGGACGAGCGGCCGCAGCACGTACTTTTGCCCCTCTTGCCAAGCGCCGCCGAACGGAGGCTGAGTTAAGCGTCCGGGACTGGGAGCAGATTTCCCCTGCCGACCGCGTTTGCCTCGAGCGTCCAGCTGGCGCAAGGGGCGTCCGGAGGGTCGGTGGGGTGTCGGAGGCGGCAGGCGTTGCGGCGGGAGGCGACGGGTATTGGGTGAACTTCGCAGGCCACTTGTGCGGGGCGAGCCTCTCCCGGAATGCGAGCACCCGCCGTCGGCCGAGAACTTTGCTACCTGCCCTAGGCGGACACTTCCTGTTTCCGGACCTTTTCGCCTTGCGGGGTGAAGCGTTCCTCCCGAGCGGTCGTGACAAAGATCCCCGGTTGCCCTTCCACGGGGCACTTCGCCATGCAGATGCCGCAGCCGATGCAGAGGTCCTCGACCACGTAGGGGAACTTCACCACGCGAGCTTCCCCAGACGGCAATCGGACCTCACGGACGTCGAAGCGGATCGCCTTCTCCGGCACCGGGCAATGTTCCTCGCAGACCAAACAGTCCTCGTTCCGATACCAGGGGATGCATCGGCTCCGGTCGAAGTACGCGGTACCCATCACGACTTGCTGTTTCTCGGGAAGGCTGAGGCGGGTGATGGCACCGGTCGGGCAAACCTCGCCGCACAGGGTGCAATTGTATTCGCAGTAGCCGTGGCGCATGTCTGCAACCGGCGTCCAGAACCCTGCCAGCCCCCGCTCGAGGAACGCCGGCTGTAGGCATGCCCCGGTGGAGGAGCAGATGCGCACGCATTCCAAGCATCGGATGCAGCGGTCGAGGAACTCCGGTTCCACCAGGGCGCCGGGCGGCCTAAGTTTGCTACTTGCCGACTCACGGGCCACGAAACCCACCGACAGGGCGGCTGCAGCCACCGTTCCGCCCGCCAGAGAGCCGAGGAAGCGGCGCCGGTCGAGGTCTACGCCAGTGGCAGCCTTGCTTCGTGGGAGCGCGAACCCGTAGCTAATGGCCTTCTCGGGGCATACGGACACGCACTGCATGCATTCGATGCATTCGCTGGCATTGGTGGTCCGGAAATCATCCTCGATCGCGTTCATCCGGCACATCAACTGGCAAACCCCGCAGTCGGTGCAAGCCTGGCTCACCTTCCTGCGAGTGAACCGGTACCGACCCACGAGGCCAAGCAACGCTCCCAGCGGGCAGAGGTTCCGGCACCAGAATCTGCGCGTCACCCTGCCGAGGGCGAGGATGCCCACAAACGCCAGCAAGATGAACGTACTACCCCGTAGGACTGGCTGCTCAGTGGGGAAGCCCAACTCCTGCAGCTGGTTGTACGCGCGGAAGGTGGCATCCTCAAGAAACGGGATCCGCCCCAAAACCGCAGCCACGACGGCGACGCCCTTGGCCAATACCGGCAGAAATACGGTGGCAAAGGTACGGGTGAGCAGCGAGATGGGATCAAAGTAACCGGCGAACTGGATTGACAGGAGGCTTCCGGCCAGGATGGCCACCAGGAGGATGAATTTCCACGATCGAAAGCGGGTGGACTCCCTCTGACGGACTTTGCGCCGGGGTCGTTTGAACCAGCGATCCGTGGCGTCGAGGATGGTCCCGAGCGGACAAATCCAGCCGCAGAAGAAGCGCCCCAGGAAGACGGTGAGGACCAGGATGATCAACCCCAGGACGGCCGTAGCGACGAAGGTGCGCGCGGCCAGCATCGACACGACGGCCGCCAATGGACTTGCGCGCAGGAACAGATCCGAAGGGATCGCCACCTCGTAGGGGTAGACCGCCTGGAAGAACAGGTAGAGGAAGAAGAGGAAGAAAAGGACTTGCGAAACGCGCCGCGCCGTCCTCAACGAGATTTTCCCGCCCATTCCCCGATCCGTACCTGAACCTGCCTTATGCGTCCCCGGCCCAGAGGAGTCCGTTCGCGATGATCCTTCGCAGCACCTTTGCGGTCCGTCAAGAAGCCAGATCGATTTCCCGGGTGACCAGCTTGCGAAGGTCGATTTCGCCGAGGCCTCGGCGGTGGGCCTCCACTAAGTAATCGAGATCCTGCGGTTTGAGGCCGAACCAAGCAGTGGCGCAAGCATCCGCCGCGACTCGGTCGGGGCTTGCGATGACGGCTTTGAGGAGCCGCACATCCCTTGGGGTTCCACCCTGCGGCCCGTTCGCCGTCAGGATGCGGTAGCCATCGATGATGGTAAGCTTCGGCCGGATCACCGTGTTAAGGTCCACAATCTTCTGCGCGAAGCGGTTGTGGATCATTCCCCGGTCCCCGCCGATGACGCCCATGATATTCTTGAGACCGAGGGTGAGCCGGGCCATCGAGTGGTGCTTGGCGATGGGTACGTTGATGAACACGTCGGCCTCGAGCGCGTCCCGGTAGAAAGGCCAGGACTTGAGCTCCACCCCCTCGCGGATGTCCACGCTTCGGAACTTCTGCTCGTGGACGTAGGAGACCTCTGCGCCAGCTTCTTTGGCGGCGTTCTGGATGCCGCTCCGCAGGTAGCACCGCTGGGGGCGGTTGCACGTGTTGTCGAACACGAGCACCTTTTTCGCGCCGGCCTCGAAACACATGCGGACGATCTCGGCCACGAGATCGGGGTTGGTATTCGCCGCTTGCTCGGGGAGGCGATCCCAGCCGATATTGGGCTTGACGACCACTACGTCCCCTCGCGACACGAAGCGCGACATGCCTCCCAGCGCCTCCACCGCAGCCCGTACGAGTTGGGCCGGTTCGCCGTTTTTCACGGTGACGAGTGAGGGCGGCGCCGCGTGCGTCTGCGCCAGCTTCGCAAGGACGCTCTCCGGGCCGAGGGCCCCGACCAAGGTCGTGACCCCAAGCGTTTTCAGGAACTCGCGTCGATCCATTTCGCCATAGCTCTACTTGTCCGTTTTCCAGCTACCAACTACACCGTTAAAAGATCGCGTTCCCCCGGCTAAAAGGCAAGGGTCTCTGCGTCAGAAGTTGTCAAGGTCGGTCGCGGGGCAGTGGATGCGGCGCACATTCTCAGCGTTAGGCGTGTCTAGCGAACTCGGACGCCCGGCGGATCTGAAGGGGGAGGTAGCGGAAACCCTTGCTACGAGGTCACCATTTCGCTAATTTCGCCGCATCGCGAAGGTTGGGATGGCCGTATGTTCTGGAGGGAATTCCCGGTTGAGTGGTCCGCGGAGCGGGTGCCCAAGAAGGAGGGAGGTGAGCTGTGACGAAGCAACGGACGCACATTCTCTACAATCCGGTGTCTTTCGCTGGGGGCGTGATCGCCGCCGCTTCTCTTCTCGTTTTTCTCCTGCTCTTCTTCTTGCAATTGGTGGGAAGGGTGGAGAATCCCTACTACGGGCTTTTCCTGTTCATCATTGTGCCGGCGTTTCTGCTCTTCGGTCTGGTTCTTGTGCCGGTTGGGGCTTACGTGGAGATCCGCCGGCGTCGGCGGTACGGGATAGTCGGTCCCAGCTTTCCCATTGTTGACCTGAATGATCCTCGGCACCGCCGCTACCTTCTGTTGGGAATCGTGGCGGTGATCGCCTTCCTTCTTCTCTCGGCTGTGGGTAGCTATGAGGCATATCACTACACCGATTCCGTCCAGTTCTGCGGTCGGCTCTGTCATGAGGTGATGAAGCCGGAGGATACGCTCTACCGGCAGTCGCCGCACGCGAGAGTCCGGTGCGTCGATTGCCACGTGGGGGCAGGCGCCAATTGGTACGTACGCAGCAAGCTCTCGGGAATGTACCAGGTTTACGCGACGCTGGCCAATGTCTATCCCCGGCCGATCCCGACCCCGATCGAAAACCTCCGCCCGGCGCAAGAAACCTGCGAGCAATGCCACTGGCCGGAGCAATTCTACGGGGCTCAGCAGAAGCTATTTCACCACTTCCTTCCGGACGAGCGCAATACGGAATGGCAGATCAACATGCTCATCAAGACGGGAGGGGGAAGCCCCATCACGGGCCTGACCACAGGCATCCACTGGCACATGAACATCGCCAATCGCGTGGAGTACCTGGCCACGGACCCGAAACGGCAGGAGATCTCGTGGGTCCGCTTCACCAACCGGGCCACGGGCGAGACGCGTGTCTTCGTGGACCAGACCAATCCCGTGACCCCTGAACAGGCAGAAACCCTGCGGGTCCGAGTCATGGACTGCATGGACTGCCATAACCGGCCCACGCACATTTACCGCAGCCCTTCGCAGATCGTCAATCTGGCGCTGGCCACTGGGAAACTCGATCGCTCCCTACCCTTCCTCAAGCAAGTGGCGACGGAGGCACTGGCGCAGGAGTACGGGACGACTCAGGGCGCGCTCGATACCATTGCCTTGAGGTTGCGAGAATTCTACGGACAGCAGTTCCCGGATCTGGTGCGCGGAGCGGCCCTCGATTCCACGATCGCAAGGCTCCAGCAGCTGTACCAGCTCAACTTCTTTCCGGAAATGCGCTCCCGGTGGGATCGGTATCCCGACAATATTGGCCACCTCAACTTCAAAGGCTGCTACCGTTGTCACGACGGGAAGCACGTCGATGCAGAGGGGAGGACCATCACAAATCAATGCACGGCGTGCCACACCATTGTCTGGCAAGGAGTGCCGGACAGCTTGGAGCTGTCCCATTCGCCGGAAGGGCTGGAATTTCGCCACCCGGTGGACATCGGCGAGTCATGGAAAGAGATGCTCTGCTCCGACTGTCACACTGGCGCATTGCCTTGACGTCTGCGGCGGGACCCGGCAGGAATCCAGCCGGGCGACCCCTACGGCGAGGCGGCCTCGACCGCCCTTTGGAGGAGGGATAGGATCTGCTCGGAAGCTGTTTCGTCTGCGCGGATCCAGTGAATGCGCTCATCGCGCCGGAACCAGGTGAGCTGCCGCTTCGCGTACCGGCGTGAGTTGCGTTTCACAAGCTCGACAGCGCGTTCCAAAGAGTACTCCCCCCGGAGATGTGCAATCACCTCCTGATAGCCGACGGTCCGCAGGGCGTTGAGGTCCGCAGAATAGCCCCTTTCGAGCAGGCCCCGTACCTCGTCCACGAGTCCCGAGGCAAACATTTGTTCGGCTCGGTGGTCGATGCGGCGGTAGAGCTCGTCCCGGGGGAGCTCGAGCCCGATCCACATGGCGCGAAAGGGGGGAGGAGCGGGCTTGCGGGCGAAGAACTTGCTCATGGGCTCCCCAGCGAGTTCGTAGACCTCCAGGGCTCGCACGATCCTCTGCTCATCGTGAGGATGGATGCGCGCGGCGGAATCGGGGTCGACGCGCATGAGGTACCGATACGCAGCGGCGAGGCCTTCCCTCCGAATTCGCTCGCGGAGGCGCTCTTTCACCTCCGGATCGGAGATCCGCGGCTCGAAGAGTCCGTCGATCAGGGCGCGCAGGTAGAAGCCGCTTCCGCCAACGACGATGAGCAGCCTTCCCTCTTCCAATAGCCGCGCCATGATTTGTCGGGCCTCCCTGCCGTACTCTCCCGCGCTGTAGTATTCGTCCGGATCCCGCACATCGATGAAGTGGTGGGGGATGCGTGCGCGTACCTCGCGACTCGGTTTGGCGGTTCCGATGTCCATGTAGCGGTACACTTGCCGAGAGTCTGCCGACACGATTTCCGCGCCCAGAACCTCGGCGAGCTGCAGGGAGAGCGCGGTCTTGCCGACAGCCGTGGGCCCAACGATGAGCGGAACCAGGCGGAGCTCCAGCAGGCGCTTTCGCAGCTCCCGCCATTGATTTCGGTTCGGCGCCACTCTTGCGCCCAGCGTCACGCCTTCCGCACGCATCGCCAATTCCCTCACTCGCGCCCGAAGCGCTTGTTCAGCTCGGAAAGGGTGATCTGGACGACGATGGGCCGACCATGCGGGCAAAAGTACGGCTGCTCGCAGCTGAAGAGCTCGTTCACTAGCTTGTTCATCTCCTCGAGCGTCAGGGGATCTCCGGCGCGGATGGCCGTCTTGCAGGCGTAGGAGCGCGCCACGGACTCGTGGATCTCCAGGCTTGTCTCGCGCTCCTTTCCGTATTCGTCGAGGATCTCCAGGAGCGTGCGCGAGGGATTGCTGATGCGTTGTCCCGCTGGAATCCCCTCGATGAGGACGGAGCGAGCTCCGAAGGTGCGGACCGCAAACCCAAGCTGCTCCAAGAAGGGCTGGAGCTCGAGGAAAAGGGAATAGTCCTCGAGATTCAGCTCCAACGTCTCCGGGAAGAGAAGCTGCTGGGTCCCTTCCGAGCGCCGGCGCTCCCGGAAGCTCCGGAGGGCCCTCTCGTAGAGCACGCGCTCGTGCGCCACGTGCTGGTCAATGACAATGAGCCCATCGCGCACCTCGGTGAGGATGTAGCGATTGTGGATCTGCCACATCTCCACGTCCCGGACGGGCGGAGGCACCGTCTCCGGCTCTCCGACTGGCTCGGTCTTCACGCCGAGAGCTTCCGGCTCCGGCAGGAAAAGGTCGAGCTGGTCGAGGGAGCCTTCGAGGGGCAACACCCGCTGGAGGGGGAGGAAACGGGCACCTTCGGTTTTGGGGTCTGTGACTTCCCTGTGGAGCTCCGGAATGCTCAGTTCGGGGACCACGGCGGCGGAGGAAATAGCTCGCCGCACAGCGCCACGGAGCATGCGGTACACCAAGTCCTCGTCCCACAGCTTGACTTCGATCTTCGTGGGGTGGACGTTCACGTCGACAAGCTCCGGGGCGATGTCCAGGAACACCACGTACGGGGGATAGACGCCCGTGGGAAGGGCCTCACCGTAAGCTGCGATGACGGCGTGGGAAAGCGAACGGCTCACCACGTAGCGCCGGTTCACAAAGAGGTACTGATCGCCGCGGCTTCTCCGGAAGGTGTCCGGATTGCCAACAAACCCGCCGATGGTGAGGTCTGGGGCCCGTTCATCCAGTTCGATCAGCTTCCCGCGCAGGGGAGATCCCAGGACCTGGATCACGCGCTCCTCGAGCGAGGACTTGTGGAGGCGGAAAACCTCGCGATCGTCGTTGATCAGCGTGAAGCGAACCTCCGGGAAGGCGAGCGCGAATCGATTCATCACTTGCAGGATGTAGCGGTATTCGGTCTGTGTAGCTCGCAGAAACTTGCGGCGAGCCGGCGTATTGAAGAACAGGTTCTTGACGGCGATCGAAGTCCCTGGCTTTCCGCCCGTCTTGCCCTGCTCGATGACTCGCCCGGCATCCAGCCGCAGGAGCGTACCCTCGATCTCGCCGCGCGGTATGGTGCGGAGCTCCACTCGGCTCACGGAGGCGATGCTGGCTAAGGCTTCGCCCCGGAAACCGAGCGTGGTCACCCGCTGCAGATCCTGCAGCGTGCGGATCTTGCTCGTCGCATGGCGCTGGAAGGCCAGTACGGCATCGGCGGGCGACATGCCCACGCCGTTGTCGATCACTTGGATGAGCGCCTTCCCGCCATCCCGGACGATCACGGTGATGTCGTCCGCGCCCGCATCCAGCGAGTTCTCCACCAGCTCCTTCACCACGGAGGCGGGGCGTTCCACTACCTCCCCCGCGGCGATCTTGTTCGTCAGCGCCGGGGGGAGGATGGCGATCTTTTGGACTCCGCTGCTCAACTCTGCCTTAGCCTCGAGCCATGGGTCGGAGGAGCCGCTGGATTTCCGGGCTGTTCAGATTCTGCTTGGTGACCACATACACCCCCGTATCCACGCGTGGCGGGATCGGTTTGCCGTGGAGGACGTCGAGGGCGTACTTCACGCCCAGGTATCCCATTTTGAACGGGTCCTGGACGATCAAGGCCTGGATCACCCCACTCTCCAGCGCCTGGATCTCGTTCGGCGCCGCGTCGAAAGCCACCAGCTTCACCTTGCCCACGAGGCCCCGGCTGATGAGGGCCTGGCCGGCGCCGATGGCCCCCGGCTCGTTGGCGGCGAAGATGCCATCCAACTCGGGGTGCGCCGTCAGGATGTTTTCGGTCACAGCCATCCCGGTGGCGACGTCGCTTTGCGAGTACTGCACCGCCACCAGCTTCACCTTGGGATAGGCTCTAAGCCCCTCCTTGAACCCTTGCTCCCGCATGATGCTTGTGGCGGCGCCGGGGACAAACGGAATGCAGGCAACCTCTCCTTCTTGCCCGATGAGCTCACAGAGCACTTCCGCCGCCTTGCGCGCGGCGGCGATGTTGTCCGTAGCCACGAAGGACTTCGGAATCTCCGACTGCACTCCGGAATCGATCGTGATCACCGGGATCCCTGCAGCATCCGCCTTCTGGATCACCGGCACGAGCGCCTGCTCGTCGCAGGCTGCCATCACGATGGCATCCACTTTCTTGTTGATGTAATCTTCGATGATGGCGATCTGGCCGGCTACATCCGTCTCCAGCGACGGCCCTTTCCAGATGATCTCCGCCCCGAATTCCCGTGCAGCCGAATCCGCGCCCGCTTTCACGGTCAGCCAGAAGCTGTGGGTCAGTCCCTTGGGACTCACCAGGATGCGAGGTAATCGCTGGGTCGGCCTGCGACAACCCATCCCCAGTGACACGGCCAGCTGCAGGCAGATGAGGAGTCCAACTGCGCGCAACAGCCGGGACCGGTTCATTTGACCCTCCTCTCGACTTACTCGAACTGCCTCGGATCTTTAACGGTGTGGGGGAGCGTGTCGTTCGCGTCTTCGCGGCGGCGGGTGATGCGAGCGGTCACGCCGCACCTTTCACTTTGTGCTTTCGATACTGGTCCGAAAAGACCGCGACCACGATGATGGCGCCGATGGCGATCTGCTGCCAAAAGGCGGAGATGTCCAGGAGGTTACAACCATTCCGGAGAACGCCCATGATGAGGGCCCCGATGATGGCCCCGAGGACGGTACCCTCCCCACCGCTCAGGCTGGCCCCTCCGATGACACAGGCGGCGATCACGTCCAGCTCGTAGCCAGTGCCCGCCGTGGGTTGTCCGGTGCTCAGTCGCGAGGCCATGAGGACGCCGGCGAATCCGTACAGGAGGCCAGCGTAGGTGTAGATCCGGGCGATGACGCTGCGCACGTTGATCCCGGAGAGGCGCGCGGCCTCCGCATTGCTACCGATGGCGAAGACGTAGCGGCCGAACCGCATGCGAGTGAGGACGAAATGTCCGATCACCGCCAGCGCCGCCAGGATAGCCACCGGAACCGGAATCCCGAGGAAGATGCGGCCCCCGCCCAGCATGTTGAAGCTGGGCGGCAACCCAAAGATGGGCACGCCGCCAGTGAGGAGGAGGGCAGCGCCGCGGGCGATCCCCATCATTCCCAGCGTGGCGATGAAGGGGGGAAGATACCCGTAGGCGATCAGGGTTCCGTTGAGCAAGCCGCACATGCCGCCCACCAGAGTTCCGGCAAAGATCCCCCATCCAATCGGAACGCCCGAGGCGATGAGCATGGTCGAGATCACGCCGGAAAGGGCCATCACCGAGCCCACGGAAAGATCGATTCCGCCGGAGATGATCACCATGATCTGCCCGATGGCCATGATGGCGATCACGGCCATTTGCACGCCGATGGCGAAGAGGTTCTCCAGCGTAAGGAAGTGGGGCGAAAGCAAGCTCAAAAGGAAAGCCATCGCCAGGAGGCTCGCATACGGGGCGATGCGCCGCGTCAACCCCGTCGTCGTCCACACCCGAGCTCGGCTGGTAGCTTCGAAGTCCGCCGGCTTCCGCATGGTTCCGTTCCGCCTATTCCGCTCCAAGAGTGGCAAGGGTTAGGATCCTCTCCTGCGTCGCCTCTTCGCGCGTCAGCTCGCCAACGAGTCTGCCCCGGTTCATGACCAGGATGCGGTCGCACATGCCCAGAAGTTCCGGCAGGTAGGAGGAGATGAGCAGGATGGCTGCCCCATTCTGGGCCAAGCGCCCGATCAATTCGAAGATCTCGGCCTTCGCACCCACGTCCACGCCGCGGGTGGGTTCGTCGAAAAGGAGGACCTTGGCCTCCCGGATGAGCCAGCGTGCCAGGACGACCTTTTGCTGGTTGCCGCCGCTCAGGTACTGGACTTGCTGGAGCAGGCTCGGAGTGCGGATGCGCAGCTTCTGGACGAGCTCCTGGGCGGCGCGCTTCTCCTGCTCGACGCGGATCACGGGCCCGGTCGTGAAGCGATCCAGCGAGGCCAGGGTGATATTCTCGAGCACGCTGAGGTTCAGCGCCAGGCTCAGGAGCTTGCGGTCCTCCGACAAGTAGGCGATGCCGGCTCGGATCGCATCCCGCGGCGAGCGGATGTCCACTGCCTCGCCATCTACCCGAATGACTTTGCAATCCACGGGATCAGCCCCGAAGATGGCCCTGGCCAGTTCCGTCCTCCCGGACCCGATCAGGCCGGCAAGTCCCACCACCTCGCCAGCCCGGACGTGAAAGGAAATGTCGTGCAGCACGCCCGAGCGACGCAGCCGTTCCACTTCCAGCCGGATCTGGCCCGGATTGGCGGGGAGCTTCGGGTAGAGCTGTTCCAGCCTTCGGCCGACCATGAGGCGGATGAGTTCCGCCGGGCTGGTGTCGGCGGGAACCGTGGCTACGTACTCGCCGTCACGCAGCACGGTGACGCGATCCCCTATCCGCGGGATTTCCTCGAGCCGGTGCGAGATGTACACGAACGACACCCCCTCGGCCTTCAGCTGGTGGATAATCGCGAAAAGCTCGTCGATCTCCGACTCGCTCAAGGCGGCGGTGGGTTCGTCCAAGATCAGAATGCGGGCATGGGCCGAAAGGGCCTTCGCAATTTCCACCAACTGTGCTTGGCTCACCGTGAGGCGTGCGACAGGCAGGTCCGGGGACAGCCGCAGGCGAAGACGTCCCAGCAAGGCCGCCGCCTCTTCCCGCATGCGCCGGCGATCGACCAAGCCCAGCCATCGGTTCCGCAGGGGCTCGCGACCGAGCCAGATGTTCTCCGCGACCGACAGATGCGGAGCCAGATTGAACTCCTGATAAACCATGCTGATGCCCAAGGAGAGTGCGTGCTGCGGATTCCGGATCTCCACCTTGCGGCCCTTGAGGCGGATCTCCCCGGCATCCTTGGGAAGGGCGCCGGTCACGATCTTCATCAGGGTGGATTTGCCCGCACCATTCTCCCCCAGGAGCACGTGGACTTCGCCCTCCCGCAACTCGAAGTGCACCTCCCGTAGGGCCTGGACCCCCGGGAAGGCCTTGCTGATCCCGCGGAGCTCGAGGAGGAGCCGATCGGTTGGAATGCCCATCGCGCAAGCGCTGTTGTCAGAAGTGTGGCGGACGCCGTGCCAGGAGCGCCCCGCCGATCGCGGACAGCCGGTCAAAGGAGGCCATGATCGGCAAAGCTGAAATAGGTGTTCCGGCCTACAATGACATGATCCAGCAAGTTGACGCAGAGGGTTTCGCAAGCGGCCCGGATCCGACGCGTCACCGCCCTGTCCTCGTCCGAGGGCGTGGGATCGCCGCTGGGATGATTGTGGACCAGGATCAGGGAAGCTGCGGAAAGGCTCAGTGCCTCGCGCAGGATCTCTCTCGGACTGGCGATGCTCTCCGTCAGCGAACCCTCGAAGATCACCTTGTTCGCGATCACGTGATTCCGCTGGGTGAGAAACAGAACCCGAAACTCCTCGCGCGGCAGGTCCCGCATGGCGGGTCCTACCAGGTGGTAGACGTCGTTGCTCGAGTGCACGCGGTCGTCCTCCGGGCTCTGCTCAAGCCGGAACCGTTTGCCGATCTCCAATGCCGCCTTGATTTGCGCGGCCTTCGCCGAACCGACGTACGGGATGCGACACAGCTCTTCCACCGAAAGGCGATCCAGACCACGGAAGCCGCCTGCCTTTGCCAGGAGATGACGCGCCAGATCGATGGCGCTCCCCGCTTTGCCTCCCACGCGGAGGATGATGGCCAGGAGCTCCGCATCGGAGAGGGATTCGGGGCCGGAGCGGAGCAACCTCTCCCGCGGACGCTCGTCCTCTGGCCAGTCTGTGATGCGGCGGATGTACTCCACGAGACCCCTCCCCACCTTGCTGAACCGCGCCAATATACGGCGCGACGGGGGGAAAATCAAGGAAGCGCGGTCCCCCGAAACCGGCTTCCAGTCCCCAGCGTTACGGGCCAAGAAGCCCCGTGGAAGCTAAACATGGGAGGAGAAAACGATGACCATGCCTCGCCGGAAAAAAGTCCTGATCCTGTGCACCGGAAACTCCTGCCGCTCGCAGATGGCGGAGTTCTTCTTGCGAAAGCTTCGCCCATCGTGGGAGGTCTACTCGGCGGGTACTTTCCCCGCCGCCGAGGTGCATCCGAAGGCGGTGGCAGTGATGCGCGAGGTAGGCATCGACATGAGCGGCGCCCGGCCGAAGCCGGTGGAGGATTTCCTCCACGAGTCCTTCGACTACGTGATCACCGTATGTGACCACGCTCGCGAGACGTGCCCCGTCTTCCTTGGTGAGGTGAGGGAGAGGGTACACATGGGGTTTGAGGATCCAGCGTCCGCGGTGGGGTCGGAGGACGAGATTCTCGCGACCTTCCGGAAGGTCCGGGACCAGATCCGGGATGCCCTCGCGCAGTGGGTCGAGTCGACGGAAGCCGACCCCGACTGACGGTCGAAGTATCCGCTCCGGCAGAGGCTGGCGGGAATCCACGACGTCGAAGGGGGACGCCAGGTAGATCGGGCTCGGTGCCGAGACGCCCGGAACCATTTGGCCCAGGCGTGATACCCACCGGAGGCAGGAAACTCGCAGCTGGATCAAAAACCCCTTGCATTTCTGCCGGCTCGGATTATCTTTAGCTACGAGGTGAACGGTCCAACGAGATCGGGTACCAGGCAGGACGAAACCAAGATGAGCGCGAAGCTGTCCGGTAATCGCACCTGGAATGGGTGGTGGCGCAGTCACGGGGAGGAACGGGTGCGTCCGGGCAGTAGTTAAGGAATCCCCCATTCAAGCGTTGACAAAGGCCACGGGCGTACCCCCGTGGCCTTTTTGTTTTGAGGAGGAGAACAGGTGGAGGGACTCATCCCGCCCTATGACGTCTTCGCCCGGCTGCATGACGAGGGGCTCTGTGTCCCGGTAGCTCGCCGCGTCCTTGCAGATACCGAGACGCCCGTGTCGGCCTACCTGAAGATTCGCCGCGCCTCAGAAAAGGGATTCTTGCTGGAAAGCGTGGAAGGTGGCCAACACCTCGGTCGCTATTCCTTCCTGGGGTCCCATCCCTTTCTCATTTTCCGGAGCCGCGGCCGCGAGGTGACGGTTGAGGGCCTGCTCCAATACCGGCTGGAGGGGGATCCGGTGTCGGAATTGCGCCGTTTGCTGGCACGTTTCCGAACCGCCCGCCTGCCCGAGCTCCCGCGCTTCGCTTGCGGCGCCGTCGGATTCGTGGCGTACGAGGCGGTGCGGCTCTGGGAAAGGCTCCCGAACTCCAAGCCGGCTACAGTCCCCGACATGCTCTGGATGTTTTTCGATGCCATTCTTGCCTTCGACAACGTCCGGCGCGAGATGCTCATCCTGGTCCTGACTCGGCCGGAAGGTGAAGCCCGAGCCGATTACCAGGCGGCTGTGGAAAGGATCGCCCAGGTGGAAAGGCTTCTGCTCCGGCCTGTGGACCCGCTGCCGATGACGGGAGCCTCGCGCTTCCGGCCCTCGCCGAACATGCCTCGATCCCGCTTTCTCGACATGGTCAGAGAAGCCAAGGAATACATCTTTGCCGGGGACGTCATCCAGGTCGTCCTCTCCCAGAGGTTCGATGGCGAGGTGAGCGTGAGTGGGCTGGATCTCTACCGCCGCCTGCGGACGCTCAACCCCTCGCCCTACATGTTCCATCTCCATTTGGGCGACCGGGAGCTAGTGGGCGCATCCCCGGAGATGCTGGTGCGAGTGGAGGGTCGGCGGGTTGAGACGAGGCCCATCGCGGGAACCCGGCCCCGCGGGAAGAGCCCGGAAGAGGATTGCGCCATCGAAGAGGAGCTTCTCCGCGATGAGAAGGAGCGAGCCGAGCACCTCATGCTGGTGGATCTCGGCCGCAACGACCTTGGCCGAGTGTGCCGGTACGGCAGCGTGCAGGTCCCGACCTTCATGAAAGTGGAACGCTACTCCCACGTGATGCACTTGGTCTCCTCGGTGGTGGGAGAACTCCAGCCGGAACTGGATGCGCTGGAGGTCCTCAGGGCCTGTTTTCCCGCGGGGACGGTCTCCGGAGCTCCCAAGGTGCGGGCGATGGAGATCATCGACGAGCTCGAGCCGGATGCGCGCGGGATCTACGCGGGGGCTGTGGGTTATCTCGATTTCTCGGGCAACATGGACACCTGCATCGCCATCCGGACCATCCATTTGGCCGAGGGAGTGGCGTCGGTCCAGGCAGGAGCCGGCATTGTGGCGGATTCGGATCCGGAGCGCGAGTACGACGAGACCTGCAACAAGGCTCGCGCCTTGATTGCTGCCATCGAACAGGCCGAAGGCGGTTGAGCTCCGTTGGATTGCCGGAAGGGGTTTCGGTGCGAAGTCCTGCGGCGTTGGAAGCGCGCGGAGGATCGGAGATGAGGGTCCTCGTGATCGACAACTACGATTCCTTCACCTACAACCTGGTGCAGATGATCGGGGAGTTCGGGGCGGAGGTGGCTGTGGCGCGGAACGACGCCATCAGCCTCTCCGAGGTGGAAGAGATGAACCCCGATCGCATTGTGATCTCGCCTGGGCCCTGCACCCCGCGGGAGGCCGGCATCTCCGTCCCCCTCATCCGCCGGTTCGCGGGCCGGATCCGGATACTTGGGGTTTGTCTGGGCCATCAATGCATCGGGGAAGCCTTTGGAGCCACGGTAGTGAGGGCTCCGAGGCCTGTCCACGGGAAAACCTCCCTGATCTCCCACGACGGAAAAACCATCTTCCGCGGGCTTGCCAATCCGTTGGTGGCCGTGAGGTACCACTCGCTCGTGGTTCGGGATCGGGATTTGCCGCCTGAGCTCGAAGTCTCAGCCCGTTCCGAGGACGGGCTGACCATGGGCTTGCGGCACAAGCGCTACCGGGTAGAGGGGGTACAGTTTCACCCGGAATCGATGCTGACCCAACAGGGAAAGGATCTCCTGTACAACTTCCTATTCGAGTGAGCGGGCCTGCGCCCGCGGGAGCTCTTCGCGGCTCGGGGTGGGGATATGAGAACCAGAAGCATCCGTTTGGAGGAGGGAGAGGGATGAAGGAGTTCATCGCCAAAGTGTTGGATGGGGAGGCGCTCAGCGAGCCGGAAGCGGCTCAGGCTATGGGCATCATCATGGAGGGGCAAGCGACGCCGGCTCAAATCGGCGCCTTCCTCGCCGGACTTCGCGTGCGGGGGGAGACGGTGGACGAGATCGTCGGCGCCGCCCGCGCCATGCGCGAGAAAGCCCTCAAGGTCCCTGTCCGAGTCGATGCGATCGACACCTGCGGGACCGGAGGCGATGGAGCCGGGACTTTCAACATCTCGACTGTGGCGGCATTTGTGACGGCGGGTGCCGGGGTGCCAGTGGCCAAGCACGGGAACCGGTCCGTATCCAGCCAGTGCGGCTCCGCCGATCTCCTGGAGCGCCTCGGGATCAACCTCGAGCTCACTCCCGAACAGGCCGGCCGTTGCGTGGAGGAGGTGGGGATCGGCTTCCTCTTTGCCCCCCTTCTGCACCGGGCGATGAAACACGCCATCGGACCCCGACGCGAGATCGGGGCCCGCACGATCTTCAATCTGCTCGGCCCATTGACCAATCCCGCCTTCGTCCGCAGGCAGGTGGTCGGTGTCTACGCGGCGTCGCGCGTGAAGGATGTGGCCCTGGCGCTCCAGCGGCTGGGTGTGGAGAGGGCCCTCGTCGTTCACGGCGACGGGATGGACGAGGTAGCTCTCTCCGGCACTACTCTGGTGGCCGAGGTGAACGGCGCTTCGATCCAATACTACACGGTGGCGCCAGAAGATTTCGGCTTCCGGCGCGGGAGGAGGGATGAGCTCCTCGGTGGTGACGCCGATCGCAATGCGCAAATCGCCCTTCAGACGCTGGAAGGCGTCCCAGGCCCTGCCCTGGATGCCGTGCTGCTCAACGCGGGTGCCGCCATTTGGGTCGGCGGAGGCGCTAACTCCTGGAAGGAAGGGATCGAGGTGGCCTGGGAGTCCATCGCAAGTGGGCGGGCACGGCAGAAGGTTGAGCAGTTGCGACACTTCACGAGGAGCTGCTGATGGATCTGCTGGAGCAGATTGCAGAGTCGCGGCGCCGGGATCTGAGCCGGTCGCCGGGCCCTGGTCTCGACGTTGCCCCCCCGTCGCGGCGGCGTCCCTGCTTTCGCGAGGCGATCCTGGAGCTCGGATTGAGCCTCATCGCCGAGATCAAACGACGGACGCCTTCGGCGGGGCCGCTGGCTTTGTACGCCCGTGCAGGGAGGCGAGCCCGGGCCTACGAGCTTGGAGGGGCCTCCGCCATATCGGTGCTGACCGAACCTGCCTTCTTCGCGGGAAGCTATTCCGACCTCCGTGAGGCGGCCGAAAACTCAAGCTTACCCGTCCTGTGCAAGGACTTCGTGGTGGATGAACGGCAGATCCTCTGGGCCGCGGAGGCCGGGGCCAGCTGTGTGCTACTCATCGTCCGGATCCTCCCGGATGCCAGCCTGTGCCGGCTGTTACAACGCTGCCGCGAGCTGGGTCTCGATGCCCTCGTGGAGGTGTACGAGGCCGCGGAGCTCGAGCGCGCATTGGCCTGCGGAGCCGACCTCATCGGCATCAACAGCCGGGATCTGCGCGACTTCTCGGTGCGCTTCGATCGTCTGATCCAGCTGCGGGACAAGGTCCCTTCGGGAATCCCGGTGGTGGCGGAGTCCGGGGTGAGAGACGCTCGGGATCTTCTCCGACTGCAGGAAGCGGGGTTCGATGCCGCCCTCGTCGGGACTGCGCTGATGCGTTCGCGCAAGCCGGGTACGCTTCTGCGAAGCTGGAGGACTGTCCTTGAGAAGGGTGCGGGTGAAAGTCTGTGGGATCACGAGGCTTGAAGACGCCCTCGTGGCGGTGGAAGCGGGCGTCGACGCGGTCGGGTTTGTGTTCTACGAGGGCTCACCTCGATTTGTCCCCCCGGAAACTGCCCGGGAGATCGCTCGAAATCTCCCGCCCCTCGTGTGTCGGGTGGGCGTCTTCGTGAACGCCCCGAGAAAGATCGTCGCAAGGACGGCCGAACGCGTGGGCCTCACCGCACTCCAGTTCCACGGCAACGAAACGGGCGACTACTGCGAGGGCTGGAATTTGCCCGTCATCAAGGCCTTTCGCGTGGGCCCCGAGTTCTCGCCAGAGGAAATCGAGCCTTTCGCTTCCGCGTGTGCCATCCTGCTGGACGGGTACCATCCGCATCTGTTTGGAGGTAGCGGCGTGCGGGCCGACTGGGGCATGGCCCGCAGGCTGGCGCGCATTCGGCCGCTGATCTTGGCCGGCGGATTGGATCCGGCGAACGTGGCGGAGGCTATTCGAACCGTCCGCCCCTACGGCGTGGATGTGTCCAGCGGCGTGGAGATCCGTCCCGGTCAGAAGGATCCGGAACGCGTGAGGATGTTCATGCGTGAAGTTCATCGCGCTTGTGAATCCTTGGAGGAGGAATGAGGGAAGGCTATTTCGGTCCGTTTGGCGGTCGCTACGTTCCCGAGACGTTGATGGCCCCGCTGGCGGAGCTGGAGCGTGCGTACCAAGTGGCCCGCAGGGATTCGGAATTTCAAAACGAATTGGAGGGATACCTGCGCGATTACGCCGGACGGCCCACGCCCCTCTACTTTGCCCGAAGGCTCACCGAGTATTGGGGCGGGGCCAAGGTCTACCTGAAGCGAGAGGACTTGGTGCACACTGGGGCGCACAAACTCAATAACACCCTCGGACAGGCTCTCCTCGCCAAGCGGATGGGGAAATCGCGCCTCATCGCCGAGACGGGGGCTGGGCAACACGGCGTTGCCACTGCCACTGCCGCGGCAGTGCTGGGATTGCGCTGCGAAATCTACATGGGCAGCGTCGACGTCCAGCGGCAAGCGCTGAACGTCTTCCGCATGAAACTCCTCGGCGCGCGGGTCCGACCTGTGGATTCCGGGAGCCGAACGCTCAAGGACGCCATCAACGAGGCTCTGCGGGATTGGGTGACCAATGTGCACGACACCCACTATCTGCTTGGCTCCGTGCTGGGTCCGCATCCGTATCCGACCATGGTGCGCGACTTCCAGAGCGTGATCGGCCGCGAAGCAAGGCAGCAGATCCTCGAGCGAGAGGGGCGCCTTCCGGATGTGGTGATCGCCTGCGTCGGAGGAGGGAGCAACGCGCTGGGGATCTTCTCGGCGTTCCTCGCGGACGAGACGGTCCGGCTGGTGGGAGTGGAAGCCGGGGGTCGAGGTTTTGAGCCCGGTTGCCACGCGGCCCGATTCCGCGGAGGAAGCCCAGGGGTGCTGCATGGGTGCTACACGTACGTCCTGCAGACGGACGACGGCCAGATCCTCTCCACCCACTCGATCGCTGCCGGATTGGATTACCCTGCTGTAGGGCCCGAGCACGCCTTCCTCCGGATGGAGGGACGGGCTCGTTACGTCGCAGTCTCGGACGAAGAGGCCCTTTCTGCCTTCCGTCTCTGCGCGCAACTGGAAGGGATCCTGCCGGCCCTGGAAAGTGCCCATGCGCTGGCGTATGCTGCGCAGGTGGTCCCAAACATGGGGCGGGATGCCGTGGTGCTGGTCAACCTCTCGGGCCGCGGCGACAAGGACGTTCAACAGGTGGCTGAACGATGGGGCGACTGAGAGCATGTCTGTCAGGCTCGCGGGAGGACGGCCGGGCGAGGCTTGTGGTGTTCGTCATGGCCGGGGATCCCGATTTGGACACGACCCACGAGCTTGTCCTCCGCCTGGAAGAGTGGGGTGTGGACGCCGTGGAGCTGGGTATCCCGTTCTCGGACCCGATTGCCGATGGACCCGTCATCCAAAAGGCCGCGGAAAGGGCGCTGGCAGCGGGGGTCACCGTCCAGCGGGTCCTGGATCTCGTAGAGAGGATCCGCCAACGCTCGGACATCCCCATCGTCCTGTTCACGTACGTGAATCCGGTCATGCGGTTCGGGCTGGACCGGTTCGCGCAGCTCGCCAAGGCCCGAGGGGCCGACGGGGCTCTTCTGCTCGATCTTCCTCCGGAGGAAGCGGATGGCTATCTGCAAGCCTGTCGCAACGTGGGGTTGGAGACGGTCTTTCTCTTAGCCCCCACCAGCACGGAAGACCGCATTCGCCGGGCAGTCGAGGCGTCCTCCGGTTTCCTCTACTGCGTTTCCCGGACTGGCGTGACGGGGGAGCGGGAAAAGCTCTCATCGGAAGTCGAGAACCTTGTGGCAAGGGTCCGGAGGGTCACGGATTTGCCCATCGCGGTGGGGTTCGGAATCTCCCAGGGAGAACATGCGCGGCAGGTCGCTCGCTACGCTGACGCTGTGGTGGTGGGGAGCGCTGTCGTTCGCCGAATGGCCGAAGGTTCGAGAGAGGAAGGGCTATTGCGGGTTCGCGGCCTCATCGAGGAGCTCTCGAGCGGACTCTCTGGCCGAGGGTGGCGATGATTTCCCCTTGGCTCCGCCCCTCCGGGGCCGTAAATTAGCGAGCGGTAGGTGGCCCACAGGTCAGGAGGGGTTCGCGTTCGATGGATGCCGGTCGCTTCGAGAAACGTCTGGAAAGGATTCGCCAGCATCTCCGGCGGCACCCGCACCTTCAGGCCAAGATCCTGCGCCAGTTTCTGATCGAATTGCACACAGCGGGTCTCGTGTCCGTCGAGCGGATTTACAGCGAAGCGGAGGGCAGGGCGGAGGACGCCGCTGCGCTCTTGTCTCGGGAGGGGGAAGCCCACCGGTTGACCCACGAGCGCAGGCGACGCATCGACGAGCTGATCATCCGCTATGCGGCCCGGTACTTCAGTGTACGCCGCATCGACCGCATCGTCAATCTGGCCGTGCGGCGGGAGTATGCTCAGCTATTGGAGGATTTCGCCAATCTGCCCAACGTCTCCTTTGATCTCCTGGCGGCCAGAGTGCGGGAGTTCTGCAGTTTGCCCCGGGGGGAGGTGCCTCTTCCTGAGGCGGAGGCGCTCGGGATCCGCGCGGCCCTCATCCGGCAGTTCGTGAGCGACCAGCTGGAATTCATCGGGGTGGCGAAACATCACATCCGGATTTGCGACTTCCTGCCGATCCTCGATCGGGCCATCGGTCCCAAGCAGGGCATCGGGAAGATCGGCGGGAAGGCGGCGGGGATGTTCCTGGCCTACAAGATTCTGACCCGGGATCCGGAGCTGGCCGAAATTGTCCGGAAGGTGGACTTGCGGATCCCGGAATCCTATTACCTCCGCTCGGACCTGTATCAGCAGTTCGTCCAAGAAAACGGGCTGATGATCTTTTACGACCAGAAGTACAAGCCCCTCGAAGAGATCCGCAAGGAGTACCCGGTCATCCGAGAGATCTTCAAGAACGGCGAGTTCTCGCCCGACATCATGGCCCGGTTCCGAGCGCTGCTGGAGGAGGTCGGCACACACCCGCTGATCGTCCGCTCCTCGAGCCTATTGGAGGACAACTTCGGTTCGGCCTTCTCGGGCAAGTACGAGTCCATTTTCCTCCCGAACCAGGGGCCGCTCGAGGAAAGGCTTCAGGCCCTCGTCGGCGCCGTGGCGGAGGTCTACGCCAGCACGCTGGGTCCGGACCCAATCAGCTACCGTCGAGAGAAGAACCTCATCGACTACGATGAGAGGATGGGCGTTTTGATTCAGAAGGTGGTGGGGGTGAAATACCGCCACTACTTTCTGCCGGTGTGGGCGGGCGTGGCCTTCTCGCGGAATGTCTATCGCTGGAGCACGCGGATCCGTCGGGAGGACGGACTGATGCGCATCGTCATGGGCCTCGGGACACGGGCGGTCGACCGGGTGGCGGCGGACTACCCGCGTCTCGTCGCCCTGGGCGCGCCGGGTCTTCGCCCGGCCATCGAGGCGAAGGATCTTCTGCGCTACTCGCAACACTGGATCGACGTGATCAACCTGGCTCGCAATCGGGTGGAGACCATCACTCTCCCCGAGCTGCTGGGTGATATGTCGGAGCCGTTTCCCGATCTCCACCTCATCGTCTCCATCAATGAGGAAGGCCACGTGCGGCCAGTGGCCACGAAACTCATCAATGCTCATCCCCGCGACTTGGTGATTACCTTCGACAGGCTGGCCACAGGCACGGATTTCTGCGAATGCATGCGGCGGATGCTCCAGCGTCTCGAAGCGGTTTATGGTAGTCCTGTCGACGTCGAGTTTGCCTACGACGGGCACTCGCTCTACCTTCTCCAGTGCCGGCCGCAGGCGGCGCGCATTGTGATGGAACGCGTGGAGATCCCGAGGAACATCCCGAGGGAGCGCGTGATCTTCACCGTCGAGCACGATGCGCCCAACGCGCTGATCCGCGGGATCGAATACCTCGTCTACGTCCGGCCGGAATGCTACGACCGGCTGAACACGGTGGAAGATCGGCTTGAGGTGGCTCGGGTCGTGGCTGCGCTCAACGACAAGCTTTCCCATACGAGTTTCGTTCTCATGGGCCCGGGTCGTTGGGGCAGCAACGATATCCGCCTCGGCGTCCGTGTTCGTTACAGCGACATCAACCACGCCCGGGTTTTGGTAGAGGTGGCCCGCCAGCGCGACGGTTACACGCCGGAGGTCTCCTTCGGAACGCATTTTTTCCAGGACCTAGTGGAGGCCGGGATCGTCTACCTTCCGCTCTATCCCGATGAACCGGGTGTGGTGTTCCGGGAAGAATTCCTGCTCAGCGCGCCGAACAAGCTGGGGGAACTCCTGCCCGAGATGGCCAAATGGGCCGACGTGGTTCGGGTGGTCCATCTTCCCTCCGCTACAGATGGCTTCACCGCCACCCTTGCTTCCGACGGGGAAGCCGACCGGGCGGTGCTCCACCTGGAGAAAGACTCGGTTTGACCCAGCGGGTCCAGTTGCGACGGGGTCCACCGCCGGGTTTGCCTGGCACGGTTTCTCCGCCGGGCCCGATGTCATCCTGTCTCAGTCAGTAGGGCTTGCCGGGCTTGGCTGACGAAATGCCAGCAATCTCTGCCATCTCTACTCCCTAGCTCCAAGACCTTCTACGATCCTCCAATTCCCTAATTTGCAAAGGCTTGAATGGGATACCTCGCGTTGGCACGTGGCTTGTAACTTCCGGGTGCGAAAGCGCAACGAAGGGCAAAGGGTCGGAAGCTGAGGCGATGGAAAACCCCGAGCAAGGAGGTGATAAGCCATGGCAGTCGTCAGATGGCGCCCTGTGATGCGAGACCTGATGAGCATTCAGGACGAGTTTAATCGGATGGTGGACGAGTTCTTCGGCCGTTGGCCTAGCCTTCGGAGTGAGGCTGGCAGTTGGTGGGTCCCAGCGATGGACGTCTACGAGACCGATGAGGGGATTGTGGTGAAGGCCGAGCTTCCCGGCGTGCGGAAGGAGGACCTGAAGATCAGCGTGGACAATAACGTGCTGACGATCCGCGCCGAGAAGAAGCAAGACGGCCCCAAGGACGTCAACTGCTACTACTGCTCCGAGCGGGTCTTCGGCACCTTCCAGCGCAGCTTCACCCTGCCGAACACGGCGGACACGACGCGGGTGAAGGCCAGCTACCGCGACGGCGTGCTCGTCGTCGAGGTGCCGAAGAAAGAGGAGGCCAAGCCGAAGGAGATTCAGGTCGAAGTGCAGTGACTTGAAGGTCGCACAGCTCAGTCGTTCCGGAAGGCCCGCCTCTGGCGGGCCTTCCTCTACGAGGGCGATTTGCCTACGAAGCAGGCCGCGGAGATTCCTATTGCAATCCACGGGGGGCCCGGGTAAATTACTCCGGGCTGTCCGAACCGATCCCCCCGGCAGGGGGCCATCGAGGGGGAGCATTCCTGATACGGCGGTCGGTGATCGCGCGGCTTGCTTCCATGGCGAGAGAAGACTACTACAAGATCCTCGGGGTAGATCGTGACGCCGACGAGGAGGAAATCAAGCGGGCCTACCGGCGAGTGGCCAAGGAGTGCCACCCGGACGTCACCCAGGGTGACGAGGAGGCCGCCGAGCGCTTCCGCCGGGCCACCGAAGCATACGAAGTACTGCGCGATCCGCAAAAGCGAGCGGCATACGACCGGGAACTCTACGGTGCAGGGATCCCTTCTCCGGCGGGCAAGCCATGGGACTTCATGGATCTGGCAGACGAGCTCATCTGGAACATGCTGCGCGAGATACGTGGCTTTCCGGCATGGGACAATTTCGGCGGCGAACTGGAAATCGAGCTGACTCCGAGGGAGGCTCAAACCGGTATTCGCGTGAGCTTCGACGTGCCCATTGCCCGGCCGTGCGGCATCTGCGAAGGTTCGGGCTATTCGTGGTTCGGCGAGATCTGCCCCCGCTGTCGGGGCACCGGCCGGGTGGAGGGCAGTCGACGTGTGGCGATCGACATCCCTCCGGGTGTGCGTCAGGGGGATCGACTTCGGATCACGGTCCCCACAGGGACGCGCATCCTCGAGATCCTGGCGCGCATCCGGGTGGCGGGCTAGCGGGGTAGTTTCCCATTTGCAGCAGGAAAAACGCAGGAACCGATGACCACGATCAAAGACTACTACAAGATCCTCGGCGTCTCGGAGAGCGCAAGCCCGGAGGAGATCAAGCGGGCCTACCGGGAGCTGGCCAAGAAGTACCATCCGGACCGGAATCCCGGCGACAAGAGCGCCGAGGAGAAGTTCAAGGAGATTGCCGAAGCGTACGGAGTTCTCAGCGATCCGCAGAAAAGGGCGCAATACGACCAGATGCGCAAATACGGCGCCGGGTTCGGCGGATTCCAGACCGAGGGTGGATGGGAGGAGATCCTGCGTCACTTCGGTCGCGCGGGTGCGGGCCCAGGAACGGGAAGGGTGTTCACCTTCGAAGACCTGCATGGCTTTGGGGGACTGGGCGACCTATTCCGCCAGTTCTTCGACTTCGGGGACCTCTTCGGGCCTGGGCGACCCTCGGAGCCTCGGGCGGAAGGTAGTCTTGAGGTGGAAGTGGAGGTGCCTTTCTTGACCGCGGTCCGCGGGGGGGAAATCGTCGTTGAGGTGAGCTTGCCGCAGCGATGCGACGCTTGCGGCGGTACGGGGGCTCGGAGCGGGCGTGGTCGGACTGTGTGTCGTGTTTGCGGAGGCTCCGGAAAGGTGATCAGCGACCAGGGCTTTTTCGCCGTCTCCAGACCCTGTCTGGCGTGCGGGGGAACTGGCTACGTTATCTCCGATCCGTGCCCGAAATGCCACGGGCAGGGGGAGTTCACCTCGCGCAGGAAGTTCGCGGTACGGGTGCCGGAAGGCACGGACACCGGCAGTCGCCTCCGGCTACGGAAGGTCATTGAGCGCAGGGATGGCCGCCGGCAGGACCTCATCCTCCGTTTCCGGGTACAGCCGCACCACTTTTTCACTCGGCGCGGAAAGGACGTGTACTGCGAGGTGCCTCTCAGCGGGGAGCAGCTCGACCGCGGCGCCAGAATCCGGGTGGGCACGGTGCAAGGCAAGAAGGTCGAGATGCGAGTGCCCGCCGGGACAAAGGAAGGGACGGTTTTCCGCCTCCGGGGAATGGGCATCCGCACCCGGAACGGCACTGGGGACCAGTACGTTAGGGTGCGGAGAGCAGCCTAACCACGCCGATCTGGGATTCGGGCAAGGACGGGCTCGTCTGCCGCCAGGTGACAGGAGAGGGGCATTCCTGCCGGTTGGGGATTGCGGAGGGCATGATTTTGGCCGCTCCGACCATTGGCGCAAAGCCGAAGAAGTCCCGCGGAGAGCGTCGGATGCACGGGTTGGACCTTGGGGCGCTGTCCGGCGGGCGGAACGAACACCTGCCCTCAGACGTCAAAGCCTTGGCTTCGCGCCAGGGAAAGGTTGGGGCATTCCGTGGAGGGAGAAGATGAAGCGATCCTATCTGCTTGGGGCGATCCTTCTGGTTTTCGTCGGCGTGGTGGTGGGGCTTATCCTGGCCTCCAACCTGAATTGGACTTCCTCTTCTGCAGCTCTCTCCCGGGAGGGCAAGTCGGGCGTGGTTTTGGGAGACCAAGGCCCCGAGTCGCAAGCCATTCTCGAGGCGCAAAACACCAGTCGCGTCTTCGTGGAGGTGGTCAAAAAAGTGGCCCCTGCGGTAGTGACGATCACCTCGGAGAAGCGCATCCGCAATCCGTGGAGCGATTTCTTCCGCTACTTCGGTTACGGGGAAGAGGAGTTGCTCCAGCGCGGGCTGGGCTCGGGGGTGATTGTGAGCAAAGATGGCTATATTCTCACCAACCACCACGTGATCAAAGACGCCGACAGGATCAACGTGGTGTACAATCGGAAAGAGTACAAGGCCAAGGTCATCGGGAGCGATCCCAGCACGGATGTGGCAGTGGTGAAGATCGACGCCGACGAAGAGCTGCCGGTGGTTCGCTTCGGGGACTCGGATAAGCTGGAAGTGGGCGAGTGGGTGTTGGCCATCGGTAGCCCGTTCTCGGAGGTGCTGGAGCACACGGTGACGCACGGGATTGTGAGCGCCAAAGGCCGTCGGGGTCTCGGGATTTCCGGGAGCCAGATGCGGTACCAGGACTTCATCCAGACCGATGCTGCGATCAACCCCGGTAACAGCGGAGGTGCCCTCGTCAATCTTCGAGGCGAGCTCGTGGGGATCAATACGGCGATCGTCGGCCAGACGAACGTGGGCATCGGGTTCGCCATTCCCATCAACATGGCGCGCTGGGTGATGGAGCAACTCATCACCAAGGGGAAGGTCGTCCGCGGTTGGCTTGGTGTGAAGATCCAGTCTGTCGACGACAAGATCGCCCGGGCCTACGGTTTGGATCGCCCGATGGGGGCTTTGGTGGTCGAGGTAGTAGAGGATGGCCCAGCTCAGAAAGCAGGAATCAAGGAGGGGGACCTCATCATCGAGCTCGAGGGCCAGAAGATCGAAGACAGCCAGCACCTCACCAACCTCGTGGCCAGTTACGCGCCCGGCACCGAGGTGGAGTTGGTGGTGATCCGCGACAAGGGCCGGAAGACGTTCCGAGTGAAACTCGGGGAGCGGCCGGAGGAAGAAAAGCTTGCGCAATCCGGCGGGTCCCGCAGCGAAACGCTCGGCTTGAGCGTGCAGACTCTGACGAACGATCTCGCCTCGCGCCTCGGCTATGAGGGAGAGCGAGGAGTTGTGGTCACAGATGTGGAACCGGGCAGCCCAGCGGACCGAGCCGGTTTGAATCAGGGCGACCTGATCCTGGAGGCCAATCGTCAGCGGGTTACCTCCGCAGGCGAGTTCCGGGCCCTCGTGGAGAGGTTGAAGCCGGGCGACGTCTTGCTCCTCCGCGTCCGACGGGGTAAACAGGTGTTCTTTGCGGCGATCGAAGTCCCGGAGGAGTAAGAGGCTGGCCCACACCGGCCGGAGCAGCTTTCGTCTCTCGGACCGCGACGGACGGGATCGGGAAACGGGAAGGGCGCCCTCTGAGGTGCGGGCGCCCGAACGTGAGCGCCGTTCTTTGAAATGCCTGCGTCGAAGCACCCGGTTGGACCAACCGGAGGGTGAGCCATGAAAGTGTGCCGGAACTGTCCGTCGTTCCACGACGGCAAGAAGTGGGCAATGAACCGGCAGAAGTGGGAGGAGCTTCGCAAGCAAGGCGCAGAGGAGGTTCTTTGCGAAGCCTGCAGGAGGATTCGCGACCGGGTGGTGGGCGGCATTGTCTACGCGGAAGGCCCAGTGCTGGAGGAGCGGCGCGACGAGGTGATCCGTATGCTCAGGCGCGAAGAGGAGATCGAATCGGGTAGGAACCACCTGTGCCGGATCCTCGAGATCCAACAGGAGGGGCCCAGATGGACGATCACCACGATCAACCAGTGGATGGCCCTGCACATCGCCAAACAGCTACGCAAGGCGTTCAAGGGCCGGCTCGAAGTGGAGCGTGATGCTTCCGGTCGAGGGGGCCGCGGCAGCCGTGGCCGGGAAGAAATCGTAGTCAAATGGTACCAGGCCTGAGGGAGGCGGCAATAGCCAGACGCGAACAACGGATCACGCAAAACCATTGCAGCAGGAACGCAAGTTGCAACACATGATCGGTGTGCTGTCCCGTGCGACGAAAGTGCAGTCCTGCTACTCCCAGGACCGGCCGGAGCTTACAGACGGAGGTGGGAAGGATGCCGACGTACGAGTATCGCTGTCTGGATTGCGGACGTCATTTCGAGGCCTTTCAGATGATTTCGGAGCCCCCGATTGAGCAGTGCCCCCACTGCGGCGGAAGGGCGCAGCGTCTGATCAGCGCGGGGGCTGGCCTGCTCTTCAAAGGGAACGGCTTCTACATCACCGACTACCGCAGTCGCGAATACAAGAAGGCGGCCGAAGGGGAATCCAAGTCCAAGGGAGGTAGCTCCAGCGGATCGGAATCCGGATCCAGTAGCTCGTCAAGCGAGAGCCATGACTGACACTTTGGCAGCTTCTCCGGCGGGATTCCCCATTTTCTCAGGTTTGCAAACGCGGGGCTGCCCCACGCAGCCCCGATTCCGTTTGTAGACGGCGGGCACGAGCCCCGCGGCCGGACTGGAGCTCGGGAGGGGAAGCTCTTTCCGAGAGGATGGAAGGGTACAGTATTAGGAGCGGGAAATGGGCAAGATCATTGGAATTGACCTCGGCACCACGAATTCCGTGGTGGCAGTGATGGAGGGCTCGGAGCCGGTTGTGATCCCCAATGCAGAAGGCTCGAGGACCACACCTTCGGTGGTCGCCTTCACGAAGAGCGGCGAAAGGCTGGTGGGGCAGATTGCCAAGCGGCAGGCGATCACCAATCCCGAGAGGACGGTATTCTCGATCAAGCGATTCATGGGACGCCGGTACGACGAGGTGGGTCGCGAGATCGAGGAAGTGCCGTACAAAGTCGTGCGCGGGAAAAACGACACGGTCCGCGTGGAGATCGACGGGCGGCAGTACACACCCCAGGAGATCTCGGCCATGATCCTGCAGAAGATGAAGCAGACGGCCGAGGATTACCTGGGAGAGAAAGTCACCGAAGCCGTCATCACCGTACCTGCTTATTTCAATGACAGCCAACGGCAGGCTACCAAGGAAGCCGGCGAAATCGCAGGCCTCACCGTGCGCCGGATCCTCAACGAGCCGACAGCCGCTGCGCTGGCTTACGGGCTGGACAAGAAGAAAGACGAGAAGATCGCCGTCTTCGATCTGGGAGGCGGCACCTTCGACATCTCCATCCTCGAGATCGGCGATGGCGTCTTCGAAGTGAAGGCGACCAACGGGGATACTCACCTTGGCGGCGATGACTTCGATCAGCGGATCATCGAGTGGCTCATCGAGGAATTCCGGAAGCAAGAGGGAGTGGATCTTTCCCGGGATCCGATGGCGCTGCAGCGTTTGAAAGAGGCCGCTGAGAAAGCCAAATGCGAGCTGTCCACCCTGGTGCAGACCGACATCAACCTGCCCTTCATCGCGGCCACGGAGACCGGCCCGAAGCATTTGAACTTCACGCTCACCCGAAGCAAGCTCGAACAGCTTTGCGAGGACCTTTTCCTGAAGACGTTGGAGCCCTGCCGACAGGCTCTGCGGGATGCCGGGCTGAGGCCGGAGGACGTGGACGAAGTGATCCTGGTGGGAGGATCGACTCGGATCCCGAGGATCCAGCAGCTGGTGCGGGATTTCTTCGGAAAGGAGCCCCACAAGGGGGTGAATCCGGATGAGGTGGTGGCCATCGGCGCCGCGATCCAAGCCGGCGTGCTGGGCGGCGATGTGAAGGACATCGTCCTTCTGGATGTCACCCCCCTTTCGCTCGGCATCGAGACCCTGGGGGGAGTATTCACCCGGCTCATCCCGCGCAATACCACCATACCCACGCGGAAAACGGAGCTCTTCACGACCGCCTCGGACAATCAGACCACCGTGGAGATCCACGTCCTTCAGGGGGAAAGGGAATTGGCAGCGTACAATCGCACGCTCGGGCGCTTTTACCTCGATGGGATCCCGCCGGCCCCGAGAGGTGTGCCGCAGATCGAGGTCACTTTCGATATCGATGCCAACGGGATCCTGAACGTCACCGCCAAGGACCGAGCCACGGGACGGCAGCAGAACATCCGGATCGAGGCTACCACTGGACTCAGCGACGAAGAGATCGAGCGGATGGTTGAGGAGGCTAAGCGTCACGAGGCGGAAGACCGGCGGCGTCGCGAGCTGGTGGACCTGCGCAATCGGGCCGACCAACTCATCTACCAGACGGAGAAGAGCCTCAAGGAGCTCGGGGACCGGATCGAGGCTTCTTCCAAGGGGCGCATCGAAGACGCCATCCAGAAACTTCGTTCGGCGATGGCTGGAGAGGATGCTGCGGCGATTCGCCAAGGAATGGAGGCGCTGAACAGCGTTTGGAATGAGGTCGCCACGCGCTTGTACCAACAGGCGACGGCGGAGCAAACAAGCTCGTCCCAGCCCTCTGCATCCGCTTCGACGAGCGGAGGCCCAGGGGCGGAAGACGCCGACTTCGAGGTGGTCGACGAAGGAAAGAACTGAGCTTGCAGCTCACCCCGGCATGAGAGGCGCGCTCCCATGAACGGGCGCGCCTCTTTTCGTTTTGCGAGCTTCCGGGAAACCTTGGGGCTCCGAGAGGAATTAAAAGCTGTGAGTTGCTACCTTCCGTAGGGATCTGAAGCTGAGGTGTTTGGGCGTGTGAGGATCGGAAGCTACGGAGCAAGGAGGGATCGATGAGGGTTGGCATCGGTGTGGTAGTGACCGCGGTGCTGGTGGGCTTCATCCTCTCGTCCTGTTCCAAGTCGGAGAAGATGACGGAGGAACAGCTCTTCGGCCTTGCCAGGAGTCTCCAAGACAAGGAGGATTACGAGCAAGCCGCCAAGACCCTGGAAAGGCTGGTGAAGGACTACCCGAAAGGTCGCCATGCGGAAGAAGCCCTTTATCGACTGGGGCTGCTCTACGCCAATAACTTGCACGACTACAAGAAAGCCATCGCCAGCTACCAGCGCCTCATCGAGAACTTCCCCAACAGCAATCGTCTGGCGCAAGCTTACTTCATGATCGGGTACCATTACGCGAACGATATCAAAGACCTCGAACGGGCACGCCAGGCCTACACGACCTTCCTCGAGAAATTCCCCAACCACGAGCTCGTCCCTTCGGTCCAGTTCGAATTGAAATACCTTGGGAAGGACATCAGCGAGCTGGACATCTTCCGCGAAGGGGAAAGCTCCAGCGCAAGTGCGGACTCCGGCTCTTCCCGGGGCGGAAAGTAGTCGGACGGCGTGGGGCGCTGCTTACCCCACAGACCTCCCTCGCCTCGTGTTGTGGCAAGAAGATTGGGTCACAGGATTGGCGGGATGAGGGGTGCCGACATGCATGACCCCTGCAGCGCTGGATCGAGAGGGAAGAGCACGACGATCCTCCCGGTGGTTGCAGGTTTGGCGGTCCTGGCCCTCGTGAATGTGGTGCATGGCGGGGCCGTTCGGGGAGCCGACTCCCTGTCCGCTGCGGTTTCCCCTGCGCCGGAGATTTCCATCCAGGCCTTCCTCGACCGTACGGAGGTCCCGCAGAATCGGACCGCTACCCTCGTGGTGGAACTGCGCTGGCGGGGTGAGTTAGATCGCTACGAAGCGAGCAAAGTGGACCCACCGGTGGTCAGCAACCTCGAAATCGTGGGATCCGGAAGTTCCAGTCGCGTGGAGGTAGATCAGTCCGGTCAGCCGGTGTCGGTCCAGACCCATCGGTTTTCCCTGAAACCGAAAGAGCTCGGGATGGCGTACATCGAACCCGTGGTGGTCTTGTACACGGATACCCGGACCGGCATCTCCCGTCGTTTGAGCACCCAGCGGCTTCAGCTCAATGTCGTAGACCCCGTGCGGGAACGTCGCGGCCGGCACGGGTTCGTCTACGCCTTGGGGGCTGTGGCCATCGCGGCGGGCGGAGCGGTCTACTACTTCCGGCGCACGCGAGGAGGCGTGCCGGAGCCGGCCCCGGAGCCAGAGCTGACCTGGGAAGAGAAACTCCTGGCCCAACTTCGCGAAGAGGTGGACTTGCGCAAATCGGCTTTCCAGCTGAAGGAGGGGTACTCCTCGGTTTCGCGGATTGCGCGGAGTTACCTGGCGAACCGCTTCGGGTTGGGAGGGCTTGAGCTCACCACCGACGAGTTGCTCCGGGAGCTGCGACAAAAGGAGGTGGATGAGCGTCTCATCGCGCAGGCGGAGGAGCTTCTGAGGCGTTGCGACCAGGTGAGGTTCGGAGGAGACGCGGGGGATCCTTCCGAGCTGTCACGGCTGGCCGGCGTCTTGGAATGGTGGCTGACAAGGCCCCAGCTGTGAGGCCCAATCTTGGCGATGAATCCGGACGGTCGTTGGTAGCAGGGAGGTGAAATGAGCGTAGACATTCAGGCGATTCACGAGCGGATCCGGCAGGAGAGCGCCTTCGTCGACAAGATCGTGAATGAGGTGAGCAAGGTCATCGTCGGCCAAAAGTACATGATTGACCGCCTCCTCATCGGGCTCTTGGCGAACGGGCACATCCTCCTCGAGGGAGTTCCCGGCCTGGCCAAGACCCTGGCGGTCCGCACCCTCTCGGCAACGATTCAAACCAAGTTTCAACGCATCCAGTTCACTCCGGATCTTCTCCCAGCGGATCTGATTGGAACGCTGGTCTACGACCAGCATGACGGCAAATTCACCACGAAAAAGGGGCCCATTTTCGCCAATCTCATCCTGGCCGACGAGATCAACCGGGCTCCCGCGAAGGTCCAGTCGGCCTTGCTGGAGGCGATGCAGGAGCGGCAGGTGACCATCGGCGAGACCACCTATCCCCTTGATGATCCGTTCCTCGTCCTCGCCACGCAGAATCCGATTGAGCAGGAGGGGACGTACCCTCTTCCGGAGGCGCAGGTGGACCGTTTCATGCTGAAGCTGAGCATCGGCTACCCATCCCGGGAAGAGGAGCTCGAGATCCTGCGCCGAATGACCAAGAAGACCATCCCGAAACCCGCGCCCGTGGTGACGCCGCAGGACATCATCAAAGCGCGGGAGGTGGTCTTAGATGTCTACATGGATGAGAAGATTGAGCATTACATTGTCGACCTGGTCCTGGCCACGCGCGAGCCCCGTCGCTACGGGCTGGAGAGCCTGGAGGACCTGATCCAATACGGCGCCAGTCCTCGCGCCACGATTTACCTCACCCTGGCCTCCAAAGCGCATGCGTTTCTCAGGAGGCGCGGCTACGTGACGCCCGAAGATGTGAAGGCTGTCGCCATGGACGTTCTGCGGCACCGGGTGATCCCGACCTTCGAAGCAGAAGCGGAAGAGAAGACGTCCGAGGATATCGTTCGGACCATCCTGAACAATGTAGAGACACCGTAGGCCATGGCTACCGAAGGTGCGGTCGGCATTCGCCGGGAGATTCTGAAGAACGTCCGGCGGATCGAGATCACCATCCGCGGGCTGGTCAACGACGTTTTCAGTGGCGAATACCACTCCGTCTTCAAAGGGCGGGGGATGGACTTCGCCGAGGTGCGGGAGTACCAGATCGGCGATGACGTGCGCACGATCGACTGGAACGTGACCGCCCGGATGGGCCACCCCTACGTGAAGGTGTTCCAGGAGGAGCGCGAGCTCACCGTCGTCCTGCTCGTCGATGCCAGCGGAACGCAAGAGTTTGGAGCACTCGGCCCCTTCAAGAAAGACGTGGCGGCGGAGATCTGCGCCCTCCTGGCCCTCTCGGCGGTGAACAACAATGACAAGGTGGGTCTCCTCATCTTCACCGATCGTATTGAGAAGTTCGTGCCTCCCAAGAAGGGGAGGAGCCACGTACTCCGCGTGGTTCGGGAGATCTTGTACCACAAGCCTGTGGGTCGGCTCACGGATCCTCGCACGGCCCTGGAGTACCTGGGCAGGGTGATTCGGCGCCGCAGCGTGGTGTTCTTCGTGTCCGATTTCTTGGGCGAAGCCTACCGCACCGAGGAGTTCGCCAAGGCCCTACGGATCGCCAATCGCCGTCACGACGTGGTGGCCATTTCCCTGACGGACCCGCGGGAGCTGCAGCTTCCCGACGTGGGACTGCTGGAACTCGAAGATCTCGAGTCCGGAGAGACGGTCCTCGTCGACACCACGGACGCGGAGTTCCGGGAGGAGTTCTGGCGTTTGTCCAATGACTCGGTTCTCCAGCGCGATCGCATGTTCCAGACGATCGGCGTCGACCACGTGCCCATCTACACCGACCAGCCGTACGTGGCGCCGCTGGTCCGCTTCTTCCGGATGCGCGCGAGGAGGTTTCGGTGATGTTCAGGGCGAGATACGGGCTATGCCTTCTGACGGCGGTGCTGGTGGCTTCCTGCGGCAGGTCCCGGCCGCCGATCCCGAAGGAACAGTGGAGGGCTTACGCCAATGACCTCTACAATCGCGGGCTTTTCTCTCAGGCGGTGGAGGCCTACCGCGAATACCTGCGGGTCTACCCGCTGAGCCAGCAGGAACAGGCGAGCATCACTTTCGCCATCGGGGAGATCTATTTCGAGCGACTGCACGACTACGAGAACGCGCTGGCCGAGTACATTCGGATTAAGCGACTTTTCCCCGAAAGCCCGTTGATCAAAGAGGCCGATCGCCGGATCGTAGAATGCCTGGAGCGGCTCCAGCGGCCGGCTGACGCCCGGCAGGCCCTCTGGGAATCCACCGGACTGGATAGCTCCCAAATCCCCAAGCCCCGCCCCGGTGTGGTGATCGCACGGGTCGGCAACCGGGAGATCACACAGGGCGATCTTGAATTCGAGCTCAACCGATTGCCCCCCTCGGTGAAGGAGAGGATCCGAACGCGGGAGGACAGACTGAATTTCCTCCGCGAGCTCGTCGCCACCGAAATCCTTTACCGCGATGCTGCACGCCAGGGACTGGATCGGGACAAGGACGTGGTGGAGGGTACGTTCCAGGCAAAAAGGCAACTGATGGTCCAGAAGCTGATCGAGCGGGAGATCGCAGGCAAGGTGAGGCCGACGCTCGACGATCTGGAACTCTACTACCGCGCCAATCGTGATCGGTACGCGCAGAGGGACGAGAAAGGCAACGTCGTGAAGGAGCGGCCTTTCCTGGAAGTGCAGGAACAGGTGGCGCGCGATTACATGCAGGAGAAATCCCTGCAATTGTATCGGCAGCTGGTCGAGCGTTTGATGCAGGCCGAAGGGGTTGAGATCTACGAAAGCAGGGTGCAATGAGAGCCGTTGCCAGAGCGAGCCTCGTACTGCTGAGTTGGGCAATCGCCGCGGAACAGGCTTGGTGCGGCGTGTCGATCGAGAGCCGGGCTGAGCCGACGACGATCCGCATCGGCGACGTCGTGCGCTACACCATCGCCGTAACCCACGATGAGGCGACAATCGTCCAGCTCCCGAGCCCGGGCGAGAACCTGGGGGCCTTCGAGATCCGGGATTTCGACCTGTTCAAGCCCCGGAAAGTGGACGGACAAGTCCGGGAAGAAGCCGAGTACCTGATCAGCACCTTCGACGTGGGCGAGTTCGTGATTCCTCCGGTGCGGGTGCTTTATCGCGTCCGAGGGGATTCCAGCTGGCACGAACTCCGGTCGCAGCCCATCACCATCCGGGTGGAAAGCCTCAATCCCGACATCCATGGCGACATTCGGGACATCAAAGCCCCTCTCTCCATGCCCTATGAATGGCGGCGCCTTCTGTACCGATTGGCTTTGGTGCTCGTCCTTCTTGCGGTAGCGGGAGCGGCAGTGTATCTCTACATGCGGTACCGGAGGGGAGCCGGCCTTCTGCCCGTGCGGGTCGAGCCTCCGCGTCCGGCTCACGAGGTGGCCCTGGAGGAGCTGGATGCCTTGTTTCACTCCGATCTTTTCGAGCGGGGCGAGATGAAGCTGCTCCACATCCGGCTTTCGGAGATCCTGCGCAAGTACATCCAGGGTCGTTTCGAGGTGCCCGCTCTGGACATGACCACGACGGAGATCTTGGAGGCCTTTTCTGACGGGCAATTGCCGGGTTCCTCACGAACGACGCTCCAGGAATTCCTCCAGGCTTGTGATCTGGTGAAGTTCGCCAAGTACCAGCCGACGCGGGACGAGGTGGAGCGGACGTTTCGTCTCGCCTACGAGTTCGTGGAGGGTACGCGGCCCGTGGAGTTGCGGGACCGGGCGGGAACCGAGGGGCAGGATTCCGGGCCGGAGGCGTCGGAGTCCGAAAGCGCGAAACCGGGTGAGGCGCAGTAGCATGCTCCAGTTTGCTCATCCTTGGTTCTTGTCGCTCCTGATTCTACTGCCGGCGATGGCCTTTCTTCACTTCCGGCGGCGCCGGCGTGCCGGAGGGACTCTATCCTACTCCAATGTGGAGACGATCCGCAAGGTGGGCCGAGCGCGGGTCGAATGGGTGCGGGATCTTCTCTTTGGCCTGCGCATAGCGGTCATTTTCCTGATCATCCTGGCACTGGCGCGTCCGCAATCCGGCAGGACCGAAGAGGAGATCCACACGGAAGGGATCGACATTGTGATCGCCCTCGACATCTCCGGCAGCATGCTGGCCGTGGATTTCAAGCCGAAGAATCGGGTGGAGGCGGCTAAGGAGGTGGCTTCGCGCTTCATTGACGGCCGAACCTCCGACCGCATTGGCCTGGTGGTGTTCGCCTCCGAGAGCTATACCCAATGCCCCCTCACGCTGGATTACGGGATACTGAAGCAGCTGCTGCGCGATGTTCAGGTGGGGGCGATTCGGGACGGTACGGCCATCGGCCTGGGCATTGCCAATGCGGTGAACCGCCTCCGCTTCAGCACGGCCAAGAGCAAGGTCATCATCCTGCTCACGGATGGGCGCAACAATGCGGGCGAGATCGACCCGCTGACCGCGGCTCAGATCGCCCGCGCCTTCGGGGTGAGGGTTTACACCATCGGAGTCGGGAGCCGCGGCAATGCTCTGTATCCTGTCGACGACCCGTTCTTCGGGCGGAGATACGTCAGCCTGCCCGTCGAGATCGATGAGGACCTCCTCACGCAGATTGCGGAGATAACCGGAGGTCGCTACTTCCGCGCCACGGATACTCAGGCTCTCGAGCGCATTTTCCAGGAAATTGGCGAGATGGAGAAGACGAAAATCGAGGTCAAGCACTACGTCCGGTACAAGGAGCTCTTCGGACGTTTCCTCTTCCCGGCTTTCGCCATCCTTCTGCTGGAGATCGTGTTGGCGAATACGAAGTTCCGGAAGATTCCGTGAGGGGTTAGGGAGGTGTTTCGCTTCGGAAGTCCACATCTGTTGTATTTCCTCCTTGCCGTGCCGGGCTTGATCGTCTTTTACGCTGCGGTCTTCCGCTGGAAGCGTAAGGCGCTGGAACGGTTCGGGAGGCTGGAGCTCGTGGGGCGGCTCGCTTTCAGCGCGAGTGGCCGTGCTCAACGGTGGAAAGCCGCCCTTCTAGTGACGAGCGTATTCCTGATGGTGCTGGCGTTGGCGCGGCCGCAGATCGGCACACGACTGGAGGAGGTGAAACGGGAGGGACTGGACATCGTGGTGGCTGTGGATGTCAGCCGCTCGATGCTGGCCGAGGATGTACGCCCCAACCGCTTGGAAAAGGCGAAGCACGAGCTCCGGAACCTCATCCGGCAGTTGAAGGGAGATCGCGTTGGCATTGTGGCCTTCGCCGGACAGGCTTTCCTTCAGTGCCCCCTCACCCTGGACTACGGAGCTGCGGAAATGTTCGTGGATATCCTCGATCCCAGCCTGATCCGGGACCAAGGGACCGCCATTGGGGATGCGATTCGTACCGCTCTCAAGGCCTTTGACCAGAGGGAGCGAAAGCACAAGGTGCTCATCCTCATCACCGATGGTGAGGATCACGAGGGGGGCCCCGAGGAAGCGGCCAAGGAAGCCGCCCGGCAGGGGGTGGTGATCTACACCATCGGGATTGGGGATCCACAAGGGGTTCCTGTTCCCATCATCGACGAGCTCGGACGCCGAGTCGGCTTCAAGAAATTCCTCCGCCCGGATGGCTCCGAGGAGGTCGTCATGTCGAAGCTGGATGAGGTGACGCTGCAGAAGATCGCCCTCGAAACGGGGGGAAAGTACTACCGGGCCACCGGGGCGGAAGGGGAATTGGGGAAGATCCTCGACGAGATCGCCGGGATGGAAAAAAAGGAACTGGGCTCCATCCGCTTCACCCATTACGAGGACCGTTACCAGTACGTGCTGGCGCTGGCCTTGGTGCTTCTCTGCCTGGAGCAGCTGATTCCCGAGCGGAGAGGCGCATTCCTTCGGCGGCAAGAGCCAGCCGCCCTGACACCCGAGGCAGAACGTGGCACTTCGAGCAGGTGAGATGCGGCGCGGCTACGCTTTCGCGGCAAAAGTGATCGCTCTTGCGGCGCTGATCGCCTTGGGCGAGGCGGCTAGCGGCTTCGCTCAGCCCGGGCGCAAGCAGATCCAGAAGGGAAACCGTCTGTTCCGGGAGGAAAGGTACGACGAGGCCTTGGTGCAGTACCAGGATGCCCTCGTTCAGTCGCCGAACAACCCGTACGCTCGTTTCAACGCCGGTGATGCCCAGTATCGGAAGAATAAGTTCGAGGATGCGGCCCAGGCCTTCGAAAAGGCGACGGCGTTCGAAGATCCCCTGCTTCGTTCCCGGGCCTACTACAACCTTGGAAACGCGCTCTATCGCCTTGGTCGGCTGCCGGACGCCATTCTGGCTTACAAGAAGGCCCTGGAGCTGAACCCGAACGACGAGGATGCCAAGTACAACCTCGAGTACGTTCGAGCCAAGCTCAAGCAGGAAAGCGAGAAACAGCAGATATCGCCCCAGTCGCAGCAGCAACAGCAGCAAGGGGGACAAGGGCAGCAGCAAGGCCAACAGCAAGAACAGCAGGAGAGGCGTCAGGATCAGGAAGAGCAAAAGGCTCAGCAGGGAGAACAGAAGCAGCAGGAGGCGGGAGGCAAGCAGCTTCAGCAGGGACAGATGAGCAAAGAGGAGGCGGAACGCCTCTTGAATGCATTGGATGAGGCTGAGAAAAAGCTTCTCAAGGATCAAAGGGTGCATGCCGGATCAATCCATCGCGCGAAGGATTGGTGAAGCGTCGGGGAGTTCCCGCCGGGAACTGTTCCCCGGCGCGGTGGCTCGGCGGAGGTCTTCGGCCCTCACAGGGGCCTTGGCTGTCGGGAGGTAGGGTGGATGGTAGGGCATCGCGCAACCACTCGCCGTGTCTTGTTCTTGCTCGTTTCCACTGCGATCTTGTCTGCGGCCATTGCTCGGGCGCAGTCGCAGGGGCTCAGCGTAAGTGTACGGGCGATCCCGAATCCGGTGGGTTTGAACCAAACCTTCCGGCTGGAGATCATCCTGGCGGGTCCCGAGGCCCAGAACGTATCGGACGTGCAGCTACCTGACCTCAGCGGGTTTGCCAGCTATGTGGGGTCGCAGGGGACTTCCCAAAGCATTGAGATCGTAGGGGGGCGGATGAGCGTTTCCCGCTCGTTCAGCTACGTGTACGTTGCCACCAAGAGCGGGAGCTTCACGATCCCGGCCGTGGAGGTGCGGGTGGGCGACAAGACCTTCCGCTCGAATCCGGTGACGCTGGAGGTCCTTTCGGCGCCGCCCCCGAGCCAGGCGCGTCCCAGTCCTGGTCCATCGGGCTCCGGCGAATCCTCCCGATTGGAGGATCAGATCTTCCTGCGGGCGCGACCCAACAAGCAGCGGGCATACGTGGGCGAACCCATCGTCGTGACCTTCTCCCTGTACACCCGGCTGAACGTGACGGGGTACGCGATCACAAAACTTCCCAGCGCCACCGGCTTCTGGGCCGAGGAGCTGGAACTTCCTCAGCCGGCTCCGACCTACGAGGAGACCATCAACGGCGTGCGCTACGTCGTGGCGGATATCAAGAAACTGGCGCTGTTCCCCACGGCGGCGGGCGAGCTGAAGATCGAGCCGATGGCGGTGGATTGCGAGGTGCGGGTGCGGCGCAGTTCTCGGCCGCGGGATTTCTTCGACGCTTTCTTCGAGGACCCCTTCTTCGGGAGCACAGTGCGGCAGACTCTGTTCTCGCCTGCGGTGACCGTCCGCGTGCTGCCGCTACCTGAGGAGGGGAAGCCGGAGGACTTCTCGGGCGCCGTGGGCCAATTTCAGATCGAAGCCAAAGTCGATAAAGATTCCGTCCGCACGAACGAGGCCATCACGCTTACGGTGAGGATCGCGGGGACCGGGAACCTCCGCGTCGTGGGGGAGCCGAAGTTCGAGCTTCCCGCCGATTTCGAGAGATACGAGCCCAAGGTCACGGAGCAGATCCAGCGTAGCGGAAACGCGGTGAGCGGAAGCAAGACCTTCGAGTACGTGCTAATTCCCAGGTTCCCCGGAGAGCAGCAAATCAAGCCCATCCGCTTCTCGTACTTCGATCCAGCCGCGGGCCAATATCGGTCCATTTCGACCCCGAGCTTCGTGATCCGTGTGAGCCGCGGGAAGGAAGAAGTGGCTCTTGGCCCTGGTCTTTCGAGATCGGAGGTTCGCTTATTGGGCCAGGACATCCGCTTCATTCGGACGGATGCGACGCAATGGCGCAGGATTGGCCGGCATGTGCACAGTAGTCCCCTGTTTTACTTCGGGTTCGTGATGCCCCTTGTGGCGTTGGGAGTGGCGGTTGGGTACCGGCGGCAGCAGGACCGGCTTGCCGGGGATGTGGCCCTGGCTCGCTTCCGTCGGGCCCATCGCGGCGCCTGGCGGCGACTTCGGCGGGCCCGAGCCCTGCTGGCCGTGGAAAGCCAAAAGGATTTCTACGCCGAGGTGGGGCGCGCGCTCAATGGCTTCCTGGCGGACAAGTTCAACCTGCCTTCGGCGGGGATCACCCGAGAGCAGGTGGAACAGCTTCTTCGGGAGCGGCAAGTCCCCGAAACGCTGTCGCGCGAGGTGTTGGACGTCCTCGACACTTGCGACTTTCAGCGATTCGCCCCGGCCGCCTCGGACACGGCGGAAATGCAGGAAGTCCTCCAGCGCACGGAGAAGGTGATCATCGAACTCGAAAAGACGTTACGAGGCTGACCCACGGTGATGGGAAAGACGAGACTCGTCATGGGACGTTCCGTCGGTGGGCGGAAAAAGACCCCGAGCAGTTTGCTTCTCTCGTTGGGTATTTGGCCCCTTGTGGTTTTGGCCCTGTGGTTTCCGGTTGCGGGCTTTGGCCAGTCGGCTGAGGTACTGCGGCGGTTCCAGCTGGGCAACGACTTCTACCGTAATGGGCAGTACCGGGAAGCTGCCGAGCAGTACGAGGGAATACTCGCGCTCGGCTACGAAAGCCCGGAGCTTTACTACAACCTGGGCAATTGCTACTACCGTCTTCGCCAGATTGGCAAGTCCGTGCTCTACCTGGAGCGGGCCCGACGCCTGGCCCCGAACGATGAGGACATCGCGCACAACCTCGAGGTGGTCCGACTTCAGGTCGTCGACAAGATCCCCGAGATCCCCCGACTGTTCATCGAACGTGCGCTGACCTCCTTCCGCGCCCTCCTCTCGGTGGACGGCTGGGCAATGGGTTTTCTGCTCCTGTACGTCGGGGCGATGGCCGCGATCATCCTGCGGATCCTGTTCCGGAAGGCGGTGCTTCGCCTCTGGTCGGGAAGGTTTGCTGTGTTTTTCGGCGCGTTGGCCGTGGCGGCCGGGCTCTTCTGGGTGAGCTCGCTGCGTGCGAGCCGGGCCCTCTACGCGGTGATCATGGAGCCGAAGGTTGACGTGCGCAGCGCTCCGGAGGAAAACGCTACCGAGGTTTTCTCCCTGCACGAAGGGTCGAAGGTGAGGATTCGGAAGCAAGTGGGCGATTGGTGCGAGATCCGGCTTCCGGACGGAAAGGTCGGCTGGGTCAAGGAATCTGTCCTGGGCGTGATCTGATCCCCGGAGGTGGTCGGGAGGTCATGTCCCTCTTGCGAGGAAGTGGAAGGCCAATACGAGTTTGTCCGGGCAATGGGTAGTACGAGCTGAGATCCCCGCCGGCCGCGGCGGGGATTTGCGTTGAGAGGCAACTTCCGCTTTGAGGGGCCCGTATTCTGGCAGGGAATGACGGGTGAAGGGCACGTGCGGCGCAGAGATCCCTTACACTGGGGCTATCGGCTGCGACTCGAGCGTTCCTTGGCATTGACCTTGGCGGCGGCGATCGCCCTGTTCGTGGCTTTCAAGCGGATGGAGAAGGGGCAACCGCCACCGATGCCGAAGGTGGCCCTGCGCATCGAGGTGGAGGAAGTCCCCATCACGCGGCAGGTTGGGGGGAGCCGGCTGCAGCCGCCGCGTCGGCCGGCGGTGCCCGTGGAGGCGGAGTCGGAACCCTTGCCGACGGACGAAGTGATCGGCTCCGGGCTTTCTTCCGGCTCGATGCCCGGGGCTCCCGGTGAGGGGAGCGGTGAAGGAGGAGCCATCTTCTACCTCCCGCGCGCGGTGAGGGAGGCCATCCCTGAGTTCCCGGCGAAGCTTCGCGGGAAGGTGCGGGGGACGGTGGAGCTAATGCTGCGCATCGGTCCCTCCGGCGAGGTGGAAGAGGTGCTCGTCGTCAGCAATACGACCGGCAGCGCGGAGCTGGAACGGGCCGCGGTGGAGGCTGCGCGGCACTGCTTGTTCGTTCCGCCCCGCGACAGCCGGGGACAAGCCGTCTCGGTATGGATGCGGAAGACGTACACCTTCGAATGAGTCGGGGATGGTGGACAATTCGAGACGCAGGCGGGACGGGGGCACAGATGTTGCCCATTTTCCGACGGAGGAACCAGCCCTGCGGCGGCTCGTTAAACAAGTGCGAAGTTCTCGCACTCAGGTGATGTGAAACGAGGGTCACCGGAGGCGGCAGCCATGAAGACGAGAGAGAAGGTTGCCCTGCTCAGCCTGATGGTCCTCCTGATCTTCCTCGCGGGCTGTTACACCCAGGTGGGCCGGCCCAAGGTGAAGACGGAGGGCGACGTGGCTGAGGAATACTACGTGGAGGAACGGGAGGAAGCCGGACGTCCCGACACCGTGGTGTATCATCGGCACGACGTCTACTTCCACCCGCCCATGTACTATCGCCCCCTGTGGATTGATTACTGGTGGTGGGATGCGTGGTCTTGGTACTACGACCCGTACTGGTATTGGCGGCGCGGCTTCGTCCCCGGCTATTACGTGGGGATTTATTTCGGATGGGGTGATCCCTGGTGGCCCTACTGGAGCTATCCGTACTGGGGTCCCGAGGTCTTCTACTGGCGGCCCGCCGGCTTTTACGGAGGCTGGGCGTATTACCAGAGCTACTGGTGGTGGGGATACACTTCCGTGGAGCCTGCGAAACGCAGACCCTTTGTGAGGAGACACCTTCCGCCTCCTGGCCTCACGGGGATCGCGGTAGGGGCCGGATCGACTTCATCGCCCGGAAGCACGCTCGAGCGCCGGACTGTTGAGCGCAGAACCAGCACGATCCACGAGAGCCCGGCCACCATCGCCAGGGACAGGAGCTCGACAACCCCATCGACCGAAAGCTTGAGGCGTGTGCCCCGGCCCGAGTCTTCGCCTCAGACTGGCGAGAGCCGGGAGAGCCGGCAGCGGCAGGAATCCGAGGTACGGCGGGTTCCATCGCCCGAGCGCCGAGCCCCGAGCGAGGGACGGGAGATTCGAAGGGAGAAAAGCTCGGACTCCGAACGACGCAGCCCGTCTGGGGGAGACACTCCCCGCGTGAGCAGGCCCTCTGCGCCTCCGCAGATGGAGCCAGCACCGCCGCCCAAGAGGTCGTCGGGAAGCGAGGGTAGTGCGCGCAGGACCCGGTCCGAGTACTCCCCGAGCATCGAGCGGCGCAGCGCTCCTTCTGTGCCCGTTCCCAGTGTGCCCAGCGAAGCTCGCCGGGAAGGCTACGGTCGGCTGGCGGTTCCCCATCCGACTCCTCCGCCGAGCTCGGGCGGTGGCGGTTCGTCGAACGACAGACCTTCGCGACGCCGCAGCTCATGAATGTGCGTACTTTCGAAAACCGAAGACCCGGGGCCGAGATCCGAGGAGAAAAAGCCATGTGGAGCCGGCAGCGGCTGATGGACCGTGCGTTCAAGCTCACGCTGTTGGGGGCCGCCCTCACACTTTGGGTCCAGATGGGTCGTGCCCAAAGCGGGATTGAAGAACCGATCAACATCATCGGGCAGCCTGTGGGCATCGGGGCGAGGGCGTTGGGAATGGGCGGAGCCTACGTGGCGGCCGCAGATGACTACACCGCCGTATACTGGAATCCGGCGGGGCTGGCGCTGATCCGGAAGATGGAGGTGAACTTGGCTCTCAGCCACACGCGGCACCGCGACGAGGCTTCGGCCGCCGGAATCACGGTCGAGGATCGGATGAGTCAGACGCGGCTGAACGCTGCGGGACTGGTGGTGCCCGTGCCTACCTACCGCGGCAGTCTGGTGTTCGCATTCGGCTATCATCGACCCAAGACATTCGACAATTCGTTCAGCTTCAAGTGGTTCAATCCCACGCCCAACGATCGCGTCACGCAGCATTGGAACGAGTTCGAGGAGGGATACCTGGACGTCTGGTCTGTAGGCGGTGCGATCGACCTCAGCCCCAACCTCTCCGTGGGCGGGGCCTTGAATGTCTGGGGCGGGAAGAACGATTATCAATGGGCGCTTCGCGAATTCGATACGGAGAATCTCTACACCTTCCGGCAGGGGATCGACGAAGACAACATCACTACCTCCGTGAAGGCGTCGGAGCTTAAGGCGGGCGCGCTCTTTCGGCTCGGCGACCTGATCCGCCTGGGGGCGACGGTGACGCTCCCGCGCACATACACGTTTTCCGAAGACTGGAGCACGAGCTCGAAGACCGATTTCGACGATGGCTCCTCGGACCTTCAGGGCAACAGCGGAAGCTATGAGTACAAGCTGAATTTCCCCTTCGTGTTCAGCGCAGGCGCTTGCTTGCGGCTTCTCAACCTGACGGCCTCCGGCGAGCTCGAGTTCACCGACTGGAGCCAGGTCAAGTATTCCTCCGATCCGCCCGTCGCCGAGTACACGCGGACGGAGGCCAATCTGTTCATTCACGAGAATTACCGGGCCACGACCAGCGCGAAGGTCGGCGCCGAGTTCACGCTCCCCGCGACGGGCATCCAGCTGCGCGGCGGGTTGGCGCTTGTGCCTTCCCCTCTGCGGAACGTGAGCTCCGAGTACGATCGCAAGTACTTCTCGCTGGGCTTGGGTGTTCTACTCGATAAGCAACTGAAGCTTGATCTTTCGTGGACGCGGGGCATGTGGACTCAGACCACGCCGAGGTTGACCGAGGATGTGGTCGACCTGAGCGAGAAGGTCCATCGGGATCTGTTCCTAGCAACGGTAGCCTTTCGGTTTTGATTCGAAGGCGGAGGGCAATGAGAACGTGGCGGCGCGGCGAGAGCTTCCTCCTGAGAGCGATGGGAGGGGCGATCGCCGCTTCTTTTGTGATCCTGTGGGGTTGTGCGACGGGTCGGGTCCAGCCACCGGCTCTCATCGGCCGGGGTGAGCTGGATTACCCCCTCCAGGCCAAATTGGCTCAGATCCAAGGCGATGTGATTCTGGCACTGGACATCGATGAGCAGGGCAGAGTCGAACACGCTGCGATTGCCAAGTCCTCCGGTTTCCCAGTGCTGGACGATGCCGCGTTGCGCTATGCCCAGTCGCTTCGGTTCCGCCCTGCGCGGGTCGGTCGCCGTGCCGTGCGGGCGCACACCGAACTCCTGCTCAAGTTCCGCCTCAGCCAGGAGAAGTTCGATCCGGATAGGTGGGTGGACGAAGTGCTGGGCTTGCAGTCCGACTTGCGGAAGGCGTCCGGCGAGCGTAAGCGCGAGGTGCTCGAAAGACTGTTGGAAGCCTACGTAGCTTTCGCTCGCTACGCTCAGAGTCAACGGAATCCGTCCCTCAGCCAAAAGGCCAGCGCCGTGGTTTCGCCTTCCGTTCGGGAGCGCTGGCGCTCTTTTTGGGGGGTTCACCCAGCCGGATTCACCGTGCTGGATGATTATCTGGAACGTTGTGACGACGCCCCTGACCTTCGGTCGCTGGCGGAGGACCAGCTGTTCGATGCGCTGCTGGAGGCCCAGCGGCAGCTTCGCTTGGATTCGCTGACGAGGGCTGGGGACCGCCGCCAGCGAGAGCAGATGATCGCGGCCATTCAATCCTACCTCGACACCCGTTTCCCTTCCTTGCATCACCAATTGGATCCGGTGAAGTAGGGGAAGTCGGCCGGATATCGGCCGTTCCTAGCCACGGAGCCCCGGCGGACCCGTGAAGAGAGGGACTGGGACCCCGAGGTTCGGAACGCCGCACTTCCGAAGGTTGCCACAGGCCTGTCACACGGTACCCCGAGGTGCGTACTGCGTCTGGCCAGGCTTCCTGCGCTATCCCGACAAGCTGGGTTTGCTGGAATAGTCACGGCATCCCGGTTGTTCCAAGAAGTGCGGGGCGAGGCTCGCGGACATACCGGAGCCGGGGGGAAGCCGGGCATCGCAGAGATCGGAGGGAACGCATGCGCTTCAGACATTGGACCGGAGCGAGGAAGAGACAAGACGCAGGGCTCGGGTGGAGGCGGCTGTGGGGAGCCCTGTTGGCCCCGAGCTTGCTGGGTTTCTTGTGGATGGGCAGAGCTCCGGCTCAGAACCAAAACCAAGAATCAGGGAGGCTAGGGATGTATCTCCAGGTTGGTCAACAGGCGCCGGATTTCGAGCTCCCCGACAGTGAGGGGCGGATTCACCGACTTTCGGACTACCGCGGCAAGAAGGTGGCGGTCTATTTCTACCCGAAGGACGAAACACCCGGATGCACCAAGGAAGCCTGCAGCTTCCGCGATGCTCACAGTGTCTTTGCGCAACATGGGATCGCTGTGATTGGCATCAGCCCGGACCCCGTGTCCTCTCACAAGAAATTCGCGGAAAAGTACGGCTTGCCCTTTCCTCTGCTGTCCGACCCTGAACACAAGGTACTGGATGCGTACGGCGTCTGGCAGGAGAAGGTGACTTACGGGAAGCGCCACTTCGGCGTCGCCCGGACCACGTACATCATCGACGAGCAGGGCAAAGTGCTCCGCGTGTTCCCCAATGTGAAGCCTGAGGGCCACGCGGAAGAGGTGCTCTCCGCGCTCGGGATCAACGAGTAGCTGACCCCGGTCGGGCAACATCCCGACCCCGTTGTGCGCATGGAGCCGCCCGCGTGGAAAGGGGGTCGACGGGAGATGTCGGCTGTCGCTCCTCGGGGGCGTACCTCGCGGTGAGTTCCCTCGAGCGCTCAGGGCAATCGGAGCGGACGCTCGAGGGGGTGATCCCATTAGCGTCTTTCTGCGGCGCGAAGGGTGGGTTCGTTTGGATGCCCGGGGGAAAAGTCTTCCTGCCTGGGCGTCGTTGGCCCCGGGAGATGCCTCGGTCTGTGCCACACTGAGGTCGCCACAGAGCGATCCAACTTTTCCACCTTCATGTCCAAAATTGGAAGCAGCTGGCCTGGAAATTGCCAACCGGTTAGATGCGGCCGGCGATTTTGTGCCGGTGCGGCCGGTTTTCCGCCACTCTTGCCCAGATTTCTGGCAGGATAAGCTGGGGGACGTCCAAAGCGGGGGCATTCCCGGTGGGGTAATGGTTTTGGATGGCATTGGGACGGTCCGGCTCGGAAGAACCAACCGGGAGGCTCCAGCATGGATGGAGGGTTGGCTCGCTTCCTGCGGGGGAAGAGCATTTACTTCGCAATGGTAGCCATTGGCGCTACCGCGCTGACCGTATGGTGGGGGCTGGCCTTCCCAGCGGTCGGGACAAAGGCTCTTCAATGGTCGGACATCGTTTTTGAATCCTGCGTGCTTGCCCTGTTCCTGATAGGGCTCGCGGGTTGGCTTCTAGGTATGTCGGACGTGAGCCCGCGTTCGGTGCCGTTGGGCTTCGTCATCTTGGCAATCGGCGGGACCGCCAATCTTCTGGACGAGTTCTGGGCGTTGCCGGAGTGGCTACAGGACGTGGATCAGAAGATCCAGCTGGTGGGTTTCGGGGTGCTGGCGGCGGGGCTTTATCGGGATCGGCGCGAAAAGCTGGCCCTCCTCGAGCGGAATCGCCAAATGGCTGAACTTGCCGCGGCCAGTGAGTCCCGATATCGCGCCCTGCTGGACAACACGCTAGTCGGCGTCTATCTGGTCGAGGACGGCAAATTCCGGTACGTGAATCAGGAGTTTTGTCGCATTTTCGGTTATACGAAGGATGAGATCGAAGGCAAACTCGGCCCCCTCGACCTCACGGCCCCCGACTACTTGGCCGTGGTCCAAGAGGAGCTGCAAAAGCGTCTGACCGGAGAGAAAGCCTTCTCGCGATACGGCTTCAAGGCGCTGCGGAAGGACGGGACCCTGATCGACGTGGAGGTGCACGGGGCGCGTTTGGAGCAAGGCGGCCGGGTCTGGATCCACGGGGTAATCCTGGATGTGACGGAGGCGCGCCGGGCCGAGCAAGAAAGGCGGTTCGTGATGGCGCAGTTGGCCCAGGCGCAGAAGATGGAAGCCATTGGCATGCTGGCAAGCGGCATCGCCCACGACTTCAACAACCTGCTGAGCGCTGTGCTCGGGAGCGTCACCCTGCTCCGGACGCGGCAAGACCTGCCCCCGGACGTGCAGGGAGACCTTGGGACCATCGAAACGGCGGGGAGAAAGGCAGCTGAGCTCACGCGGCAGTTGTTCGCCCTCGCCAAGGGGGGACAGGGTCCTCATCAGCCGCTGGCCCTCGGCGACTGCGTTAGGCAAATCGCAGAGCTTGTGCGGCGGACTTTCCCCAAGGCCATTCGTCTGGAGGTACAGATCGATCCGGACGCCCCGCTCATTGAGGGCAACCAGACGCAGATCGAACAGTGCCTGCTGAATCTTTGCATCAATGCGCGCGATGCCATGCCTGACGGCGGCGTACTGACCATCCGCGTCTCCTCCCTCCCCCAAGACCGTCTCGGCAGGGCAAGCCTGATCCTCCCGCAAAGGGAGCGCTACGTCGAGATTCTCGTGGAGGACACCGGCGTGGGAATGGATGAGAAGGTCCGGGAGCGGGTCTTCGAGCCGTTTTTCACCGAGAAAGGTCAGCGAGGGGGCACGGGTCTAGGTTTGGCCATCGTGTACAATATCGTTCGCAACCACGGGGGCTGGATCGACGTGGAGAGCAGCCCCGGCAAAGGCACTTCCTTCCGCCTGCTATTCCCGGCTTTGCAGCAGGAGGAGCCAAGTGTCCGTTAGCGGATGAAGTCCCCGGGGGATCACGCGCTGGAGTCCGGCGTGGGTCGGGTAGTGAGCCTTGGTGTCCCCGTGATGGCCCTTCCGGCGGCAAATTGCGTAGCCCGGGGGCGGTGCCTGCGTTCGGGCAACGGGTTCTTCACGTCGCGCAGCTTCGGGCGGACATCGGCGAGCTCACCTCGGAACGCAAGGGCTTGAGGGAGCGCGAGTTCACGCTTGACATTCCGAGCCAGTTTCTCTATATTGGTGCCGCAATTGGATCAGGTGGAGGTAATGTCAGGAGGATGAGTCCGAATGTACGCCATTGTGGAAATCGCCGGAAAGCAGCTCCGAGTGGAGAAGGGCAAGGAATACGTCACTCCGAAGCTTCCGTTCGAACCGGGCACGCAGGCAGAGTTCGATCGCGTCTTGTTCCTGCGAGAGGATACGGGGGTCCGCGTGGGCTCTCCCGTGGTTGAGGGAGCCAAGATCGTGGCGACGGTAGTCGCGCACGGCCGGGACGAGAAAGTGGTGGTGTTCAAGAAGAAGCGGCGCAAGGGGTACAAGGTGAAACGCGGTCACCGGCAGCCGCAATCTGTCATCCGAGTGGACGATATCGTAGCTTGAGGCAATAGGAGGTCGATTTATGGCTCACAAGAAAGGTGTGGGGAGCTCCAAGAACGGGCGGGATAGTAACCCCAAGATGCTGGGGGTGAAGCGCTACGACGGGCAGTTCGTGCGCGCCGGAAGCATCTTGGTGAGGCAGAGAGGGACGAAGATCCACCCTGGCCGGAATGTCGGCATCGGGGGAGACGACACGCTCTTCGCCCTGGTGGATGGCTACGTGAAGTTCGAGACGAAAGGGCGGAACAAGAAAGTCGTGAATGTGCTGAGCTGATGTGGAGAACAGGGCTGAGGAAGGAACTCAGCCCTGTTTGTTTGGGGGAAACCCACCGGAGAAACGTCAGGAGATGCGACGCGCGAGAGGGCAAGAGTAGGCGCGTGCGGACTTGAACCGCGAAGGGAGGGAGGTCGAGATGGCTCGAAGGAAGATTGCGCTCATCGGCGGAGGACAGATCGGGGGCATCGCGGCGCTGCTGATCGCGCAAAAGGAGCTCGGGGATGTGGTGATCCTGGATATTCCCGAAAAGGAGAACTTCGTCAAAGGGAAGGCTTTGGATATCCAGGAAATGACGCCCATCGATGACTCCGATTGCAACCTCACAGCCACCTCCAGCTACGACGACGTGGCTGGCGCCGACGTCACCATCATCACCGCAGGTGTTCCGCGCAAGCCCGGCATGTCGAGGGAGGATCTTCTCGAGGTGAATTTGAAGATCATCTCCGACGTCGCCGCCAACTTGAAACGGGTAGCTCCCGATGCCTTCCACATCGTGCTCACCAACCCGCTGGACTCGATGGTCTACGCCTTCAAGAAGCTCACTGGGTTCCCGAAGCAGAAGGTGGTGGGCATGGCGGGAGTACTGGACACAGCCCGTTTCCGCGCCTTCGTGGCCATGGAGTTGGGAGTGTCCGTGGAAGATGTAGCCGCTGTGGTGTTGGGAGGACACGGCCCCACGATGGTGCCTCTGCCCAGGCTTTGCACGGTGGGTGGAATTCCCCTCACCGAGCTTCTGCCGAAAGAGCGCATCGACGCCATCGTGCAGCGGACGCGGGACGCCGGCACGGAGATTGTGAAGCTGCTCGGCAATGGCAGCGCCTATTTCTCCCCCGCCGCCAGCGCCGTACTGATGGCGGAGGCATACCTCAAGGACAAGAAGAGGGTCGTCCCCTGCGCCGCCTACCTGGAAGGCGAGTATGGGATTCACGGCTATTACATCGGCGTGCCGGTGATCATCGGGGCGGGAGGTGTGGAAAAGGTCCTCGAGGTGCAGCTGACGGACGAGGAACGGGCGATGTTGATGAACTCCCTCGAGGCTGTGAAGAAGGCTGTGGCGGAGACCAAGCTCTGAAGTGGAGGATTCGGGGATCCGAAAGGCCACCTGCCTCCGACCTCGGGGGAAGGTGGCCTTTTCTTTGAGCCCAAAGGCGGGGCCGGGGGCGGATCCTGCGGCCAGTGAAAACGGAAGAGCAAACGGGCGAGGACGCAGCCATGCGTGAGGTTCCCGCTGAGAGGATCAGCTCCGAGGTGGCTCGATTGTGCATCGAGGCGAGCTACGAGTTGGGCGAGGATGTCATCCAGGCATTCCAGCAAGCCTTGGAGAAGGAAGAATCTCCTGTAGGCAAGGCCATTCTCGAGCGCCTCATCGAGAACGCTCGGATCGCCGCCCAGGGCGAGTATCCCTACTGCCAAGATACCGGTTTTGCGGTGGTATTCGTGGAGCTGGGCCAGGAGGTCCAGGTGGTGGGGGGCAACCTCGTGGACGCCGTGAACGAGGGCGTGCGGCGGGGCTACGCCGAGGGGTACTTGCGGAAATCGATCGTGAATGACCCGCTGTTCAGGCGGATCAACACGGGCGATAATACGCCGGCCGTCATCTGGACGGAGATCGTGCCCGGAGACAAGATTCGGCTCACCGTCGCGCCCAAGGGGGGAGGCAGTGAGAACATGAGCGAAGTCCGGATGCTCAAACCGGCCGACGGGGTGGAAGGTGTCAGACGATTTGTGATTGAGCGTGTCAGCCGCTCGGGCGGAGATCCTTGTCCGCCGATCATCGTGGGTGTGGGAATCGGGGGGACCTTCGAGAAGTGCGCCTGGCTTGCCAAGAAGGCCTTGCTGCGCGAAGTGGGCTCAAGGAATCCCGACCCCGACTACGCCCAACTCGAACTGGAACTTCTGGAGGAGATCAACAAGCTGGGCATCGGTCCGCAGGGACTGGGCGGCCGTGTGACGGCGCTGGATGTGCACATCGAGACCTTCCCGTGCCACATCGCCTCCCTTCCCGTGGCGGTGAACATTCAGTGCCACGCGGCTCGCCATAAGTCCGTCACGATTTGACCCGCCCGTTTACGGTGAGACGAGAAACTGGGAAGGGAGGTCAAGACATGTCATCGGCCTTCAAACGCGTGAGCACCCCACTGACCGACGAGGTCGTGCAGGGCCTTGTGGCTGGCGACAACGTGCTCCTCAGCGGGGTCATCTACACGGCGCGCGACGCCGCCCACAAGCGGCTGGTCGAGCTGCTTCAAAAGGGAGAGCCGCTTCCTCTGGACATCCGTGGCCAGGTCATCTACTACGTCGGCCCGACGCCGGCGCGCCCGGGGAAGGTGATCGGAGCCGCGGGGCCCACCACTAGCGGCCGTATGAACGCGTATGCGCCGCAGCTCATCGCCGCCGGACAAAAGGGCATCATCGGCAAGGGAGAGATGGGGCCGCAAGTACAAGAGGCTCTGGAGCGGTACAAAGCGGTCTACTTCGCCGCCATCGGGGGAGCGGGAGCGCTGATCGCCCAGTGCGTGGTTTCGTCCGAGGTGGTGGCGTACGAGGAGCTCGGCCCCGAGGCCATCCGCAGGCTCGTGGTCAAGGAACTTCCGCTCACCGTGGCCCAGGATTGTCATGGTGGCAACTTGTACCGCGAGGGTAGACTCCGCTACCAGCTGGCCTAAACCCCCGCACTAGAATTTTCCAATCGCGAGAAATGGAAGCCGCAAGTTCCGAGAAATGGGGAAAAGCTCGGAGGACAGCCCGAAAGGGCGCGTCTGACGGCTGAGAGGCGGAGCGAGCGGCTGGGGGGCGGGAGGCCTCGTTGGTACAACGATTGCCCAAAATCGACCCTGGCGACCCCCCGCTTGGAGATGGGTCGCAGGAAGGAGGCGGGATCAGCGGGAAAAACCATCGCACTAAGCGGCTAACGGGCAACGGGGCACGGTGCGCGAGGACTACTGCTCTTGGGACCGAAGGGGAGGGAGCATGACCGAGGTGATCCGTCACGATCTGATCATCCTGGGTTCGGGGCTCGCGGGTTTGCGCGCGGCGGTGGAAGCTTGCCGCGTCAGCGGCGGGAAGATCAGTGTCGGTCTGGTTTCGAAGGTCCAGTTGATGCGCGCTCATTCCGTGTGCGCGGAAGGCGGAACTGCCGCTGTCCTCCGACCGGAGGAAGGCGACAGCTTCGAGCTGCACGCTTGGGATACGGTGAAGGGGAGCGATTTCCTGGCGGACCAGGATGTGGTGCACCGTTTCGTGCGCATCATGCCGGAGGAGATCCTACTCCTGGAACACTGGGGGATCCCGTGGTCGCGGGATCCGGACGGCCGCATCGCTCAGCGCCCGTTCGGGGGGCACAGCTTCCCGCGCGCGACCTTCGCGGAGGACAAGACCGGGTTTTTCGAGATGCAGACGCTCTACGACACGCTGCTCAAGTACGATAACTGGACGGGCTACAGCGAGTGGTTCGCTACGTCCATTCTGGTGGAAGATGGGCGGTTCCGGGGGCTGACGGTCATCGAAATGGCCAGCGGCAAGTTCTACGTGATGGAGGGCAAGGCTCTGATCATCGCCACGGGCGGGGCGGGAACCCTCTTTGGCTTCACCACGTATTCGCAGACCGTCACGGGCGACGGCCTTGCCTTGGCCTACCGTGCGGGCATCCCGCTCGAGGACATGGAATTCCTCCAATTCCATCCAACCGGCTTGATCCCGAGCGGCATCCTGATGACCGAGGCTTGCCGCGGGGAGGGGGGCTATCTTCTCAACAATCGGGGGGAGCGTTTCATGGCCAACTACGCCCCGGAGCGGATGGAGCTTGCCCCCCGCGACGTGGTCTCGCGCGCCATGATGACCGAGATCGAGCAGGGTCGAGGGTTCAAAGGGCCGCGAGGGTTGGATTACCTGCACCTGGACCTCCGCCACTTAGGCCGTGACCGGATCCTGGAGCGATTGCCCCTCATCCGCGAAGTGACGTTGAAATTCCTGGGACTGGATCCCATTGAGGAGCCCATCCCCGTCCGGCCAGTGGCTCATTACTCCATGGGCGGGATCGAAACGGACATCGATGGCAAGACGCGCGTCGAAGGGATCTGGGCGGCGGGCGAAGCGGCGGCGGTGAGTCTACACGGAGCCAACCGGCTGGGGACCAATTCCACGGCGGAATGTCTCGCCTGGGGGGCCATCTCAGGCAAGCAGGCGGCTGAGTACGTCATGCACCAGGGCCCTGCCGAGAAGGCGCCCGAGGAGTTGGTCCGCAGAGAGTACGAGCGCGTGTTCGGGGATTTGCTCCGTAGGGAAGGCCGGGAGAACCTGTACCATCTGCGGCAGGAACTGCGCGACACGATGGTCACCGCCGCCGGGGTCTTCCGGACGGGCGATCAGCTGGAAGAGGGGCTGCGCAGGGTGCGCGAGATCCGGGAGCGCTTCCAATTCATCTCGATTCAGGACAAGGGGCGGGCCTACAATACCAATCTGATCCACGCGTTGGAGACGGAGAACCTGATCGACGTGGCCGAAGTGCTGCTTGCCGGTGCCCTGGCCCGCGAGGAGTCGCGAGGGGCCCATGCCCGGCGCGATTTCCCCAAGCGCGACGACGAAAAGTGGCTGAAGCACACATTGGCATTCCGCACGCCGGAAGGCCCCCGACTCGAGTACAAACCCGTGGTCATCACAACGTGGAAGCCGGTCGAGCGTACGTACTGAGGGTTCTCGACAGGAGGTAGTGCCATGGCAAATGGGAGTCAGACAGGCCAGATTGGCCTTCGCGGATGGGTGTATGCCGGACGATTCGGGCTGGAGCGCTACGCCTACACCCTCCATCGGATCACGGGCCTCGGGTTGTTGCTGTACTTCCTCATGCACATCTGCGTGACTTCATCCCGGGCCCTCGGCCAGGCGGCGTGGGAGTCGGTCATGGGCTTCCTCAGCCACCCCATCTTCCGGATTGGAGAATTCCTGGTGTACGTGGCTTTTGCCTACCACGCCTTGAATGGCGTGCGTTTGATCCTCGGCGAGCTCGGATTGGGGCTGGGCAATCCCGTGCGTCCCGAGTATCCCTATCCGATCGCGCATCGCCGACAACGACCGCTCTTCCTCGCCTTGATGATCATTTCCGGCATTCTGATCCTCGCCGGAGGCTGGGATTTCTTCGTGACAAAGCACTAGTGTTGGAGGCGTGACCCATGCGCGAAGCTACATTGTGGACGCTTCACCTCGCTGCCGGCGTGGTGATCCTGGTCTTCCTGAGCATTCACATGGGCATCATGCACCTGGAGGACGTCCTGACGGCCTTGGGTACGGGCTATCGCGATGCCTTGGGCTGGGCATCCGTTGTGATGCGGAACAAGCAGCTTTATTTCACCATCACGTACGTGATCTTGCTGGCTGCGGCCCTTTATCACGGCCTCTATGGCCTGCGGAACATCTTGTTGGAACTGGGTCCCGGCCCCACCGCGGTGCGCGTGATTCAGGGAATCCTCATCCTTCTGGGTGCGTCGCTTTTCGTGCTGGGGACGATCGCGGCCATTGCCGCCTACGTGCGGTAGGGAGGAGATGCCGATGTGCCAGCGGAACGAGCATTCCGGGCAGGCGCTCAGTGACGAGATCGTAAGGGAAGTGGTTTTCCGGGTGCAGCGGTACAGTCCTGGACAGGACCGGCCTGTGACGAGGGAGTACCGCGTCCCGGTGACGCGGGGAATGACGGTGCTGGACGGGCTTCACTACATCCGGGACAATCTGGACGCGACCCTTTCGTACCGCTTCAGCTGCCGCATGGGGGTATGTGGCTCCTGCGGCATGTACATCAATTCCTTCCCGCGGCTCGCCTGCCAGACCCAGATCCTGGAGCTGAACTCGGACTTGGTGGACGTTCGGCCCATGCCCAACTATCCGGTGGTGAAGGATCTGGTGCCCGACCTCAGTCAGCTGTTCGCGAAGCACCGGGAAGTTCAACCCTTCATCATCCGCAACGAGCAGGAGCTCGAACACCCGACCGCTGAGTTCCTCCAGAAGCCCGAGGAGTTGCTTCGATACCTGCAGTTCACCTATTGCATCAAATGCGGTCTCTGTCTCACTGCGTGCCCGACGGTGGCGACCGACCCCCGTTACTTGGGTCCCCAGGCCTTGGCCCAGTCCTACCGGTACTGCGCTGACACCCGGGATGCCGGTGCCGAGGGAAGGCTGAGGATCGCGGCCGGCCGCGACGGCGTCTGGCGTTGCCATTTGGCGGGGGCATGTTCGGAGGCTTGCCCCAAAGGTGTGGATCCGGCGCTTGGGATCCAGCTGCTGAAGCGACTCGCCGTGCTGCGTGCCCTGTCCCTGAAAAAGCCGCATTCCCCAGCGCCAGTCGCTGGCAAGCGGACGGGCGTCGAGCGCCGACCCGGCATTCCGCAGCCGCCACCGCCCACTGTGGAGTCACGGTAAGTGCGGCTTCTCGCTGTCGGAGCGGTCCATTGCCGGCCGGATGGAGGCACGGACTCGGTTCCGCGCCGGGAGGGGAGGTCCGCTCCGGGTTCGCCTCGCGGGACGCAACCCGCTCCGGAGCTTTCCTCCGAGGGCTGCTCCACCTTCGTTGCATTTTCAGCTTGACTTCCTCTCCCACCTCGATTACCTTGCGCCAGATTCTGGGGCGGGGGGGAGGTGCTGTCGTCGGGCCGGTTGGGAAGCGACAGAAGTCTTGCCCGTCCCGATCCCTTGGGCTTTGCGTGAGAATGGGAGGAACGAATGCGCGTATCACGCCTTGTGGTTTTGCTGGCCATTCCAGCCTGGGCAGTGGCGCTTTCCGGTTGCACGAAGCGTTCGCCGACGGAGGCCCTGGATCCCAGGGAGGGAACCTGCGAGAGCTGTCACGTTGTGGGGGTAGCCTCGCAGGTCGAAGCCGGCTACGCCGTGAGCAAGGATTTTGTGACTTCGGTCCACGGAAGACGCGGCTGTACCGGGTGTCATGCGGGCACCGAAGAGCCGGCCAGGGAGCAAGAGGCCCACAAGGGTCTAGTTGACGATCCCTCAGGACGGGCGGGGAACATCTGCGCCTCGTGCCACCGGGAACGGGCGGAGCGTTACGGGCGCACGGTCCATGGGTCGCAGAGCGGGGTGCTGCGGGCGATCCGGGAACGAACCGGGGCGACGGAGTTGGCAGGCAATGCTCGCGACATGTTTGAGCAGGCCTGCGGAAGCTGTCACGCCAGCTGCGGCAAGTGCCACCTGAAACGCGATGCCGGTGGGAGCGCTCCGATCACCGCCCAACACACGATTTCCGGCGAACCCGATCCGCGCGAGAGCTGCCTGACCTGTCACGAAAGGCTTTCCCGAGAGTACCAGGGTCTCGTCCAAGGCAATCAGCCGGATGTGCATTTCGAGCGCGGCATGACCTGCTTCGATTGCCACCCGAGGAGCGGGTTCCACGGCGAGGGGCAGCCGGCTGAGAGCCGCTACGAGGTGGCCGATCTCCCCAGCTGCAGCGGTTGCCACCCGCAGGTGCTTTCCGAAACCACGACCAATATCTACCACCGGCTGATGGTGAAGAAGGTGCAGTGCCAGGTGTGTCACTCCCAGTCCTACCTGACGTGCTACAATTGCCATGTGAGCAGGCAGAGGAGCCAGTTGGCCCTCGAGGAGGTCGACTTCCGGATTGGGAAGAACCCAGCGAAGAGCGACCGCCATCCCTGGGACTGGGTGGTGCTGCGGCACGTTCCCATTGCGCCGGACAGCTATACCGACTGGGGAGTGAGCCAAACGCGGTTCTCGGAGTTCCCCACCTGGCGCTATGCGAGTCCGCACAACATTCGCAAGAAGACGACGCAGAATTCCGGTTGCTACGGCCCTTGCCACCTGAATGCTGCGGTCTTCCTCACGCGCGACTACCTACAGCAGAAGGTCAGCCAGGGGGCGATGGTTCCAGCAGAAATCGAGGCGAATGGGAACGTAGTGGTGGAGAAAGTGCCGTGATCCCTTCACGCCTGAGGGCTTGACAATTAGTCGAAATGAGGGTACCCATGTTCCTGCGAGGACGACGTCGGACGTTGTATGCCTTCTTGTGGCTCGTGCCGTTGTTTGCCCTGCTCCGATCTGCGTCGGGGCAAAGTCTCCAAGGCAGATCGACCACCGCCCTCTACGCCTTTGAACGAGCTCCCGGACCAAGCGGCGAGAGCCAGCACCTCCGCGGCTACCAGACGCTGGACCTTACGATCTCTCGCCTCGGGTGGCGGGGCCTATCCTTCCACCTGTATGGTTTCGCCAGCACTGACCTTCGCAGCAATACGGTGGATGACCCGCGCCTGTGGTTGTACAGCGCTTACCTCCGCTACGACTTCCAGGGGGGAGAGCTTCGGATTGGCCGGCAGCGCGTCTTCGCTGGGGTTGGGTTTGGCACCGTGGATGGCATCAGCGGGCGATACCTCTGGGATGGCAGGGCGGAGGCAGAAGCGTACGCAGGCCTCCAAATGCCCCTCACCGAGGGGTTGAAGGTGGACTCCTGGGACGAGAGCCACATGTTCGGGGGCCGATTGCGGAGTGCGGCGTGGCAGAAGACCCGTCTGGCGATGAGTTTCGTACAGAAGAGTCGCGCGCGCAAGGTCTACTTGACCCCGGGCGAGTTCACGGCCAACCGCTGGCTGCTGGAGAAAATCTCGGCTCTTCAGCAGCGGCGACTGGGCTTCGACGCGTGGCACAGTTTCGGCCCCGCCGAACTCTCCGCCAGGCTCGACTACGACCTGCTATGGAACCGGGTCCAGCGTGCGGAGTGCAATGCCCGCGGCAATCTCGGCAAGGTGGAAGTCGGGCTGGACTACATCTTCCGGAATCCGCTCGTCGATTGGAACTCCATCTTCGGTGTGTTCTCACAGAGGAGCAATCAGGAGATAGCCGGCCGAGTGCTGTACGTCCTTTCGCGCGAGGTGGGCCTCTTCGCCCGGGCGGCCTGGATCGGGCTGGAAGGGGAATCTTCTCGGCGTTTTTCGCTCGGGCTGCGCGCTCGCGGGGGAACGCTCGGTCTGGCGCATCAATCCGGCTACGGTGGCGATCGCTGGGGCCTTGTTGGCGACTATCGCTGGAAGGTGAATAAAAAGCTCTGGCTTCATGTGAGTTCCGACTACAACACTTACCGTTACTACGGGCTCGATGCTGAGTGGGAGTACACCCTCGCCGGAACCGTCGGGGCAACCTGGTATCCCTCCCGCGGGCTCCGATTGGATCTGGAGTTCCAGGGTCTACAGAATCCCCACCTGGACTCCGATCTGAGGGCACTGCTGAGGGCCTCTTACAGCTTCCGAACGTGACCTGTGGAGGTTGACTTTCCGGCGAAGGGTCAAGGACGAGGAGATCGAGCGATGAGGAGCGTGGCAAGAGGACGACCGTGGATCCTCGGCTTCTTCTGCGCACTTTTGTTCATCGGGTGGTTCACTGCGTGGGGACAGGGCAGGAAGGAACTGATCAAATTCTCGCATAAGCGACACGTCCGAGAGCTCGGGGCTGAATGCTCCGCGTGCCATCCCACTGCGGCCCAAAGCCAGCTCTCGCAGGACCGTCTATTGCCGACGATGGAGCAGTGCGGGGCCTGTCACGATGTGGCGGACGAAAGCCAGTGCCTTCGTTGCCACACTTCCCAGGAGAAATTGGAGGCCTTGGCGAATCCCGTGCGGAAGTACCGTTTCAGTCACGCTCTGCATCTGGAGAAAACCAAGCTCACTTGCCTGCAGTGCCACAAGGGGATCGATCAGGTGGACCTCGGGGATGGCCGCAAGATCCCACCGCGCGAGAGCTGCAACGTTTGCCACAATGGGTCGCTCGTGTCCCAGGAATGCCAGCTCTGCCACCTGGATGAGGTACAGGTGCTCCCGATGAACCATACTCCGGACTGGCCGCACGAGCACATGACCCAGCTGAGGGCCGGCGCGGAGAAGGACTGCGCGCATTGCCACCAGAACCGGGAATGCCAGGATTGCCACGAGGCGGTCGATCTTCTGAGCTCGAAGCTACTGCCGACGGAGTATTTCTCCGGTTTTCGCCCGAGCCCCGGGTCCCATGTGCCGCTTGCGCTGGCGCGCGTCCATGATCTGAACTACCGCTACTGGCACGCCTTGGATGCCGAAGGGAAGGCGGAGCAATGCCAGGTTTGCCACGAGGCGAATCAGACCTGTGTGCAGTGTCACTCCGAGCGAACGGCGGGGGGTGCCTTCAGGCATCGGCCCGCATGGCACGGAGGCGCGGACTGGGGCGCCATCCGAGGGGCCGTGGGCTCTGGCGGCGGACGGCATGCCGAGCTCGCGGAACGGGACATCGAGCGCTGCGCCTCCTGCCACGACGTTCAGGGTGCGGATCCCACCTGCCTCATGTGCCACACCGATTTTGACGGCGTCAAGGGGACGGATCCGAAGACGCACGGGGCCGGCTTCTCAGAACGTTTTGGAGAATCCTCCGAGTTCCATCACGACCCTGGGGCCGTGTGCTTCAATTGCCACGTCCGGACCCGAGCGGGAGAGGGCTTCTGCGGCTATTGCCACGGCAAGAAGTGAGTCGCGAGGCGAATGGCGACCATGGCCACCGGGGCTCGCGTTCGGTTTCGGGACGCGAGCCCCGCGCGTTTTCGGCGGCTTTCCCCAAGCATGTGCATTGGGCGCGGAAGGATCATCGAGGAGGGCGGGTATGGCTTGCATGATGGTGAAGTCCGCGTGGCTCAGCCTCACGGGGGTTGTGATCCTGGTCTGCGCGGCGAGCGCAGCTCCTCGCTGGCTTGTGCTGAAGCACTACGATGAGCAGCACGTGGCGAGAATCGCGCTGCCTGTCGGCGGGATCGGGACGGGCACGATTTCCTTCGGCGGCCGCGGCGAGTTGCGGGACTGGGAGATCGTGAACCGTGCGGCCAAAGGCTTCCACGCTGGGCCAGGTGTCCATGCCTCGCTCGAACACGTGATGCCGTTCTTCGCCATCTGGGTTCGTCGTCCGGACGGGTCGAAACAGACCAAAGCTCTTCTCGGACCCCTGGCGGATCACGAATACGAGAGCATGATGGGCACGCCCGTGCCGAATCACGGGCTGCCGCGTTTCCGACACGCCACCTTCGATGCCTCTTACCCGTTCGGTCGAGTGAATCTCTGGGATGAGCAGATGCCCGTCCGCGTGAGCGGGGAGGTTTTCAACCCGCTCATCCCTGCCGACGCCGAGGCAAGCGGACTTCCCATTCTGGTGCTGACGTATCATGTCACGAACGAAACTGACGCTGTGCTGGATGTTTCCGTTTGCGGGAACTTCGAGAACTTCGTCGGGATGGACGGGCACGAGCTCACACGAACCTGGAGCAATGCGTTCATCGTGACGGGGGCGAAATCGAACAAGAATCGTTTCCGCCGGGGGAAGGGCTTCCAAGGGATTTACATGTGGTCCGAAGGGGTACCGGCGGATGCGGCCCAATGGGGCACCATGGCTTTCGTCACCCTGGCGAAGGAGGGGGTCAGCTACCGAACTGCGACGCCGCTGCGCTATTGGGGCGGAACCTTGCTCAACCTCTGGGATGACTTCTCCGACAATGGGCAGTTCGATGAGAATTACGAGCCGAACTCTGACTCTCCCTTGGCATCGCTGGCGGTCCGTTTCTCCCTGCCTCCGCGGGGCACTTACGCCGTCCAGTTCTTGATCGCTTGGCATTTCCCGAATCGTCAGGACTGGAATGGGAAGGAAACCATTGGCAACTACTACACGACGCGTTTCTCCGACGCTTGGGACGTGTTGGAGAAGGTAGTGCCGAGGCTCGAAGAACTCGAGGAGATGACCGCCCGGTTCGTCAGCGCTTTGGTCGGGAGCGACTTGCCGCCGGAGGTCAAGGAGGCCGCTTTGTTCAACCTGAGCACGCTGCGCTCCAACACGTGCTTCCGCATCCCAAGCGGCCATCTTCTGGGATGGGAAGGCACATTTGACGACGGCGGTTGCTGCCACGGCTCCTGCACGCATGTTTGGAATTACGAGCAGGCCACTGCCTTCCTCTTCAGTGAGCTTTCCCGCACCATGCGCGAGGTCGAGTTCGGCTACGCCACGCATCCTGACGGATTGATGAACTTCCGCGTGGCTTTGCCTTTGGACAAGAATCGGGAGGTGCGCGGATTTGCAGCGGCGGACGGGCAGATGGGCACGATCATGAAGATGTACCGCGACTGGCAGCTCTCCGGGGACGACCGTTTCCTGAGGAGCTTGTGGCCGCAAGTGCGCAGGGCACTGGAGTTCTGCTGGATTCCCGGCGGCTGGGATGCCGATAGGGACGGGGTGATGGAGGGAATCCAGCACAATACGATGGACGTCGAGTACTTCGGCCCCAATCCGCAGATGGGGATCTGGTACCTCGGGGCGCTCCGAGCCGCCGAAGAAATGGCGCGAGATCTGGGCGAGCAGGAATTCGCTGCTACCTGCCGCGAACTCTTTGAAAAAGGGAGCCGATGGATCGATGCGAACCTGTTCAACGGCGAGTACTACGAGCACAAAGTGGTCGTACCTCCGATTGACTCCTCCACCCTCAACCTGTTCCGGGGTTCGGCGGGAGCGAAGGATTTGGAGCATCCGGACTACCAGCTGGCTGAGGGTTGCCTCGTGGATCAGCTCGTGGGCCAGTACATGGCACACATCTGCGGCCTGGGCTACCTGGTGGATCCGCAGCATGTCCGCACGGCGCTGCAGAGCATCCTGAAGTACAACTGGCGCGATTCGCTCTTCGATCACTTCAACAACATGCGCACCTACGCGGCCTGCGACGAATCGGCATTGATCATGGCCGCTTACCCGAAGGGACGTCCGAAGTACCCCTTCTCCTACTTCAACGAGGTGATGACCGGCTTCGAGTATACCGCCGCAGTGGGCATGCTGTACGAGGGAATGATCGAGGAAGGACTGCGGGTGATCCGCAGCGTTCGTGCCCGCTACAACGGGCTGCGTCGGAATCCCTTCGACGAGGCGGAGTGCGGCCACCACTACGCCCGGGCGATGGCCTCCTGGGCCGCGATCCTCGCCTTGACCGGCTTCCACTACTCCGGAGTCGAACGAACCTTGACCTTCTCGGCGCCCAAGAAGGCGGTGAGCTGGTTCTGGTCCAATGGCTACGCCTGGGGAACGGTGCAGCTCACTCCCGCCGGCGACCGGGTGGCGGCGGATCTGGAGGTCTGCGGAGGGAGCCTCCGCGTGCGCCAGTTGGTTCTGCGCGACTTCGGCAGCGCCGCTCTGGACCCCGAACTTCGGCTACAGGCAGGTGACAGGGTTACCCTCTCCGTGCCGAGAGCCGATCAGCCTTGACAGGCTAATCCCCCTGGTGGCCAGCTTCGAGCCGAGAGCCCGCGCCTCGACGCCCCTCGTCGGGTGGCGGTATTTCCGGCAAACCAGGACGGCTACGGTAGTCCGGGAAGGACGGCGCAGGGCAAACTTGCCCGTACGACCCATCTCCTGCTGTGGCCTCGGTCGGGATAGTGGCCCTTTCCCTCTCCTTGCGACCTGCCTGCGCGGCCATCCCTGCGCTGAGGAGCCCTTTCTTCCTGATCCTTTTCGTCCCCGGGCCGACTTTGCGCAAGCCAGGCCCTCGGAGGCGAAGGGTAAGCTGCGGGGTCTTGACCGTGGGTCAGGTCGCCGGGGTTTCCGCCCCGGCGACCTGCCGCAGCCGGTCAGTCCTCCACCTTCTCCAGGTCTTCCTTTGGGGCCCCGCACTGGGGACAGGATTTGGGACGGCAGCGGCCCTTGACCTCATGTCCACAATTACGGCAGCGCCACTTCGCCATGGATTCCTTCCTCCGCGATTCGTTCGCCTTGCAATCGATGGAGATCACTTCCGCAAGCTAGTCCCGGCGAGCAGGAGCCGCGGTCAATTCGGTTTGCCGGCCTCTTGGGCCAGGATCTCGCGGACGATGGCCACGTTTTCGCCGGGCTCATCCCGGTACTTCGGGAACATGCCGACGACCACAGCATCGCCGGGTTTGATGTTGGCAAAGGCGTACTGAAACGCTGCGCGCAGCTGTTCCGGCGTGGTCGCATTCCGGCCGGCAGCCAGCACCTTGAAGGCTAGACAAGGTTTCCGCGTCGATCGGATGAAGCGGACCATCCTCTCGCGATCCTCGGGGAGGTAGGCTTCCTTGCCGTCGATCCTCCGGTTGATATTGTAGAAGCAGGTCATGTAGAAGTCCACGTCCCAGCCCTTTTCCTCGACATATTCGAGGGCTTCCGGAACGTGGCTCCCGAGGCCCACCAGCACTCCCTGATCCCGGATGGCCTTGAGGATGTCCTGCACGGAGTCGATCTCCCCTGCCAGCCACAGGCGATCGGTCCTCGAGCCATGATGGTAGATGCCTATCGGGCGCATCCGGGCGATCTCAGCCACATTTCGGAAGGGATCGGCCATCTCGGTAGCTGTCTGGGCGATCCATTGGATCGTCCCTCCTTCGTTCCGGTATTCCCGGAGGAGGCGGAGGATGTGCCGATCCCCGCGCGACTGCCAGGTGTTGATCCCCAGCTCTTCACAGCGCCGCAGGAGTTTCTTCGCATTGGCGGCGGTGAAATAGTCCATCATCTCTTCGTCGCGCTCGCGCGACCAGTGCGAGTTGCCGCTGATGGGATTCCCACCCACGATGAGCCGGCTCACCCGGTATGGACCTAAGGGGATGGTGGGCAAGGTCTCCGCGGTCCTCGCCGCCGGCTTCTGCGGATCGCGGAGTTCGCGAGCTGCCACGCCGATCCCTGCGGCCAAACCGATGAACTCCCTTCGCGTGATTGGCTCCCTGACCATCGGTCCCTCCTCGCGCATCCCGGGCGCGCGCTGGTCTGAAGACCCATTGGGGCTGCCGCCGGCCTACAGGCTAGCGGCGAAGTCCTGGCCGAACTGCCGGCATCGCTCCAACTCTTCCTCCGACGGCACCAGCGTGGCTTTCACAGCCGGCACGGGGACGGTCAGTTTCAGATCCTGCAGGCGTGCCTCGATGAGTTTGGTGGCCTCGCCGCTCCAGCCGTAGGAGCCGAATGCTCCTGCCTTCTTCCCCTTCACCTCGACGAAAGATAGCCAATACAGGACGTCCCAAATGGGCTTGACCGCGTCCCCGTTGAAGGTGGGCGAGCCGAACAAAAGACCATCGGCCGCCTCAATCTGGTCGAGGATGCTCACCACGTCAAGTCCCTTGGCGTCGAGGAGCGAGCATTCCACGCCCGCCTTTCGGAGCCCCTCGGCGATCGCTTCAGCCATGCGAGCAGTGTTGTTGTACGCGGCCACGTAGAAGATCAGCACCTTCTTGCCGACCTTTTCGATGGGGCGGCTCCACTCCGCATACGTCTCGATGGCCCATTTCGCCCGTTGTCTCAGGATGGGGCCGTGGCTGGGCGCGATGATCCGCACATCGAGTTGGCGCACCTTCTGCACCGCTTGCCAGATCTTGCTCTTGTTCACCCGCAGGATGTGATCGTAGTAGATGCGGAACTCATCGCTGAAGTCGCCCACGAGGTCGTCGAACATGCGCTCGTCAGCGTAGTGGGCGGCGAACCCGTCGCAGGAGAAGAGGATCCCATCCTGGGGCAGGTACGAGAAGAAGGTTTCGGGCCAATGCCAGAAAGGTGCGCTCAGGAAGCGCAGGCTCCTCCGCCCGAGCGATAGCTCTTCCCCGTCGGCGACGACTCGGGACTTGAACTCGCGATTAGTAACCTGCTGGAGATAGCGTACCCCGGCCTTCGAGCTCACCACTTCCGCCTTTGGCGCTACCTCGAGTACCTTGGCCAGCGAGCCGGAGTGGTCCATTTCGGCATGATGTCCGATGATGTAGTCGATCCGCGCCATGTCCACAACCGAGGATATCTTCTCGAGGAAGAGCTCGGTGAAATCCGCATGCACGGTGTCGATCAGCGCGACTTTCTCATCAACGATGAGGTACGCATTGTAAGTGGTGCCGTGCGCGGTCGGCACGACGATGTCGAACCAGCGCAGGTTCGCATTGAGCACTCCCACCCAGTAAACCCCTTCCGTGATTCGCAACGCTCCCACGACGTCCTCCTCCTATCCGTTTCTTGCTCTCTCCATTAGCCTGTCGGTCGACCGTGTCCACGCTTTTGGCTGGGGGCAGTGGTTCGAAACTCCCGCCCTCGCTTCTCAGCTCGAGATCACGAAGCGAAGTCGAAATCCGGGTTTTCCAGCTCTCGCCGGATGCTCCGCAGGTCGGCCTGTTCGGCCACGATTTGAAGCAGGCGAGGTACCTGGTCGCGGAATCCGATGGCAATGGCGCCAACCGCTTTCCCCTCCCGCAGGACGAGCTTTCGGTACCGGCCCTCCTCCGGCTGCATTAGGCGGATGTGTTCCACTCCGGGACCTTCGGCCAGCACGTCGCCGACCGAGGTGAGATCGATCCCGGCCACTTTCAGGGATGCGGTGGGGATGGACCCGTGGTACTCGACTTTCTCCCCAAGGATGTTGGCTGCGACGACTTGGGCCTGATCCAGTGCGGGCGGGATGATCCCGTAGATGCGCCCGCGATGTTGGGCCACATCGCCGCAGGCATAGATGCGAGCGTCGCTCGTCCGGAGGTAATCGTCTACGATCACGCCCCGATCGCAAGTCAGTCCGGCGTCGCGGGCGAGCTCGATCTCCGGCCGGATGCCGGCGCTGATGAGCACCAGATCGGCCCGCAACCGCTGGCCGTTCTCAAGGTGCACTTCTCGCACCCGGTCCATCCCTACGAGGCGTGCGACGGAGTTTCCGAGCACAAAGCGCATGCCCTGCTGCTCCAGCAACCGCTGCAGCACCTCCCCGCCTTCGCGATCCAGTTGCCGCGGCAGAAGATGATCGTTGACCTCTACAACCGTGACCGAGAGGCCGAGGCTGAGCAATCCCTTTCCCGCCTCCAGGCCGAGGAGTCCGCCTCCTACGACCACCGCCTGTTGGGCATCCAGGGCGGATTCGCGGATGGCCAGCGCGTCGTCGATGGTGCGGAGGGTGAAGACGCCCGAAAGCTCGCGCCCGACGATTGGGGGCGTCGCGGGCCGGCTCCCCGAGGCAATCACAAGCCAGTCGTAGCTCAGGATCTGCCCGCTGCGGAGCTCCGCTTGTCGACCCTCGCGGTCCACCCGGACCACCGGATCACGGAGCCAGACCCGGATCCCCTGCGCTTCGTACCAGCTTGGCTCATAAAAGAGCAGGTCCTCAATCCCCAGCTCACCCGCGAGGAACCTGGGCAGCTGTGGGCGGGCGTAATAATGATACCTTTCCTCGGCCGCGATGTGGATCTCCAAGCCTCGTCGCCTCTTGACGAGTTCCCACGCGACTGTGAATCCGGCGACCCCGTTGCCGACGATCACGACCCGGCCACCGGGTCCCTCTTCGGTAGCCTCAGGAGCGCTCTCCGGCTGGAAGAGGGACCGATCGGCTCCGCAAACAGGGCAGACCCAGGCCTCCGGCAGATCTGCGAAGGCGGTCCCCGGAGCGATCCCCTGGCTCGGATCCCCAGCCTCGGGATCGTAGGTGTATCCGCAGATCCGGCAGACGTAACGCACGCAGCCCTCCTCTCAGTCTGCCTGTACGAAGGCGTGGCCGCTCGCCCTTCCGGCACGGCTTTTGGGGTTGGCCTGCAAAGGCGCTCGAAATGGGGGGAAACTTCCGCACCTGCCTTCCGTCGCAATCTCCTCGCGCTTTCGACGCTGGCCCGGCTGGCGACAGGCTGGGTCTTCGGCGGCGCTGGATCCCAATTCCCGAGCGCTCCGCGGCCGGGGAAACACTTGATTGCCGGTTTCTGTCCGTATCACATGCCGAAGCGTTCTTTCGCCTCGAGGTACACCTCGAGGGTCACGCGGTCCAGACCCCTTTCCCTGACATATCTTTCGATCGCTCTCTTGGCCATCCTTCGCGCGAAGTCGGGGACTCGCTGGAGACGCTCCTCGGCTTCCGGTTCCCAAAGCAGCCCCTGGTCGGATGCGAGGGCCTTGGGGCCTGATCTCCGGGCCCGATGCCGGCCCGCAGTGACGAGGACCGAGATCGGGGCGTAACGGGCTACGGCTAGGGCATTGGATCCGATGAGTGAGGCCCGCTCGTGATGAGCTCCGTGCCGACCGACCACAATGAGGCTGGCCCGTCCCGGCAACGCCTCCTCCACCAGTGCCTGGAAAGGCTTGCCCCTCAGGAGCGCGGTCTCAAGCGCTGGGCCTTCATTCAGTTCCACAGCTGCCTGCTCCAGGTAGGAGCGGTAGAGCTGCGCGAGCCCGTGGTCGATGATTTCATCATGCAAGCGCTCCTGGGATCGGAAGTCGAAGCGGGCCGCCGTATCCTCAGGCAACACCTGCGCGATCGTTCGGAAGACGCCGGTGTGAAATTCCGGATCGTACACCGAAACAAGCCTCAGGCCGGCGCCGAGGGATTGGGCCCAGGCTGCGCCTCGAAGGACTGCCCGGAGAGCGAACTCAGACCCGTCCACGCCGACCATCACTGCCCCCAGCCGCTCGGGAGGCACGGAGCGGACGATGAGGATGTCGCACGGAGCGCCCATCAGCAAGCGTTCCGCCACGCTTCCCAGCGGTGTCATCTCCGACGCTCCGAGTCCCTTGGCTCCGAGGATGAGGAGATCCGCCTTCGCTTTCCGGGCATATCTCAGGATCTCGACGTAGTGCTTGCCTTCCGGGAGCGCCGTCCGGAAGTTTATGCCCCCGAGTTGGGCCTTCCGATGCAGATCGCGCAGGTAGGAGTCGGAAATCAGCTTCAGCCCGTCTCCAATCAGCTGATCATGAGTCCCGCGCAGTTTTCGGAGCTCGGCTTCTTGCTGGTAGGCTTCTGGCAGACCCGGCTCCATTTGCTCGAACCGCGTGCGGTGCATTCGGGCGGCATACACGTGAAGCCCGTGGAGCACGGCCCGGCAGCACGTGGCCACGTGGACGGCCCACTCTTCGGCCCATTTCGACCATTGGGAGCCATCCAGGGCAACAAGAACGTTCCGATAGTCCAGATTCATTCCCAACTTCTCGTACGCGGCGTCTTGTCGCTAACCCCGATCACCCAGAAGACGTAGCCACATCCATAGCGGCTCTGCGGGACGTGGAATGGCGCGCCTTCGAACAGGCGCCGCAGGCCAGATAGGTAGCGGTAACGAAGATCGTTTTCCCGGACGAGCTCGGCGATCACGTCAATCTGGTAGCTCACGAAGTCCGGACCGCCGCTCAGGAACAGGAGGGAGGCGCGCGGGTCTCGCACGAGATTCCTGTAGGTCCGGCCTTCGAAAATTTCCAGTCCTCCCAGCGCACTGGGATGGAAACTCGCCGCGTCTGCGAAGATCCGCTCGACCAATCCGACCCGTTCGCGCCAGGTTGTGGAGTAGTCCGGTTCCGCCCCTCGGGCGGCGAACTGTTCGATCTGATCCACCACCTCCTGCAGGCGATCCTCGCGCGGCAGGAGGGTAACCCCTTTGGCGGCGAGATTGATGGGCGCAGGGGCTTTGGCCCCATTGAGCGTGGCGAGGACGGGAAGATGTGGGGGTGCGAACTGCGTCCGCTTCTCGGCGGAACGGAGCGCTTTGTAGAGGGTCGCGCGCCACTCCAATTGCCAACGCACGAAGGCCTCGGGCAAGGGGACGATCGCCCATTGCCTCTGCTTGCCGTGGCGGTTGATCCAATGAACGAATCCCGCTTCCGCGCGGACGATCCCTCTCGTCATCTACCGTTTCCTGATCCGGTCCCACAGACTGAGGAGCAATTGCGAGGCGGCAAGCATAACCAGGACGGCTCCAATGAACCCCCAACCGAGGGCCCGCTTGGGCCGATGGCCCTGTTCCACCACTAACGCATTGGGGGCCAGGGAGGGGAACTTCCTGAGCTCCCGGCGGAGGAATGGCACCTCCTGGGCGGTCGTAAGGCGACCTTCGTAGATCGCCGGTGTCTGGTCAGGGATGACTCGATTTTCGGCTGCCAGAAGCACCCACAGGCCCGGCGGATCGCGAAGCGGGAGGACCCGGAACTGGAATGGTCCTTTGCTGACCGTGAGAGCTGAGTCGTTCGCCGCGGTGGCGCGTACCTGGACGTATCTGCCCACCAAAGCGCTTCCCGGCGCCGAGTACGGTAGAGGATGCTGATTTCCGAGCAAATGGTAGCGGATCGGCCCCATCGCAAAGGCCAGAACCAGAAGAGCCAGGTACACAACGCTGATGGTGGCTCGTGCTATCCGCATGGGTTGCTACCCGGTTTGTGGGAGTCTCCTCAGTACCCAAACGGCCCACCCTGCATCCGTTACCCAACGAAATCGATGGAATATCCGGCTCGTGCGAGGTCGCGGCATGGGTTTCACCTCTGCCGTGCGGCCCCGGCCTGTTCCCGCAGGTATCGGATCAGCGAGTTCATCTCGGTTTCGGGGAGCTGGACTGGTGGCATGGCTACGCCCCGGCTCGCTGGGTCCTCCAAAAAAGATCGCAGCTCTTCGTCCGTCTGGTACTTCCTTGATTTGCTTATGGCGTCGCCCGCAAGGCCTGGGTGGCACATGCCGCAGTTCTTGGCGAAGAGGGCTTGGGCGTCCGCCGGCGCGATCAGGGAAGAGGGGGTGACGAGCATCTTCTGCTCCGAACTCATGACGCCTGCGATCAGGTCGTTGCCCCGCGTCGCGCTGCGCGTCCATCCCATCAGCCAGACACTGAGGACTGTGAGCCCAATGGCCGCCCAGAGACCCGACGTCGCCACGCGCTCATGGGTGGCGAGGCCGTAGATGGCGAAGAAGGCGAGGGCGAGCAGTCCAGCCAAGATCCCGCCGATCCAAACTCCGTAGATTCCCATCCAGAGGACCTCGCGGGAGCTCGGGGGGAGGGCGAAATAGTACCACAGCCCCGGAATTACCTGGAGCGCCGTGGCTACTACGGCAAGGCGCGATCCGTAGCGGATCTCCACGTTCCTCGGGTCGGGAGCGGCCCGTTTGCGCCACAGCGCCTGAGCCACGATCAAAGCCCCGACCAGGGCAAGACTGGCGAAAACTCGATGCAGGAAGCTTGCCCCGAAGGTCGGATTGAGGACCGCATGCCACATCCGGCCACTGGTGGGCCAAAGGCCGGGCGTCCCCATGAAAGTCACTGCCGCGTTGAACACCGCCGCCACCAAGAAGGGGGCGATGGCAGCGATGATGCCGAGCGCCATGTGAGCCCGCCGCCGGTCCTTCATCCTTTCCCACCGGAGTAAGTACAGGGTCATGAATAGGAGATTGATTAGGTAACCGGCCAGGAGCTGAAGCACAAGCAGCCAGAAGAAGATGTTGAACAGCGTGGCGATCAATATGGGGTAGAAACCGAGGAGCAGGACCACGATGGCGCTCCCGAAGATACCCCCGATGACCGTGGCTTCGATCAGGATTTGGGTCAGGCGTTTGGCCAGAGCATCGTAGCGGGCGTCCTGACGACGCAGTCCCAGGTACTCCGTTGCCACGGCGACCAGCGGTCCCGTGAGGGCGAGCGTAACCAGGGTGATGTGAATCAGTGCGACGACCCCGAGGGCCACCGAACTGCTGAAAGGAAAGCGCACGGGCGGAAGATCCATGGCCGATGCCTCCTCTGATCATCCCATCCGCAAGCTGTGAGTCGGCTCAGCGACCGCCGCTGCGAAGGAAGGAAATGAGGGCCTGCAGCTCCTCGTCGTTCCCACCGAAGGGGGGCATACTGGGTTTGCCCGCAGATTCCGGATCGCGGAGAAAGGCTGCCAAAGCCTCGTCCGTGGAATAGGCCCTGGACTTCTCGAAGGGATCGCCACCGATGGCGGGGTGACAAGCCGCGCAATGGGTCTGAAACAGGGATCTCGCGTCCGCACTTACGGCGGGTTTCGATTCCGTTGGCGCCTTGACCCACTGCTGATTTCCGTACATCACGCCGTAGATCAGGTAGGGCTTTCGGGCCCGTTCACGGCTAAAGCCCATCAGCCACGTCGTGGCAAAGATCATGGGTATGGCCAACCACACCATGCCTCGCAGGACTCGTCGAGCGAGAACCGCCTGCGCATCCTGGCTGGCGAAGTAGACGATGAGCACGGCAGCCGCCGCCAAAAGGATCCCTCCGAACCAGTAGGGGGTGAGGGGCCCGGCGAGGAACTTCGCCCAGACTTCGGCGGGCAACTTCTGCAGGTACCACACACCGGGCACAAATTGGAGGGACGTCGTGACCACGGCCCAGAGACCCGCATAACGCAAAGCCCAGGCCGAGTAGCCTGGCTGCGGTTCTCTCCTCCGCATGTACAGCGCGTATCCGACCATGAAGAATGCCGCCAGCGAAAGGCTCGCAACCGCACGATGCAAGAGCGAGGGTAGAAAGGAGGGGTTGAAGAACGCGTCAATGGCACGACGCGTCACCACCCACTTGCCCGGCGTGAGGAGAAAGCTCGCCAGTCCATTGATCAGTGCCATGCTCAGCCACGAACCCAGCGCTCCAAGGAGCCCCAAAGTCATGTGGAGCCGTCGGCGGTGGCGCAGGCCTTCCCAGGTGTACTTGTACGCCACAATGAAAACCGCTTCAAGCAGGAACGCCACGATCTCAATGGCCAAGGGCCAGAAAAAGGCGCGCGCCCCGGTGCTGAAAAAGCGCGGAAAGAGCCCCGTGTTCAGGGCAACAATGCCCACCCCCAATACGGGGCCCAGAATCATCGCCACGAAGAGCATGTTGGCCAGGTGCCGGGCGAAAAGGTCGTACCGATCGTCCCGCCGCCGAAGCCCCAGGTACTCGGTCACGACGGCCAGAACGGGCCCTCCCACAACGAAGTTGGCGAAGAAGATCATGTGCAATAGCATCACGATTGCCATGAACCCGCTGGCTCCCAGGAACGGCACGTGAATAGGCGGCAGATCCATGACATGCCCTCTCTCTTGAGCTACGCAATTTCGTGACTCGACCGGACCCGGTCGTCTGCTCCGCCCGCCACATCAGCGAAGAAGCGCTTCAGGATCTTCCCCTTCCTCACAGCGCAGGCACGGGTAGGCCCGCGGGGCAGGTCGGCCGGGCCAGGAAGTGCGCCGAAGCCGGCTATCGCCGTCCAACCTCCCCGCGGCTGCCCGCAGTGAAGCTGGTTCCAGTGGGATCAACCCCACTTGCCTTTGCTGATGTGCGTGACAATCTCGGCTTTGATGGACTGTTTCAGCTGGGTGGCGCACTCTTTCGTGCGGGTGAAGATCTTCACGCAGGCGGGATCGAGGTTGTCTTGGATGCCCTTCTCGGCGATTTCCAGCGCCTTGTCGAGAAGCGCCGAGAGCTGCATGTGCAGATCGTTGCTCAGGCGCGAACGATCCACGAGGTTAGCCTGTTCTTCGGCCAACTTCTCGAACTTCTCCTTCGGGGCCCCACATTTTGGGCAGACATTGGGGGCCTCCGGACCGTCGTGGATGTAACCGCACACGCCACAACGCCACTTCATGGTTCACCTCCCTCTTGGTTTCTCACGTGGCCGGGCAGATCGAGACCGTCCTTGCCCCACGCCTTCGGTGCGGAAACCGAGAAAGCCTCCTCAACTCGGTTCGGCTTCCAGGTTGAACTCGGGGATGCCGAACCAGAACCCCGTGCCGGAGAGGCTGTCGATCTCAGCTTGGATCAGCTCGAAATGGCTTTCCTCGACCTCCTTGAGTGTGAGGAGGAGTTTGCGGAGTTCGAGATCGGCGGTCTTGGACGCCCATCTCGCGTAGAACTCGATGCTCCTCCTCTCGAAATCGCGGGCGGCTTCGAGAGCCGCCAGTTCGTCGGCCTGGGCCCTGCCTTTGGTCATGCGATCGATCTTCCGGAGCTCGGGCCCCGCCAGTTGGATGGGCTTGAGGTTCGAGCTGGCTACGGCCACTTCCTTGCCCGCCAGCAGCTTGCTGCGGTATTCTTCGAAGAGCCGCAGGTGTTGGAGCTCGTCTTTGGCCAGACGTATGAACATGTTTTTCCCGGTCGGGACCTGCGTCTGCATGGCGAACCGGAGGTACACCTCCAGGCCATCCATCTCAATCCCCACGGCCTGCGCTAAGATAGTTGCGAGCTCGAGTTCTGCCATCTTGCTCCCCTGTACGTGTTATCGCATCCCCGGGTCGGTGCGCCCTCGGCGCTGCGTGCCCACCGAGGGTCGCCGTCGAGGCTCCGGGTTCGCACCCAGGATCGATCAACCCCCGTCGAACATCCAGCTTTCCTCCTCCGCATGCCACAAGGCCGGATTCTCGAGGTAGCGGTAGGAGCGATCGAGGATCTCGTAATGCTCTTTCTCCTGTTCCAGCATGAACTGGTAGAAAGTTCGGGCGTCGTACTCCACGGATCCCTCGAGGCGCTGGCGGTAGAAAGCGACGGCCTGATTCTCAAAATCGCGGGCGAGCTTGTACGCTTCGAGCGCTTCGCTATCTACGGCCATCAGCTCGTCCAACCTCTCCCGTGCCTCTTGGAAGATGGTGCGGAATTCCTCCTTCGGCGTGGGCTTCCCTTTCAGCGCATCCTTCACTTCTCCCCAGCGGCCGAGGTTCTTGAGGTTGGTGTAAAAGGTGGTGATCAAACGGATGTGGTCCAGCTCCCAGTCCGCCAGCCACGACAAGGTCCGCTTGGCCAGGGGATTGCTCACCCTCGAGGCAGCATCCTGATAGAGTTTGCGTCCGTCTTCCTCCATCTTGAGAGCGACGTGCAAGGCTTCCACGTCCGATTGTCCAATGGTCATGATGTGCACCTCCGTGTGTATGGGACACAGCGTTTCCTCTCCCCGGGGTCCTGCGGGGGCCGAGGGCGGGCTTTTCGGTAACTCGCTGCAGCGCGCGCTCAAAAGCCGGACACAAAGCCCACCGCGGCCCTCGTGGCCTTCGCTTCGAGATCGTACGTCACCTCGCCCGCCAGCCTCAGGTTACGCCGCAGCAGGTACGAGAGGTTGACGGTCGCGCTGCGATACTTGAGCTCGCTGAACCCGCTCGGCGGATCAACCCAATTGTACAGGAAAGTGAGGAAGGGCCGACCCGCGGGTCCCCGGATCGCCCAGATAGCTTCCACGAAACCGCCCTTTGTGGTCACCCTTTCCGCTCCCGAGGCGAGGAAGAGGGGATTGTCGTCCCGGCGCACGAGGAACTGGGTGTTGAGCTGCAGTTTGTCCATTACATCGGCGGTCGCGTCGATTCCCAGGTAGTGGAAGCGGTTCACGGCGTTGACGGAGTCCCTCACGGCGGCTTCTCCGCGGTAACCGAAGCCACCGAGGCGGAGCGGTCCGATCGATTGGGAAACTCGGAGCATGAAATTCTTCTTGTTGTCGGAATCGAAAGCGCGGGCGGTCTCTGCGGGTCCGATCCCATTTCCGTTCACCACCTCGAGCACGAGGTCGAGCCCGAAGGGGGCCCCGTACGCCACGGTGATGCCCCGGTCGTAGGTCAGATCGCTCGGTGTCGGTCCCACTTTGACCTTGTAGATCTGGTAGTCTTCCAGGGTGATTCGCAGCTCCCGTTTGAACAGGGGATCGGAGACCTGAAATTGCCCCACCAAGATGTCCAGGTCGGCGCCCAAGAGGTTGTTGAAGTACAAGTAGGCGTCCTCGATCCCGGCGATTTCGCCTCGTTCATTCATCAGGAAGTAGAGGTAGTAGCCGACATTGTGGGCGACTTGCCCTCCGGACAGGATCTTGAGGTAATAAGGCCACTGGAAATCGCTAGCCCGGCCGAGCTTCTTGGACTGCAGGCTTGCATAGCCGTCGAAGCGGATGGCCAGCGGCAGCTCTCTCTGGAGGGTGAGGAGCTCATCTCCGGTGTCGAAGAAGGCTCGGACGGGTTCCTTGTCCTCGAGCTTGAAGCCATTCGCCGCGAAATCGTCGCCGTACGGTTTGAGCCGGGGGACAGGAGCGTGGCAGGTGGAGCAGGAGAGGCGGTATTTCCTCGCGAAAGCGGGGATGGCATCGGCATCGGCAGTCCACATGAGCCATGCCCCGAAGATGGCTGCCCAGAGCGCAGCGCTCAGCCCTTTGCGGATTCTCCCACGACGCATCGCACGTCTCCTCGTTGGTTTGGTTCCCCGCTACAACGGACCGCACAAGCCGAAAACTGCAGCTCAATCGACTACGTCGAACCAAGTGCTGGCTTCGTTGACGCGGATGATCTCCGTCTCGTCTTCCGGCACACCGAGAAAATCGGCCACGGATTTCACCAGCCGCCGGTAATTGAGCTCGGCACGGACGGTAACCCGCCCGATGGCGATGTCCTGCGGGACCAGCCAAGTGTAGGTCTCGATCTTGGTTTCGCGCGGGCCGATCCGGTAATCGACGCCCTGCGAGGCGGTATTCCACTGGGCGATGGTCCTGCGCCCCCTCGGATCGAAGTAGGGGAGACAGAAGATGCGGTCCCCTTCGGGAAGCGCATCCCGCGGCAAGCCCTGGAATGTCGGGTCCCCGAGGATCTCCCCGATGTCCTGGTAGGCCAGCTCATTGCTGGTGATGGTTTGCTCCTCGCCCGCAAATCCCTTGCGATCCACGGGCAGGTGATAGACCCGCCCCTTGGCGTCGACGGCCTCCACGTGGAGCCAAAGCTGCCTCTCCTCCGCTGACCCCGAGGGGACCTTGTGACCGCACTTCCCATTGAAGAGTTGCACAGTGATGACGATCCGGTCGCCGGGTTCCACCTCCCGCTCGCTCGGATGCATGCGGACCTCGATGGCCCCCTTCACCTTGCCGGGATCATGCGCACCGTGAAAGAGGTGCTGGGCGATGTCGGGATGCTCTTCCTTCGCCGTATTGGCGCTGCGGCCAGGGGCGCGGGGCATGTGGCAGACCTGGCAGGGCACACCCTCCTTCGCGTACGGCCCCTCCGCCCATTCCAATTGGGTCGACTTCACCCACACGCCGTAAGGGCTTTTTTCGTTGTGGCAGGTACCGCAAAACTCCGCGGTGCGGAGAAACTCCGAGTAGCGCGTGATGTGGTGGGGACTCACCACGCCTTCCCGGTTGCCGTGCTTCACCCTACCCGGCTCGAGGATGTAGTTGTAGTTGTAGGAGGTGTCCGCCGTCCGCCCGACGACCAAATGGCAGACCTCGCAGCTCACGGCCTCGTTAGCGCGACTGCCAGCCGAAGGGAGGGGAGGAGGCGTGTCGCCGGACACGAAAGCCAAGGGGGAATGGCAGCCGTTGCAGCCTGCCTTGACCCCCGCAACCTTCGGATCCTTCTCCGCATGAGGGACCGCCAGCTTGAAGTACTCGATTTCGTCCCAGTGGTGGACATATGCTTGGGACATCATCGCCTGCTGCCACTGGTAGTAAAAATCGACGTGGCACTGCCGGCAGGTCTCCGGACGTTCAAAATCGGCGTATTTCCGAGTGCCGTAGGCCTCGTCGCCGCCGCGCGCTTGCCCGTGGACCGACGCTCCCACCGCCAGGATCAAAAGACAGGTCCCCGCTGCCAGGACGCTTCTCCTGCGCATAGTCCCCTCCCGAAGTACGTTGCCGTCTCTACATCATGCGGTTTCGAAGCTCCACCAGTCGGCGGATGTGGGACTTTTCCTCTTCGATCAGCCGGTTCAGAACCCCTCGATCCTGCTCCGCGACGAAATCCCGCAGCTCGTGGAAGTACAGGATGTTGTCCTTCTCAATCTGAAGCGCGAAGCGGAACACCCGGCCCAAGTCCTTCATCCCCCGGGCCACCTTGGAGGCTTCCTCCACGCCTGGGAACACGCGTTCCTGCACCATGGCGCGGAGGTAGCGCCCCACCTCTTCCCAGTCGTACGGGCCAGACAGGGCCAGACGTTCGGTTTCCTCCCGCATGGACTCGAACACCTGCATATGGCGAGTTTCTTCCGCGGCCAGCCACCGGAAGACGTTCCTCACCTCCTCCTCACTTGCCGCCTTCGCCACCGCATCGAAGAATTCCTTTCCCTCCCTCTCGATCTGGATTGCCAGCTCAATGGCTTCGTTCTTGGAGAATTGCTCCATGGTCCGCTTCTCCCTCACCTGCTTCTGCGTAATGGGTTCGTCTGTCCGCTAGTGGTCCCGAGCCAAGCGAGATCGTCTCGCCGGGTCAGAACTCCGTCAAGATGCCCTCATCGTACTGCCTCTGAAGTCGGTCGCGGTGCTTCACTTCCTCGCCGGCGAGCAGAGCGAAGAGGTTGCGAAGCTCGCCGGATACCCCCGAGGCCAGCTTTCGGTAGAGCTCGTAGGACTTTTCCTCCCGCTGGATCGCCAGAAGGAAAGCCTCCTGCAGGCTCATCTCGGGTCGGAACTCCTGTTCCGTCGTGTAGTCGCTCAGGCGGATGTCGTGCAGTTCGCTGGTGGGCGCGCTGCGGATGGCCTCGAAATCCAGCTCCTGAAGCATCCTCCGATGGCCCCGTTCCTCCTCAGCCAGCTCCTCGAAAAGCTGCCGTACGTGGGGAAGTTCCACCCTCCTGGCCAACTGGGAGTAGAGTTGAACCGCCTGAATCTCCTTTGCGATGGCGAACTCCAAGATCTGCGCGAACGTATTCTCGCCCATTGGAAAACCCTTGTTGATTTGGCTCAGCGTCTCTGCCCCCCTTCCCGGCGAGGCTGGGCCGAGAGGGTATTCCCTCGCAGCCTGGACCCGGCGGTCTTCCCTATTGGTCAAGCCAGGATTGGAGCACGTCGAGGTTCTCCTCTTCTTCCGTCAGGAGGTGGAGCAGCTGGTGGTGCGTCGCTGGCTCTTCGCGGCAGAGATCGAGGTAAGCCCGGTAGCTGGCCACCAACTGCTGCTGCAGCGAGAGGTCCGCACGGAGCATGTCCAGGAATCCACCGGCTATGCGGATTTCCTCCGGCTGCGCCGTGGGGATCGCGTCGAAGTGGTTAATTCGCTCCGCAAGGACCTCGGCATGGCGCATGTGCTGAATGGCCAGTTGTTTCACCGCCTGGCGGAGCACAGGACTCGCCCGGCCTTGGGAGAGCACATGGTGCCAGAAGAACTGGATCGAGGCCGCCAGCTCCTGAGCCAGCGCATGATTAAGCGCCTCCACGAGCCGCTGCACGTCCATCGCTTGGCCTCTGCCTACTTCAGGGAGAGGAAGAAGTCGTGGTGTTCTTCCTCCTCGCCCAGGATCTTGAGGATGAGGTCCTGCGTCACGGGATCGTCCTTGGCCAGCTCGTAAATCTTCTTGTACAGCTCGATCGCTTCCTCCTCCGCCTTCACGTCATCGCTGATCATCTTCTGGAGGTCGCCTCCCACCCTCACCTGGCCGATCTTGATTGTCGGGGTGCCTCCCAGGTAGTTGATCCGCTCCGCCAGGGCCTCGGCATGGCGCATCTCGGCGATGGAGATCTTCTTCACCTCGTCGCGAAAGCCCGGGCTTTCCAACCCCTTGGCCATCACGTGATGCCACATGTACTGAGTGAGGGCTGCCAGCTCGAGGCTGAGGGCGTCGTTCAAGGCATCGATGATCTTGCCAGACATCTCACACCTCCTCTGCTTTGGTTCCCCATTGCCGCAGCTGGAAACACTCGGGACAAAGCCCGTAGAAGGTCAAGCTGTGGACGAGGTTGCGGTATCCCGTTTTCTCGGCCACCAGCTGATCCAGCGTGCTTTCCACGTCCAGTTCCAAGTCCTCGACCTTGCCGCAGGCGCGGCAGATCACATGGGCATGGAGCTCCGGATATCCGTCGAAGCGAGACCCCTCTCCGAGGTGCGTGATCTCGCGGATAAGCCCCTGCTCCGCAAGGAGCTTCAGGTTCCGGTAAACCGTGCCGAGCGAAATGGTGGGAATCTGTTTGACAGCTTCGCGGTGGATCTCAGCGGCATTCGGGTGATCCCGCCGGGAGCGCACAATCTCGTAGATGATGCGGCGCTGACGTGTGAGCCTTCTCCCGGGTGGTCGCAATGCCTCTTCTGGTTCCCTCATCCCAACCCCTTCGCGGGATTGTTCCGCTAGTTTATTGAGAACCATTTTCAATCTATCAAATCAGCCGAGAAAGTCAAGGGGGAATTGATGTCGCGGACCCAAGGGATCCACGCGCTTGGGCGGAAAGGTCTGTGCCGGAAGGGGGCCTGGAAATCTGCGTCAAGTCGGTGAATTCTCGTCCAAAAGACTTGATTTTCTTCTCCGGGGGAGAGACAATGAAGCGGGGGGAAGGAAGGACAATGTGCCCGGGTATTTCCGCTTCGCTACCCAGCATGGGGCTCAGCGAGACGGGAGGTCGCCATGGAAGGGCAGACCTTTGATACGAGGGACTTTCTGATCCTGGAGCAACTGCCGCCTTCCTCGAATGCCCTTCGTCAGAAGATCACCAGCATCCTGCTCAGCTCCCAACAGTGGCGCGCCATTGTGGAGGAGGTCGACCCGCAAGATGGTAGCTTCCGCATCATCCTGGAAGGACGCCTGCGGCGCGGCCATGCGTAAGGTTCATTCCACGCCGCCGGGAGCCATCACTTCGAGCACCACGAGCTTCGCGCGCGTGATGCGCCTCGCCCTGGCGGGGGATGAGCCATCGGTCTGCGACCTCCAGCTCCTGACGGACTGGCTTGAGTCGTCCAGCGGGCTGCGCGCCTACCTCGAGCTCTTCGACCCATGTACAGGCTGTTACCGCATCATCCTGGTGGGAAGGCTGGGAGACTGACCCCCCTGAGTCCGATTCCCCGGAGGCCTGTCTGACGCGCCGATCCGGCGGAGCGTCAAGCTGGGGAGGTTTCCCCGGAGCTCGCAAAGGGCGAAGGGGTGCGTTCTTGCATCCCTTCGCTCCAGAGCTGGCCGCAGGCCGCGCGGATGTCTCGGCCTCGGCTCCAGCGGACAATGATCGGCGCCGGCAATGGCCGCAACCACCGGCTGAAGCGCTCCACGTGCTCCAGACTTGGCCTCTGATACTCCGGGACGGTCTCATTGTAGGGGATGAGGTTGATCTTGCAAGGAAAGCCCCGCAGGAGCTGCACCAAGCGCTCGGCGTCTCGCTTGCGGTCGTTCACCCCCCGAATGAGCACGTACTCGAAGGTGACGCGGCGCCGGGTCTTCTCGTAATAGTACTTGGCGGCTTCGAGCAACTCGTGGATCTTGTACCGGCGGTTGATCGGCATGATCTGGGTACGGGTGTCATCGTCCGCGGCGTTGAGGGAAATGGCGAGTCGGTACGGTCTCTCCTCCTCAGCCATGCGCCGGATACTCCCGACGATCCCGACGGTGGAGATCACAATCTTGCGGTGGCTGATGCTGATCCCGCGCTCGTCGCTGATGAGGTCGGCGGCTCGCATCACCTCCTGGTAATTGAGGAAGGGCTCTCCCATGCCCATGAAGACTACGTTGGTCAGCTTCTGGCCGATCGTGCGCTCCACCACCAACAGCTGCTCCAGGATTTCCCACGCCGCGAGATTGCGGCGGAAGCCCATCTGCCCCGTCGCGCAGAAGGTACACCCCAGTGGGCACCCCACCTGCGACGACAGACAGACGGTTCTTCGGTTCTTCTCGGGGATGTAGACGCACTCCACCGTGTTCCCATCTCGGAGACCGAGGAGGAACTTGACGGTGCCGGTCTCCGCCGAGGTCACCGTCTTCAAGACAGGCAAGAGGCCCACGTCAGCTATCTCGCCGAGTCGCTGACGAACGGCTTTTCCGATGTCGGTCATCTCCTGAAAGGACGTGGCGCGCTTGGTGTACAGCCACGAGAAGATCTGGTCGGCGCGGAAGCGCTCCCAACCCTGCTGCACCACCCACTGACGGAGCTCGTCTAGCGTCAGCCCCTTGAGGATCGTCTTTTGCGGCATCTCCGTCATGGCCTTCAGCGAACTCGTCACATTGGAGAGTCTTTTCCACCCGGAGTGTGGGGGACCGTTTCTGAATTGCCCACCGACTTTCTCCCGACCCCTCGGACGATACCTCTTCTTGGCTTTCCGAATGTAGCCGAGCGAGCGGGTCGCTCCAAGGAAAAAGTTTGGAAAAGCCTGCCCGAGTGGGTAACTTTCGAGCGGAAACCGACGGGGCCCGGTTCGGGCGAGTCGAGGGGATGACTGAGGAAGCGGAAGGGCGCGATGGCCAAGCTGCGGCATGCGGAGTCGGATGAGGCACTTCTGGACGCGGTCCGAGAGGCACACGACCGGCTGGTGAGCGAGATTGGGAAGATCATCGTCGGGCAGAGGCAGGTGATCGACCAGTTGCTCATGGCCCTTTTCTGCCGCGGCCATTGTCTGTTGGTCGGGGTGCCGGGCTTGGCCAAGACCCTGCTCATCAGCACGCTGGCCAAGTGCTTGAACCTGAAGTTCAGCCGGATCCAGTTCACACCCGACCTGATGCCGTCGGATATCACGGGCACGGAGGTGATTGAGGAGGATCGGGCCAGCGGCAAGCGTCTTTTCCGGTTTGTGAAGGGACCGGTCTTCGCCAATATTGTGCTTGCGGACGAGATCAACCGCACCCCACCGAAGACGCAGGCTGCGCTGCTCCAGGCTATGCAGGAACATGAAGTGAGCGCCGGGGGACAGACCTACAAGCTGGACGAGCCGTTCTTCGTATTGGCCACGCAGAACCCCATCGAACAGGAAGGTACCTATCCGCTGCCCGAGGCCCAATTGGACCGCTTCATGTTCAATCTCTGGGTGGACTACCCGACTGCCGAGGAGGAGGCGCTCATCGTCAAGACCACCACCAGCGGCAGGGAGGCGCAGGTTGAGCCCGTGCTGGACGCGGAGGATGTCCTTCGCCTGCAGGCCTTCGTGAGACGAGTTCCGGTGGCGGACAAGGTGGTCCAGTACGCCGTGCGCTTGGTGCGCTTGACCCGACCGCGCACCGATGGTGTCCCCGAATTCGTGAATGAGTGGGTGCGTTGGGGCGCCGGCCCGCGGGCTTCCCAGTACCTGATCCTGGGCGCAAAGGCGCGATGCATCCTGGAAGGCCGGGCCACGCCGGACATCGAGGACGTGCGCGCGGTGGCGATCCCCGTGCTTCGCCACCGGCTGGTGACTTCCTTCCATGCCGAAGCGGAAGGCATCACTGCCGTGGACGTTGTCGAGCGACTCCTGAAAGACGGCGCCGTTTGAGCTGGAACCTGCTTCTTGGAATCCCCCATGCCTGATCCTGGGAAGACGATGACCTCCGCCGATCTACTGGATCCGGAGGTCCTGAGCCGTCTCGGAAACCTTTCCTTCCGGGCTCGATCGGTCGTGGAGGGTTTCATCGCGGGAATGCACCAGAGCCCCTACCACGGGTTCAGCGTGGAATTCTCCGAACACCGCCCTTACGCGCCCGGGGATGAGACCCGGATCCTGGATTGGAAGGTCTACGGACGCACCGACCGGCTGGTGGTGAAACAATTTCAAGAAGAGACGAATCTCAAAGCCTACCTGGTGGTCGATGCTTCGGCTTCCATGAGTTTTGGTTCGCGGCGGCTGAGCAAGCTGGACTATGCCAAGCATCTGGCGGCAGCTCTCGCGTACCTCATGTTGAAGCAGCGCGACGCCGTCGGCCTCCTGACCTTCGACGAGAAGCCCCGTAGGTACTATCCCCCGCGCTCGGTGATGACCTACCTTAATCCGCTGCTTTCGGAGCTGGAATCGCTCCAGCCTGGGGGCCAGACCCGAGTGGGGCCCGTACTGCACGAGCTGGCCGAACGCATCCGCCGCCGCGGCCTGATCCTGCTTTTCTCCGACCTGCTGGACGACCCCAGCGAAGTCCTTTCGGGCCTGCGGCATTTCCGACACGATCACCACGAGGTCCTCGTTTTCCACATCCTGGATCCGCTCGAGAGAGACTTGAACCTGACGGGGAATGTGATCTTCGAGGACCTGGAGACGCGCCAGCGAATTGGAGCCCAGGCCGCGCTGCTGCGACGGTCCTACCGAGAGCGAGTGCGCGAGTTCCTGGAGGCCCTGCGGCGGGGATGTCGCCAGCATTCGATCGATTACGTCCTGATGGACACCTCCGAGCGCTTCGACCGAGCGCTGTTCGAATACCTCGTGAAGCGCAGGAAGATCGGGGGATGAGGCGCCAGCCTCCCCGGGGGTGACCCGAGCGAAGCGGATATCCGTCGAGGTGCGGGGCATGACGATCTTCCTCGTGTGGAGCCTGCTCGTTTTGCTCCTCGCTTTGAGCTACCCTCTCTGGCGCCGTCGGAGATCCGGGCACGGCGCGCAGTTCCACCAGCGCCTCACCTGGCTCTTTCTGGCCTTCGGGCTTGTGCCGAGCATCCTGATCACCTTCCTTTTCACGCGGGCGATGGATCAGGTGATCGCGAGCTTCACCCTCCCCGGCGTGGAGGCGACGCTCCGCGGGGCCATTGAAGCTCTGCAGCGCGCAGACCGCCCCACAGAGGAGCAGCTAGCGGAGGTCCTTCGAAGAGAAGGTCCCTGGCCGTGTCTCAAGGACTCCACCGTGCTCTGGATCGCCGAACTGAGCGACAGCCTGAGCGCGCGGCCCCTGCGGTCCTGGGGCGATACCGCACTCGCCACCCGCTACTTCGCCGAAGGGGGGAGGCTCAAAGCCTCTGGCCAGCCCGACGGCATGGTCCATTACCTCCGCGTGCGTTCGCGGGACGGGCGCTCTTGGCTCTTGGCGCGCCGCTACCCGCCCGAGATCGGCCATGCTTTGCTCGAGCTCGGCCGCAGCCTGCGTACCTACGGGCTCCTCGCCCTTCTGCGGGAGGGGATCTTGCGGGAGCAGGTTGTGTGGGCCTCCGGGGCGAGCCTGATCGTGCTCCTCGCGCTCCTTGCCGTCGTCGTCGCAAGGGGCACAGCGCGACGGGTTGCTGAGCCCATCGCTCGCCTTCGAATAGCCATGGAACAGATCACGCAAGGTCGGCTGGACGTGTCGGTTCCGGAATCGGGTGCGGAGGAGATCGCCACTTTGGCGCGCACGTTCAACCGAATGGTCCGGGAACTGCGCGAGGGAAAGCAGCGCCTAGCTCGCAGCGAGAGGCTTGGGGCCTGGAGGGATGTGGCTTGGCAAATGGTGCGTGCACTCGGGGAGGCAGTGACCCCCGCACAACGGGCGCTCCGCCATCTGCCGAGGGATCGCGGAGCCGAAGCTGAGGAGGCCCTTCTGTGCCTGGAGAGGGTGCTCGCCGAAATGTCGGAGCTGACTGCGGCCTTCTCCCCCCTCGCAGATCGGCTGGAGGCTCAGCCGGAAGAATTGGACCTGAACCCCATGCTCCGGGAGGTCGTTTCCCTCCTTGAGGCGGAGGTCCACGGAGTCCGCTTCCGTTTCGAGGCGGATGAACTCCTAGGTCCGGCGCGCCTCGACCCGACGCGTGTGCGGTGGGTGCTCGAGAATCTGCTTCGTCGGCTGGCGAGTGCTGCGCTTCCGCATTCCACCCTTTGGGTGAAGTCGTCTCGGCCGGCAAGATCCGAGTTCGCGGCGGAAGTCGAGATCCGTGCCGAGGCCGTCGGGGAAGACTGGGAGGGCATCGCTGTCGCCCTTGGTGCCCGTCCTTTGTCACAGCTGAAGGCGGACGCATTGAGCCTGCTCGTCGCAAGGTTGATTGTGGAAGAAGAGGGCGGGGAGATTACTCTTGCGGAGACTCCGGATGGCGGGGTCGTGATTGCTCTTCGCCTTGCCGAACCCGAGGTTGCGGATGGATCTGAGCGTCAAGAAGATTCTGGATGATCTCAACGAGGAACAGCGGCAGGCCGTGACCCACGGCGAGGGGCCGCTCATGGTCGTGGCCGGAGCTGGCACCGGGAAAACCCGTGTGGTCACCTACCGGATTGCCTACCTGATCGCTTCCAAGAAGGCCAAGCCAGAAGAGATCCTGGCCCTCACCTTCACGGACAAGGCGGCTGCGGAGATGGAGGAGCGGGTGGACGAGCTCCTCCCCTATGGCTATGCAAACGTCTGGATCAGTACCTTCCACTCCTTCGGCGACCGCATCCTGCGCGAATTCGCGCACGAGCTGGATCTGCGGCCGGACTTCCGGGTGCTTTCCGAGGCGGAACAAGTGATCTTCTTCCGCGAGCACCTCTTCGATTTTCCGATGCGCATCTTCCGGCCTCTGAGCCATCCCACGCTGCACATCGGCCCCATCCTCAAGCTCATCAGCCGAGCGAAGGACGAGAATATCTCGCCCGAGGAATACCTGCAATATGCCGAACGGCTGCGGGCCAGGGCCGCCGAACATCCCGAAGATGCGGAACTCCAGGAGCAGGCGGCCCGTCAGGCCGAGCTGGCGCAAATCTACGCAGCCTACCAGGAGAAGCTCCGTGAGGAGGGCAAGGTCGACTTCGGCGACCAGGTGAACTTGGTGCTCAGATTACTCCGGGAAAAGCCGCTCGTCTCGCGGCAAATACGGGAGCGCTTCCGATACATTTTGGTGGACGAGTTTCAGGACACGAACTACGCGCAGTTCGAGCTCCTGAAGGCTCTGGCCGAGCCGCACCGCAACCTCACCGTGGTGGCCGACGACGATCAGAGTATTTACAAGTTCCGGGGCGCGGCCATCAGCAACGTGCTCCACTTCCGCAAGAGCTACCCGGAAGCCCGGATCGTGGTGCTCACCCGCAACTACCGCAGCACCCAGGAGATTCTGGATGCGGCCTACCGGCTGATCCGGCACAACGATCCGGACCGACTGGAGGTGCAGGAGAACTTCGACAAGCGGCTCCGCAGCGTCCGCCCGCCGGGGCCCGCCGTCCAGCACCTGCATTTCGACACCCTCACCTCGGAAGCCGATGCGGTGGCGGATGTCATCGCGAAGAAAGTGGAGAGCGGAACCTACCGCTACCGGGACTTCGCCATCCTCGTCCGTTCCAACAAGGACGCGGACCCATATCTCACTTCCCTGCGAATGCGCGACATCCCGTATCAGTTCTCCGGTAGTCACGGTCTCTACCGGAGGGAAGAGGTTCGAGCTCTGCTCTCCCTGCTGAGGGTCATGTTCGACCCGGACGATTCCCTTGAGCTCCACAACCTGCTCTCCTCGGAGATCTACCGATTCCCGATGGCGGATCTGAACCGCTTACTTTCGGCGGCCCACCGCTCGAATCGATCACTGATGTCTGTCCTCAGAGAGCCCGAGCGCTACCTGGGTCCGGAGGATGGGCTTTCGCCCGAGGCGGATGCCACGCGGAGCAAGTTCCTGCAGGATTTCGACCATCTACTGGAGTACTCGCGCCAGAAGCCGGTGGGAAACGTCCTTTACGAATTCCTGGAACGCACAGGATACCTGGCGCGCCTCATTCGGGGCGAGGCGCCTCAGGCGGAGCTGAAGATCCAGAATCTGGCGCGCCTATTTGAGATCATCCGGGCCTTTTCGAACACCGCGATGCATGACAACGTGCCTCACTTCGTGCAGTACCTGGATCTGCTCATCGACGCAGGGGACGATCCGCCCACGGCGGAGGCCGACCCGGACGTGGATGCCGTGAACGTCCTGACCGTCCACAAAGCCAAAGGGCTGGAATTCCCGGTCGTCTTTGTGGTGGGGCTGGTAAAGGATCGTTTTCCGACGCGACGCCGTTCGGAGCCATTGCCCCTCCCGGACGAGCTGGTGAGGGAGATCGTTCCCTCCGGGGATGTTCACATGCAGGAGGAGAGGCGCCTCTTTTACGTGGCCATGACTCGCGCCCAGCAGGAACTGTACCTCACCAGCGCCACCAACCTCGGCACGAAGAGGGATTGGAAGGTGAGCCCCTTTGTGCTCGAGGCGCTGGATCGACAGGAAGCGGACATCACCGCGCTGAAAACTGGCGCGCTCGAGGTGATCCGGCGCCATCGCTCGGCCGGGCAGGGGCGTGACCTCGAGTTGAGCGAAATCCCTCCCTCGCAGAAGCTGACGCTCAGCCATTTCCAGATCGACGACTACCTCACCTGTCCGCTGAAGTACAAGTACGTCCACCACCTTCGGGTGCCTCTCCGGCCGCATCACACCATCGTGTACGGGCAGGCCATCCACGAGGCGGTGCGGCTCTACAACCAGGCCAAAGTGGCCGGCCTTCCAGTGCGCCTGGAAGACCTCCTGCAGAAATTCGAGGCCATGTGGACGAGCGAGGGCTTCCTCAGCAGAGAGCATGAGGAGCAGCGATTCGCCGTCGGAAAAGAGGCGCTTCGGCGCTTTTTTGAGCGCCAAGAGCGGGATGGGTCGGTCCCAAGCATGGTGGAGCAGGAGTTCAGCTTTTGGCACGGGAATAACCGGATCATCGGCCGCTGGGACCGGGTGGACGAAAGAGACGGGGAGGTGGTGATCATCGATTACAAGTCCTCCGAGGTGCGGAGCGAGCAGGAGGCGAACGAGAAGGCGAGAGAAAGCTTGCAGCTCCGGATCTACGGTCTCGCCTACGAACGCCAGTTCGGATGCCCGCCTTCACGGCTGGAACTCCACTTCCTGGATACGGGAATCGTGGGCGTCGTGCGCTGGCAGGAAAGGCTGGCCGACAAGGCCATTCAGGCGATTGAAGAAGCCGCCGAGGGTATCCGCAAACGCAACTTTGAACCGAAGCCAAGCCCGTTCACCTGTCGCTATTGCGCCTACAGCCGCATCTGTCCGGCCACCAGCACGGAGCTGTGAGGCGACGATCGGGCGGAGCATCGATGACTTCGGGCGCCCCTGCTCCGGCCGAGGTGGCTCCAACGCCGGGCTGCGGGAGGTTGGAGCCCTGCCCCAGAGGGTCAACAAGCACCACAGTGGGGAGGCGGGTCAAATGCCGCAAGGAAGCCTTGGGATGGGGATCCTCGCCGGGCTCGTCTTGTTGATGGTCCTGCTATTCGTGCTCGCCGCCAGCCATCGCAGGGCGCTGCGGCGGCTGGAGGAGCGATTCAGCCAGGATGCGGGGCTGAACCTGCTCGCCGAGTGGATGCGGTCGATGGATCAGAGCATCCAGAGCCAGACCAGGACGGTCAGTGAAGAGCTCAGGCGCGTCACCGAGAGCATCGCCCAGCGGTTGGACAACGCCTCCCGGGTTCTCACGAGTGTCGGGGAGGCTGTGGGGCGAGTGCACCAGGTGGGCGAGCAGATCCAGGCGTTCCAGGAGCTTTTGCGCGGGCCAAAATTCCGCGGCCTGGTGGGGGAGGAAATCCTGAGGGATTTGATCGAGCAGGTCTTGCCAGTCGGGACGTTCGCCTTCCAGCACCGATTCAGCACCGGCGTCGTGGTCGACGCCGTGATCAAGACGGAAGGCGGCATGATCCCGATCGATTCCAAGTTCCCGCTCGATAGCTTCCGCTCCTACTACGAGGCCGAGGAGCCGGTACGGGACCTTGCGTGGCGACAGTTTGCCCAGGCTTTCCGCAAACACATCGACGACGTCAGCAGCAAGTACATCCGTCCGAGGGAAGGGACCCTGGACTTCGCTCTGCTCTACGTGCCCAGCGAGCCAGTGTACTACGAGATCATCGCCCGCGATTCCGACTTGCCCCGCCATGCGCGCAGCAAGAGGGTCTTCCTCGTCAGTCCGAACGGATTCTATTACTTCCTGCAGGTCATTCTGCTCGGTTTCCAGGCCCGGCACATTGAGGAGGCAGCGCGCCAGCTCCTCGCCTCGTTGGAAAACCTGCGGGAAGAGGCGAAGCAGGTGACCGAGGAGCTGGATACCCTCCGCAGACATCTGAATCAGGCCCAGGTGTGCCTCGACCGCGTCCGTCGAGCCCACGACAGGCTGAGCCGCGAGCTCGAATCCCTGGAACAGCCTCCAAATCTCGAAGAAGGGCCGAGGGCTTTGCCCCGGGCCTGAGCCTTTCTTCGCTCCTCCTGCTGAGGGATGCTCACCCGAGTTGCTTCCGGAACTTCAGCACGCTCAAGCTGAAGATGGCAAGCCCGAAGGCCGTCATGGGCAATACGTCCGGGAGAAGGGAGGGGAGAGAGGATCCTTTCTGGAAAACATCCCGCACAATCGCCATGAAGTAGCGCATCGGGTCCAGATAGGTCAGCTTCTTCAGCAGCAGCGGCATGTTCGGGATGGGGATGAAGAAGCCGCTCATCAAGAGCATGAAGACGATGAGGAAGTAGGCCACGAACATGGCTTGCTGCTGCGATTCAGTGACCGTGGACACGAAGAGCCCCAGCCCGAGCGTCGTGAAGAGGTACAGGAGGCCAAGTCCAGCCAACAGGACCAGACTCCCCTCCACGTGGATGCGGAAGACGACGATCGCCGCTGTCGTGACGACGGCCAGCTCCGCGTAGGAGAGAATCAAATACGGGATGAGCTTGCCCGCGAGGAGCTCGTGCTTCCGAAGCGGCGTGACGAGCAGCTGCTCCAGGGTTCCCATTTCGCGCTCGCGCGTGAAGCTCAGGGCCGTGAGGAGCATGGGGATGATCGTGAGGAGAGCGACCACAAGCCCCGGGATCATGTATTGCCGGCTACTGAGGTCGGGGTTGTACAGCATGCGTTCCTCCAGCCGGATCGGCTGCTCTGGTAGCTCTGCGTTGGCCGCTTCCCGGCGGGCGTATTCCGTGAGGAATTGGCTGAGAATCCCCTCTGCGTAGCCCAACGCGACGGCGGCCGTGTTGCCGTCCACCCCGTCCACAAGGCACTGCAGGGCCGGCGACTCTCCGCGCACAAGCTTGCTTTGGAACCCCGGCGGGATGACCAGCGCCGCCTGCACCCGCCAGGCACGCATCTCCGAGGGAATCGCCGCCACGTCCGTCGTGAAGCCCACCACCCGAAAACGATCCGTGTTGGAGAAGGCCGTCGCCAAGGCACGGCTGAGCCGGCTCCGATCGAGGTCGACCACCGCGAGCTTCACGTGTTTTGTTTCCGTGGTCAAGACATTGGCAAAGATGAGCAGCTGGAGGAGCGGCACGACGAAAATGATCCCCAGCACCGGCCGGTCGCGCCGGATCTGCTGAAACTCTTTCCGCACCAAGAAACCCACCGCTCGCACCTCAGACCTCCAGCGTCGTCCGGAAACGCCGTGCCGAAACCGCCAGCAGCAGGAGGCTCATCCCCAGCAACACGAGCGAGGGTTGGACCAAGTGAGCCCAAGCGCTCCCCTTCAGGAGGATGCCGCGGACGATGAGCAAGTAGTAGCGGGCTGGGACGAGATACGAAAGGGCCTGGAGCCAGCCCGGCATGGAGGCGATGGGGAAGATCAGGCCCGAAAGAAGCAGCGTGGGCAGGAGGGTGGTGACCATGGCCATGATCATCGCCACTTGTTGTGTGCGCGCCACCGTGGAGAGGATCAGCCCAAGATTGAGCCCCGTGGCCAGGTAGATCGCCGTCAACAGGAGCAAAAGGAGTGGATCGCCGCGCAGCGGTACGCGGTAAAGCAACACCCCGACGGCCAGGACGAAGACGGCATCTACGAGGGCCAGCGCGGCGTACGGCAGCACCTTGCCGACCACAATCTCGTGCGGTCGCACGGGCGTGGCCAGCAACGCTTCGAGGGTTCCCATCTCCCTCTCCCGCGCCACGGTTATGCTGGTGAGCAGGGCGGAAATCATCACCAGCACGAGGGCAATGATCCCCGGCACGAAGAAATACGCGCTCTTCAGGTCGGGATTGAACAGGATCGTCGGGCGGAAGTCCAGGAGCGGCTGGCTACCCGTTTTCTCGGAGGCCAAGCCCGCCACGACCCGCCGCGAGTAATCCCGGATCAGGGTGCCGGCGTTCGGGTCGGATGCGTCCACCAGCAGCTGCACGGTCGAAAAGCCCCGCCTTTCCACCTCCTCGCCGAAACGGGGCGGGATCACCAGCACAGCCTGGAGGCGCCGCAATCGGAACAGCCTGTCGGCCTCCTCCGCTGAGCCGTCCATCGAGAAGACGCGGAACAGCCGGCTTCCTTCGAACCAGCTGATGAGCTGGCGGGAGAGGGGAGTCCGCGCGTAGTCCAGGACCCCAAGATCCACCCGCTGGATCTCCAGATTGAGGGCGTACCCGAACATCACCAGCTGGACGATCGGCATCAGGATCACGATGGCGAGGGTCCGGAAGTCGCGCAGGATGTGATAGAGCTCCTTTTGCGCCAGGGCCCGGATCCGCCTGAGACTGGCTTGCAGGGTGCCGGGACGGTGGAGGAAGAGACTGTTCGAAGCTCGTGGGCTCATGCGGGAAACAATCCGATGGCTCCGTCTGGTTGCGATCCTCGGACTCGGTTTTCAACTGCCCAGAACCCCGCTTTCCCCTGAGGGTGAGCGCGGGGTCTGCCAAGTCGATCCTCCGTCCCCTCGGAGCAGTTTCAGGAACACCTGCTGGATGGATTCGCACCCATGCTCTTCTTTCAACCGCGTGGGGCTACCGAGGGCAATCACCTTGCCGCTGTCCATGATGGCGATGCGATGGCAGTACTCGGCCTCCTCCATGTAATGGGTGGTGACTACCAGGGTCGTGCCGGCTTCGGCCTTTCGGTGAATCAGGTCCCAGAAGGATCTTCGTGCCCGCGGATCCACACCGGAGGTGGGCTCATCGAGGAACAAGATGGGCGGCTCGTGCAGCATGGCGCAGCCCAAAGCCAGCCGCTGCTTGTACCCGAGAGGCAGATCGCGAGCAAGGCTTTCTCGGAAGGGCCCCAAGGCCAATTCGGCGAGGACCTCCTCCAGCCGGGTACGCAGTGGCTTTCCCCGAATGCCATAGACCCCGCCGTAGAAGGTCAGATTCTCCTCGACGGTCAGGTCGGGGTAGAGGGAGAAGCGCTGGCTCATGTACCCGATTCGTCGGCGGACGGCCTCTCCGGCACGAGCCACATCGAGCCCAGCCACAAAAGCAGATCCTGCGCTCGGCGAAAGCAGGCCGCACAGCATGCGAATGAGCGTCGTTTTCCCGGCACCATTTGGACCCAAGAGGCCGAAGACCTCACCGCGCCTCACGCGCAGGCTGACGCGCTCCACGGCGACGAAAGATCCGAACCGCCGCGTGAGCTCTACCGTCTGGATTGCGGCACCATCCTCCCAGCGATCGGCCGAAGCCCTTGTCACAAGATCTCCGTCAGCCATGGTTGCCCACTACGATGGCGTGGCGGTGGCGGGGGTTCTTTCCATTTCCTGCAAGAATACATCCTCGATGGAAGGCGGGATGGACTCGGCCCGACCGATCAGATCGCCCGTGGCCTGGCGCCACGAGCGCCAATGTTCCGGGGACGGGTGGGATTGGAAGGCCACGTGGAGGGAGTCCCCGAAGGCATGCACAAGCGCCACCCCGTCGAGTTGCTGAAAGAAGTCGCGGCCACGCCGCAGATCGGCGCACTGGACGCGGTAGAGCGCAAAGGGATAGCTGGCCCGGAGCCGCGCGGGGGCTCCCACGCGGACGATCCGTCCGCGGTACAGGAAGGCGACGCGGTCGCAGAGGTCCGCTTCCTCCATGTAAGCGGTCGAAAGGAGGATGGTGGTACCCGCCCGGTGGATGGAGGTCAGGATGCCCCAAAGCTCCTGGCGGGAAAGGGCATCGACGCCGAACGTGGGCTCGTCCAGTACGAGCACAGCCGGCCGGTTGATCAGCGCGCACGACAGCGCCAGCTTTTGCTTCATTCCCCCCGAAAGCGTCCCCGCCCGCCGTTGCCGGAAGGGTTTGAGGCGGGAAAAGCGGTACAGTTCCTCCAATCGCACCTCAAGAGTCTCCCCCGGCAGCTGGTACAGCTCGGCGAAGAACCGGAGGTTCTGCTCCACCGTCAGGTCCGGATACAGGGAGAAATGCTGAGGCATGTACCCGAGGGCGTGGCGGAGGTCGCGGCCGGTCCGGTGCACGTCCGCACCGAGCATCTCCACCCGTCCCGCGTCCGGCTTGAGCAAGCCGCAAACGGTGCGCAGGAGGGTGGTCTTCCCGGCGCCATCCGGCCCAATCAGGCCGAAGAGCTCGCCCTCCTCCACCTCGAGGTCGACGCCATTCAGCGCCTCGACCGATCCGTACCGCTTGCAAAGTCCTTGCGCTCGGATAGCGCAGGCCATAGCCGTCTTCCCCTCAGGGCAGCGTCACTTCGACCGGCATCCCGTCTTTGAGCACGTGGCCTGGATTGGGCACTTGGATCGCCACCGCGTACACGAGGGAAGCTCGCGTCTCCGGCGTGAGGATGCTCTTGGGTGTGAACTCCGCTTTGGAACTCACCCAGGCGACAGTCCCTTTGAGCGAGCTCCCGAGGCCATCGGCCCTCACGACCACTTCCCCTCCGAGCTGAATGCGGGGAAGGTACGATTCCGGGACGTAAATCTTCACCTCCACGGCATCGAGGCGAGTCACTTCGATGACCGGGCGGTAGGGGGCTACTGCCTCGCCCGGCTCGAAGAAGCGCTGGGTGACGATCCCGCTTTCGGGGCTACGGATCACGGAATCCTCGATCTTCTTGGCTACGAGGCGGAGCTGGGCGAGCAACTGCTCCTTCTTCGCGCGGAGACTTTCGAGCTGGAGCTGAGCTGTACGACAGGCCGTCTCGGATTTCGAGAGCAGGTTCAGGGCGTCCTCGTAGGCCTGGTCGGTGGCGGCCCCGTCGGCATGGAGGGCGCGGATCCGTTCGAAACGTTGTCTGGCGTAGTTCAGGTCCTGCGTGGCTCTCTCCAGACCCGATCGTGCCAGCTCTTCCTGTACCTGGAGCTCTCGCAGCCCGGCCTCGAGCTGCCGTCTCTGAAGAGCAAGTTCCAGCGTATCCAGCACGGCCACCGTGTCCCCCGCCGCGATTGCCTTGCCTTCTTCGACGCGCATCTCCAGGATTCTGCCGCCGACGAGGGCGGGCACCAGAACGGCCCTCCCCTCCACCAAGCCGGTGAACACGTTATGCTTCTCCTGGCGCCCGCAGCTGGTCAGGATCAGGGTCAGCAGGACGAGGACGCTCCGGCTTTTCATCTGACCTCCTTACGCTCAAGGGACTGCCTCTCGCTGGCAGCATCGGACCTCGGGTCGGAGCCCGTTCCAGAAGACATCCAGGATGTGGCGTTTCCTTTCTTCGAGGAAGTCCGTTTCGAGTGGGAACTCGGTGCACGCGATGATGGGCACGATGTCGCGGGCGAGGATGGGGAAAAGACAAGCGCCGACCAAGCTCAGCGCCGCATGTACCGGATCGACGGGCCGAATCTCGCCCCTCTCACTGGCGCGTCGGAAAAGCGCGACGAGCGGATTCTCGGGCTGACCACCATCCCGAAAGGCATCGCGGAAGACCTCGGCCAGCTCCTCGCCTCCTCGCCCCAGCTCCCACAGCACGAGATGAGCTAGCCGCCGGTTGGCAGCCACGAAGTCCAGGTACTGGCTCACGAAACGCTCCAGGGCCGCAGGGAAGGGGAGGTCGGCAGCCACTTCGGCCGATAGCCTTGCCACCAGCTCCCGCATGGCTCGACGCAGGATCTCCCGGCAGAGCCCTTCCTTGGAGCCGAAGTAATAATGCAAGAGAGCCTTGTTCACCCGGGCGCGGTGCGCGATCTCTTCCATTCTGGCGCCGTCCACCCCGCGCTCCAGGATGACCTCGCGGGCGGCGGAAAGGATTCGCTCTTCCGTTTCCAACGCGCATCCCCTTGTGAGTTAACCGGACGGTTAAAGCTACTCATCCCCGGAGGGAAAGGCAAGGAGAAAGTGAAGATTCCCGCCGACCGACCTCCGGACGCGGTTCCGCGAACGGGGGCCACCGAGGTCGGCTGGCGGGCCCGATCTCCCGGCGAGGTCGAGTCCCGCGCGAGGGGGCGCGGACTGAACAATCCCCTGCCCCGGAAGGCAAGCCCAAGCCAGGCGGAGGCGTTCCAAAGGCCGTCAGGCTTGCCTGTCGATCTCCGAAACCATGTAGATCAGGGCCTTTCCTTCGATCACGACCTCGCCGCGCTGATTCGTGCAGCGGGTGGCGAGGGTGACGATCGGCTTGTCTTGACGGATATGGATGACCTCGGCCTCAGCGGTGATGGTGTCCCCAATGCGCACGGGCGCTTTCAGGTTGAACTCGTAGTGGAGAGAGACCCCGCCCGGGGTGGTGATCTCGCTCAGTGCCGGCTGAACGAGTCCGGCGACGAGGAGCCCGTGAGCGATCCGCTGGCCGAAGCGAGTGGTCCGCGCGTATTCCGCGTCCACGTGGATGGGATTGAAGTCGCCCGTCAGACCGGCGTAGAGGATGATGTCGGCTTCGGTGATGGTCTTGGTGAAGGTGGCCTTCTGCCCCAGCTGGATGTCGGCAAACGTCTTCTCGCGCATCCATTCCTCCCTCGGCTCCAAGAGCAACTCTTCGGCGCGAAAAGGTACGTACCGCGCGCGAGCCAAGCAACTTGAGCGATCGGGCGAGTGCCCCCCTCGCTTCACAAAACCCTTGCATTTGACGAGGAGGGCGGTTATTTTCGTCGCAACTTTTTTGGTAGACGCGCGGCGAAACGGGGGATGAGTCAGATAGAGGCGCCTGGGATCATGAGTAGCGGCGGTGGCAGGGGAGGCGGCCCCGTTGAGACCGTCGCGAAAGGGGTCCCGGGCCGAAATCAGGGCGTTCCGCCTCGCGTCCTGGTTGGGCCAGCGCGGGAATACCCGCTGGACTGTCACGGCAGCAGCGCGGCCGTGGAGCGCTATCTGAAGACAACCTTTTCGCGACTCCTCCGGGCATACGTGAAGGGTTGATCGGGTAGCTGCTCCCTGGCTACCGGGTCAACCCTTCTCTTTTTGAGTAGCAAGCGGAAAGGAGGCGGGAGTGAACCTGGCACTGGTTGGCTACGGCCGGATGGGGAAGACGGTCGAACGCGTCGCCCAGGAGGGAGGCCATCGCATTGCCGCCATCTACACCGATGTCGAGCCGGTTCGGGCGGACCGGGTCCCGGCCGACGTGGAGGTGTTCATCGATTTCTCGCTGCCGGAGGCGGTCCCGGCCACGGTGCGGGAAGTAGCGCGGAGCGGACGGCCCATCGTCGTGGGCACCACAGGCTGGTATGAGAAGCTCCCGGAGATCCGGGAGATCGTCCAGGAGGCTGGGATTGGGCTGATCTACTCGCCCAACTTCGCTCTCGGCGTGCACCTGTTCTTCCGGCTGGTCGAATGGGCGGCGCGGCTCTACAGCCGGCTCGGCATCTACGATTGCTGTATCCAGGAAATACATCACGCCGGGAAAGCCGATAGTCCCAGCGGCACGGCCCTCAAGCTGGCGGAAATCGTGCGTTCGCACTGGGGCGGGAAGTCGGAACTGCTGTTCGACAGGCCTTTCGGGCGCATCGCTTCGCATCAGCTCCACGTCACGTCGGCGCGCTGCGGTTTCTTCCCCGGCGAACACAGTCTCGTCATCGACTCGCCGGAGGACACCATTGAGCTACGCCATCGGACCCGTAGTCGGGAGGTCTTTGCCCGGGGAGCCCTCCGTGCTGCCGAGTGGATCCGGGACCGCAAGGGGGTTTTCACGGCCGAGGACATGCTGACGGATTTACTGGGCCAAAGTTGAGGAGGATTGCCATGGACGTAACAAGATTCCGGGGCACAACCACGGCGCTCGTCACCCCCTTCACGCCGGACGGCGCCATCGACGAACGCCGCTTGCGCGCCCTGGTGGACTGGCAGATCGAGCAGGGGGTGGACGTTCTGCTGGCTGTAGGAACCACCGGCGAGAGCGCCACCCTGTCCCACGAGGAGCACCATCGCGTGATGGACATCGTGATCCAGCAGGCGGCGGGGAGAGTCCCCGTGATGTGCGGCGCCGGGAGCAATGCCACGGCAGAAGCCCTCTCTCTGACGCGCTACGCCGAAAAGGCCGGGGCCGATGCTATCCTCTCCGTCGGTCCCTACTACAATAAGCCCACACAGGAAGGTCTGTATCAGCACTTCAAGGCCATCGCGGAGGCTACCTCGCTGCCGGTGTTCATTTACAACGTGCCGGGTCGCACGGGCATGAACATCGCCGCCGACACCATCCTTCGCCTCTCCGAGATTCCGAACATCGCGGGGGTGAAGGAGGCCTCCGGCAATTTCGCGCAGATCATGCGCATCTTAGCCCATCGCCCCGATGGCTTTCTTCTGCTTTCGGGCGACGACGCCGTGACCTTGCCGATCATCGCACTGGGAGGGGACGGCGTCGTCTCCGTCGTGGCGAACGAAGTCCCCGCCCTCACCAGCCGAATGGTGAGGGCCGCGCTCGAGGGCCGCTGGCATGAGGCCAGGGAGCTGCACTATCGGCTCCTGCCCCTGATGGAGGCCAATTTCATCGAGTCCAACCCCATTCCGGTGAAGGCTGCGCTATGGCTGATGGGGAAGGTCGAGCTCAGCTACCGCCTGCCCCTCGTCCCGCCAGCTCAGGGCACGTTGCAGACTCTGCGTAAGCTGCTTGGAGAACTGGGCGTGGAGGTGGTGAACTGATGAGCCTGCAGGAGGAGATCGAACATCTTTACGAGCTGCCCGACTCTGAGCTCCCGGAATCGGCCCGTGGTGTCTTCGAGACCTTTCGCACCTTGTTGGGGGCAGGGGAGATCCGGGCCGCGGAAAAGGTGGGCGATACCTGGCGCGTCAATGCGTGGGTGAAGAAGGGGATCTTGCTCGGTTTCCGTCTGGGGAGGCTGGCTGAGCTCCCGAGCTCAGCGCCCTTCCGCTTCTTCGACAAGGACACGCTTCCGGTCAAGCATCTGACGCTGCGGGATGAGGTGCGTGTGGTACCGGGCGGGACTACGATCCGCGCCGGTGCGTACGTGGCTCCCGGCGTGATCATCATGCCCCCAGCCTTCGTGAACATTGGCGCCTACGTCGATCGCGGCACGATGATCGATTCCCATGCGCTGGTCGGCTCCTGTGCCCAAATCGGCCGGCGCGTCCATCTCAGCGCGGGAGCTCAGATTGGGGGCGTGCTGGAGCCTGTGGGGGCCTTGCCGGTCATCATCGAGGACGACGTGCTCGTGGGTGGCAACTGCGGGGTGTACGAGGGCACGATCGTCCGCAGAGGCGCGGTACTGGCGGCTGGCACGATCCTCACCCACTCCCTGCCCATCTACGATGCCGTGCGCGAGCGCATCCTCCGCGCCCGCGACGGAGAACCGCTGGAGGTGCCCGAAAACGCCGTGGTCATCCCCGGCTCCCGCCCCCTCGCCGCACATTTCCCCGCGGAGCATGGCCTTCACGCCTACTGTCCCATCATCGTGAAGTATCGCGACGGGAAGACCGATCGGGCCACGGCTTTGGAGGAAGCCCTGCGACTGTAACCCGGGGGATCCCCGCCGGGCGCAGCCGGCAGCATTGGTGGCCGCATGATCGGCCTTGCAGCTTGGGAACGGACATCCCATTGGGGAATTCTTGCCAAAACCGTACATTCGCCGAGGCTGGAAGCCGCTCCCCGGCCCTGCGCGCTGAACTGCGGCAAATTGGGTCGCGGGAGGAACGAATCGGCGTTCTCCCCGGACGAGAGGCGATGGACGGTCTCGTAGAGGATCTCAAGTCCCTCCTTCCGTACCTGCGGCGGTACCGAAGGTCATATTGGGTTGGCCTGGCCGCGGTGGTCTTCGGCACGGCGTTTCAGCTCGGTTCGCCGTGGGTGTTGAGATTCGCCATTGACGCGCTGGCGAGGGGCGGTTCGCCTCGCCAGGTGGCTCTGTACGCGCTCACCTTCGTCGGCCTTGCCGCCCTGGCGGGCATCTTCCGTTACCTCATGCGGATGACCATCATCGGGGCTTCCCGGTGGATCGAGTACGACCTGCGGAATGACTACTTCGCCCACCTCGAGCGCATGAATCCTGCCTTCTACCATCGCTGGCGTACGGGCGATTTGATGGCCCGGGCCACGAATGACCTCAATGCCGTGCGCTCGCTCCTTGGCCCGGGGATCATGCAAGCCGCCAGCACGATCCTCGTGGCGCTCGGGGCTGTGGTGCAGATGTTCAGTCTGGACGCTGTGCTCGCTTCCATCGCCCTCCTGGCGCTGCCGTTGATCAGCGTCGTGGTTTTCCGGCTGATGCGGCGCATCCGCCTTCTGTACGACCAGATCCAGGCCCAGTATTCCCGCATCAGCGAGAAGGCCCAGGAGAATCTGGCCGGCATTCGCATCGTGAAGAGCTACGCCGCCGGAAGCCGCGAGATCCGCCTCTTCGCCAAAGCGAACGAAGAGTACGTGCGGCGGAACCTGAAGCTGGCCAAAGTCCGCGGAGCCTTGGTGGGCACGATTGAAGTCTTGGCGGGCATCGGGATCCTCCTCATCCTCTGGGTCGGGGGGCACCGGGTGATCCACAGGCACATGAGCCTGGGCGAGTTGGTGGCCTTCATGTCGTTCTTGGCCATGCTCTCCTGGCCCATGATCGCCATCGGCTGGACTCTGAACCTAATCGAGCAGGGTCGTGCTTCCTGGATCCGCATTCAGCAGGTCATGCAGGAAGAGCCGGAGATCGCAGATGGCCCGCGCACCGACTTCTCCATCGCCAGCCTGCGGGGTGCGATCCGATTCGATGGGGTGAGCTTCAGCTACGACGGCGCCTGGGTGCTGCGCGGTGTGGATCTCGACATCCCGCAAGGCGCTGCCGTGGGCATCGTCGGAAGGACCGGCGCCGGGAAGTCCACCCTCGTGCATCTGATCCCGCGCCTCTACGATCCCACCGAGGGTCAGGTACGCATCGATGGGCGCGACGTGAGGGAGATCCCGCTTGCGGTCCTCCGGCGATGCGTGGCGATCGTCCCCCAGGAGAGTTTCCTGTTCTCCGACACGATCGCTGCGAACATCGCCTTCGGGACCGACGGGAGCGAGGAGCAGATTCGCTGGGCGGCGGAGATGGCCGGCCTCCTGGAGGAGATCCAGTCGTTTCCCCAGGGATTCGACACGTTGCTCGGCGAGAGAGGGGTGAACCTCTCCGGCGGGCAGAAGCAGAGGGTGGCCTTGGCCAGGGCTCTGCTCCGCGACTCAGCCATCCTGATCTTGGACGATGCCCTCTCCGCTGTGGACGCCGCCACGGAGGAGCGCATCCTGCGGAATCTGCGCCGGATCATGCGAGGCCGCACTACGCTGGTCGTGTCGCACCGGATCTCGGCGGTGAAGGATCTCGACTTCATCGTGGTGCTGGACGAGGGCCGCGTGGTCGAGATGGGCACTCACGATGCGCTTCTTTCCTTTCGCGGCCTCTATTGGGAGCTTTACCAGGTCCAGCAGTTGGAAGAATCCCTTTCGGCGCTCTGATCGAGAGCGACGGACGTCGACGGAGGAAATGCTTTAGGGCGGAAGATGGCGGACCAGGACTATCGCGAGGAGGAAATCCTCGGCAAGGCGTACGATGCGCGGCTCATGCGGCGGCTACTGCAGTACCTCCGGCCGTACCTGGCGGAGGCCGCAGCGGCCGTGGTCCTGCTCCTCCTGCTCTCCCTGCTGCAGCTGCTCGGTCCGTACCTGGTGAAGGTCGCCATCGATGCTCACATCGCCCGCGGCCGCGTGGCAGGCCTCGCGGCGATCAGCCTTTTGTTTTTCGCGGTGTTGCTGCTCCAATTCGCCGTGGAAGTGGCCCAATCCTATTTGATCCAGCGGATGGGCCAGAACATCATGCGCGACCTCCGCCTCGAGGTCTTCGGTCATTTGCAGCGGCTACCGCTTTCCTATTTCGATCGCAATCCGGTGGGCCGCTTGATGACCCGCGTGACGACGGATGTGGAGAACCTCAACGAAATGCTCTCCTCCGGGGTCGTGGCCATTTTCGGCGACGTGTTCACCCTGACCGGGATCGCGGTGGTGATGCTTTGGATCCAGTGGCAGCTGGCGCTGGTGAGTTTCCTGGTAGTTCCCTTCCTCACCGTTGCCACCTTCATGTTCCGGAGCAAAGTTCGCGAGGCCTACCGGGAGATTCGCGTCCGTATTGCCAAGATCAACGCGTACCTTCAGGAGAACATCTCCGGCATGGCCGTCGTGCAGCTCTTCGGCCGGGAGAGCCGAAACCTGGACCATTTCCGGAAGCTGAACTACGATCATCTGGAGGCTTTTCTTCGGACCATTTTCTACCACGCCGTATTCTTCCCCGTCGTGGAGTTGCTGGGGGCGCTGGCCGTCGCGCTGATCCTGTGGTACGGCGGGATTCGGATGCACGCCGGCTCCCTTACGATCGGGGCTGTTGTGGCTTTCATCCAGTATGCGCAGCGCTTCTTCCGCCCCATCTCGGACCTGGCGGAAAAGTACAACATCATGCAGTCGGCCATGGCCTCGGCGGAGAGGATCTTCCGCTTGCTGGACGAGCCCGAAGAGCCGGACTTCCGGAGCCCGGCCATTCGTCCAGCGGTGGTGCGCGGCGAGATCGAGTTCCGCGGGGTCTGGTTCTCCTACAACGGCGAGGACTGGGTTCTGCGGGATGTTTCCTTCCGCATCGATCCCGGGGAGCGAGTGGCCTTTGTGGGAGCCACGGGGGCCGGCAAAACCAGCATCATGAGCCTTTTGACGCGACTCTACGAGCCCCAGCGCGGCTGCATTCTGCTGGATGGCGTGGATATCCGGCATATCCCGCGCGACGAGCTTCGCAGGAACATCGCCGTAGTCCCCCAGGAGGTCTTCCTTTTCGCCGGCACGGTGGAGGAGAACATCGGCCTGGGGAATGAGCGGATCTCCTCCGAGGCGATCAGGCAAGTGGCCGAAGCCCTCAACATCCACGAGATGATCGAGAAGCTGCCGCGCGGCTACCGAGAAGATGTCCGGGAGCGGGGGAGTAGACTCAGCCTGGGCCAGAGGCAGCTCATCTCCTTCGCTCGCGCCTTGGCTCATGATCCACGCGTGGTCGTTTTGGACGAGGCCACCTCCAGCGTCGACTCGGAGACCGAACGGATGGTCCAGGAGGCCTTGGAAAAGCTCTTGGCCGGCCGGACGGCGCTCATCGTCGCGCATCGCTTGTCCACGGTTCAGAACGCCGACCGCATTCTCGTCCTGCACAAGGGGGAAATCCGGGAGGTCGGTACCCACAGCGAGCTCTTGGCTCGGCAAGGGATATACTATCGGCTGTACCAGTTGCAGCTCGCTGGGTTAAAGGTGGAGCGCCCGGTGGAAGGGGAGAGCTCGGCGCCCTCGAGCGAAGCAGCTTCCCACGCGCCGGCGACACGCGCTTGAGCTTGTGGAGGCACGAGCGCAGCCGACGGCAAGCCGAGGAGCAGCGGGCTCTTTTCATTCCGCTCAGGGGGCGAGACCTCGGCGCGCGAGCGCACGGCGGAGGGGCTAAGAACGGTGGTGCTTGCGGCACCCGACCTCGGCCCACTCAGCCTGGCCCTGCGGCAATTCCTTCCAGTTGTTTTCACCGCCTGCAGATGCTTCCCACGTCCGACCTTCCGCCGGCGTGAGCTGCGGGGTCTTGTGATTTCCCGGTCCCCTGCCTGCCCGTGGGTCTCCGCGGGACCCCAGCATTCCGCGGTCTGGCGCCTCGGTATCGGAGAGGGAAGATCCGGCAACCACTGGACCCGCGGCGCGATTCGCCGTAGCCCCGTCGACCAAAAGGGGTCACGTCCCGGCACGATGAAGCCACGGAGAAGCAGGACAAGTCCGGCCCGAGGGAGCGAGCGGAGCTCCTCCCCTGCCTGACTTCTCTCGGGTCCGGGCGTTTCCGCCGGTCGCACTCGTGCGGGGCCAGAAACGCCGGCAGAGCGCCCTGAGCCCGCGGCTCGCTCGTCCCAAAGGCATGGACCGTCGCGTTCCGGTGGAAAAGTGGGCAGAGACGGGGGCGAGTTTTGGCAAGTCGGACTTGACTTTTACGTTGGAATTGCCTAAGATCACGCCGTTCATTGGGGCGAGCTTGGGGACTGAACCATTCCAGGCGCTCAGGCGGACAACATGAGGCACCCATTCCCTTGATTCCCAGGTGGAGTGGGTGCCTTTGTCTTTTCGGGAGAAGGGTGTCCGGGTGGGGGCTCGCAGTTGCCATGAGAGGCGTGGATAATCACGATGGGCGTCGAGATTGCCATCTTCGACCTCTTGCTTGAACCGCGATCCGAGGGGGTTCCTCACGGCCACTACCTCGGTTCCGCACTGCGGGGAGCTTTCGGCCGCTGTCTGAAGCGGACCGTCTGCATCGTGCCCCAAGGGGAGTGCGCCCATTGCCCCCTCCAGACCCATTGCCCCTACGTGTACCTTTTCGAGACCCCGGGGGAGGGCCGTCCGTCCCCATTCGGGTTGGAGACGGCCCCTCACCCCTTCGTCATCTGTCCGCCGGGTCCGCTCGAGCCGGAAACGATCCCTCTTGAGGTTCGCCTGGTGCTGATCGGCCGTGCTGTCAGCTTTCTCCCGCACGTGCTCTGGAGCTTCCACAGGCTGTGCCAGGCGGGGCTTGGAGCCGAGAGGCGGCGGTACGCCCTTGCGTCCGTCGTGGCGCGCACGGAATCCGGTCCCTGCCCGATCTGGTCACCCGGAGATCCCACGATCCATCTGTCCGGCTTTCACGCCCAGAAGCTGGAGCCGGGGGCAACTCCTCTCGGGGAGGTGAGCTCCGTGAGGCTCTCCTTCGTGACGCCCCTTCGCATCCGACATGAGCGACGGCTCTGCACGCGTCTGACCTTCCCCATCCTGATGACCAATATCCTCCGCCGCCTCTACCTACTCGAGCAGTACCACGGCGACGGGAAGTGGGAACTCGACCACCGCGCGCTGATCGCAGCGGCGGACGAAGTCCAGTGCCTGGAATACCGATTGCTATGGTACGACTGGACTCGCTACTCAAGCCGGCAGGAGACCAAGATGCAGCTCGGTGGACTCATCGGGACCGTCACCTTCGCCGGCAAACTCGGCCCGTTCCTCCCGTTCCTGAAAGCGGCGGAGCTTGTGCACGTGGGTCGAAACACGAGCTTCGGCCTGGGGAGGATGGTCATCCAAGAGATCAGCTGACCATGAAGCAAGGGGAGAGGCAAAAGGTATGGGCTGCCCCAAAGGGGACGGGTTCCGTCGCGAGAGGGCGCGGAGACGGGGGAACGGTTCGGCCCGCGCGGATCCCACGGGCGCCCAGCCGGATCGGTTTCCCTGGGGGAGGTGTCGGCCCAAAGGCAGGGTGGAGAGGATATGATGAGGGATTTGTTGCCACTGGACTCTGATCGCAAGGCGCTTCTCATCGCAGCGCTGTTCCACGACATCGGTAAGTTCCAGTATCGCGCCGAAAAGACGACGGTGCGGCACGAGGAGAACAGTGGGCGTTTCATCCGCGAGCACCTGCGGGGATTCAAGGCCCTGGAGGAGGCCCTGGAGGAAGCCGCCAAACTGGCGGAGGGCCATCATCAGGAGCTCGCGCACCGGCACCTAGCGGACGCGGATCGGCTCTCGGCATCCGAGAGGATGGAGGATGAGATGCAGGCGGCCCGCAGGCCGCTGGAATCCATCTTCGCGAGGATCCAGATCGACACCTCCGTCCCCCCGCCGTCCGAGACCTTCAGTCTCTGGCCCGGCCCCCTGGGACCCGAATGCGTTTTCCCCGAGAAAAGCGCCGGGGACTGGAAGGAAGAGGAGTCCCGCGTGTTGGAGTCCCACCGCAACGCCTGGGAAGGATTCCTGGGCGAGCTTGCCAATGTTCCCAAAGGGCTCGATTTCCCGGGCCTGCTCCACACATTTCACGCGCTCCTGGAGCGGTGGTGTACGCGAGTGACCAGCGCCGCCTACAAGGCGGTGCCGGACATCAGTCTGTTCGATCACCTACGTGTCACCGCCGCCTACGCGGATTGCCTCTACCTCGCCGAGGATTCGGAGAAGCCCATCGTCGTCATTGAGGGCGACCTCGGGGGGATTCAACGCTTCATCTACCGCCTTCGGACCCCAGAGGGTGAACAGAAGGGGATGGCCAAGCAACTGCGGGGTCGGTCCTTCTACGTCAGGCTGCTCAACGACACACTGGCCAACTGGATCCTAGACGAACTCGGCCTCTTCCGGCCCAATTTGATCCTCAGCGGAGGTGGCCGCTTCTTGATCCTGGCCCCCAACCGGAAGGATACCCATGATTTGCTGAGACGGCTGCGGCAGCAGGCCAATGAGTGGCTCCTCCAGGAACTCCACCAGGACCTCACCCTCGCGCTGGAGTGGGAAAGCTTCTCCCTGCAGGAAATGGAGGATTTCGCGCAGGTGAGCAAGCGGGTAGGCCAGAAGATCCAAAGTGCCAAGCTGCGCCGCGCCTCCGATCTCCTCGCCAGTGAGGAGCTTTTCGGTCCCTTTGAGGATGAGAAGGCCGAGCTCGAAGCTTGCCCAATCTGCCAGAAACTCGTGGAGGACAGGGAACGCTACGAGGGCAAATGCCGGATCTGCGCTCTCCACCAAGGGATGGGCGGGGCGATCCCGAAGTCGCAATACCTCGTGGAAGTGGCAAGCGCCAACGTGAGCCGGCTAAGTCCGGGCTGCGGTCGGGTCCTCGTCCCCTTCCCGGTGTTCGGCCGGGCGTGGTACCTTGCGAGTCAGGGGGAGCCCGGCAAACCCACGGATCTGGAGGCCATTGTCTCCAGCCTGCCAAAAGGGGCTCGCCTTCGCATCACCACGCTGGGCGATAGCCAATTCCTTTCGGATGAGCCCCTTAGGGCCATCGATAAGGTCAACGGCGGACGGGGCGCGCTCGATTTCCTCTTCCTGGCCAACCACCTGCCGCAAGAGGACGGCCAGGTGAAGGATTTCGAGACCATCGCCGAGGAAGGCCCCTCGTACCCCTACCTGGGCTTCCTCCGAGCTGATGTGGACGATCTGGGATTCATCTTCAGCCACGGTTTCGGTAGGGCTGCCGCGCCCCGGCAAGACAACGTGAGTTTGAGCCGCTTCGCCACCCTCAGTCGCGAGCTCGATCTGTTCTTCTCCTGTCACGTGAACGAACTCGCCAAAGAATTCGGGCTCTACATCACCTATAGCGGTGGCGACGACCTGTTCGTGATCGGCCATTGGAAGAACGTTTTGGACTTCGGTCGGCAACTCTACCAGGACTTCACGAGATTCACCTGCGGGAACCGGAACGTCGGCCTGAGCGCCGGGTTGCTTGTGGAAAAGCCCAATTATCCGATCCGTTTTGCGGCCCAGGAGGCGCAAGAAGCTCAGGAAAAGGCCAAGTCCCGCACGCCCGAGTGCAAGGGCGGCGATGACCTCGGTAAACGCGCTTTCTGCGCGTTCGACTGCGTGCACCCGTGGGAACGCGCACTGAAACTCCTCGAATACGGCGATGACCTCGTGTCCCTCGTGGAAAAGGAGTATGAGCTCCGCTCCCTTGTGAGGTTCATCCTGGAGCTCACGCGCTCTGGCTGGACGGAGGAGGGGGTGGATGTTCGAACCTACCCCAGGCTCTACTACGCCTTGGCGCGGAAGGCGAACGTCACAGCGGAAAGCCGCCGCAAGCCAGCCGCCGAGGCCGAGGACAAGGTGCGCCTCTTCGGCCGGCTGATCAGCGAGACGGACCTGTTCCGGAGCGAGCTGGACCTGTTCCGGGACTTCGCAGTCGTTGGGAACTACGTGCTGTTGGCAACTCGGCGTAGAAGGTGAACAGGAGTAAGCGCAAGGAGGTGAGTGGACCATGAATGGCGAGATTCCGGACGATCTGGCAAAGTTGGAGCCCGAGAAACTGGCCGACGTGGCGCGGACGAAAGGTGAGGAATTCGCGAGAAACATCAGGGTTTCCCAGATCCGCAACATCTACAGCGCCATCACTCGCATCCGGAATGAGTACCAGAGCTCGGGGAAGAGCTTCGAGGCGGTGCATCGGCGGTTGGTGCTATTGCGACCGCGTCTGGCCTACGCCGCGGGGCGGAACCCGGAAGTAAAGCCCTTCCAGGAACTCTTCGACAAGGCCATTGAGGCCGTCCTGAGGTCCACGAAGAAAAACGAGGCCTTGGAGAATTTCTTCGCCCTTGCGGAGGCTGTGGTGGCGTACCACAAGTTCTACGGGGCAAAAGACTAGGGGAGAGGAACCATGAGTGGATATCGTTTGCGCGCCAATGTGCTCATCTGTGGAAAGATCGAGGTCCTGACGGGTCTTCACATCGGGGGCGGCAGAGGGAAGACCGAAATCGGTGGGGTCGATCAGCCTGTGATACGGGATCCTGCCAGCGGTTTTCCGTACCTCCCGGGCTCTTCGATCCGCGGCAAAATGCGAATGCTCCTCGAATATGCGCTGTGCCTGGTGGGCCTGTCCCCAAGGGACAAGAGAGAGCCAGGCTCGGTCCACGAGTGCGGGAAGCCAGACTGCCCCGTTTGCCAGATTTTCGGCACGGCGGCAGAGGAAGGCGGCTTGGGGCCGTCTCGCCTGATTGTTCGCGATGCTTTCCCGGATGCCCAAACCCAAGAATTCTGGAAAGAACTGGACACCGAGCTCCTCTACACCGAATACAAGGGGGAAAATTACCTGGATCGCCTCACCTCTCGGGCCAATCCTCGCTTTTTCGAGCGCGTCGTGCCCAATAGCTGGTTCAATTTCGAGATGGTGTACAGCGTGTTCAACTTCCCGGAGGTGGATGACCTGGGCATGCTGCCCTACGTCTTCCAGGGCATGCGGCTGCTGGAGCACTCCGCCCTCGGAGGACATGGGAGCCGCGGCTACGGGAAGGTCCGCTTCCACTTGTACATGGAGAACGCTTCACTCCCGCTCTACAAACCGGAAGACTACGGTAGGGGCAAGATCAGGTTGCCCGATTTGGATAAAGTCGACAGGAAGACGCTCCGCACGCTGGACGGCGTGGATGTGGATGAGCTGGTGGCGGACCTTCGGAAGAAGCTTCCCGCCTGATTCTCCGGCGCGACCCGTCTGACGCTGCGCTGCGGAGCGGCTTCCCTGTCCGGAGCGTCGCTGCTTCCGGCAGCGGTCCGGGGCGCGTCCTTACGCGAAGGCTATGCGGACACGCCCGTTCACACACAGGAGGCGAAGCCGTGTGGATCGTTCGGCTCAAACCGCGGGGCTCGGTTTCTCCTGAGCTTCGCTCCGATACCCTGTTCGGCTGCATTGCCTGGGCGGCCGTAGCCCTGGAAGGCCCTCGCCGGGTGGAGGCTTGGCTCACGGCATTCGAGGACGGCGATCCGCCGTTTCTTCTGTCCAGCACCTTCCCCTACCAGGAGGGGAGTGACGGGGGCCGAGTCTACTTCCTCCCGAGGCCCCTTCATTGGCCGCGGCTTCCGGAGCCGCGCACGCTTGAGGAATACCGATCCCGGAAAAAGATGAAGAAGCGCAGATACGTGCCGCAGGACACCTTCGCCCGGGTCCTCCTTGGCGAACTCGACGTGCAGCCTTCCGGGGAGGACCCCCGGCTCCAGTCGGAATCGGTGCTCCACAATCGAATCAACCGCCTCACCTGGGGCACCACTGAGCCCGGCCGGCTCTTCTACCAAGAGCAGCTCTTCTTGCCGACAAACACCGGGCTCTATTTCCTCCTCGACGTGCTCCACGAGTCGGAAACGGGCTTGCTCAAAACCTGCGTACACCTCCTGGAGCACCTCGGCTGGGGCGGCAATAGCGCAAGCGGCATGAATCACTTCTCGGTGGAGATTGAGGAGAAGGGGAGAGAGGATTTCCTGCCCCGGGCGGATTCGCCCACCCATTTCGTCACCCTCTCGCTCTACTTCCCGAAGCCTCGGGAGCGGGGGCATTTCGCTGCCCATGCCGATCGCTGTTGGTACGAGCTCGTCTGGCGCCGAGGCAAGATCGGGGGTCGATTCTTCCCCTCGGGCCATTTCTGGAAACGAGCGGTGAACTACTTCGTCGAGGGTTCCGTCTTCCCCTTGATCGACGGCGCACTCGGCTGCTTCGGGTGCAATCCACTGGTGAAAGCGGTGGAGCTGAAGAGCCCGTACGGGGCGCTTCGCCAAGTTCGAAGCTTTGGGATGGCCTTTGCTGTGCCGGCCAAAGTCACAGGAGTTCAGGAATGAAGTGGATATTGACCTGCCTCACCCCGGTGCACATCGGGACCGGGAGGGAACTCCATCCGATGGAATACGCGATCCGCAACGGGACGTATTACGTCCTGCGGCTGGATCCGGCCTTGGAGTATCTGGAGGGGAAGGTCACCGGGGTGGTGGAAAAGTACATGGAGCATGCCACGCAGGCGTTGGAGGAGCTCGCCCGCTCGCGGGGGCAGGGACAGAAACTGCGCTACTACGCGGAGGACGTCGGTATCCTACAGTTCTGCGAGAAGGAGCTCAAAAGGCGCGACCTTGCTGAGCAACTCCTCCGCCAGCCCGATGTGGTGGCTTACCGATGCGATGGGGTGACCTGGAGGCCCCAAGGGAAGCATCGCCAGGTTCGCGAGCAGATGAAGTTCAATGGATTGCCGTACATCCCGGGAACTTCCATCAAAGGGGCGATCCGCACCTCTCTGGCCTATGCTTTACTGCTGGACTTGAGCGATCAGGAACTCGACAACCTCCTCGGGAGCTTCCCGGACGACCGGTCGTCCGTCCGAGCCCGGATACAGGCCCTGAAGCGAAGGTATGAAACAGCGCTCCGCCATTTGGAACATGGCAATGACGCGCGGGCAGGACAAGAGCTGGATGAGCTGACGAAACAGCGCGGCCGGCTGGAGAAGAGCATCGGGGAACCGCTGGATCACTTTTTCTTCCGCTGCGGCGCCGAGAATAGGGGAGAAGTCAAATACGATGAGCCTCACATGGACCTCCTGCGGGTGCTGCGGATCTCGGACTGTCACCTCCGCTCGGGCGGGATGACCGTAGGCGAAATGTTCGCCCGTGCGGCTCGGCGCTCCGCCCAAAGTGAGATCCCGATCCCCGCCGAGATGATCGACAGAGAGGCCCGGTTGGAATTCGAAATGAGCCTCGACGTCCGTCTGTTACAGGAGATGGCTCGAAATGCCTCGAAATCCGAGCGCGAATGGATCGGCTTACCGGAGAAGTTCCGCCGCCTGTTCGCTTGTGAGCCGCAGGAACTGCTCCGATTGCAGAAGCCTGACGAACTGGCGCGCTGGGAGAAGGAGAAGTTGGACCTGCTTCTTCGACGGGTGCATCGGCATTCCGTCGACATCCTGAAGCGCGATGAGCGCTGGGCGAAGAAGGCGGCCAATGACGTGGGACAGGGTCTCCTCCAGGCGCTCAATGAGCTCCGAGCTCGCGCCGAGAAAGCCGGCGACGGATGCCTCCTCCGCGTCGGGTTCGCCAGCGGCTGGCACGCCACCACCGTCGCCATGGCCCTGGAAGAGCGCGGCAAGACCGACCTCCTGTCCGACCTCTTGTATGTATTCCTCATGGACCTCCCCCAAAACCTCCGCAGAACGCTGACGAGGCAGGGTCTCAGCAACAAGCAGAACCACGGGACCATCCTTCGCCTCCTCCGTCGTACTCCGGATGCGAGTGCTTTCCCGACCTCGCGGCGCCTGTTGCGCGAGGCCGATGGTCAAGTCACCCCCATCGGCTGGGTATGGCTGGAGGAGGCATCTTCCGCCGCAGTCGGCACGGGGCGCGAGAGGAGAGTAGAGGAGCGATCCCAGCCGGCTGAGTCGAGGACGTCAGAGGAGATCACGCCGGAGGATCTGGAGCGACTGCAGCGCCGGTTCCGCGGGGAGGAATGAGTATTTTGGCGACGGGAGGAATTGTTCAACCCAACGTTCGTCCGCGCAAGCGAAGAGGGCTCTTTCCCGAGGAGAGGGCTCCCCGCTTATCCTTTGCCGCAAGCGCTGCGTCGCCAAGGGAACGAGCATTTCGTAGCCTGGGAGACTCAAGGAGCAGGCCGACTGCCCGTGGGTACAAACGCGCGGGAACGGGTCGAGATGGATTCGCGGCATCTGTTCGCTTTGTCCGAAATCGATGGGAGGGATCAAGCCGGGCCTCGGAAGGATCTGCTGCGCATCGGAGTGCTCGCCCTTGCGGTGAGGCTGGTGGTGCTCCTCGCACTGGCGTGGCGGAATCCAGCGGGTCTGGCCAATGGCGATACGGCAGGCTACTGGACGCTGGCCGAGAATCTGCGCCTGCGTCGGATCTTCAGCCGTGCCACGGAGCCACCTTTCGCCCCCGATGCGTTCCGTACCCCGGGCTACCCCGCGTTCCTCTGGCCTTTGCAGGGGCTCGGACTTGGGATGGCCGGGGTGGCTGCGATCCAGATCCTGATCTCGCTCGCAGTGCTCGTCCTCACCTACGGACTGGTGAAGAAGCTCCTCGGACGCCGCGAGGCCAGGATCGCTTGCCTCCTCGTGGCTTTCGACCCGATGAGCGTTCTTTACGCAGTCACGGTGGCTCCGGAGGTGCTGGTGACAGCCCTCCTATTGGGAGCCGTAGCGCTGGCCAGCCTACGCGGGAACGTGCCGGGGGCTTTCCTAGCCGGGATAGTCAGCGGGCTTTCGGCTTTGGTGAAGCCCATGGCGCTCTACTTGGCCCCGTGGCTCTCGGCCCTGTGCCTGTTGGACGTGCGGCAACCCTTGCGGGAGCAGTCCCGCAAGGCCGGGCTGCTCCTCCTCGCTGCGGCCCTCACCCTCTTCCCGTGGTTCTTCCGCAACTGGCGCGTCTACGGAGTCTGGCACTTCACCTCCATCCAGGGCTACAACCTGCTCTACTACAATGCGGCGGTGCTCGAGGCCGCGCGGACGGGACGGCCGATCTCTGAGGTCCAGGACGAGCTATCGGCGGAACTTGAGCAACGGGTGGAGTCAGCGGGGTTGAGGAATGAACTCCGCGACGCCTTGGCCATGGAGCGCCTCGCCCGAGAGAAGATCTTCGCGCATCCTGTGCGCTACGGCCTGCTCCACCTGCGAGGCATCCCAACCTCGCTTCTGGATCCCGGAAGGATCGAGTGGGCGCGCGTCTTCGGCTTCGCCAATCCGCATTGGGGTTTCCTTGAGGTTCTCTCGGCAGCTCCTCAGAGGAACCTCGTTCGCTTCCTTCGGGAACTCCCGGCGCTTCAACTCGGGCTCATGCTCTGCTACCTCTTGGCGCTCCTGGCGGTATCGGGCCTGGCCTGCGTGGGGATGTGGCGCCTCTGCGTGCAAGGCGCCCGAACAGGTTCCTCTCATGCCCCCGTCTGGCTCCTGGGTGCCCTCGTTTATCAGCTGCTCATCGTCGGACCCATTGGTGGGGCTCGCTTCCGCGTGCCCATGTGGCCCTTCGTGGCGGCTTTGGCCGCGGCGGGGGTCCCGAGGCGGTGGCAGCGGGAGGGGTCGTAGCCATGCGCCTGCCTCAGCGCCTCGTTCGCGAGCGTGGCTTGCCGTACCCGGCCTTCGCGAATGCGGGAAAGGGCTGGCCTGCGCGGAGGCACCGGAGTCGGGCAACAACCCGGACTTGGAACGAGCGATCGGGATCCGCTGGCTCGAAGCGGGGGAAAACTACCGGGTCCCACGAGGGCTGATCACATCCGGAGGAGCGACGAAATGGGCGAGCTGATGGCAGAAGGCGGTAGCGCAGGGGGCGCCCGAAGTCGCCCGACAACCCACGTGGCCTTGATTGGGGAGCAGCGAATGCCCATCTACATGGCCGAAAAGGCATTGGGCGCCAGGCGGTTCCTTGCCGTCGTCTCCGGACGTACTCGGTCGGTAGCCGATCGCCTGAACATGGCTCTGCGGGGAGAGGGGGTCGATTGCCTCGATCCCGTGGAAGTGTCGGCCTACGATCTTCCGGCCGCTACCGAAGCCCTGCGCCGGGTGCTGGCTCAGCTCAGAAGCGAAGGGCAAGTGGTGGTGAACCTTACGGGCGGCACCAAGATCATGGCCTTGGCCGCCTACCTGGTTGCCGCCCCGGAAATACCCTGCTGCTATGTGAGCACCGAAACGAAAGAGCTGCTTTTCCTGGAGAAGGGGCGTGTATCCAAAGCACCCCTTCGGGTGAAGGTGAGCCTGCGGGAGTATCTGGCCGTGCATGGGTTCAAGATCGTAAAGACCAAGGAGCCGTCGGAAGATCAGAAAGAGCTGGCTCGTGCCTTCGGGAGGCAAGCCGCCGAAATCGCCTCCCTGCTCGAGAGCTTGCACGAGTTTTCCAAAGGAGAGGGGGCCACGGCCCGCATCCAGTGTCCGACTCCTCAGGAGGAAGTGCTCGTGAGGCAGCTCGAGGAGCGAAACATCCTTTGCGTGGAAGCGGGAAAAGGGCCGCCGCTCCGATTTGGGCTGGCCGACAGGTCCTGGCAAACCTTCCTCTGCGGAGGATGGCTTGAGGTGTACACGTTTGAAGCTTTGCGCGAGGCGGGCCGCTGGGACGAGGTCAGTTGCGGCCTCGTAGTTCGGGCGGGGAACGGTTCCATCGAGAACGAATTCGACGTGGCAGCCATCCGCAACGGCCAGCTTTGCCTGTTCAGCTGCAAGTCTGGCCGGAATCTGTTGGAGGTTGCGGACAAGGCTCGGCGGGCGATGGAGGAATTGGGGTTCATCAGTCGGCGAGAGCGGCTCGGCACGTACTGCGAGAGCTTCCTCGTGACTGCCAGCCGCAATGTAGAGGACGCGATCCGCTCGAGGGCGCAGGAATGGGGTATCCACCTCATCCTTCTGAGCGATCTCCCCCAGCTCGCGAACGTAGTGGTAGAGCGCCTCGAGGCGACCCGCAAGCGAGGGGAATCCTGAGAGAGGAGGGTTTCGCCATGGGCGTGTATCATCTCATGGGACTTGGCCGGTCGGTCGGCGTGGTCACGGGACCCGTCTCCTACCTTGCTCATCGCTACACGCGGTGGAACCCCGAGGACCGGGAATTCTTCGGCCGATCCGGGGAGGCTTCCCAACGCGAGCGGGGCGCCAAGGTAGGCGATATCCAGGCCATCGTGCTCTTCACCTCGCCGGAGGTGATCAAGGGCTACGACCCTGAGCTCAAGAAGGATTGCTTGGCCTACGACTACATCGAGAACCTGCCCGGGACCACGAAAGGCCCGGAATGCAAGGGCGGTAAGATGCGAGAGCTCCTCCCGAAGGTATTGTGCGAGGAACTACAGGGCATCTGCGGCGGACGCAAGGAATGCGAGCTCTTCTGGTGCCAGGTGGACCGGAGGGACATCACCATCACCTACGAGCGCGTGGCGACCGTCGTGGCCGCCGTGGCCGGAACCGGTGCCTTGGGCCATGAAATCTGGGTGAACCTCACCGGCGGGAACAATGTGATCAACCTTTCCCTCGAGTTGGCTGCCTCGCTGTCCGGGAAGGTGGGGCGCATCTACTACGTCCAGGCTCAAGATGCCCAGGCGGAAAAATGCATCCGCTACACGGCGGAGAACGGCTACTGGGTGGAGATCCCCGTGATCCCGTTGAGCATTCCCTCCCCGCATCGTGCGATCCTCAGCCTGCTGAGCGAAGTGGGGGAGATGGGCCTCGAAGAGATGCTTAGTCGGCTCAAGACTCACGCGGACTATTGGGCTCAGTTCGAAAGCGAAACGCCGGACTCCCTGCGTTCCAAGTACCTGGACAGCCTGTGGAAGGAGGGGTTGGTGGAAGGCAGCGGCCGTCGTTGGCGCGTCTCCCGGCGCTGGGAACTGATCCGGCACTTTCAGGACTTGTGGGAGAGCGTCGCCAAGACGACGCGCAGCCTGGAAAACCTGGCAAAGGATGTCAAATGGCTTGAACGGGACATCCTGCGCCTCAAGTGATGGCTCTGCCGCGGAGCGGGGATTGTTTCGGGAATGGAGACCCAGGACTCAGGAGCGAACCGGGGCTATGATCCTCCTCAACTTCGGGCATCCGCTGACCGAGGAACACGTGCAGCGCATCGAAGAGCTGACGGGACGAAAGATCCAGCAGATCCAAGACGTGAATTCGCAGATCGATCCAGGGAAGAAGCTTGCCCCCCAAGTCGTGGAGATCGTCGACAAGCTGAGCTACACCTCGCGGGAATGGCAGACGCTGCCGATCCTGATCAACCCGCCCTCCCTCAATGTGATCGGGGCAGTGCTGCTGGCCGAGCTGCACGGCCGCATGGGCTACTTCCCGCCCATCGTTCGCCTGCGACCCGTACCGGGAGCGCTGCCGCCTCGTTTTGAGGTGGCGGAGGTGATCAGTCTGCAGGAAGTGCGAGATCAAGCGCGCCGTAGGCGAGACTGACACAGTGAGGTCAGGCATGAACAGGCGCAGCAATTCGGGAGGGCCTATGCGCCCAGAACGGGACTGGCGCAATGTTCTCCTGGCTGTGGTGGGACTCACCCCACAAGTGGTGACGGAGACGTTGTACTACCTCACCCAGGTGCGCGAGGTGCAGGTGCACGAGATCTGCATCATCACCACGGTGCGGGGGAGGGAACTGGCGGAGCAGTTGCTCTTGCGTCACGGCGAGGGGGCTCTGCATCGCTTCTGCGCGGAGTACCGCCTCGACGCCGATCGCCTCCATGTCTGCCCGATCGTCGTTTTGCAAGATCGCCACGGCAACCCACTCGAAGACATCCGCACAGTGGAGGAGAACGAGGCGGCAGCCAATGGCATCCTGCGAGTGGTGGCCGACTACACCCGCGATGACAGCGTGCGCCTGTTCTGCTCCCTCGCCGGCGGCCGCAAGACCATGAGCACCTTCGCCGGGTTTGCCATGCAACTCCTGGGGCGAACCCAGGATGAGCTACTCCACGTCCTCGTACGCCCCCCGGAGCTGGAGTCGCGACGGGATTTCTTTTACCCGCCCTCCCAAGGGGACTTCCTCGCGACCGATCCCTCCGGGAAGACGATCCACGTGCCGCGCGAGAAGATCTCCATCGATTGCGCCGAGGTCCCCTTCGTCCGCCTCCGCAATTGGCTCCCACGCGACGTGCAGCCGGGCCTCCTCTCGTACAGCGAGCTCGTCGCCGCCACCCAGTTTCACCTGGATGTGGAAGAACTGGACCTTCGCCTGGAGCTCCAGACGGAGTCCCGCATCCTGACCGTCCGCTGGGCCGGCGGAGAGAAGCAGATCCGACTCCAGCCCCGACAAGCGGCCCTCCTCCACTTCTTCCTGGAACACGCCGGAGAAGAGATCGACAGCGACCGCATGCAGGCGCTCTTGCCCGAGATTGACCAGCTGTACCAGAACACCTACGTTCGAGGGACCTCACGCCACAGCGAGGGCTGGGACCTCACCAACTTCTCCAATAACCTCACCCGCCTCAATGACGCCATCGCGGAAAGCGGCCTTCCCCCGACCATTTCCCGGCTTTGCAGAGTAGATCGGTACCGCTCTGGGGGGTACGCCTACTATTGCCTCCGCCTGCCCAAGGAAAGATGCCGGGTGATTCCCTCTCCGTGACCGAAGGGTACGTTACCGCAACTTTGCTGAGATATTACGAAACTCGCGAGTCTCTTGACAAGCCCCTATCTTTGGCCGGGCAGTAGGGAGAGCTGGCGCCAGTTCCCGGAAAGGAAACGCGAACCCGAAGCCCCGGCAGGGGGAAAGTCTCAGGAAAGGAGGTGGTCGCCTTCGACCCGAAAATCACAGCTCATTCGATCGCCAGGATGTGCCAGCGCCGCATCCCGGACTGGCAAATCGAGCTCGCGCTGCGATTCGGGAAGCGCATCTACGCGCGAGGCAGCCTGTACTACTTCGTGGGGCGCCGGCAAGTGGACAAGATGGAAAAGGAGGGCTACCGCGGCGTCGAAAAACTCGAGGGACTGACCCTCGTCCTCGACCCCCACGCCAAGGTCCTCCTCACCGTCTTCAAGAACCGGCGCTTCTTGGATCGCATCCGCTTCAAGGACTGAAAGGGGGTGATGGCCGTGAGACGCGCGATAGCAGAAGCTGTGGCGCTCCCCGAGGGTCCTGTGAACGACCTGGAGCTCTTCGTGCGCCACTGGTGCGGGCAAGTGGGCTCCTGTCATCTGGTTTTCTGGGCGGGGAAGGTGTGGATCACCGTCCGCGCCACGCGTGAGCGTTTGCCAGCTTGCTTCGACGGGGGGCACTATTCCACGTCTGTTCGGGGGAATGCCTGACCGCGGTGCGGGCTCCCGGTGGCTTCCCGGGTGCCTCGGCCCCGGGGGTCCCGCCTCCCGCGGCAGGCAGGCAAATTCCCGCTTATGCACGCGCAGCGAACCGTTGCGGAGAAAGGGGGTGTTCGCCGTGGACGAACTCAAAAGAAAACTGGAGGAACTCCGGGCCGCGTGCGACTGGCAGGGCACGCTCCGCTTCGTGGAGGAGAAGCTGAATTCGGTTTCGGAATCGGCCAAAGCCAAGGTCGAGCTTTACCGGGCCGCCGGTTTCGCCTATTGCCAGCTTGGACTGTACCAAGAGGCCATCGGCTTCTACGAGCTTTGGAAGGAATTGGCCCCCAAATCGGCCGCCGCCCGCTAATGCCTGGGCTACGCCTACGCCCAAATGAAGCGCTACCCAGAGGCGATCGCTTGGTTCGACCAGGCGCTCAAGCTTCATCCCAAGTACATCGTCTGCCTCTACCGCAAAGGTGTGGCGCTGCTCGAGTGGGGCAAACCCAAGCTGGCCAGCCGGTGCTTCGAGGAGGCCCTCCAAGCCTACGCCGAGGCTAGCGAAGACGTGCGGCGGGCCAATCAGAAGTACCTCGTCAAAAGCACCTTCGACCTCGGCAAGGCCTACAGCCAATGCCGTCGCCTCAAAGACGCGGTTCGGATGTTCCAGTGGATCCTCGAGCACGACGCCAAGGGTTACCTCGATCGCCACTTCGTGCACTACAATCTCGGCAAGGCGTACCTGGACCTGAACGAACTGGCCCTCGCCGAGGAACAGCTCCAGCTGGCCCTCAAAGACCACGAGGACAAGGAATACGTCTGGGAGAGGCTGGGCTATCTGGCGCATCGCAGACAGGACTACCCGCAGGCGCTGCAGCACTACCAGCGCGCGCTGGACTGCCGCTACGTCCCCTACGTCCTGGTGAGCCGCGCCGAAACGCACGTCGCCATGGGAAACATCTCCTTAGCGGTGAAGGATCTGCTGGAGGCTCTGCGGCGCGACCGCCTCGGGAAACACAAGATCTGGATCCGCCTGGCCGAGCTCGCCCTTATGCAGAAACGCGAAGACCTGGCCGAGTCCAACTACCGCAAGGCCATCGACTTCAAGCGGAAGATGTACGGCACGGACTGCGCCCAGGCCCGCTACGCCCTCGCCCATCTCTACTTCCGCCAAGGCAGGAAAGACGAAGCGCGCGAGGAGCTTCGCCAGGCCGTGCTCGCCAATCCCAACCTGTCCTGGGATCATAAGATCTTCCGCGCCCTCGGCCTCCCGCTCCCCCTGCCGGGAATGCGCTTCGAAGCGGTCCAAGACGAGGCAGAAAGGAGTGAGACGCCATGACCTCGCTTCCACAGTCTCGCAGCCAAACGGTGGAACGGGCGCGAAAGTTGATCGAGGAGGCCGCCCGTCCCAGCCCCGAGGAGCGGGCCGAGCTGCTTGCAGCGCTCCACGAACCGCAGCCTGCTCAGGCGCCGGAGACCGGGCGCCTCGACGTCGCCCTGGCCTTGCGCCCAGTCCGCGATGAGCTCCCGGTGGAAAGCCGACTCCTGGTCTGTTTGGTGCTCCACGACTGGGACGCCGTCGTCCAGCTCCTGCTCCAGGACGGGGAAGCTCGCCCCCTCCTCTTCCACTACCTCTGCCACGAAACCCCAGCCCTGCGACGCTGGATGCTCCGTCACATCACCCCCGAGTTCTGCCGCAACGACGTCGAACGCCTCCTCCGCGACGCCGCAATCCCCAATTTCCACGCCCTTCGCTCCTGGGCCGCGGTGGAAGAATTCCGGCCCCTCCTCACAAGCGTGCTCACGGAGCTCGCCACCTCCCCGTTCTGGAGCCTTTTCCACAGGGGACAAGCCGCCGCCCTCCTCCGGGAGCTCGGAGTCAAGGCGCCACCCATCCTTCGCAGGTCGCGGCGTCTGGAGTCCGGCCACGGCGCCCTGATCGGCTCCACCGCCCTCCAAGAGGAGCCCGATCCGCCTGAACTCGCCCCCCTCCTCCATGCCCTCCGTGCTCGTGGCCTCCGCGTGGACGGTATCTTGGTCCATCCCAACATCCGAGTGGGGAGCGTCACCGGCCGCATCACCTACAGCCAGCCCCCCGTGCAAACCTGGAGCGCGGAAGAGCGCTTGCGCCGCATCCAACCCGCACCCGGGGCTACCTTCGTAATCCTCGACTACTCCCAGATCGAGCCCCTCATCCTCCTGAACATTCTAGTTCACCGCCTCTGGCTCGCCATCCCGGACCTCCCTCAGGATGACGTCTATCTCTGGTTCTGTCCGGAGGACCGTCAGCTGGGAAAACGCATCGTCAATGCCCTCATCAACGGCGGCTCCCCCGCGGTGGTCGACCCGCACCCGAAAGCGCTTCGCTTCATCCGCGCGCTGTCCCAGTTCCGAGCGGAGTGGGTGGCCGAATGCCGTCAACTCGGTAAGGTCCGCACCCTCTCCGGCCGCGAAACCCCCCTCCCGGAGCCGCCCAACCAGGAGGGGAAGATGATGAATCGGCTCATCCAGGGGAGCGCAGCCGATCTGTTCAACACGGCCGCCGCGGAGGTCCACCGCGCCTTGACCCAAGAGGGCTGGGAGGCCGCCGTGACCTTCGTCCTCTTCGACGAGATCTGGATCGAGGCTCCCCTCGGGCAAGAAAGACGGATCGGATCCCTGGCGCGACGCATCCTGCGCCGCACCGCGGAAAGTTTCTGCCCCTATCGGGCACCCGACGTCCGCATCACCGTGAGGAGGTGATTTGCGATGGCCATGCTCTACGTCACCGAACAGGGCTCCCGTATCGTTCGCGAAGGCTATGCCCTGGCCGTCTGGAAAGGCCAGGAGCGCCTCTTCCTCCAGCCCATGGCCACGTTGGAAGGACTCGTCCTCTTCGGAAGGGTGGAGCTCAGCAACGCCGTGGTCGGCATCCTCGGTCGCTACGGCATCCCCTGTGCCTTCGTCTCCTCCGATGGGCGTTTCAAAGCCGCCCTCGTAGGGGAGCCCGGGAAGAACGTCCTCCTGCGTCAGCGCCAGTACGAGCTCGCCAGCGATCCTCGGTTCCGTCTGGACTTCGCCCGAAGGCTCGTCACCGCGAAGGTGCAAAACACCGTGCGCCTGCTCCAAAAGCGCGGTTTCGATGCCCAAGGCGTCCTGGGCGAGCGCCTGCACAATCTCAAACGCTCCATCCGCGGCGTCCAGAACCTGGACCAGATCCGCGGCCTGGAGGGGAGCTTCGCCGCCCTCTACTTCTCCCACTTCGCCACCCTGCTCAAGAATCCCATGGGCTTCGCCCGACGGGAGAAACACCCTCCCAAAGACCCCATCAACATCCTCTTGTCCCTCGGCTACACCCTGCTCTTCAACACCGTCTTCGCCTTCGTCTGCGGCCGAGGGCTGGACCCGCACCGGGGCTTCTATCACGATCTATCCTACGGCCATCCCGCCTTGGTGAGCGACCTCACGGAAGAGTTCCGCGCGCCCATCGTGGACGGTCTCGTGCTCACCTTGGTCAACCGGGAACAGATCCGCCCGGAGCACTTCGCGAAAGAGGAGGGCCGCATGCGCCTCTCCCGCGACGCCCTGCGGACCTTCGTCACCGCCTTCGAGGCCCGCCTGAACACTGTGGTCCAAACCGGAAGCGGCAGGATGCCCTTCCGTCGCATCATCCAGGAACAGGTACAAGAGTTTTGCCGCAGCCTGGCCCGAAGAGGAGAGTATCGCCCCTTCATCTACCGCTGAGGAGCCCGACGCATGTTCGTGGTCGTGACCTACGACGTGGTGGAAGATCGCCGGCGCAACAAGGTGATGAAGACCCTGAAGGGCTACGGCCGACATGTGCAAAAGAGCGTCTTCGAGTGTCATCTGGATCCCCCCAGGATCGAGGCCATGGTGCGCAAGCTGAGCGGGCTGATCGATCCGCAGAAGGACTCGGTGAGGATCTACGTCATTCCGCCGCGGGCGCTGCGGAAGGTAATCGCGCTGGGGGTGGGCGAAGTGACCCGCGAGGAGAAGGTGGTCGTGGTTTAGCCGAGGCGAACGGGGGGCTGGGCTCGGCGGGCAAGCGAGACCGGGAGACGCCGAGGAAGGGGAGGGCGGTTTGGAGCCCGAAGCAGCTTGCGCGGTCTCGCCCCTTGACCCGAACGGAAACTTTGTCTAATTTTGATCGGAGGCGGTGGGAAGGAGACTGCTGAACCTCGGAGGCTCTGGGGCTGGATTGGAGCGAAGTGATTGAGGGGGCTGGCGATGAGGGAAGAGAGGCAGAGCGATGCGGAAAACGCGGCACTTACCGTTTCGGGACGGCGCTGGGAGCGGGGAGAAAGGGACGCGGCGGGAAGGGTTCCGCAAAGTGCGTGTGCAGGGAGAGGATTTTGCGGCGGTTAGGGGGACAGCTCTCTGGAAGGAGACCCCAACGAAAGGGGATTGAGACTACACTCCTTTTTTCTTCCGGCCGACTTTTGCTTTCGCTTGCCTCTGGAAGGAGACCCCAACGAAAGGGGATTGAGACTCCAACCTCTTCTCTGTTATTAGCTGGAAAAGCAACAGCTCTGCGCCTCTGGAAGGAGACCCCAACGAAAGGGGATTGAGACCGAGGACGGCGAAGCGGACATCCTTGCCACTAGCCCAATCTCTGGAAGGAGACCCCAACGAAAGGGGATTGAGACTGCTTAGTCCATTGCTTCGCCAACGTTCGCGGTTATTATCGTCGCTCTGGAAGGAGACCCCAACGAAAGGGGATTGAGACGATAGCAACCGCGTTCGGAAGCCGGCCGCACAATCGCTCTGGAAGGAGACCCCAACGAAAGGGGATTGAGACAAATAGACGTCCTTGCCGCTAGCCCAGTCTGGCATAGCGGCTCTGGAAGGAGACCCCAACGAAAGGGGATTGAGACTCATCTTGACTCTCCTTTGTTTGGTGCGCTGCCTTTACCAACACTCTGGAAGGAGACCCCAACGAAAGGGGATTGAGACATTGGCCTTTGTTTTGCCATCGCCCGCCTCCTTTTCTCTGGAAGGAGACCCCAACGAAAGGGGATTGAGACGCCACACCGTCCTTACGCGGATGTTGTTTCTCATGGCCTCCCTCTGGAAGGAGACCCCAACGAAAGGGGATTGAGACGGAAGAGCACAATACACGTGCTCTCCGAAACGAGCACGATGACTCTGGAAGGAGACCCCAACGAAAGGGGATTGAGACTAGAGCGTCGGAAAGGCAAGGGTGCCGTCCAACACGCGGCTCTGGAAGGAGACCCCAACGAAAGGGGATTGAGACATGCCGACAACGAGATAAATGACGTCATCGCGCATGGCTTTGACTCTGGAAGGAGACCCCAACGAAAGGGGATTGAGACCCTCCTGTTGCTTCATTTCTCACATGTTTCGCCTTTGCTTGCTCTCTGGAAGGAGACCCCAACGAAAGGGGATTGAGACGGTACGCAAACCGCCGGGTTCCCATTAGACAGCTCATACACTCTGGAAGGAGACCCCAACGAAAGGGGATTGAGACAGGAGTCAAGCACAAACGAGGCCCGATCGGTGGTGTAAAGGGTAACTCTGGAAGGAGACCCCAACGAAAGGGGATTGAGACGGGAGACCGGCAAAGTCTGCCGGCTCCCGGACGCTGGCGATCACTCTGGAAGGAGACCCCAACGAAAGGGGATTGAGACGTACCCGATTTTGACGCTCGCCCGGGCCAGGTCGCGCGCGGCCACTCTGGAAGGAGACCCCAACGAAAGGGGATTGAGACGCCAGAGCGCGCCAGCCGGCCGCGATCCTTTCTCGGTCGACTCTGGAAGGAGACCCCAACGAAAGGGGATTGAGACTGCTTTTCCTGCTACCCGCCCCCTCCGGCGCGGGATGGGGCGGGACTCTGGAAGGAGACCCCAACGAAAGGGGATTGAGACTAGCTCAACGCGGTTTGGGATCTTAGTTTGAAAAGCAAAACTCTGGAAGGAGACCCCAACGAAAGGGGATTGAGACTCAAGTAAGATTTGCGCTCTGGTCTTGGTCATTTTTCCGCTCTGGAAGGAGACCCCAACGAAAGGGGATTGAGACCAAAAGGCCCGACGTTGGCAATAAATGCCTGCCAGCGCTCTGGAAGGAGACCCCAACGAAAGGGGATTGAGACGATCCGAAAAGACAAGCATGTCTTTCGGATCCTCCCCAAACCTCTGGAAGGAGACCCCAACGAAAGGGGATTGAGACCACCTGTTCGTCGGTCAGCGGATGGGCAAAGTTGATTACGATCTCTGGAAGGAGACCCCAACGAAAGGGGATTGAGACAGATCTTCCCGGCCCCGAAGCGGCACCATGACTACCGCCCTCTGGAAGGAGACCCCAACGAAAGGGGATTGAGACCTTGACTCTGGACATACCGGCCACCATCGCCTTCCGCGGATCTCTGGAAGGAGACCCCAACGAAAGGGGATTGAGACCTGGTCGTGGCGAGCAGTGCATACCATTGCTCGCCCGACCGCTCTCTGGAAGGAGACCCCAACGAAAGGGGATTGAGACCTGGTCGTGGCGAGCAGTGCATACCATTGCTCGCCCGACCGCTCTCTGGAAGGAGACCCCAACGAAAGGGGATTGAGACCTCCTCCTCTTTGGCTTCACCTTTGCTTGCTCCAGTCGGAGCGTAACCTCTGGAAGGAGACCCCAACGAAAGGGGATTGAGACCCCCTCACTCTGCTGAACCCCGCCACCGCGATCTTGCGGGGTTCTCTGGAAGGAGACCCCAACGAAAGGGGATTGAGACATGGCTTACCTCCTTTTCTTTGTTGCACGGCCTCACCCTCTGGAAGGAGACCCCAACGAAAGGGGATTGAGACAGATCTTCCCGGTCGCGAAGCGGCACAACGACCACCGCCCTCTGGAAGGAGACCCCAACGAAAGGGGATTGAGACAGCTGGTCATCGGTCATCGGATGCGCGAAATTGATTAGAATCACTCTGGAAGGAGACCCCAACGAAAGGGGATTGAGACTTCCGCCAGCAGCACGGCCGCGATAAAGTTCAGAGATGGCGGGCTCTGGAAGGAGACCCCAACGAAAGGGGATTGAGACCAACCGGCCGCCCGTGCCAAAATCTTGGCTATCGAAATGGGCTCTGGAAGGAGACCCCAACGAAAGGGGATTGAGACTTTCAATTACTTGGTCGGTGATGAGAAGAAGTTTGTAACTTCGCTCTGGAAGGAGACCCCAACGAAAGGGGATTGAGACTTTTCTTGGTGCCAACACCTAACGATTTAACCTGCGACACCACTCTGGAAGGAGACCCCAACGAAAGGGGATTGAGACCGCCCGCATGCTGGGCAAGACAAAATCAGGGGCCACCACCTGCTCTGGAAGGAGACCCCAACGAAAGGGGATTGAGACAGCCGCGAGCATTGGCGGCTTTCTTGATCTCCCGGGCGATCCTCTGGAAGGAGACCCCAACGAAAGGGGATTGAGACACTGTGATCTGTGATGAACGCCGCAAGGTACATATCCTCCCCGCCTCTGGAAGGAGACCCCAACGAAAGGGGATTGAGACACAGCGTGGGAAGGGCAAGGCACCTATCAATGACGTGCCTCACTCTGGAAGGAGACCCCAACGAAAGGGGATTGAGACTGAGCAAGAAGGGACCCACGGAGGCAATAAATGCCTCCGTAGCTCTGGAAGGAGACCCCAACGAAAGGGGATTGAGACCGACGAGGACGGCATGCCTACTCGGCATGCCGTGCATGTCAGGACTCTGGAAGGAGACCCCAACGAAAGGGGATTGAGACGGATGGAGGCATCCCGGCGGGAGGGGCAGACCTTCGACCGGACTCTGGAAGGAGACCCCAACGAAAGGGGATTGAGACAAGCTTCCGAATGGTCGTAACGTCACGGAGATTTTCGTCCGTGACTCTGGAAGGAGACCCCAACGAAAGGGGATTGAGACCATCTTTCTCCTCCCGTTATCTTTACCTCTTTCGCCCACCCTCTGGAAGGAGACCCCAACGAAAGGCGATTGCCAGCCAACGCGTGGTGGGTTGCCCGACGTGCCAGGACAAAACTCCCTACCTCGAGGACCCACGCTATCCTGCCTCTCGCGGCTTCGACCCAGGGGGACGTATCAGCACAGTGGCCCGCCAAGCCGCCGCCACAAAGCTCACCCCATCTAGCCGGGGGTGTCCGACCTGCCCCTCCCGCCGAACTCACCTGCCCGGAAAAGGCAAGGAAATGGGGTCGCCGCCGGCCTACGCCTGTCTCGCAAGCGGCGTGCGACCGGGAACTCCTCGTTGGTCGGGGTGGGCCGACGGCCGAGTTGCGGATGCGGCCAAGGCTCCCGCCGCCCGGGGGAGACGCTCCACGCGTCGCCCGAGGGAACGACGCGCCGGGTTTTCCCGCCGTGGGCCGACGGTGGAAAAAGGGTGAAATTTGGGTGATCGTAAAGTGGACGAAAGGTGAGACGGCGGTCGGCGACGAAAGCGCGGTCAAGCCCTGGCCCTTGCACAAGAGGGGCTCTTCGCTGGTTCCGGGGGCCCGTCGAGGAACCATCGCCCGGGATCCGCCTGCGGATTCCTGCACCGCGTGCATCCTCTGTCGCGTCGCCCAAGCCTCCTGCTCCTCCGCGAGGGGGATGAGCCAATCGCAGGGCTCCGGAGACCGAAGGGCGGTCTTGCGGGTCCATTCGATCCGGGGCGCGCTGCATGCGGGGATGCGCGCGGCTGTCCTCGGCTTCCCGAAGATGTGAAAGGATCCTCCCTCTGAGGTTGTGAGGGCGGATCCCCTGGGTTCTGCCTTTCGCTCGGAGTGGGTGGGCTCTCGGGGGCTGGTTCGGCCGCGGAGCGTGCCCGCGGTACGTCACGCTCCGCGGCCTCGGCGGTGACGGCTCAAGCGAGGCTCGAGCGTCTTCTCGTTAGGCGGGGATATCCACCTGAATCCCGACCTTCCCCGCGGCGTAGCGGATCTCTCGACGGAAGTCTCCGTAGGCCAGCATGCAGTGGAAGCCGCGCAGGTTTTTCAGGACCTCCTGAGTATCCGCCTCCAGCTGGACCTCCACCTGGGCGCGACAGGTGTCGAGGAAGGGGGTATCGGTGATGCTTCCGGTCGTCGCCAGCCAGCGCTGGGCCTCGAAATCGGGCTTCACAATGGTCAGTCTCTGACCGCGGCGGAAGAGCACGTGCGTGGCGGCGCCGTGGTCAGACTCGTAGTGGGTCACGAGTTCCACCGGCTCCAGATCGCGGCCGTCCATCCGGCGCGGCGCGGTGCAGTGGGCGAACATCATCCTCCCGGCGTGCGGGAAGGTGGGATTGCAGAAGTAGGTCGGCTGTCCGGAGATGAAGTGGAGCAGCATGCCGGCGGGGATGACGACGAAATCGCCCTCGCAGTAAGCCATGTAGCCCTCATCGTTGAGGAGGGTCAAGGTGAGGCAGGGCATGATGCCGGCGTAGCTGTTCATGCAATCGCGGGTGGTCACGGCCCAGGCCTTGTGCTCGGACATGACGCGCTGGCAGAGCTTTTTCAGGAGGAAGCACTCGGTGACCGCTTCGCGCGTGGTGCGGAGGGTCACTCCCGGCGCATCGATGTAGGCGCTGGCCTCGCGGCGGCACTCGTCCATGAGCCGCCGGTCCTTCCGCCCCGCCTGGATCATGGCCTGGATATCGGGGATGGGGACGGTTGGCATCTCGAGGGCGAAGCGTTCCCGTGCGCGCTGGGGAGCCTCGGGCGTTTCCCACCCGCCCGGGCCGCCGATGCAGACAATCCGCTGGCCCAGCACGTTCTTCAGGCCGAACAGGGCGCGCAGTCTCCAGAGGAGCTCGGCCGGGTCGTCTACGATCACGTCGTCCAATCCCACTTTCGGATGCTGGACCCGATCGGTGTGGCCGCGCAAGAAGCGGGAGTGGACGATCTCGTGCCAAAGGTAGTAGGGGCCGGAGCGGTAGCGGACGAAGATGATGGCCCATTGGCCCGCGTCGCAGGCCGCGTTGAGTTCTTGAATCCAGCCTCCCGCGGCGTAGACAAGGGCGACGTCAGCCCCCGCCGCTCGCAGGGACTGCGCCTCTTCGACGCTGGACACTCTGGCCACGGGTCGGAAGGTGAGGGGGAATCCGGCTGCCTCGGACAGGCGGGAGAGTTCCTCGGAAATGCGGCGGGCTTCCTCCTCCACGGCTTCCTGCGATTGCAAACTCCCCCAGCTTCTCCAGCTCCTGCCCGGGACGCGCTGCGGAATGCTGTACAGGAGCACGGGCTGGACGACGAGCGGCCGGGCACCCCGGAGCATGTCCGGGTTCGATACTCGGGAGCCGCCGGAGGCGAGTTGCCGGATGCGCAGGCGAGGCGTCGCTCCACTGAGGGCCAGGGCGAGACTGCTCTGCAACAGCTCCCTCCGGGAGATGCCGCTTCCGGCTGGGGCGCCGCGCGGGTGCTTTCTCGCTACCATCGCTACCTCCTGAAGAAGTTGGAAGTGCAAAGCCAGGATCGCTGTTGGTTGACCCTCCGGTAAGTTATTCCATTCGGGTCGACTTGCAAGGGGGAAGCGCGAAGGCGGTTGCGCAGGCCATGTGAGTCCGATCACCGCGTTGCCCTGTCTGGTGACTGGCTGGGCTGGTTTGCGAAATTCAGCCTTGTCTTTGCGAACCGAATTGGGTATGTTGCAGCCGTGCATGAAATGGCTCGGCGGGATCCGTCCGGGACGGAGCGCGAGAGATGTAGGAAAATCATGCGGCGAAACCGGGTTTCTGCGAAGGGGGTCGGCAGGCTCCCGGCGTACTCGGAAGAATCGGGAATATCTTCTGCGGGGGATCTGTTGAGGGGATTTGAACGCGGCGGATTTTCCTCGCTAAGCGCGCATGTTGCCGGAGATCTGCGACGCGTGGGGTGGCGGAGCCCTTTGGGCGTGGTTGAGCCGGCCTGGCGAGGGGGGAGTCCGCAGTCGACCAACGGCAGTGAACGTGAATCGCAGGAGGAAGAGATGAAACGCTACATCGCAGGGGTCGTGGCCGTGGTGTTCGTGTCGTTCTTGGCCCTGGGTTCTGTGGCGTACTCCCAAGGCGCGGGGAAGATGACCTATGGTCCCTACGTGGGGATCGCCAAGCTGACGGGCGACGGAAGCGAGTACTGGAAGATGGGCTTCACCGTCGGGGGCACGGCGTTCTACCCGGTGACTTCTAAGATACTGGTGGGAGGTCGCCTCGGCTACACTCGCTTCACTCCGGATGAGGACAAGCTGAAAGAACAGGCGGGCGTTTTGCCCGGCATGAGCGTGGACATCTCCGGTTCGTTCAGCAGCATTGAGATCGTGCCCACCGCCCGCTACATGGTCGCCCCCTCGGGCAGCAAGCTGGGTGTGTTCGGCCAGGTCGGCTTCGGCTACTACCTCATGAAAGTGAAGACGGAGGTGACGGGCAGCTACATGGGCTATTCCTACACCGAGTCAGCGGAGGAGAGCGAAAACAAGCCGGGACTGTCCTTGGGCGCCGGGGTCCATTTCGCCGTTGGGCAGATGGGGGTGGAGGTTTTCCCCGTGTACAACATCATCTTCACAGAAGATGAGTCCACGAAGTACTACAGCATCAACGTGAGCGTGATGTTCTGACAAGCCGCACGCGGGCGGTCCTATCCGCTTCTTGGAGACCGGATGCCGCGCCAGAAGGGAGCCGATGGCTCCGGGCGCGGGCAGTGGCTGGCTCCGGGAGAAGAGAGAACCTGAGCCGGTCCCCGCTACCAGTAGCGGGACCGGCTTTTTGTTTGCGGCGGGGCGAACCCAGCCCCTGCGGGGCGTAGACGTCTACCTGCGGCCGGAGTCCGAAGTCAACCGGGGAAGCGAACGGCGATCTGGGGTCGGCGGGGGGTCTGTTCACCGAGACTCGGGTTTCCGCACGGAGAGAAGGAGCGGGATGGAGGCAAGCTGGAGACCAGTGGAAACCGCGGCCACGGCGACGAGGGAAACGCCGTACAGGATACCGAGGAGCGCGCTCCCCAGAAACCAAAATAAGCCGTACCCGGTGTTGAAGATCCCGTAGGCCGTGCCGCGCCTATCGCGCGGAACCATGACCGCCACCGCTGCCCGCATGATGGACTCCTGGGCTCCCATCCCGATGCCCCAAAGGATCATCGCGACGACCACGAGAGGCAATTTCCCCAGGAAGACCAGCGGGGCGAACATCGAGGAGACCAGCGCTGCGGTGGCCAAGACACGGACCCCGAAGCGATCGAAGAGGCGCCCGAACACCAATGCGGCAAGCGCATCGACGCCCATGGCGAGCGCGTACAGGGTGGGGATCCATGCGTCGCCGATCAGGGCGGTGCGTTTGCAATGATAAGCGATGAGGGGGAAGTCCGCATAGCTCGCGGCGATGAGGGCCACAGCCACGAGATACAACCAGAAGCTGCGCGGGAAGGCCTTGGTCTTGAGGGCCGGGGTGGTCGGTTCCAGTTCTCGGGGATGCGGGAACAGGAAGCGGGCCGTTGCGAGCACGGCCAGGGCGAGGAGGGCTGGGAGCAGCAGGATCCCGAAGCTGGCAGGGTAGCTCTTTCTCGCCAGGAGCACCCCCGCGACCACGAGGGGACCGAGGAGGGCCCCGACTTGATCCATGGCCTCATGGAGGCCGAATCCCCATCCCCTGCCCACTTGTCGCGTGGCGTAGGAAAGCATGGCGTCGCGGGCCGGCGTACGGATCGCCTTTCCGAAGCGTTCGGCGACGATGAGGAGGGCGGCGATTTCCCAGCGGCCGGCGAGGGCCAGGAGAGGGACAGCCAGCACATTGACGGCGTATCCGATGAGGGTCAGGGTCCAGTATCTTCCGGTGCGATCGCTGAGGTAGCCGAAAAGGAGCCGAAGCCCGTAGCCGATCAGCTCCCCGAGTCCGGAGACCGTGGCGACCACGGCGGCGCTGGCCCCGAGGATGGCCAGATAAGGACCGGTGATGCTGCGGGCTCCCTCGTAGGTGACGTCGGCCAGGAGGCTCACCACCCCGAGGAGCACGATGAACTGGAGAGCTGCGCGGCTATTGGGCTTGGACATGGCTGGCTGTCCCTCCGCCTGAGCTGCTGCCAGCGCCTTGCGCTACATGAGGGGCGCGAACACCAGGGCCACGATGGCCATGAGCTTGATGAGGATGTTCATGGCGGGGCCGGTGGTGTCTTTGAAAGGATCGCCCACGGTGTCGCCGACCACCGCGGCAGCGTGCGTGGGCGTCCCCTTGCCGCCCAGGTTTCCTTCCTCAATCCACTTCTTGGCGTTGTCCCAGGTGGCGCCGCCATTGGTCATCATGATGCCGAGGGCTACGCCGCAGCTCAGCGCACCGGGCAAGAAGCCGCCCAAGGCCTCGGGACCCAGCCCGAAGCCGACGGCCAGAGGAGCCAATACGGCGAGGAGCCCTGGGACGATCATTTCCTTGAGGGCTGCCTTGGTGACGATGTCGATGCAGGAAGCCGTGTCCGGTTTCGCTTTGCCTTCCCGAAGTCCCGGGATCTCGCGGAACTGGCGCCGGATTTCCTCCACCATGTGCTTGGCGGCGCGACCGACGGCGCTCAGCGTCAGCGCGGCGATGATGAACGGCATGAGCGCGCCCAGGAGCAGACCCATCACCGTGCGCACGTTGGTCAGGTCGATGGCACTGAGGTGCGCGGTCTGCTGGTATGCGGAGAATAGGCCGAGGGCCGTCAGGGCCGCGGACCCGATGGCGAACCCCTTGCCGATCGCGGCGGTGGTATTGCCGAGCGCATCCAGGCGGTCGGTAATCCGGCGGACCTCATGCCCCAGCCCCGACATCTCGGCGATCCCGCCGGCATTGTCGGCGATGGGACCGTACGAATCGGTGGACATCACGATGCCGATGGTCGAGAGCATTCCCACGGCAGCGATGGCGATCCCGTACAGGCCGCCGAAATGGTAGGCGATCGCCATGCAGGCCACGATCGTCACAATCGGAAGCACGGTGCTGGCGAAGCCCACCGACAGGCCCGTGATGATCGTGGGAGCAGCCCCCGACTGGCTGCTGTACGCCACGGTGCGGATGGGAGGACCGCTGGTGAAGTATTCGCTCTCCAGCCCGATCAGGACGCCGGTGAGAAGTCCGGCCACCACTACCCAGAACAAGCCCAGATCGGGCATCAACCAGCGGACCAGCCCGTAGGCGAAAAGGATGAAGAAGGCGCCGCTGACGTAGGTGGCGTAGCGCAGGGCCGATTGCGGGTCAAGGCGCTTCAAAACGTCTATGGAGAAGATGCCCAGGAAGGAAGCGATCAGCCCGGAGGCGACTAAGGCGAGGGGCAAGAACATCCAGCGCAAGGGATCGGGCATAGCGGCCCCGAGGGCCATTGTGGCCACCACCGAGCCAACGTACGACTCAAATAGGTCGGCCCCCATGCCGGCGGTGTCGCCCACGTTGTCACCCACATTGTCCGCGATCACGCCGGGGTTGCGGGGATCGTCTTCTGGGATGTTCTCCTCAACCTTTCCCACCAGGTCGGCTCCCACGTCCGCGCTCTTCGTGTAGATTCCTCCTCCTACACGGGCGAACAAGGCAACGGAGGAGGCCCCCATGGCGAATCCGTTGATGATCAGCGGGTTTCGCGTCTTCCAGTACACCAGGCCCAGGCCGAGCACGCCCAGGGAAGCCACGGCGATGCCCATCACCGAGCCGCCGCGGAAGGCCACGCTCAGAGCAGCGGGGGTTCCTCCTGTGCGAGCGGCCTGCGTGGAACGAACGCTGGCGCGAGTGGCCGCCTCCATTCCCAGGTAACCGGCGCTCAGGGAACAGAAGGCCCCGACAAGATAGGCCGCAGCGGTACCGGGCGAGAGGAGGATGCCCAGGATCACGGCCACGGTCAGGGCAAAGATGGCGATGATGCTGTACTCGCGGCGCAAGAAGACCATCGCCCCCAAGTGGATCTGGTCGGCAATCTCCCGCATGAGTTCGGAGCCGGCATCCTGCCTCCGAACCCAGAAGTAGGTCCAGACGGCGAAACCGAGCCCCAACAGTCCGAGCAGAGGAATGATGTAGTCAGGCACCATCTGTACACCTCCTGCGCAGCTTGGACTGATCCATCACCCGTTGGATACAAGAAAAACTCCTACCCTCTCCGAGGAAGGTTTCCCGAGGGCAGGAGTTGACTTTCCAAGTCCGATGTTGGTGAGGAGCGAATCCCGCCCCGCAATTTCGGGCCAATTATACGGTGTATCCCCCAGAAAAGCAAGAAAATTGTGCCAGTGGCGCCTCGCCTGTTTTTCCTTTGGATGCGTTCGGGTTGTTCGGGGCATGCCAGAAGGGACGGCCCGAACTTTCCCCCGGTACCCAAGCGGAGGGGCACGCGCGCTCGGCCTGCGGGGAACGCTTGGGATAGCGCGCGAGGAGCGCGTCGGCCGTCAGGATTGGCTCTGGCGTCTCATCCTACGGGTGCCATCGCATGAGCGACTCCCCACCACAAGGGGGACGCCCCGTCGGCCCCTCCCGAGCGTTGGGGGCGTCCCCCACGGGGGGAATCGGCACGCGCGGCGATCGCGCCGTGCCCCGCCAGCTTAATGCTTCGCGCTTCGGGCCTGGCGAAGTTCTCGAGCTTTCTCCTGGATCCGCGTCAGATCCGAGACCATTTCACTCCAGCCGTACCAGAAGGCGTAGTCCGGATTGGCGTGGAATGAGCCCTGGAACGTGCGCATGCGGTGTTCGAGGTCAGAAGGGCCACAGACAACAGCCGGGCCGGAACAGATTTCTGCTGACCAAGTTCGAGCCACGGGAGCAGACCGGCGATCAGGCCCACCTCGAACGCAGAGAAGCAGAATAACCCAAGCATCCCCTTGGCCTGGATTATGGGTATGGCAATGAGGGGGACAGCTGCGAGCATCTGGCCCCAGAAAACGGGGCTCCGCGGGGCGCGCCCTGCCCGCAGAGAGGAGCGCACGGCGGGCTGGCCGAGGAAGGCGAGGAAGAAGCCGACACCCAGAGCCAAATGTGACCAATGGGTTTCCTTGGCGGTCAACACGCCCATCACGTAGGGGACAATCCACATGGCCCAGGCGCCATGCTCCTTGGGGAACTGCAGCTTCGTCCATGGCCGGCGCATGCCTTCCGTTGGGTGCGGTCCATCGCACGTGTGCGCCCGGACCTGTTGGGTCGGTACTGCTACGTCAGCCACCATTCAGAACTTCTCCCCTCTGGCCTCGCGGAACTGGCTACCCACCGCCCGGATGCGGGGCCACATGTTGAAGGCGTAGAGGGCGAAAGCTACGATTTGAGCCGACCCCGCCACGAAGGCGACCACCCTTAGCCAGCTTAATGGGAGAAAGGGTAGCGCGAACTCGGCCAGGGTTCTCGCCACCGTGGCCGCGACGAAGAGGTAGAAAATGGCCATCGCGAGGTCAGGACTGTACCGCGAGCCGGGTTGCGGCCGCGGAAACATCCATTGCGCCACTCCGAGAATCATGCCCATCACACTGCCGACCAGGATGAGATGCGTGTGCGCGGTGACGTGCTCCGGATCTGGGTATTGGCCCCCGATGGCCTTCTGGTACAACATCCAGATTCCAAGCAGCGATCCAGCGACAAGGAAAACGAAACTCGCCCTGATGTAGTAGCGCACAATCTTGTGCATGCTGCCTCCCTACGCTTCCTCCTCCTGGAATTTCTTGTTCAGCTCTTCCGCGTGGATATGGTCCTTCACCCGCACGATTGCGCGCTTGATTCCCTCCACCTCAAGGGCCCTTTTGCGAATCTCGGATCCGATGTAGAACGCGAAGATGTCGGGGCAGAAGGGGACGGTCAGGTGGTAATTGATGAAAACCGTATCTCCGTCAACCTTCACCTCATCGATCAGTTGTCTCTGGCCGATCGTCTGTCCGAATTCCGGATCGCGCACCGTCGTCACTCGTTCGTAGACTTCCCGCTCTTTCGGCGAAAGCTGAGCCGGGTCGATCATGCTTTCCCCTCCATCTTTTCCCTCAAGCTTCTTTCAAATAGCTTGGCCACGTTCTTGATCTGGACCGCGATCATGGCATTATGAACCGCGGCCAAAGGCCCGGTATCGACAATCTGCAAGTGGAAGCGCACCAGCGTGTTTTGGCCGGTCGGATTAAGCTCCAGTTTCCCCTCCCAAGTGAGGTAGGGCGCACTGGCCTTCCAGGCGCAGCGCAGCCCCGAACGCTCGAGCACTTGGCATTCCAGCGATCCCGCGCCTAGGGTTGCTCGAAAGGGAGCTTTCAGCTTCCAGCTGGCGCGGTCCGCATTCCCCTCCGTTTCCTGGACGGTATGAAAGTAGTTCCCTAACCGGTCTGCACGGAAGAGCTCCTCCCGGAGCCTTTCCGGCGCGACTCCGATTTCGAACTCGTGGATGATTTCGGGCATCTTACACCTCGATCAGTCCTCCGGGATACTGGGTCAAGACCTCGACCCCCTCCGAGGTCAGTAGGATCGTGTCTTCTTGCTTGAAGCCACCGAGCCGGGGCACGGAAAGCACGGGGTGACCGACCGACAGGGTCATGCTCGTTTCCAAAGGCTCCATGATGTCCTCCGGGAAGATCGTGGGGAAAGGGAATTCCTCGAAGGCGAGACCGATCCCGTGCACGAATCCGCGGACGAAGTGCTCCCCTCTCGGGAGTTGCCTTGCCAAGTCCTCGATTTCCTGCTCGATCTCGAAGAGCCTTCTGCCCGGTCGCAGAGCATCGAAAGCCCGTTGCTGGAGCGCCAGATACGTATTCATGGCTTCCTTTTGGTCTGCGCTCGCCTTTCCGAGGAGGAAGGTGCGCGAGATGTTCGCATGGTAGCCACGGAAAGCGGGAGCGAAGTCCACCACGACGATCTCGCCCTTTTCGATCTTCTTGGACGTGGCCATGCCATGAAGCCAGAGGCTACGATAGCCGGAGTTCAGGAAAGGAGCGAAGCCCAGGCCATCGGCGCCCCATCTCTTCAACTGGTATTCCAATTCGATGGCTACGTCCCTTTCGCGGATGCCCGGCTTCAAGAGGGAAGCCACCAATTCCATCCCCTTGTCGGCGAGCTCGGATGCTTTGCGCACTGCCTCGACTTCATCCTTATCCTTGGTCTTCCTCACCTTCTCGATGAAAGTCCTTTCCTGCACGACCTCCGCGGTGGGGTTGGAGACCTTGAACCTGTCCACCAGGAAGGAGGGGACGGCGAAGCCGACCTCCAGTCCGATCCTCGGTTTTTCTTTGCCGAGACGATTGACCTCGGAGATGATGGAGAGCATCATCTCGTGCAGTGCGTGATAGGTGATGATCCTCGGGACCCAGGAAGTGCGCCGAACCTCTTGCTCCTCATTGGCGAAAACGACGAGGGCCGGTTCGCCCTGCTGGGGAATGAGCATCCTCGGCTGTTTCCGAAGGTCTCCACTGAAGTAGAGGTAGTTCTCAAGCGTGACGATAACGAACAGATCCACGTCACGGCTTGCCATCAAGGCTTGCAAGCGGCGCACGCGCTCGCGGAATCTCTCGGACATGATGATGTCTCCTTTCGACCTGCATAGGACGTTCTCGGGACGATCTCCATTGGCTAGGCTAGTGAGCGATTCCCACAACAGTCCCGCGTCTTCAGGCGCATCGGCTCTTGGGACACCGCCGGCTCCGTCGCCCCGCGAATACTTCGAAGTCGGAGAACGGAGGCCACGTGATCACGAAGGCGCCCGAGGTCGATTTCTAGGCTCGCGACCTCGCCAGGATTGCCTTCGGTACGGTCCTGACCCGCTAAGGTTGAGCCGGCAAAGCTTGCCTCGTTCTGAAGGAGTTCACCTCGGTTCCGGCTGGAACCGGCGCTCCAGGTGTTCCACAAGCTGCGCGTACTTCTCGTGCACTCCTTCGCCCACCACCTCCCTTTCGACGCGGGCGAATTCCGCTTCCAACTCCGCGAAGTCACGTTCGGATAGGAACCGCTCGCCCATGGGATAGAGGATGTTATTCTCTTTGAAAATATGCTGCCTCAGGAGCTCTGCGTACTTCCGCGCGTTCTGCGCCACTTCCACGGCCCGGCTCCGATCCCCATCTGTCTTCCACTGCTCCGCAGCTGCGACCATCGCCCGTGTGTATCTGCGGCCCTCGTCGTGCTCCAAGAGCATCTGCCCAATGGGACCGCCTTCCCGTGGAATCCCTCGCTGTTCCATGCGCTTGAAGAGCAAATCCTCCTCCTTGGCATGATGGCAACGGTCCGCAAAACTGCGGATGAATTCCCCCAGTTGGAGGAAGATTTCCGGGTCAACGTCTTTTCCTGATTCGACCCAATCGCTCGCTTTCTCCAAGAGCGCAAGCGCCTTCTCGATGAGATCGTGTTCCTCGACCAATAGCTCCGTTGCTTTTCGCACTTTTTCATCCTCCCTTCAAATTTCGGATCCCGTCATCCTAATTTTGCTTCCAAAAAAATCCCACTGGAGCTGGCGTTCAGCCGTTTTTTGGACTGGCCCGCCGAGCGACGAGAACGAGATCTCGGGAACGATCTGGGTCGAAAGGATTACCCTCAAGATCCGACCAGATTTCGAGCTCGCCGAAGCCAATCTCTTCGAGCGCCGCGACCAATCGTTCCGGCGAGAACGCGCTGAGCTCCGTACTGATAATGTCATATGTCGCTTTTCCTTGACTCCAATCGATCCTCAGCACGTTAAAGCGTACCCGACCGTTGTCCAGGTAATCATTGAAGCGCACAAACTCGCGTGGACCAGACCTGCTAATTGCGATGATCCTCTCGCCTCGCCGCATGAGGAGGGGGTAGTTCAGCATCTGGATCAGGATCGAGCCCGACGCGCCAAGACAGCGGCAAAACGAGGACAGGGTTTTCCGCAGGTCCTCGTCGTCCTGCAGGTGGGCGATGGAGTTGCCAAGGCAGATCACTGCATCCCAGCCTGTGCCGACTACCCGATCCAAGTAGCGGAAATCTCCTATCTCGAAACGGGCCCGCAGACCGCGCTCAGCGGCCTCCCGTCGGGCAAGCTGAATCATCCTTTCGCTCGAGTCGACCCCAACCGCCTCCACGTCGAGCAGGGCGAGGGCGATGGTATGCTGACCGGTACCACAGGCGGCATCCGCGACGCGGCGCCACAGGTAGCGCTTCGCCAGCCGCTCAAGCCGAGCTTGTACGGTCTCGGGTATGCCCCGACGTCCCGTGAGGAGATCGTAGTCCTCAGCGAGGGCGTTGTAGAAGTTGCTGCTCTGCATAGTCTGAAGCACTGCCTCCTTGCTCCGCCGGCGCGACTGGCCGCCCTCTATTGTGTTGGTAAATGGGCAGATGCAGGTTCTGCACATGCTGTCTATATTCGTGCAGCGAGATATCAGGCTCCCAGCGGCGGGCCAACCGGCCGCCGAAAGGAAAAGCGAAGAACACGATCATTACCAGAGCCGCGAACAGGAAGGGATGAACACGGCGGCGCTTGCCAATTCGAACGTCGAGGGCCCTTGGGATCGGACAGGCAGCCACGCACTCCAGACACCCGTTGCACTCGTCCGATCGAACGCGGAACGACTTATCAACCGGTAAGGCGGCCGGGCATGCCTTCGCGCACAATCCGCAGTTAATGCAGCCCTTCTCGTCGCGAGTGACCTTCGCAGGACTCAGTCGACTGAGCGCGCCCAGCAAGGCTCCGTAGGGACAGAGATATCGGCACCAGAAGTTTAGAACGAGGAGGGACAACGCGAGGAGGGCAAGAAGCACTTTTGCAGTGGTCGACGACATCTCTGTGAAGAACTTCAACATCTTAATGTCGGCAACCCTGTTGTAGGGGCCTTCGATGAAGGCCTGCAACTCGCCGATGTCCATCTGAACAAGAATTGCCCACAGGAAGAATGCCAACAATAGATACTTGAGACTTCTCAACGGATAATCAAGGACCGGCGGAACCCGCAGAGGTCTGGGCCGCTTCAGCAGCCTCATCCCCAAGGTCCCCAGATTCTCCGAAGCGAAGCCGATCGGGCATATCCAGCCGCAAAATCCCTTCTTCAGAAGAAGTCCCGTCCCGATCGCACCGAGGAGAAAGAGCGTTGCCGCAGGATGAACCCCATTGAGCCTTCCCGTCAACACCCAATGTTTCAACCCGATCAGACCACTTATGGGCAAGTAGGCTTCAACTCCGGGTGAGCGGAGGGACAGACTGACGTCCGGATCGTTTCGTTCGAGGCCGGATACGAAGAGGTAAAATCTGACCCCGATCCAAAGGCTCAGCAAGGACATGGAAATCTGACTGATGAGGCGCAAGGTCGGGATCGCCCTAGCGGACAAGAGCAGCGCCCGAGCACCTCGCCCTGCGCGTCTCTTTCTCCTTGGAGGTCTCGGCAGTCTGCCAAGTCTTTCGGACACCAGCGCCATTCTCTGCGCCAAGCCTTTCCGATCCCGTTTGTCCCTCACAGGGTCTTGGGAACCTTCGGTCCGTCACTCCCTGACTTGCTGCTTTCGCGGGTGCGCCGATACTGCACGCGTGCCCCGTTTATCCTCACGCGCTGGCCCAAGTCTTGTAAGGTCTTGGACTGCAGCAGAGAGAGGAGCTGACGCCGAATGACGAGCCAGTCCCCATGCAAGGGGCAGGGGTGATTCGGGTCGCACGTATCCAGACCGAGAATACAGCCCTCGAGAAAAGTTGGGCCTTGAAGGGCGGAAATGACTTGCCAAAGCGTCACACTCCCCGCCGCCTTGGCCAGGGATACCCCGCCAGAGGGACCCCGTTTGCTATCAAGGATCCCCGCTTTCACCAGTTTCTGGACGATTTTTGCCAGAAACGGGGGCTGAGCCCCGATTGCATTGGCGAGCTGGTCCGCCGACAGTCTAGCCCCTGGACCCTGGCTCACAAGGTAGATGAGGGCTCGCAGCGCGTATTCCGAGGTCTTCGAGACGATCATCGTGGACCCTTTTTCGGATCTCCGCGTCCTGAATTTAGCGGAAGAAAACCGGATAGTCAAGTCCAAAATTTCTCCGTCCCGCGCGCACCCAGCTCAGCCTGGTGGAAGGAGGATTGCTGTCCTCGGGCCGGGATCGTCCTGTAGCCAGGGGATGTCACGATCTTGCTCCTGGGGCGAGGGCGCCGCTCGCTCGCTGGTCGTTCTGCCCGCAACGCCTGGCCAACGGGTTACGGAGCAGCCACTCGGAACTGGTGTCGATGATCATGTGCCCGTCGTCGATTGTCGCGTTGCTTCGGGCGATCCGTACCGCGAACGCAACGCCGGGCGGTGCTCGCGACGTTCGGCTCTTTGCCGGCCGGGGTCAGGGCCAATGAGTCCCTTGCCGAAAGGATTCCTGCCAGAACGATTGCCCACTGGAGGAATGACTTGTTACCTCAAGCCAAGGGAGTCGGTGTCCCGATCTCGCAACGGGAGGTTTGGGGCATTCTCGCCAGCGACCAGCGGTTCCGCAACGCCATCCCCCAGGCCGAGGGAGCACGCAGGTGCCACGTTGCCGAGCTTGTCGACGCCCTCCTCCGGATTTCCTCAGGACCGGCAACCGACGGCGTCATCAGCCGTGGATTCCGGCGCCGCGGCAACGAATGGCGGCCTTGTCCTTGGCCGAGTGTCTGAAAACCGCGGACGACTCCCCAGCGAGTCGGAACAGGGGGCGGCCCTTTGCCGGGAGAGGCTGGTTCCTGCCGCCCCGTGACAGGCAACTGGACGATTCCCAAGGGGCTACGACCGAGATCGACTTGGCTGGCGCGGGGATGGTGTGCCGGCCACGCTCGATTCTTGACGGGCGGTGGAGGTTGGACCCGAGCGCCGCCGGATTGCCAGCGGACTGGATCCGTGCATCTTCACGCCGTTTGAGCGGGCCGTGAACGCGAGCGACCCTCTGGCAATCGCATTTCCACGATCCAAGCGGTCGGTGAAGGCCTTGCCTCTCCGCGCTTGGCTCGCTGGTTCGGATCTGTCGACGCCTTTCTTCAGCCGTCGTGATCTGGCCCTTCGGGTTGGAAGGTAGAGCTCTCCGTGGGTGCCTTGGGCCCGTTCAGGACGTACCCTTGCATCGCTGCCGGGCGTCCATCGATGGCCCTGCGGGCCTGCTCCAGCTGAGCGGAGACCTCGCTCCGACCGTGGGGCTGTTCCGCAGATGGCCAACTCCCGCTTTCCGGCGTTCAGGATGCGCGAGAGCCTATCCGCAGTCCCGGGCCCGTGGCGCCGTCCGCACATCGATTGTGCTCGGACCTCGCTCCAGCGGGTGCAGCGCGAAGGACGTATAGCCGTTCGTAGCGGGTTCGGTCTCCCGCTCCGACGTGGGCCTGACTACGCGATCTCGTTGACCAGCTTCATGCGTGCCAGACGCGCGAAGCGCTCCAGATCCTTCGTCAGGTCCCCTAGGCATGTGGAGCGATGCAGGCCGGCGCTCCAATTTCGCCAGAGTTTCTCGACGTCGCCGTCCACGCGGACCGTGATCTTGGTTCGGCAGCCGCGTTCGACATCCGGCGCGTCCACAATCTCGCCGGTGAAATACAGCAGGGTGTTGGGATCGGCAAACAGGGCCTGAGTCACTCGTTTGCCGACGGGCATGAACACCTGCGGGACAACTCCCTCCTGTCGTTCCATCACGTTGCGGAGTTTGTAGGGCAGGGGCGAGGAATCGGGGCCGTCCATCCTTATCGTGCCCATGCAGTGCGCGAGGATGATGGTGTTGGTCGACTGATCCACGGTGGGATCGCTGATGAATCCCGGTTTCCCGGCCAGCCCCTGGAAGATGATGTGGGTGATGGCGCAGCGGAGGTCGGATTCGCAGATGCCACCGAACCCCATGCTGTTCAAGCGAGAGAAACCCAAGCAGGGATAAGCCGGCAGCTTGATGGTTCGGTCCCACATGGTGCCGTAGCAATCGACCGTGAGGACCGTGGCCTCTTCCTCGTCGAGCAACCGCTCGAAGGCAAGGGCCAGCCTGCAGGAACGAACAATTTCTGCCCGGGTCGGCTCAACGATCTGTTTGGCTCCGTCGATCCACCTCTTGGCTTCGGCTTCGGCGTCGCGTTCGCTCACCTTCTCGTACGCAACGACAACGGGTTCCAGACCAATGTGCTTGATCTCTGTGCCAAACTTGTCTTTCACAGCCTGGTGGAATTCCCCCGGCTGCCGGAGTGTCACGTTGAGGATCTTTGCCTCCCTGAGGTGGTGAAGCGCGCGAATGGGGCGAACGGCAGCGGCCAAGTCTCGCTTGTCGGCGCTTAGGATGAAATCGACCAATGGGGGCTCCGGCTGGCGAAGCACCGAACCAAATTGGGACCACTCGTGCCCCGAATAGGGCGCGGCAAATATCATCGTGGGCCGGCCCGTCTTGTAGATTTCCGAGAGCATCGCGCCGATTCCCATCCGGATATGGATGGCCAAGATGCCATCGGCTTGAGCCAATCGATCGGCCAAGGCGCTAATCTGCTCGGGCGATGTGATCAATTCGTCGACAAGGAAATGCACGTCGGCGAAATCGTTGGCCATTTCGGCGAAGGCCCGTTCGTACGACTGCCGTTCCACCTGCGGATCAAGCTCCGGATGAGGCCAGAGCCCTTGGCCGGCGAGGTACAGTCGGGCGATCTTGACTTTCGACCTGCGGCAACCGGGACTGACAAGCTTCCCTCTCGGGACGGGTGCCGACCATGCCCATTGCCCCATCCCCATGGCCGCTGTTCCCAACACGGTCAACTGCAAGAACTCTCGTCGTCGCATCATGTTTGAGCCTCCGAATTAGGGTTTCCCACGCACTTTCCCGCGAAAGCGTCTCACTGAATCCACAATGTTGCCGGTTCTACAGGAACCCGCCGGAGACGAACCGCGAGGGCGATGGCGCTGGTAGTATAGACACGGACTCCCTTCGTGTCAAGCGGCTTCGCCCAAGAAATTCTGGCGCGGCCGCATCTTCGGCGTTCCGGATATCGCCCGAAAATGTCAGATTTCGCGGGATGAGTCCGGTTTGTGAGTCGGCCCGTTCGGGCCAGCCGCGTATGGACTTGTGCGAGCGACATGACATTTCGTGGCTCCGCCGACCGTGCCGAGACGCAAGCCGGAAGGCCCACTCTGGTGTGCCAGCTTCCACTTCTTCCGGCAGGGGATCTGTCTCTTCCCAAAGTCGCGCAATCCCCGGATAGCGAAGAGCAAAGCCGCCATCCACGGGCCCAGTGCGCTGGACGGCGAAGGCTTGTGCAGAGCCGGCATCTTGGCCCGCGTCGGCCCCAGAGATGCTGAGCCAGAATGCGCAAAAGGCCAGGCGATGCATCTCAGGGATGGCGGCGATCCTCGCAATCTGCGTGCATAAGGCTGGCTGCCGAATTCACCTGCGGGTTGACCCTCCGTCTGAGATGGCTGCTCATGGCGTTCCTATCGTCGCCGGGCTTGCGGGAGCTGCTGGCCAGCGAAAGCACGATCGGGATGACAGTACTTCACGTGGCGAATTCTTTCGTGTCGAGCTCCTTGTCCGGAGGTGTTTCCCCGCATCGGGGCGTCAAATGGGAAGGCGGTTGATTTCGACCCAGCTACTGAGAAGGAGTGTTTCCGGGGTTCGTCACAGCACGGGGCATGATCTACATTTTCCCAGCCCCTCGTGACGAGGCCTCCCCTTTCGCGCCGAGCCATCGGAAAATGCTGGGGAGAATTTGGCATCCGGCGATCGAGCCTCTTTTCCCTCTTGGGACGCGAGGCTACAAGGTAGGGTCTGCTGCCGCGGCGAACGCATCTGAGCCGGGGTAAGCGCAGAACTGCCGCCACCGCATGGCGTCGCTTCCCGCTTCTTCGACCCGTGTCAGGTTCAATTGCTCCGCCGCCCGTAAGTCTTGCTGCTCTTGACGGCCCAAGGGGCCGTCTCCTCGCTCTGTCCGGCCCTCCCCGTAGCCCCGGGGACTGTCGGTTTACCTGGTTACCACTCAATGACTGAGGAGTCGGAGGGTCGGACATGTTCAAAGCAAGCGCTTGGCTTCCAGGCGACATAACGCTACTTTCGGCCCCCGGGGAGCCGCAGGCATCGGTTGATTTAGCGTCCCTGGGAGTAGTCCTCGCCAAGGATGTGGGCCAGTAGTCGGTCCACATACCCACTCACCCGGGCGGGAGCTTTCGGGTCCCGGCGGGCGATATTTCGGAGGCTCGCGTGGAGAGGAGCCGCCTTCGGGCCGAGGGTGTCGATCACCCAGAGGGCGAAGGTAGCAGTGTAGGCCCCATTCTCATCCGCCGGGGATAGCTCCAAGAGACAGTTGAGAGCCCGCTGGCGGAGATCATCGTTTCCGAATTCAGCCAATGCCCAGGCGGCGGCAATCCGAACCGAGGGGGACTCGTCCGCGAGAAGGGGCGAGATCTTCTTGACGGCCGGCAGCACGGCGTCTTTGCCCCGAATCAGCAAACCCATGATGGCCCAGTATCGAACCCCGCTTTCCGCATCCCTTAGACCGGCCACGAGCTCGGGAATCGCTTCCTCGTCGTAGCGAGCGGCGCGTTCGGCCATGGCATAGATCCGCTCCAGTGGATATCGCTTCGGATCTTGCGCAAACTCGTAAATGGTCGTTCCCGCTGCTCGACGATGCATCTCTGGTTCAGGGAGGAACCCGACATCCCGCACCGCGAAGATATGTTCCCTGAGAGCGGATCGCATTTGATTCAGCACACCGGCGAATTCGGGTCGACCGGCCAGGTTTTGGATCTGGTGAGGGTCATTGGTGACATCGTAAAGCTCTTCCGGCGGTTTCGGTTCCCAGAAATAGGTGGCCGGAGGCTCCAATTTGCCTGCGTCGTAGAGGCTCTTCCACACCCGGGTGGTGGGGGTTTCGAACATGTACGCGAGATATTGGCCGTAGGGAAGATGGGGCATGTAGTTGCGGATGTAGAGGTATCGTTTGCTGCGCACAGCTCGGGAGAGATCGAATCGCTCGTCCATTCGGCCTCGGAACCCGAATACGTACTCCGGTTCCTCCGCGCAGAACTTGCCCAAGAAGGGTTTTCCGTGCATCCAGGCGGGGGGCTTCTGGCCGATGAGGCTCAGCAGAGTGGGCGCCAGGTCCACAAAGCTCACCAGCCGCTCGCTCACCCCGCCCGGTCGATATTCAGGAGGGGCTAGGTGGCGAAACTTATCCGGAATGTACACGATTAGGGGAACCCGCAAGCCGGAATCATACAGCCATCGTTTGTGCCGTGGCATCCCGCTTCCGTGATCGCTGTAGAAGAACACGATGGTGTCCTCGGCCAATCCAGCTTCTTCCAGTTCCCGAAGGTGTTCGCCGACCAAGCTATCCATCGTGGTGATATTGTCGTAGTACTGAGCCCAGTCGTGCCGAACCTCCGGAGTATCGGGATGATACGGGGGAATGGGTACGCGACTCGGATCAAGGCGGAGAGTATGAGGTCGACGGCGGATTTGACTCTCATGCGTCTCGGTGAAGTTGAAGACGGCGAAGAAAGGCCGGCCCGGGGGGCGATTCTTCCAATGGGCCTTGTTGGACGATTCATCCCAGACCACCCCCGGTTTCGTGACGTTGTAGTCCTCTTTCACGTTGTTCGTGCAATAGTACCCGGCCGCGCGCAGGAGCTGCGGGTACATCTGCAAGAACACGGGCATTGCTACTTCACTTCGCATGTGCTCAGCTCCGAGGGCGGTAGGAAATACTCCCGTGATGATGGCGGTTCGAGCCGGCGCGCACACTGGGGCATTGGACCATGCATTCTTGTATCGAAGTCCCTTGGCGGCCAGACGGTCCAGATTGGGCGTGGTCGCAAAGGGATCCCCGTAGCAACCCAGATTGGGGCCCATATCCTCGCACGTGAGCCACAGGATGTTCGGCCTGGGTTTCTCGCTGTCGGCCTCAGGGAGCTGGAGGTTCAAGCGTTCTTCGCCGGAGGCATCTCCGCGCACGCCATGGAAGGTCCGTCCCCCCACTCCCATGGCGGCTGTTCCGAGCACGGTCAGCCGCAAGAACTCTCGCCGTCGCATATTGTCTGGCCCTCCGAAGCGAAACGTCCGCGACACTTGTCAAAGGATGAGCGCCCGCAGGGTTCTCGCCCTTCGAGCGGTTCACCCGTGGGCAGACAGCCGTGATCCTCGTCGCAGTGTAAACAGGAAACGGTTTCCGGTCAAGCGGCTTCTGTTGAACCCTGGCCCTCAGTAAGTGCCTCGTCGGTCTCGATCCAGTTACGCAGATCGGGCATCTTCTCGCGCGGTCAAATGACGGGGAATTACGTTCTCCGCGAACTCTGCTCGGCGGTGCGACGGCTGGAGAGATTGGGGCCCTAGCTCTTGAGCGCGTCGAAGGGTATCCCGGTGTGCAGAACGGGAAAGCGATGTTGGAGAAGACCGCGCCCCGTTGCGGTCAAGACGGCTCCGCGGAACGCGGCGTTCGCTGCAGCATGGGAGGACGGTTGGAATCGTCCCGAGGGCGGAGAGATCGCTTTCCAAGGCCAGGGTGGTGCAGAAGTCCGGACATTTAGGACAAGGCGACGGACGACCGGGCGGAGCAAGCGATTGGCCTCGTAGCCTTCAGCCACCAGCTGGCGCGGGGCGAGGAGGGCTACGGCCGATCCGAGCGGGTCTGGCTGGGAGTCGCAAACAGCGTGCAACTCGTTTCTGCGCGGTTTCGGTTCCTGCTCGCTTCGCTTCAAGCTCGTCCCGGCCAGACCTCGTTGCTTCGCTTTCCGCCGCCGGACGGCAGAGGCGATTTGCCTCCCTCCGCGGCCTCGCTTGTTCCGGGCGGTGGCCCCATCATGAGTTGCGCCGAGGCTGTCGGTGTGCCGCGCCCGTGCCCGGGCCCTGCCGGGCGGGTATTGCGCGGCTTCCAACGGTCATGGCGGAGAGCCGTCGCGCACTTGGCTCGGCCAGACACTTGCCCGGGATCCGCTTCGGTGGGAGGACTCGATCCCTCCGAGGCCGACCGTCCGGAGCCGACAGTCGGCGGCCGGTTCCGAGCCCGTGCCCCGCCGCGGAAGGGGGGTTTCCCGTCCTCATCCGCGCTTCCCACCTTCGGAATCATGGCGACTCAGATTCAGGTGCAGTGCCGAATCGACCCTTGAACCTGCAGTTTCGGGCAAAGATCCCGCCGCGCACGGATTGGACCCTTCGGCTGCCAAGTCCAAGCGCAAGGGCCGCGGGAAGCAGGCCCGGCATTCCTTGGTATGGGGCATTCGGGTTTCAGAGCATCGCGGTCGGTTTGAGGTTCGGGCGCAACAGGTTCCAGGGCCGGCGGCCGATCCTTTGGAGCCACACCCGCGGATCTGCGCAAGGCACGGAGTTCAGAGAACCGCGAGTCAGGCAGGTCAGGGCCGAACTCCTCGCTTTCCAGCTGACCCTGGAGGCAGGAGGGACGAAGGAGGTATGTCCCAGTTGAGATGGAGCCGCCAAACGTGGCCGGACGAGAAGAATCCCTTTCCCGGAGCCTGGACTTCCACTCCTGCCCGGAAATAAGACCAGGGGCACGCATGGCAGGGACGCGAGTGGGCATGCCGGGGCGCAAGAAAGTCCTTGCACGGGTTTCTCGAAAGTGGTACCTTATATGAGTGAATCAGCTACATGGTACAACCCTTTAGCCGTCGTCTGCGGGTTGGTTCTCCGGGACCGTGCTGTCTGCGGATGCGAATTTCGCGGCAGCTGAAGCATGAAAGGAGGTGAACGCGATGTAGGTGAACGGTCGGATGAGCTGGTTGTCGACGGGTGGTCTTTTTGGACGCAGGTAGAAGCCTGGGGAAGATCTGGAAAGATGGACCGGGAGAAAGGAACTGCAAAGGAGGTCAGGCATGGCATCCAAACCACGATTCATCATGTGCACCTGCACGGGTGAATGTCCGGGGTTCAAGAACGTCAACTTTTGGAAGCTGCTGAACTTTGTGCGAAATGAGCTCGACGTGGAATATGCTGTGATCCACCCCCAGCTCTGCGTGGATGACGGGGAGCGTTTCCTCGAGGACCTGCTGCGGCCGGAGGTCAAGCTGGTCATCGGGGCGTGCGATCCGAGGATGCAAAAGAAGATGTTGCGTGATGCCTTCGAGAAAAAAGGCATCGCCTTTGAGGATACAGTCGTTGCCCTTGATCTTCGAAACATGACCACCGAAGAAGCGATGGCGAAGGTGAAGGAAGCAATGGACGGGACCCGAAATGAATAGCCGGGACGGAGGGGAACGATGGCGTTGCGAGAAATTCCGAGGGAAAAGATCCCGTGGTACCCGACCGTCGATGCCGATGTCTGCATCGGGGATCGGCAATGTGTCGAATTCTGCAAGAATGGCGTTTTTGAGTGGGACGAAGATCGAAACCGTCCCGTCGTCATGAATCCCTTCAATTGCGTTGTCGGTTGCAGCGCCTGCGCCAACATCTGTCCCGTCGATGCCATTCGATTCCCGAGCCTTCAGGAGATCCGGGATGTGATTCGGCGGCTGCGGGAAGAGGTGACGGCCAAGTGAACAGGGGGGCTGGGATGAGTTCCATCCCCCGCTGCTTTGGAAACCCACGGGAGGGAAGGAGCCAAATGGAAGATGCGACGGTGAGTCCGATCCGGTTACTCCCGTACTGCCACAAGGAAGCGGAGCGGCTGAACATCATTCTCGCGTGCGATGGCGCAGCCAGCGTGGGGCAGATAGGGCACGCAGTAGCCGTCAGGCTGACCAATTCGAACGAAAACGCGCGGATGTGCTGCATCACAGCTATTGCTGCCGAGATCAGCACCCACGTGGATATTGCCCGCAGGGCGAAGAAGCTCATCGTGATCAACGGCTGTGCCAACCGTTGCGCCAGCAAGGTGCTGGAGCGGATTCAGGTACCGTATCACCATGAGGTAATCATATCCTCCGAAGGGGTGAAGAAGATCCCGACTTTGGACTTCTCAGAGGAGGATGTGATCCGCATTAGCGACAAGATCGCCGCCGAGGCGCTGGGGACCTAGCCTCCCGCGGGTGCCCGCACTACACCCGCCGGGCAACGAAATCGCCACCCGGCGCGCAGCTCCAGATCTGCCCAGCGGCGCGGAGTATCCGGGCTCAAGCGGCGGGTCCAGCAAGACGCAGGGAGGTCCCGAGAGCTTGGATTTCGCCAGCATGAATCCGCGGCTCACGGTTTACTTCGGGGCCGAATCGCAAGAAGTTGGCGCTACGGCTCACCTGAGGTGCGGGCCGCAGAGACCGGGCTGGCGATTCGTGGGCGACGAGTCTTCGAGGGAAGGGGAGGGGTCTAAGCTCTTCGTCGAGATCCATTCAACGGGAGGGAACGCGATGCCCACGTACGAATTTCAGTGCGCGGACTGCAACGAGAGGTTCGAGATCTTTGCCTCCATCAGCCAGAAGGAGAAGGGGCTCGACCTGAAATGCCCGAAATGCGGTTCCGACAGGATCGGGGAAGTCTTCGGGCCGGTGATTTTCGTGCACAAGACCGGGGAGATCATCCCGTCCGGCGGTTCATGCTGCTGCGGCGGCTGAGTCCCCATCGCCCGCGAGTCCACTGGCTGCATGTTGTTCGCGCGTGCCACGCTGCGCGGGAAGCCAACGGGTATCCGCCGGAGACGTGGGAACGGTTTTCGGACTACGCACCGCAGTAGGGAGCAGAGGTGGCCGCAGAGCCAAGGCGTGAGTCGAAAGGAGAGTCCCGATGGGTGGTCTGAGCGTAGGCTTTTGCGGAGGCGGCCGGGTGACCCGGCTTCTGCTGGGCGGTTGGTTCCGCGCGGGGGAGCTTCCGCGGCAAGTGTTTGTGTATGATCCGGATCCGGCGGCGCTTGAGAAACTGCGCAACATCATCGAAGATCGGCTTTCTGTGGCGGACTCGAATCGTTCCGTCACCCAATCCTCCGATCTGGTCTTTCTCGCGGTGCATCCACAGGTGGCCGCAGAGGTATGCCAGGAAATCTGCGGGGCAATCCGGGAGAAGGCCATCCTTGTGTCTCTCGTGCCCACGATTTCCTTGGCCCGCCTCTCCGGTCTTCTGGGTGGATTTCAGCGCCTGGTTCGCATGATTCCGAATGCGCCATCCATCATCGGACGGGGCTACAACCCGGTGGTCTGGTCGAAAGCCATCGCGGCGGAAGAGCGGGCCGCCTTGGAGCGTCTTTTCTGGGCGTGGGGCAAGACCCCGGAGGTGCCGGAGGCGCAGCTTGAGGCTTACGCCGTGATCACCGGGATGGGCCCCACGTACTTTTGGTTCCAGTTCCTGGAACTCGAGCGACTGGCTCGGCAGTTCGGACTCCCCCCGTCTGAGGCGGGGAAGGCTGTGGAGGAGATGTTGATTGGCGCTCTTGCCACGCTGTACGAGTCCGGCCTCCGCCCGGAGGCGGTTCTCGACCTCATCCCAGTCCATCCGCTGAGGAAGGATGAAGACTCGATCCGGAGCCTCCTCAACGAAAGACTCACGAGCCTCTACCAGAAGCTGAAGGCTGCCACCGTCTGAACCAGCCCCGGCTTGCGCTGCAGGGCGAAGGTCGTGGGACTGAATTCCAGGCTAAGGATCGGAGCGTGTGGAGAGCAACGCTTCGGCATGAGCTTGTCGCTGTGTGGGGCATTGGCTGAGCGAACGGAAGGCAAGCGTGAGGCGGGTTATGCGACGGATCTCCTCGGGCCACCTGGGATTGTGGGTGGCGGTTGCCCTTTTGCTTTCGTGCTCCGGGAAGAAAGAAGACCCCGGCGTTTCCGCTCGCGATCGGTCGGGAGGCGTCACCCACCAGCCCAAAGTGACCTTCATCGAGCTCGGCTCAGTGCGCTGCATTCCATGCCGGATGATGCAGCCCATCATGAGGGAAATCGAGAGGGAGTACGCCGGACAGGTGCGGGTGGTGTTTTACGACGTTTGGACACCGGAAGGCCGGCCGTACGCCGAAAAATACCGCATTCGTGTCATCCCCACGCAGGTGTTCCTCGATGCGGAGGGCAGGGAGTTCTTCCGGCATGAAGGTTTCTTCCCTAAGGAGGAGATTGTGAAGGTGCTTCAGCGGGCGGGGGTGAAGTGACTCGATAAGCGGAGAAACGCGAGCATGCGGTCCCTGTTGGAATGGCTGAGTCAGTCCCTGCAGGGCGGAGCATGGCCGGCCCTGGTGGGTTCGTTCCTCTGGGGTGTCCTGAGCATCTTGTTGAGCCCGTGCCACCTGGCGTCGATCCCTCTGATCGTCGGCTTCATCAGCGGGCAGGAAAAGGTCACCTGGAAACAGGCCTTGGCTCTCTCGTTGGCATTTTCCATTGGCATCCTGATCACGATCGCGGCTGTCGGGGCGATCACCGCGCTCATGGGGAGGATGGCCGGCGACATTGGGCGGGCGGGCCAGACGGTTGTGGCGGTGGTGTTTTTCCTGATCGGCCTTTACCTGCTGGAGGTGGTCCAGATCCCCTTCCCGAGTCCGGCGGCTGACCATGCCCTTTGGCGCGGTGGGGTTTGGGCAGCGCTGGCCGTCGGACTGTTTTTCGGCCTCGGGCTTGGACCTTGCACCTTCGCCTACATGGCTCCTGTACTAGCTGGGGCTTTTGCGGTGGGGTCGTCGAAACCAGTTCTTGCCGGGACCCTGGTGCTCCTGTACAGCTTCGGGCACTGCTCGGTCATCGTTGCGGCCGGCACGTCGACCAATCTCGTGCAGCGCTACCTGGACTGGGATCGCCGGAGAGGAAAGATACGGATCATGAAGAGGCTCTGTGGTATGCTCGTCATGGCTGCGGGACTGTACCTGCTTTGGAGCGTGTGGGGGTGAGAAGGGGAATCTGGGTATCAACGGCCCCTTGCCGGAAGCTGGTCGGTTTCGTACCTTGGATTGCAGGAGAGTCCGATGATTCCGTGCGGCGCTTCCTCCTCAGGGGAGGGAGCCCCGTGGAGGGGGGCTCACACCGGGGGGGGGTCCGCGGTGTCTGGCGGACGCAAATCCATCGGACGAGATCTCCGCCGGGGATCGCAGTTGGGAAGAGGGTTGACCCTGAGGAGGAAGACGTGGCGAAAAAACAGGCTAAGGAGGCCGTTGCGATACAGAAACCCGTACAGTGCAACGGTGCAGGCCAAGAATACGAGTGCGGTTGCCACAAGGAGCGCAAGGATCGCTACCTTGAGCCGTCGCTCCTATTGCTCCTTTGGCAAGGACCGAGTTACGGCTATGAATTGATGCGCGGACTGGAGGCTCTGGGCTTTCACGATGGTCCGCCGGATCCAGGGGCGGTATATCGCACCTTGCGCCATATGGAAGAGTACGGGTTGGTACGTTCCGAGTGGGAGACGACGGGCTCGGGCCCGGCGCGCCGCCGCTACTGGATCACCGATCGGGGGAAACACTACCTGGCCAACTGGGTCGAGGTCCTGGAGCAGCGCTACTGGGCACTCGGGAACTTCCTACGCCAATACAGGAAGCTCCTCGAGGCCGAAAAAGGCGGCAGCGATGGGAGGTCGGGGGTGGCGTGATTTGTTCCGGAGATGCGTCGAGCCCACGAGAAGCGGGATGGAGGGTGGGTGGCCCTGACCGCGTGGGTAGACTGGTGATCTCGTGAGGCGAGCCAGCGCCCGAAGGGCCTGGCATCTCATTTCTTGCAAAAGCGGGGTACGGGCCGGATTCAGAGCTGGACGGAGATGGAGGCTCACCTTCGCAATCCAGGCTGGCCCGTTTTGTCGCTTGACTTTTTCGGTGGGGCGTGTATTTTTGTGTTACGTGAAGCGGGCGTAGCTCAGTAGGTAGAGCCCCGGCTTCCCAAGCCGGTTGTCGCGGGTTCGAGTCCCGTCGCCCGCTCTTTTTATGCCCTCACCCGACCGTACTCGTGGCGAATCAGAAAGGGCGGAAGATGGCTCGGAGCAAGAGCAAACAGAAGCGGAGGCGTCTCAAGATCCGACTGCGCTGGAAAAGGAGACGCGAGCGCAAGAAGCTTCAGCAGCAACAGCAGGCTGGCTCCTGAGGCGTGAATCTGTCCCAGCGCTGCGGGGAAGGGGGGCGAGCACCAGGGCTCAAGAATTGGCGGTGGAGCGTGGCTGACACGGCTCTTGTAGCGGGCGAAGGGGAGTCCATCCAGGTCCAGGATTGGTTCCCGAGGGAGGAGGTGATACGTGCGACGGGTCTTGGCGCTTCTGGCCCTGGCAGCTTTCGCCTCGGGGGGATGGTTCCTCGCGTCTCGCAGCCGATCTGTCCCTTACCCTTTCCTCGATCCCTCGCTTCCCATCGAGCGACGGCTCGATGACCTGCTCGCGCGCTTGACCTTGGAAGAGAAAATTGCGCAAATGACCAACTCGGCCCCGGCGGTTGAGAGGCTGGGCATTCCCCAGTACGACTGGTGGAACGAGTGTCTGCACGGAGTGGCGCGAGCGGGGGTGGCCACCGTATTCCCCCAGGCGATCGGACTGGCTGCGACATGGGACCGGCCCTTGATCCAGCGCATGGCCGAAGTCATTTCGGACGAGGCTCGGGCCAAGCACCACGAGTTCCTCCGGCGAGGTGTTCGCGGCCGGTATCAGGGTCTCACCTTCTGGTCGCCGAACATCAACATCTTCCGGGATCCCCGGTGGGGCCGGGGAATGGAAACCTACGGCGAGGATCCCTTCCTGGCGGGCACGCTGGCAGTGGCTTTTGTCCGTGGCCTCCAAGGGGATGACCCAAGGTACCTCAAGACGGTCGCCACCCCGAAGCATTTCGCCGTCCATTCGGGGCCGGAGCCGGAGCGGCATTCGTTCAATGCCGAGGCAGACGAGTACGACTTGTGGGATACCTACCTGCCGGCCTTCGAGATGGCCGTCCGCGACGGGGGTGCGTACTCGGTCATGTGCGCATACAATCGCTTTCGGGGGGAAGCCTGTTGTGGCCACCGCTACCTCCTCACCGACATACTTCGCGGTCGCTGGGGGTTCCGGGGCTATGTGGTTTCGGATTGCGGCGCCATATCCGATATTTGGCAGTTCCATCGGCTCGTGCCAAGCGGAGTGGAAGCATCTGCCCTGTCTCTGCGAGCAGGGACCGATCTCAGCTGCGGCGGTGAGTACCGTCAGCTGGCGGAGGCGGTGAAGGGAGGTTTGGTCACCGAGGCGGAGATCGACACCGCCGTTCGCCGCCTTTTCCGGGCGCGATTCCTCCTGGGGATGTTTGACCCCCCAGACTCCGTCCCCTACGCCCACATCCCCTTCGCGGTCAATAACTCGCCGCCGCATGCCGAGTTGGCCCTGCAGGTGGCGCGAGAGTCCATCGTTCTACTGAAGAATGACGGTCTGCTTCCGCTGCGCGGCCAATATCGGCGTGTCGCCTTGATCGGGCCCAATGGGGATCATCATCTTTCGTTGCTCGGGAACTACACCGGGACCCCTGAGGATCCCTGGACCCTCCTTCGCGCGCTGCGGAGGCGATTGGAGGGGCAGGCGGAAGTACAATTTGCGCTGGGCTGCGATTTCGCCGATGGAATCCCCTCGATGGAGGCCATCCCGAGCGCGGCGCTTCGGCCTCGAGCGTCCGACTCCACGGCCAGCGGCCTCCTCGGGGAATACTTTCCCGATTCGCAATGGAAGGGCGAGCCCATTGCGCGCAGGATTGATCCGGTAGTGGATTTCTACGGCTATGCGGAGCTGGGGGTCCCCGAACTCAGGGAGACATCGTTCAGTGTGCGCTGGACAGGCGAGCTGATCCCGCCGGATTCTGGGCTGTATTACCTTGGCGGGTACGGGATGTACGCCTTCAGTATCTACCTGGAGGATACGCTGCTTGTGTCCCATCGGGGATACCACTCCCCGGTGCAGCGGAGTGCGGCGGTGCGCCTGGAGGCATGCAAAGCCTACCGAATCCGGGTGGACTACGTCGGAGTGCGCCCGGAGTCCCAGCAGTGCCCCATCTTCACCCTGCTCTGGTCGCGGCCAGCGAGGGTACGGGAGGCCGAGGCTCTGGCCGCAGCGCGGGAGGCGGATCTCGTGATTCTGGCGATGGGACTCTCTCCGCTGCTTGAGGGAGAGCAGCTGCCAGTGAATGTACCCGGCTTCAAAGGGGGCGACCGGACAGATCTGGGATTGCCGGCCCCACAGGAGCGCCTGCTGCGTTCCGTGGTGGAACTCGGGAAGCCGACGGTGCTGGTGCTATTCAACGGGAGCGCCCTGGCGGTGAACTGGGCGTCCCAGAAGGTCCCAGCGATTCTGGAGGCATGGTATCCGGGTCAAGAGGGCGGAAGAGCCATTGTGGACGTGCTCTTCGGCGATTACAATCCAGCTGGCCGCCTACCGGTCACTTTCTACCGGTCCGTCGATGACCTGCCTCCCCTCACCGACTACCGGATGGAAAACAGGACTTACCGCTATTTTCGCGGCGAGGTCCTCTACCCCTTCGGGTACGGGTTGAGCTACACGTGTTTTCGCTACCGCGACCTCCGGGTGCCCGACAGCGCCGCGGTGGGGGAGCCGGTCCGCATTTCCGTGCGGGTGATGAACGCCGGACCAATGGCCGGCGACGAAGTCGTTCAGCTCTACGTGCGACATGAACGACCGGACCGGAGGAGCCCAATCCGCTCGCTGAAGGGCTATTCCAGGGTCCATCTCCTGCCTGGGGAGGAGAAGACGGTCTCGTTTGAACTGGGGCTGAGGGAGCTGAGCTTAGTGGAGCAGGACGGCCGACGAGTGGTGGAACCGGGAACGGTCGAGGTCTCGGTCGGCGGCAAGCAGCCGGGTTTTCAGGGCTTGGCGGATGCGCGCACGACGGAGGTCCTCCAGGGACGATTCCGCCTCGTCGGAAAGCGATTGGAGCTGGATTGAGCCCGAAGGGGGCGAATCTCCGGAGCGTGCGGGGGACCCTCTTGCGCGAAAAAGGGGAGACGGAGAGTCGGCGCTGCGTATTCCTTGGCCGAGGCGAATTGAGAGCTGCGAAGGGGAGGTGCCCGATGTCGCAGAACACGTACCCTTACCCGTTTTGGAATCCGGATCTTCCCGTGGAGCAACGCGTGGAGGACCTGCTTTCCCGCCTGACGCTGGAAGAGAAAGTTTCCCAGATGATGCACGATGCCCCGGCCATCGAGAGGCTGGGGATCCCCAAGTACAACTGGTGGAACGAGTGCCTGCACGGTGTGGCGCGCGCCGGCGTGGCCACCGTGTTTCCGCAGGCCATCGGCCTGGCGGCCACCTGGGACACCGACCTGATGCTCCAGGTGGCCACAGCCATTTCCGACGAGGCGAGAGCCAAGCACCACGAGTTCGCCCGTCACGGCTGGCGCGACATCTACCAAGGCCTTACCTTCTGGTCCCCGAACATCAACATCTTTCGCGATCCTCGCTGGGGCCGAGGCATGGAGACGTACGGGGAGGATCCCTTCCTGACCGGCTCGATGGCGGTTCAATTCATCCGCGGCCTTCAGGGGGATCATCCGAAATACCTTAAGCTGGTGGCGACTGCCAAGCACTTCGCCGTGCACAGCGGTCCTGAGCCCGAGCGGCACGTCTTCGACGCGAGGGTGAGCGAACGGGATTTGCGCGATACCTACCTCCCTGCCTTCGAGATGTGCGTCCGGGAGGCGAAGGTCCGTTCCGTGATGTGCGCCTACAACCGCACCCTCGGGGAAGCCTGTTGCGCGAGCCGGCGTCTTGTGGAGAGGATCCTGCGGGAGGAGTGGGATTTCGACGGCTACGTCGTGTCCGATTGCTGGGCGATCACCGATATCTGGAAGACCCACAAGGTGGCCTCGGATCCTGCGGAAGCCTCAGCAATGGCGGTGGCCGTGGGCACGGACCTGGAGTGTGGCAGCGATTACCGCTCGCTTCTCGAAGCGGTCCGTCAGGGAAAGATTTCGGAGGAGGAGATCGACCGAAGCCTGCGCCGGCTTCTGAAAGCCCGCTTTGACCTCGGGATGTTCGATCCACCGGAGCGGGTGCCCTACGCCCAGGTGCCTTTCCAGGTGAATGATTCGCCCGAGCATCGCGAGCTGGCCCTCCGAGCAGCTCGAGAGTCCATTGTTCTCCTGAAGAATGAGGGCGGGCTCCTGCCCCTCAGCAAGGAGGTGAAACGGGTAGCGGTGATCGGACCGATTGGAGATGACGAGCCCGTGCTGCTCGGAAACTACGAGGGGACTCCCTCCGATCCGTGCACCGTGCTCCGAGGGATTCGCGAGAAACTCACCGGAGCAGAGGTTCGCTTCGCTTTGGGCTGCGATATCGCCGACGGGATGCCCGCCTTCGAGGTCGTGCCCGGAGACGCGTTGCGGACCGAGCCCGAAGGAAGCCCGGGGGTGAAGGCCATTTTCTTCCCGAACCGGGACCTTGCGGGCGAGCCGATTCGCACCGAAGTCTGCCCGAGGATCGATTTCAATTGGTATCTCGAGCCCCCTGATCGCAAGCTCGCGGACGGCGTGTTCAGCGCGCGCTTCGAGGGAGTTCTCGTGCCCAGGACGAGTGGGAAATACGCGGTGGGTGTCTACGGGCACCGGGAGATCCGGCTCGTGCTGGACGGAAAGGAGATCTGCCATTTTGACGCCGACTATCGACAGCAATTGGGCTACGGCCTCGTGGAGTTGGAGGCCGGGCGCGCGTATCCCTTCGTGCTGGAGTACAAAGGCATTCTCCCTCATTCCCAGCACCGACCCTTCCTGCAGCTCGTTTGGTCCCGTCCTCCATCCGAGCGCGAGAGGGAAGCTCTCGAAATCGCGCGTTGGGCGGATGTCGTCATCTTGACGATGGGTCTTTCCCCTCTGCTGGAAGGAGAGGAGATGCCGGTCGACCTGCCGGGCTTCCGAGGCGGCGACCGGACCGACCTCGCCTTGCCGCGGCCCCAGGAGGAGCTGATGAAGAAAGTGGCGGCGGTGGGCAAGCCGACGGTGCTGGTCCTACACAGCGGCAGCGCCGTGGCTATCAACTGGGCGGTCGAGCATCTGCCGGCCATCCTCCAGACCTGGTATCCGGGCCAAGCAGGGGGCCGCGCTGTGGCCGACGCGCTCTTCGGCGATTCCAATCCGGCGGGTCGGCTTCCTGTGACGTTCTACCGCTCGGTTGCCGACCTCCCGCCGTTCGATGACTATCGGATGGAGGGGAGGACCTACCGCTACTTCCGCGGCGAGCCGCTTTTCCCCTTCGGGTACGGGCTCAGCTACACCCGTTTCCGTTATTCGGATCTGCGTCTGCCGGCCGAAGTGAAGGCGGGGGAGGAGGTCAGGGCTTCTGTGGTCGTGACGAACGTCGGCGAGAGGGCAGGAGACGAGGTGGTTCAGCTGTACGTCACCGACCTTGCGGCTTCGGCACCGGTGCCGATTCGGGCGCTGCGGGGTTTCCGTCGCATCCATCTGCGACCCGGCGAGTCCGCCGAGGTGGAGTTCGTACTCCGTCCTCGGGACCTGAGCCTCGTCACTGAGGAAGGGCGGCGCGTGCTGGAGCCCGGGGATTTCGAGATCGCTATTGGCGGCAAGCAGCCTGGCTTCCGCGGGCTGGCCGACGCGTCGACCACGGAGGTGATCACCGCGCGGCTGCGGGTGGTTGGCAAGCCGCTTGAGCTCGACTGACGATCCGCTCTGTCCTTAGGGGTAGCCAACTGGTCCCACGAGGGATTGCGGGCGGGCGGCGATTCGGGCCCGTGGCAAGCACAACGGGGATTCCGGCTAGGGATGTGGATCATCGTGCGGGAAGATGGGAAGGGAGATGACCGAACCGGATGGGAATCCCGGGGCGAGGGATGTGTCCCTTTGGGGGCCACTGGAGATCGGCCCCGGCGAAGAAAGAGAGCTCGCCGTCGGGGAACTCCGACTACGACTCCGTCGGACTCCTGCCGAATTGCTGGTGGCGCACCAGTACGTCGCAACGAGCGAGGCTGAGGAGACTGTCGTTCCCGGATCAGACCTTCCCTGGCAGCGCTTCCTAGTGGGACCGGGTGAGCTCTTCATCCTGCCCGCGCTGCCCGACCGCTCTGTCGTGGTCCAAACAGACAACCCGTTTTGGCTTCCCGTGGGGGGAAAAGCAGATCTCTTTGTACATGTGCCGGTTTGGGTTCAGGTTCGGTTGCGGGCGGAAGGGGAGAGCATCCTCCTGGACCTTCCGTCGGTGGTTCTTTCCCAAACCTGGTTCGGGTCCTTCACCGAGGGCGAGCTGTGTTACTGGATCCGTTCAGGCGCACACTCGGAGGCGGCCGCCGATCCTTCGAAGCCCCACCTTGTGGTCTGCCCCGTGGAGATACGGAATGAAAGTGAAGACAAGCTCCTGGTGGACTACTTCTGCCTGCGGGTCCGCGCCCTGTCGCTCTATTACGATGGGAGTCAGCTGTGGTCCGACGTCTTCTCTTTGAGCTTTCGGGGCGACAAGTACGAGACGCGCCAGTGGCCGACCGGACGGCGCCCGAAATCTGCCCGAAAAGCGCGATGGGTGAACGGTCCTCGGGAGGCGATGCGGAGATCAGCCCTGGGGAAGACGTTCTCCTGGGGCGGTGATCTGCCCGGGATCGGTATTCGGATCATCTGAGTGCGGAGGTGAGAGCGATGGACTTGGTGTCCAAATGGGCTTCGCCGATCCAGCAGCTGGGGAACATCCAGGCTTTTGCGACGCTGATCCGCGTGGCCGTGTGGCTGGTGATCGGCCTCCCGCTGGTAGCTTTGCTCTCGCGTTCGCTGAAGAGGTACTTGGCGCGTCGCTACACCCCCCAGCAGGCCATGATCGGCAGCCGCTTTGTGCTCTACCTCGGTATCGGCTTCGTGATCTTCACCGTGCTTACAGAGCTCGGATTCAAGCTCACTACCCTGCTGGGGGCGGCCGGGATCGTGGGGGTCGCGGTCGGCTTCGCCGCACAAACCAGCGTCTCCAATATCATCAGCGGCTTATTCATCGTGGCCGAGCGCCCCTTCGGCGTGGGAGATGTGATCACCGTGGGCAACGTGACGGGAGAAGTGCTGAGCATCGACGCCCTCTCGGTCAAGCTGCGCACCTTCGACAACCGCTACGTCCGCATCCCGAACGAGACGGTGCTCAAGACCGAGGTGACGAACATTACGCGCTTCCCCATCCGAAGGGTCGAGATCACGGTCGGAGTGGCCTACAAAGAGGACATCGGGAAGGTTCGCGACGTACTCCTTGACATCGTGCACAAGAACCCTCTCTGCCTGAATCACCCCGAACCGTTGGTGCTCATCTCCGGATTTGGGAATTCCTCCGTGGATCTCACCCTCATGGTATGGGCCACGAAGGGGGACTACCTGACCGTGAAGAACGCAGTGGCGGAAGAGATCAAGCGCCGATTCGATCAGGAAGGTATCGAGATCCCGTTCCCCCACCTCTCCTTGTACGCGGGCTCGGCTACCGAGCCAATCCCGGTGAAGCTCGTCTCGTAACTGAGAACGCTGCCGGAGCTGTCCAGTCGGTTCCTTCCCACTGGGGTAGGACTGACGGGAAGGCGGGCTGTGCACTTGGGCGCGCCGGATGGTCATCCCCAGATCCCGGGGCCGAACATGCGGTCCAGCCCCAGCGCAAACACCGCGCGAGCGAAGCATCACTTTACGGGGGCTTGCGCCGAGAGCGGTTTTGGCCTAAATTGCTCCGGTCCCCGCAGACCTACGTGGGCCGTTCTCGCGAGCCGCGTGACCAAGGATCGCGAGGGCAGAGAGGTGAGAGGGAGGAGTCCCATCCTGGGCTGACCATGGCCGCCAGCGAGAGATGCGACGAATGGCGTGTGCCCAATGGGCTTAGGTGAAGCAGTGACTGCTGGGAAGACTCTTTCCCCTTGGGGGCGGATGCTCGGCATTGGCCTGTCCCTCGTCTTGTTTCCGGTTCCGGGCAGGAGTGGAGAGCTCGTGCTATGGTACGACCGGCCGGCACGGGTGTGGGAAGAGGCATTGCCCATCGGGAATGGGCGCCTGGGCGCGATGGTATTCGGCCAGCCGGTCGCGGAGCGCCTGCCGCTGAACGAAGACACGATGTATGCCGGGGAGCCGGGTCCCGTAGGCGTGGTGCCCATCTACAAATACGTGGACCGGGTGTTCAAGCTGGTTGGCCAAGGCCGGTATGCTGAGGCCACGGCCGTGGTGGACCAGTACATGCTGGGAAGGAATCACCAGGCGTACCAGCCGGTCGGGGATCTGTGGCTGGTGTTCTCCGGCATCGACAGCGGGGAGGTACGGGACTATCGCCGCGAGCTCGACCTGGATTCGGCGCTGGTCCGCGTTTCCTTCTCCGCCGCAGGAGCCCGCCACTACCGGGAGTACTTCGCCAGCGCGGTCGACCAGGTGATGGCCGTGAGAGCCTGGAGCGATCGGCCAGGGCAGGTGACTCTCCGCGTCCGCCTCACGACCCCCCACGCCTTTGCCAAGATCCGGTTTGAGTCGCCGTCGGAGATGCTCCTCACTGGCAAGGCGCCTCTCCACGCCTGCACGCGCACCCTGGAATGGATCATCCAGAGAGGCGATCAGCAGAAGTACCCGGATCTCTTCGACAAACAGGGCAGGCCGAAGGTCTCGTCCGACATCGTGTATGCGGACGATCCATCCGGCAAGGGGATGCGCTTCGAGGTTCGGCTGCGGGCGAGCGCGGCTGGAGGCACCATTACTCCGCTGGACTCGGTCTTGAGCATCGAACGGGCCGACACTGTGACCCTGTTGCTGGCGATCGGGACGAGCTACAACGGTTTCCGCCGCTCTCCCAGCCGGCAGGGTGCGGATCCTGCCGCTCGTCCCCGCTCTGCCATCGCAGGGGCGTCGAGGAAATCCTACGAGAAGCTGCGAGCGGACCACATCCACGATTACCGGAGCCTCTTCGCGCGGGTTCGTTTCGCGCTGGGGGGAGAGGATCGGATCGACTGGCCCACTGACCGCCGCCTGATGCAGTTCTCAGAGAGCAATGACCTGGGATTGGTAAAGCTAGTATTTCAGTACGGGCGGTACCTGCTGATCTCCTCGAGCCGGCCGGGCACCCAGCCCGCCAATCTCCAAGGGATCTGGAATGCGGACAGGCGCCCCCCTTGGAATAGCGGCTATACGTTGAACATCAACGCCGAGATGAATTACTGGCCGGCCGAGGTGACCAATCTGGCGGAATGCGCCGAGCCCTTGTTCCGGCTCATTTGGGAATGCTGGCGGAATGGCCAGGTGACGGCTCGGAAAAGCTACCGCAGCCGGGGGTGGGTGGTTCATCACAACGTGGACATCTGGCGCATTACGGATCCCATCGACAATCGGGCGGTGACCTCCTTCTGGCCGATGGGTTCGGGGTGGCTTTGCCTGCATTTGTGGGAGCACTACGCCTTCGGCGGAGATGGTTCTTTCCTGAGGAACTTCGCCTACCCGATCCTCCGCGATGCCGTACTATTCTACCTGGACTGGCTGCGCGAGGACGGGGAAGGCCACCTGGTGACGCCCGTTTCCACTTCGCCGGAGCTGGGGTTCCGTACTCCCGAGGGCCAGCAAGCCGCTGTCAGCATGGCATCGACGATGGACATGTCCATCATCCGCGAGCTGTTTGAGAAGTGCGTGGAGGCTTCGGAAATCCTAAGTGTGGATGACGATCTGCGGGCGAAGCTCAAAGGAGCTCTTTCCCGATTGTACCCGTTCCGAATCGGCCGCCTGGGGCAGCTTCAGGAATGGTATCGGGACTGGGACGATCCGAACGAGCATCATCGGCACGTGTCGCATCTATTCGGGGTGTATCCTGGGGACTTGATCACCCCGGAGAAAACACCGGAACTGATGCAAGCGGCGCGCACCTCCTTGCTGTTGCGGGGGGATGAGGGCACAGGCTGGTCCCTCGCCTGGAAGATCAGCCTCTGGGCACGGTTCCGGGATGGGGACCATGCCTTCCAGGTCATCCGACGCATGGTTCGATTGGTCCGACCGGGGGAACGCGGCGGAGGCGGGTTCTATGCCAATCTATTCGATGCCCACCCTCCGTTTCAGATCGACGGCAATTTTGGGTTCACAGCCGGGGTGGCGGAGATGCTCCTGCAGAGCCACCAAGGTTTCTTGCACTTGCTCCCCGCTTTGCCGTCGGCATGGCCAGAAGGAGAGGCGGCGGGTCTGCGGGCCCGAGGGGGCTTCGAGGTGGATCTTCGCTGGAGCGGCGGTCAATTGGAACGGGTTCGAGTCCGGTCTCGACTGGGGAAACCCTGTCGAATTCGCTATCGGGACAAAGAGGTCGCTTTCCGCACGGAACGGTCTGGGGTGTACGAGCTGGACGGAAACCTCCGGCTGGTCTCTCGAGACGGACCGTAGTTGAGCCGACGGACCGGGCCGAGCCCTCTCAGGGTTCATCGGTTCCGGGATGGCAAGCGGAAGCGTTCCCGCGTCGGGGGCTCCGAGAGTGCGACATAATGGACAAAGGGAGGACAGAGATGCGGCTGAGGGAAATGGGTGTGGCCGGGGCGGTGATCAGCCTGCTGGCCGTACCCGCTTTGGGTCAGGATGGGTTTCGGCCATTGTTCAACGGGAAGGACCTTTCCGGCTGGGTGAACGTCAATTGCGCGCCGGAGACCTGGACCGTTCGCGAGGGCATGATCATCTGCAGCGGGGTGCCGAAGGGTGTGCTTCGGACCGATAGGCAGTACGAGAACTTCGTGCTCGAGCTGGAATGGCGGCAGCTCCAGCCGAAGGGGAACTCGGGGCTGTTTCTCTTCGCAGACGCTTTGCCGGCTGTGGGGAGCTTCTGTCCCCGCTGCATCGAGGTCCAGATCCGGGATGGGAATCCCGGCGAGATCTTCCCCCTGCGCGGGGCGTCGATGTGTCCTTGGTACCCGCCGAAGGAGGGTCGAGTCCGTTCCATCCCCAGCGAGAATCGCGTGAGAGGGGTCGGCGAGTGGAATCACTATCGGGTGGAGGCGCGCGACGGAACGATCACGCTCGCCGTCAATGGCAAGATTGTGAACCGCGCCTACCATGCGAATCCGCGGAAGGGGTACATCTGCCTGGAGTCGGAGGGAAGCGAGGTCCATTTCCGGAACATCCGGATCCTCGAGCTGCCAGGCTCGAATCCGCCTCCGGAGGCCACGGCGAGGGAGGACGAAGGATTCGTCCCCCTCTACAACGGGCTTGATTTGCGCGGATGGAAGCTGGCTCCCGGCAGCGCAGGCCACTGGCGTGCCAACGATTGGATCCTCGCCTACGACGGGAAAAGCGAGGCCGAAGGGAACGCGAAGCATCTTTGGAGCGAGGGGGAGTTTGGCGACTTCGTGCTGATCGTTGACTGGCGGCTCCCCGGTCCGGCGGAGCCGGACTCCGTGCCCATCGTTCTTCCGGACGGGAGCACGCTGAAAGCTGAGGACGGCAGCGAGGTGCGGGTACCCGTGTTGGATGCCGGCGACAGCGGGATCTACCTCCGGGGTTCGGCAAAGGCCCAAGTGAACATCTGGAACTGGCCGGTGGGCTCCGGCGAAATCTGGGGCTATCGTACGGATCCCGCCATGCCCCCGGAAGTGCGACGTGCCTGCACGCCCATCCAGAACGCGGACAATCCCGTGGGGGAGTGGAACCGCTTCGTGATCGCGGTGCGAGGGTCCCGCGTGTCCGTCGAGCTCAATGGGAGGACAGTCATCCGGGAGGCCGAGCTTCCCGGCCTTCCGCCACGAGGACCCATTGCCTTGCAGCATCACGGCGATCCGGTGGAATTCGCGAATCTCTTCATCAAGAGGCTCGATTAGCCGTTTGAGATTAGCCCGCGGAGCGGGTCGGGCGGGAAGGAGAAGCCAGTGCGGAGCCGAAATGGGCTCCGGAGGTCAGCGGGTGGTTCGGACAGCTTTCCGTGGAGGTGGCCATGAAGCGAATCGTTTGGCTTTGCACGGCGATTCTGACCCCATCGGTCGCACTTGCTCAAGGAGCCGAGATGCGTCGCGACTATCCCATTCGTCCGGTTCCGTTCACCTCCGTGCGGGTGGATGGCGGATTCTGGCTCCCGCGCCTGGAGGCCAATCGGTCCGTCACCATCCCTTTGGCGTTGCAGAAATGCGAGGAGACTGGGAGGATCGCCAACTTCAAGCGCGCGGCCAGACTGGAGCAGGGTCCTTTCCAGGGCATCCGCTTCGACGACTCGGATGTCTACAAAGTGCTGGAAGGGGTTGGCTACTGCCTCGCATTGCAGCCCGATTCCGCTCTGGAGGCCCGTGCGGATGAGATCATTGGCTACATCGCGGCCGCTCAGGAGCCGGACGGCTACCTGTACACGACGCGGACGATCGATCCTGCTCACCCGGCGCCCTACGCAGGAGAGGAGCGCTGGTCTTTCCTCGAACAGAGCCACGAGCTCTACAATGTCGGTCACCTTTACGAGGCCGCGGTGGCCTATTACCTGGCGACGGGCAAACGCCAGCTGTTGGATGTGGCGCTCAAGAATGCGGATCTCATCCTGCGCACCTTCGGTCCTCAGGGTCGGCACGACGTCCCCGGGCATCAGGAGATCGAGATCGGACTGTGCAAGCTCTACCGCCTCACCGGAGAGGAGAAGTACCTGCAGCTGGCCAAGTTTTTCCTGGATCAGCGCGGTCGGCCGGAGGGTCACAAGCTCTACGGGCCATATAGCCAGGACCACAAGCCGGTGGTGGAGCAGGAGGAGGCCGTCGGGCACGCCGTGCGCGCCTGCTACATGTACTCCGCCATGGCCGATGTGGCTGCTCTGACCGGGGATCCCGCCTACCTGAGGGCATTGGATCGCCTCTGGGAGGATGTGGTGGGCCGCAAGCTGGCGATCACCGGGGGAGTGGGCGCTCGCAGCGAGGGGGAAGCTTTTGGGAAAGCGTACGAGCTCCCGAACAAGGAGGCCTACAACGAGACCTGCGCCGCGATCGCCAATGCCCTCTGGAATCACCGCATGTTCTTGCTTCACGGCGACGCCAAGTACATTGACGTGCTCGAGAGGATCCTGTACAATGGCATCCTTTCGGGCGTGTCCCTGAAAGGGGACCTGTTTTTCTACCCGAATCCACTGGCGTCGGAGGGCGGCTACGCGCGGAGTCCGTGGTTTGCCTGCGCCTGTTGCCCGACGAACTTGGTCCGCTTTCTGCCATCCATCCCGGGCTTTGCCTACGCGACCACGGACTCAGCCCTCTATATGAATCTCTTCCATCAGGGGCATGCCAAGGTGGAGATCGCCGGGACCAGCGTGGAGCTCCGGCAGATGACGCAATACCCTTGGGAAGGGGAGGTTGAGCTCGCGGTGGAGCCTGCCGAGCCGCGACGGTTCGTGCTCAAGGTGCGCATCCCCGGATGGGCGAGAGGAGTTCCGGTGCCAAGCGACCTGTACCGCTACCTCGACCCGAGCCCCGCCACAGTGGAAGTCCGGGTGAATGGGCAGAAGGTGCCCGTCGACAAGACGGACAAGGGTTACTTGCCCATCGAGAGGACTTGGGCACGGGGCGACCGGGTGCAGATCCGGTTTTCGCTGCCCATTCGGCGGGTGGTGGCCCATCCGAACGTGGAAGCGGACCGCGGGCTCGTGGCACTGGAGAGAGGCCCAGTGGTGTACTGCTTGGAAGAGGTGGACAACCCGGCGGGGGTGTTCTCCATCGTATTGTCCGACAAGTCGAAGCTAGTGGCACACTATGAGCCGAGTCTTCTCGGCGGGGTGGTCGTGATCTCAGGCCCGGCCCTGCGGGAGAAACCGGGTCGCAAAGGTGGGTACGAACCCTGCACGCTGCGGGCCATCCCGTACTTCGCGTGGGCCAATCGCGGTGCGGATGCCATGACTGTGTGGATCAAAAGGCTTGAGAGCAAGTGAGGAGGACGGGATGGAGGATCCACAGGATCGCAGGGAGGGGAGTCGGGTCCCTGTCTTCGTCCAAACTGCTTTCCCCGAGCAGCCCGAGCTGGACAATTGGAGGCAGATGACGGAGGAGGAAGCCCGCCTCGTCTACGAGATGACCCTGCGGAACGAGCTTTCGGGCGGTACTCCCGTCGTGCGGGAATTTGAGGCGCGATGGCGCGAGTGGACCGGACTGAAGTACGCCATGACGCTGATGAATGGGAGCTCAGCGCTGTACGCAGCCTACTTCGGGCTTGGAGTGGGCCCTGGCGACGAGGTCATCTGCCCCACGTACACCTGGATCTGCACCATTGCGCCAGCGGTGATGCTGGGAGCTCGCCCCGTCTTCGCCGAAAGCGATCCGGAGACCCTTCAGCTCGACCCGGAGGATGTCCGCCGCAGGATCACTCCGCGCACGAGCGCCATCGTGGCGGTGCATCTCTGGGGAAATGTGTGCGACATGGACGCGCTGATGGAGGTCAGCCGAGAGACGGGCATCCCGGTGCTGGAGGATTGCTCACATGCCCACGGAGCCAAATGGGACGGCAAGATCGTCGGCTCCGTGGGGCACGTGGGCGTGTGGAGCCTCCAAGGGAGCAAAGCTGTGAGCGCGGGCGAGGGGGGTGTTCTGGCCACGAATGATGCCGAGATCTTCGAGCGCGCTTGCCTTGTGAGTCAGGTGAATCGGATCGGCGGGTTGGATCTGCAGACGCAGCGCTACGCCGAGCTCCAGCCCCTGGGCCTCGGGATGAAGCTCCGAGCTCATCCGCTCGGCATTGGGATCGCCCTCGTGCAGCTGGGCAAACTGGAGGAGCTTAACCGGCGCCGGCGCCAATACGTGGAGGCTGTGGAGGCTGGATTGCGGGAGATCCCAGCCTTCCGGCCGGTAAGGGTGTATCCCAAAGCTGAGCGGGGCGGTTTTTACGCCTTCCCGGTGATCTATGACCCATCTGAGGTCGGTGGTTTGCCGACGTTGGAGATGGTCGCCCGGCTCCGACAGCTTGGCCTTAACGTCTCGTCCAGCCCTTACGGGCTCCTCCATCGTCTCAAGATCTTCGCCGAGGGGTTCGACGTTTTCACCCGCAACCGCGGTCCCCTGTGCGGAGACTACCCCGGGTACCTGGAAGGCGACTTCCCCGTCACCGAGGATGTGCACCGTCGCCTCATCTTCCTCCCCATGCTCTCGGATCCCGTCCCGGGCGCCGTGGACAAGATTGTGGGGATCTTGCGCGCTGCGGCGGATCTCGGCTCACCGCACCCGTGAGGGCCATTTGCTGCACGTGGCCGGACTGCGCTCCTCGAGGGATCGGTGAGGGGGTTCCTGCGTCGGGGGGCAAGCCGTTCTCACTTCAGCAGAGCAAAGGGCCAAGGTCTGGGCACCGCCAGCAAGGCGAGCAGTGCACCCAGAAGGGCCATGTTCTTGCTGAAATTGATCATCTCGCCGAGCCGCGCTTGCGGATCGCCCACTGCCCAGAAATTGTGCATTGTGAAGGTGACGGGCAGCAGGAACAGGGCGAGCAGCAGGATCCCTATCTCCGGGCGGAAGGCCAAGAGGAGGCTACCTCCCCCAAGGACGAGGAAGATTCCCGTCACAGCGACGGCGAGCTCCGGCAGCGGCACGCCTTTGGAAGCGGCGTAGCCGGTCATCGCCCGGAAGTTCAGGAAGTGCATCAGGCCGTTGTAGATGAAGAAGAGGCCCAAGATCCATCGTCCAACAAGGTGCGCTATTTGCATTTCAGACCTCCTTTCGTGATCCCGTAGAATCTCGCACCCGGCGGGCAGCTTGGGCTCCCCAGCCGGAAGGGGCCATAACTTCCGGCCCTTTCGGTTTCAATTACAGGAGAACGCTCGACGGTCTGCGTTTATTCCCTCGCTTCGCACGCAGCGGCGGGAGGCTTCGGGGGTTTTGCTGAACGTCGCTGGGTCACGGATGCGGGGCTTTGGGCGCTTGCTCGCGGCGGAGGTGAATGGCGGGCTGCCTCTCATTTATGCGGAAGAGCTGAGCCCGAGGTCGCCGGAAGGCCCGTGTCGGATGCGGAAGGTAGAGGCCACTGGTTCTCGGCGGGTTCCTCGCAGGATGACAAGCCGCGAAAGGGGCGGACAGGCACGCCTTGTCGGGACAAAGCGTGGAGCATGGAGGTTCCTGCCCGGGCGGATCGCCAAAGCCTCGGGTTTGACCTCCTGCCGGTCTCAGGCCATGCCATGTGGCGATCCCGGGTCTCGTTCGGGGCTCCCGGCTCTCCGGCTTCCCGTGGGCAGAGGTTTCCCCCACGGAAGACCTCGTGAGCTTCTCCCTCCTCGATGCCCATGGCGAGGGGTGTAGGCTCAGTGGAAGCTTTGGACCTGACGGCCGCGGGAGGGCGCGTCTTCCCCTTCCCTCGGCCCGCTCGGGTTTCCGAGGGCAGCGGGCGGAGCGCGAAAGCCGAGATCAGCGGGTTGACCCTTCGGCCTTGTGGAGCAGGAGGACGTAGGAGGTGCCTGGCTTCCTCCGGTCGCCCTTTCCGGTAGCCAGGACGATCTCGTTCTTGCCGTCATTGTCGGCGTCGCCCACGGCCAGCCGAGAGGACTCCGCCTTTCCCTCGTGAAGGTCGGCGAGCAATGTGCGCACGGGTTCGCCGTCGACGATCTCCAATAGGAACACGTGTCCCAGATGCCGGCTCTCGATGTGTTCGCTTTGTTCCTCGCCTCGGGTGGAGACCACGAGCTCGTTCCGTCCGTCGTTGTCCGCGTCCGCGATCTCCATCATCTTCTCGAAGTAGGCGAGATCGAAGGCCGTGTCCTGATAGGCAAGGGGGTAGGCTACTTGCGCCTCTGTTCCCACCCGGTACGCGAGGATCGTGGCCCGGTTCACCCTCTGTTCGGGTTTCCATTCGACGACCAGCTCGTTCAGCCCGTCGTTCTCGAGATCGCCGACCGTCAGCGAAGCGTAGAAGCAGCTCTGTCCGTCGAACCCGTCCAGGACGAGCCGGGGCGGGATCACGAGCTCGCCGCGATCGTCGAACTCGTAGATCTCGACCTTTGCCTCTCCCGCGCGGAAGCCATTGGACGTGAGGTACTCGGCCGATCCGTCATTGTCCACGTCGGCGATCACGAATTCTTCGCCCGAGCCGGAGAGCGGGTGGATCAGGCGCGCGGTGGCCGTGGTCAAGTAGCGGTCGAAGTCGTAGCGGACAATCTCGCCTCCCCCGCAGTAGGCCGAAATCGCCTCGAGAATCCCGTCGTGATCCAGGTCAAAGCACGCGATGCCGTGCGTGCAGGAACTGCGGTTGACTTCCGGCCGGCAGGTGGTGCGAGCCACTAAGGTGTCTCCTCGCGGCTGCATTGCGTACAGGATGGAGGTGCCGCCGTTCTCTTGCCCGGTCCCGGCCACGATTTCGTTGACCCCGTCCTGGTTCAAGTCGACGACCTTGGCAACGAGGCCCATTCCGGGGTAGTCCTGGGCGAGATTGCTGAACATGGATTTTGTGATCCAACCTCTCGCTGTCCTCTCGAACACGTACATTCGGCCCCGCGGGCAGGTGACGGTCGCCACCTCGTTGAGTCCATCGTTATCGGCGTCGCCGATTTCCACATCCCAACCGGCGTAGCTCTCATCGACCTCGGGGATGAGCTCGCCGGACCAGCCCGGAGCGATGGACATGAGCTTTCGGATGCTGGGTTGAGGCGCGCATCCGGCGAGTGCGAGAGCCGCCACGGCCGAACTCACTATTCCGATCCGTGCCTTCATCGCTGTCTCCTTCGGAGGAAGGTTCGATTCCGTCCCGGATCTGCGGTTCGCTTCCGGTGGAAGGTGTACGGCTGGCATGCGTGGCCCAATGGAGACGTAGGCTCGGCGGAAGACAGCAGGTCGTCGCCACATGGCGGCGGGAAGTTACGTCCCCAAGGCGCAGAGGGTCAAGCGGAACCTGTTGGCGGGGGGTTGCCGGGGTGAGCTTGGAGCTCGGACGACGCACCCACGTGCCAGAGAACCTGGGCGCAGACGGAATCTGGGGACCGGCGGGCGCGGAAGCGACGGTTTCCTTCGAGCTCCGGGTGGGGATCAAAGCCGTGTGAGGGGGAGGCTCGGGGGCTCTGGACGCAGGAGCGGGGAACCCCGCGGGTGCTCCTTGTGATCGTCGGGGCGGAGGGGTTCTCGGGCCCGCGTTTTCCGGTGGGGAGCCCGCTTTGCGGTTTCCTGCGGCCGAGGCTCGTGTAGCGGAAGCGCAGCGATTTCCTCCGGCCGGGCGAAAAAGTACTTGACAGGAAGAGGTCGCCGTTGTACATTTGGACGAAAACGATTTCGGACCGGCCGGCGGTTTCTCGCGGCGTCATTTCGGGCGTGCGGAAGGGGGTAGGAGCTTCTCCTGTGCGGGAGGCGTAGGTACTCCTTCCCGGAAGAGGAGCGAGGGGAGTTTCCCTTGCGAAAGGACGGACGGGTAACTCTTCGCGATCTGGCGCGAGCCGCCAATTGCTCGCTGGCCACCGTGTCGAAGGCTCTCAACGGAAGGGAGGATGTGAGCGCCGAAACACGCGCGAAAATCCTCCAGCTCGCCAGGGAGCTGAACTACGCCCCGCACGCGGTGGGGAGGTCTCTGCGCCGCCGGGTCACCGAGAACGTGGGGGTCATCTTCTACCGCGAATCCCAGCCTCTGTCCGGAAATCCCTTCTACTCTCGCGTCCTCGAGGGGATCGAGGCGGAGCTGGCCATCCACGGCTACAACCTCGTGCTTCACCTCGTCCAGGGGGATGAGGATGTACCCAAATTCGTGCGGGAGCAGCAAGTGGACGGGCTCATCCTCGTGGGCGCCATGAGCGACGCCTTCGTGGAACGGATCAGCGCGAACGATCTTCCGAAAGTTTTCGTAGACCCGAAAACCCCGGTCTCTCACGCCAGCCAGGTCCTGATCGACAACGAATACGGAGCCTTCCTGGCCACTCAATATCTGATTCGTAAGGGGCACAAGCGGATCGGCTTCATTTCGGGGGACCTGGGGCGCATGAGCTTCCGGCAGCGTTTCGAGGGCTACAAGCGGGCTCTGCAGTACCACGGAATCCCTCTGGACATGCGTTTGGTACAGACCGGGGGCCTGGAGAGCGGCTTCGACCACGTGGCAAAGTTGATGGCCTTGGAAGATCGGCCTACGGCCATCTTCTCCGGAAATGACATCAACGCCATCTATGGATACAAGGCCGTACGCGACGCGGGCCTCGACATCCCGGGCGACGTGAGTTTCGTGGGATTCGATGACATCGAGCTCAGCAGGCTGACAGTTCCGCCGCTCACTACGGTTCGTGTGTACAAGGAAGAGCTCGGGTCCATCGCGGTTCGGCAGCTCCTTTCGGTCATCGCCAATCCCCACCAGAGGCCGACGACGGTCATCGTTCCCACGCGCTTGATCGAGCGAGAGTCTGTGCGGCAGCTTCCGTAGCGTGATCCTCCTCCCCAGGCGGAGAGCTCACGGGCTGAGGCTTTGTCACGCAGAAGGGTCGGAGAATCGGAAGGTAGGACCAAGGACGAGGGGAGGTGATGGGCCAAGCCATCTGAGGAGGGGGGAAGAATTGTGCGTGACCGAGGAGGTTGAGCGAAACAAGGGAGGTGAAGGAGATGCGCCTTTCAAGGATCGTCTGGGCGGTGTTGTTCAGCCTGCTGGCCTTTACTTGGGCGGCGGAGGCGCAGGTGCTGGCCGATTTCGAGAGCGGCCTGAACGGCTTCTACGACAATGGCTGGGGCACAGGCTTCGCCTCCGTCTCTCGGGTGGCGGATCCCAGCGGGCTGTCGGCTGGGGTCATGGCCCTGGCGTTCGACGGAAGTCGGGGCTCCAAAGGCGACGTGGAGGTGGACAACGTCGACGCGAGTGGCGCACAAATGGTGACCTTCTTCGTCTACCTGCCGGCGGACATTCCGGACTCGATCCAGTTCAAGTTGTTTGCGCAGGACAACAAGAACTGGGCGTGGACGGAGGTGAGCTGGTTCGCCTATCAGATCCCGAAAGGGGTGTGGTATCCGCTGGACTACGACATGGAGGCGATGCGGGTCAATCCGGCGATCAACTTTGACCACAAGGCCAATAAGCTGGGCCGGCTGGGGATGGAGATCAACCGCTTCTACGAGCATGACGCGGATGCCAACTGGTCCGGCATCATCTACGTGGACAACGTGAGCTTGCTGGGGGCGGAGCCGAAGGTGATCGGCAGCTTCGAGACGGGGACCGACGGTTTCTACGACAACCGCTGGGGCTCGGGTTTCACCAGCGTGGACCGGGCCGCGGATCCTACCGGCCTTTCGGCAGGGGTTCTGGCGGTGACCTTCAGCGGCGCAGCGGGCGACAAAGGGGACTTCGAGGTGGACAACGTGGACGCCTCGGAGTACCAGGTGGTGACCTTCTTCGTCTACCTGCCGGCGGACATTCCGGACTCGATCCAGTTCAAGTTGTTTGCGCAGGACAACAAGAACTGGGCGTGGACGGAGGTGAGCTGGTTCGCCTATCAGATCCCGAAAGGGGTGTGGTATCCGCTGGACTACGACATGGAGGCGATGCGGGTCAATCCGGCGATCAACTTTGACCACAAGGCCAACAAGCTGGGCCGGCTGGGGATGGAGATCAACCGCTTCTACGAGCATGACGCGGACGCCAACTGGACCGGGACCATCTACATCGACAATGTCTCGCTTCTGAGCTCCCGAAAGGGTGCGCGCTGGGTTGCGGCCAATTTCGAAAAGCAAAGCGGTGGGACGCAGGGCTTCTCGAACACGGGCTGGGGTCCCGCTCTGGTCAACATGGGCTGGGCTGCGGATCCCACGGGCAGGAGCAAGGGCGTCATGAGCACCAGCTGGGATTTCAGCAAGGGCTCCAAGGGCGCCTTCTCGAACAGCAACGTGAACATCTTTTCGCAGCAGGCTGGCACGTACGCCACCAAGATCACCATTGACGTGTACATCCCGGAGGGCATGCCGGCGGGCGCCCAGGTCTCCATCTTCGCCCAGGATCACCAGTCTTGGACCTGGACCGAGGACAAGTACTACATCACCGACTCGACCCTCACCCCTGGGCACTGGCACACCATGACCTACGATGTCGAGGCGCACGTGAAGGCTGGCGAGGTGAATCCGCAGGTCACCCTGACCGTGGGATGCCAGATCTACTACTCGGCGGTGCCCAACTGGCAGGGAGAGGTGCTCTGGGATAACTTCACGCTGTGGGGCATTCCAGAGCCCGTTGGCACCTTAGCTTCTCCTCCCGTCCAGGTGGTAGTCGACACCATCGGAGGGGTGGTGAGGCCGTACCAGGTGGCCACGATCCGCTGGGTGGACAACACCATCGGGACGGAGACCTACAACGTGTACATGAGCCATTCTCCGATCACGGATCTCAGCGCACCCGGCGTTGTGCGCATCGCGGACAAGATCCCGCACGGGACGGAGGTGTGGCGGCATCGGCCGTGGAGCCGAAAGCCCGAGATGCAGACCTTCTACTACGCCGTGACCGCCGTGGGTACGGACGGGACGGAGACCGGCATCACGGATCAAAACGTGGTTGGCCCGGTCACGTTGATGACAAGCCCCACGGCGAAGGCGGTGTACGTCCCCAACTTCCGGGATGTGTTCGTGTTGGACGGGCTGGACAACGAATTCGAACCCTACAAGCAATATGTGATCACCCCGGAATCAGCTGGGGATGACCAGGGACCGAGCTGGACTCCGGAGTCCACCGACATGAATTTCCGCGCCGTATTCGTGGTGGACGACAACTACCTCTACATCTCGGCCGACGTGACGGACGATGATCTCCGGCGCGAGGCTGGGCAGGCGTGGGAAGGCGACGCCCTCGAGTTCTACCTCGGCTTCTATGACGCGCGCTTGGTGAGGGCCTACCACGGTTATCGGTCCGTCGGCGCAGCGGGCACGGGCGACTGGCGCATCGGCTTCACCGCTTGGGGCACGGTCCAGGTCAATGGCACCACGGAGACGACGATCCCCGGCGTGGAAAGCACCGTGTACGAGAAGTTCACGGGTGATGGGTACATCATTGAGGCGCGGATCGCCCTGGATTCGCTGGCCGGCTACGAGGGACGGCTCCAGGTGGTCGATGGCGCCATGATCCCGCTGCGGATCGATGGCACGGACATGGATCCCTCCTTCGGCGACACCGAGCGCACGCTGATCGTGCAATTCGGTGGCTCGGGCGGCAATGTGGAGGACTGGCTGCGTCCCGGCGGCTGGGGCTTCCTCGAGGTGTACAGCCCGACCGGTGTGGCGGATGCCGCGCCCGCCTCGGCCCCGAAGGAGTTCCGGCTCCACGCCAATTATCCGAACCCGTTCAATCCGTCCACCACGCTGCGCTACGATGTGCCGAGCAAGGCCAAGGTCACCATTCAGGTGTTCGACCTTGCCGGCAGACTGGTGAAGACGCTGGTGGATGAGGAGAAGTCGGCCGGCTCCTACCAGATCAGCTGGGATGGTAAGGACGAGCTCGGACGCGCGGTCGCGAGCGGCGTCTACTTCGCCCGGATGAAGGCCGCCGGCTACCTGCACACCACAAAGATGATCCTGGTGAAGTGAGGCTTTCGGGCGCGGTGGGGTGAAGCCCGCCGCGCCCGCTAAACCCCGGGGGATGGCCCGGAGGAGACCGTTCAGGAAGGTGGGGCCGAATGCGCGGGGAGGGGTAGGCGCATCCCGGGGTGGTAGGAGCTGTCTTCGGACGAAGGGGAAAGTGGAACAAGGCTGGCGCGTGGAGGGGCCATGCGTGGTCTTCGGAAGCTTTGGGTGGTCGGCCTCGTTTTGCTCGGACACGGACCGGCCATTGCCGGAACGACGGGCAAGATCGCGGGACGCGTGACCGATAGCCGGACGGGAGAGCCGCTCCCCGGCGTCAACGTCATCATCGAGAATACCATGATGGGAGCGGCCACCGACGAAAACGGGGAGTACTTCATCATCAACGTCCCCCCAGGGACGTACTCGGTGATCGCGAGGATGATCGGGTACGTCCCCAAGCGGTACGAACGCGTGCAGGTATCGGTGGATCTCACCACTCTACTGGACTTCCAGCTCGAGCCCACCGTCCTTGAGGTGGAGAAACCCGTAGTGGTCGTCGCGCAGCGAGTGATCCAGAAGGATCTTACCTCCTCCGAGGTGTCGATCCACAGCCAGAGGATTGAGGAGCTGCCCGTGCGCAGTGTCACGGACCTGCTCGATCTCCAGGCGGGAGTGGTCCGCGATGCGTCGGGGGAGCTTCACATCCGCGGCGGCCGGACGAACGAAATCGTCTACCTCGTGGATGGGGTGCAGGTGATCAATCCCCTGGACCGGCGCTCCGGAATCTCCATCGATGACCAAGCCATTGAGGAGCTGAAGGTCATCACTGGAACATTCAACGCCGAGTATGGACAAGCCCTCTCGGGGGTGGTGAACATCGTGACGAAGAAGGGGGCCGATCGCTTCAGCGTGAACGGCCGTGCCTATTTCGGCGACTATCTCAGCTTCGACGACAACCTGTATTACGTGATGGACAATGCGGAATGGGCGCAAGCCGCAGCGCGCTCGCTCAACACGAAAAGCCGCTACTTACGTTACGATCTGAGACCCTTCCTGCGGGATGCCGGGGGCGACTTCCAGACCATGCTCCAGAAAAAGCCGTGGCTACGGAAGAAGCCGTATTTGAACAGCTACAATCCGCTGGAGAGCCGGGACCTCCAGGTGAACCTCTCGGGTCCCGTGCCGGGCACAAAGGGGAGGCTTTCGTACTTCCTTTCAGGGCGATACCAATACAGCCCGGGTTACGCGTACGGGAAGCGGTACTTCATGCCCTGGGGCTTCCAGGCTCCTGTGTCGGATACCGTGCACACCTTCCGGACGGCCGACAATGCGTTGGTCCCGTTGAACTGGTACGAAGGGATTTCCACCCAGTCCAAGCTCTCCTTCCGCATCACCAAGAATCTGGATCTGGCCTACGGGATCTACTACAATCACGACTACAGCTACGGATGCGACTATCGATTCAAGTACGTCCCGGATGCGGGGCGGTACTATTTCACCGACCGTTCTCTGCACATCCTGAGCGGGACGTACGTGTTCTCCCCCCGGGTTTTCATGGACTTCAAACTGAACTACTACGTCAACCATCACAAGAACTACCTCTACGAGGATCCCTACGACTACCGGTACATGCCCACGAACTCCGGCGATTTTGAGCAGTACGTTTTTCGACCCAGTCGGGAGCAGGATGTGGCGGTTTCGAGCCAGGCTAATGATTTCGCCTACTGGGGCAACGATGTCGGCCGGAGCAAGACGGAGACGAGCTACAAGTCCTTCCGCCTGGATTTCACCGCGCAGGCCACTAAGAGGCATTTGGTGAAGACGGGCGTTTCCGGCACATTGCACGACTTGACAAACGATTACTACACGCTGCAATTCTCCCAGGCCACGTACCGGCCCGTGGTGCCGGATACCATTTCGCCCTTCCGTACCCACTATCGGGCGCGACCCAAGGAGTTCGCCGCATACATCCAGGACAAGATCGAGTTCCGAGAGTTGATCATCAACGTGGGGGTCCGGTACGACTACTTCGAGTCCGACGGGCGTCTCCTGGCCGATCCGATGGATCCGCAAGTCTATTCCCCCTTCAGGATGGATCACATCTACAAGAACTATTCGCCCACCACCCCGGATAGCGAGCTAGTGCCGTACAGCGTAGAGGAGCGGCTCAAATTCTGGTACAAGAAGCCGGGCCCCAAATGGCAGGTGAGCCCACGGGTCGGTCTTTCCTTCCCGATCACGGCCAGCGGTGTGATCCACTTTTCCTACGGGCACTTCTTCCAGAACCCGGAATTCCGCTACCTGTTCGAGAATCCTCACTTCTGGATCACCGGGGCGGGGGCTCAGAATCTGGTGGGCAACGCCGACCTGAAGCCGGAACGGACCGTGATGTACGAGATCGGGCTCCAGCAGCAACTCACCGAGGGCCTGTACCTGCATCTCACCGGCTTCTACCGCGATATCCGCGATTGGGTTGGGACAGGATTCCCGACTGACACCTATCGCGGGATCACTTACTACCGCTTCGTCAACCGGGACCACGCTCGAGCCAAGGGGATCACCCTATCTACGGCTTACAATCGCAGGGCCCTTTCGGTGACCCTGGACTACAGCTACATGATCGCCAAGGGGACCTCCTCCGATCCGCGGGATGCCTACAACGATCTCCAGAGCAACCGGGCCCCTCGGGTCCAGCTGGTCGACCTGGACTGGGACCGCAGACACTCGCTCGACCTGGTGGCCACCTATCGGACGGGCGCCTGGACATTTACGCTCCTGGGCACGGTGAACTCGGGTCTGCCGTACACGCCGGAATTCGTCCGGGGTGAGGCCGCGGGCGGAAGCGCCTACGTCGGTTTGCGGGAGAACAGCGAGCGCATCCCCACTGCCTACAATGTGGACCTGCGGATCGCCCGAGGCTTCCGTACGGGTCCGGTGAGGTGGCTGGCCTTCGTCAACTTCCGGAACCTATTCGACATCCGGAATGCCAATAGCGTCTACGCGGATACGGGGCGTCCCGATTTCACCCTGCAGAGCTACATGCATCGCAATCGTCTCCTGGAGATTGCCAGCATCGACGAATACTACGCGCGGCCGGGCATGTATTCGCCGCCGCGCTTCATTCAGATCGGCTTGGAAATCAACTACGGGGAATGAGGGATGAGGCTCGCGGCGAAAGCATGGGCGAAGGGGGCGTGCCGACGGAGCACGGCGGTGCTCTTCCCCCTATTGGGGATCCTCGGCTGGATTCTGGCCGAGCCTCAGGTGGGTCTCGGGCAGACGATCAGCGGCGCCGGCACCACGGCAGCGCCTTTCCTGAAGATCGGTATCGGCGGGCGGGCTGTGGGCATGGGGGAAGCCTACGTCACGCAGGCGGAAGACGTGACCGGCCTGTACTGGAATCCGGCCGGCACCGCCAATATTCCCAGCCTGCAGATCCTGCTAAACCATTTCGACTACATCGCCGACCTGCATTACGAGTATGCGGGCCTGGCGATGCCTTTCCGTAACGTGGGCACATTCGGGGCATTTTTCTCCTACCTCGGCATGCCCGATATCGAGCGGACCACCGTCACCTTCCCCGAAGGAAATGGGGAGCAGGTTTCGGCTTATTCCTTCGCGGTGGGGCTGACGTATGCTCGGGCGCTCACCGACCGCTTCTCCATCGGGGGCAGCGCCAAGCTGGTCAAAGAGACCATCTGGCATTCCACTGCCACGGGCCTGGCCTTCGATGTCGGGCTGCTGTACCGGGCTTTCTTCCGGAATGTCCGGATCGGGATGTGTATCGCCAACTTCGGGGCGGACATGCAGATGTCCGGGCGAGATATGTTGGTGCAGCACGACATTGCGGACAACATTGCCGGCAACAACCGCAACATCAACGCGCACCTGGACACGGATGCCTTTCCGCTGCCCATCCTGTTCCGGGTGGGCATCTCGGCTGATCTCGCCCGCGACTTCCTCGGGATGGAGAATTACGACTGGATCGTGGCGGCAGACGCCGTCCATCCGAGCGACAACCGCGAGTTTGTCAACCTGGGCACGGAGCTTCGCCTTCGGAACCTGGTCGCCCTGCGCTGCGGATACCGCCAGCTTTTCCTGGAGGATCGCGAGGGGGGTCTGAGCTTCGGGGCAGGGCTTTGCCTCCGTCTGCCGCGCGGCACCCTGTGGCTCGACTATGCCACAGCGGACTATGGCCGCCTCGATCGTCAGAACAAGTTCTCCTTGATCTTCCAATTCTGAGATCCCCGCAGATTGAAGGGCCAAATTTGGGGAAGCCACGATGGAAAGGAATCAACAGATCCGCATCGCGAAGCTCAGGCTGCTGAAAACCTGGGCCTTGTTATGCCTCATCAGCGTCTTGAGCGCCGCGGGGCTCCGAGCTAAGGACATTGGCCACGGGAGCTCGCTCAATCGCGCCCGCAACATCCACGATGGGAATCTGATCCGGGTCACGTTCCACAACTTTGGGATGATGGGCGGGCAGAAGGGCGACCAAAGTCAAATTTATGCCGGGGAATGGCCCATTGGGAGCGGGCTGGCGCAAATGGGAAACGCCTCCGCCTATGCCATGGCTCGACTGCGCATCGTTGCCGGTGTAGATGAAACGACAGGGGACACGCTCTACGATTACGTCACTCCGGCGATCTTTTGTGAAGGCTGGGACCCCAACCTATTCTCCCACGATTCGCTGGGCGTATTCCAGGGCTTTGAACCCCTGCCCGGCTTCCTGAACATCAGCCAGAAAGAGAAGGACCCCATGCACGCCGTGGCCATGAGTCACATGGCCTACACCTGGCCCCCCTTCTGGCCGGATAAACTGGAGGATCCCTTTGATCCGGGCTGGAGCGGCCACTGGAATGGGTACTTCGGCAAAGACCAGATGAACGCGGACCAAGAGAGCTACTTTGTCCTCGACGATTACCAGTACAAGAAGCGGGTGAGGGGAATCCGCCTTCCGCCTCCCATCCCGGAGGAGCCCGACCGGGGAGGTTTGGGCTTGCGGATGTCGGTCCGCGGGCTCCAATGGTCCAACCCGGATGCGCAGGATTGCATCTTCTGGCTCTACGATATCCGCAACATCGGCCAGCTGTACCTTGACCAGACCCTGTTCGGGCTGAACGTGGGGGCCTCGAGCGGAGCGCTGGTGACGGACAACACGGACTGGGACGATGACGTCGCGCGCTACTACCGCGAGAAGGCCCTGGCCGTGAACTACGATTACGATAACATCGGCACGCGTGGCTACAGCCCAGTGCCCTGGGTGGGATTCGCCTTTCTGGAAAGCCCGGGAAATCCCTACGATGGGATCGATAACGACGGCGATGGTATCAACGGAGCCGGCAAGCTCATCACGACGGACGAATTCCTGAAGGTGTATGCCCCGGGCGACCCCATTGTCTTGATCAACTACTGGAGCGGGCGGTACGAGAGGACGGTGAGCCGGATGCCGGCCGAAGGCGTGCGCTTCCAGGTCAACGGGATCACCTACATCAAGAAGCCGAACGCGCCGTTACAGGAGATTCCGCGGAACCTCATCGACGATAACCTCAACGGGCTCATTGACGAGAGCGATGGAGCCGTCACGCAGGACTCCATCCCCTACTACCTCTACATCCGCGATCCCATCTACAACAATCGGGATTACCTTGCGAAGGACTATTTCACAGGAGCCGGTCTGGACAACCCGCTCATCGATGAACGGCGAGACGACGGGATCGACAACGACGGCGACTGGAATCCGAGTTACGACGACGTGGGGATGGATGGCAAGCCGGGTACGGGCGACACCGGCGAGGGGGATGGCTTGCCGACTCCAGGCCGTGGGGATCTCCCCGGGGAGCCCAATGTCGATCTGGTGGATGTGGACGAATCCGATCAGATCGGGCTCACCAGCTTCAAGTTCTACGAGTACGGCGACGTGACCTACAGCAACGACGACCAGATGTGGGAAATCTCCCGACCAGGGTACTTCGACCTGGGGTCGCGGGAGCGAGCTGATTACGACTACGTCTTCGCTTCGGGCTACTTCCCGCTCATGCCGAATCAGAAAGAGTTCTTCTCCGTGGCCATGCTCTTCGGATGGGACGAGCGGGAAATGCTGTACAACAAGGAGATCGTCCAGAAGATCTACAACTCCAACTACAACTTCGCCGTGGCCCCTAAGAAGCCAGTGCTGCGGGCGGTGCCGGGCGACCGGAAGGTAACCCTGTACTGGGATTCCGAAGCGGAGTTCAGCTTCGATCGCTACCTGCACCAATACGACTTCGAGGGCTACAAGATCTATCGGGCCACTGCCCCCACCTTCGAGGACGCCGGCTCGATCACCGACGGGTACGGCTATGACCGGTTCAAGGTGCCCATTGCGGTGTTCGACAAGATCGATGGCATCTACGGGTTCTTCCCGCTCACGTTCGGGACGGGCGTCCAGTTCTACCTGGGGAGCGAGACCGGCCTCACCCATACCTTCGTGGACTCGCCGCTCGTGAACGGGATGACCTACTACTACGCCGTGACCGCGTACGATCGCGGCAGCCTGGAGAACAACATCGGGCCATCGGAAACGACCATTTTCATCAGTGTAGACCAGGCGGGCAATGTCCGAGCCGGTGAAAACGTGGCCATCGTGACCCCGCGTCCACCCTCGCTCGGCTACGTTCCGCCCGGCTTCGATCTGGAGCCCCAGCCAGTCGGGCAGCTGGTGACCAATGGCAAAGTGGCCGTGAAGTTCCTCGAGCCCGAGCAGCTGGTGGACGGGGACGAGTACGAGATCCAGTTCCTGGATCGATCGATGGATCGGCGCGACAACGACCTCGACGGCAAGATCGACGGCGAGGATCGGGATGAGTGGCTACCCAATGAGACTACGGGTTTCGTGCTCCGGAATCTGACGCGCCAGACCGTCTTCGACACCGTGTGGTTCTACGAGTACCGGATGGAAGGCGGGAGCCGCGTGCTGATCCGCAATCTGTACGATGACCGAGACGGCGATCCCCGAACCCTGCGCGCTGTGCTAGGCGGCCTGGAGATCTTCGCGTACAATCCGCCGGGCGGTGTGGTGCACGATCCCCAGCGCAACATCCGCAATGGGATCCGCTGGAGCCAGAACATCGACTACAGCACGGCGTATCACCTGCGCTTTGGGCTCTTTGACATGAAGGGCTTCAAGCCGGGCATCTTTTACCCGCGGCAGTATTGCATCGTCTTCTACGACGAGCTGGTGACGCGGACCCAGCGGATCGGGGTGCCGCTGGAGAGTACGGGCAAGCCGATTCCGGTCCCGGAGACTAACGTGAACTACAAGATCTTCGATGCCGCAACCGGGCAGGAGGTGCCCTTCGCTGCGGTCGATGCTACGGTGAACAGAAACCTCACGCCTCCGGGATTCTTCTCCGCCAAGGATCGGATCATCTTCTTCGAAAGGATGCCCAACGACTCGGTCGTGGTCACTTTCAGCCTGTTGAACAACGACGTACAGGACACGGTTTTCTTCAAGAATTACGGGCGGCTTCTCGGCGCGGGTGACACGCTTTGGCTGTATCCCGATTTCCCATTCACCGGGAACGTGCGCTACCGGTTCAAGGTCAAGGGGGAGAAGGTGGACGTTCAGTACGCCCGTAGCCATCTCGACCGGATCAAGGTAGTGCCGAATCCCTATGTGGTCACGGCGGTTTGGGAGCCGCTCAATCCGTACACCTCGGGTCGGGGGCCGCGGAAGGTGGAGTTCATTCACCTGCCGCCTCGCTGCACCATTCGCATCTACGCGGTGGATGGGACGCTGGTCAAGACCATCGAGCATAACAGCCCGCTCAGCGACGGTTCGGAGTCCTGGGATCTCATGAGCAAGGACAACATGGACCTGGCTTACGGCGTGTACATCTACCACGTGGATGCGCCGGGGATCGGCCAGCACGTTGGGCGCATGCTGATCATCAAATGAGGCATCGGGATCGGCTCGGGAAGGACAACGGATCGGCGGGCGCAGTGGACATCGGTGCCGGGAGAAAAGGGAGGGGGAAGGCCATCTGGATCTTGGTGGCCGGGGGATGGTTGCTTCTGGCTGGCTGCAGCCGCAAGGACCCCGTGGTGGCGGAATTCGGTCGGCATCGCATCACGTTGGCCGAATTCCGCCTCGCTTATTTGAACCTGATCAAGCAGCCGAACACCTTCGACTCGCCCAAGCTCCGCGAGGAGTTCCTCGACGAACTCATCCGGCGACGCCTCCTGGCGGAAGAAGCGCGGCGCATGGGGCTGGATCGAGATGAGCGGCTCCAGCTCCGGATCCAGGCGTATCGGGCCAAGTGCCTGCGAGAGGCGCATTTTGAGGCCGTGATCCGGCCCAAGGTGCACACGGACGAGCGCACCCTCCGGGAGGCATACCAGTACTTCCGGGAGAAGAGGAGGATCAAGCACCTCTTCGCGCAGACGAAAAGCCGGGCTGATAGCCTCTATCGGCAGCTGGAGCGAGGGGTTCCCTTCGACTCGCTTGCTCGAGTGGTCTTTCGCGACACAGTCCTAGCGCGGAACGGGGGCGACCTCGGCTGGGTGAGCTGGGATCAGCTCGACTACGACATGGCGATGACCGCCTTCCGTTTGCCCCTCAACCAGTATTCGCGGCCGGTTCGGTCGCAGTTCGGCTACCACATCGTGATGGTCACCGGCTACGAGAAGGCGCCTATCATTACGGAGGCGGAGTACCAGAATAGCAGGCAGAAGATCAAGTACCTGGTGGAATACAAGATCGGGGACAAGCTGGCCTCCGAGTACCTCGACAGGCTGATGCGGCGGAAAAGGATCCAGGTCAACCCCAGGCTCCTGGAGTTCGTGGGCAGCAAGCTGGCGCCGGTAGTCCGTCGGCCCCCCTCGGCACTGGACGAGCTCCAAGGACGGGGCCTCGAGGAGAGGGAGATCAGCCAAGTGGAGCTGAGCCTCTGGGACGCGCGTCACGAGGTCTTGGCAACGGTCGATGGGGAGCCCATGACGGTAGGGGAGTTCATCAGCTCGCTGGCCTATGTGCCTCGCGATGCCCTTTTCCGAAGCTACAAGACGGCACTGGACTTCGCCCTGCGCGATTTCGCCGTCACCCAGGAAGCCCGGCGCATGGGACTGGAGCGCCACCCGGAGGTGAAACGGAAGGTCAGGCTTTATGAGGAGTACCTGCTCAAAGTCGCCATGACGCGAAGGCTGGTGCGGGACGTGAGCGTCGGGGATAAGGAGATCGAAGAGTACTACGAGAGTCGGAAGGCTGATCTCTTCCGATCGGTGCCGCTGGACTCCGTGCGAGCCTACATCCGCGATCGGCTCATGGACGAGAAGAGGGCCCAGCTTCTCCCGCAATATGTCGCCAGTCTGACCCGGGGCATGGTCATCCGCAAGCACCCGGAGGTGATCCACGAGTATTACCGGTCCGTCTACCGCAAGGAGGAATCCCCTTGAGGCGCGCGCACGACCAAGGGTTCACGGCATGGCGCCGGCTTCGGCTTTTCGGACATATTGGGTTTTTGAGCGCGCTCTTGTGGCCCACGTGGCTGGTCGGCCAGATCGACCGCAACGCCACCTGGGAGACCAAAGTGCTGTACTCCAACCTGGAGCTTCTGAGCCGGGACTATCTGCTCTTTGGGCATCAGAATACGAATGTGATGGGACGCGGATGGTTCGACAGTACCGGCGCCCTGGACACTTCCGACGTGAAGGCGGGTCTTGGCACGTTTCCCGCGGTGTACGGCTTCGACTTCGGAGCCGGCTGGTCGACCTACCGCCGTCATGTGGAGCGCGCTTTCGCCAGAGGGGCGGTGATCACCTACAGCTGGCATGCGCCGAACCCGGTCACTGGAGGCAACTTCTACGACACCGGAGGGCGTCCAATCCGGGAGATCGTGCCCGGCGGGTCCGCTAATGAACGCTACAAGAGTTGGCTGAGGGGGATTGCAGACTACGCGAAAAGCCTGCGAGTGAATGGCACGCTGGTGCCCATCCTTTTCCGCCCTTTTCATGAGAACACGGGAAGCTGGTTCTGGTGGGGGGCGAATTTCTGCACGCCGGAGGAGTTCATCGCGGCGTGGCGCTACACAGTCCATTTCCTGCGGGATACACTCGGGGTGCACAACTTTCTGTACGTGTATTCGCCCGACGGCCGCTCGGCCATGCTCAATTACGGCGAGAGATACCCCGGCGATGACTACGTGGACGTAGTCGGCATCGACATGTACGAGAAGGATGACTACAGCCAGGTGCTGGTACAGGCATGCCGAGTGCTGGTCCAGTTCGCCGAGGAACATGGCAAGGTGGCCGCGATCACGGAGACGGGCGTGAGCGACGGGTTGGCCAGCACCAGGCTGTACGATTGGTTCACTCGTGCCTTCCTCCGGCCCCTCAAGGCCGATCCGGTGGCCCGCAGAGTGGCGTGGGCTTTGTTTTGGACCAACGGCAACAACACCTACTGGATCCCTCTTCCAGGCGATCCCCATTTCCCGGCCTTCCGGGAGTTTTACGAAGACCCATTCACCCTCTTTGAGAAAGACCTCCCCAGCATGTACGTGCCGATCCGGGAAGACCGGGAAGCCCCCCGGTTCGTGCGCTACCCGAACGAGCCTTTCCTCGCGTTCCAGACGGAGGTGCAGGTCGAGATCTGGACCGACGAAAGGGCCTACCTGCGCTACAGCGAGGCGGACGAGCCCTATGAGTCGATGCCCTACGAATTCCCCGAGGGGCAGGGGGGAGTTCGCCACCGCGTTCGGTTTTCTGCCCGCCACGGCGAGAGCCGCACCTACTACGTACGAGCGACGGATCCCTTTGGCAACTCAAGCCTGAGTTCACTGGTCATCTCGTTCACCGTGGACACCACCCTCGCCCCCGTGCGCTGGACGGATCCAGGCTACGACGATACCGACTGGCCCCTCGGCAAGGCTCCTCTGGGATATGGCGCTGTCCAGGCCACGCAGGTGAAGGAGGTCCCCACGGTGTATTTCCGGAAGGAGTTTGAGCTTCCGAGCCCTGTGGCCGGTCTCGGGGTTCTCGTGAAGGGACACGACGGAGTTGCGGTGTACGTCAATGGTCTGGAAATCGGTCGGTTCCAGATTGCGCCGGGTACCGCGCTGACCCCCGGCACGCCAGCCTCCTCGGACCAGGTTTTCAGCAAGGTTTTCGTCCTCGGGCCGGAGGCTCTGGCGCGTCTAGGCACCGGGAAGAACGTCCTCGCCGTGGAGATGCACACCTATCCGGGCGCCGCACCCGACATGGCGTTCGATGCGCGCGTGTTCAACAATCAGGGGATCTACCTGGATCTCGGGTCTACTTGGCGCTACTTCGATCGGGGCGAGGAGCCGCCGCTGCAGGTGGCCCGGAAGCCCTCGGCGGTACGGTCGGGAAGTCTGGAGCACGCCGATCCGCGCTTGCCCGTGCTCTCCGGATTCCAGCTTGAGCCGAATCCCCTCCGCGGCTTGGGGCACTTCCGTTTCCGAGTCGCGGAGCCCGCGGATGCCCGGCTTGTGGTGTGGGATCTCCGCGGTCGCCGGGTGTGGTCCTGGCGCCGGGAACGGCTCGGGCCCGGTGTGCACGAGGTGTCTTTCGACGGCGGCCAATTGCCATCCGGCGTGTACATTGCGCGACTTGAGGCGGCCGGCCAGGCGGCTTCCCTGAAGTTGCTAGTGCTGAAATGAAAGCCTGGGCGGCAACCTCGGGCCTTTGGATTATCTCCGGGGTGTGAAGCCTCACGAGGCGTGGAGATCGAACGGGAGGATCCACAACAGTTGATGACATCGAAGCGCGCGAGCTTGGGCGCAGCTCTCGTCCTGTGCCTGCTTGCTGCGGTGGGATGCCAGAGGGCAGGCAAGGGTCCCACTGAGCCGAGTGGAGCGGCGGTCCGCCTTCCGTGGCTGCGGACGGAGGGAGCTCGCATCGTCAATGAGGAGGGTTCCCAGGTCGTTTTGCGCGGAGTGAACCGATCTGGACTGGAGTACGACCGGGTGCGGGGGAACGGGATCTCGGAGGAAGAGATCGACTACATCTGCCGGGTCTGGTGCGCTCGAATTGTGCGGATTCCCTTCAACCAGGAATGGGTTCTGAACGACCCCAGTTACGTGGAGCGGCTGGATCAAGTCGTGCGCTGGATCAAGAAAAATGGGGCCTACGTCATTCTCGACCTCCAGTGGCAGAACACGACGGTGAAGATCCCGAGCATCCCGGACAGCAATGCGATCCGCATGTGGCGGATGCTTGCCCAGCGCTACCGCGACGAGCCTGCCGTGCTGTACGACATTCACAATGAGACGCACGACATCGATTTCGCCTCGTGGCGAAGGAGGGCCATCGAGATCATCGAGGCGATCCAGTCGGTCCATCCGCGGGCGCTCATTCTCGTGAGCGGGATGAACTGGGCCTCCGATATGCGACCTTGGGCCCAGAATCCGTTGCCGCATGCGAATGTCGTCTATTCCGTGCACATGTACCCGTGGGTCGGCGGGCCGTCCGTTTGGGAATCGAACTTCGGCCAGTTCGCCGACCGATTCCCGATCTTCTGCGGTGAATTGGGCGGCGGAGACCAGGACGTGGACTGGGGGCGGGAGTTGATCCGTTACCTCAATGCCAGGCAGATCGGTTGGTGCGCCTGGTCCTGGGTGGATCAGCCTTACCTCACGTTGCCGGAGGATCGGCGCACGCCGACGCCTTTCGGCCAACTGGTTTTCACCTACTTGCGGCGCTATGCCCAGCTGGACTCGTCGCGCAATCGCATTTTTGATCTGCGGATCGGGCCCGTAACGACCACGACCGCCACGATCACCTGGCGCACGGACTGGGAGGCGGATTCTCGCGTCCTGTACGGGACGACAACCGGCTACACGGATAGCGTGGTGGCGCTCGCGCTTCTGAAATCGCATCTGGTGAAGCTCAGCGGGTTGCAGCCGGCTACGTTGTACCATTTCCGCGCGGCTTCGGTCGACGAATTCGGGCTCAGGGCGGAGAGCCGGGATACGACCTTCCAGACGAGCGGCTCAAACCTGTAGCGGCTCAGGAACTCCGGGACGGTAAGGCGAGGAGAGACCAATGACACTGCACCCCATCGACATCGGCATCATCGTCGTCTACGTGGTGGGCGTCATCTGCATGGGATTCCTTTTTCGCAAGGTTGCGGGACAGGATGTCGGATCCTATTTCCTGGCGGGGAGGCGGATACCGTGGTATGCGCTAGGGATATCGAACGCGGCTTCCATGTTCGACATCACGGGCACGATGTGGCTGGTGACGGTGCTTTTCGTCTACGGTCTGAAAGGAGCGTGGTTGCCCTGGCTGTGGCCCACCTTCAACCAGGTCTTTCTGATGGTATATCTGTCCGTGTGGATCCGTAGGTCCGGGGTGATTACCGGAGCCCAGTGGCTCACCACGCGGTTCGGTCGGGGCCGTGGCCTCGAGCTCTCGAGGTTGAGCATCGTGATCTTCGCGTTGGTCTCCGTGGTCGGCTTCCTCTCCTACGACTTCCAGGGAGTGGGTCGCTTCGCCAGTGTGATCCTGCCGTGGGATCTGTCGTCGGACACGTACGCTATCCTCCTGATGGGCATCACGACCATCTACGTTGTCCTGGGCGGGATGTACAGCGTGGTAGTGACCGACGTGATTCAGTTCATCCTGCTGGTGATCTCCTGTATCTCCATCAGCTACGTGGCGATGAAACAGATCTCGCCGGCGGACATTTCCGCCGTCATCCCGCACGGCTGGGACCGGCTGTTCTTCGGCTGGCGTCTGGATCTCGATTGGGGCCAGATCCTGCCCGAGGTGAACAAGAAGATCGCGGCGGACGGCTACTCCCTGTTCGCCATCGTCTGGATGATGATCCTGTTCAAAGGGGTGCTGGTGAGCTTGGCGGGTCCGGCCCCGAACTATGACATGCAGCGGATCCTGGCGGGGCGCACGGCAAGGGAGTCGGCGTTGATGAGCGCGATGGTCCCCGTGGCCCTTTTCCCCCGCTACATGATGGTAGCGGCCTTCACGGTGATCGGACTGGTGTTCTTCCAGCCGAATCTGCGGGCGATGGGCGCCAATATCGACTTCGAGAAGCTGATGCCCTACGTGATTCACAACCTCCTGCCGGTCGGCGTGATCGGCATCGTGATCGCCGGACTCCTGGCCGCTTTCATGTCCACCTTCGATTCGACCGTGAACGCAGGCGCGGCCTACATCGTGAACGATCTCTACCTGCGCTACATCAAACCCGACGCCTCCGAGCGCGCCACCCGACGCGTGAACTACCTCGCCTCCTTCGTCGTCGTCCTCGCCGGGATCGCCTTCGGCCTCATGTCCGCCTCGATCCACTCGGTGATGCAATTCATCGTTTCGGGATTGTACGGCGGGTATGCAGCTCCCAATATTCTGAAATGGCACTGGTGGCGGTTCAATGCCTATGGCTACTTCTGGGGGATGATCTCCGGGATCGGATTGGCCTTGCTGTTTCCGCTTCTTTTCCCTGGCGTGGACATGTTGTATCTTTTCCCGCTGATCCTTCTCGTTTCGGGAGGGGCGAGCGTTGTGGCCAGCTTGCTCACCCCGCCTGAGGATGAGCAGGTTTTGAAAAGCTTCTACAAGACCGTGCGGCCTTGGGGGCTCTGGCGTCCCATTCACGAAAAGGTGGTGGCAGAAGACCCCAGTTTCGTCTACCGTACGAGCTGGAAACGGGATCTCGTGAATGTGGTGGTGGGGATCGTTTGGCAGTTTACGATCATGATGACCGCGATCTACATCGTGCTGGAACGATTCGGTTCGGCGGCGCTATGCGCTACTCTTGTGCTTGGGAGCAGCCTCTTCCTGCGTCAGAATTGGTATCGCAAGCTGGAAGCTTGACCGGGTAGAGCCGGTAGGTCGGGGCGAGAGCTCGGCGGCGATTGTCGAATGGAGGCCGGAGCATGATCGGTTCCAAGCGGTGGTGCGGTGTCGCGGTTTTTCTGGTGCTGCTCATGGCTGGCACGCAGGTCGGGATTGGCGCGGAGAGCCTTTTCCGGCATTTCGTGAAGGCCAAGGGGGATTGCCTGGTGGACGGCGACCAGCCCCTGCGCTTCGTGTCGTTCAACATCCCGAACCTGCTCCTCATTGAGGATGACATGGAGTTCGTGCGCACCAACCCCTGGCGCCTCCCGGTGGAGTACGAGATCGAGGATGCCCTGCGCGCGGTGGTGCAAGCGGGAGGCACGGTGGCGCGAACGTACACCATCAGCGTGGCGCGAGAGGATGACGACCCCGGAACGCCGAAACACGTGCTGGCCCCGGGACGCTTCAACGAGGAAGCCTTCCGCGCCATGGACCTGGTGCTGGCGGTCGCCAATCGCGTGGGCGTCAGGCTGCTCGTGCCCCTGGTGGACAATTGGAAGTGGATGGGGGGAAGACCGCACTACGCCGCATTTCGTGGGAAGTCCCCGGACGATTTCTGGACAGATCCGCAGCTGCGCGAGGACTTCAAGAAGACCATCGCCTTCGTTTTGAACCGGGTGAATACCGTGACGGGCGTGCGTTACCGCGACGATAAGGCCATCCTGGCTTGGGAGCTGGGGAACGAGCTGCAGCAGTGTCCGCGGGAATGGGCTGAGGAGATGGCCTCGTACATCAAGCAGCTGGATCCGAACCACTTGGTCGCGGGCGGGGTACAAACCCACGAGTTGCACGACTGGGAGCTGGAAAGCCGCGTGATCGATCTCGTCTCGACACATCACTACGAAGGGGACCCAATGCGGATGGCAGCCAATATCCGCGCTGCGGCGGAGCGAGCCCGGGGCAAGAAGCCGTATTACATCGGCGAGTTCGGCTTCGTGTCCGCCGGGGGGATCCGATACGTGCTCGACCGTGTGGTTCGCACGCCGAACATCGCAGGCGCTCTCATCTGGAGCCTGCGCTTCCACAACCGGGATGGCGGTTTTTACTGGCATTCGGAGCCGGCGGGCAATCGCCTCTATCGAGCCTACCACTGGCCGGGATTCGAGAGCGGGGATGCATACGCGGAGAGGGCCGTGCTGGGTTTTCTGCGAAGCGCAGCCTTCGCGATCCGGGGGCTTGCGCCGCCTCCGGTGGAAAAGCCGGATCCTCCTCACTTGCTCCCCATCCCGGATGTGGGACACATCAGCTGGAGGGGATCCGTGGGTGCGTACGCGTACGTGGTGGAGAGAGCCGAGTCCCCGCAAGGGCCGTGGCAGGTTGTCGGTCGCTGGGTGGACGACGCAGCTGTTTCCTACGCGTCCCTCTTCAGCGACGAAAGCGCCCAGATCGGCCGCAAGTATTTCTACCGTGTGCGAGCGCTGAACGAGGCCGGGATTTCGGCCCCCTCTAACATCGAGGGCCCGGTGACGGTAGCGGAGCTCAGCTTCGTGGACGAGTTCGCGGATCTTCAACGCGTTTTCCAGATGGGAGGGCAGGTGTCGCTGGGAGCGCTCGGGGCGCGCGCTTTCAAGGAGGATCTTCATCGACTGGAGATGTCCGAGGGCGCCTGGGTGAGGTACTGGGTACCGGGGGAGATTCGCGAGGTGGAGATCCGAGCCTTCGGCCAGACCGATTCCCTTTCTCTCGAGTTGGCGGTGTCGGCGGACGGTCAGGAGTACGGTCCAGTGCCGGTGGTCCAAAGAGGTTTTCGCATGAATGGTCGGGATTATCCCTACCGCGTGCCGGTGCTTGTTTCAGGCAGAATCGACAGGCCGGGATGTCATTTCCTGCAGTTGAAGGCGGCTGGAGCGCTGCAACTGGGACGGGTCGAGATTCGCTATGAGTAGAGCTGGAGAGGCTGGGGCGGAAACGAGTCTCGTGACGCACCTGCGGGACGCTGCGGAGGAGGAGCTCTTCGGAGACATCGTGCCTTTCTGGTGCGAGAAGGCGGTTGACCATCAGTACGGGGGCTTTGTGGGGCGGATGACCAATGATCTCCGCATCGTGCCGGAGGCCCCAAAGGGGCTCGTGCTCAACACCCGGATCTTGTGGGCGTTCTCGGCGTTGCACGCGGCGCAGCCGGATTCGACGTTTCGGCAGCTGGCCGAGCGCGCCCTCAGCTACTTCGTGGACTTTTTCCTCGATCGACGCTTCGGCGGGGCCTACTGGATGCTGGACCACCGGGGCCAGGTGCTGGACGACGCGAAGAAGATCTACGGCCAGGCCTTCGCCATTTACGCACTCAGCGAGTATGCCGCTGCCTTCCACGAAGGCGAGGCTCTGAGGCTGGCGCTGGAGATCTTCGAGCTGGTGGAGCGGCACAATCTGGACAAGACCCACGGCGGCTACTTCGAAGCGGCCAACCGGGACTGGAGCCCAGCCGTCGATATGCGGCTCAGCGAGCGCGACCTTAACGAACGCAAGTCCACGAACACTCACCTCCATCTGCTCGAAGCGTACGCAAACCTGTACCGAGTCTCTCGCGCGGCTGAGGTCAGGGATGCGCTGCGCAAGCTGCTGCTCTGCTTTCTCGAGCGGATCTACGACCCGCGGACCCGGCACTGGATCCCCTTCTTCAACGACGAGTGGCAACCGCGCAGCCGGGTTGTCTCCTTCGGGCACGAGATCGAGGGGAGCTGGCTCTTGTGCGAGGCCGCGCGGCTTCTGGACGATGGCGATCTCCAGAAACAGGTCCGCCAGATGGCCCTAAATCTCGCGGAGGTTGTCCTGACCGAAGGCTTCGCGGAGGACGCGGGCATCTACCACGAGCGGCGAGAAGATGGACAGGTAGTGGCCAGTCTCCAATGGTGGCAGCAAGCGGAAGCCGTGGTGGGATTCATCAACGCGTACCAGCTCTCCGGGGAGTCCCGTTACCTGGAAGCGGCGACGCGATCGTGGGAGTTCATCGAGCGCCACCTGTTGGATCGGCAGTACGGGGAGTGGTTTTACGAGCTTCTTCCGGATCGCCGACCGAACCCTGAAATGTACAAGATCTGCGAGTGGAAAGGACCCTACCATAATTCTCGCATGTGTCTGGAGCTCATGACGCGCACGGTTGAGATTGCCAAGCCTTGAGAGGATGGCCAGTATGATCTCGGATTCTTTTCGAGAAAGGGTGAAGGCGCTTTTGGCGGAGCAAGAGGAGCTGCTGCGTAGGAAGAATGAGCCGCTGCCCTCCCGTAACGGGCTCTTTCACCGGTACCGTTACCCCGTCGTTACTGCTGATCATGTTCCCGTTCACTGGCGGTTCGACCTGAACGAGGCCACGAATCCCTTCCTGCTGGAGCGGCTGGGGGTGAACTCCACGTTCAACGCTGGGGCCATCAAGTGGATGGGCAAGTTCGTCCTGGCCGTTCGGGTCGAGGGAGTGGACAGGAAGTCTTTCTTCGCCCTTGCCGAAAGCGAGAGCGGGGTGGAAGGCTTCCGCTTTCGCGACTTCCCTCTCGAGATCCCGGAGACCGACGATCCGGACGTGAATGTGTACGACATGCGCCTCACAGCCCACGAGGACGGCTGGATCTACGGCGTATTCTGCGTGGAGCGCAAGGACCCGCAGGCGCCGCCAGGGGATACCGTCTCGGCCGTGGCGCAGGCTGGGATTGTCCGGACGAAAGATCTGGTGCACTGGGAGCGGCTCCCTGATCTCCGGACGCCCTCCTCACAGCAGAGGAACGTGGTGCTCCACCCCGAGTTCGTCGATGGCAAGTACTTGTTCTACACTCGACCTCAGGCGACCTTTCTGGGAGAAGGCGGGGGGATCGGCTGGGGACTCGTGGAGGACATCGAGCATCCGGAGATTCGGGAGGAGAGGCTAATTGATCCCCCGGTTTACCACACGATCAAGGAGGCCAAGAACGGCGAGGGTCCGCCTCCGCTCAAAACTCCGGAAGGCTGGCTCCATTTGGCGCACGGGGTGCGGGGTACGGCCGCGGGTCTGCGGTATGTGCTCTATCTGTACATGACGGACCTTCGGGAGCCCTGGCGGGTGACGCACCGTCCGGGTGGGTATTTCATGGCCCCCGAGGGCGAGGAGCGCGTGGGCGACGTCTCCAATGTCCTCTTCAGCAACGGCTGGATCCTGGACGACGACGGTACCGTGTACATCTACTACGGCTCCAGCGACACGCGGCTCCACGTGGCTACCTCCACACTGGAACGGCTGCTGGATTACGTGAAGAATACCCCTGAGGATGGCCTTCGATCCCCTGTCTGCGTACGCCAGCGAATGGAACTCGTCCGAAGGAACCTGGAGGTCATGCGAGAACTTGGGTTTGCCGGCGAAGCCGAGGTTTCGGGGAGGACGATGTAGCCTTTGCGTCGGTCCGATTCAGACGGTAGATTGGCGGAGGCGGCTTTGATCCTGCGGGTCCGGAACGAGGTTCGCGGAGCACATTCCGCGCGTAAGTCGCGGGGAAGGGCTTGTCTTCGCATCGGGAGTGCGATCCTTGCGAGCACGAACTTTCGGCTTGAAGATCCGAGAGAGGGCGGCATGCTCTTGCGGCGCAAGGGAACGAAGCACGGAGGCACTGGGATGAAACGGGCACTCGTCGTGGCCGGTTTGATGGTGCTTTGGATCGCCATAGCGGGTCTTTTTGCGGAGCCAGTTCGGGGTGAAGAGGCGGTCGGGATCAGGCTTCCTCGCATCTTCGGTTCGAACATGGTGCTGCAGCTGCAGGTGCCCATTCGCGTCTGGGGTTGGGCTGCGCCTGGCTCGCTCGTGACCGTGAAGTTTGCGGGGCAAGAAAGGAGTGTGGCAGCGGGCGGCGACGGGAAATGGGCGGTGACGCTTCCCCCGCTCGAAGCTGGCGGTCCTCACGAGATGATCGTGGCGAGCGGCCGCGACACGCTGCGATTGGAGAACGTGCTTGTGGGGGAGGTCTGGCTCTGCTCCGGCCAGTCCAACATGGAGATGCCCTTGGCCGGATGGCCCCCAAGGGACACGCTGCTGAACTCGGCGGAGGAGATCCGGAAGGCCGACTTCCCGTCGATTCGCTTGTTCAAGGTGGAGAGAAGTGTGGCCACGGAGCCGCAGGAGGATTGCACCGGTCGCTGGGCACTTTGCCAGCCGCAGACGGCGGCCAATTTCAGCGCGGCGGCCTATTTCTTCGGCCGAGAGCTCCATCGCCGGCTGGGCGTTCCCATCGGGTTGATCGAAAGCACCTGGGGTGGTACCCCGGCGGAAGCTTGGATGTCCCGCGAAGTTTTGGCCGGCTTCCCGGACTTCGCGGAGACCATCCAGAACTTCGACCAACTGCAGGTGGCAGCGCGGCAGCTCGAAGCCTGGCTTTCCCGCTTTCCAAGCTTCGATCTCAGCACAGTTGACGAGAACTCCTTCTGGGAGGCGTACGACCACGGGGACGCAAGCTACGCGGCACCGGAGACCCCGGACTCGAGCTGGTTGGCTGTGCCCGTGCCGCGGGCCTGGGAGAACACCTCGCTGGGCGAATTCGACGGGGTGGTGTGGTTCCGGACATGGGTCGAATTGCCCGCAGCCTGGAGCGGAAAAGACCTGACCCTGTCGCTGGGCCCCATCGACGACATGGACCGGGTGTACTTCAACGGGCAGAGGGTCGGGGGCATCGAAAAGGCTGGCTACTGGAATATCGACCGCACCTACACGGTGCCGGCTCACCTGGTGCGCCCGGGGAGGAATCTCATTGCCGTGCGGGTGATCGATCTTCGCGGAGGTGGCGGGATCTACGGAAGGCGCGAGCAACTCTTCCTTGCTCCTGGCGAAAAGCCGCTCCAGAAGCTTTCGTTGGCCGGACAGTGGCGGATCTGCCCCGTGGCGGAGATCCGGGGGAGTCGCCTTTACCTTTACCCAGGGGCGGAGGCCTTCCGCGAGAGGCCGCAGTTGCCGGTGGCTCTCGGAGCGCGCACGCCGACCGTTCTGTTCAATGGCATGATCCGGCCACTGGTGGGATACGGAATCCGTGGTGTGATCTGGTATCAGGGAGAGTCGAACGTAGGGCGCGCGGAGCAGTACGCGCGTCTGTTCCCCGCGCTCATCCAGGACTGGCGCAGCCGATGGGGGCTCGGCCCATTTCCCTTCTACTTCGTGCAGATCGCCCCGTACAACTACGGCAACGGGCTTTCGCCGTTCCTGCGGGAGGCCCAATTGCTCACCTATCGCCGAGTGGAGAATACCGGGATCGTGGTGACGACCGACATCGGCAACCCCGAAAACATCCATCCGGCGAATAAGCAGGAAGTCGGCCGAAGGCTCGCTCTCTGGGCGCTGGCTCAAACCTACGGATTTCAGGATATCCTGCCCTCCGGTCCCCTGTTCCGCGAGATGAAGCTCGAAGGGAACCGAGCTCGGATCTTCTTCGACTTTGTCGGTTCCGGCTTGGTGGCGCGCGGGGGGCCTCTGACCGGGTTTGAGATCGCCGGTCCGGATCGAGTTTTCCGCCCGGCTCAGGCGCGGATCGAGGGGCTGACGGTGATTGTCTGGCATCCGGAGGTGCGGGAGCCGGCGGCGGTTCGCTTCGGCTGGAGCGACACGGCGCAGCCGAATCTGTTCAACAGCGAAGGGCTACCGGCCTCCCCCTTCCGCACGGATACCTGGGAACGCTGAGCGCAGGTCCAATGCCCGGACCTGAATGGAAGGCAAGGCGTCGGTTTTGCCGAAGCCCATTGGATTGCACAGGAGAGCCATGGACCGCACTTGTCTCGCCTCTTTCCTGAGCATAGCGCTGCTGAGCTTCCGTGCGGGAGCTCAGCCGACGGGCCTCGCAGTGAGCTTCGACAGCGGGTCCCTCGACGGCTGGTATGCCGATGTGACGACCTACGAGCTGGAAGCGCGCGACAGCGCGTTGGTCATCCACTATCATCGCACAACGAGTAGCTGGGAATGGCACAACTTCCACTTCATCCCCCCGGAGTCGGTTCGAGTTTCCGGGGCGCCGAAGATCTCGCTCCGCGTGCGTTCCGACATCGACACGGAGCTCACCCTCAAGCCCATTTACAGTAACGGGCTCAGCGATTGGCTTCCCGTGAACGTGCCGGGGGATGATGGCTGGCGGCTTTACGAGTTTCGGCTCGCGAATTACGCGGACGGCCTCCTGGAGCGGATCTATTTCTACCTTGACGGAGGTACTACCGCCCCGCGCAGCGGCACGGTGTGGTTCGATGACTTGCTGATCGGAGACGCCGCCGTTCTGCCGCAGGTGACGCGGTTGCGGGTGCTCTCACAGAGCCCATCGGCCATCGAGTTGGGCTGGGAATGCGACCTGCCGGCTCGAGTGATGGAATATCGCGTCTACCGCGGCGGGGAGACTGGCTTTCTCCCGAGTCGGGAGTTCTTGTTGGCTAGCACGGCGAGCCTGAGCTACAGGGACCTTGCGGTCGAGCCGAATCGCCGGTACTTTTACCGGGTGGCCGCGGTGGACGTCTCGGGCCGAGAGGGTCCCCCGTCGCCGGAGGCCGGCGCGCACACCTACGGCGGGCTTCTGCAGCCCAGCGTATCCGTGGCCTCGGTGAACCGGGAGACCGTCGGTCTTTACGAGAAGTTCGAGATCATCGCTGACCTCCGCAACGTCGTCTTCACCAATCCCTTCGATCCCGAGCAAATCGACCTTCAGGCGGAGTTCCTGGCCCCCTCGGGCAAGGTGTGGAAGATCCCGGGATTCTACGACAACTACGAAAGCCGGAACCAGTGGAAGGTGCGCTTCGCGCCGAACGAGGTGGGGCAATGGAGATTCCGTCTCCTTCTGAGCAATCAGGGTCAGAGTGCGAACAGTGAGACGGGTACCTTTACGGCCACCTCCTCTCCGCATCACGGTTGGATCCGTCCTTCCCCGGCGAATCCGCATTACTTCGTCCACGACGATGGCACTCCGTTCTACGGCGTCGCTTTCTATTACCCTTGGGGAGTCACCAATGGCTCCCCCGGCTTGGCTCGACTCCAGGAGTTCGGCGGCAACATGTTCGGCTATTGGAACATCATGTACGGCAATGAGGGCCGGATCATCGAGTCGCTGGTGTCGGGTCTGGGTCGCTACGATCAGGCCAAGTGCGGTCGCATCGATCAGATTCTGGAGTGGGCTGAGTCGCGCAATCTGATGGTCATGCTCGCCATCTGGCCGCATGATCTCCTCTGCCAAACGCTTCAGGGTTGGGCCAAGCAATGGGATAACAACCCGTACAAGACGATCTGCGATGTGCGCGATTTCTACGGTAGCGAGGAGGCTTGGCGCTACCAAGCGAAGCAGTACCGTTACCTCATCGCGCGCTGGGGCTACAGCCGAAGCTTGGCCATCTGGGAGATCATCAACGAGATCAATGGGACGGATGCCTGGGAAAGCGGGCGCCAGCAGGAAGCGATAGCTTGGGTGGGTAGGGTACATCGGTTCTTCAAAGAGAACGATCCATACGGGCATCCCACGACGGCGTCGATGAGCGGGGGATGGTACAGGCCGCAACTCTACCAGGAGGTGGATCTTCCCAACGTGCATCTGTACGAGACGGGATGGAGGGCGCAGTTCCCGAACGATCCGTTGCGTTCGAGCTACTACACCTACTTCCAGGTCGCCCGGCAGATGTACCGGGATTTCGCGAAGCCAGCCATCCTGGGGGAGGCCGGTTATACGGATAGCTACGGAGGCTACCCCGTTCCCAGTCCGGAGTATACGACGCTCTTCCACAACGCGCTCTGGGCTAGCTGGGCGGGGGGACTTTCGGCGAGTCCCTTCTGGTGGGCCTTCAACTACGCGCCGATCAGCACGGACGACCTCCTGCGGCAACTCCGCAGTTTCTCGACGATCGTGCAGCAATTCCCGTACGCTTACCTAAGCCTCCATCCTGCCGAGCTCTCCGTGGAAAGCTGCGATGCCTTCGGGATGGCCTCCGAGAATTGCGCCTTTGGCTGGATCCGACATCAGCAGGGGAAACGATTGGGGAGCCACAGATTCGTCCTGCGAGGATTGGCCGACACGACGTACGTCCTGGAGTGGTACGACACCTGGCGCGGTCGGCGCCTCAAGTCCACGTACCACTGGGCGAGGAACGGCGTGCTTGAGTTGAACCTCCCCGAGCTTGGGTTGGATGCGCCCGACGTCGCGTTCTTCGCTGCCGTCGCGGAGGAGGGGGACGTCCCTCGCAGGCTCATCTTGTCTGCCTATCCGCAGGAGCTGTTGGCGGGGACGGGGCAGGAGAGCCGGCTCACCGCTGTGGTGGTGGACTCGGCCGGTCGCATCTGCGCGCGGGCTTCGATCCCCCTGGTGTTCGAGCTCGTGGGGCCCGGGGCGATCACGGGCGAGATTCCGCAACTTCCGCAGGGAGGAACTGCCTCGGTCACCTACGTCGCTGGGGGCCAGACTGGACATGCCCTGGTCATCGTTCGGGGCGAAGGGCTGGAGCCCGATTCGGTGATCATCCGGGTGCGCGATTCGGTGACGATAGACGATTTCGAGGATTACACGAGCTCCACTGCCTTGGATGCCGTGTGGCGGGTGAAGACCGGTACCTCCACCACACTCCGCCTGGCAGAAGGGGTTTCACCGTACGGCCGTTCTTGCCTCCGCCTGGACTACGCGATCGGCAACGGCAGTCCGCCCTATGCCGGAGCTTCGCGCGATCTCAGCCCTGTGGCTTCCTCCCCGAGAGGGCTCCGCCTGTGGCTGAAGCCCGACGACTCCGGGCGGACGCTCTCCATTTTGCTCCTGGAGGCGAACGGACGGTACTGGCAATATGATCTGACGCTGAGCGGCTCAGAAGGACGAACCCTCGAGATTCCCTTTTCGAGCTTCCGGCCGAGCAAGCCAAGCGAGGGCATCAGCTGGTCGGAGGTGAAGGAGATAAGCCTGCTGGTTTTCCGCGGCAATGGCGCTTACGGGCAGGGCTCGCTGCACGTGGACGGCCTCGAGCTCCTCTACAGGGAGGTCGGAGCGGGCCGCGTGGAGTGGAAGGACAGCCTGGCGCCGCAGCAGCTGCGTCTGCTCGGTAACTATCCCAATCCCTTCAACGACCGTACGGTCATCGCTTTTGAGCTGCCCCGCCCGATGAGCCTGCGCCTCGAGGTCCTCGATGTGGGTGGCCGGCTTGTGGAGACCCTGTGGGAGGGCCCGATGGAGCAGGGGGAACACGTGTTGCATTGGGACCCGAAAGGCGAAGCCACTGGCCTCTACCTCATTTGCCTGAGCGCAGGGGATACCCGATTGGTCCGCAAATGCCTCTACCTCAAGTAGGAGACGGAGATGATGGGACGCGGTCGACGAAGAATCCTGTGCGCCATCTTGGTCATCCCTGTCCTCGCGTTGGGTTGCGGGACGGCGCGTCGAAGTGGGGCACCGAAGGGCTTTGTGACCGTGACGGGCACGCAGTTTGTACTGGACGGGCGGCGATATTGCTTCCTCGGCACGAATGTCTGGTACGGGCTGAATCTCGGCGCCGACACCCTGGGCGGCGACCGGGAACGGCTGGCGCGTGAACTCGACAGGCTGTGCGATCTGGGAATCCGAAACCTGCGCGTGATGGGTGCGTCCGAGGGAGAGCAGTTCAATACGGTCCGCCCTTGCATTCAGCCGGCGCCGCGGAGCTACCGAGAGACGATGCTCCGCGGGCTGGACGTCCTTTTGGCAGAAATGGGCAAGCGGGGAATGCGGGCGGTGATCTACCTGAACAACTATTGGGAATGGTCCGGAGGCATGGCGCAGTACCTGGCCTGGGTCAAGAACGTCCCGGTCCCGAACCCCGGTCTCCCTCCGTTCCGCTGGGACGAGTTCATGAATTTCAGCGCCGGCTTTTACAGGGATTCCACGGCCAATGATTGGTACCGCCAATACGTGCGGCATGTCGTGCTCCGGACGAACACGGTCACCGGCGTCCCTTATCGCGAGGACCCAACCATCATGGCCTGGCAATTGGCCAACGAGCCTCGGCCGGGCTGGGGAGAGGTCTCTAAGGCCAATTTCGAAGCTTTCGCCCAATGGATCGACCGGACGGCGCAGTACATCAAGTCGCTGGATCCCAATCACCTGGTCTCTACGGGGAGCGAGGGGCTCGTCGGCTGCAACGGGGATGAGGAGCTTTATCTGCAGACGCATCGCTTCGATTCGGTCGACTACATGACGTTCCACCTCTGGGTGCTCAACTGGTCTTGGTTCGACCCGCTGCGGCCCGAGGAGACGTACAGCTCCGCGCTGGAGAAGGCGCTCGATTACATCCGGAAACACGCCGAATACGCCGCCCGGGTTGGCAAGCCTCTCGTGCTCGAGGAATTTGGGATCCCCCGGGACCGACACAGTTACGACCCGCGATCCACGACGACGTATCGCGACCGTTACTACGAAGCCGTCTTCGCGGCCATCTACGAAAGCGCTGCGGCGGGAGGTCCGCTGGTCGGCAGCAACTTCTGGGCTTGGGGCGGAGAGGGACGGCCCCGCGATCCGCAGGATCCCACCTGGAAGCCGGGCGATCCGTACACGGGCGATCCGCCGCAGGAGCCGCAAGGCAGGAACTCCGTCTTCGACTGTGACTCTTCCACTCTGGCTGTGCTGAAGAAGTGGGCGGCGAAGATGGACGCGCTCAATGTGGACATGCCAAGTCGCCGTCCCCGGCGCTGACGCAAGCCTCCTCGGAGGGTGACCGCACACAGCAGGCCATGGTGAACCGAAGAGAAGAGGGAGCATCATGGGTTCCAAACTCCTTTGGGTTTCGGCCGTGATCCTCATGGCCATGCCTGCCGTGGCCCAGGTTTACCTGGATCCCCATGCGCCGATCGAGGACCGCGTGCAGGATCTGCTCTCTCGGATGACCTTGGAGGAGAAAATTGGCCAGATGACCCAGGCCAACCTCACGAATCTGCGCAGCATCGAGGACGTCAAGACGTACTACCTCGGTTCGGTCCTTTCCGGTGGAGGAGCCGCTCCGGCCGACAACAGCCCGAAAGGCTGGGCTGATACCTACGATCAGCTCCAGGCCAAGGCTCTCGAGACCCGGCTGCGGATCCCCATCCTCTACGGGATCGACGCCGTGCACGGGCACAATAACGTGCGGGGAGCGGTGATCTTCCCCCACAACATCGGCATGGGATGTACCTGGAATCCTGAGCTGATGCGGCGGGCTGCCCGCATCACCGCTTTGGAAGTCGCTGGAACCGGCATCGACTGGACCTTCGCCCCGTGCATTGCCGTCCCCCGGGATGAGCGCTGGGGCCGGACCTACGAGGGATTCGGCGAAACTCCGGAGATCACCGAGTTGATGGCGGAGGCGGCAGTGCGCGGCTTCCAGGGGGATTCCCTCGGGGATCCCACCAGCATTGTCGCCTGCGCCAAGCACTACCTGGGCGACGGGGGGACCACCCGCGGCATCGACCAAGGTAACACCGAGGTGGATGAAGCCACGCTGCGCGCCATCCACCTCCCCGGCTACATCGCTGCCGTGCGGGCGGGCGTCCGAACGGTGATGGCCTCCTACAGCAGCTGGAATGGGGTGAAGATGCACGCCAACAAGTACCTCCTCACTGACGTGCTGAAAGGGGAGCTCGGATTCAAAGGCTTCATCGTTTCGGATTGGAATGCCATCGACCAGCTCGGTCCCGATTACGCGGCCAACGTCAAGACGGCGATCAATGCCGGAATCGACATGGCGATGGTCCCGGATAAGTACGCGACCTTCTTCAACACCCTGAAGCGGCTGGTCCAGGACGGCGAAGTCCCCATGTCCCGGATCGACGATGCCGTGGCCCGGATCCTGAGAGTGAAGTTCGAGCTCGGTCTGTTCGAGCGGCCGTTCACCGATCGCGCGCTCACCGACAGCGTGGGGTGTGCGAGCCATCGGGCGGTGGCGCGCGAGTGCGTGCGGCAATCGCTTGTCCTACTGAAGAAACGGAACGGGATCTTGCCCCTCAAGCGCGATCGCGGCAGGATTCTGGTGGCAGGTCCTGCGGCCGACAACCTGGGCTACCAGTGCGGAGGCTGGACCATCAGCTGGCAGGGAGGAAGCGGGCGGATCACGGAGGGGACGACGATCCTGGAGGCCTTACGAGCCGGCGCCCGGGGCGCGGAGATCGTGTACTCCCCGGACGGCCAGGGCGTGGACTCCGCCGATGTGGCGGTGATCGCCATCGGAGAGAAGCCGTACGCGGAAGGTGCCGGAGACCGTGACGACTTGCACCTGCCTTCCGACCAGGTGGCGATCGTTCGGCGGATCAAGGAGAAAGGGATTCCCACGGTGGTCCTCCTGATTTCCGGGCGGCCGATGATCCTGGAGAACGTGCTACACTGGTGCGACGTGCTCTTCGCCGCCTGGCTTCCCGGCACGGAGGGAGCCGGCATCGCCGACGTCCTGTACGGCGACTTTGCCCCGACCGGCCGCCTGACTCACTCCTGGCCTCGCTCGATGAAGCAGATCCCCATTAACGTGGGGGATCCATCCTACGAGCCGCTCTTCCCGTATCGACACGGGATCACGAGCCTCGAGGATTACGGCGCCGATGTTCCCCCCATTTTCCACTCCGGCGTGCTATTGAAGGATGGGAGTACGATCGAGCTGGCATTCAGCAAGCCCATGGCGGCTCCTTCGGGCACCGACGGATGGCAGGTGTGGGTGAACGGATCTGTGGCCCAGATCATCGCCGCGAGGTCGAAGTCCGGGGATCCTTTTGTGATCGAACTGGTCCTTGCGCGCCCAGCCAATGCGGGCGATTCCCTCTCGGTGGCCTACTCGCCGGGCTCCGCCCGAGCGCTGGACGGTTCTGCGCTCGAGGCCTTCGGTCCCGTGGAGCTTTACAACCTCCGGAACGAGGGCTCGGGACCCCAGCCGATCCCGGGGCGTGTGGAGGCGGAGAATTATTCCAGCTTCCAGGGCGTCACGCTCGTGCGAACCACGGATGAGGGTGGGGGAAGCGCTCTGGCCTCCTTCGACCGCACCGACTGGGCGGAATACGAGCTCATCGTACCGTCGGAAGGCGTGTATCAGGTGGCCCTGCGGGTGTCGTGCGCTACGGGGGCGGGACGAGTCGGACTTGTGCTCGGGGGGCAGGTGTTGGCTGTGCTCGACATCCCCGTCACTGGCGACTGGGAGAACTGGACCACCGTGACCACCCGCGTGACTCTCCCTGAGGGAATCCAGCGTCTCAAGGTGTTCGCGTTCATTGGGGGATTTCGGTTGAATTGGCTTGAGTTCGTCAAAGAGAGCGGGGTGGGCAGCGCCAGCGCCCCTTATCCCGCCGATTTCCGACTGTATCCTGCCAGCCCAAATCCCTTCTCAAAACGCACAGCGATCTACTTCTGGCTTCCGCGCGAGGCGCGGGTGACCCTATCGGTACATGACCTTCTCGGCCGGGAGCTGGAACGGCTCCTGGATGGCAGGGAAGGCCCGGGACTGCGCATGACAACGTGGGAGGCCGGCAACTATCCGAGCGGCATCTATCTGATCACGCTCGAAGCATCGGGGGCTCGCAAGCTCCAACGCCTTGTCCTCGTCAAATGAGCCAACCTGTCCACCCCGCCGGGGGCTGAGCCCCAGCCTCCGGGAATACTGCGCCGGTCGGAATCTGCGTGTCCAGTTCGGATGCGCTTCGGCAGATTGGCCGCCTCCGGAAGGCGGGAAGGGGCGATGCGCCCATTGCTTGGCGATCGGGGAGAGGTTACATTTGACCGCGGTGCGGATGCTCGTACAGATGGGACGGCGGATAGCATCATGTCCACATCCCACGGAGGGAAGAAGATGCAACGGCGAGTACCCGGGTTGCCGACGGCAACTCTCTTTCTGTTTCTTCTCTGCTGCCCGATCTCCGACGGCCTTTCGCAGGGTCCGGAGTCGTACGTCTCCGCGGTCTGGGTTGCCGACCAGGGCGACGGTACGTACTGCAACCCCGTTCTGCATGCCGACTACTCGGACCCGGACGCAATCAGGGTGGGGGATTTCTACTACCTTGTGGCTTCCAGTTTCAACTGTGTGCCCGGTCTTCCCATTCTTCGCTCGCGCGACCTTGTGAACTGGAGGATCGTCGGCCATGCATTGCCGCGGCTGTCGCCGGAGGAATTCTTCCGCCGCCCGCAGCATGGGCGCGGGGTGTGGGCTCCCTCCATCCGCTACCACGCGGGCTCCTTCTACATCTACTACGGCGATCCGGATCACGGGATTTTCATGGTGCGGGCGGCACGACCGGAGGGACCCTGGAGCGATCCGGTTCTTGTGAAGGAAGCGCAGGGCTGGATCGACCCCTGCCCCCTCTGGGATGACGACGGACGGGCCTACTTGGTCCATGCCTTTGCCCGCAGCGTCTCCGGAATCAAGAGTATCCTGGCGGTGAGCCCAATGAGCCCCGACGGTACGCGATTGATCGGGGACCCGGTGATCGTCTTCGACGGCCACGACGAACACCCGACGGTGGAGGGGCCGAAGTTCTACAAGTGGAATGGCTACTACTACATCTTCGCTCCAGCCGGGGGAGTGCCGACGGGGTGGCAGCTGGTGCTCCGTTCGCGCCACGTTTTCGGCCCGTACGAGGCGCGGGTGGTGTTGGCGCAAGGGCCGACGCAGATCAATGGTCCCCATCAGGGGGCGTGGGTGCGCACGGCAGCGGGGGAGGACTGGTTCCTGCACTTTCAGGACAAGGGTCCCTACGGCCGTGTGGTTCATTTGCAACCGATGCGGTGGGTAAATGGCTGGCCGGTGATCGGGGAGGATCCGGACGGCGACGGAGTGGGCCAGCCCGTCCTGCGCCACGCCAAGCCGCGTGTCAAAGGCCCCTTGCGCCTTGAGACGCCGGTGGAGTCGGACGAGTTCGATGGCGCCAGGATCGGGCTTCAGTGGCAGTGGCACGCGAATCCCTCGCCCACTTGGGCCATGTGCTTTCCTTCCCGGGGCGTGCTCCGTCTGTACTGCGAGCCATTACCCGAGCAGGCCCGGAGTCTCTGGGACGTGCCGAATCTGCTCTTGCAAAAGTTCCCCGCGCCGGAGTTCTGCGTGACGGTCAAAGTGTCCTTCCACCCGCTGAATGAGGGGGACCTCTTCGGCCTTCTGGTGATGGGAAGGGATTACTCGTACCTCGCGATCGAGCGGGAGGGAGGGCAGGTTTACCTCACTCGGGCTGTTTGTGTCGGGGCGGACCAAGGCGCGGGGGAGAGCGAAGCCGTCCGGCTTCCCCTCTCGTCGAACCGCGGCTACCTGCGTCTCCGAGTCGGGCAGGGAGCGCAATGTCATTTCGAGTACAGCGAGGATGGCCAAGGCTTCGCGGAGGTCGGGGAGCCTTTCGCAGCTCAGCGCGGTGTGTGGATCGGCGCCAAGTTTGGACTCTTCGCCCTGTGCAAGGGATCCTTCTTCGAAAAGGGGTACGCCGACGTGGACTGGGTCCGCGTGGGCAAGAACTGAACTGAAACGGCCCGCCGCAGCGGGCAGCGGCTCCGGAAAAGGCTTCCTCGCACCACCAGGGATGAGCTATTGTCCTGTCGCTCGAGCCCGGGCTTCGGCGCCGGTTCGCCTCCTGCGTCGGTCCAGCCTTTCGAGCGTGGCACGATTTGGAACTTCGGCAATAGGCCCGGCAGAAACTTCGTCCCTTCCCCCTGATCCCATAGCAAGCACGCCGCTACGTGGTCATCTCAGGACGAGAACCCGGGTCATCTTCCGGTTCCCCTCAGCCTGGAGTGTGATGAAGTACACTCCGGCCGGATGACGACTTGCATCCCACACGGCGGTTTTCAGACCCGGTCCCTGTCGACCGCTGGCAATGCGTTCGATCTCCCGACCCAGCAGGTCGTACACGGCCAAGGTCACTTCCGCCTCGCGCGGGAGATGGTAGGTGATGGTGGTCTGCCGCGACGCGGGGTTCGGTTTGGCTGGGTAGAGCACGAAGGTCGCGGGGACGCTGGAAGTCACGGGGACGCCGGAGGTGACGGTCCGCCCCAATGCCACGTTAGTGGGAAGCGACCTCACGTCGCCCGCGTACGCCCGCACCCGGTAGTAGTAGCAAGTGTCGGGTTCAAGGCCGCGGTCCACAAAGAGCGTGTCGTTCGGACCTACCGTGCCAACGACCACCCAGCCCGAGGTATCCGGAAAGCTACGCTCGATGAGGAACCCCTGCTCGTACGGTATTGCCTCACGCCATCGGAGGAGCAGTTCGGTGGAGGAGACCGGAGTAACCCGCAGCTCCGCCGGTGCCGGGATGTAGTCGGTGCGCCAGCAAAGCTGGTTCAGGTACTCCTCGAGGTTGGTGTAGCCATCGCCATCGCGGTCCTGTTTCTGGTCGTCCGGGTTGCTGGGATCGAGGCCATGGGATCGCTCCCAAGCATCGGCCATGCCGTCGTGGTCCTGGTCCTCCGGCACATCGTAGGTTCGGAGCTCGGGCCAACCGCCTACGTCCGTTGGGGTGTCGATGATCCCTTTTCCCGCCCCCCAGATGCCCCCGTAGGTGGCCGTGCCGGTGCGGGTTTCATGGGCGATCCTCTCGTCAATGGGGTCCCTCCGGGGGAGGCTGGCGCCTGCATCTGCGAGCACCAGCTGGAAGGCGATCTCCGGTTCGTGCGTCACCACCGAAGCCACGGGGAAGGGCTCATATGCCCGGATCGCGGATAGCCATCTGGGATTGCCCGGTTGCACGCCACCGGCCCAGTTGTCCGCCGTAATCAGCGGGAAGCCGTAGACGAAGTTGCCTTCCACGTACCAGCGGCCGAGGCTGTCGCTGGGATTGACGATGCGATTGCGCTTGTCCGGTTGAGTAGCCGGCCCGTATTTGTAGTAATTCTTCACCAGGTTCTGATTGCCCGCCTCGCCGCCGTAGGCGCTGTTGAATCCCCAGTTGTAGATGACGTTGTTCCGGAAGTCGACGATCTCCCAATCGGGGTGTCCGTGGTAGCGGCTGCCGTTGAAGCGCGGGTTGCGGCTGGAGTGGTGGGCCAGGAGATTGTGGTGAAAGCTGGCGCCCATCCCTCCCCAGATGCCGCCGTATCCGTGCGTGCCTTTGCTGTGGCACGAATAGTAAAGGCTCTCGGTGATAAAGCACCACTGCAGCGTCACGTTCCAGGAGTCGTAGGCCGAAGCCGCTTCGTCCACCCCCCAGCTGAAGCTGCAATGGTCGATGATGATGTTCGTATGCCCGCCTTTCACCCAGATCGCATCCACCTCCGTCTGGCTACTGTCCCCCGGCCGGACCCGCAGGTACCGGATGATGATATTGTTCGCATCCACAACGACACCGTAGTTGTACAAGCAAATCCCGTCGCCTGGCGCGGTTTGTCCCGCGATGGTCAGATTGCTGTTCTTAATGGTCAGCGGGCTCTGCAACTTGATGTTCCCGGATACCCGGAATACCACCGTCCGAGGGCCGGAGGTATTGACCGCCTCCCGCAGGCTGCCGGGACCGGAATCGTTGAGATTGGTGACCTCAATGACGCGACCGCCGCGGCCGCCCGTCGCGAAGCGGCCGAAACCCTCAGCACCCGGGAAAGCCGGGATCTGAGCCTGCGCAGTACCGATCCACAATTCTCCTGCCAGGACGAGGCAACAGATTGAAAAGCGTCTTACCATCGCAGGGGCCTCCTGTTCGCGCGCGGAGAATTCGGCATTGTCTGACCGTCGCCGGGTTCGCCCAAGGGGGGCAACCTTTCCGGGTTCTCTGTCGAGAGAACGCCTCGGGGTCTTGGAACGCAATCAATTTGCACCGATCTCATCGACATTCCGTGTCAAAGATCGTCACCTCCGCGGTGGACTGTAGTCACAGGGCTTGCCTTCGCAGCCTTTCGATGTCGGTGGCTTTGCCAAGCACGAGCAACCTGTCGTCCTCCTGGATGACCATCTCTGCGTTTGGGATAAGCCGCTCCCTTTCCCCCAGGGGATTCGGCCTACTGACGAAGATCACCTCCACCCCTTCCCGCACCCGCAAGTTGAGCTCCTTGAGGGTCTTGCCCCACATGCGCGGCAGGGAGGGGATCTCCTCGAGGACGTAGCCTTCTCCCAGCGGCGATTGGCGCTCTCGTTCCGTCAGGCGCAGGTGGTCGAAGAGGTAGTCGGCCATCTCCTGGCGTGCGAGGGCGCGATTGTAGGCCTCGAGGGCATCGCGCTTCGTGACCAGTCCGATCACCCGACGGGGATCGACGTCCGAGACCACCGGGAGCTCTTCCGAGTCCGTGCGAGCGAACTGCTGGAGGACGAAATGGAGGTCATCGTCCATCCGAACCGCCGTCCCGTCCCGCACAGCGAGGTCGGCCGCCGTCACGAGGGATTTCAGCTCTTCGTATTCCAACATGGCCTGCCGCAAATCCCGCTCCTGGATCACCCCTACCAGGTGTCGCTCATCGTCCACCACGAAGACGGAGGAGTACGGGTTCTCCAGCATGTGTTCCAGCACCTCGGAGAGCTTGGCCCGGGTTGCCACGGTGTTCGTCTCGGGGCGGAAGATGTCGTGCACATGCAAGGAGTGGAGTACGCCCACTTCCTTCCCAAGGTGAAGGTGAACGCCACGCTTCTCCAATTGGATCAGGTGAGGCGTGGTCCCGGCAGTTTTCCGTGCCACCAAATGGCTCACGACTACGCCGGTCATCAGAGCGGGGAGGAAAGCATTGTTCCTCGTCATCTCGAGGATGATCATGATCGAGGTCAGAGGCACTCCGTTGATCCCGGCCAGGACCGCGCCCATTCCGACGAGGGAATAGGCCACAGGATCGAAGTGGGTGCCGAGGAGGAGATTGCCTCCGTGGGCGAAAAGATAGCCGAGGAGAGCTCCCTGGAATATGGAGGGGGCGAAGATCCCTCCAAAGCTTCCGGCATGAAGAAGCAGCGGCACGAAGAGGAACTTGCCCGCCAACAGAACGGCCGCCACGAACCAGGTCAGTTGGCCTTGCAGCACCTGGTCCATTGTGTGGAAGCCGATCCCGAACAACCCCGGGAAGAAACGGCCGACGAGTCCGAGCAGCAGGCTGACCACCAGAAGCTGGATCAACGTGCCCGCGCGGCTCTGGCCGGCTCGGCGAAGTCGTCCCGCAACGCGGTAGAATTGCACGAATGCCCCTGACCACAGGCCCGCCAGGGCCCCGAACACCAGGTAGCCGAGGAATTCCGGGATTCTCCCCAGCGCAAAGGAGGGGATGGGGAACGGGTGGGCTTGCCGGAGAACGGCCTGTGCAGTCACGCTGGAAGTGACGGAGGCAAGGATGACGGCACTCAGCGTTCCCGTCTGGAGGTCGTTCATGAACACGATCTCCACGGCGAAGAAAACGCCGCCGATGGGAGCACCGAACGCGGCGGCGATCGCTGCCCCGGCTCCGGCCGCCGTCAACATCCGCAGCTTCCGCTCCGAAAGCCGAAGCAGTTGTCCGAAAAGAGAAGCTGCGCCGGCTCCGAGGCGGGAGGCGGGATCCTCGGGGCCGAGTGTCGCCCCGGACCCGATCGAGAGGATCGAAGCAACGAAATGAAAAAGAGTGGAGCGCGCCTTGATACGACCGCCCTTCCGGACAACCGACAGCATTACGTGCGAAAGCCCTCCTTCCAGGGCCACGCGAGGCGAAGTGATGCGGAGCAACCAGATCAGAACCGCGCCCAGGACGGGCGGCACAACTACATAGTAGCTTCCCAGGAAGGACAAGGGCTCGCGGAGTCCCTCGAAGAAAAAGCGGGTTGTGGTTCGGATGCCGGAAAGAAAGAGGGCCGTGATCAGGCCCGCGGCGGTCCCGGCAAGCAGGGATAGGAGGATCAAGGAGCCGTATTCCGGGAAGTCTCCGCTCCGGAAGAGGTCGCGTATCTTCCCATGCCCGAGTTTCACCGCCAATGCCTCCGTCCCCCGGCTGCGCAAAGGAGAATGCTTCCGCCGGCGCGATTCTGGGGCGCAGCCCCGGCGCCCAGGCACTCTGCCGAGACTGGCTGCCCGTGGCCGGCTTGCCAACCAGCGCCCGAGAGCCGAAGCTTTCTTGCGCAAACCCTCACCAGCGGGCTTGAGCCCCGCTGCGCGTCTAGCGCCTTGCCGCTGGCGCGGAAGTATGACCGGTGTCCGGTGTTCCCTTCGTCGTTCCTGCTGCCCATTTGGATTCGCTTGTCTTGCGTGCCGTCGGCCGCTTCCATCGCGAGAGCCGTCGGGGCGCTGCCTCGCGATCGAAACGATTGGGGCGACATCTCGTCGCCTCGACCGGCCTGCCGGCCCAACCCCGAAGGCAGTCCGCTAGGAGCTGGAAGCCCGGTAGAGACTCAAGAAGGCCCGGTAGAGGTCGAGGTAGTCGTCCGTCTCGTATATGAGCGTGTAGGGGTCGCTTCTTCGCCCCAGGCGGGTCCGGGAGGCTCGCTCGGCCTGCTCCGTTTTCTGGAACACGCACTCGAGACGGAATGGCGGCGCGATGCGGAGGGGCGGGATCTGTTGGCGCCGCGAGATTGCCGCCTGGACTGCCTGCTCGATGCGCTGGAGTGAGACCTCAAAGGGGAGGCACAAGGCGGCGTATCGGGAAGAGGCCTCTTTCACCGCAAGGGTTTCCACCGGAGGGTGCAGAGCCTTGGCCTCTTCACAGAGGGCCTGATCCCCCGTGACCAGCAAGACCGGCACATCCAGCCATCCGGCGAGCGCGGCGTTCAGCCCGAATTCGCCCACCGAAAGCCCGTTGATGCGCACGTCGTGAAAGGTAGAGGCGGAGAAGGTGTGGTCGTGGACGGCTCGCGGCGTCCCCGCTTTCGCATGATACCCGAGGAAGAGGGCGGCGTCGAAACCTCGGTCGATGCCCTCCATCATCGAGAGCGGCTTGTCGTAGCCAGTGAGCAGATGAGCCGGTGCCGGCAGTCGGTCGGGCAACAGGTTCAGCCCACGATTGTGGGCGTCGTTAACCACAATCTCCGTCGCGCCCCCCGCACGGCATCCCCGGATCGCCGCACACACCTCGCTGATCATCCATTCCCGGGCCAGCGGGTAGAGCGCACCCCCGGGGTCCACCTGCTCGTAACTCACTACCCCGTTGACCCCTTCCAGATCCGCAGAGATGTAGATTCGCATGGCTTCCCACGAGCAATTCGGAACAAAGGTCGGGCCGGCTACACGACGACCTCGCCGTGTTCCATGATCACCTTTTCGTCGATGACCACGGTGGGTTTCAGCATGATCCCGTCGATGTGAATGGGGGCCTCGTTATTGCCCCCGAAAGAAACGTTATTCCCGAGGGCGATGTGCGCCGTGCCTGCAGCTTTCTCGTCCTCGAGAGGTAACCCGACCACCTTGGCTTTCGGATTTGTGCCCAGTCCCAGCTCCGCCACCAGGCGCGAGCCCGGGCCGCAGCGCTGTAGAAGCTGGCGCAAACGCTTTGCGGCTCCATTGCCGCGGACGCGGACCACGACCCCTTCCTTGATGTCCAGGATGATCTTTTCCCGTGTGCCTGGGGCGAGCCCCATCCCGGTTTCGATCACCGCGCGACCGTACGTACCACTGCTGTGCGGACACACGGCTGCTTCGCCCGCCGGCAGGTTCGAGAAGCTGCCGGGCTCGTGCACCAGCCCAATGTCGGCGTGGCCCTTCATCCCCCGGATGGAGAGGTGAAGGTCGGTGCCGGCGGGGGTTGTGATATGCACACGGGAGCCAATCGTGAAGATGTCGGCCAGTTTGCGGCTGCGATCGCCAATGAACTTGTAGTCCACGTCCACTGCGCGCTTCAGCGTTTGTTCGGTGATGCCGGGGAGGCTCACCGCCCGGGCTCCCTTTCGGCACGCGGCTCGGCGCGCCTCCGTGTGGGAAAGCGACACGCTGGTGATCAGCAAGATCGCGTTGGCCGCCTGCATCATCTGGGCGACGCTGGCCGGGACGGACGGGCGCCAACGGCTGAGGGGAGGGAGAGCGGCCAACGCCGTCGCGGCCCCTGCCCGCAGGCAAACCGCGAAGAAGAGCCGGGCGAGATCGAGCATGGGCTCGTCGGCCACCACCACCACTTCCTCTCCGGGCTGCACCGCCAGGCACGTATGGACCGCGATGCGAATCGCCCGCTCGAGCTTGTTAGGCATGAAATCCCTACCCCAGTTCCTTCGGATGCGAAGCAGGCTGAGCCTCTGCCGTTGGCCCGGATTCGGCAGCGACCGGATTGCGAAGCACGCCGATCCGCTCGATCTCCACCTCCACTACATCCCCAGGTCGCAACGGGCTAATCCCTTCCGGCGTGCCGGTGGAAATAATGTCCCCGGGCTCCAGGGTGAGGTGCGCGCTCAGGTATTCGACGAGCTCGGGGATCTTGAAGATCATGTCTGCGGTGTTGGCTTTCTGGCGCACTTCTCCATTCACCCGAAGCTCGATGTTCAGGCTGTGCGGATTGGGGATTTCCTCACGGGGCACGATCCAGGGGCCGCAGGGACAGAAGGTGTCGAAGCTCTTCGACCGGAACCACGGTCTTGCCTTGTCAATGTCCGCCTTCTGAAGATCCCGGGCAGTGACGTCGTTCACAATGGTGTAGCCTGCCACGTAGTCCCATGCTTTCTCGGCCGGGACGCCCTTGGCCCGCTTCCCGATCACGAAAGCCAGTTCCGCCTCGTGATCGACCCGCTTCGAAAGAGCAGGGAGCCGGATGGGTTGCTCGTGGCCGATGAGAGAGGACGGGGCCTTCGCGAAGAAGATCGGCTCCTCCGGCACGGTCGCCCCGGTTTCTTGAGCGTGCGCAGCGTAATTCCGCCCGAGACAAAGGATCTTCTGAGGACGGGTGATCGGCGGCAGGAATTCCACCGGCTCCTGAAGTCGGGCGCTCTCGGCTAGGCTCCCGTCGCAGGCGAATCGCCATAACTCCCGGAGCCATTCTCGGCCGAAGCAGCCGCGCTCGATCAGATGCAGAACGGTGGGGAAGTCGGGCAATTCCAAATCCTCGGTCCCCGGCCACTCGCAGAGGAGCCAGCTGAGGTCAAACAACTGGCTGCCGACGCAAAGCCCAGCCCGTTCTTTCCCTGCTCGACGAAAGGAGAAGATCTTGAGCGTCTCCTCGGCCATGTCCCTTCCTCACGTTGCGAGAGAGGCGAATCTCGCGAGCCCCGTCCCCTCGAGCGGTACCCGCGCCCGTCTCATTTCGCCTGAGCCCCCGGTTGCCCTTACCGCTATTCCCTTCCCACGTAGCGGATGAAGCGGCCTCGGAAGAGCTGCGCCAGAAAGAGGGTGAGGCGCTCGAAGGCCGGTTCCACCGCGGCGCCGAAGTGCTTCTTCAGCTCCTGCTCGATATCGCCAACGCTGTGACCCCCGTCGCAGAGCCGCCAGACGAAAGATCCGATCTCGTCCAGATGGACCCGGTACATGGGGTTTTTCAGCCTGGGGAGGAGGTAGCGCTGCAGGAGGGGGTGCTGGAATTTCGGCTTCAGCACGACGATCCGGCCATTCACCTCCTCCCAGGGGGAGATGCGGAGCGGGCGCAGTTTGAGCACCCTTTGCCGTTCCTCCTCAAACGGAAGGGGATCTTTGGACCAGTCCCGAGCCATGCCGGGTGCCCCTCGCTCCGAGCAGGGGCGGTCGGTCGCCGCTTCGGGCGACAAAAGGGGGCTGGAACGCGCCAGCCCCCGGGGTTTCTCACGCCTTTTCCACTTCGCCGCTGAGGGCAAGCTGCCTCAGGGGGTAGTAGATGAGCACGAAAGCGAGTATCGCGAACACGGCGATCCCCAACCAAGGGGTGTAGAGCACCGTGGGTAGCTCGATGTTGGCCGCGCGGAGGGCGGCTGTGGCTACCCCGGTCAGCGCCTCGCCGGCGATCAGGCCCGAGGCCAAGAGGAGACCGATGCGCTCGACCAGGTCCTTTCCCGCCGGAGTGGCGCGGCGGCGCTGCGCGAGCACATCCACGACCCATCGAATGAGGCCGCCGACGAAGATCGCCGCCGTACTGTGGAACGGCAGGTACATCCCGACCGCGATGAGCATCGGCGAGGGAGAGCCGAGCAGGATGAGCGCCAGGGAGAAGAGCATTCCGGCCAGGACGAGGGCCCAGGCCATCTCGCCCCCTACGATGCCCTGAGACATCATGGCCATGAGGCCGGCCTGGGGGGCAGGCAGGTTTTCGCCGCCGATCCCACCGGGCACGTGCTCGTGGAGCAGGGCCAGAGGGATCACTAGCGTGAGGGCGGCTGCCGTGACGCCGATCATCCCGCCGATCTCCATCCTCCACGGGGTGGCCCCCAGAATGTGGCCGACCTTCCAGTCCTGGATCATGTCGCCTGCCACGCCGGCCACGCAGCAAACCACCGCGGCCACGCCCAGCACGGCAGCCACGCCCGGATTGCCCCGGACCCCAAGAGCCACCATCATGACCGCCGCGATGAGCAAGGTGGTGAGGGTGAGTCCGGAGATCGGGTTGGACGAACTTCCGATGATCCCCACCAGGTAGCCGGCCACGGCCGCAAAGAGCAGCCCCGCCAGCAGCATCACGAGCGCCGCCACAATCGCGCTGCCGAGATGGGCCGCGAAGGAGTTGTAGATGAGGATCATGGGGATCAGCAGGGCGGCGATGAGGAGCAGCACCGTGCCAAGCGGGAGGTCTTTGTCGGTGCGCAGTACACCGCCTCCCTCGCCCGCGGCGCGCATGTCCGCAACGGAGCGCCGCACTCCCGCCGCCAGGTTTTTCCGCATCCTGTACAGGGTGTAGAAGGCCCCCACAAGCATGGCCCCGACCGCCACAGGCTTCACCTGCGCATTGTAGACGGAGCTGGCGACATCCACCCAGCTGCCCTTTCCGGCCTGGACCATGTCCCACGCATCCGGGCTCATGAAAAGCACCAAAGGCATCAGGAAGAGCCAGCCGAACACGCCACCCGAGAAGGTGAGGGAGGCCAGCTTGGGGCCGATGATGTAGCCAACTCCCACCAGAGCGCCGCTTGCCGCTGGGCTCTCAATGAGCATCCGACCCTGCTTCCCAACCTCCTGGAGCACCGAACCCTCGCCTGTCAGGTAGACGATCTTGCTGTGCCCGAGCCCCAGGATCCCCTTCACGTAGGGTTTGATCAGCTTCAGTCCGTTGGGGTTCTTCAGAAACTCGATCACGGCGCCGAGGGCCATGGACCCGAACACGTACCGCGCACCGGTTTCCCCACCCTGTCCCGCCTTGACCAGCTCTGCGCATGCCCGGCTTTCCGGGAAGGGCAGGGTGGCGTCTTCCACCAAGGTCCGGCGCACGATAATGATGAACAGGACCCCCAGCAACCCGCCCACCAGCATCAGGACCGTGCTGCGAAAGAAGTCGAAGCGGGTCCATACCCCCGCGATCAGAAAGGCGGGGATGGTGAAGATCGCCCCCGCCGCCAGAGCTTCTCCGACAGCCCCGGTGGTTCGGGCCATGTTCTCTTCCAGGATCGTCCCCTTTACGGGGCGCAGAGCAGCCATGGCGATTACGGCCGCCGGGAAGGTGGCAGCCACCGTCATGCCTGCCACCAGACCCAGATAGGCGTTGGCAGCGCCCAAGATGATGGAGAGGATGGCACCCAGCAACACTGCGCGAAGCGTCAGCTCTTTCATGTCCTGATCAGGGGGAACGTACGGATGGTAGCCAACCGGCGGGGACGATGCGGATCCCTTGTCGCTGATCGATGCCATGGGCAATTCCTCCCTCGCTGTGTTTCCGTATCAGCTGGCGGGTCCCTGAATCACACGGCCTTCGGGTCGGTTTGCGTGTTCCTCCAAACGCCGCCAACTTAAGCCGGCGTCGGGAAAAAGTCAAGGCAAAAGGGGAGCGGGAGCTGAGCCGGGCCGGCGAGCCACCGCACGGGGTTTCCGTTTGACAAAGGGAGGGGTTTTTGCTAACATTGCGCCCAAAGGTGAGGTTTTCCCGCGCCGGATCCGCGGATTGGCGATCTTGGGAGTGCGTTGAGGGCGCTGAACCTCGGGATTCTGGAGGCCGGAATGGGCGATTGGCGGGAGCAATTGTTGCACTGGTCTCAGGCAGCAGCTGACTTCATGTGGGGCGAATGGATGATCGCCCTTCTGGTGGGGACGGGGATCGTATTGACCGTCGTCACCCGGGCGATCCAGTTTCGGAAACTGGGTCTTGCGTTTCGGTTTCTGGCCCGGGGCGCAGTTGGAAAGGAGAAACTGCAAAGGACCCAGGGCGACATTTCCCCATATGCGGCCCTGATGACCGCTCTTGCGGCTACGGTAGGGAATGGCAATATCGCAGGAGTGGCCACGGCCATCGCCACCGGAGGTCCCGGGGCCCCCTTCTGGATGTGGGTCTCGGCTCTCTTCGGCATGGCCACAAAATACGCGGAGGGATTCCTCGGGGTCAGGTACCGGAAAGTGGCCGAGGACGGGACGATGGCCGGGGGACCAATGTACTATTGCCGGTACGGAATCCGCCCGGAGTGGCTGGCGAAGTTCATGGGGATGCTCTTCGCTGTGTGCGGTGCCTTCACAGCCCTCTTCGGCACGGGGAATATGATG
>JAPWUV010000016.1 GCA_028275345.1 bacterium
GAACCGCTGGAAGTCCGAGTTCCGCTCGACGCAGTCGATGGCGCGCTCCAAGACTTCGATGAGGGGCTCCATGGCATCACCACGCGCGCGGCTTTCCTGGTAGGCCCTGCTGGGGCTGAGCGCTTGCAGGCGGGCGGCCTGGCGGGCCATGCGGGGCTTGAGTAGTTGCAAGCGCCGCCAAATCCAGGGATCCAGCCGTTCTTCTGGATTCCGTTGTTGCTGTCGCCACTCCGTCTCGATGCGGCGAACCTCGCCGAGGAGGTTGAGGAGCTGGTGGGTGGGCAGATTGCGTCGGGCCAACTCCCGTCCGAGGGCCCGGCTGACCCTCACCATCAAATCCGCGGCCTCATCCTCGGTGATGATGCGGTCGATGTCTCGAAGGCTGAATTCCTCTGTCCCGGCCATCGCGTTCCTCCTGCGACGCTATCAATTGTCCTCTGGATTGGCCAGAACCTCCCGGAGGCCTGGCTGGTAACCCGCGGCCTTTCGAAATTCGATAGTCCACTGGTCTGGGTGGGCGTCCAGCCACTGGATCAGCCCCTCCCGCTCTTCATAGGAGTAGCGTTCGCGCCGGTCATAGATCCCAAGGATGATGGCATTCCGGCACTCTTCGTTCCAGCATGCCTTGATCTCCTCGAGCTCTTCGGGGGGAAACAGGTACCCGAACCGGGAAACAAACTCCTTGAGCTCTTCCATCTTCCACCTCCTTTTGGCTCGGGATCGGTTTCGCCATGGCACTCCGGCTCCTGCCTAAGCCCGCGACAGATAAGAAGACGCCCCCGGCCCTCGCATCACATCTTTGTAGTCGTCGTCCTGTCCACCATCGCCTCCTCGGCCATGAGCACGGCGCGCCCCAAGGCTTCCGCCATCGGAACCGGCACGGCGTCTCCCAGCAACCGCCAAGCCACCGTCGACGTCTCGGCGGCCAGCCGATGCAGTGGGTGATCGTCTGGAAAGCCCTGAGCCCGGGCCGCTTCCTTGAAGGTTGGAAAGCGATAGCGCCCGTTGCCCTCGTAGACGAAGCATGTCCATCTGTGATGGTAGGCCCGGGTGGAGACTGTCGGAAGGACGCCGTTCGGCTCGACGATGGGGACGTTGTACTTGTTCCTCATCCAGTGCCGTAGCGCTTGCGGCTCCACGGGCCGCGCCCCCTCCCCATCCGCGATGTCCGCGAAGCGTGGGGCGAAGAGAGGCGGCGTGGGGTCTGGGATCTCGACAGGACCGCCGACCACGAAGGCGTGGTCTCTGGACTGTGGCACCCAGGCTTGGGCGTCAAGACGCAGGACGCGTGTGACGTAGCCCATCTCCCGTAGCCCAGACGCCACCACCTCCACGGCCTCGTCGGGCAACGTCCCCACGTTCTCCACAATGACCCAGCGCGGGCGCAGGGCTTCCGCCCAGCGGATAGGTTGCAATAGTAGCAGGCCATCTCCCGTCTCAAAGCCCATCGGGAGCCCCCGCCATTTCCTGCCCAACGACCAGGGAGGACACGGCGGGGAGGCCCAAAGCAAGAAAGGGCGTTCGGCGACCACTTGGCGCGGGTCAAGGATGTCCCGAACGTCCGCCTGGATCGCGGGGCCCACGGCCTCCCTGTAGACCTCGACCGCGCGGGAGTACTTGTCGACGCCCAGGATTGGGACAAGTCCCGCGCGCTTGAGGCCAAGGCCCGCGCCGCCAGCGCCGCAGAAGAGGTCGACAAACCCCAGCCGCATCCCCACTGCCTCCCACCGCGCGTTCGCTAAATCCCCAAGGCCTGGGCGAGGGCCTCGACCGCCTCCAAATCATCCAAATCCAGCACGAGTTTGATGGGCTGGATGACGAAACTGACCCGCGGAGCCTCACATCTCTCCCCGAGATAGCCGTAGAGCTCCACGGCCCCAATCCGAAGGTCGAAAGACCTGGTTCCTGCGGGCGTCCAGCTCAGGAGGCTGGATGCGATGTGCGGAAGTACGCGAACGATGTGGATCGCCTCGCGGATGGCGTCCATGAGCTTTTCCTCTTGGACCGGCTTGGTGTGCCAGAGGATCCGTTGCCTTTCCTCCGCGTCCACCTCCTCGACGCGGACGCTGAACCCTTCCTTCCCCTCGCAGAGCCAGACCATCCGGAGGACTTCCGCGCCGTCCAGCCCGCGGTAGGCCCGTTGCCAGATGCACTTCATCAGGATGTTCTCCTCCTCGTCACGAACCCAGCCCTCCGCAATCGGTACCCGTCCCATGCTTCACCTCCGACTTGTTTTGGCGGGATCAGCCTTCACGCCGGCCCATCATGCTGAATAGACTCTGCATCCCAGATCCACCACGCTCGGCCCTGGGATCACTCGTCCCCCCGCTGACAGGAGCCCGCTCCGTCCCCGCCGGAGCGCTCGGGGAGCCCCCGCCGCGCGCGGCCTCCCCGCCTGGGGTGGGCTTCTTGGAGGTGGTCACCACCACCTCGGACGGGCCGGCCAGGGATCGACCCAGCAGGTGCCAGGCGATCCGGAGCGGAACGCCCACCGCCGCGCCGAGGGCGGCGTAGGCCGAGCGGGCGGCAGGGCCGATTCGGGCGACCGCGTCGGTGAGCTGCTCCTCCGTCAGGCGCAACACGCCGCCGGGACGCCCGATCAAGCGGACCACCAACGCATAGGTCACCTCGGCCTCCAGCACCTCAGCCAGGGTGGAGGCCATCACGCCGAGGAGGATGGCAAAAAGCGCCGCCTCTGTCCATCGGCTGAAGAAGGTGACGGAGCAGTAGATGTTCAGCCCCGTCACCGCGGCCATCCGGCCCCACTCCAAGAGGCCGACCCGGATCTGGGATCGAGCCATCAGCAGGATGCGAGCCTGATAGGTGATGGCCATCAGGGCCGCGTAGGCGGCCACGAGGGACTGGATGGTGCCGCCGCGGGGGACCACCTCCAGCGTCTGGACGAAGGTGCTGTAGGCGTCCAGCCCCCTCATCCCGATCAGGAACAGCGCCAGGATGGGGACGGCCAGCGCCATGAAGTCGAAGCGCTCCCGCGCCCCCTCCCCCTCCTCGCCCGACAGCCCCTCGGCCAGGCCGAGGGCGGCCTGGAAGGGGGACAGGTAGATCGGGATGGCGGCGCTCATCAGGGCGAGATGCCCCCGCGTGTGGACGATGGTCGAGATGACGGCGTCCGCCTCGGTGGTGATCACGAACGATAGAAGTAGCAAGGCGATGTTCCACGTCCAGTTGGGGTCCTCAGGGGTCAGGGTCCTCAGCACATAGAGCGGATCCGACGGCCCTTCTGGGATGCCGTGGAGGGCATAGTAGTTGAACAAGGCGTTGATCGCCGTAATCACGGCGGCGATGGACAGCAGGGACCAGCGAAGGAGCGGCCTCTCCCTCGCCTCCTCCGCCCGCAACATCACCAGGGAAGCCATTTGCCCCAGTTGCAGGACGAGGCTGATGGCCACCCCGGCCAGACCGAATTGATCCGACGCCCCCGCCGCCGTGGTCCCAAAGTCCACGACGACGGAGAGGATGGTAAGAAGGATGATCAGGAACGCGCTCATGGAAGCCTCCCGTTTCGAGGATTAGCAGCCGCGACCTTGTCGATGTGCCTGACGAATCGAGCGAGGGGGTCAACGAGCAGGACGAGCTCCGGGCCGCCATCACGGCCCAGGCGGAGAAGATAGGCCTTCAGCTCCACGCCGCGGGCCAGCGCAGGCTCCCCGAAGAACACATTGCCGTCGCGGTCAATCAGGAGCACCAGGACCTGCCTGGTGCGGAGGGTCAGGATCCATAGTGCCACGCTCAGCAACAGATACGCCGCGGCCAACGCGTACAAGGACGCGCTCACCAGTATCGCGGCGACGAAGATGGACGTGATCGCCTGTTGCGCAATGATGAGATGAGTCCTCATGCCCGCCTCCGGCTTGGTCTATGGCTGATTCTAAACGGCGGCCACGTTCGTGATCAAATGTCGACTCTGGTAAAATTTCATCGAAATCCCACGCAAGGAGGTCTGCAATGGAAACCGTGATCGGGACCGTCGAGGTCGTGTCCACCGAGCCTGCCGCCGCCCCAGTGGCGCGCCAGAAGCGGCGCGCCGCGCAGGCCAAGGCCCGCGCCAAGAAGGCCGCGGGCAAGAAGCCGGCGCGGAAGGCGTCGGCCAAGAAGGCCGCGAAGAAGCCCACAAAGAAGACCACGAAGAAGGCCGCGGCCAAGAAGCGGGCGCGCCGCTGACGGTTCGGGCGGAAGGGGGCGCGGGCGTTCCGCGCCCCCTTTCCTTTCGCGGTCAACCGACCCTCCCCCCGATCCTCTCCCAGGCCGCCAGGAGCTCTTCCAGCGGGGGTTGTTCGTAGATCTTCACCCACGCGCCCTCTGGGAATTCCATCACAACCCTTCCTCCCCGGCGGGCCGGCGTGGCGTTGGCGTAATCCAAAAAGCGGGCGAACGCGTCTGGGAAGGCGTCCGGGAGGGAATCGAAGAACCGCTCCATCACGGAGCGGCCCTGAACGACGACCAACTTGTATCCGCCCCCTTCCTCGTATTTCCAGAGCAGAACGGTTCTCCAACCGACGCTGACAATCCGTACCACAGCGTGGGCGATGACCTGGGCCGCCTGCAACGTCGTCATGGACTCAGGCCCTCCTCTCCGGATTCGCAGGCGCGGATTGCCTTGGAGGCGGGATCGAAAGACACGATGGCGCTTTTGTCCCACTCCACCGGGGCGTTGCCCGCGTACTCGCCGTAGCCGCAACGGCGGGAGGCGAACACCCACCAGAAAAAGGGAACCTCGGGGGCCATGGCGGTGATCGCGGAATAGATGACCTTCTGCCGCTCCCGGGTGCAGGCGGAGCCAAAGGCGAAGGCCCCGCCGAACTCCGTGACCAGGACCCGGGTGATCAGCGGAAGATCCCCGCGGGCCGCCGCCTGCAGATACCCCACCACGGAGGCCAGATGGCTACTCTGCAACGCCGCCGCCGCCGCCAGTGGGTCGGCGCAACTGGGAGCGTAGATGTGCATGCCGTAAGCGAAGGAACCTCCCCTCAGCCCCGTGAGGGCATATTCGGGGACGTTCACGCCAGGGAAATCGCCTACAGCGGCGCTGAGAACCTCCAGGCATCCAGAGATGTACTCGCGCTTCTGATCTGGGCTCGCCGCGGCGATGTCGGGGATGACCAGGCGGGGCTGGATGATGTTCAGATGGTAGGATATCTGTCCCCCGCTGGCCTCCACCATGGGATCGAAGGCCGCGCGGATGAACGGCGCGTGAAAGGCGCAGACGTCCCGCCCCAGCTCGCGCAGGTCCCCGGTGTAGAGGCCCCTTTCGTCGAAAGCGCCCGACGGGGCGTCGGAGTACTCCTCCCTGACGTTGGGCTCGTTGAGTAGCTGAACATAGACGCCCTCGAGGGCCAGTTGCTTGGCCAGGTTCGGCCTCCCAGGAATCGGGGCGGGGTAGTAGATCGGAAAGATGCCTGTGGAGTCAACCGAGGTCTCTGCCCACACGCGGATCCAAGGCCCATAGAGGCGGGTGGCCACCTCCGTGACTGACGAATCCCGAGCCGCCCACGGCAGTCGAGCCAGTCCCTCCGCCGCTCCCTGCACGTCTGCCCAGCGAGGGCGCAACATGATGCGCAAAACCAGGAGATCGACCCCCGCCTCCTTGGCCGCTTGGACCAGCCCCATCACCTTCCGCGGATCCCCCGCCGTGCCAGCGGAGATCACCAGCAACACGCAACGGGAGCGGGAGGCCAGGATGACCCGCTTGAGGGCCTCGGGGTCCATGCCGAGATCGAGGGGATCCTCGTAGGTCAGGTGGTAGCAAGCCCCCAGGTTGGCCGTGAAGGATTTCGGCAGGTCGCCCGGGGCCGGCAGGACCTCCACCAGCCTGTACTCATCCCCCGAGGACGAGGGGACCTCCACCGCCGGTTGCGGGAGAGCGGGCAACAGCAAGCGGTTCGCCAGCTCCCCCAAGTATGGGACGGCGGCGAGCAGGAGGATCAGCAATGCAACGCGCAGGATCACCCTGTGATCGCGCCCCATCCTGGCCATCCCGCTCCCAGGCGGATGCGCTCAGCGCGGACGGATGCGCGGGATGAAGGCGGGGATGACCCGCACGGGGACGATGCGATCCCCGATCTCCATCTGGACCTCCTCGACAGGTTGCAGGATCACGGCCAGGAAATTGGCCGCGGCCAGGAGGACCAGCGCCGTGGCCGCCAAGGGACCTCCCCCCGCTGGGGACCAGCCCATCAGCGCCCCCGCCACCGCCAGGCCAACGGCCAGCACGGCGTTGATCTGGAGGGAGAGGGCGAGATACACCAGCATCGGGAGGCCGATTGGGGTGAGGGCCATCAGAAGACGGCGCAGTCGGCTCTCTGGGAAGAGAGGGCCTCCGACGGGCACGTAGCCGTTTATGAACAGAACCCACCAAATTTGGAACGCCGTCTTCACCTCGCTCATATGTACACCTCCGGCTCAAAGAGTCCGATGAAGGACAGAAGACGCTCCTCGTCGGTCACTGGCACCAACCCATAGCGGTCGAGATCCCGCGGGGGGGAACCATCCGAATTCTCTGGTATCAGAAAGCAGACACGATCCACCTGATTGCCGAGGTCGCTCTTCTTGAAGACGATTATCACCTCCGCAAAAGTGATCGTGGTGCTCAGCTTGACGAAGATCTCTCGATAGTCCGCGTCCTTCCTCGGTTCGTAGGCATAGGCCCATGTTCCTCCCCATGTTTGCAAATAGACCGCGACATGCGTCTGCCCATCTGGCGAATCGAGCGGGCGGTATCGCTTCACTTGGAGCATGAAGCGGTCCTCGCCTCCCGTCAGGAGCTTGATGAGCCACCCGAACAAAGATCCGCCCATCTTCTCCCTCCCCTAAGGCCCCCAAGCGCGGGCACGCTTCACCGCGTTCCAGACTTGAAGCAGAACACTCTGGCTCCCTCCGCACTGGAGGAAGTCGGGGCGGTTGCAATAGGACGGGACACCGCTGGGCAGAACAGGCCTGCACCCCCATCCCGGGGCGGTCTTGTTCTGAATCCGGCACGCACCCATGTAGCCCCGGGCCTCCACGCTGGAGGGGCCGGCCTCATCGGGCATGCCAGGGAAGAACTCCCCCCGCGGCCTTCCCGTCCACTGTGCAAACAGCGTGGCTGGCCCAAGAGGGATGCCGCCGACGCTCGGTAGCGGATGAGTAGCCCACCCTTCCAAATCGTTCGCCAAATCGGGGAACAGGACCAGAAGCGGGTCGACGGAGCGAACATAAACCCACTGGATGTAAATCCCGCCCCAGTCCGAAACACCCCGATCCGACCCAGGCGGGCGGATGAACCTCCCCCGCGTGTTGGGGTCGGAGATCGCCCGCAACAGCTCGCGCGCCTCATCTCCGCTGAGAGCGACGGCCTGGTAGTGGCAGTGCCAGGCCTGGCTGTTGGCGTAGCCGACCGCGCACGGGGCAACGATAGCCCCCGCGGGGTAGTAAGCCGTTGGGTTGACCTCCAGCGGGAGGCCGCGGGCTACCATGCCGCGGACCGCCCACATCGGCGTCCCTGCGATGTCGGTGACGATGTGCAGGCCGCCGAAAAGCAACGCGCAGTCCTGCTCTGGGGGGACACGCTTCTCCAGCAGGGCGCGTATGTCCCGCAACAGCGCCTGGCCGCCCGCTGGATACGGGGCGCGGACCGCCTCCTCAGAAACGTTGCACGGCATCAGGCCCAGCATCCAGCCTGGGTAGACGATGACGGGCATGATGGGCACGGGCGTCCACAAACGCTGTTGCGATTGGCAGTTCCCTGCCCCGCAGGATGTGTCCAGCCCCTCATGGAACACGAAGCCGTCGAAGTATTGCTCGGAGTAGCCGTAGTACGCCGTGATCTTGCGAAACGGGATGTCGGACCTCACCTCGTGGATTTCTCGCACGATGAAGCCCGGAATGCCCCGCAGGCGATCGCGAATGTCCTCTTGGCTTGCCAGAATTTCCGCAAGCCGCAGGCCGTAGAAGTAGTAGCATTCCAGCGGATAGGTGCGGGGAGACGTTGCCCCCACCGCCACCATCCCGTGGCCGCCCGCGATGAGGCCTCGGGCGGGAGGGGCCGCCTCCTGCCCAGATCCGGGAAGGCGCAGGTAGGGATCCCGCGGGGCCAGCTCAGGGAACTCCGGGAGGCAATAGCTGAAAGGAAACGTGGCCAGATGGGTCCCCATCGGATAGGGATCCTCGAGGCTACGCATCAGAAGCTGCGCCGCCTCCCCTGCCGGCGGCATCCCGTAGGCCTGCCCCAGACAGCTGGAGACCCCTGGCACGCAGTCCGAGATGTTGACGGGGACGGCCTGGACGGCCACATCCACGCCGCGGCAGACGTAGACGTCCAGCGGACGCCCTCCGATGTTGCGGACCTCTTTCCTGCACGAAGAGGCCTGGGCAGGGTCCAGAGCCCCCCGCAGGAGCCAGACTGCCACGAAGAGGACCTGCCACATGCTCAGCCCCCTGGACTCTCCATCGCACCACAAATGCCATCTGGGTGGCGAGCCCAGACACGCTTCTTCAAAGCCTGGTCCATCCCAGATTGATCTACCAAGAAGAGGAAAACGCTGACGCCGGTGTTGAAATCTATGACCTCCGGCCATTTCCAAGCCGGGGAGAACATGATGCGATCATACAGCATCGGGCACTTCTTCCCCGGGACGCATGGGAAGTCCGACTCCAGCGGGGGTGCCGACAATCCCGCTGGCGTCGGCGCGGGGACCGGCACGCCGCCCGGGCCGCTCTTCCAGGCCTGACAGAAGGCCGCGGCCACCCGCCTCCCTCGCGCATCCATTTTTTGGATCCAGGCCACGGCCTCCCCCATCGTGAGGAAGACGCAGAAATCGTCTTCCTCGCGGCACTCCCGGTGCTCGGGAAGCAACGCCCCGCGGCGGCGCAACTCCTCCATCAGCCGCGGATCCAGACGCCAGACCAGCCGGGCCATGGGGTGGTCCCGGATTTCGGGCGGAAGGAAGGAGACGTCCACCTCCTCACTGCCAGCCCCGGCGGGAACGGTGGTCGGCGTCGGGGAAGGCGTGGGGGAAACCTCCCAAACCGGCTTGCTCTCGGGAGTGGGAGAAGGAGCCGGCATGGCCAGGCCCGTCATCGCCCTGCGTGGGACCTCCCACACCTGGGCGCGCCGGCCCAGCTGGGCCGCGCCCGCGCCGGCCAGGAACCCGCCCACGCCTAACAGGAGGACGAAGAACGATGCCGCGGCCTTTCGGACCATCTCCGGGCTCATCGGGCCTCCTCCTTTCTAGCGGGTTACCGTAGCGGCGGCAATTCGCTCGCATGCTCCTGGCACAGGGTGAAGCTCCACACGGGACGCGGCTCGCCGGCGGGCAGGAGCTCCACAACCGTCTGGTCCTCCTGTCGGAGGGCCCTCCACTCCAGTGCATGCTCCATCCCGCGGGCCGTGAGGATGGCCCCCGCTGGACCGCCCAGGAGGGCGAAATCGCAGGTTTTCTCCGAGCAGGCCTGGAGGGGGGCGGAGGAGAAGGAAACCGCCGCCAGGAAGGTCAACGCGGTGAACTCCCAGTCCAGGTCTCCGGCAGAGGCAAAGCTGGCCAGAAGGCCGCTGAAGCGCCTCTCTGAGCGCGAGAATGCGCTCAAGTAGGGAACCGGAGGTTGCGTTCCAGCTCGTAGCCAGGGATGGCGGGCGGGGAGCATGCCTGCCACCTTCACCACTTTGGATTCCCCCATCTCTTCTTGCCAAGCCTCAACCATGAATTTGTCTCGTGGCAGTTGTCCCATCAGCGCCCACGTGTGTCCCCTCTCCCATGCGGTGCGGATGAGGATTAATGCTTCGGTCTTTCCAGCGGCCCAGCGGGACCAGAGGACATGCTCGAAGAGAGTCTCCCCAATCGGCGGGTGAAACAGGCCGAGGAAGCCCTGGTGGATCAGCCCGCCGAACTCGGAATCGACCTCCGCCACATAGGCGGAGATCTCCTCCTCCCCGAGCGCGATCTTCCGCTCACGCCAAAGATCCGGCTGGCAGATTTCGGCCATGCCTTTCAGCATGTCCGTGGTCTGGGCCAGCACATCGCCGAGAGCTTTCAGAAAATTCGGAGCGAGGCTCATCTCTCACCTCCACCTTAGGCGGTTTTTCCCTTCACATTCTGACACGCGCCTCCCCCCAAGAAGGCAGGCCCAGGCAGGCAACTGTGCCAACAGCTTGTCTCGCCAGCAGGAGGACGGGAAGCGCCGCACGTTTCTGGGTCATTATCGGCCCTTCCTCCATTCCATGAGCCTTTGGTACGCCACCCATAGACCAGATGAGCGCCTCCGGCACAAAGCGAAACTCCACGAAGAAGACGTCTGGCCATCAGGCAGGAAATCCACGACCTCCAGGCCATGCTTTTCGCGGGTCTGCCACCGCAACCGCTATCAACCCCACCGGGCGTGTCCAAGAACTCCAGAAGCGTCATTTTCCGCCTCCGTTTCGCATCAAGATTTCCTCCACACTCCGCCACGCGCGCTCCCACTCCCGCGAGGGCGGATCCGCGGAAACGACCGCCCCCATGCGCATCACCGCGAGATCCGCGCTTGTCTGGCCGCGCGCCACAATCGCCCGCAACCGCAGACGCTTGCCCCCGTCCTCGTTAAGGAGAAGAACGCTCAGGCGCGCCGCTCCCTCTCCCACCTTCTCCCGCTCCACCTGGGAGACGAACCAAACTGGCCTCCCCTTCGCCGCCTCCTGAGCCAGGCGGACGCGGAGGTCACCGAGCATCTTCTGGGCAAGGAGCTCGGGGACGTTGTCGGGGATCTCGAACAGGTGGACGATGGGATCTGGATCCCCCCGCGGCGTGCGGGGCAACATGACGACCTTCTGGACGTCGACGTTGAAAAGCCCCATGTTGACGATCAGCACCCCCTGCTCCCGCTCATCCCAGCAGACCAGATTGATGGTGGGGCCCTGCCGGGCCAGGGCGGAAAGCAACATGGGCAACCGGTCCCGAGACTGGATCTCGGGGATCTGACAGCCGCTGGGGACGGAGAGCTTTCCAAGGGATGTCTCCACCTCCCGCATCTGGCCGCCGCGCGCCCCGCCCGACGCGCCCTGCCCAGAGGCGTGGGCGCAGGAGAGCGCCACGACGGCAAGAGCAAGGGCCAGAAGAACGCGCAAAACGCGATGCCGACTCATGCGTCTTCCCTCCAGGGGGCTCAGGATGTTTCAAGTGTGCGAAGCAACGTCTCGTCCGCCCGCATAGGCCAGACATTCCACTGGGTCGCCATCTCGATGGCCGACTGGACCCGGGGGGCATCTCCGATCAATACACAAACATCCCTCGGCGGCGTTCCGCCGAGGAAGGCGACGCGATTAACCCTCAGCCCCATCTGAGCCAAGCGGCCCTGCATCTCCCGCGTCAGGCCCCAGATGGCGGCGCGGGCTTCTCCGCCCCCCAAGTCCAAGAGGCGCTCAAAGGCCTCCTCGGGCCACTCCCTGGGAGGGAGAAGCCCCGCGAAGGACAGAACCGGGATCTCGATGCCGCCCTCATTCATCACGGGCAATATTCCGAATGGAAACCTCTTAGCAGTCAGGAGAGGCAGGGGCTTGCTCGTCACGGCAAAACCTCCTCTTAGTCGCCAGGATCCCACTGCGAACCGCCCACGGCCTCCAGCCACAGCCGGGGCTCCAGCGCGCCGATCACGCCCAGCCCACTCCACCCCTCCAGCTCGCCGACGATCATCGGCAAGGACGAGCGAAGGGGGTCCGATTGGACGAGAACCAGAAAGTCATTTTTGGACGGCACCAGCCACTGGATCTTGGGGATCAAGGGAAGAGCCACCCCCACGCCGGATTGGTACCCAGAAAGCTCCACCTGGGCCATGGCTTGGCCGACACGGCACCACAACACCATCTTGTCGTCGCTCTCCAAGCGGACCAGGCTTGACATGGAAAGGAGCGTAGCCAGATCGCGCAATGGGCTCTGGCCTTGATGAATGGCGTTCAAGGCCCGCCAGACGGCAACCTCCACGACTTCCGAGACGTCCCGCGCTGGAATCAGGTTCGCTTCGCGAACCACCTCCTCTGCCCCATAGCGGGATTTCAAGAGCAGGAATGACTTGCCCTCCGCTCCTATCCCCACCTCCAGTCGCCCTGCGACTGTCAGGCGTGGCAAGGAAATCCAAAACCACGACTTCGGCAAGCGAATCTGAGACGAAACGGCATCCGCCTTGTCCGAGGAGGGCCGCACGCTCAGGACACCGCCAAGCGGCGTCAGCGCGCTGACAGCTCCTTCGGGTTCCCATCCGACCAGCAACCACCGCGCAGGGTCCACCTTCGCCCTGGGACGCGGCGGCGCGAAGCGCAGGATTCCATCTTGGATGCTCATGGCGACACGCATCTCTACCTCCCTTTCTCAAGGTCAAGGGCCTCGAACAGGAACTGGTGCATCTCGGTTTCGCTTCGCACAAAGCGAGATACGCGAAACCATCCCTTGTCCCTCCCGCCTTCGCCCGCGCGCTTGCCACGATCGGTTTTCAAGACCCACTGGTCATGCCGCCAGAGGGCAACCGGGATCCCGCTTTCCCACGGGCGGGGGTAGTCCGAGAGCGGCAAGACCAGAACCAGGGGGGCCACAAGATAGCCCAATCGGGTGGCCTCCCTCTCGTGGGACGAAGCGACCACGGCGACCCGGGTCTCCATCCCCGACCAAGAGTTGAGATGAGGAGCGAAGGGGGACACGTAGCGGACGACGACGCCAGCCGACGGCACAGGGTAGATCTCCAGCACCACCATCCTCGCCTTGAGAACGGTCTCCAGCCCAACGCTCTCGCCCGCGCCGCTCTCGGCGAGAGCCAGAAGGCCTTTCAGAAAGCCGCTCCGCTCGTCCACGCTTCCTTGGTAGATCGATTTCATCAACAAGAGGAAATCTGGATTCAGGTTCAGCGATTCCACATCAGCGGGATCCGCCAAGTCGGCTTCCCTCTTTAAGACCCTCTCCAGGCGCTCCCGTAACCGATCGGCTGGCAACCCCACGATGGGAAGGGGCTCAGAGCGGGCCTTTGAGACGATGGAACGATGAAGCGCGTCCGCCATCGGGAAACCCATCACCACCTTCCGCAACTTCTCCTCGTTCGCGGGAAGGGCGGACGGCTGGAAAGGGCTGGGGTAATCCAGCCATTCCATCGCCTGCGATGGCAGGCTGAGCGGATTCCCGCCGCACAAGGCGAAGAGGCATGGCAGGATATACCTCTCGCTACAGACAACAGCCGAGAATCCGGAGGCCTTCCTCAACTCCTCGGGGCCGGATAAGGCAAGGAGAGCGTTCGAGGGCAGGCTCTCATCCTGCCGGAGAACGCGGAAACGGATTGCGTTGCCGACGTTGCGTAGCTCGAACAGTTTCATTTCGCCCACCTCCACTCAACGCGACAATGGGTTCCGTGCAGGGCGACGCCGGTCACATAGCGGGGCCCACCCTTGCTGAGCATCATAAGCCCGCGCGGACGCAGGAGAAGCCAACGGCTCGGCTGTTCCCCATCCGCCTCGGCGGCGCGGAGCAAGGCAATGACCTTCCGCAGAAGAGCCAAAAGCCGCACGCTCTCGGGATCTGGCTTCTCACTGGCCAGCACCTGCTTGGCCACCTTCCGCCACAGCCCCGATGCCGCCTTCGTTGCCTCCTCCAGCCGCATGGGGAGAGATGGGGCGAACGCGTCCAGCTGAGCTTGGACCCGGAGGTACAGGGGGGTCAGCACTCCCACCACCACATCGTCCTGCAGGGCGATCAGGATGGATCCCGACTGGAACCAGCCATCCCGATGTTCCCCCGCGATCGCGAAGGCGAAAACCTCCGCATCCAGATTCCTCGTCCCAGACCCTTCCACACGCCACACACCGCGACGGGCGAGGATCCGCCCATCCATGGAGCCGGCAGACGCCTTGGACGGCAGGCGCACTGGACGCATCGGCGGCCAGCCCTTCGGGAGGGGGCGGGCAATCGGGATCTGGAGCTTCTGGCCCTCCTGCTCCAGAAGCAGAAGCGGGGGCGCGCTGGGGGTCAGCAAATCCACTGGCAACTTCACGTTGCCAGCAAAGCGGAGGGAAACCCTTCCATCCGCCTCCGCGCGCCAGCTCTCCAGCTCCCCCCAATCGCCAGGCGGGATGAGGGCCAGGAGGACAGGATGGCCATCCTGACTCGTGATGTCGCACCTCATCCCCGCCGCGGACAGGACGCCGGATCCGCAAACCCCATTCTCGGAGAGAATCAGGAAGCGCATGCTTACCTCCACTTGGTCAGGATTGGATCGGCCAACCGCCTCGCGCGGACCTGCTCCGGGATCGCCACATGGAAGCACTCTTCTTCGGTGAGAAGCGGTGGCAACGGGAGCGCTTCCACCAAAACCACCCACTCCCGCTTCGCGGCAGTCGCCAGCACGTCCGCCACACGACTGCCGCGACGGGCCAGCAGGAGGATATGCAACCTCGGCGGACCCGCGCGGGGCTTGTCCTCCCAGTCCAGCGGGACGCCCATCTCCTCATCAGAGACGCCGTCCTCGACGATCAGGAAGAAGGCCTCATCCTCGGGGCCGATTTCCAGGCCTGCCGCTCGCTCAACCCTCCCGATTGCGGTCAGGAGAGCGTACATGCTTTGTCCTCCCAAGAAGATCCTCGAGGCGGATCGCCCGCGGGTCCTTCAGCAACGTGTCGTAGTCCACGCGCTTCCACTCGCCGCCCTTCCCGGGGACCGCCAGGCCGACCATGGATCCGTCCTGGCGCGTGGTGACTACCCACCCCTCGCTCCCCCACGGCGTGACCAGGGCAAGGGCGAGCGGCTCGTGGAGGCGAGACTCGCGTTTGATCGCGTAGATAAAGCACCCCGCGCCGATGGCGCTCCGTCCATCCCGCGGGCGAGCGATGACGCCCGCCGCGGCGGTCAGCACATCCAATGAAAAGCCTACCACTTGTGCCACAACCTGCGCGCGCAAGCCGGCCTGGAGCCTCAGCAGGATGTCGGCCCTCTTGATCAGGTCCGAGACATCGCGGATCAGATCCTCTCCCAGCAACAAAACCTGCTCTTCCTCCAGCACCCCAGATGGGCCGGAATCCAAGCGCACACGCCACCCCGCCTGAGCGGCGCGCACAAGGAGGTGGAAGAGGACGCTGATGCGCTCCAGGCCAGACGCGTGCGCCGCGCGGTCCATCAACAACAGCAACGAGTCTGGGGGCTCTTGCAGGGCCAGCATGTCAGCGATCGTCAGCGAGGCCGCGGCCATGGCGTGGCTGAGGCAGAAGGAGTAGCCGCCCGAATCCCTCAGCCTGGCCAGGACGTCCTCCTGGCCAGCCAGCATCCGCTCCAGCTCCTCCCAGGCCGCCGGATCGGCCTTCGCCGTCCAGCGGCGCGCCAGATCCGCCGCCCTCCAGGACCCCTCCTCGCCCAGGCCCAGCCGGAGGGCGGCCTCCGCCGCGGCCCGCATGGCGTCCTCCTGAAACAGGAAGCCGCGCGCGCCTGGGCGCTCCTCCGCCAAGATTTGGACGACATCTCGCGCTTGCAAGCTTGGGCGCGCCAGGCCCTTGACGCGACGGATCACGGCAGGCCCCATCTGGAAGACGCCAGCGGCCCCCGCGCCTAGCGTGTTGGGGATCTCGCTGTCTGGAAGAAGACCGGTGGCCCAAATCAGGTAATGTTGGAGCTCATTCTCGTAAGCCCGGAGGGCGTCCACGTTGAGGAGATCGACTTTCCATGGCGTCATATCCCCCGAGATCAGTGCCATCCCCCCGAGCCAATCTGGTGCCATGGGGAGCGCGGGCTCGTTGGCCCATCCCGGCGGGATCACCACGAAGCCAGACGGATGAACGGAAAGGCCCACCGGATAGGCCATCCGTGCCAGGCGCTCCGCGGCGCGCCAGATCTCGTCGGCGCTGACGCCGAACTCCTTGGCGATGATCTGGGCGTCCCGCGCGGCGTCCTCCTTGCGCCGCCCTGGGCCGATGAGGCGAAGCGCCGCCTCCCGGATCGCCGACTCCGGGTCGGCCAGCGTGCGGAAAGCCGCCAGGCGGGCCACCTGGAAGCCGGCCTTGCGCAACGCCTCAACAGCCCGCCCTTGATCAGGCACGTCCAAGTCCAAGTCCGGGAGCCCTTCCCGATAGGGGTTGAAAAAGCGCTCGAACATGGCCCCCCACTCCTGCGGGTTGGGCGTGAGGGGGGCCATCAGCCAGGCCAGGAGCGACCCCGCGCCAGACCCCCGAAGCCGCACCAGCACGTTGGCGTCCTGGAGCGCCTGCACCACGCGCCACGTCAGCGCCATGTAGGTCAGCGCCTCCGGATGGGCGCTGAGGATGTCCAGCTCACGCCGAACCCCCTCCAGCACGCCGCTGGCCTCCGCTTGAGAAAGCGCCCAGGCACGGTAGGCCGCCAGCTCCCCCGCTGGAGGCTCGGGAAGCGGGAAGCTCAGGATCGGGCCATCCGGCAACAGACGAGCCAGCCAGTCCGGGATGGGGGCAACCCAGCGGCGCGTGACGTACGCGGACGCTTCGCGCATCTTCTGGTAGAAGCCCAGCCCTCCCTTCATCGGATGGGCCTTCAGGAAGCGACCGTCATGCCGCTCGGGCCGGGCGGCCAGGGCCAGCCGGTAGGCCAGCCAGCTCTCGGGGTCCTCGGGCAGGTGGAAGTCCGAGGACGGAAGGATCCTCCCGCCCGCGAACCGGCGCGCCGTCTCCCACAACGCATTGGGGAGCTCCCCGCTTGGACCCGCGTCCCACGGGAAGACCTCGACGGCAAAAACGCCGCCTGCCTCCTCCACCATGCGGGAAACCCGCGACAGCAACTCCTCATCCCCTCCCCCGCGGGCCGCATGGTGGAGCGGGCTGGCCATGCAGGAGGTGGTGACGATGAGGCCCTCCAGCCCCTCCCTCATCCAGTCCCATCCCTGGAGCGGCATGCGGGGGATGAGGGAGAAAAGCCGCCGCACGCCCTCGGAGCGGAAAGCGATGAGGGTGAGATGCGCCAGCTTCCCGTTCGGGTCGCCGAGGTCCTGATAGGCCTCAACGGCCACCAGCGGAAAGCGGCGCGGGTCGGACAGGTGCATGGCGATGGTGGCGGTGGGAATCAGGTGATCGCACGCCACCACCACATCCGCGTCGTCCAAATCCCCAGGCATCAGCAAGCCATCGCTGTATGCCGTGTGAAGGTGGGCGAAGAACCTCATTTCCCGTCTCCTTTTCCGCTGACAGGGGCCAGCACGCCGACCCATACCTTCATGCCTTCATACTGATAGGCGCGCGCGCAGAGGATCCAGACCCCCGCCCCTTTCCCCGTCACAACAACCCCGTCATCGGGGTTGGAGTCGGGAAGCAGGGATCTCAGGAGGCCGCGCGCGTGCTCCTCGACCTCCACGCGGGTGCCGACCAGCTCCAGCGTCACCTCCGGTGCCTTCACGAGCGCCCTCCCGAATGAGGGATAAACTCGCTCCCACTGGGCGAGCGGATCTGCAACACGCCGTTTTCGTCCAGTAGCAACTTCCACCCGTCGCGGGAGAGCATCCGTTGCCCCCCAGTCTTGGGCCTAGATTTCCGCGAGATCTTCCGCCCCATCGACGTCTTCTTGGCTACCATGATCGCCTCCGTCCGAGTTGGGCTCCAGCGGGATCTTCCCGCTGAGGACATCGTTCACCCGCCTTGTGGCGTCCTTCAGGCGGCGGGCGGTCCTTCTGGCCATGTCCAGAAGGCGGCTGGAGGCGGCGACCCGCAACGCGTGAGGCCAGAAGGCCGCCATCCAGCCGACGGGGTCCCTTTCGAAGGCGAACGCGTGGACCGCCACTGCGTAGGAGACGTCCTCGACGTCGTAGCCAGCCAGCCGCACCCTCCGGGCCAGCCGGTAGCTCCAGACGTGATTGCGGGCCACCAGCGGGATGCCGCCGATGGCGCGGCTGGCCTCCTTGTCGAGGATGCCGCCCCGACCGAGGAGTTGAGACAGATCCCCTGCGCGGATCAGCCACTCGACGGGGTAGACGCGCTCTCCGTTCGGGGTTTCGTAAACGAAGGACAGCGTCCACCCTGGGATCCGGCGCGCCCGCAGGACCTCCAGCGGGTCCTCGCGGAACGAGGATTCGTCGAAAAGCCCGTCCACTGGATCCAGGCGCAACCGCGCCCCAGTGGCGTAGGCCAGGACGTAGAAGATGTGCGGCGGCGGGGAGAAGGAGCCGTAGGCCTCCAGAGCCTTGCCGCGCCACCCGCTCAAGCCAAGGGAGGCGCGGAAGTAAGGCAACCCGGGCGCGGTGTTCTTCTTGAAGCCGCACCCGCGCCGGGATGGCGTCCACTCGCGCGAGTGCGGCAGGCTCTGGTAAAACCACTCGACCGTTTGGTCAAGCGCAAGGTGCTCCCCGCCCATCGCCTGGTACTCAAGCTCGCCTGGGCGCAAGCCCAGGAGGACATCGAGAACGCCGGGGAGCGGCGTGGCGGTGAGGACCAGCGTCTCCTGCGTCCCGCGCGGGAGGAGCGGGATCAGATAGCCCGCTGGCTCGGGCACGCCGCGGCGGCGCGCGTACGCCCGCACGGCTTTGCGGATGGCGGGAGGCAGGGAGCGCAGTGGGATGTAACGCGCCCGCTCGGAGCGGGGCGGCGAAACACGCGGGTCCGCGGGGATCTCAACAACCGGGTCAGGCATTTCGTCGTAGAGCACGACGTCCACCTTGCTGAGCGGCACTGGGTTCCACAGTAAGAAGGCCAGGGTGGCGATGGTCACCGTCCCGCGCGGGAAGATGGCCGCGCGGGCCGTGATGTAGTCGCAGTCAGCGAAGAACGGACAGGAGCGGCAGAAGGCCTCCAGCGAGATCCCGACGGCCTGAGCGGCATCCGCCTCGGGGTTGCGGCAGTTGGCTGGATCCTTGGAGGTGGAGCGCCCGACGGCGATCCGGGGGCGGACACCGAGCCTCCGGAAGCGCTCGGCGATCTCCATCAGCAACGCCCGGGTCGGGACGACGTAGAGCACACTGCGTCCCGCCTCCGCGTGGATCGCCGCCGTCTCAACGGCGCGCTCGGTTTTCCCAAAACCGCACGGCGCGACGAGGCAGACCGCGCTCATGAGACGACTCCCCTCGAAAGTCCAAGCAAGCGAAGCAGACGCTCGTCGCTGGCCACCTCGTCCAGATCAACGCCCACCGCGCCTGGAACGGCCACCGGGTCGTCCGCGAACACACGAACGACAGCCCCTCCGGCCTCGGAGGCCGCCTGCACCAGCCGCGGGACGTTGCCGATCCCCATCGCCGCAAGGGGAAGAACCCTGTCGGTCAAAAGGGCGATGCGCAACGCGTGTTGCGGAGCCTCCACCACGACGACCGGGGATCCGGGCCGAAATCCGCGCGGCGCATAGGCCCAAATCTTCCCCTGCGAGGAATCGGGCGGGTAATTGATCGCCTTCAACCCCGCATGGAAGCGGAGGTGATAGCGTGCGGGCAGGCCCGGCTCGGGCGGGATTGGGGTCAACGGGAAAGCGATGGCCAGGTCGAGGAAGATTGGCGGGAACTCCAGGCCAGGCCGCTCCCGCTCCAGCCGCTCCAGATCAATGCGCTTGATCCTCAGCCACATCCGCCAGGCCTCCGGCGTTTCCCTGCACTTTCCAGCGCGGAAGGCCTCCAACCGAGCCACCGCCTCGGCCTTCATCCGCTCCACCGCCTCTTGGATCACCAGGCTCGGCACCTCTTGTTGCTGATCCGAGTTCGGCGGCGCTGGCTTCTTGCTTTTCCTGTGGACAGTTTTCGCGCGCTCGGGCCCCGCGCTCTCGGGAGCGACGCGGATGTTCCAGCCGCCCTCAGCCGGGTCGGCGCGGAGAACCCGAAAGCGAGCGAAGCGAGCCCCCCTCCTGGCCGCGCAAGCACCAAAGCAGAACATCGCAACTGGACGCCCCTCCCTGAACAGCAGGCTGGCGGATGGCGTCTGGTCCGCGTGGATGGGACAGCGGCACGACACAAAGCCGGATTCGGGCGAGCGGCTTGTCTCAACGAAGACGTCCCTCTCCCCGCCTGGGAGGCTCATCGCTTTTCCCTCCCGCCCTTCTTGGCGTTCTTGGCGCGGCTGGCCCGGGGCCTGGCTTTGGATCCAGCCCTGGAGCCGGCCTTCTTCCGCGCCTTCCGGCTTTGGCTGGCCTGACCGTCTTCGCCCTCATCGCTCATCAGCGGAAGAACGCCGGCGATCCTGAGCCGCACCCCATCCCCTCCCAAGGCCAGCCAGCCGCCCGAAAGCAGGCGGTGGATCGCCGCCTGGGCCTCGCTGAGCTGGGTGTGCAAGGCGTGCACGCCCACGACCGAAACGTTTTGCAAGCGGAAATCGCCGCCCAGGCGGCTGAACTCAACCTGGAGCAAGGCACCGATGTTCGCCGCTATGGCCTGGGCAAGGGGATCAAACTCCTTTTCGTCCGCGGGGAAAGTCAGGATCGCGGCGAGATCGCCGCCCAATCCGAACGGATCGGGGATCACCGCGGGGCAAACGGTTTGCCCGCGCAAGGTGCCACTGCGGGAAAGCCTCAGGACGGTGCGGGGCTCTGCTAGGACGTAGATGAGCTCGTGGTGAGCAACGCGCTCGCTGAGATCCAGGACCCGCACCGTGCCGTCCAGCAACAGGGCGTCCTGCGCCTGCTGTCCTCGTAGCAAAAAGAACGCTTCCATGGCAGTAATCCCGAAACGGGTTTTTGATTCGGCGAACTCGTCCGCCACCCCGGCATGCGCACAGGCCAGTGAGGCCTCCAACATCTGAAATGCCAGGTTGACTGGCACGGACAGCGCCCCCGCCGTGGCCGCGGCAATGACGGTTAGGGACGAGGCCTTGCCGTTCAGCGCCGCGTCGGCTTCGAACGGGGCCAGGGCCGCAATCAGCCGCGCCACCTCCTGATCCCCCATGGCCAGCACGTCCTCCGCCAGGTGAATCAGGAAGCGCAAAGACTTCGCCAAAACCGCCGGGTTGGCGGCTAAGCGAATCCAATCTGGAGATCCATAGCGGAGAATGTTCGCGGCCAGGACACTGGGCGCGCCACCGCCCAGAATCAGGCCGAACCCAGGGCCTCCTTCCCCGTTCGGGGAAAGGCGGTAGAGCTCCCGGGTCCAGCGTCCGAAGCCGCAAGGAAGTCCCCACAGGAGGCCGTCTGGGAGCTTCACCTCTGGCCAATCCTGGGCGAGATGCTCCCAGACCAAGTGCGGCAACAAATCGGCTTCCCCGCGCTCAAACTGGACGAAGAGATGCCGACCACCGTGGGCGGCGTGATCGCGCAAAACGACAGTGGTCTCCGTGTCCGACGCGAGGCTACTCGAGACGAGGAGTAGCTCATCCCTCGAGGCAGATCCCGAAAGCGGGGCCACCACCAGCCGAACCGTCCCCTTCCCCCTGCCCAGCACGCCGCCCCAGGCCACAGCAGGGTGTCGCTCGAAGATCATCCGCTCCATCGCGCCAAGCGCCACTCCGTTCGCAGGCGCAAAGACCCCGAGGCGAGGGGCCAGGAGCAAAGGGGAATCGGGTGAGATTTCGCAGATGCGGATCTGCGCCAGAGCAGTCATCCGCGCCCCCCGACCAGTTCAGAGGCACTCCTCGGTGATGGGCACGAATCCCAAACCGAGAACGTAGTCCTCGTCGATGGCGTCCTGATCATCCCAGCCCCGCCTGAGGAACACGCTCAGGGGGATCTCGTGATTCTGCCTGTACACCTGCTCGAGCAAGTGCAGGCAGAGCCATGTCAAGCGGTTTGTGAGAAAGGTGATGAATGAGGCGCGTCCATCCTGTCGCCTGCGACCGTTTGGAGCTTTCCACTTATCGAGCGAGTCCACGAGGACCAAATAGAGAGTCCCAGGCATGTTCTTGGGAGCCAGTGGACCATCCGGGTCATCAGCAAGGCTCGGGAATCTGCGGGCGAGGTTGGTACGGATCACCTCAAGCGGGGAAAGGTGATCCCCGCGAATGGGAGGTTTGACGGAGAGGATCTCGTAGACGAGACGCGTTTTCTCTTCGAGGGAGGCTGGGGACCTGAGGATTTCGGCAACTTGTTGATCAACCCACCCCCCGCGCTTCGCGATGCCACGGCGTGGCGTGCACGTCTGGGGACGGCGCGAAACACTTTTCTTGGTCCTCTTGGCCTTGGTCTGGGCCATGGGGCACCTCCGCGCTTGGTTGCTTTCTTTTCTACACCGAAACTGGGGTTTTGGCAAGCGCCGCGAAGGGCCGGGGGAGCGCCACAGGCTTCCGTTCTGCTGGGAGAGATGGAGGCGGGGGCGCAACGGGGTGTCTCGTCAGAGTGGCCATGCTCCACGGAGCGGCGCGAACGAGACGCAAACGCTTGAAAGCCGCGCGGGCTGAGCTCTCCCCAATCTGTCTGCTTCGCTCCAAAGGAAGGCCCTCAACCGCTCAGCCGATTCCCACGGGTGGCGGAAGCCCAACAGCCACGAAGGCTGGCCTCGCCGCTTCCTGAGCCCTGCGCCCCGCCCCAATCCGACCCGAACGGGGATGGCCGCTTTCCCTCTGGCTGGTCCAAACAGGAGGCCGGTGGTTGGCGCGTGCTAATGCATCCCAAAACCCACCCTCCCCCCAGGGGGTCGCGATCCGGGGAGGGGGGATGCAGGATCCCCCCTTCAAAAATCGCAAAACGAAGTTCGCATGTACTATACACAGATCATCCGGATCCCCCGGAGGGGGATATCCCCATCCCCCCCTGGGGGATCCAGGATCCCCCCGGGGGGGATCCGCGGCGTACAGTACATGTACCCGCGTCCAAGAGCGTTTTTTGAGGGGGGGATCTGGCATCCCCCCCGCAAAATAAAACATCCCCCCGTTTTTCGGGGGTTTTCGCCATCGTTAGAGTGCGCCAACGGAATCGGTGGGTGGGTTCCTTTCGTGGCGCTGAAGGGGCGGGATTTCCTTGTGATTTGCGCGGAAGTCTCCGGATGCCGTGCGGGAGTTTCTGCGCCGGAATGGGTTCGAGTGGAACGCCGTGGCGCGCCGCGGGTGGAACGCAAACGCCTGAAAGCGGTTTGTCTGCTTCGCTCCACAAGGGGAGATCCTCAGCCGATTCCCGCGGGCGGCGAGCAAATCGGGAGCGGTGAAAGCCAGGCCACACAGCCCGAAGTCACAATTCGACTCGAACGGGCTGACCGCCCTGAACGGCCCTACTGGTGGATCCCCGGGAAGTCACAATCGTGGAGATCCATCTGATGGTGGAGCGGACAAGATCCAGCCCACGAGCCATGGGCCGATGAAGCGGGAAGCAGTCCATCATGGGTTTCGCCCAAGCGGGTGGAATGAATGACGATGCGCCATGGAACCGGAACCCAAATCAGGAGGTGTGGAGATGAGCCAAACCACCATCCCCATCGTGCGATCCCGACGTGGCCTCCCATGCCTCTGGGAGGAAGGGGGCGGGTTTACGAACACCGGGCGGGCGACCATCATCGCCGACTCGCGAGGACGACGGAAGCGCCCGATTTACATCCGCGGCAGTGGGAAGTTGTCCTGCGAGCAACATGCCCTGATCCCCATCGAGGTGGGGGACATCGTGGTCAAGGCGTCCCTGGTGTCTCACCAAGATGGTTTCAAGGCCCTTGGGGACCCCGCCCCCGCACCAGGTCGGGAGCTCGCCGCATCGCCGGCCTCCCCCAGTCCCCCGCGACCAGAACCGGTCTCAGGGGAGAGAGGTCCCGGAAGGACCTCCCCAGGATCGGCTCGACGAGGGCGGCGCGGACGACTTCCCAGCCGCTTCGCCGGGCCGAAGCCCGGCCCCTCACCGGCTCCTTCCGTTCTGCAACGCATCGTCATTTATTTCACCCGCCTAGGGTGAAACTCATGACGGGTTGCTTCCTGCTTCATCGACCCGTGGCTCGTAGACCGACCCTCGCGGGCCGTTCCGCCGCCAGAGGGATCTCCACAGGCGTCACTTCCCGGGGAACTCCCGGTAGGGCCGTTGCGGGTGGCCAGCCCGTTCGAGTCGGGTTCTGGTTTCGAGCTGTGCGGCTTGGTTTTCGCCGCTCCCAGGCCGCCCACCGCCCGCCCCCTGCCACCGAAGCAGATGATAACAAAAACGGCAACTGCTGTCAACCCCTGGTCGACCGTCTGTTGGGAGGCTGTTCCGCCGCCCGCGCTTTGCTGAACCCGCATCCGGCTCTGCGAGAGCCGGAGGGATTCCCGCGCTCGCTTCAGCTCGGCTCGAAGGGCGTTTCGCTTCGGCTTGCTCTTCTCGCCCTTCAGCCGCTCCCGCAATTCTGTGATCCGATCCATCCAGTAGGCCGTCGCATACTCCAGGAACGCTCCGTCCTGCAGCAGGCGCTCGTAATGCGCCGGCAGGCGCTCCTCGAAACCCAGGGCGCGGCGGGCGATCACCAGCGCCGCCGCCCGATCCTTGTCCAGCAGGAACTGGGGCGCATACTTCAAGGACCCGATGATCGACGTGTAAGCGGGGCTCACCTCGATGACCTCAATGCCTTCCCGCCGGGCCAGGATCTGGATCTTCTCCCCCAGGCTACGGGGTGCCCATTGGCCGAGCTTCCGCCGAAGGCCAGGCCTTCCATCCCCCCGCTGGCCCCGCGGGATCCCCTTCAGGCGCTCCAGGGCGATCGCCTTCCCTTTCGCCTTCGCCAGGCGGATCACCTCATAGGCGGCCAGCCACAGCCGGCGCTCCCGCTCCGCCTTGCGCAGGCCCTCCATCCCGGTTAAGGGGATGGCCCCGTGGGCGAGAAGGTTCCCATCCGGCGAGGCCTCCGCCCAGGCCAGATGGTGCGGGAAGGCGTTGAGGTCAATCCCGATCACCCCCTGATCCCGGGTGACGGAAACCGGGGGAAGATCCTCCTCGAAGGCGATGAACGCATAGACCTGGCCTTCCCGCAGGCGCAGGGTCACCGTGTAGGGGAACCACTCCCCCGTTGCTTCGGCTTGGGCCAGGCGGGCGAGAAGCCGGTTCCACCTGTCCTTCTCCCGCTTCGCCTTCCGGATCACCTCGGCGCGAACCCACCGCCGATCTCCCACATTGATCCGCAGGAAGAGGCGGCTTCCCTCCCACTCCAGGCGCAGGTTCTGGTTGCCCCGGCTGCCTTTCTCCCCCACGGCAAACAGTAGCCCCTGCCGCCGCTCCCGCCATTCCCGCTTCAGCTCCGCCCGGCGCTTCCCCGAAAGATGCCTCCGCTTCAGTTGCTCGAAGAGCCTCCTTCCCCCGAAGACCACCTTCTTCGGGCTCCGGCCCTGCTCCCGGCAGGCGGAAAGGATGGCCTTCGCCTTCGTCAGGGCACCGTGGGCGTAGCGGGCGTTCAGGCCGAAAAGGGCGGCGACGCGCTGGCGGACCTCGTGGTCCTCCATCCCCTCTAGGAGGCGCGAATAGGCGAAGCGCATCGCCGCCGAGAAGCGGCGCATCAGGGAGAGGACCGCCTCCCGGTCCTCCCGCGTCTCAAAGCGCAGGAGACACTGGAGAGTGATCGTCGCCTTCTGTCGCTTCCTTCGGCCCATTGAGGGAGCCCCTTTTCTCAGGGGGGACTGGATCCCACCTCGATGGCAACTCGGCCACCTCGACCAAGATGTATTCGTAGCTTGGAACTGCCCTGGGGACGTCACGCAACGCCAAGGGCTCCTGCGGGAGCTCCCCTGGGCGGGCGCGCTGGCTCTCATCGGGAGCGCACCCCGTCACCTGGTTGTGGGCCTCCACCACGCGCACCTTGGTGAGCGGGTGCACCACCACGCGCCCCATGATGGGGATCCAGAAGCGATCCCCCACCTCCACATGCCCAAGCGGTTTGGTCCCGACCATCCAGCCGCAGAAGACGCAGTGGTCCCCCGCTGGGCTGTTCACCCATTCCCCGTGGGCCGTGCCGCACTGAGGGCACAGGGCCCCAAAGCGGCGGGCTTTGACCACTTCGCGGCCTGCGGCGGCGTTCAGCGCGGCGATCGCGGCGCGGATCGGTATGTTGTCGCGCAGGATGGCAACTCCATCTTCGATCTCGATCGTGAACCGGCTTACTTCCCACCACGGAGCCTTGGGCAACCTTAAGTAGACGATGAGGATGAGC
>JAPWUV010000017.1 GCA_028275345.1 bacterium
CCCCATCCTTGCGTCGCGAGGCGTCAAGCGCTCTCGAGGACAAACAGGAAGACGGCTTGTCGGCAGGATGGACCTGGGCGGCAAAATAGAAGCAACGTGTCTTCCTCCCGATGGAGGGCCAAGATCGACCACAAGCCATGTTTGGAGGACAAGGTGAGAGCACTGGCCTGGGCTCTGACGTCGGCTTTCCTAGCCGCCCTGCTGGGGCTTTCGTCTGGCAAACTGATGGCGCGGCCCCCTGCGGCGCAGGCGATCCGAGCGGATCGGACGGAAACCCTCCAAGCGTTCCCTCCCGCGGTGCGGCGGTGGGAGGGTCTGATCCGCCAGGCGGCGGCGTCCTGCAACTTGGACCCGGCCCTGGTGGCCGCCCTGATCGCCGCGGAATCTTGCGGAGACCCCCGCGCCGTCTCGCCGAAGGGTGCCATGGGGTTGCTTCAAGTGATGCCCTATCACTTCGCCGCTGGCGATGATCCTTTCGACCCGGTGGACAACCTCCGGGTCGGGGTCGGGGTGTTCTGCCGTCTCTTGGGAGAGGCGAACGGAGATTTGCCCCGGGCTCTGGCCGCCTACAACGGGGGGCCGCAACTGCTGAGGCTTCCACCCGCCGCCTGGCCAGCGGAATCGAGGTTTCTGGCCGCCCGGGTCATGCGCCATCTCGAGGACGCCCGGGCCGGTCGCCCCATCCGATGCCCGTGAGTGAAAGGAAAGGAGAAGCGCCATGATGAAGCCGACACCCCTTGTCATCCTAGCCCGCCTCCTCGCCGAGCGGCGGGGGGAGGAGCCGCCCACCTTCGGCGAGCGGGAGGCGGAGGAGGTCCGAGACGCGCTCCGCCGCCTGGCCCAGCGGAGATGGTCCTCGGAATCCCGCCCGTTCCATGGCTTGAACGGCTCAGGGGCTTCCTAGGCGAAGATGATGAGGCCTGGGAGATGGCCGCCAGGGAGGTGGGGCGGATCGCTCGCAAGATTGGCGCGCGGAGCTGGTCCCAGCTGTTGCCTCACCTACCAGAGGCGGAAGAATTCGCTCGCTGGATCCAGAAAGGAGGTGAAGGATGAGGAGGACGGCTTCCCAGAAGGGGAACGAGAAGAACGCGAACCTCGTCAGCTTTCGCGCCGATCCCAAACTGAAGGTTCTCCTGCTGGAGCTGAGGCGGGGGGACGAGAGCCTCGGGCTCCTCGCGAAGGACCTGCTCGAGCTCCTGCTCGCCCTGCTGGAGGCAGGCAAGCGGGAGATGGAGAGGAGGGCGAAGCTCTCTCCGGAGGAGATGCGCTGGATCCTGCAGACGATAGACGACATCCCCATCGGACCCGAGACCGCCCTTCTCCTCCCCGCCGAGGCCGCGCGGCGGCTTTCGTCGGACCCGAAGGGGCAAGCCCTGGCCAAGAAACTTCGTAACCTGTCCCCCGCGGGCGCGGCGGCGCTGGCCGTCGAGCTTCTGCGGATGCGGAAGGAGAGCGCAGGGCGAGCTGAGGGGAACGCGCGCGCCTGACATCAAAGCCCTTGACATCAGGGCCCTTGAAGGCAGACAGGAACAGCTGGGCAATCCCAGCCCGCAGGCTTCCCACCCACACGGCGCGCTCGCGCCGTGGCTGGGGATGTCCACTCTTTCACGGGGTGCCTGCGGGCTCCTTCTCGCGGCGTCACTGGTCCACGACGGCGTAGCGAATCACCAAGGTGGGGCTGGCCCGTCCCAGCTCCCGCAGATGGCCCAGCCACCATCGGGCCTCAAAGCGGCCAGGAGCGGACTGCGAACGCCTGAGCCAAACGCTTCCGCCCGTGAGGAGGTCCGAATCCAGACTCTCCGCGGTGTAGGCCACGAAGTAAAGCGGCCTCCCCGCCAGGCCTGGGTCGTCCGTTTCGAAGGCCAGCGACACTTCCCCGCCCTTGGTGATCCACGCGGTAGCAATCAGGCGATGGTCATTGCTACGATTGGAAACGCCCAGCGGCTCTCCAGACGGTGGCCAGGGAACCACCAAACTCCCCATGGAGAGCAAGGAGACTCCATGGCACTGGGAAAGATACTCGCGAAGCAACTTCTCGGTCGGGAAGCGGACCAGGGCCTCTCGAATTTCCTCCCAAGTCAGGCCAGCGGCCTCCGCTTTGCCCATGGGAACGTCCTCCCTTGCTGATTTGGCAAAAGGGAAGGAACGGGCTGAGGCCCCTCACCACCCCGGCGAAAAGATCTCGGGGTCCACGACGCTGAAGCTGATCCTCAAGATTGACCCTTTCAGCGCCTGCAGGGGGCCCAGCGGAATGGCCTCGCCCATCGGGACATGCCAGGCCATGAGGGGCTCCCAATCCTTGTTTTCCGCCTCCCCACCCGGCTCCCACTTCGTCATGAAGGACGTAAAGAGAACCATCCGCTTGGCCAGCTCCGTGTTGTCGGTTTCGAAGGTCAGCTGAACTTCTTCGTTCTCGGCAACTTCTATGGCGGCAGTCAGGCGGAGGTTTTCGTCGCGGAAGGAAACGCGCTCCCCAGGCGACGGGCAAGACACCATCCAAACCTTCGCGGGCATGATCGCATCCTCCCTCACCGATCCAAGACGGCGAAGCGGACGAAGAGTACGTCGTCTTGCTTCGGCGACTCAATCTGGCATGCGCCCTCCCGCGGCGACAGCTTGACCTCTCCCTCCGTGAAGGGGACAGGCTCGGCGGCCTCGTCGGAGAGAACGCGCACATCGAAGCGCACGGTGGCGTTCTCCAGCGCCGGATCCTCGGTGTGGAAGATGATCCGCATCTTTCCATCGGTCCTGATGATCAGGTTGGCGATCAGCCGCCCGTCAGCACTGTTCGCCGCGACAGTGCGCGGGCAATCAAGTGTGAAGTAAGAGAAGGTCATCTCTCCAGCAGACCGCACAGGTCCCCAAATCTGGGACAGGGTCTCTTGGAGAGGGGGAACCGGCATGGGATGCAACTTGCTCATGGTGCACCTCCTTTTGGATTTGGGATTTGGGCCGGCGGCCAACGCGCCGGGGAGATGGCGCAACCCCCATGTCGAGTGTCGAGGTGCGGTCTGAGCAACCCGGTACCGTGGCCGCCTCACGGTGGGATTTTAGCTAGAAATCGCTTCCTCCCCGCGGTACCTCAGCCGCGAGGCTTGCGTTTTGACCCTTGCTTCGCGGGGGCTGAATTGCCAGCAGTTAGCAATCCTCATGGCTTCCATCCTCACTGATCCAAGACAGCGAAGCGGATGCTGAGCTTGTCGCCTTGCTTCAGCTCCCGCAGGGGAACGATTGGGCAATGCCCCTGCCGCGGCGACAAATTTGCCATCCCCCCCGCGATGGGGACTGGATTAGTGGTACCAGGCTCGAGAATGCGCACATCGAAGCAAACAGTGGCGTTCTCCAGCGCCGGATCCTCGGTGTGGAAGATGATCCGCATCTTTCCATCGGTCCTGATGATCAGGTTGGCGATCAGCCGCCCGTCAGCACTGTTCGCCGCGACAGTGCGCGGGCAATCAAGTGTGAAGTAAGAGAAGGTCATCTCTCCAGCAGACCGCACAGGTCCCCAAATCTGGGACAGGGTCTCTTGGAGCGATGACGACGGCGAGAAATACCCCGAGCCTGTCTGGATTCCAGGAGAGCGATATGGCCTGCTCATGGCGCGCCTCCTTTGATTCGAGTTTTCGGATTTGGGCCAGCGGCCAGCGCGCTGGGCGGCGGCGAAACAAACCGCCCGCGCCGGTGTGCAATCTGAGCAACCTGGTACCATGTCAGTAGAATCTTAGCCTGGGATTGCCACCCGCCTGGAGGCAGAGATGGGAAATCATGTCGTAGGCCAGCTCGTCGAAGATCAACTCGTCCGTCTGTCCGATGTCCTGCTCGAGCCCCTCCCCCGCGGCATGCCCCTGGTGGACGCGAAGATGCGGATGGAGCTCCTCCAGATGCGGGAGGAGCAACTGATGTTCTGGACCGCCGGGGCTCTGGCAGACGTTCGCCCGCAACGCATCCATCTTCCGCCCTTCGCCAAGGCCGCCTTGGAAGGCTGGATGTCGTGGATTGCCGGGAGGTCCATCCAGGCGAATCCCGACGTCTACGCCGTGGGAAGGACGATAGTCGTCAAATACGTGGCTCCGGAATGCCCCGTCGTCACCATCGCTCTCCCCGCCCTCGCCGTCCCTGCCTTCCGCGATGCCATCGTTGGGATCCTCCAAGACGACTGGCGTGAAGGATATTCGGGGATATTGGCCTACCGCAGCAAGGTCGACAGGGCCATCCGGGCCGCCATCGGCGCCGCCCAGAACCGCCTGACCGCGGAGGAGGTCGCCTTTCAGATCCTCGGCCTCGTCCACCGCCTGTCGGATCCCTCCGGGGAGCGATGGTGGAAATTGGTGGAGGAGGCGGCATCTGGGCAGGGAGGGTGGGCTTTGGCATCTTGACTTCGTTCGCTGGAAAGGAGGTCGAGATGAAGAAGCGAATCCGCTTGGTGGAGGAGGTGTCCCCCTCCGAGGTGATCCCAGAGGAGGAAGCCCGCCAGACCCTCTGGAACGCCCCGCCCCCAACGGAGGTCCGCTGGTGGGTGGACGGATCCATCTCCGAGGAGGATCTCGCGAGGGCTGGGCTCCCATACGTCTACTGGGACAGGGAGACGCTTGAGGAGTTCGACATGTTCTTCGCCCCGCCCGGGCTTCGGGTGTTCGGGGCGAACGCTCCAGAAATCCTGCGGAATCTGGGCTACGAGGTCAAGGTCGTCACAAAGGAGGAGCTGAGGAGGGCCCACGAGCGCCTGCTCGCCGAGCGGGAGCGTCAAGAGAGGGAGAGGCTGGAGCGGCAGGAGCGGCGGGCGCGACGGATGGAGCGCCTTCACGCGTTCGCCAAAGCCCACGGCCTGCTGAGGCTGAGCGACGTGGGGGACGCCTTCGACTTCTTCGACGGCCAGCCGCGCATCATCCCCTACGAGGTCTGGTACACTGGCAACACTGGTCGGCTCCACCTCGGGAGGTCGAAGGAGACAGGCCGCCTTCTCCTCGTCTTGGACTACGGGAACACTTGTCTCGCCTTCGCCGATCCAGACACCTTCGAGGCCATCTGCGAGGCCCACTGGCGAAGGCTCACGGAGAGGTTTGATCCCCACGAGGTCTACTTCTGGTGTCTGGTCAAGGATCGCTTCTACTCCGACTGCCTGGGCGCGGAATGGGCCAAGTGGGTGGTCGAGCGAAAGGCGGACCTTCTGGAGACGCTGAGGCGGGACTATATCGTCGTGGCCCGCTCCAGCGGATGGAGCGGATACGATGCCGAGCAGGCGCGGCAGATCTGCGGGGAGCTGGGGATTGAAACGCGGATCAGCGCCAGGCACCACGGAGTGTTCCGCAAGGACCTCCTGCCCAGGGATCTGTGATGCGGAGGGAGCGCAATGGTGTCCAATCGCGGGTGGCCGCGCATCGAAATCAAAAACTTCGGCCCAATCGTCTCAGGATCCTTCGAGTTGCGCCCCCTGACGCTCTTCCTCGGGCGCGACAACACGGGCAAGTCATGCGCCGCCGCGCTGGCGCATTCCATCGTTCGGGCGGTGCGCAACGGGATCCTTCCCCCACGGGCTCTGGAGGAGGGGGCGGGCTCGCCGACGGTTCAGGAGCTGGCGGATCGGCTGTTCTCCTCCGAGCGCCTCCAGGAGGCGGTGCTCGGCCAGCTGTGGCGTAGCTTCAGCGGCGAGGACCTCAGCGGACTGATCTCCTGGTTCTCCACTGAAGGCAAGGCTCGCGTCCGCGTTCGCCACCCCAGTTCGGGGGACGAATGGATCCGCATCGAGGGCGATGGGCCTCGCTGGTCGGTTCAGGGGAAGGCCCCGAGGTTGCCCGATTGGGAGGGGCGGCAGAGGATCGCGGGGGTTTCCGCGGACGAGTTGCGGCGGATCCACAGGCTCGTCGCGGAAGCCATGGGACTTCCAGAGGACTCCCACTACCTTCCGGCGGCGCGTTTGGGGGCGTTGCAGGGATGGCGCGCCCTGGCCGCCGAGACCGCGCGACGGGCCTCCCGCTGGGCCGGCGTTGAGGAGGGCCGCGCGCTGGAGTTGCCTGGCCTCATCGGGGAGTTCCTAGAGGATCTCATCCGCGCCTCCAAAGGCCTGGGACGGCCTCAAGGGGGCGAAAGCGCCTCTCCTTTCCAGAGCGCCCTGGAGGTGCTGGAGAGGGACCTCCTGGGAGGCGCAGTGGATTTCTCCCATCCAGAGGGGTCTCCCGTCCCCGAGATCGTTTACCGAGCCTGGGCGAAGCGGAGGAGGCTCGATGTCCCGATATGGCGCGCCTCTTCCATGGCCGAGGAGCTCGCCCCCTTGGTCCTCTGGATCAAGCATCTGCTCAATCCGAGGGAGATGCTGGTCATCGAGGAGCCCGAGGCCCATCTGCACCCGGAGAGCCAGCGTCGGGTCGCCCGGGCCTTGGTGCGGCTGGTGCGGGCCGGCGTGACGGTCCTCTGCATCACTCACAGTCCTCTGATCGTCCATCAGGTCAGCAATCACATCCTGGCCTCCCAAGCGGACCCCGCGCGCCGGGAGGAGGTGGGGTTCGCCGAAGAGGACCTCCTCCGCGAGGAGGAGGTGGGGGCCTACCTGTTCCAGATGCGGAGGGATGGGCGCGGAAGCGAGATCCAGACCCTCCGCATCGAGCTGGGCTTCGGCATCCCGGAGGACGAGTTCGTGAAGGTCGCCGAGGAGATCGGTGTGGAAACCTATCGCCTGACTGGTCCCCTGACCATGGAGCTGGGAGAAGAATGGGAGGCCTGATCTCCTGCCCGGAATCCAGAGGACGCGGCGGGGTCTGAAGGGGCCCCGCCGCGTCCGCTCATCCGCTCCCTTCTTCGGATTGGGCATCACACTGCAAGCCCAGCGCCCTGTAGATCTCGCGCGCGAGGCACCAGCCCCCGTGCCGCGGGATGCAAGCCACAACTTTCCACTTCACTTGCTGATAGTCCAAGTCGTCCCACTGGTCGCGCGGCAGTTTCATGTAGCGAGCCACGCCATACGTCAAGTAGCGGGCCAATTCGGCGGGGCCGCTGCCACCATATCCCCACTCGAAGCCATTCGGGCTGTGTCGGGCATGGTTCGGATCGAAGCAGATCTCCACGACGCGACCCTCCGCCTTGTCGGACCAGTCGAGCAAGAACACGTGGGGGTTGCCTTTTTCGTCCCGCTGAAAGAGCAGGAAATCCTGGGGAGCGATGGGCGAGACGTCGGGAGGGATGTCCCTCTGTTCTTCTCCCTCGAAGAGGCCTCGGCGAATCTGTCCCTTGCGCATGCCAGCCTCCGTTGTTGGTGTTTCCCGAGGACAGCCCACAGGTCAGCGGCCTTCCGCGCCATCCCATGAGGGTGAGGCCACGGAGTGGCGCTATGCGGGGCGGGACGCGGCGCTGGAGTTCTGCCCCCAAGTCTCCAGGACGCACATCCCGTCTTGCAAGATCACGAGATGCTGGTCCGTAGCCTCTCGGATGAGGTAGCGGCCTACCTCCGGGACGTCGTATAGCTGGGAAAAGCCATACTCGGCGAGAGCGATCAGGCGGGCCACCTCCTTGAGGCTGAGCCCGCGATCCTTCACGAGATGCCAGACGGTGGCGGCGCGGACAACCGCGCGCCGCAGGGTCAGCTTCTCATCGGCGAGGAAATCGGCGATGCCATCTCTGTTCTCCATCCAGTTGTCCCTTTTCCAACACCCGCCTATATCGTAGAACCCGATCACAGGGCCATCCCGATGGAAATCCAGCCCCGCCACTGGATTCCCCGTCATGGTCAGGATCAGGGTGACACACCTTTTGCGCTGGGCAACCTCCGCGAGCGTCTGGACGATTTCCAAGGGTGGGACGGCAAGCCACTCCTCGAGGCTGGTCTGGAAGGAAAGCGAATCCTTCTGGGGAGCGGGGGGCCACTGGATCCCGAGCTCGCTGGGCGGCTTCAGGATCCAAGCCGAAACGTCTGGGGGAGCCTTGATGACCTCCGACAGGAAATCCTGGTCCTGAATGGTCTGAATGACCTTCCAACCACGGCGGTAGAACCGCAGGCGATCGCTCGCCCAGATTTCAATGCGGGATCGCTCCTGGGGCGGGATGTCCTCATCGGGCCAGTTGTAGCCGTGCTCCCAGTGGGAGTAGGCGAGAACGGCTTCCTCCTCGGAGGAAAACTTCCTCTCGCGCATCAGGCGCTGGACCGCCAGGGCGAAGACCACGGCGCGGCGCATGAGAAGCTGGGCCGTGGCGATCTCGCGAACCGCCCTCTCGAACGAGACTCGTTTGGTGCCCCTCTCCGCGCTCAGCGAGATGGAGACCTCGGAATAGTCCTTGGAGAAGACCAACCGCTCGGGAGGCTGATTGGGTTGCGCCCATCCATTCGGGTAGAGGATGAGCGCGAGGGTGGCTCCTTCTTCGGCTTGGTGCCAGAGCTCGTGAGCGATCTTCTCCGGATCCTCGAAAAACAAATGCTTCGTGGCAAGGAGAGTCTCGCCAGACATGATGGCCCCCTTCATCGAGATTGGCGCTCACATGCTTGGGGCTTGCGAGGTCACCCGCGCTTACCAGTCGTAGCCCTGGGCTTTCGGTCGAAGACCAGAGAGCCAGCCGCGGGGCCCCCTCCGATCTCTAGAACGTGCATCCCATTTCGCAGGATCCCGAGATGGCGAGTTGTAGCGTCCTGGATGAGGAAGCGGCCCGCTTCTGGGACGTCGTGTAGCTGGGAAAAGCCGTACTCGGCGAGGGCGAGCAAGTGGGCCGCCCCTTCGAGGCCATGATCCTCCACGAGATGCCAGAAGGCGACGGCGCGGACGACTGCGCGCCGCAGGCTTGCCTTCTCCTCGGCGAGGAAGTGGATGACGCCGGCCTCGTTTTCCTTCCAGTTGTCTGTCTTCCAGCTTCCGCCTTCATCGTAGGAGCCGCGAAGGCGGCCATCCGCGTGGAAGTCCAGCATCGCAACTGGCTTCCCAGGCAGGATCAGGGTGACGCGCTTCTTCTGCGTGGCGGCTTGCGCGAGGGCCCTCAGGATCTCGTCGGGCGGAACGGCGAGCCACTCCCAGAGATTGGTCTGATCCGGGACCTCCTGGGGGGCGGGGGGCCACTGGAGCCCCATCTTGCTTGGAGGACGCAGGATCCAAGCTGAAACATCGGACGGGACTTGGAGGGCCTCCTCTTGGACAGAGGAGAGGACCTTCTTGCCCCGCTGGAGAGGATCCCGTGCGTCCTCCGCCCAGATTTGGATCCGCTTCCGCTCCGAGTCGGGCACCTCGTCAAACCGATCGTATCCGTGCTCCCAGCAGGCCCAGGCAAGCAGGGCCTCCTCCTCGGTAGTTAGCCCCTGCTCCCGCTTCAGTCGCTGGATCGCCTGGGCGAAGACCGCGGCGTGCCGCATGAGGAGCTGCGCCACAGCGACCCGGGAGACCGCCTGCTCGAACGGGACCCTCTTTTTGACGCCGTTCTCGTGCAACAGGATGGAGTCCTTGGAGAAGGTCAGCCGATCGGGAGACCGACCGGGTTGCGTCCATCCCTCTGGGTAGAGGACGAGCGTGAGGGTGACCCCTTCGTCGACTTTGTGCCAGAACTCTTGGACAATCTTCTCGGGATCCCCGAAGAACAGTTCCTTCGTGACAAGGAAAGCCTCGCCAGACATGACAGCCTCCTTCATCGAGATTGGCGCTCACGCGTTCAGGACTTGCGCGGTCGTCCGCGCCTTCGAGTCGTGGCCTTGGGCTTTCGGCCCAAGACTAGAGAGCCAGCCGCGGGAGGTGCACCTCCGATCTCCAGAACGCGCATCCCATTCCGCAGGATATCGATGTGCAGATTCGTGGTGCGCCAGATGGTGGGGCGGCACGCCAGCGGAACATCATCCAACCGGGCGAATCCATACTCGGCAAGGGCGAGCAGGAGGGCGGCTCCCTCGAGCTCGTAGTCGCTCACGAGATGCCGGAAAGTGGCGGCGCGGACGACATCGCGCCGCAGGCTCATCTTAACATCCGCGATGAACTCCACGATGCGGGCCTCGTTCTCCTTCCAGTTGCCATGCCTCCAGCTTTCGCCGTTGCCGCGGAAACCCATTATGCGGCCATCGTGATAGAAGGACAGCCCCTTCACCGGCTCTCCCGCCACGGTCAAGATCATGTCCACGCGCCCTTTCCGCCGGGCGACCCCCGCGAGCGTTCGCACGATCTGCTCGGACGGGACGGCAAGCCACTCCGCGAGGCTGGTTCGGACGAAATCCCCCTGGGGAGGGGAAGGCCACTGGATCTTCAGCTCGCTCGGGGGATGCAGGTCCCAAAGCGAAGCGCCCGGGGGAGTTCGGATGACCTCCCCTGGGATCCTCTGAAGGACCTCCTGGCCTCGAAGGCACAGCCACTGCATGTTTTCGGCCAAGAAGCGAATCTCCGCTTCCTCTTGGAGGGGAATTTCCTCGTCAGGCCAATCGTAGCCATGCCACCAGGAGGACAGGACATGAACGGCGCGGCGCTCGCTGGGGAATCCCTTCCAGCTCATCAGGCGCTGGATCGCCAGGGCAATGCCCGCGGTGCGGCGCATGAGAAGCTGGGCCGTGGCGACCTCGGAAACCGCCTCCTCAAACGAGATCGCCTTGTCGTCGCCTTTGCCAGCCAGCGTGATGGAGTCCTTGGAGAAGATCAGCCGTTCGGGAGGCCGATCGTGTGGCGGCCATTCCTCTGGGAAGAGAACGAGAGTGAGGGGAGCGCCTTCCTGGGCTTGGCTTTGGAATTCGCGGACGATCTCCTCCGGATCCCTCGAGAACAAGGGCTCTGTGGCAAGGGAAATCCCGCCAAGCATGACAGCCTCCTGTCTTGACTCTCGCCACCATTCTAACCCGCCAGCCCGCCAGGACGCGGAAGCGCCTGCCGCCGCTCTGCCTCATCACGAGGATTCCCCCATCCTTCGCATGGAGGAGGGCGGATCCAACCGTGCGACTCCCACCTACAATATTGGCGACCATCGCACATCCCGCGGCCCACTGCCCTCCATGCCTTCAGACCCCAACAGGAGGCGAGCGATGCCAATCGTGGAATTCGAGCTGTGCCGAAACCCCAAAGCCATCCGATCTGGGGTCGGCCTTCTCCGCCTCGCCCCAGATGGCAAGTTTGAGTGGGTGCGTCCCCTGCAAAGGGACCGCAAGAGTGCCACTTACGACGTGGAGCCCGGGCTCTACGTTCTGGTGACGGACACCTCCTCCCACAAGAACGCGCGGAAGAACTGGATCATCGTGCAGGTCATCCCCGAGGGCGCGGCGGTGATCCGGGAGGAAGCCAGTGTTTGGCGCGAAAACCGCGATTGGGGCTGCCTCTGGTGGGGGAGGAAGGGCGATTACAAGCTCATCGCCCATATCGCCGCCGCGCACAAAGGACGCCGGGCGGCGGACATGAGTGTGATCGAAATCCTCGACGCGTTTTTCGAGTGCGCCATCCGGAGGCTGGAGAGTCCCGAACACCGTCACGATGAGCCGCCTCCCGGCGGCTGAGCCTTGGCGAAACAGGCCTTGTCCACTCTGCCGCTCAAGAGCAAGGAGGCACCCATGCGCGAGATGGATGCGGCGGCCTCCCGGGCTTGGGAGGAGATTCGAAGGGCCATATCCCGCCTTCCAGCGAAGCCCCTCCGCGAGATCATCGCGGAGAGGTGGGGGGGGAAGCAACCGCTCTCCGTGGGGATCCTGCTGGCACGCTGGCCATCACCTGGGGAGGCGCTGGAGGCCTCCGCCCGTAGCGATGATCTCCGTCTGGTCGCCACCGCGCGGATAGACGAGGACGGGGGGTTGCGGCTGACCTTTCAAACCGAGGACCCGGATTTGGCCAAGCGGGTGGTTTACTTCACAGTCTACACGCTGGAGAGGACGGATTCGGATCCTTTCGCGGGCGGAGGCGTCCTTATGGTCCCCACGTCATCCAGCCCCAACCGCTTCGAAGGCCGGTGCTGGCTGGGGACGCTGGAAGATCTTAGGCCTGGCGACATTCTGGCGATCCAGTTCGCCGTCGCGCCCTAGAGGCCAGCCCATCCTCGCGGCGAAGCCGGGGGCGGGACTTCCACCGCCTGGGAACGGGCGGCCCACCAGCGGGGCCCCAAGCGGGATCGCGACGAGGGCGATCCAGCCCGAGCAGGAGTCCAAGATGGGGCCTGCAACCACGACCGCGCCCTCTGGGAGATCCTCTTCCCACCCGGGAGCGCAAAACGGATGGCCGAAATGATCATGAGAGCCGCAGGCCGCCTCAACCTCCTGGAGGGTGTAGCCCTCCAGAGCATCCACCACTCCCCATGGGTAGCCGAGTTCCATCTTCATGTTCCACCTCCGATGGCATGTTCTCCTGCCGGCTTTGAATGCTCCCGCCAGCCCAGGGAGGGAGGGGCTGGAAGTCCACCCCACCACCCCAGTCTTCCCCCACTCGGACGGGTGGACGTGGGGCCCTCCCATCCCTGGGCAGGCGACCCGGAGCTCCCCGCCCCGGCTCCCCGGCCCCTGCCTCCCCCTCAGGGGCCGGGACGTCGGGATAGGTTATTCAGTCTGCAGGAAGATGGAATCGAACTCGAATTCCAGCTCCTCCCCGGAGACCTCTTCCATCCACTCGATGAGCTCGTCCTCCCACAGAAATTCCAGAATCGGAGGATCTTCGAGATCTGCGGGGATGTGGTTCTCACAAGGGTGGAGCCGGATTCCACTGGATGCCCCACTGATGCCTGCGAGGACCCCTGAGGCCTCGCAACCACACTCAAACTTCCATGTCCGGCGATACTGGTCGATCTCCTCACAGACTGTCTCGTCCGAGATAAAAACCTTCATTTCCGCACCTCCCGCGCCGAGTTTTCCCGGGGCTCCCCGCCCCGGCTCCCCAGCCCCTGCCTCCACCAGGGGCCGGGATGTCTGGGTAGGGGTCATCGCGGGCTTAATAGACCACGCCATCGTCCCAAAAGTCGGTGAGGCGCTCCCAGGTCTTGCGGTCGATCAGGCCACGCTCGAGAAGGACGTCCAAGATATCCTGCCCGGCCTCGACCGTGATACCGAATCGTCGCGCAAGCTCAGCGTCGAGCTCATCCGTGGTATAGGGGTGGATGGCGTATGGTGAATACGCGTTGAAGATCTCCTCGATGGTCCACTCCGACAGCGGAGGGAGCGAGGCGATGCGCTCCGCCTGCCGCCGACACTCCTCAATTAGGCGATGCTGGCGCTCGACGGCGCGGCGCGCTTCTTCCAGCGCCTCCGCCTCCGAACGGTAGGATTGAAGATAGTTGCCATCTATGTATACCCTATAGGGGCGCATCCCATCCCACTCTGGGTCGTATCGGACAGTTATCTCATAGGGGCGATCTCCCCCCTCTGGGGTGTATCGGACAACCATCTCCATTGCTTCCTCCTTTTTTGCAAGGTTTTCCCAGAGCTCCCCGCCCCGGCTCCCCGGCCCCTGCCTCCCCCTCAGGGGCCGGGACGTCGGGATGGGGGTCAGAGTATTCAAAATCCCTCGGGATGCTGATCCAGCCACTCGTTGAGCTCCCTCATCTCGGGGAACTCGCTGAGGAAGTCCTCCAGAGATGAGGGATGATTGCTTCGGAAATGCATAAGCATCACCGAGAGAACCTCCCGCCCGCTATCGAATCGCGGGTCGTAGGAGGCTGAGAACTTCTCGCCGCACAACTTGCAGCGTGCCCACTGCATGCCCATGGCTACTCCTCCTCCTCGTGGATTTCCCGGGACTCCCCGCCCCGGCTCCCCGGCCCCTGGGGGAAACAGGGGCCGGGACGTCGGGGTGGTGGCACCCCTCCTGCTAGGTTTTCCTGGGACTCCCTGCCCCGTTTTCTGTCCCCAGTATACCACAGTCTACGGAGGTTGACAGGTCCCCTCTTTGGGAAAGGGGGGACGCTGGGGTCTTCTGGTAGATCTCGTTCTTCGTGCGGGCGATACCAAGGCGTGGCGCAGGGCCGCTTGAGGCGCGCTGGGAAGCTGGGGAGTGGGGTTGACAGCAGTTACCATGATGACGGTGCGCCACAGAGCGGCGGGGGACTCGTGGATCACCACGCCCGAAAGGAAGGCTCAAGGCATCCCAGCGCCTCCCACACCTCCAGCTCCGTGTAAACGCATGCGTCGCACCGCCACATTGCCCATCAACGTGTCGAGCATGATATGGATCGCCGTTGCTTCTCTCCTCTTCCTCCGCGGGCCATTGGGCGCTCTGGATCTGGGTCCGCAATTGAGCTCCCAATGGCGGCGTCGGGATGGGGCGCGAGAGCATCGAGTTCGGCCTCCACTGGCATCAGACGGTCTGGGCATCGGGTTGAACTGCTGGGCCAGAATCCCCGTCGCTTGGCCCTAGGGAAGGCGGGCCACCCCACACCAAGCGGTGATGGGCCTTCTCTGCCTCGCCTTGGATGGCAAGTTTGGGTGGTGCGTGAGCAACCGCTCTCCGTGGGAATCTGGCTGGTATGATGGTCGCCATCTGGAAAGACGCTGGACGTCTCCGTTCGTAGCAGTGATCTCCGTCTAGCCACCAGCGCCGATTCGCTCGCGTTCTGGCCCTCGTCTGACGCGGAAAGCAAGAAGCATTCCCCAGCGCGGGACGCAGGCAAATGCCTCCACTCCGCTGGAAACCGCAAGCCGCACGAAGAAGCGGGGATCCGCTCCCTCTCCTCGCCCAAGCGGAAGCCAGCCGCGCCCACAACGAAGAAACGCTGGGGAGAAGCAGTTGGAGCATGCTAAGGCATCTCAAAAACTACCCCCCCGGGGAGGGGTCGGGCATACCCCCCGCTTTTTTGAAAGACCGATGGTCGCATGTACTATAGCAATCCCATACCCCCCGGGGGTATGGGGGGGTGTGCATCCCCCCGGGGGGGATCTGCGCCCTATAGTACATGTACCGCCTTCTCGGACGCGTTTTTGAGGGGGGGATACCCCCCTCCCCCCGGGGGGTCAGCGTTTGGCGTTATCGTTAGGGTGGGACAACCGATTTGGCCACGCGAGAGCACACGTCTGCTTTGCGGTGGCGCGCGGAGCGGATCCGAGGGGGCCCGGCGGAACGGGCGGGTGACCCTCTCTGAAGGTTTCAGCGGGGCCAGGAAGCGATGTTCGTGGAGATCCCGCTTGGGCAGGCCTCATCTGGCCTGCACGGCGCGGATCAGCGGCGGAGGGTATGGGGGACGGCCTCGATTCCCTCCCGTGAGAACCCGGCCCGCCGCAATTCCTCGTAGCCCCAGTCGAGGAGGACCACGAGCCAGCGGAGGAGCCGCTTGGCCGTGAGGCCGAGCGACTCCCCCGCCTGACGGGCCTGGAGGAAGATGTTACTCATCGGTCATCTCCACACTGATTGCGGCGAGAAGATCGGGGCCATTACAGTCCGCGCTGGCAGTTGGGAATCCAGCGCAGACAATTCGGACAATACGACTCCGAGCACACCGCGCACTTCTCCGCCCAGGATGGCGTAGGGCCGCAACAATCTATCCCAGAACACTCGGAACAGCGGCCCTCCTCTGGATCAGATCCAAATGCGCACCGGATGCAGAGCGAGGCCCCGTCAGGAGGAGGCCAAGGCCCGTTTTCCGCGGCGTCGGCAAGTTCCTCGCACCGCTAGGCAACCCGCAACAGCGAACGCGCATAGTCTGGGAAGTCTTTCTGTTGCAGTGCCGCAAGCTCGCGATATTGCGTGGCGCACTTGCGGAGCAAATGAGCAATGGCCCTGGTATCAGGAGCCATGATGCACCTCCATGGGATAGATCCCCGCCTTGTCTCCCCGGCTCCTAGGGGAGGCAAGGGCCGGGGGGTGGGGACGATCTGGAATGGCGCGCGGGCAGATGATTTACTCGAACTCCAACTTCTCCCCCATCGCCTCCTCCATAAAATCCATCAGCTCATCCTCAAACACAAGGTCCGCATTGCCGAACTCTTCTTCGAGCTTTTCGACGAGCGTTGCGTGGTTCTTGCAATAGAAGATCCCAATATGCCTGAACGCGCGTATGCCGGACGCGTCGCTGAAGTCTGCGAAGGTCCCGAAGACCTCGCAACCGCACTCGAAACTCCAAGAGCGGCGAAAGCTCCCGATGTCGTTGATCGTCTCGTCCCAGACCCGAACTTTCATCTCTCACCTCCCGCGCATGGGTTTTCCCAAGGCTCCCCGCCTGGCTCCCCGTAGAATGCCACGGTCTACGAAAGATGTTAAGTCCCATCCCCCGAAAAAGGTGATGCCGGGGCCTCTTGCGGCCCCGGCGTTCTTCGGGAGGTGGAGGGCACCAGCTGGCGTAGCGCGAGGGTCGCCCTCATTCGTTGCGCCAATCGAGCGCGCAAGCGCTCGACTACGTCGGGGCTCCTCTCCAGGTAGTCCACCATCATCAGCCAAGGCGTGGCGCGCAGGTCGCGGCCCCATCCCGCGCGGCCCCCTGGCCTGCCACGGGCCTCTGGCAAGGTTTTCGCCTGGGAGAGCGCCTGCCTAGAATGCAGGCGGGATGTCCACGCGATAAGGAGGACAAACCACCGCCGAGGAGGCCTCTAATGGGTAGCGTGATCTCTGTCTATCTTGGGGACTTCCTCTTCGGGGATCCCGAGGAGATTTGGAAGTGGCTCCAGAACGCCTACCTGCCTGACGCAAACTTGGACGACAACCGCTTCAAAGACGTCCCGAAGATGGTTTTCCAGAGGGAAGACTTCGAATATGCGCTGGAGCTGGATCTCGGCGTGATCATGCAACGCCCCACCGGGGGCAAGCTTGTCTACAGGCGCCTGATCTTTGCCCCTGGCCGCGTGGTTGCGGAAGGCATGGAGGAGATCTCCGAGAAGGAGGCCAGGGACAGCGTCCTCGGGGCCTACTTGCAGTTGCGGGAGGCGGCGGGGCTGGCGCGGAGGATGCTCGAACACAGGCGGATCCGGAAGGATCCGCTTGATAGTGGCCGCGACTGGACGGCCTGGGAGCACGGCCTTATCAACATATTCCCGCCGTCCCGTTCAGAACAGCAGTTGCTCGAGAGGCGGTCACTCGATGTCGGCGACCTCCTCGAGGTGGGAGCGAGGCTGATCGCCCACAACGAGCGCATCGCCCGCAAGACCGTCTTCCGCATCCCCGAGGTTGTCAAGAGCTTCCCTCCCTCGCCCCGGGAGGTGGGGATCGCTTGGAGCGCCGGGGTTCCGCTTCAGGGGCCTAACCCCCACACCCGGCTGGTGGAGTGGCTGGATGTGCCCGCCGAGGAGATCGTTCGAGCCCACATCAATGCTTCGCGAGAGAGGGGGGTCCTTGAGCTCCTCCTAGTGCTGGATGTCATAGATGTCGCCGGCGTCATGGGCAAGGGATCGCGCGCCTTGCGCTTCGAGAACGGGCACATCTTCTTTATCGACCCCAACCTGGGCAAGGCCACGACTGAGATTGAGGAAGACTATGCCGTCCAGCTGGTCGCCGAAAACAAGTTGGAGTTGCGGCGCGCGGCAGTTTATGCGGCGTGGGTGGAGATTACGACGAAGCAAAACGGCATCAGCGAGCAGGAGCTGATCCAGCTGGACGCCCTGGCCACGTATGGCTATGCCAAGAAGGAGGATGTCCCTCCCGCGGTGCATCGCGCGATTGAGGTCCAGCGGGCGAAGCTCTCCATGCTCCATTGGACTGGTCTTCGCGTTCTGGAGGCCTGCCGGCGCGCAACGTAGCGACCCTGTCACACATCCTTGGTTGTGTGATCCCCGACCTGGCTGGATCCCGCTCGCAAAGCGAGCGGCTGAGCCTAAGAAGACCGCGAGGCTGGGCGCACGGGACGAAGAATCCCACACGCCCAGCCTCGTGTTTTTGGACCGCCTGATAAGAATGCCCAGTTCGACAAAGACCTTGGGCTGGTCAGCCCTTGCTCGCCTCCCGAACTACTTGGATGGCCTCCTCGGGGGTCAGGGGGCGCGGCTTCGCCTTCGGATGCGGGCCAATCAGGTCCAGAAGGTCTCCGCCTTCAGATCCCAAAGTGGCCGTGATGGCACCGCCGCGTATCCGCACAATTCCGTTCTGGGTCATGCAGAACCCGTCCGAGATGCGAACCAGGCCCTTCGGCAGGACGATAGGCGGCTGGCACGGAAAGCGATGGGTCGCCCACAGCTTTGCCAAGAGAGCGATCATTCCTCGCCAGCAGTCTGGACAAGCCGTTGCGCCCATTCCATCATCCATCAGCCATCCCCACCGTCGTGCGTTCTCCACGCGCCGCGGCCCTTTTCGTCCGCAGATTTGGCAGTGGATACGCTTCTCCCTTTTGCCCATCTCGTCATCGCCTCGCCTTAGGTTTGCGCTGTTTCCTGAGCGTTTGGGTCGTAGCCTCAGGCTCCCCGCTCGAGCGGATCTCCTCGGCAGGAAGGAAGGCCATCCCCGCCGCCTGGGCCGCCTTCTTGTCATCGTCCTCGTCGCCGATGTAGATCCACCGGCATCCTTCGGCGATGAAGCGGGTGCATTGCAAGAGCGTCTGGGCCTCCTTCAGCATCCCTGGGGCCGGCTTGCGCCACTCTGGATCCCACGAGACAAACACCTCCCCCTTCTTGTCTAGGGTGTTCAGCGGGATGTCCAAGATGATGATCTGCCGCGGATCCCTAACGGCCAGGGCGACCTCCTCGGGCATGCCAATCTGGGCGGCGGCCTTCAGCAATCTCTCCATGTCCTCGGGAATGGGGGCGTCAGGGTGGTAAAGGGCCAGGAAGGCGAGCTTCACCTGCGTCAGCTCCATCCCGAACCGCACCCGATCCAGCATGGTGCCCCAGTCGGGATAGCGCTTCCCGGGCCGCCCTCCCGCTAGGCCCCAGGCGATCCCGCCCTGATTGCTACAGATCGCCAGCGGCGTCCCCAGCTTCTGAATCCGACTCAGGGCCGCCAGGGGGCGCGGCGTGAAGTCTTCGCCTTCCCCGTAGCGCTGGATCAAAGTGCCATCCAGGTCGAGCAAAATGGCAACCTGCACCTCCTGCTTTGGCAGGCTGATCATCTCCACGCCTCCAAGAGCGGAATGGCTGGGCAAGGCTCTTACGAGGAGGAGACGTCGCGAACGGCGTAGCGAACGTCCACGTGGTGCCTGTGGCCAGCCGGCTCAATGTCCTTCCAGTTTGGCTCGTCGCCGTTCGACGACACGCTGGCACCCCCTTTTCGCTTGACCGGGATGCCTTCGGAAGCTGGGATCTCAAGACCGATACCGCGCGGTACCTCGATTGGCCTTCCCGCGTTGCCCAGGCTGACCTCGACCTCCCCGCCCTCGATGTGCCACTTGGTTGCGGGCCGTGGAAGGCTTCTCGCTTTCAGACTCTTCGCCGCTGGAACCCACCCTGTTCTCGCTGGCCTCTACCGCGACAATACCGCCGTGAACGGTGGCGTAGCGCTCGTACCCAGCCGTCTCGATGGCCTTCCAGTCTGGCTCTTCTCCGTCCAGCGGCACGGTGGCGATCGCTTCCCACCACTCCCGCGAGATCATTTCGCCTCGATTGTCCAGCTCCGTCAAGAGACGAGCTACCACCATCATCGGCCTTCCATCTTGGACTGCGAAGAGATACGCCCACTCGCATCCCAAGTGGCTGGCCCACTGCAGATCGCCAAACCCATCAGCCGTTTCCTCGTCTGGGTGGCAGTAGCAGTCCCCCGCCGCCAAGTCAGACCATCCTCCTAGGTGTTTGTCCACGATCTCTTTCAGCATCTCCTCCAAGTTTCCCTTGTATTCCCCGCGGAACAGATTGAAGAGGAGGGCACCCAGCCCTGTCGGGTAGCCGTCCCAGTGGTGGTAAACACCCTCTCCCACTGGATATGGACCGCTCCATCCAGTCAGCCTGCCGATGAGCGCTCGCGTGGCCATCTCGACCTCCTTTTGCTTAGCTTTGGGCATCTTCGGGGGACGGGGATCCAAGTCCGAGATCGCGCAACATCTCAATCAGCCTTCCTGCCTCGCTCAAATCGAACCCGACCTCCCCGCCTTCGATGCGGATCAGGGTCAGGCCGCTCTCCTCATCGAAGCGAACCCGCCCGACGATCCGTTCCCACTCTTCAAGGAGACGGTGCGCGGCGGGCAAGAGGCCGATCTGCATGCGGAGTTCGGCCTCCCTTCCCGCGTCATCCGAGATCCGAAACGAAAGAAGACCGCCTTGGAGTAGCCTGAGCCTGGCCGTGGCGTGGCCGTCACGGGAGCGCAAGACTGCGCAACAGGAACGGAGCCTCTCCGGCCTCCAGGATTCCGGCCACCAGCGGAAACCGAGAAGGTCCGATTCGGGCTCGCCCCCCTCCATCCCAGCCTTCTCCTCCGCCCGCCGGATCAGCGCGCGAAGCACCTCGGGGGCACAGCCGGAGAAGGTCAAGGCTCCCTCGTCCCCCTCCAGCCACCCTTCGATCCCATCCGGCTTGAGGACCACGACGGCCCGTGTGGGCATGCAGACCCTCCACGGGATCTCGCACCAGAGCTTGCCCAAGAGGAACGACTTCCCATAAAGGGACTCGGGCTCCAAAGACAGCCCATCCGCGACGAGAACGCAGATTTCGTCCTCCCTCGCGTCGGCATGAGCGATGCTGAGAACGTCCTTGCAGACCCTATCCATGCTGATCTCCTTGGAGCGATTCCTGGATTGCCGCTCGACCGCCGCGCCTGGAAGGGGAGCCAAATCAGAGTCAAGGGCGCGCGCCAGCTCTATCAAGCCCAAGCGACGCTAGCGCTTCCTCGACGCTGACCGCCTGCGGGTTTTGGGCGAGGCGCTGGGTCGCGCCAACAACCTCATCAAGTCATCCTGGGAGTTCAGGTCGAATCCGACCTCCCCATCTCCAACGCTGACGAAGTTCAGCTTTAGATTTTCGTCATAGCGGACACGACCAACGACCTTCTCCCAATTCTCGAGGATGCGCCCCACGCCATCGGGCAGACCCCACAGCTCGAGGACGTTGCCCGCGACGTAGGGCAGGCTACAGAACTCGAGGAGCAAGCTAGCTTCCCTGCCGGTCTCCTCCTCGAGGATACGGAGGAAGAAGACCGCGTCTTTCTTTATCCACATCTGGGCCGAGGCCCGCCCATCATGGGTCCGAAGGGCGGCGCAACAGGAGCGAACCAGCTCTTTCTTCCAGCCCCTGAACTCCATAAAGCGAAGGCTGAGGAACCCGGCCCTGATGGCGTCGTCGGTGCCTGCTCCCGGAACTGGCGGCACCTTGGCCCGCCTCTCCACCTCCCGTGCAATGTCGTACAGCACCTCAGCCGGATGACCGACAGAGATGGGCTTATTCTCTTCCCCCAGGCCTCCCTCGTATTCGTCTGGCCCCAGCCAGCTCAACCAGGCCCTGATTGGCAAGCAGGACGCCATCGGCGTCCCCACCACGAGGGACTCGATGTGCTCCCTCTCGTCCTTCACGCCCATCGGGTGCATCAGTGCTGGAAAGAAAAGGAGGATATGATCCTTCTCCCCATTAGCGTGGGGGATGTTCAGAACAACCTCATACACCTGAGGCATGGCGAACCTCCTAGAAGGTTGTGGAAGAAGCCCCTTGGGGGCTCTGTAGCGCCAAGGGCTCGCTACTCTGGACAGAGGACACTTCCACCTGCCAGCGCGGGAACAGGTACCCCATCCACGACCCGATACGTTTGCGGGCCTCCTCCGAAAAGACGGCGCAGAGGGTCAGCCCGCGCGCCTCCGGGTCTGGCTCCGCTGGAACAACCCTCGCGTGCAACACGACCGCCACGCCGTCGAGGCCGAGCCGCCTGACGACGGGGAGCCAGCTCTGGCTGAGGCGCTCGTGGATCTCTTCCGCAGAGAAAAGGATGTTCTGCCTTGCCAGCTCCGCCTCCCGCATCCGTTGCAACCAGTCCCCGCCCTGAGAGGCCTCCGCCTGAGAGGGCGGAGAAGACGGAGAGGAAGCTGGCCATGGCCACGGGAAGAGGCCGCTCAAGGGCAACACGCCCCAGTGGGATTCGAAAGCCGTCACCAGCACGTCCTGCTTCTTTTCCTCGTCCCGCAGGGACAGCGCCAACAACCTGTTCTCCGCGTCCTTGCGGCGCTCGTCCAAGAAGCGCTCCACGCCAAGCCAAACGTATGCGGCCACTTGGTTGGCGTAGAGCCTCTCCTCCTCGAGAGGATTTGGGCTGTAGACCATCAGGAGGGAAACAGGTGGATCTCCCCCTTTCTCGATGACGCGGACGAGGACCTGGCCCTTGGCATCGAGAAGCAGATATCCCCTTTGCGTCACGTGTACGCTTTCTGCCAGAGGCCTGGCCTCCTCGCGAACCCGTAAAATGTCCTTTGCGCTCATCTTGACCTCCTTTCTAGGAAGGTCACTTCCGCGAGGCCTTGCCCGCGCAAGAGGAGGCTTGCGTCGGGATCTTTGCCTTTCATCCTATCCTCCCCCCACGCCCCGCCGACCGACCAGAAGAGCAACGGGGGTTGCGGGGCCCCCACCGTCCGTCCGCAAGGAACGAGGCGGCGGGAAGCCTCCAGCAACCCCCGTTGCATCCAAACCCGGGCCGGCGGCCCGAA
>JAPWUV010000024.1 GCA_028275345.1 bacterium
AACAGGTGGATCTCCCCCTTTCTCGATGACGCGGACGAGGACCTGGCCCTTGGCATCGAGAAGCAGATATCCCCTTTGCGTCACGTGTACGCTTTCTGCCAGAGGCCTGGCCTCCTCGCGAACCCGCAAAACGCCCTTCGCGCTCATCTTGACCTCCTTTCTAGGAAGGTCACTTCCGCGAGGCCCTGCCCACGCAAGAGGATGCTTGCGTCGGGATCTTTGCCTTTCATCCTATCCTCCCCCCGTCCGCCATATCAACGTTGTTCCCGCTCGGGGCGGCACGTCTCAAGGCAAGTACTTCGTCGGCGGGACGTGCGGGAGGGTGATGGCCACCTTCATGTCGCCCCACCGTGTCACCAGAGCTTCTGGGAGGTCCGTTTCCAATAATTCGGCGATCCTCTTGGCGAGCTCTCGAACGAGGGCCGCGGCGTGGCCGCGGTAGGCCACCACATTCGGTCCCATGTCGCCCCAGAGGCCGGGTTTGAAGCGCCACGTGCGGGCGAGGACTGTCCCCTTCTCCGCGAGCGAGACGGTGATTTTGAGGCGGTGATCATAACGCCCGCGCACCAGGCTCAGGCAACACGAACGGAGATGTTCCACCTCCCAGCCTGGCAACTCTTTCGCCAGGCTCGGGATGTGTGGCAACAGGTTTCCGGATACCTCCTCCTCGCCCGCGCAAGACATCTGGATCAGGGCCTGATTGAGCGGATCCGGTCCTCCCTCGATCCTCCTGCCACCCACCTCGACGGCCCAAAGGGCTCGATCTGGGCTCTCGATGTTCAGGGCGAACTTCCTGGCCGAGCAGGATGGCCGATCGGTAGCCAGAAGGCCAGCCAAGACGGTTATGGCATCCAAGGTGGCGGTGTCTTCCTTCCCATGGAAGAACGAGCCGCTGATCTCAACCACGTCAGCACTTCCGTTCGAGTGCGGCAACGTAGCGATCAGTGGCTCCCCTTTGTGGAGGGGTGGCATCTCAAAATCCCTACCCACAACTTCCGCGGCCTCTTGAAGCAGGCGCGCGAACAGCGCCGGGGTTTGCAGGGGCACGTATGGTGCCAGAGCGCTCATTCCGCCCCTCCCTTGAATTGGGTTTCGGCCCTGCCAGTTCCACGCCTGCCTCGACGGGAAGCGGCGGGAGGTTTCTCCTCAAGGCCAAGGGCGCTTGCCAGTTGCATCAGTCCGTCCGTGGTGGCCAGGTCAAGCCCGACCTCCGCGTCCCCCTCGACGCGGACAAAATGCAACCCCTTCTCCTCATCGAAGCGGACCCGGCCAACGGCCCGCTCCCAGCCCTCGATGAGGCGGCCTGCGATGTGGGGCAGATGCCAATACTCCAGCCGGAAGCTGGCCGTCCTCTTCGTCTCCTCATCGAATATCCAGAGCGAGTAGGCATGGCCCGCCTCCACCCTCATCCGGGCCAGGGCGCGCCCGTCTGGGGTCCGCAGGAGCGCACAGCAGGAGCGGATCACCTCTTTCTCCCACCCATCGAACACCAGGGGGCGCAGGCTGGCGAGGCCGGTCCTGATGATGGTGTTGACCTCGTCGGGGATGGGTTGCGCCCCGGCGCGCTTCTCCACCCACCTAGTGATGCTATACAGCACAGTGGAGGGAGAGCCAGACTCGATGGGTTCGTTTTGACCCCACAGCCCTCCCTCGGCTTTGTGGGGGCCCAGAAAACGTATCCAGGCTTTGACTGGCATGCAGGCCGCCCTCGGCATCCCTTCCATCAGAACTTTGATGAAGCTCGCTTCCTCCTCTACGTCCATCCACGTCGGAACGGCGATGCGGATCTCGTCCCGACTCCCATCCGCGTGAGAGATGTTCAGGACAGTCTCGCACATCTTGTCCATCGCAGGCCTCCTGAAAGTGGATTGGAAGGATAGCCTTCTGGGCATTAGAATCCATCCGCTACGGGGGTGAAGAAGGCGCTGATCTCAACCCACCAGCACGGGAAAACGGAGGACATCCACCGCCTGATCCGCTCGCGGGCCTTAGCCGAAAAGATGGCGCAGAGGGTCAGCCCGCTCGCGTCCTCATCCGGTTGCGTCGGAGAGGGCCTCTCGTGCAACACGACCGCCACTCCGTCGAGATCAAGATTGTCGACAATTCGAGCCCAGCGCTGGTAGAGGCTTTTGTAGAGTTGCCCCGCCAGGAAAACGATGTCCTCCCTCAACCGCACAACATCTTGGAGAGGCCCCGACCAATCCTTCCGCTGGGAGGATGGAGAAGATTCTGGCCATGGCCACAGGAAGAGACGGCTCAGATGCTTCTTGCCCCAGTCGTCCCTGCGGGCAACCGCCACATCCATGCCCCGCACAGGCAGAGCCAGCCGCTCGCTCCCCACTTTGCGGGCAATCTCATCCAGGAATCCCTCCAGGCCGAGCCCGACGTAGACCTCGATCGAGCTGGCGTAGCTACGCGCCTCATCGTAGAGGGAAACGTCTGGTAGGACTTACGCAGTTGCCTGCGCATTCCAGTCGTGGCTTCGGGCTTTCAACCCGAGGCCAGAGGACTGGCCACGGGGGTCGCCCACCGACCCCTGCCTCGAGGGTCTGAACCCTCGAGGAATTCCACCCCCCTGCGGGCAATGTTCACCGCCGCCGCTACGTGACGGTTCGTCCTTGCCCCGCAAGGGCATGCCAAGACGTGCCCCCTTAGCCTTTCACCCACCCTGCCGCATACCGGACACGTCTTGGACGTGTTTTGCGGATCCACAAAAATCAGCGGGACGCCATAGAATCTTGCCTTGTGCTCCAGGATGCGGTGGAACTTCATAATCGACCAGAAGTTGAGCAACCGTTGCCGCATCCTCTTGGACTTCCCCTTCCCGATCCGCTCCTTCATTCCCTTGAGATCCTCCAGCACCAGGGCCGCCCTCATCCCCAGCGCCCAGGCGATCAAGGCCAGGGCCAGATGATGCCAGAAATTCTCCGTCTTCTCCTGGCGGATCCTCCGATGCTTGGAGGCGATCTTCTTCTTGGCTTTCGGATTCTGCTTCCCCCTTGTCCCCTTGATCTCACGCCGCAGATGGTCCCGGTTGACCTTCCCCACGTAGCTGGTGTCAATCTCCTGGATCTCTCCAGTGGACGTCGCGAAAGCCGTCAGATTCCCCTCGTTGCTGTCAATCCCGATTACCCCCTCCGGCTTATAGGGGGTGGGATCTGGGAACTTCAGGGGGATGGAGAGGGAATGGGCCGTCAAGGTCGGCTCTCCCATCTTCGCCCGTCCCACCTTCCACTCGTCCAGCAACCGGCGATACTTGTGGTGGGGACGGAAAGTGAGGACGATGGGTTCCGGATCCCGGGGGGAGACTGGGATCGTGATGGTCAGGAGCTCCCCGTCCCATTCAATTTTCACGGCCTGCTTGGTGAGATAAACCGATGGCCGCCGGATTTCTGGCCGATCCGCTTGGGTCTTCCCCTTCCGTTGCTGGTTTCGGAATCCGTGAACAACACGAGCGCCAGATCGGATTGCCCCTTGGATGAGTTGGGAATGGAGATGAGGATACTCCTTCCGCAAGGATGGGTAGAGGGCTTTGATGATCGTGTAGGTGGCAGTCTTGCCGTTTTCCAAGGCGTAGGCGACGGCCTGCCGCTGGATGTCAGCGCAGGCCTCCATCAGGGCGCGGATCTTGGGGTGCTCTTCGAATCGGAATCGCAGGCAGACTGTCGGCATCGCCACCTCCATCATGATGATAGCCCTGTCCGCCGCGCGAGGAGAAGGACGCATCCAACCGCGTAACTCCTAAGACCATCAGGAGGGAAACGGGAGGCTCTTCCCTCTTCTGGTCTTCCTTCGCGAGGACGCGAAGCAGGGGCTTGCCAGCACAGTCGCGAAGCAAACACGCGGCCCTATAGGGGCGAAGGCCGATTTCTTGGATGAGCTCCTGGCCAGTCTCCAAGCTGATTTCTTGCGCCCGAACAGCCGCCCCGCTCATCCGTAGCCTCCTTGGGAGGAGATCCCTGGTGGAATTCTACGCCCCGCCGACCG
>JAPWUV010000005.1 GCA_028275345.1 bacterium
TTCCATCGCCCCTGAGAATTGCTGGCTCATGAGGGACTGCAAGCATCTTCGGATTGTGCTCTCCGAGTTATAGGATGGAACGACAATCGATATATCCGGCTTCATGCGATACGAGACTCCTTTCTCACGCAGATTCCCATCTGCGCGCTTTGGCTCGATCGTAGATGCTGAGAAGGCCCGCTGCTGCGAAAAGCAGCAACCCCGGAAGCAACGGCAACCGATACCTGGGTACCGGTAGCGACAGGGAGTGGATAGCCGTCATGTACAAGACGAGCAACAGGAAGGGCAGCATGATCCGCCACCGCCGCCGGGAAAGCCAGAGACCCAGCGCAGCCAAGGACAACAGCACGAGGTGCAGCAACTGCAGACCGATACCCGTGACCGTCCAGTGCCTCGGTCGGCCGTCCGGGAGCTTCTCGTAGCTCCGCAACCAATAGCGCCAGAGCTTCTTCGCCAGGAGCTTCATTGCCTCCACTGGCCTTTGCCGCATCCCCTGGATAGCCATCTTTGTGAGGAGCCGGTCGGCTTCCACCTCACTGAGTCCGCTCGTCAGTCGGTCCATGAGCTCTCGGGTCTGCTGGTAGCGGTACTCCCCATCGAAAGGCTGGTAGTTTCCAATCCAGAGGGCAGTACCTCCGCCCGTTGCCACCGGCACAAGACTACCTGTTCGGGCGCGGTTACGAAGAGACCATGGTGCTACGACCACCGCGAACCCAAGCAGGGCGAGAACCGCAACTTGCGTGGCTCCCTTCCAACCGAGGTGCTCGCGCCAGAAAAAGGGCAGCGCTGCCGCGAGTGGGACGAAGTACAGCGTGACTGGCCGCGTCAGTGTAGCCAAACCAAGCAGCGCCGAGGCGGCCAACGTGCAGAGGAGGGCTTTCGGCTTGGCCGCTGTTGCGGCGATCGCCAGCGCAGCGAGCGCGGCGTAAAGGAACGTCACGAACAAGGTCTCCGAGTACAGAAAGGCGGATATGGCGATCAACTCCGGATGCAGCAAAACGAACAGGGAAGCCAGGCGCGCCGATCTCCGATCCAGCCACTTCTCTCCGATCGACTGGACCAGCAAGGCAACCGCGACCCAAAGGATCGCCTGGATGGCGATCATCGAGCTGAAGCTTCCGGTGACGTAACGCACCAGAGCCAACGCCGCCGGGTACAGAGGTGCCACAAACACGGTGGGGTGCGGAGGCACGAGAGAAAACCCGTGGCCATCGAGGATGTTTTGGGCGATCCGGGTGTACGTCTGCACGTCGAGCAAAGACTGGTCCACGTGCCTCGCAGCGTAGATACCAAATCCGATCCGCGCTGCTACACCGCAAGTCGCCACCAGGGCGAAAACCAAGGGCCAACGTGCGAGTCGGGACCTCATGGTCGGCACAAAGTGTCGGTTCGGTCGCCTTACCGCTCCAGCGGCAGGATAGCAACGAATATGCCACCTCGATCGAGCGAAAGGAGACGCGCAGCGGCGCCGGTTGGAATGTCTCAGGCGGGAACAGTGGTCAGCAACTTCCCACTTGTGCGGCAGGATTTGGCCTCGCGCTATGGGATTCCGCTCCGCCCCTCTCCATTGCACCCGACGCGGGGAGGCACTTCCGCCACCCGGTAGATCCGGATCGTGTGCCCGAGAATCGCGATCGGCTCGTACTTGAGAAGCCAGGAGTAATCCGCACCCGGGTAGAATCCCTGGATGTTGTAAAGGCACGTGGTGCTGATCGCGTAGGTCCCCGTGTCGGGTCCGGTCCGCTCGATGAGCTTCTGCAACTTTTCGGGATCCGGCCGTTCATCGAAGGTGGATGCATCCACGCCCGGGAGGAGAATGCAGCGGAGCCCGTAGTGATCCGGTGGCACCGTGCCGTTGTAAGCCAGTTTCAATGGCCCGATACCCGTTTGCCTCTGCCATCTGGCCAACAGGGGGAGATCCTGCCCCCAGTCCGAGTTGGAATCCAGCAGGCAAGCCACCCCCTTCTCCGGCCCTCCGACTAACGGGCTAAAGTAGGCCAGTAGGTGGGGGAAAGCGAGCCAAGTCTCAAGGCCTCCCCACAGCAACACGGCCGGGATTACGGCCTTCAGCACCCGAGATCGTCGGCGGGCCAGCTCATACAGGCCGTTCGCACCGACGATGGCCAGAAACGGCAGCATGGGGAAATTGAAGTACCGAAAGGCGAAATCGCGTTTCAGTGTGCCGACACCGAAAAGGACAAGAAGTAGCGAAAGGCTGACGAGGCGAGTCGGCTGCGGTAGGGTCCTCAACCAGAAGACGCCGACGAGCGCCGCAGCTAAGAAGGGAATCGGATTCTTGGCAACCATCGCGAACAGGGTAAACTGCCTGAACCCGTCTCGATGACGCTTGCCACACAGGTATTTTGTACGCGTGTAGCCCGAGTCGGAGGCCGTCAGGGCGGGACGCAGACCGAGCATGTCCAGAGCGGAGACAAGGTAGGGGCGAGCGGGGACCTCCACCCGACCGATCCGCTGGGCGGTCTCCGCTCGAAGTTTCGCGCTTCCCAGCGGCAAGAACTTGTCGACGAGAACCGCCAGCTTGGCGCTATCGTCCGCAGACTGGACCGCAGGAGAGGTACCGAAGCCGTACGTAGCCCAAACGAGAGTGAAAGCCACAACCGTCGCCAGCGCTGCTGACTGCAAGCTCTCTCGAACTGCCGCTCCGTATTGCCTCGCTGCAAGGTGCCGCGAGGCTAAGAATAGGATTCCTAGCACGATGGGGGCAAAAATCAGCGCCGTGTGCTTGATGGCCAGACAGAGGCCCCATGCGAGTCCGGCAGTGCCCGCCCGCCGAAGGCACGGGTTCGAAAGATGGGCCGTCAGGCTCCAGGCTAAGAGCAGAGTGGCAAGGACAAACATCGTGTCCGTGGTGGCCAGGGGCAGCAAGGCTAGAAAACTCGGATTCAGTGCGAGCAGGGCAACCGAAAGCAGAGCCACCGCGGACGAGACGTATCTCCTGACCCAAGCGAAGAGCACGATCAGGGCGACGGCTCCGAAGAAGCCCATCCAGATTCGTACCCACCGGAAGATTCGGTCTGCGTCGTTCCCTTGTTCATACAGGAATTGTCTGGCCAACAGCGCGTCCTTCCCTTCCACCCAGAAGGGGGACTTCGGATCCGGTGGATTCAGCTTCAGGAAGAGCAGCGGGATCGCTGCGATCTCCTTTGCCAAGGGGGGATTTACTGCGTAGAGCCGGAAATCCCCCATCCTGAGGTAAGCGTAGCCGGCTGTCACATGGCTCGGCTCGTCCCAGGTCGGGCACTTATGCCACCAGGCCAGTTCGGATACGACCCATGCGTACGCAGCAAGAGCTATGGCCAAGAACCAAGCGGTGCGATTTGATCGGAGCCACTTCATCTTCGATTATCCAAGCGAGGGCTGAGCGACCCGTGATCCGCTCCGGGGAGGCCATGCTGAGTTCCAGCGGGGCGAGCGGGGGAAGGAGTGATCACGTGCTGTCTACCTGCACTTCGCGCCACGAGCCGCTGGTGGTATACCCGGGCTGCCTGGCACAGCCCAGCCAGAGCCCAGAGACTCATCAGAAATGGCTCCTGAAACATGTTCGGACTGGCCAGCATCACTACGGAAAAGGCGCAGAGACCACCCAGGGCCCCCAAGCCGACGTTCTGGATCACTCCACTGGATCGCCAGCCGAGCATCAGCGCATCGATGAGGAGCCTGCCAAGCATCACCCAAAAGGCCAACAGAGCAAGGGCACCCCCTTCTGCGGCCAGGAGAAGGAACGAGTTGTGCACGATCTGCGACAGCTCATCCCAGGAATCGAATCCCATCGCCACGGCGCGCGCATAAACTCTGGGGATGTAGTTCCAACTGTTCCACCGGTAGTTCCCGAGCCCGACGCCGAGCACGGCCCGGTCTTTGAGCATCTCCATCGCGACCAGGTTCAGAGGCTTACGCACGCTCGCCGATCTCTTCCTCGCCGGGTCAGTGAATTGCTTTTGTAGGATTGGCCCGTAACGGACCAGACCCACTGCGGCGATGATGACCAGCGCAATCAGCGGCCCTTTATAACGGGCGATCAGCTTGGCCCGCATTTTCAGCAGAGGCAAACCGAAGGCGATCGTTGCTCCCAGGGCGGTCCCAAACCATCCGCCCCGGGCGTAGGAGCCGAACAGTCCTCCCAGAACGAGCAGAAACCCCAGGGTGAGCACGACGCGCTTCCAGGCCACCTTGAAGGGATGGGTCACGAGCAGACGCATCGTGAGCGGCGCAAGCATCGCCAGGTATTCGCCGAGCATGGTCGGGTGGCTGAACAAGCCGGTAGCCCGCCACCGGATCTTTTGCTCTCCCAGGAAGGCCAAACCGGCGTACCCTCTACGCCATTGCACGAAAGCCACCAAGCCCTCCCAGAATACGCCGGCCACAAGTGCCCACAGGATCCTCCGAAAGCGGGCCGGTTCCAGACTGGCCGAGTACACGACCACGAACATCACGTAGGCCCTCGCAAAGCGCGTCCACTCGCTCAACGCCACGCTGCGAGAGCTTGGCCAGCGAGCCGCAAGCGAGCTCAGCAAAAGCCAGGACAGGAAGACGCCGAACAGAATACCCAGCTTCCCAGGATTCCAGCGCAGACGCTCTCCAGGGGACATCGCATAAAGGACAAGAGCCCCGAGGAGGAAGAAGTCTGAAAGGAACAGTCCGTTGTAGTAGTAGACGATGAGTCCGATTTGCAACGGGGAGAGCGCCACCGCCAGAGCGACAAGCCAACCGAGCGGATCCGAGGAGGAAAAAGCCCAGGCGTAGCCACCAAGAACGATCAGGACCTCTGCAATGATGCGCACGGATTCCTCCCCTTGCCCTTCCTTCGACTTCAGATCCGCCTGGACAGATAGTACCCAAAGCACATCGAGAGCCCAAAAGCCGTGGCCGCCCCGATGCCTCCCGCCGCGCGCGCCCCGTAGGCCACTGTGACTGCTGTGACGACCGTAGTCAGCACGACGGCTCGGATCGTCGGAACCATGCCGCGCACGGCCATCACGCGCGTGTTCTCGAGAAGCAGGAGCGAATAGAAGATGGTCCCGAGGAACAGGATCCGCAAGATGGGCACCGATGCCAGATACGCAGGACCGAAGAGCAGCAACACCAACGGCCGGGCGAAAATCTCCACCAATACGAGCAGCGGTACGAACGTCAGCCAGGCGGAGGCCTGAATGGTCCGCCAGCTCCGTCGGAGAGCCTCGTGTTGTGGATTCCCTCCCTCCAAGTTGGCCGCCAACGAGGGCAAGGTGAAAGACATGAAGGCCAGCGCCAAGAAGTACGGAACCCGCGCCACTGACGTGGCCACAGTGTACATCCCCGCCTGGTGGTCATTTCCAAAGTAGCGGACGAGCCACAGGTCGAGCGAGGGCAGGAGCGAAGTCAGAAGGCCGTACAGCAAGTTCCACCGCGAGAAGTGCCAGAATTCCATGCCGGAGTCCCAGGTGTCCCGACCGAGCTTCCACCGGATGAACGGGAGTGTTCCCAAGGCCGCACCCACTGCCGAAGCGAGCGCATTGGCCAGAAGTGCCCCATCGGCCCGGAACCCCATGCAAACCAACGCCACCGTCATCAACGTCTTACTCAGTGCGTACCCACCGATCATTACGAACAGGTGCCCGAAACGACGCAATCCATGCAATATGCCATTGACGTACCAGTAGGCCCCGTATAGAAGAATGTCCACGAAGGCGATGCGAAATAGACTAGTGTAGGACGGATCCCTCAACACCGCAGCCAGAGCCGGCGAGGACAAGAAAGACAGGAGAAAGACCACCAGGGCCAGCCGAAGCTGCGGCGGCAAGGTAGCGGTCACAATGCTCCCCGCACTTCTCGGCTGCATGGCGATGTAACGCCGCAGGGCTTGGGGCGCCCCATCGATGATCAATACCTCAATCCAGGTCAGAACCGACATGACCACGCCGAATCGGCCCGTCTCGATTGGCCCCAGCCTCCTCGCAATGAAAACGTTGGTGACATACCCGAGGAGCACAAAGGCCGCCTGGGCAGCCAAAAGGTAAACCAGCCCGCTTTGTTCACGGAAAGCGTGGGCCCATGCGAAGCCCCGCCTGCCCAGTTGATTCACTCCAGCCCTGGAAATCAAACGGGAATCCTCCTCGTCGCCTCGATGCCGCCCTGGCTTATTCCAGATGGTCTCGCCCCCCTTCGCGAGAGCTGAGCCCCCGCGCACGCCGCCACGAGGCCAGTTCCGGCCTCATTCGGCGCCGCTCTGCGCGGTACTCGACCAGCAGAACACGTCGATGGATTCGTAGGGGTCGAGCCAGGCAAGCTGGAATCGCTGCCGGATGAATTCGCCGATCTCGGGCCGCACGTAGCCAGCCTTCGAAAAACGATAGCGATCAGCGATCAGCCATACCCGCCCCGCCGTGTGATCCAGAATAGCTTTCAGGTCGTCCAGGTCGCCGATGTTCTTTGCTCCGGAGTAGAAGTCCACCTTGCCTACGCGAGCGGGGTCGGTCCATTCGAGGTCAGCCCGGGCGTTCGCGGCGTTCAAGTTGTAGTCGCACCGGCCCAGGTAGTACTGCACCGTGAGGGGGAGGGTCGAGATCACCGCATCCCCATCGCGCAGTTGCCGCGCGACGAACTGGGTTGCCCCCTTCCAGTTCGCGTGGTTCTGAGCGCCGTTATCCCCGGCCTCTCCGATCCGGGAGACTTTGATGCCGTACCGGAACCACACGGTGAGTGGAAGCCACCCCGCGGCGAGGAAGAGGGCAAAGGCACGGACCCCATTCTGACGCCACCTCGCCCAGAGCGAGGCCTTCGTCATTTCCTGCGCCATCCAGTCCGCCACAGCCACGAACCCCGTGGCTGCGCCGATCAGGAAGAATGGATAGACATGGAAGATGTAGTTAGACAACCGGTACGCAAAGAGGAACGTATGCATTGCGACGGGAAGAAGGAAAGCTAGTACCCAAAACCATCCTCTCCTGTCATTCCGCGCGATCACGGCGAGAGTCCCCACCACGAAAAAGCTCAGTAGCGGCCACCGTTTGCTCTCGGTCAGAAACCAGAAGTAATAATGGCTGTCGACGGCCATTCCCCAGTCGGCCCATCCCGGCTTGTAGCGAAGGAGTAGCAACAGCTTCGCCCGCAGGGGTGGCATCAGAACCGCCGCCCCTAAGGCGAGGGCCCCAGAGGCAAGCAGCAGCCACTCCACCCGCGTCAAGCGTAGGCGCTGGCATTCCAGGCTACGAAGGAGAGCAAGCATCAGAACGTACACGAACAAGATGGCGACGATCTCCACGGTCAGCAAATGCACCGCCATGCCGAGCAATAACCCAAACATACCGGCAAAGACATGTAGCACGGCTCTTCGAGAGGAAAGACTGGCTCCGTCCATTCGCTGCCAGCGCCACACAAGGGGGAGGAAGCCCCAGCTCATCAACAGGAAGGCGCACTGGAACACCGTGTACATGCGACACAGGCGTGACCAGCCAATCTCGAAATGACAGAAGGTGACGAGAAACGCGGCCAGCAGGGCTACTCTCCGCGAGCCAAAGAGCAGACCTACCCCATAGGTAAGCGGGATAGCCAAGATGCCGAATAGCGCGCTGGGAAGTCGCGCCGCCGCCTCATTCTCTCCAAAGAGGCGGAAGGAAACCGCCACCAGACGGCTGTACAACAGCGCCCGGGCGTTGGGCTCGCCCGAGGGGAAAAGCGGCGGCCTTCCGGCTGCCAGATCGCGGCCGGCCAGAACATGATTCACCTCGTCCACCCACAGGCTGGGTCGCCCCAGACCGTGAAGCCGCAAGAAGGTCCCAGCAGCGATCAGCAGTACCAAGATGAACGCGCTGAGTTTCTTCTCACCGCGCAACTGCCCCACCTCGCCACAGATTCACACCTGCTGACGCCCGTTCTCTCCGGGCGTAGTCACAAGATGCCCCTTCCCGAGCCGGACTGGGATTCTGGTCTCGCTTGGAAACGTCCGATGTCCTGCCCCTCCGGAGCTGTTCGGCTGGGTAGCCGCGCATCCTACGCTCGCTTGCGTGCCTGCTTCTTCTCGAGGTAAAGAGGCAGGCGATCGCGGTAGTATTCGAATGTCCTCCGCACGCCGTCTTCGAGGCTCACCGTCGGACGCCAGCCAGTATCCCGTTCGAGCCTCTGGTACGTCACGACGAAGCGGCGGATATCGATCCTCTCCCGCTCCGGCGGGAAAGGCACGTGCACGTACTCGCCCTTTCCCACCACCCGAAGGATCGTCTTGACCATATCCAGGAAAACGGTTTCCACGCCGGACCCGACGAAGTAGGCCTGCCCGTCCGTCTTCGGCGAAAGGGCAGCTCGCACGAAGGCGTCCACCACATCGTCCACGTAGATGTAGTCGCGGGTTTGCTGGCCATCCCCGTACACCGTGATTGGCTCGCCCAACATGGCGTTCTTCAGAAACCAGTTGAGGATGCCGTAGTAACCGTGATGCATCTGGCAACGCGGGCCGTAGACATTGTTCAGGCGCAGGGAAACCACCGGGAACTGGAAGGCCCTCCCGTAGACGAACAGGTAATTCTCCGCCGCAAGCTTGTTGGCCCCGTAAACGTCGGTGGGATTCATCGGATGGTTCTCATCCACCGGGAGGTAGATGGGCTCCCCCACCTGGCCCCGACTTCCCGCGTAGATGACCTTGCAGTCACGATTGTACCGCGCGATGGCCTCACACAGATTGAGCGTGCCGTTGCAGTTGATGGAGACATCGAGCGCCGGGTCGCTCATCGAGATCTCCCGCCCCACTTGCGCTGCCAGGTGGAAGATAAAATCCGCCTTCCTGACCTGGGCGGAAAGGCTCGCGAAGTCCCGGACATCGCCTCGGACGAACTCCACCTGATCCCAGATTCCGTCCAGGTTGGCTTCGTTCCATCCGTAGGGATCGAGACAGGCGTCGTAGATCACCACGCGAGCCCCTTCGGCCACCAGGCGGTGTGCCAGGTTGCTTCCGATGAATCCGAGTCCGCCGGTGATGAGGACTCTGCTCCCTTTGAGGCTAAGCGTCGAAGCCATGGTTCAGCATCCCTTCCAGTATGGTCCGAAACTGTTTCCCCAGGGCGGCGGTCGTGCAATTCTGCAGGAAGGTTTCCCGTGCGCGTCGGGCCATCTCTCGCCTCAGCTCCGGCTGGCTCCGAAGCTCGCGGATGGCTTCCGCCAGGGCCTCTCCGCTTCCGGGCTGGCAGAGGTAGGCGTTCCAGCGGTGCTGAAGCAATTCCTGCACTGGCTGGTTGATGCGCGTGATCAGGGGTCGACCGGCGCCCAACGACTCCACAACTTTGTTCGTGAATACCCGTTCGGCTCGGGGATTGTCTCCAAAGAACCCGAGGCAGATGTGCGCCCGCGACATGTACTCGGCCAGCGACTCGTAGGGCACGCGATCCATGAATTCGATGTTGCCCAGACCAAGCTGCCGCGCATACCCCCTGTCGGCGTCGCTTGTGATGCCGCGGCCGATGATGCGGAACCTCACCCCCTCCGGTTCCAAGATCCGAGCCGCCTCCACGATGAAACGGACGCCGTGGAACGGAGCATACTCGCCGTGAAAGTGGACCCAGAATCCGTCGTCCTCCTGACCATCCCGCGGGTAGATGACCTCTTCGTCCGCGCAGAGGAACACGCGGTGGAACTTGTCCTGGGGGACGTGGAACTTCCGGGCGTAGTCTCGGATGTGATCCTGCGTCTCCAGCACCACGCGATCGGCCAGCCGCAGGGAAATGTGGTCAAGCATCCAACTCGCCCAGGCAAGCGGCGAGCGCGGGGAGGCGAGCCGGCGGTCAAGGATCAACGTGTCGAATGTCGAGATGTACACGTCGAAGAGGATCGGCTTTCCGGTGAGCTTGAGAAAGGGCAGCAAGATCTGCCCGTAGAAGCCGACGACAATGGCATCCGCCGAGTGAGAAGCCGCGTACGCCCTCCGCAACAAGCCGGGATAATGAGCCAGACTGTGCCTGGGGGGCGCAAGGGCGGTCACGGAGATTCCAGCCTTCTCCAACCCTTTCCGCACATTCCGCGTGCGCGAGTATCCCGCTTCGCGGCCCGTAACGTACAGAACGCGCATCTCACTCCTGTATAGCTGCGCTTGACCGACCCCTTCGACTGATGTTCCGCTCCAAACCAGACGAGGGGAGCACCCCGTTCAGCTCCAGCCGCTTGAGGCGGTAGAGAGCGTCTTCGATCAATCGCCGGTTGGAACCGATGAGATCGGCGAGCAAACCGATCATCCCCACCTGAAAGCCGACGATTGTCAGGATGGCCGCGAGGATCAAGCTCTGGACATGCCCATCCCCCTGACCGATGGCGTAGTAGTACAGAAATCGGATCCCGAGGAGTACACCGGCTCCGAACAGCATCGCCCCGATCATGGCGAAGGTGCGGAGGGGCTCGTACATCGCGTAGATCCGGAAGATGGTGCTCACCGAACGCTTGATGTAATTCCAATTGCTCCGGAAGAGGCGGGACTCGCGGAGCTTCTCGTTCGTCGTCACCGGCACACTGGTCAGGGCGATGTTCTTCTTGCCCGCCTGGATGATGGTCTCCAGGGTGTAGGTGAAGCGAGAAACCACGTTCATCCGCATCGCGGCTTCCCGGCTGAGGGCACGGAAACCGCTGGTGGCATCCGGCACGCTGGTGTTGGAAACTTGTCTCACCACCCAACTTCCGAGCTTCTGGAGCTTCCTCTTCACGGGGGAGAAGTGGGGGACTCGGTCCACCTGCCGGTCACCGATCACCATGTCCGCCTTGCCCTCCAGGATGGGCCGGACCAGGCGAGCGATGTCGGCGCCATTGTACTGGTTATCGGCATCGGTGTTCACGATGATGTCCGCCCCCAGCCGGAGGGAGGCATCCAGGCCCGCCATGAAGGCTTCCGCGAGCCCTTTGTTGTTGGTGAGCCGCACAATGTGATCCACCCCGTGCGCGCGGGCCACTTCCACCGTGCGGTCCGTGCTCCCGTCATCGATCACGAGCACCTCCACCTGGTCCACACCCGGAATCTCCCGCGGCAGATGGGCCAGCGTGATGGGCAGAGTCTTCTCCTCATTGTAGCAGGGAATCTGAATGATCAGCTTCACGGCAACGTCCCATCGGCTTGTCCGATCAGCTTCTCAATGCTGTATTCGCGGATCTCGCGCGCGTGGGTGAAGATGATCATCTCCCCGAGGAGGCCGATCGAGATCATCTGGATCCCGATCACCAATAGCAGCACGCCAAGGAGAAGCAGAGGCCGGCCGGCAATGGCCCCGAATCCGAACAGCCGATAGAAGAACAGATAGCCGGAAATCCCGAGCCCCGCCAGAGAGAAGATCGCCCCGAGGAACCCGAGGAAATGGAGTGGCTTCTTGGAGTAGCGGGTCAAGAAGATCACCGTGATGATGTCCAGAGCTCGCTGAAGGTATTCCTTTGGGTAGCGGGACTGGCGGAACCAGCCGGGCATCTGCTCAATCTGCTCCTCGGTCACCTTGAAGCCCTGGCGTTCGGCCATCACGGGGAGGAAGCTGTTGAGGTCTCCGTAGAATTGAATCGACTCCAGCACCTCGCGTCGTGCCGCGAAAACCCCGCTATTGATGTCGTGGAGCCGGATCCCAGTGAGCCGGCTCACCATCCAGTTGAAAGCCCGGGAAATCGTGCGATTGAGAAGGGAATCCCTGCGAGGGAAGCGCCACCCGATCACCATGTCGTAGCCGGACTCCAGCCGTTCCAGGAGGCGCCGGAGGTCCCGCGGGTTCGGCCTGACCCGAACCGTCTGGTAAATGATCAGCTCACCACGGGAGAGCTGCAGCGCAGCGGCAAGGGCCGCAGCTTCTCCGAAGCGAGCCCGCAGGCGGGCAGCGCGAGCCTGCGGCCAATCCGCGATCTCGACGGCCAGCCGGTCAAAGGTGCCGTCATGACTCCCATCGTCCACAAACAGCACCTCGTAGGGCACCCCGAGCCCCTCCGCGAGGTGTCGCAATCCGGCGACCACTTCGCCGATCTCGCGGGCGCTGTCGCTGAGCACAACCACAATGGACACCCGTGTCCTGGCCTCCCTTTTCAGGCTCTCCAGTTCCACGGGCTCGCGTTGCGTTTGCAACATCACGCTCATGTTCCTCGACCTCAGTACCCCAATCGACCCTTGCTCGACGCTACGCCCCAGCTCCACGACGGCTCACCACCCGGAAAGGCACCGACCGATCGCCAAGAGCCACAATCAGCTTGCCCACCAGCCCCAGCAAGATGAACTGCATCCCCGCGGCGAAAAGCAAGAAAACCAGACTTGCCAGGATATTCAGACCGGCGGCGTCCCCGGACTCCCGGACCAGCTTCGCGATCATCACTCCTGCCGCCGCAGCTCCGCCTACCCCACACAGGACCGCCACCCTCCCGAAGAAGTGCAGAGGGTTCCGCTCGTACTTGAGGAGTAGGCTCAGCGTGAGCAAGTCCATGATCACCTTGTAGGTGCGCGTCATGTTGTATTTCGACTTGCCCGATACCCTGGGATGGTGACGAACCGGGACTTCGGCGATCCTGGCTTCCTCAATCCGCGAAAGGGCCGGGATGAAGCGGTGCAGCTCCCCGTAGAGCCGCATCCTGTCGATGATCTCCCTCCGATAGGCTTTCAGGGCGCAACCCGTGTCGTGCAACTTCACGCCGGTAACGGAGCAGATCAGCCGGTTCGCCAGCCAGGAAGGAACCTTGCGGATGATGAGCTTGTCCTTTCGATGTCTACGCCAGCCGCTCACCACGTCGTAGCCTTCATCCAGCTTCCGGAGCAGGAGGGGGATGTCGGCCGGATCATTCTGCAAATCCCCATCCATGGTGATGATGATCCTCCCGCGCGCCACCTGGAATCCCGCAGCCAGGGCGGCCGACTGCCCGAAGTTCCGGCGCAACCGAACGACGCGCACGTGGGCATCCGCTGCTGCCACCTGTTCCAAGATCTCGGGCGATCTGTCCCGACTTCCATCGTCCACGAGGATGAGCTCCCAGGGTCGCCTGATCTGCTCCATCACCGCGGCCACCCGAGCGTGCAGCGGCCAGATGTTCCCTTCCTCGTTGTAGATCGGCACAACGATGGAAAGCTCGATCATTGTCGGCTCAGCGGTAGGCATCATTGTCCCATCCAGATACAGCTGGCGACTTCCTACCCGTTCGGCATGGGCCAACGCAGCGGTTGGACCCGAGATGTGGCGCCTGCGCGGTTCCGGCATCTGCACATATCATGCCGCTTTCCCATCGAACGGCCGACCCGCGCAGCCATCCTTTCCCGGTCACTCACCCCGTCGGGTAAGGGAAGACGTTGCTAAGATGGTGCCAAACTGCGGGGAACCGGCTCGTTCAAAGCCGGACCTGGCGGTCCGACTCCCTCACTGGGGAACCGCTGGTTTGGTTCGCCCGAGGCTAACAGCCCAGTGGACGGCTCCCCCGAGAAATGCAAGGAAGAGGGCCTGCAGGAAAAAAAGAAGGGAGATGGACAGCGCGCTCTCCGCCGGTACCCCCACTTGTCCCAGCAACACCACGAAACTCCCCTCTCGTACCCCCAATCCCGCTACGGAGATGGGAATTGCCGTGAGGATGGTGACGGCTGGCACCACGAACAAGAATGCGTCGATCGTGGCGCTGGCCCCCACCGAAACCCCCAGCAGATACGCGACGAAGACGCCCAGAAACTGGTACACCACGCTGAGGGCGAAGACCAAGGCGATCCCTTCCCCACTGCGGAAGCTCAGCGAGAATGCCCTCCGCACATCCGCCACGATCCGAGCAAGGCGTTCGGCTCCGAGCTTCCGGAAGGCAGCCTCTGCAGGACTCAGGAAATGAGGCCAGGCCACGGCAGCCAGGCAGCAGAGGAACACGCCGAAACTCAGCAATAGCGCCGGAGCAAAGCGCAGGGCCATCTCCCGGGAGGCAGGGAAGAAGTAGGCCCAACCGGCGAGGAAGAACAGGGCGCTGAAGCCGATCGCCCGCGTGGTGACAAGCGTCGCCGCCGCGTCTGCCACCCTCGCGCCGAACTTCTGGAGACTGAGGGCTCGAATCACGTCGATACCCAAGGTGCTCGGCAATAGCGTCCCGTAGAAGTTCCCCACCAGGTGCGAGTACAACACGGCGCCGAGGCTCACCTCGCCGGACATCTGTCGGATGACGAGGCGCCACGTGACAACCATCAGGAACTGCTGCACGAACAGCGCGAGGAATGACAGCCCAAGGACGGGATAGCGAACCGCGCGCAGCACGCCCCACAGTTCAGGCCAATCGATCCGGGTTGCGACGAGCCACAGGATTAACCCGCTCAGAGCGATCTTCAGCAGCCACTTCAATCGCTGGGACACCTCAACATCCCCTCTGCGGAACCTTCCCCTGCCGTGCCTTGTGGTTCGGGCGAAGCGCGCCGGTTCTCAGCTCCCCTGCCGGCACTCGTTTTTTCGCCGGCTCCCGGCAGCATCTGGACGATGAGCCCATCCTGACTTGCGCTTTGCCGGTCATTCCCAGCTCCTCAGCCAGAGCTCGAGAACGTACAAAGCCCAGATGCGGTGGGAATGATCGCGAGTGCCTTTTCTGTACTCTTCGAACATCTCCTCGAGGGCGGCGGGCCGGACAAGTCCCCAGCTCACGAGTCTCGGGTCCGCGAGCAGCATGCTGCGCACGGCCTCCGACAGCGGATTTGCCTCCCGAAGCCACTTCCGCATGGGGACGCTGTGCCCGAGCTTGTCCTTCCGGTGGACGATGGCGTCAGGAAGGATCCCCTCCATCGCCTTCTTCTGGATGAACTTCTGCTCCCTCGAGCTCGGGATCTTGAACTCCGCGGGGATTCGAGCGCAGAATTGGACAAGCTCCGGATCCAACAGGGGGCAGCGGGCCTGGATCCCGAATGCTCTCAGGAGGCTCAATCGCCTCAAGTAGAATTGGACCACCGTGAAGTAGTCGCCGAACAAGGCTCGATCCAGCTCCTCGGGCCAGGGCAAGGACCGGTAGAGGTCGCGAAGCCATTCCAGGCGGTGGCTTTCGCCCGTTCTTTCCCATGCTTGCGGAGTGAGCAATTGCCGGAGCGAGTCTGAAGTGTAGTAAAGCCGCCAGCGATTGCTGTGAAACTGCCGCGGAAACTGCTGCCCCTGGACGAATCGCTTCAGTTTCACCCGAAAGCTCGCCTTCTTGTGGGATTCGGGGAGAAGACTGGCGAACCACACCACGGGCCGGCGAAACGGGGCCGGCACCCTCTCCCAAGCCCGCGCGGCACGATCGGCGAGGTATACCGGGTGGCCGGCAAAAAGCTCGTCGCCGCCATCCCCTGTGAGGAGCAGATCCACCTTGCCTTCGGCATGCCGTCCGAGCAGGTAGGTAGCTACCTCGATGCCCAGATCGGCCTGCGGCTCGTCCATGTGGCTCACCATCTCGGCAGCCTCGAGGGCGCGCTCCGGCGTGTATTCGACCTGCTCGTACACAGCGCCGTAGTGACGAGCGACCAGCGCGGCGTAATGCGACTCGTCGTAGGACTCCACCGCGCATCGGAATGAGAAGGCCCGCAGCGCATCCCGGTAGTAGCGACGGACGAAGGCCGTCACGGTGCTGGAATCCATGCCCCCGCTCACGGAGACGCCCAACGCGCGATCCTCCGCCACCCGAAGCCGAACAGCCCGATCCATCTGTTCCCGCAGAGCTTCGACCAACTCCTCCAGCCCTGCGGTCAGCTTTTCCCCGAAGTCCGGGCGCCAGTAGCACTCCTTCCGCGCCTCCTGGCCCCGTATGTGCAACGCATATCCGGGCGGGACCTTGCGGATTCCATCAATGAGCGTCTCTTCAGAGGGATTGTAGTTCAGCAGCAAGTAGGTAGTGAGACCCTTGAAGTTGAGCCCCTCAGGCAATGACGTACCGGCCGCGAGAGCACGAAGCGATGTGCCGAATTCAATCCGACCGTCTTCGCCGAGCCGGTAGTAAAGGGGCTCTACGCCCAAATGGTCCCGTACCAGGAGGAGCTCACCCGAAATCCGGTCGAGGATGGCTACCGCGAAGCTGCCGTTGAGTCCGGCGAAAAACGCAAGCCCGTCCTTCCTGTAACCGTCCAGGACGCTCTTAGCTGGGGAGGCCCCGGACGCCCGAAATCCCCCTTCGCGGGGAAGCAGGTCGCCGATCAGAGCGAGATCGTAGCGCTCGTCGCTCGCCTCCTGGCAGATCAGCCATCGTTCGCCCGGCTCCACCGGCCGGAATTCCACGCGGAGATGTTTTCCTCCACTCTTCCCGTTCTCCACCGAACCGTGCATCATCGCGAGTCCCAACCTCCCGGTTTACCCTCGTTCGTCCATAGAGGCCCCGTCTTGCCCGGGAAAGGCGCCCCGCAGCCGGCGGTATTAGACGCGACTTCGGCTCGCACGCGTGAACGCGTTTCGGAGGCGGATGCGGAGCACTTCCGCCACGGAAATGGAGCCCGCCCCGGGCAGCATCTGCAAGAAACACTCATCCACTCTCCAGAAGTGGCGAAGACCTTCTCGTCCCAGGTCCAACCAGGCCGCCGGCTGAGCTCCCCAATGCACTGCCCTGTAGCCTGCCCGCTGGATGAGCGGAAGGTGCCCGCGGTCCGCCACAAACCAGGGAAGACACAACTGATCCGCCGGCCCTCCGATCCGAGCTTGCAGGACTCTACGGGCCTCCGTGAGCTCATCCAGGACAAGCCGGTTGTACTCCTCTGCCGCGTGCCAGCTGAAGGCAAGACGAGCCTCGCGGCATGCCCGTCCGTACTCGTGACGCAGAATCCGCAGCCAACCGGGCTGGCTGAAGAAGCGCCTTCCTCCACCCCGCTGGACGGCCTCCCTGCATCGCTCCGTCAGCTGGGGCGCCACTTTGAGCATGCGCCGGGCAGCAAGCAACGGTGCGGAAGCGAAGATCGGAGCCCCGAGGGCTCCTTCGGGGCCAACTTCCGCCACGAGCTCGCGAATCCTCAGCGGCAGGTGCGTGTTTGCAAATTCCCTGCCGAGAAGGTCCGGTGTGAGGAATCCCACCAGGACCGGCTCCGTCTCGACGAGCAGGTGACGATGCGTGTGCGACTGGAACTCGAGCACCCCTGAGGCGGCCATCTCTTCGATCTCCGGCCATGTACAGAGCCCCGTCTCCGCGAGACCTGTTCCTCCCGGAGCCTGCGCTTCGGAAGACCGATTCTCCCATTCCGGGACACAGCCGGTGACGACAAAGCTCGTCGCGACCAGACCGAACTCCCGCAATGCGGGGAAGGCAAACTTCCACAGGGATTCCCGCGCGTCGTCGAACGTAAGAACGACGGCGCGCCGCGTGTCCACGGAGGGGTCCAGCAGCTCGTGCGCGCGCAAAGTCCGGTATCCGTTGCGCATGAGGAATTGCAGCTGCTCGCGGAAACGGCTCGGATCGACCGTGTGGAACACGAAGATGGCCGGCTGGGCATCCGGATCACGATCCCACCGCCTCAGACGTCGGAATAGCCCGCTCCGGGCCATCCATCGCAAGTCATCCAGGTTCTTGCGATAGATCCAGGCAAGGGAATAGCGCCAGCGTCGCATGAGGAGCTCAGGTGGTCACGAGTCTTCGGTAAAGTTCCCCCAGCTGAGAGGCGCTTTGCTGGATGCCGAACCTTCCCGCGTTCTGGCGCCCCCGTTCGCCGAGGAGGCGCGCCAATTCAGGGTCCCGATACAGCTTGAGGATCCCAGCGGCCAAAGCTTGGGGATCGCCAGGGGGAACGAGGATGGCATTGTCCCACTTGCCCACAACCTCGGGAATCCCGCCCACTTCGGAGGCCACTACCGGGCGCCCGCAGGCCATCGCCTCCACCACGCTGAGGCCGAAGCCCTCCCGCAGCGACGGCACTACGACGACATCCAGAGCCGCAAGGAGGGCGGGCACATCGTCCACGTGGCCGAGGAAGCGGAGCGTCCCATCGGCCAGGTCGAGGGAGAGCGCCAAGGACTCGAGTTCGCCGCGCTGAGGGCCATCCCCTGCGACGACGAAGGTCAGATCGGAAGCCTCCCGGCGCACAAGGTCGGCTGCCCGCAGGAAGACGTCCACCCCTTTTTCCTCCCGCAGACGCGCCACCACCCCCGCGATCCAGGTGCCGGAGGGCAAATCAAAGACCTTACGAAGCTCCTCTTTCGACCGTCCGACAGCGAAACGATCCAGATCGATGCCATCGTAGATGACCTCGATCTTGTCCAGCGGGACGCAGCGGGCACGAGCCATGAAGTCGCGCACCCCCCATGACACAGCCACCCCTTTGTCCGTCCGATTCCGCAGGAGCCAGTCGCCAAGCCAGAACCACGGCTTCTTCTTGAGGACAGCATGTTCGTGGATCACCGCTTTGCAGCCGCACTTCGCCGCCGCGATGCGTACCAAGTAGGAGGCATAGTAGCCGTGTCCGTGGAGCACCTGCGCATCGTACTTTCGGGCAAGCTCGCGGATGCGCCGAATGTCCCGAAGAAAATGCTGTGCTCCCGAACGGAACCACTCCAGCCTAACCCCCTGCCGCTCGAGAAAATCGCAGCCACGATCGTAGCGCAGGTTCACCACGACCATCTCAAACCCGGCCGAGGGCGCCCAACGGTTCCAGTCCACCAGGAGCCGGGCGCAACTGCTGGGGTTCACCCCGTCCATCGAAAGCTTGTCGATCACGTGGAGGACGCGGACCGGCTTTGCGCGTTCATTCTCCATGCCGCTACCCCCTTACCTCAGCCGCATCCGGAACCCCTTCCAGGCGGGATTTCACCACTCGGGCCGGCATGCCCACCGCGATGGCGTAGTCCGGGATGTCGGAATTCACCACTGCCCCTGCGCCAATGATGGCATCGCGCCCAACGCGACAGCCGTCCAATACCACCACGTGTGCGCCAATCCAGGCATTCTCGCCGATGTCAATCCCCTTGGCGTCCCGGGGCTGCTCGATGATGGGGATATCGGTGCGGGCAAAAGTGTGCGTCCCCCCCACGAAATAGCTGTAGGCAGCCACCAGGATGTTCTTGCCCAACCGAACGGAGCCCGCGGAAAACACCTCGCAATTGAAGCCGATGTTGGCGCCATCCTCGATCACGATGTCCCCATTCTTGCAACTGAGGATCGTATTCCGCCCCAGGAAGACGCCGTTCCCGATGACAATGCCCCGATTGCTGGGGCCTTTCGCGTCTAGAACGCAATTGTCATCGATCACCACATTGTCGCCGATGAAGATCTTGCGCGGATGCCGGATCACCACGTTCGTGCCGAAAGTGACGTTCCTCCCTACTCTCCCCAGCAAGAGCGGATAGAGCTTGGCCCGGAGAAACATCCCCAATGCCCCGGGCACCCAGGAACTGAGCAGCATGATCAGCTCGTATTTCACGAGGTACCACAGGCTGGATGTCCCCAGTACCAGTTCCCGGTACTTGCCCAGTTTTCCGCCCTTCTTGCCAAAAAGCTCTTTCTGAATATCCACGTGATCCCGTTCGCTCATTTCGTGCCTCCAGAGGACGAAACTCGGCCGCGCGTCTCGCCTCGAACCGCCCGCCGCGAAACCGATCGTTCAGAGCCAGCCGTTTTGCCGGTACCATTCGGCCGTGAGACGCAGGCCCGTATCCAGATCCACCTTGGGCTCGTAGCCCAGGACCCTACGCGCCTTGGAGATATCGAACGCCCGGCTCTTGGTGAAGAAATCCAAGCGGCGAGGATAGAGCGGCGGTTCCACGCGGATCAGGCGGCACACCGCTTGGCAAGCACGGGCGGCCGCCATTACCGGCCACACGGGCACATACCGAATCTTAACCTGTACACCCATGGCCCGCCCGATCCTCAGCACAAGCTCGGAGAGCGTCGTATACTCCGCCCCAGCCAGAGTGAAGACCTCGGCCTGGACGTCCTTCCTCTCCGCCGCCAAGATCATCCCGTCCACGAGGTCCTGTACGTAGGTCATCTGGTAAAGCACTTTCCCGTCGCCGATCATGGTGAAGGTCCCTTTCGCCACGCCACGGAAAAGCTTGAGGAACCTCCGGTCGCCGGGACCGTAGATGCCCGCCGGACGCACCACTACCCCGGAAAGCTTGCCGGAACGGAAGAAACTCAGCGCATACCGTTCCCCCTCCACTTTGCTTCGCTGGTAGTGGTCCCCCGGATTGTACGGCGCTTCTTCCGTAGCCGGGGGATTCCGAATCTCCCCCTGCACACCCACCGTGCTGCAGTGAAGGAAGCGCTCCACTCCCGCCTGCTGGGCGGCTTCCAATAGTCGCCGCGTTCCCTCCGCATTCACCTCGAAAAACTCCCGCTCCGAGGCCCCCTCGCGGCGATAGAGAGCCGCGAGATGAAAGACGGTGTTGACCCCGTCGCAAGCTCGACGCAGGGATTCGGCATCCCGCAGGTCGCCCTCCACCATCTCCATCCCGGTGGGGTCCAGAAGTCCGACCCGCTTTCTCTCCCTCACCAGGGCACGAACACAGTAACCCCTGTCTCGCAAGGTTCGGGCAAGGTGGCTGCCTGTGAATCCAGTGGCCCCTGTCACCAGGATCTTCCGCTCATCTCGATCTGCATTCAAGGTGCTGCTGCCTCCCATCCTACTCGGCAGGTTTGCCCGGATCCGCAGCGCTCCCAGGGGGCGCCGGTGAGACCGATCATCCGAAGTTCTCGCGCCACTTCATGAACATGAATAGCGCCCAAATGCGATGGCTGTGGTTCTCCACCCCGTTCATGTGTTCATCGAGGAGCTTTTGTACATACGTTACGTTGAACAGCCCGGTCTCGCGAAGGCGGTGCGGCGCCAGTACGTCGAGAACCATCGGCCGGAGCTCATTCCGGATCCAGTTCTTGATCGGAATGCTGAAGCCCTCTTTCCCGCGAGTGAGGATCTGCGGGGGGAGATCCTGCCGGAACGCATCCTTGAAGATGCGCTTCCGCACCCCTTTCCAGATCTTGTAGGGCGCCGGCATGCGTAGGGCAAGCTCCACAATGCGGTAGTCGAGCAAGGGGACTCGAACCTCCAGGCTCGTGGCCATGCTCATCCGGTCGACTTTCACCAGGATGTCGTCGACCAAATACGTGCGCACGTCCACGAAGATGTCGCGGTTCAGCCAGTCCAGGTCGGAGGCGTTCCGGAAATAGCTCCAGATATGCTGAAAACGCGCCTCGTTGGGCCTTTCCGCCAGGACCTCGGGGCTCAACAAACGTTCGCGATCATCTGCGCTCAGGAAAACCATCCACCTCACGTGATTCAGCGACTCCGGGTACTGCAGTCCCTCCACGAAACGCTTGAAGGTGTTGATCAGCCCTTTCTTTTTCGAGGTGGGGGGCAAGGTCCGAGCCAACGGCTCCAGGAGGCTTCGTACGAAGGGTTTCGGGACCTTCCGGAGATACCTCCGTGCCAGTCGATCCGCGATGTACGTGTCGTACCCGCCAAACAGCTCGTCCCCGCCGTCGCCGGAAAGGGCGACTTTGACCTCCTGCCGCGCGTTGTGAGAGACCAGGTAGGTGGGGAAGACGCTGAAATCGCCGAGCGGCTCATCCAGATGGTAGATCAACTTCTCCACCAACTCGACCGCCCGCGGCTCGATGATCGCCTCGTGATGATCCGTGGAGTAACGCTGCGCCACCAGCCTGGCGTAATGGAGCTCATTGTAACTGGCCTCGTGAAACCCAATCGAGAACGAGCGCACTGGCTCGGACGCTTCCTGAGCCATTGTGGCAGTGACGACGCTGGAGTCAATCCCTCCGCTCAGGAAGACCCCCAGCGGTACGTCGGCGATGAGCCGCAGCCGCACGCTGTCATGGACAAGCCGCCGGAGCTCTTCCATGCCCTCCTCGTAGCCTACCGGCCCGAGCTCCCGAAATGGACGCAACGGATCCCAGAAAGGCCAAAGTTCGACGTCCCTCCCATTGAACACCATGCTGTGACCTGGAGGGAGCTTCCGGATCCATTTGTAGATGCTATACGGTGCCGGGATGTACTCGTAGGTCAGGAAGAGCTCGAGGGCGAATGGATCCAGATCCCGCTTCACGCCGGGCACCTGAAGGATCGACTTGATCTCCGAGCCCCAGGCGAAAAGCTCACCATCCCAGTAGTAGTACAACGGCTTGATCCCGAGGCGGTCGCGCGACAGGAACAACTCCTGCCGCCGGGAATCCCAAATGGCGAAAGCCCACATGCCGTTGAACTGTTTCACACAGTCCCGGCCGTACTCCTCGTACGCGTGCACGATGGATTCGGTGTCGCTCCGGGTCAGGAAACGGTGCCCGCGCCGGATCAGCTCCTCCCGGATCTGCCGATAGTTGTAGATCTCGCCATTGAAGACGACGCCGATGCTGCCGTCCTCGTTGAAGATGGGCTGACTGCCCGTGCTGAGATCGATGATGCTCAGCCGGCGCATGGCCAGCCCCACCCGGCCATCCCAGTAGAAGCCGTCCTCATCGGGGCCGCGATGGGCAATGACGTCGGCCATGCGCCGGAGAAGGGCCTCTTTCTCCGCCGGCCAGGCATCACAATACAAACCAGCTATGCCGCACATGACTCGCTCTTCCTCTCCATAGCACGCAGAGCCGCCGCGAGAAGCGTCTCCCGGTAGCGATCGTCACTGAAGCGCTCCGCGGCGAAGCGACGAGCGCGTTCGCCCAGCGACGCCCGGAGCCCGGGTTTCGCGAGCAGTTCGCCAAGGGCTGCGGCGAAGTCGGAAGGTTCGGGCGCCACCAGGCGACAGACGTCGGGATTCAGCACCTGGGTGTGGCTCCAGATGTTGGTGGCTACGATAGGCTTGCCCGATCGGAGATACGAGTAGATCTTGAGCGGCGTGTTTGTGCCCGAGGTGCGAGGTGAGACCAAGACGTCGGCCCGACGGACCAGTTCCTCCGCCTCACGCGGTCCCACCGTGCCCAGAAAACTCACCACCTCGTCCACTCCAAGCTCCCGCGCAAGCCCCCGGTAGTAATCCACCTGATCATGACTGCCCCCCGCCACAAGGACGGTGCCCGTCCAGGCCTTCCCATCCCGCAAGGTTCGCACACTGGCCAGCAGGAGGTCGATCCCCTGATAGGGCTCGAGCGTCCCCACGTAGACCACCCACGGCCGAGGGAGGTTTGGTTCGTCCTGCAGGATGCCCGGACTCTTTCCGTCCCAGAGGAAACTGTAGTCCAGCGTGTTCTCCAATAGCGTCAGTTTCTCACCGTAGCCGAGGCCTTCGACGTACCTCCGCAAGTCCTCGCAAATCACAAGCACCGAGTCGCAGTGGGTCAGGATCAGCCGTTCTATATCCTCCATCGCGCGGCGGACCCAGCGCGAGGAAGAAAAGCGGAAGTTGGTCATCTGCTGGGCAAGGCTCGAATGCATGTCATACAGATGTGGGCAACCGAAGATCTCGCGCCACAAGACGCCGATAACCCCTGCTTCCTCGTGCGTGTGGATCAGGTCGTAGCGATGAGGCTTCCAGACCAAGCTGGCTTTCATCAGAAGAAGAAGGTCGAGCCAGGGTTTGACGAGGCTTGGCCCCACTTTCACCTTCCGTACCCCGGGCAATCGCCAGATCCTGTGGAACCGGATGCCCGGAAGCGGCACGTCCTGGCCGAGGTGGTAGGTAACCACATCCACCTCTACGCCGAGGTCCGAGTAGGCCTTAAGCCTTCCCACAACGCTGAAGGGGGTCCCGCGCGGGGTGAAGACCGGTTCCGGCGCGAGCATTAGGACCCGTCTCGGGCGACGCATCGATCACCCTCAGATCTCATGCAAAGCAAACCCCCGTCTCCGGGCGATTCCGTCTCCGTCCACCTGCTCGCCGCCGCGTGCATGGTGCGCCCGGTGGGGGATCCTGGTGGGGGCAGCGGCGCTACCGACCCACGCCTTCGTAGATGAAGCCTTCCTTCTCCATTTTCGGCCGGTCGTACACATTTTTCAGGTCGACCATGATGGGCTGCTTCATCACAGCCTTGAGCCGGGCCAGGTCGAGGCTGCGGAACTGATTCCATTCCACTGCGAGCACGAGGCAGTCTGCTCCGGTCGCCGCTTCGTACGCATCTTGGCAGTAGGTCACGGCGTCGCCGTTCAGCAGCTTCTTGGCCTCCTCCATGGCCGCCGGATCGTAGGCTCGTAGCTGGGCCCCCATGTTCAGCAATTGCTGGCCAATCCAGATCGCTGGGGCCTCCCGTACGTCGCTGGTATTGGGCTTGAAGGAAAGGCCAAGCAAGGCGATGGTCTTGCCTGCGGGGTCTCCCAGGACTTTCTTGATCTTGTCGATCATCCGCCGCCGTTGATGCTCGTTCACCTCGATGACGGCCTTCACGATCCGGAGCTCGACGCCGTACTTCTCCGCCACCTTCACGATGGCACGGGTGTCCTTGGGGAAACAAGACCCTCCGAAACCCGGTCCCGGGTGAAGGAACTTGCGGCCGATGCGGTTGTCGAGTCCCATCCCCTTCGCCACGTGGTGGACATCGGCACCGACGGCCTCGCAGAGGTTCGCAATCTCGTTGATGAACGAGATCTTGGTGGCCAGGAAGGCATTGCTGGCGTACTTGATCAGCTCCGCCGTCTCCAGGTTCGTGATCACAAAAGGCGTCTCAATCAGGTACAGAGGCGAGTACAGGTCCTTGAGGATCGCAATGGCCTCTTCGCTATCACTGCCGATCACCACCCGATCCGGCCGCATGAAGTCCTCGATCGCCGAGCCCTCGCGCAAGAACTCCGGATTGGAAGCGACGGCGAAATGGCAGGGGTTGGTCTGATGTTTCTTGATGATCTCTTTGATCCACTTCCCCCCGCCCACGGGGACGGTGCTCTTGTTCACCACCACCTTGAAGCCGTTCATGTAGCGGGCGATGTCGCGCGCCACTTGCTCGACGTACTGCATGTCGGCCGAGCCATCTTCCTTGGAGGGCGTCCCCACCGCGATGAAGATCACCAGGGACTTCTCGACGGCGGACTTGATGTCGGTGGTGAAGGCCAGCCGGCCCTCTTTCACGTTGCGCGCCACCATCACGTCCAGCCCGGGTTCGTAGATGGGAAGTATGCCTCGGTTCAGATTGTCGATCTTCTCTTTGTCGACATCGACGCAGATGACGAAATTCCCAAACTCGGCAAAACAGGCGCCCGTGACCAATCCCACGTATCCCGTTCCCACCACGCAGACGTTCATGGAACCCTCCTGTGGTTCATCGATGCCTCACGCGGCCCCGTAGCCTGTGAGGACGACGAAGATCGTCTTGAGCATGATCTTGAAGTCCAGCCACAGCGACCAGTTGTCAATATACTCCAGGTCCATCTGCATCCAGCGCTCGAAGGGCACTTTATTGCGCCCGCTGACTTGCCAAATGCAGGTGAGCCCTGGCTTCAGACTTAGACGCCGGCGCTGCCACTCCTCGTACAACTCCACCTCCACCGGCAGAGCGGGTCGCGGCCCGACGATGCTCATGTCCCCCTTCAGCACGTTGAAGAGCTGCGGGAGCTCGTCGATGCTGAACCTCCGCAAGATTCGACCAATGGGAGTGACCCGCGGATCCCGCTTCATCTTGAAGACCGGCCCGCCCATCTCATTCATCCGGAGGAGTTCTTGCTTCTTCCGCTCCGCGCCGGGGATCATCGTCCGGAACTTGTACAAAGTGAACTTCCGCCCATTCAACCCGCAGCGCTTCTGCTTGAACAACACCGGCCCGGGCGAGGTCAGTTTGATGAGTAGGGCCACCACAAGCATGAGGGGCGAGAACAGCACCAACAGCAGCACGGAAAGAACGATGTCGATCAGCCGCTTGATGAACAGCTGCCACTGCTTGGCGCGGAAGGTCTCAAACTCCAAGAGGGGAAAGCCGTTGAAGTCGGTCTGCCGAATCTTGGCGATGCGCAGATTGTACAGGTCGAGGGATACCGCCGTGCTGATGCCCAGATTCTCGCAGGCCATGATGGCCTCATCGATCCGGTGAAGCCACAATCGCGGCACGACGAAGATCACCCGATCAATCACTTTTCTCTGGAGGATGAACGGGATGTCCTGGATCCGCCCCAGGACCCGGTACCCCTCCACCTCCTTCCCGAACATCCCGTGCTCGTCGTCGATGAGGCCCACGATCCGCAACCCCCAATGAGAATTCTCCTTCACCGCCCGGATGAATTCGCGCGCGCGTTTCCCCGTGCCCACGATGAGCAGATTGATCTGGTTGTATCCCTTGCGGTGGACGCTGTCGAGGAACTTGATCAGGACGTACTTCTCCGCCATGAGCACAGTCATAGCCACCAGCGAGCAGGTGGCCAGGTAGAGGCGGCTCGTGAGCTGCCACTTCAGGAGGAAAGCGATCGCCGAAGTGGAAAAGGTGGCCAGAACCATTCCTTTGAGGATGGCGGCGTTGATGTGCCGCAGGCGTCGCATGCGGAAGTGCGAGTAGATCCCCTGTGCGGCGAGGAAGACGAGCCAGGAGCCTACGAAAGCCACGAGCAGCCCCAGGTTCTGCCTCGTGAAGTAATACAAGCCGGACCAGTCCGGAGCGATCGCGAAGGCCTTCTGGGAAAGTCCGAACGCGCTCCGAATGTACTCGTCAACGAAATACGCCAGCTCGAAAGCCACGAAGAGCATGACGGCGTCGAGGATCCGCATTACGTGGACGAGGAATTTTTCCCTTTCGCTGATCATACCGCAGACTCAGAGCTCAGCTTCACTCTCCGTACAGGAACGGCTTCTCCTGCTGGTACCACGCCACGAACCGCCGGAGACCCTCCTCCAGCGGGAACTGGGGATCGTACCCCAACTTTTCCCGCGCCTTGGATATGTCCGCGTAGGTCACCGCCACGTCGCCCGGCTGCTCGGGTAGCCGCTCGATCTTCGCCTCCTTCCCCAAGAGCTTCTCCAGGAGGCGGATGAGCTCAATGAGCGCCACAGTACGCGCCTCACCGAGGTTGTAGATCTCGTAGCCCTCGCAGCGATCGATGGCCCGAAGCACCCCCTGCATCACGTCGTCGATGTAGGTGTAATCGCGACGGGAGGTACCGTCGCCGAACATTGGGATCGGCTGTCCCGTGTCGATCAGCCGCGTGAACTTGTGGATGGCCATGTCGGGACGCTGTCGCGGCCCGTACACGGTGAAGAATCGCAGGCAGGTCGTGTGGATACCGAACAGGTGATAGTAGGTGTAGCAGATGAGCTCGCAGGCCTTCTTGGTGGCCGCATACGGGGAAATCGGATTGTCCACGGGGTCGCTCTCCGCGAAGGGAACCTTCCGATTCGCCCCGTAGACCGAGGACGTGCTGGCGAAAACCAAACGGTCGATCTTCTCTCGCCGGAGTCTCTCGAGGAGAAGAGTAGTGCCGTGGACGTTCACTCGCTCGTAGAGCAAAGGCTGACGGATGCTGGGGCGTACCCCAGCGCGCGCCGCCAGGTGGACCACGACGTCAAAACGGGACATTGCGAAGGCCTGATCGAGTACCCGCTCGTCGCAAATGTCCCCCTCGATGAGCCGGAAACGCGGATGTTCCAAGCAGCGAATGAGGTTGCGGCGCTTGATGCGCGGATCGTAGTAGTCGTTGAAATCGTCGATGCAAACTACCGAGTCGCCGCGCTCCAGAAGTCTCTCGCAAAGGTGAGATCCGATGAAACCAGCTCCGCCTGTCACGAGAACGGTCATCTTTCACGCCTCAATAATGGTAGTAGCTGTAGGCTTCGTGGCCGAATTCCTCCGTGGCTCCGTTGACCACCACTCCCAAGAGCTTTACCGGCACATTGGCGAAGAGTCCGAGTCGCTTCTTTGTATCCTTGTAGCTGGTCCGCTTGGCCCGGACGACGAGCGCCAGCCCATCCACCTGAGCGCCCAGCACGATGGCGTCCGTCGCCGCCGCGAGCGGGGGCGTATCGAAAATCACGAAGTCGAAGCGCCGCCCCACCTCGTCGAGAAAGCGTTTCATATTTGGAGAGCCGAGCAGCTCGCTCGGATTCGGGAACATCGGCCCACAGGTCACGAGCTTCAGGTTCGGCACGTGGGTCTCTTTGAGGATCTCGTTCAGGGTCGCCGCGCCCGAGAGATAGTTCGTCAAACCGGGCTCTTTGGGGACAAGGAAGCTGTTGTGCAGCACCCCTCTGCGAAGATCGGCATCGACCAGCAGCGTGGTGTGGCGCTGCTGCGCCATGATGATGGCGAGATTGGCCGCCGTGAAGGATTTCCCGTCGCCCGGTTGCATACTGGTGAGGACTAAGGTGTGGATGCGACCGTGCGTCTTGCTGAAAATCAGATTGGTGCGGAGCGACCGATACGCTTCACTGATGGGTGTGGGCCGATAATCGTCGGTCACCAGCTGGCGGTCAATTCGCCGGATCTTCTCGTCATCGCGATACGCTGGGATGTCGTCGAACTCAGCCAGTGGGATGACCCCCAACACGGGGAGGCCGATGCGCCGCCGGACATCCTCCACCGACTTGATCCGCGGATCCATGAGCTCCAACACACCGGCCAACCCCACAGCCACCGCGAATGAAAACATCAGTCCAAAAAAGGCTAACTTCTTCTTGTTGGCATTGACCGGGTAGTCCGGAGGAATGGCGGGGTCCAGGATCTCCACGTCCTTCTCCTCGGCCGCCTCCTCAATCCTCGCCTTGCTGACCTCCACCTGGAGATTGGTGTACAGCTCTTCGCTGACCTTCAGATCCCGTTCCAGGTCGGCCAGCTGGGCCTGCACTTGGGGTACCAGGGAAATCTTCTGCTCAATGGCGCCGAGCTCCCGTCGCTTCTTTTGGATCTCGATGGTGACCTGCCGGAGGTAAGCCTCCGCCGCCTGCCGCACCTGGGTGAAGACGGAGTCGAGTCGCGCCGAGGCCTGCCGCACGTCGGGATTGGTCACCGGGAGCGTCTTCCGCATCTCCAGGTATTCCTGAGCGCGGTGGTCCAATTGCTCGGCCAATACCATGGCGCGGGGATCTTTCGCCAGATCGCCGATCTTCAGCAGCTGCTGGTGGAGATAGATGTCCTGTGTCTCGACGGTCCGTCCCGCCCGGCTCCCCGCGGAGGCACGGTCCAGAAGATCGCTGAGGCTGCTCTGCACCTCCTCCAGATTCTCGATTTGTTGCTCCAGATTCTCCCGATCCGAGAACTTCTCGCCCGCAGCCTTAGCCAGGTCCAGAGCGTACATCTGGCGGAAATCCTTCAGCCGGTTCTTCGCCTGCTCGAGGCGGTCCCTGGCAGCCTCCAGTTGCTTTTCCAAGATCTCCCTGCGCGCCCGGATATTCTTGTAGCGCAGCGAAATGCTCCGATCCACAAAGATCTCCGCCAGGCGGTTGGCCGTGTAGGCCGCAAGCCGCGGATCATCGCTCTGCACCTTGAGCGCGAGGATCGTGCCCGGGTCCCGCAAGGAGATATCCAAGGAACTCCGGAAATCCTTGACGGCACGATCGAACCGGCTCACGTCGAGACTGATGCGCTGGGGCAAGGGGCGCAGCGAGGGATTCAGGCGGAAGGAAAACCCGGCCACCGAGACCGTGTCGTTCAGGATCTTCCAGATCGGACCGGTTCGGAGTTGGAGGGCATGGTCCTCATCCGCACGACGCAACACCGTAAACGTACTGTCCCCAATCAGGATCTCGTACTGACCTGGCCAAACCTGGCGCGAGCAACTGAGTTCGGAGAAGACATCCGTTCTCCTCAGCTCACCCATGTCTGGACCCAGCTGAACTGCCAGCCCCAGTTTCTGCACAACCTCCTCCGCGAACGTGCGGCTGGTGAGCTGGGTCAGTCGACTCTCATTGAGGAATCCTCCGCCGGAACCCGAAGACTCTTTGAACTGGACCAGGCACTCGGCTTCGTAGGTCACCGGCAGGCGTTTGAGGTACAGAACCCACGCGGCCGTGAGCACGAAGGTGATCCCGACGACCAACCAGCGTCGTTCCCAGATGCCCCGAATCAACCGACTAAGATCGATCCCCCCACCTTCCTGGGGCTCTGCCTCAAGCAACAGCTCGTCCATTCCTCTCCCCGAATCAGCGTTCATCACGAGAAAATGGGTTCCGCTTCACCACCGCTCCACCACGCGCAGGTACAGGAGAACCAAAGTGGAGATGTAGGAAGTGTATTCCAGGATAGTTCGCAGTTGCAGCCGACGCCGGAATGGAACCACCAGGATGTCACCCGACTGGACGCCCACCTGCGCCAAGGTCCTCCCGGATCGAAATGCCTCCTGTAAGCCGCTCACGACCTTCTTGGTCCCGCGCTGCACGTAAATCGATTCCAGATCGGCGCTCATATCCGGCCCACCACCGAGCTGGATCACCTCCCAAAGGGTGGATGACGGCTCGGCGAGGTAACTGCCGGGCTGCTTCACCGCTCCCCAGACGAGGACGCGGATCAGCGGCCTGGCAACCACCACGGGACGCTTGGAAATCTCCGAAAGCCTGGTCTCGATAGCCTTCTCGATGATGCTCATCTCCTGCCCGGCCACACGGAAGGAGCCCAGCCGAGGGATCAAGATGTCGCCATTACCGTCCACAGTGTAGTCACCGGAGAAGGCGGTGAGAAGATCCTCGCGGGACGCCGTCTGCGCTGCATCCCAAACGCGCAGGCGGATCGCATCACCAGGACCCACTGTCCTCTGGCCGGAAGATGTTTCGCGAGCAAAGCACCTGCCCATCTCTAATACAATCGCCAGGATTGCAAGAACGACCGCTGCCCCACGAGTCCGGGAGTTGCTCTTCATCTCCTACCTCGCTCATTGAGGAACCCATCGAGCCGCGAATCGGAGCGCAATAGCCGTGCCACCGGCCCATGGCAGTCAGGCTTCCGGCGCCGTACTGCAGAATCAACCGGTCGAAGGAGAGAGATCTTGGATCCGGGGATCTCGCTATCCGGGCCAAAGCGATGGTTACCGGGAACGGTAAAAGCGGAATCGCTTCTCTTTGGTTTCCAGGTTCATCTCGCGGAGGATGCGGTACAGCCGGAGCGGATTGATGCGGGTGTGGCCAAAACGCGGGCTGCGCAGCGTTTTCCAGATATGCCACAGGCCCCCGAGAGGGAACTCGATCACGATTCGCCGGATCTTCTCCTGGATGGGCAACATGTCTTCGGTCAGGCTTTGGGGACTGGTCATGGGTTCCATGCGGGGAGCCGCAGCTAGAACCGTCTCGGGGGCGCTCTCCGGAGCACGACGCACGACGCCGCGGGTGATATCCAGCCCCAGCGAGAGATCGAAGTCGTCGATGGCCTCCTCAACGTGTTCGTACGACTCGATGATGCGGTGGAACTCCAGCATCTCGAAAACCTCCCGCACCTCGGGCGACATGTGCGCAACCCGCAGATCACCGCCCTTTTCGCGGAGATCCCGGATTTCCCCGACGAAGGCGCCCCACCCGGCACTGCTCACGTAGCCGACCCCCGCCATGTCCACCAGGATGTTCACCAGGCCTTCCCGCTGGAGCTCCGCCAGAACGCGATGCACCTCGGGCGCGGTGGTGGTGTCGATGAAGCCGCGGATGCGAACCAGAGCGATATCCTCCCTCGCCCCCACGCGCAAAACTTCCACTCGGATGCCTTCCGGCCGATCAGACCCCGGGCTCACGTTCAAGTGCTCCTCTGCGGAATGCTCCCCTGGTCAGCTGCCTCCGATCCCTCTCCACCCGCACAATGCCCCGGTCGCCCAACGTTCGCCGAAAAGCACGGCCCTTGCCGATGGCAAGGGCCGAGGAGACGACAACCTGTCCCCGCTACGACGCGCTCATTTTCCCTTTCTTGCCGAGCCTATGGCAAATCCCTTCCCGGCGGATCACTTACTGGTGATGATCTTCTTGTACAGGGCTACGTATTTCTTCGCGGAAACCGACCAGGAGAAGTCCTGGCGCATGGCGTTCTTCACGAGTTTGGTCCAGGTTGTCCGATCCTGATACACGTTGAGCGCCCGTTGAATGGCCTCCACGAGGGCCTCAGCGTTGTAGTCGCGGAAGACGAAGCCGTTTCCGCGCCCAGTTTCGGGATCATAGTCCTGAATGGTATCCGCCAGTCCGCCGGTGAACCTCACAATGGGAATCGTTCCGTAGCGGAGGCTGTAGATCTGGTTCAGCCCACAGGGCTCGTATCGCGAAGGCATAAGGAACATGTCGCTCCCCGCCTCGATCAAGTGCGCCAAGGGTTCATCGAACCGGAGGTTCACCGAAAGCTTACTCGGATACTTCTTCGCGAATTTCTCGAACATCTTGTGGTACTTGGGATCCCCGGTGCCGAGCAATACCATTTGCACATTCATGGCCATGATTCGCTCCATCGCCTCGGCTAGAATATCGAAGCCCTTCTGTTCGGCCAGGCGGGAGATCATCCCAATCACCGGCACCTCGGGATTGTAGGGCAGACCCACCTGAGTGAGCAGAGCTTCCTTGTTGCGCTGCTTGCCGGAGAGGTCCGAGGCGCTGTATTTGTGAGGGATAAACTCATCGGTCTCCGGATTCCAGACGTTGTAGTCCACACCGTTGAGGATGCCGTGGATGTCGGAGGCTCGCCTGCGAAGGACGCCATTCAGTCCGGCGCCAAACTCTTCCGTCTGAATCTCCTCCGCGTACTTCTCGCTCACCGTACTGATGGCATCCGCGTAGACTATCCCAGCCTTCAGGAAGTTGACCTTTCCGAAGAATTCCACCGGCCCGCCCGGGAGGAAGAGCTCTTGTGGCAGGTCGATCACTTCGAGCACGCTCGGCTCAAACACCCCCTGATATGCCAAGTTGTGAATGGTCAAGAGGGTGCTGACGCGGGAGAAGAAGGCATCCTCGCGCAAGCGGGTCTTCAGATAAGCCGGGATTAGGGCCGTTTGCCAATCGTTACAGTGGATCACGTCCGGTTGCCAGTGTAGGACTTTCAAGACCTCCAGCACTGCTCGACAAAAGAGGGCGAATCGTTCGGGATTGTCGCTCCAGTCCTTTCCTGTGGAGGGGTTCACGTAAAGGGAGTCACGGTCGAAGTAGGGGGGATAGTCAATGAAATACACCTGAACCTTAGAATCTGGCAGGAACGCCGATTTGGCGCTGACCACGTATTCCCGCTGGCCCAGCCTCACCGGGATCTCCCGCAGGCGGATGACCTCCCTGAGGACGTACTTCCTCTCGCTGATGCAGCCGTATTTGGGCATCATGATTCGGATGTCGTGGCCCAAGTCTTTCAGGGCCTTCGGGAGAGCCCCGGCCACGTCGGCCAACCCTCCCGTCTTGGCGAAAGGAGCTACCTCGGGACTGACGTAAAGGATGTTGTAGCTATTTCTCATGGGCACCTCGCGAGGAGCTTCCTCTGAAGGCGTCTCCGACCCTGTCCTGGAAAGCTCAGGAGAAATTCTCTCGCAGATACTTCGCGGCGTCCTCGGGCGGCGTGGTATTGATGTAGAATCCTGATCCCCATTCGAAGCCCGCCACCTTGGTGAGCTTGGGAATCACCTCAATGTGCCAGTGATACTCGGGATAGTCCGGCTCCTGGATGGGCGAAGAATGGAGGATGAAGTTGTAGGGCGGACGATCCAGCGTCCGGTTGATCCGAACAAGCGTATCTTTGAGGGCGCCTGCCAGGGTTAGCAGCTGACCCTCAGGCATCCTCTCGAAATGGGATTGGTGTTCCATCGGCAGGATCCACGTTTCGAAGGGGAAACGCGGGGCAAAGGGCTCGATCACCAGAAACCCATTGTGCTGGCTGACCACGCGCTTTTCCGTAAGCAGCTCCTGCCTCACGATATCACAGAAGATGCAGCGCTCCTTGTAATTGTAGTAACTTCGGCTCCCCTCGATCTCCTCCTGCACGCGTTTGGGCACGATGGGCATGGCGATCAGCTGGGAGTGCGAATGCTCCAATGATGCCCCAGCTGCAGAGCCGTGGTTCTTGAACACGAGAATGTAGCGGAAACGCACGTCCTTTCGCAGGTCCAGCATGCGCTCCCGAAAGGCCCAGAGTACGTCGCGGATTTGCTCCACCGGAAGGTCAGCGAGATCGAGCTCGTGATCCGTGGTTTCGATGACCACCTCGTGCGCGCCGATGCCGTTCATGAGGTCGTAGATGCCCTCCCCCCGTCGATTGAGTTCACCTTCGATCTGCAGTGCCGGAAACTTGTTGGAGACCACGCGCAGCGTCCAGCCCGGCGTATTGGGGGGTGAACCATCCGGCCGGATCGCAATCAACTCGGGCGGGGTTTTGTCTTCGTTTCCGGGGCAAAACGGGCAGAATCCCCCGCGTTTCTTCTCGGGCTCTACAGCCCAATCGTGTGGCCTCTTCCCTCGCTCCGAAGAGATGATCACCCACCGTCCGATGACCGGATCTTTCCTGAGCTCCGGCATGCAGTTCCTCGCCCTGGTCCCTGCGACCTTCCTCCAGCGGTGGCAATGTACCCAATTCCGGCCATCTTTCCAATGGAAAATGGGGTGAGGAACCCGTCACCCCATCCCCCGCTAGCGGACGTGTCGGGCTGGAGCCTAAAGCTGCGCCAGATACTGCCGGGCTTTGCTCACGTACTCGCTGTCAGGATAATTATCGATCAACCGCTGGAATTCCTGACGGGCGCGGGCCGTGTCGCCAAGCTTCAGGTAGCAGAGGGCGATCTTGAGCTGGGCGTCCGGAGCCTTATTCGTCCCGGGGAAGGAGAAGACCTTCTCGAAGGCCACCAGCGCCTGTTGGTAGTCTTCCAGGCCGTAGTAGCACTCCCCGATCCAGTACTGGCAGTTGTCCGAGAGGCTGTTGTTGGGGTCCGTCTGGATCAACTCTTGGAAGAGCTGGATGGCGCGCTTGAAGTTTCGCGCCTTGTACTCGGCGAGGGCGTCCTCATAGCGCACACGGAAGTCCTGCGCCGGAGCCCTAAGCTCTCCTGTTGGTGCAGGGCGCGGTACCGGTGCCGTCCGCGCGCGAGACTGGAGTTCGCTGATGGTCTTCTCCCTGGCCGCCAGATCCGCTTTCAGGCTCGCGATCTGGTTCTCCCTCTCGCTGAGCTGCCTCTCCAGTTCCTGGACCCGCTCCTTCAGCTTGTCCGTTTCGCTCTTCTCCACCTTGGTTGCGGTGGTCGGGGCCTTCTCCGCTTCCTGGCCCCGGACGGTAATCCCGAGCAGTTTCAGCACTTCGTCTTCCGACTCCGCCTGCTCCTGTGGCTGCTGTGCCGGCCGCTCTGTTCCAAGGACCTCCTCAACACCCGGCCCCTGGGCGGTTGGCGTAGCCGCCTCCTTCTTGCGGGTCCCAGCACACCCCAAGGCCAGTGCGAGAAGGGCCGCCAGCGTCGCAACCGTCCAGCGTGATCCGGAATCCGAGAACATCATGTCGCGCCTCCCTTGCTTACTCCCGATGCATCAGCAGATAGCCGACGCCTCCCCACGATAGCACGCCCAAAATACCTCCCACGACTTTCCAGCCTGTGCCATCGGAGATGAGCCGGACCACATGAGGTCGATCCGGCGTGCCGCTCACACCCGGGGCATTCAACGCCCGATCCACCGCCGCCACAAGGTATTCCACTCCCGGTCGGCGCACATCGAATCCCGGGATCCTACCCATGTACGCGTTGCCCAGCATGGGGGTCATGCGCACCGCATTCCACTTGTCCGTCCCGATCGGCCGATAGACCAGGGCGACTATCCGGAGCGACCGATCCTCGAAAACCTGTGCCCGTACAGGAATCGTGTGACCTTCCACTGCGACTCGGACCGGATGGTGAATAACGACAGGCGAAGTGTCATCCTCGCCCTCACTCGACGCCAATGGCAGCGGCGGCGGAGGCTCAGGCGCTCCGTCATGATCGAGGTACCCGTCGGGATCTTCCGCCCGTCTCGGATCCAGGTCCAGGGCCTTCGGAACTCCGTCGTCGTCCGCATCGTCCGCGAACCAGCGCCCCAGTCTCAACGAAAGGCTTGCGAAGGCCGAAGCTACCTGGTCGTCCTCCGAGCCCCTCGCGCGGACGTCAAGCTCGTCATTCAGGACGTAACTGTACCGCACGCCGACATGGAGCGACAATCTCTGGTTCAAGCGGAATTCCAGACCGGCGGTGGTGCAGCCGTAGAGCTCCGTCCCCCGTTGCGTCCACGACCTTCCGCCTTGCATCCAAGAGCCCCCTGTGTCCTTGGCCCTCCAATGAACGGCGCCTCCGCCCACTCCCACAAAGGGCGTAATCCTCGACAGCGGCCGAAACAGGATGCGCAGCTCCGCCCCTACCTCGCCCACGTCGGTCCGGTGCCAATTCGTATCAGGCACCGAGCCTCTTGACCACCCGCCAGCAGCATGTACCGAGATGGCAGCGTAGGGAGACAGGTGGTACCCAAAGGAGATCATCCCTAAAGGACCGATCTTCGCCGAATCCTGATCCCCCTCAATCCGCATCCCCCCCAACCCCCACGAAATCCAGAAGGGCTTCGGCAGGCTCTGAGGATACGCCTCCACGCCCAACATCACCCCCGCAAGCATGCAGAAGACCGTGCTTCGGCGCATCGCTCGCACTCCGCGTGTCAACGAGACTCCTGGCCTCGTACAGGCGCCGATTTTCGACGTTCGTGTCTAATGTACCCAAGCAGGGCGAAAATGTCAAGGCCGAAATGGCTCCCATAACAAGATATAGGCGGGGCCCCTTGTGATCCACAAGACATGACCGATAGATCCTCCCGAAGCCGGCCTCCGCTCAACACCCTCCTGCCGCTGGCTTGGGAACAAGAACTCTCTCGAATGTAGAAGGCTCCCCTTCCATGGGGCGGCCGGAATGCAGTGCGGAAGTCTTGGCAGGCACGAACTGAGCCTTCCCGCGCCGATCGCAACTCAAAGCTGTCGCCCGACAGGGGGATGGTCTACGGGCACGAATCAGTAGGGAAGATGGAAACCCCACTCCGTTCTCTACGGGGATCCGAGGCCCATTTGCCCGGAATGTCGGACCTCACCCACTCCGAGCGCCTCGGACTCCCTCAGCGGAATCCGGTGCAAGCACGGGGCTCTCAGGCGTCACCAGAGCCATGATCACATAGGCGATGACGCCCAGAGCGGGAGTCGTCAATAGCGTCCCCAGGATCCAGAGGAGACGGATGAGGGTGGGGTCGGTGTGGAAATATTCAGCCAGACCCGCGCACACGCCCGCCAGCATCCTTCCTTGGCGGGCCCGATACAATCGACGTGGAACCCCCGGGGCTGGACCAGCAGAGGCCTCCTCGGTTTGCCGAGAGCGGCTCTCCGCGTCGATCCTCTCGTGCGAAGGCCCCCGCCTTTCCTCGGTGCTCAGCAGGTACGCTATGTACGCCACTCCTGCCAGGATGACCAGCAGCGGAAGAAGGTCAAACCCTCGATCCCAGCCCCACATGAAATGGGTGTGAGCACCCCAGGGATGCCAGTAGGGGAAGAATCCGAGGGGATGCCACCTGCCAGCGAATAGAGCGAGCCCAATCAGAATCAGCACGATCCCCACGCCCACTCCGGCCCCGCCGCCCTTCGGGACAGATTCCGGAACCGAGTCGGGGTGCTTTGGAATCAACAGCCACGCAGCAAGGTACATCCAGATGCCCAGACCACCGGCCAGCCCCGCCAACACCCAGAGGATCCTGATGATGGTCGGATCCGCATTCAAGTACTCGGCCAAGCCTCCGCACACTCCCGCGAGCATCTGATTGGCTGAGGAGCGATAGAGGCGCTTCGTTTCAGACATGAGCTTCCCTCCCTTGCCAGCACCGCCGTTCCAGGCATCTCCGTCTACGTCGCCCGGGAAGGATAGTTGCAGCGAAGCGGGCCAATCGGAGCGCCGACTCAGCGTTTCTGCGCCTCCCCGGTCATGGGGACAAATCGGACGGGGATCACGCTTCGCCGACGGATGCGTCCCGACTCGTCCTTGGTCACAACAATGAGGTCCTGGCTCCAGTCGCCCACCGGGATCACCAACCTGCCCCCCGGCTTGAGCTGATCGATGAGCGGGCGAGGCACATCCTCGGGTGCGGCGGTCACGATGATCCCATCGAAGGGCGCTTCCTCCGGCCACCCGAAGTAGCCGTCTCCGTGCTTCACGTGTACGTTCTTGTAGCCAAGCCGCACCAAGCGTTCCGCAGCTTCCTCCGCCAGGGGTTTCACGATCTCGATGCTGTAGACCTGACCGGCGATTTCCGCCAATACTGCCGCCTGGTAGCCGGAGCCGGTCCCAACCTCCAGCACCTTTTCCCCACCCTTCAGCTGGAGACATTCCGTCATCAAGGCGACGATGTACGGCTGGGAGATCGTCTGACCATACCCGATGGGCAAGGGCGTGTCGTCGTACGCATTGTCGCGCAGGCCCGCCGGGACGAACTCATGGCGGGGGACCTTCCGCATGGCCTCCAGGACCAGCCGGTCCTTCACCCCGCGAGCAATGATCTGCTCCTCAACCATGCGCTGGCGCTGGGCGGTGTAGGGATCTTCCTGATTCACCGAGCCTCGGCCTTTCGTTTGAGAATCGGTGCAGCCATTGGGGCGCATGATGCCCAAGACCAACGCCGCCAACACCAACGTTCGCCACACGGCGCATCACCTCCCGGGTGGCCGCCAAAGAGCCCAAGCTTCGACGAGGACATTGCCAAGCGCTCCTCCTTCGCACCTCACCGGTTTTCTACATCGACGCGGGCTGGAAGATCCGCAGCTACGCTTCACTTCCCGGCGCCGCCAAGGCAATCTCTCGCTGGAGGAGTTCCTCGACGTGAGCGCAGACGCTTCGGCCCAACGCGCCCAGCGCGTAGCCACCTTCGAGCACGGAGACCACCCGGCCCCGCGCAGGACTGGCCGCCGCAATCTCGCACACGATCTGCGTCAGCCTTCGGATGCCCTGCTCCGTGACGCGCATTCCTCCGAGCAGATCTCCCTGCTGCAGGTCAAAGCCGGCTGAGATGAGCACGAGGTCCGGCCCGAAAGCCAATGCCCGGGGCTTCAGTACTTCCAGGAACACCTGCTCGTAGATGGCGTCGTCCGCCCCTGCCCCCAAGGGAACATTGACGGTAGTGCCTTCTCCGGCGCCATGACCCGTCTCCGTTCGAGTCCCCGTGCCCGGGTAGTGGGGGAACTGGTGGACGCTGAAGTACAGGACCGCAGGGTCTTCGTAGAAGACCTCCTGCGTCCCGTTGCCGTGGTGGACATCCCAGTCTACGATCAGGATGCGTTCCAAGCGGTGTTGGATCTGCGCATAGCGCGCCGCGATGGCCACATTGTTGAAGAGACAGAATCCCATGCCTCGGTCAGGGCAGGCGTGATGGCCTGGCGGACGCACCGCACAGAACGCATTCCGCACTCGGCCTGAGTTCACCGCGTCCACCGCGTCGAGGACGCCTCCGACGGCGTGGAGAGCCACCTCGAAGGAAGCCGGCGAAAGCGGAGTATCCGCATCCAGCGCCCCGCCGCCTGCATTGCAGATCTCCCGCACGGCGCGCACGTACTCCTCCCGATGCACGGCAAGTACCCAGCGGAGATCGACGGGACGCGGCTCCAGGATTTCCAGCCGTGACCACAGGGAGCGATCTTTCAAAGCCGAGACGATGGCCCTAAGCCTTTCGGGCGACTCGGGATGTCCAGGCCCCGTGAGATGTCGCAAGTAAACATCTCCGTAGACAAGCGCCGTGGCTTTGCCCTGTTCCATGCTCATCTCCCGGCCTTCGGGTTACCGCCTCCTCGGCCAGCATCTACAAAGCCCGCTCCGACGCCTCTTTCCGCTTCTTCCCGAAGCCGGTTTGTCAGGATGTGCGCGCGACGGGTCGGTTCCGGGAGCCGGAAACGCGTGCAGCAGGCCAGAACAACTTCAATGGCCCGCTCCAGGCTGATCTTGTGGCCCACGGAAACGAAGATAGGCTTGACCCCCTTCCGAGTGCGTAAAACCGCACCGAGCATGTCTTCGCCGTCCATCAGGGGGGAATAGTCCCCCGGGTTGGGGCCGGGTTCTTCGAAGCTCCCCACGAGCCGAGTCTTGGCGCAACCGATCGTAGGGACATCGAGGAGCAATCCAATATGGGAAGCCAACCCGAACCTCCGCGGATGAGCGATGCCCTGTCCGTCCAGAATCACGGCATCGGGCGTGATGTCCAAAGAACGGAAGGCTTCCAACAGGATCGGAGCCTCGCGAAAGCTGAGAAGCCCCGGAATGTACGGGAAGGAGCTTTCCCCGAATACCGTCTTGGCTTCGACCGTCTCTTGGGCGACCACGTCGTACGCCACGACGGCCGCATAGACCCGAGGTGAGGACTTGGAAAAGCTGACGTCCGCGCCCGCCACCCAACGCAACTTCTGTGGCCCTCCTGCGGCGGAGACGAGCCTCCGGAGCTCCTCCTGAATCCCCACCGCCTGGCGGTAATCGACATCCCAAGGGTGAAGATTCCGCACATTCATTTCGACGGCTCTCCAGGACCTTCCGCGGATGGGGTACCCGTTGCGAGGGCCGATCCCCTTGAGGGCACGATCAGCTCCCGTCCCGCTCGCGCAGCTCCTCCAGCACCTGACGGTGGACACGGAAGGCGAAATCCTCCGGCAGCAGGGCAAGCGGGAAGAAACGGACCTCAGAGGCGTCGTCGCCCGCCTGCAGATTGCCGCCCCGCCACTGGCCGCGGAACACGATTAGCACCACGTGCGTGCGTTCGTCCTCGAAGGCCGAATAGACCCCGAGAAGCTCCCCAATGGCGACCTCACAGCCGGTTTCCTCCTTGGCCTCCCTCACGGCGGCTTCGCGAATGTCCTCATCCCACTCGACGAACCCAGCGGGTAGGCTCCAGAGCCCTTGTCGCGGCTCGTATTTCCGCCGCACCAGGAGCACCTGGCCGTCGTGGATCACCACGACAGCCACAGCTGGCGCCGGGTTGAAGTAATGCACGTAACCGCAGACGGTGCACACCGGCCTAAGTCTCCCCTCCCTCCTCTGCACCGCCATTGGGCTTCCGCATTTCGGGCAAAACCGGAATTCCGGCGGTTTCAAAGGTCGGTCCGGCTTGCTCCCACAACCTTCGGCTTTCACGGGGTCGCCTCCTTCAGGAACTTCTCAAGAGCCTCGGTGACCGCTTTCGCCACTTCCCGTCGGTAGGCCGGCGTCCGGATTTGCATTTCCTCGGGAGGGTACATCATGAAGCCGGGTTCCGCAAGAACCGCCGGCATCTGGGTCGGTCGGCAGAGGGCGAGGTTGTCGTAGTAGAGGCCGAAGTTCTGAAAGCCGAGCCGGCGCAGGAGAGCCTCCTGAAGTTTGACCGCCAGGGGATAGCTCTGAGGATGGTAGTAGTAGACGCTCGTCCCGTGATTCTCGAAGGGATTCACCCCGTCCGGCAAGGCGTTGTGGTGGAGGCTCAACAGCACATGCGGTCGGAGCACCCGTGCCAGAATCGGCCGCGCGCGCAAGCTCGCTGGGCGCCGATCATCTCGCGTGAGAAAAACCCTTGCCCCTTTCCGCTCCAAAGCCCGTTTCACGGCCAACGTGAGCTCGTAGTTGGCATCCTTCTCGGGGTAGCCATCCGGCCCGACCGCCCCCGGATCGGGGAAGTGCCCGGGGTCCAGAAGGATCGTTAGCCCACGCAGGGGCGAAAGCGGCCACCCGGAGAGGCGTGGAGGCTTGCGGATGTCGAGCACGAAATCGTTGCCGTCGTAGTCCGCGTCGTAGCCCCAATGAGAGCGGCTGGCGAGGCGAATGCGGAGCTCATACACATCCCGGTCCCGCTGCTTCCAGCGAATGTCTTTGATCAGCGGACTCGGGAACTGGTGGCGGATCCAATCCGTCTCAGCCTTGGCCCCGTAGAACGTGACGAGCAATTCCGTCGGCGAGGTCTTCTGCTCGACCCGGAAGGGCAAGCGCTCCCGTGTGAAGACGCGCACTCGCATCCAGTCCCCGCGGTCTTCGGTGCGCACCACCTGAATTACGCTGTGAGCGGGAGGCGTCCCCGGCGGCAGAAATTCCACAGCATCCCGCGGAACCCAAGTCTCCTCGTCGTCCGAAAGTCGAGCCCGAACGTAGCTCCCCTCCCGGCCGGTGATCCACAGCTTCACTCCTTCTGGCAAGAATAGATCGTACCCGAGGCCCGGGCCCGTTCGCGCCACGGTCTGCTGGCGGCGCAATCGGCCCACTTTCGGGATCCGCTCGCGCACGACGGTGAGCCGGCCCGGCGCCGTCACGCGAAGCGTGTCTTTTCCCCCTCGCGTCAGAAACAGACGAATGCGCGCCTCGCGGACCGAATCCGACGGCTGGAGCCGGACCACCCCAGTGTAGATGCCGCGGAGCAACGGGGCATCGCTCACGCGAGCGCTCCCGAAGACGGTTTCCCCCCAATAGAAGAGGCGAGAGGGGGGTTGCTCCACCATCGGCACCGCTCCCGTGAGGCCGTCGATCCGGAAAAAGGCCGTGCACCCCGGTGTGGCCTTCATCGCTACCCGCACCAGTTCCCCCGGACACAGCTCGAGATCCTCCTGGGGGAAAACGTACGACCCATCCACCACCAGCGTATCCTCCGGGCACGGCGCCAAGGGCTGAAGGATTGTGACCCGGCGTTGCAACACGACGGAGTCGGCTCCGGCTCGGGCCACACACCGGAAAACGAAGTCGCCTCTCTCCACCGGCTGGAAGGCCAGGAAGCTCCCATCGGGATACAGCGGCACTGGCTGACGATTGATGAAGAACTCCGCATGCGGTGGCTGTACCTGGCCGAAGATGAAGGTGGAGTCGGTCGCCTGAATTCGGGCCCCTTCCAAAGGATAGATCACGCTGATCCGGAGCCGCTGTCCCCACAAGGCGCATGGCGACAAGGCCATCCACGCCACAAGGCAAGCCATCACGCTTCGCTTGCGAACCATTGGCATCCTCACATTTCCACGGCCCGTACCGACTCCGGCGCTCCGCCGGACTTCAGCTCAGAGCCTCAAGGTGCTGGCGGAAAACCTCCTTCGGGACGCTAGCGAGCAGGTTGCTGGAGGCGGCAATAAGGATCACCAAATCGTCTGCCCAGCCGAGGAGTGGGGCCAAGAAATCGGGCAAGAAATCAAGCGGTGAAAGCACGTAGATCAATGCCGCAACGAACAGAAGTCTTGCCCCGAGGGGTACGCGAGGATCTTGGAGCAAGCGGAAGTGAAGCCTCACCAGTTTGGGCAGATTCCACAATAGCGTCAGCGTCGCGCCCGGATGCCGCGCACCCCTCCGGAGCACAGTCTTGAGCAGCTTCACCTGTTCTCCCTCAGCAGGTCAGGTGAAAAGCCCCCAACACCTTCCGCGTACCCACCAGCCGATTGAATTCCTCCACGGCCAAGGCCGTCGGAGCGGCCCGCAGCTCAATGCCCCGCTCTGCCAGAAACCGCTCCAGCTCCTCACTCACGCGCATCATGCCGAACTTACCCCGACCGACGATGAGCACCTCGGGGCCCGTTTCGTCGATCACGTTCTTCACGTCGTCGAGCTGCAGGCGATGCCCCTCCTTCCGCCACCAGTTGGGACGAACCTTCTCCCCATTGACGAGCAGGTCGGCGCGGTATTCCTTCCCGTCGATCACCATGCGCCCGAAACTGTATTCTTCGATTCTCACTTCCCCTTCCCCTCGTCGCTTGTCAGAATGGACTCCGTCGTCTCAGACCGCCTTCGTGGCCGTGTAGATTTGGCAAACGCCGAGGAAGACCGGCCTCGCCTCCGCCTCGCGGAAACCCACGCGAGTCAGCATCCCCACGACCTCCGCCGGGGACCGAAATCCGCGAACGGAAGAGCTGAGGTACGACAGAGGGATCCTCTCCCGGATCACCGGACGAGCCAAATAGGGAAGCACGTGGTTCAAGTAGATCCAGAATCCTTTGCGGAGCAAGGGATGCTCCGGCTGTGAAAGCTCGAGCAATCCCAAGCGCCCGCCGGGGCGAAGGACGCGGTACATCTCGCGGAACGTATTCTCCAGGCTCTCGACGTTTCGGAGAGCGAAGCCGCAGGTCACGGCATCGGCGTGGTCGGAGGGCAGTCCGGAGAACTCCACATTGCAAAGGCGCAGCTCGATTCGGCCGTCCTCTCCCAGCCGCGAGAGCCGGGAACGAGCGATCGCGAGCATCTGCGAGGAAAAATCCAGACCCACGAGCCGCCAGTTCGCTCCCAAACGGCGCGCCGCCAGATCGAGGAAGTCGCCCGTTCCGCAGCAAAAATCCACGAGGGTGCCCCGCGGCGGGAGGTCCATCGCCTGGAGCGCCTTCGCCCTCCAGAGCCGGTGCAGGCCCAGACTGGCCAGCGAGTTGAACCGGTCATATCGGGCTGAGAGGGAATCGAAAAGCTGCCGGACGAACAACTCCTTTCGGGTCCGGGCCAGCGTAGGATCCGGGGCCCCTGCGGGCGTCGAGATTGGATTGCGCTCCGGAAGCCGTTTCATCTCCGCCCTTGGACCTCATCCAGCTTTTGGCGGAAGCGGCGCGTGTGTTCGGGGGTGGTCCCGCAGCAACCGCCGACGACTCTCGCCCCGGCTTCGATGAGCGCCGGGAGCTTTCCCGCCATCTGCTCGGCGGTCTCCCGATACACGGTTCGGCCATTCACCAGCTCCGGTAGTCCCGCGTTCGGCTCGGCGAGGATGGGCCTGCTGGCCACGAGCTTCATCTCGCGCACGACCTGGATCATGTCATCGATCCCGGTCCCGCAGTTGGAGCCGACGATATCCGCTCCGGCTTCTTCCAGAGCCTGCACGCATTCGGCCACCGTGTTTCCCATGAGCGTGCGATACCCAGCCCGGCCCGGGTTGTAGGTCATGTTGGCGATGATGGGGAGATGGCATACGGACCGGGCGGCCTCCACGGCCAGCACGGCCTCCTGGATGTCCATCTGCGTCTCGATGATGATGAGATCGGCCCCTCCCTCCACCAGTCCGCTCACTTGCTCCGCGAAGGCCTCCTTCATCTCCTCCCGGCTCACCGTGCCAAGAGGCTCCAGGAAAGCGCCGGTGGGACCCACCGAGCCCGCGACATAGGCTTCATCCCTGGCCGCTTCCCGCGCGAGTTCCGCCGCCCTGCGGTTCAGCTCTCGCGTCCGGGAGGGGTCAAGCCAATTAGAAAGTTTGAAGCGGGTCCCGCCGAAGCTGTTGGTGGTCAGCACCTGCGCCCCCGCCTCCACGTAGTCGCGATGGAGCCTGACGACCTCCTCCGGCCTTTCGATCACCCACTTCTCCGCAGGGTCTCCGGCCGGCAGACCGCGAGCCTGAAGCATGGTGCCTATGGCCCCGTCGAAAAGCACAATTTCGCTGGCGACCAGCTCCAGAAAAGGCTTCATCGGGCCTCCGCTCCTTATGGGACTCGTCCTCTTCGTCACTGGGAAGCCGCCGAAACAGGCACCACGCGATGGGGTAGCCCCAGTCTGCGATTCAATTCGCGTCCGAACTCGTCCGCCTCTTTCGCCGACGAGAAGCTCCCCACCCAGACGAGGTAGAATCTTGTATCGTCGATCCGTCTCTCGACGACTTCCGCCCGATAGCCGGCTTCGGCCAGTATCCGTTGTTGCCGGAGCGCGTTGGCCCGCTCCCGAAAAGCCCCTACCTGAACCGCGTATCTCGCCCCCGTTGCCGGCCGACTCTCGGGAGGAAACGCCTTTTCCACCGAAGGGGGGCGTTCCTGCGATTTCCCCTCCGGGCTCACTCGCAGGCTCCTCCCCTCAAAGGAGACCAAGTCGCTCCGGACCGTCGAGAGCAACCGGGAATCCGGATAGCGCTTCGAGAAATCTTTCAGGATCGCGTAGGATGAGTCGAACTCCCCCCGGGCGAAAAAGGACGAGGCCAGAAGGTACTCCGCTTCGTCCCGATGATCGGAGTCAGGGTACTTCGACAAGAGCTCCCGGCAACGTTGTTGGCAGGCGATGTACAGCCCCTTGGCGAAGTAGTACTGGCAGATCCTGCAGAGCGCGTCGTCGGCGTAGGGGCTCTGGGGATGTTTGGCGAGGAGCTCCTCGTAGCGGGAGATGGCCTCTTCGGCAGGCTCGGCCAGCAGTCCCCGCAGGTACAGGACCACAGGCTGATTGGGGTATTTCGCCTCGGCTGTGGGCAGTAGCCGTCGCAATTCCTCGCGGCGGTTCTCGTCCATCGTCCGGAGGAGGCGATCCAAATCCTGCCCCCCGGAGGGTGCCGCGAGGAGGAGGGTGCCGAGGATCAATCCCGCCGCTGTTCGCACGCCCTAGTCCCTCGCCGAGATGCACATCTCGATCCCGATCACTACCGGACCGTGGGGAACGCTACAACCGCTCGAAAGCGGGTTGCCAGTTGCCGCACTTCGGGCAGCGCCAGAAGTAGTCCGGGGACTGGAAGCCGCACTGGGAGCAGGTGAATTGCCCGTCCCGCCGGTCTGCCATGTCGGCCACCTCGAGCGCCAGTCGCGCCATGGCCTCCACATCCCGGCGCCGTTGGTAGAGACGGATCAGCTGGGACCGGACCGCGAGCGACTCCGGTTCGTATTCCAACGCCTCCTCGCAGAGCTGGATGGCTCGTTCCAGCTCCCCTTTCTTCTCGAGGATGCGAGCCAGGGCCAACCGCGCCCGCACCGCTTCCGGATGGCTCTGGATCAGTTCTTGGAGGATGTTCTCCACCTCGCTGAACTGCCCCACGCTGAAGAGCACATTCTCGATGCGGGAGAACGCCAAGTACGCCTGCTTGGGCGCCCGGGCGATGAAGGTCCGCAAGACCTTCAGGGAATCCCGCTCCCGCCCCTCACGGATGTACGAATCCGCCAGCTCGAGGTAGGCTGGGGCACAGGTAGGGTCCAGTTTGATGGCCTCGCGGAAGCGCACCCGGGCCGCGCGCTCCTTGCCCAGACGCACATTCTCCCTTCCTTCTTCCACCTTGTACAAGGCCAGGATGGAACTCTGATCGGCCCCTTGGAGAGAGCGCAACCTATCCCGCCATTCCGCGGCCTTTTCCCAATTCCCGAGATCCTCGTAGATGCGGATCAATTTCTGGATCGCCCACGGGTTCTCGCGTTGGAGCTCGAGGGCTTGCAAGAGCACCGCGATCGCCTTCTCCTTGTCGCCAGCGGCCAGATAATCCTCAGCCAAGCTCCGATAGATGGCGATCTGCTGATCCTTGGTAAGCCCGCTTCGGATGGTGAGCTCGCGATGGATCTTGATGGCGCGCGCCACCTGCCCCTTCTCGCGGAGGATATCGCCAATCCTGAGGTAGGCATCGACGTTGGACGTATTCTGAGCCACGCATCGGCGGAATGCCTGGAGCGCCTTGTTGGGCTCTCCGGCGAGGAGGTAATTCAATCCCGCCGTGTAGAGGTCCTCGGCCGTGCTCGGGGGACGACGCCTCTTCGCATACCGAATCCCCACCGCCACAGCCGTGACGACCACGATCAGCAGAATCAGATAACTGTAATCCGATGCCTGCATCCGAACCCTCTGGAGTTGAGACCCTAAGCCCGTCAGCTACGGGGTCAGCTCACCTTCCCCCGCACCCTCTTCCTCAATGGCGAGATTGCGCAGACGATCCAGCTCCTCGCGTAACTTCCTCGCCTCTCGCTGCGCCCGGCGAACCTCCGACTGCAGGGATAGGAAGCGAGAGATGCTCAAAATGAGCCACGTGAGCACCCCGAGCGCGAAAGCCGCATAGAGAAAAACCCAAAGGGGCAAATTCGGGGTTTCCCACGTGAGGAATCTGACCGACACCAATTGGTCCGTGTTCTGGAGGGCAAAGCCCACAATGAGCAGCACGACCAGCGAGCCAAACACCCAGCGCAGGATCCACATCTCAACGCTCCCAAGGTTGTGCGTCGGGATTCTGCTCTGTCAGACAAGCCACCCTCGGTGGTCCTTGTTCGGCTTCCAATTCCCCAAAGAGGGTGTGAGCCGTAGCCTCCACGATCCGCAGCCGCACGAAACTCCCAGCCTCAATAGGCACGGACGGGCTGAACACCACGATCTTGTTCGTATCGGTCCGCCCCACAAACTGCCCCGGCCGCTTACGGTTGGGACCTTCCACCAGAACCTCGACCTTCCGGCCGACGTAGGCGCGGTTGCGCCTGAGGGAAATCTTCTTCTGCAAACGGTTCAACTCTTCCAGCCGAGCAATCTTTTCGAGCTCCGGAACGTCGTCCTCCAGCTGCGCCGCGGCTGTACCTTGGCGCACGGAGTAGCGAAAAACGAACGCACCATCGAACTGCACTTCCTCCACCAGCGAGCGCGTCTGTTCGAAGTCCTCCCGCGTCTCGCCTGGAAAGCCCACAATGATGTCCGTCGTCAGGGCTACTTCCGGAATTCGCGCCCGGATCCGCTCCACCAGCCGCAGGTACTGGCTTCGGGTGTACCGGCGATTCATCCGCTCCAGAATCCGGTCCGAGCCGGATTGGACCGGAAGGTGAATGTGCGGGCAGATGTTCGGGTGACTCGCGATCGCCTCGATCAGCTTCTCCGAAAGATCCTTCGGATGCGAGGTGGCGAAGCGCACCCGCCGAATCCCTTCCACGTCAGCCACCAGGAGGAGGAGATCGGCGAAGTCGTGACGGCCATCGTGGTAGCTGTTCACATTCTGGCCAAGCAGGTTCACCTCCACGAAGCCTTCGGCGGCAAGCCGCCGCACCTCTTCCAACACGCTTTCCGCCGGGCGACTGCGCTCTCGACCGCGCACGTAAGGCACAATGCAGTAAGAGCAGAAATTGTCGCACCCGCGCATGACAGCCACCCAGGCGCTCACTCCCTTGCGGTGCGAAGGCCAGATACCCTCGTACGTTTCCGCCTCCCCGGAGAGCTCCGCATTGCCGTCCCCTAACCCGAGCAACCGGGGCAGCTCCCGGTAGCGATCTGGGCCCACGGCGAGATCCACGAAAGGCTTCGCTTCCAGAAGCCGCGAACCGAGCCGCTCCGCCATGCAGCCGATCACGGCCAACCTCTGACCCGCGCGGGCCGCTTTCAGCGGTCGGAGCTGCTCGAGGTAGCCTAAGACGCGCTGCTCCGCATGTTCGCGCACGCTGCAGGTGTTGATGAGCACCACGTCCGCAGCTTCCGGCGTGGAAACCTCCCGCAGCCCTTGCTCCTCCAAGATCCCAGCCACGATCTCGGAGTCGTACTTGTTCATCTGACAGCCGTAGGTGCGGATGTAGAAGGTTGTCGGCCTCTGTCCCGTCATGAGCGTCTACGACTCGGAAGCTTCCGCACGCTTGCCCAACGCCCCAGGGGCTGATCCATCCTCGGGCTCGCCCCAGAGGAAGCCCCCTGCCGCCCGCGTGATCTTCACCCGAACAAAGCGGTTCACCAACCCGTCCTCTCCCTGGAAACAGACCTTGACGTACTTGTCCGTCAGTCCGACCAGCATGCCCCCTTCCCGCCTTGCCTCAACGAGCACGATCTCCGTTTTCCCCACCTGACCCGCGAGGAAGGCCTCCTTCTTCGCGGCGGCCATCTGCCGCACAAGTTCGCTACGGGCCTCCTTCACCCGCCTTGGGACGTCATCGGGGTAACGGGCTGCAGCCGTACCGGGGCGCGGCGAGAACGGGAACACATGAAGGTACGTAAATGGAAGCTCATGCACAAGTCCAGTTGTGGCCGAAAAGTCCTGCTCAGACTCCCCGGGGAATCCTACAATTACGTCGCTGCCCAAACCAAGCTCTCCCATCATGGAGACGAGCCTTTCGATCTTTTGCCGGTAAAATCCGGCCGTGTAAGGCCTGTGCATTTGACGGAGGATGCGGTCGCTCCCGCTTTGGAGCGGGATGTGAAAATGCCGGCATACCTGCCCAAGGCCCGACACCGTCTCCAGGAGCTCGTCCGTCACCTCCGTCGGCTCCACCGAACTCAGGCGGAACCGGACCTGCGGTAGCTGGTCCACCAGCCGTCGGAGGAGCCACGCTAGCGATCGCCGTGGCCGAAGGTCGATCCCGTAGCTCCCGATGTCCACACCCGTGAGCACGATCTCCTTGTGCCCCCTCTCCGCAAGGGCACAGGCTTGCTCCAGCACGAGGCTCGGGTCGGCGCTGCGGCTCCGACCCCGAGCCAGAGGGACAGCGCAGTAGCTGCAGCGGAAACGGCAACCATCTTGGATCTTCAGGAAGCCGCGCGTCCGGGACCAGAAGAAGCCTGCCGAGGGGGAAACGAATTCGCGTTGCTCATCATCCACGGTGATGCACTCCACCTGGCCCAGGATCTCCGTCAAGCGGAACTTGCTATTGACGCCCAGGACCCAGCGGACGTTGGGCAGAGTTCGGTAGGCGTCCGGGTGGAGTTGGGTCGCGCAGCCGACGACGGCAATCGCCGCCCGCGGGTTTGTTCGCGCCAAGTGGCGGATCGCCTGCCGCACCTTACTCTCGCTCCGAGCGGTGACGGCGCAGGTATTGACCACGATCAGATCGGCGCGCTCCTCTTTCTCGATCTCCCAGCCGCGGGCGCGAAATTCCGCCGCCAGCATGGCGCTCTCCGTCTGATTCAGCTTGCAGCCGAAGGTGCAAAACGCCACTGTCTTGCCTTGGAACTGTCCCATCCCAGCGATCGCTTCAAGCTCAGTTAGACGCGCAAATTCGGCATTTCCACTTCAACAGCTTCTACGCAAGGACAACGCCGGCCGTTCAACGAAAGGCGCGCCTCATCCTCGAGCCGCACTCCCACATCGACATTCCCCTGAGGCCATCTCCGATCTTCCGCGGGAAAAGGGCATCCCTTCCTCCGGCGGAATCCGGTCGAGCGTCAACCACACTTCGTCCCTGAGGGCACGAGCCATTCGGCGATTTTGCCCTGTGGCGAACCGGCGGGAGCCACGAGTTCCGCCGGTCCGCTATTCCGGCGAGTCCGGTCCAGAGAGTGGCCTGCCCCACGACACCCAGGATTTGAGAGCCCAAGGCGGGTGCCGGCCCGGAAATCGGACTCCTGCCGATCCGGACCGGCCGCGCTCCTTCATCCCCAAAAACGAAGAGAGTTAGGCAAGCCTAACTCTCTTCCCTCACCTTCGAACTCTACGTCTCCGCGCCGCGGCTCCCCCCGCCCGTTGCCTCAGAGCCAGCCCTTCGTCTTGGCAACCGAAAGCGGAGAATAGCAACTTCTCAGCCTTCCTCAGCCTTCGGCTCTTGCGCGGGCTCGGCCGGTGCTTCGGACGTTTGTGGCGCCTCCGGCTGAGAAGCTTCCGCGGACGCTTGCGCCTCTGCGGAGCCCTCCTCCGTACCCGCCGATTTCGCCGATGACTTCCGGCTCCGCTTCGCCTTCGGTGGCTCCGTCACCTCGGCTTCTGGCGCAGCAGGGGCCGGCTCCTCCCGGGCCTTGCTTTCCCCCTCCTGCTTCTCCACCGCCTTTTTCTCCGAGAGGACGATACGCTTGTTGTCCTTGCTGAATTCGATCACGTAGAGATCGAGCTCCTCGCCGAGCTGGTACGCGTCGGCTGGCTTCCGGATGCCCGGACGCGCCAGGTGAGACATGGGCACGAAGCCCTCCACATCCTCGGGCAGGTCGACGATCACGCCCTTCTCCAACATGCGGGCGATCTTGCCCTTGGTCACGGTGCCGGGCTTGTAAATCTCCTCGAAGCGGTCCCACGGATTCTCCATGGTCTGTTTGTAGCCCAGCGAGATGCGGCGGCGTTCCCGATCCACTTCGAGCACCCGGACCCTCACCACCTGGCCCTTTTCCAGCACCTCGCCCGGATGCCGGATTTTCTTCGTCCAGGACAAGTCGCTGATGTGGATAAGCCCGTCGATCCCCTCTTCAAGCTCGACGAAGGCGCCGAAGTTCGTGAGGTTGCGCACTCGGCCCTCCACCTCTGCGCCCACTGGGTACTTCTTCTCCAGCTCTTCCCAGGGGTCGGGCTCCAGCTGCTTCAGGCCGAGGGAGAGCTTGCGTTCGTCTTTCTTGACGCTCAAGACCTTAGCCTTGACGATCTGCCCTTCCTTGAGGATCTGCGAGGGATGCTTGATGTGCTGGGTCCACGACATCTCGGAGATGTGGATTAATCCCTCCACCCCCTTCTCGAGCTCCACGAAGGCGCCGTAGTCGCACAAGCTGACCACACGGCCCTCGACGACGGAACCCACCGGGTACTTCACGTCCACGTCGTCCCATGGGTGCGGCTGGAGTTGCTTCAGCCCGAGGGAAATGCGATCCTTCGTCTCGTTGAAGTCCAGGACCATCACCTTGATCTTCTGGTCCAGTTGCACGACCTCGGAGGGATGGCTCACCCGGCCCCAGGAGAGATCGTTGATGTGGAGCAGGCCATCCACGCCGCCGAGGTCAACGAAGACCCCGAAGTCGGTGATGTTCTTGACCGTGCCTTCGAGGATCTGTCCCCGCTCGAGGTTGGCCAGGATCTTCTCCCGCTGCTCCTTGAGCTCGTCTTCGATGAGGACGCGATGGCTCACGACGACGTTCTTTCGGAAGTCGTTGAGCTTGACGATCTTGAACTTCATCCGCTTGCCGATGTAGGAGTCGAAGTCGCGCACGGGGCGGACATCGACCTGGGAGCCGGGGAGGAAGGCATCCACGCCGCCCAGATCCACGATCAATCCGCCTTTGATCCGGCGCGTGATCGTGCCCTCGATGATCTCGTCGCGCTCCCACATCTGCTTGACCCTGTCCCAGGCACGCATGAAGTCTGCCCTTCGCTTGGACAAGATGAGATGCCCATCGAGGTCTTCGATGCCATCCAGGTAGACCTCGATGTCGTCCCCGATCTTGAGGGCCTTGGGATCCGGGAATTCGTCGAGCGGGATGACCCCCTCGGACTTGAACCCGATATCCACCGTGACCCCATTCTCGTCCACGGCCAGCACCTTGCCCCGGACGATCGTGCCCTCCTCAAAGTCCATGAGGGTGCTGTCGTAGAGACGCGCCATGAGCTGGGCCTCTTCCGGGGTGTAGTCGCTCTGCAGCTCTTCGTCCTCCAGGACGAAGATCCGTCCTCCTCGGCGGGTGGAGCGCATCCGCCCTCGTGCCGGTTGCCGGGACGGATTCGCCGACGACTCCTGCCACTCCTGACCCTGTCCTTCCGACCTCCTCACCTCTTGCTGCGCCTGTCCTTGTTCGTTGCGCACTTCATCCATTCGACGTTACCTCCTTGTACTCACCCAATGGCTGGGCTTTGATTTGGATGTATCTTGCAACTTCTTCGAGTTGCCAATACGGGGTCGACGCGCTCCCGGAAACCCCGACCCGTTCGGCATCGAGCAACCAGTCCTCGGAGATCTCCTCCGGGGACTCGACCCAATAGCTCCGCGGATTCACTGACTGACAAATGCGGAAGAGCTGACTCGTGTTCGAGCTGTTCTTCCCGCCCACGAAGATGACCACATCGTGTTCAGAGGCGAAGCGGCGCAACGCCTCGTACCGACCGGTTACAGCCCGGCAAGTGGTATCTCGAAACTCCACCCGGGGATGAATTGCCCTCACCTGTTCCAGCACTGCACGGAACCTCGATGGATCCACGGTGCTCTGCGCCAACACGAAAACCGGCCGCGAAGGATCCAGCTCGCCAACCCCCTCGGGGTCCAACACGGCCCGGGCTGCGTCCGGAGCCTGTCCGATCAGCGCTACAACCTCCGCATGATTCGGCTTTCCCACGATCAAGACCTGGTAACCCCGCGCCGCAAATTGCCGGACGAGCTTCTGGGAGCGCTGGACGACGGGGCAGGTCCCGTCCAGGATCTCGAAACCATCCCTCTCCAGCCTCTCTCGCACGGCGAGGGGAAGCCCGTGGGTACGAATGAGGAGGCGGCAGGCCCGCTGTGAATTGCGATCGAGCTGCTCGTCTTCGATCACCTCCAGGCCGAGCGAACGAAGACGCTCCACTTCGCGCCGATTGTGGATCAGCTCGCCGAGTACCGCCACTCGAGCCCCGGACCGCATTGCCTCCTCGGCCACCTGGATGGCGCGGCGCACACCCGGGCAGAACCCGGCGCTTTCATCGATCTCCACGGCGATCTGCCGGGGCTTCTTCGCCTCCTTGAGAGCGGCCTCCAGGGATTCCACGTCAGCACTCCCGCTGCCGCATGCGCCGTTCTGCCTCGCGCACCAGCTCCGCCACTTTCTCCACCTGCTCCTCCACAGTCAATCCCGTAGTGTCGAGCTCAATGGCGTCCGGAGCCCGCCGTAACCCGCCCACCGGGCGAGACACGTCCTCCGCATCGCGCTTTTGAATCTCCTTCTCCACTTCTTCGAAGGGAACCTGGAAGCCTTTCGCCTGCAGTTCCCGCCACCGTCTCCGAGCCCTTTCTTCAGGGCTCGCGGTGAGGAAAATCTTGACCTCGGCATCGGGAAACACGACCGTGCCGATGTCGCGACCCTCCGCCACGATACCGCCTCCCTCTCCGAAGCTCCGCTGTCGCGCCACCAGCACCTGGCGCACGCGCACGTTATCTGCCACGGGTCCGATATTGCGGCCCACCTCCGGGCTGCGGATGGCTTCGGTCACGTCTTCGCCGTCCAGCTCCACCCGAAGGGCGCCGTTCTCCTGATGGAGCCGGATAGCACAGGTCTCCGCCAGCCGCGCCACCTCGGCCTCGTCCTGCAGATCCACGCCCGCACGCAATGCCTTCAGGGTCACGGCACGGTACATCGCGCCGGTATCGAGGTAGATGTACCCGAGCCGCTCCGCCACCAGCCGTGCGGTCGTGCTCTTGCCGGAGCCCGCAGGTCCATCGATCGCGACCACGGGGCGTTTACGGCAGACGGACCTCCCCCTCATCCCTCCAACCCCACCTGCCGCCGCAGTCGGGCCACTTCCCCTTCCGTCAGGTAGCGCCATTGCCCCGCCGGCAGATCGCCCAAGCTTACTCCGCCGATGCTCGTCCGGCGCAGCTTCTCCACCCGGTAGCCCAGCGCCTTGAACATCCTCCGAACCTGCCTCTTCTTGCCCTCGTGGATCACCAGCTCAATCGTGCGAGGACCACGCAGGTAGCGGGCTTCGCAGGGGGAGGTGGGACCCGTCTCGATGACCACACCCCGACGCAGCTGCTCCAGATCCTCCGCCTTCACCGGCTTGTCCGTGACCACGTGATAGACCTTCTTGACGCCGTACCGGGGGTGGGCCAGCCGATAGGCAAGCACACCGTCATTGGTGAGGAGCAAGGCTCCCTCGGTATCGGCGTCGAGGCGTCCTACCGGGAATAGACGCTGCGGCACCCGCACCAGGTCCAGCACCGTCGGGCGTTTCCGCTCATCCTTGGCGGTAGTGATGTAGCCGACGGGCTTATTCAACAGCACATACACGGTCCTTTCCTGAGGGCGGATCGGCTTGCCGTCGAACTCCACCACATCCTTGTCGGGGTCGACTCGGGTCGCCAACTGGCTCACGACCTGCCCGTTGACCTTCACCCGTCCGGCGCGTACCAGCTCATCTGCTGCCCGCCGCGACGCGATGCCACACAAAGCCAGGAACCGGTTGATGCGGATGGCATCACCCATCTTCGCTCTCCGCGCCGCGGGTCGCACCCTCGGCTTCGGCGAGAATCGTGGCCCCTTCCCCCGAGGCGAGCAGCTCGTCGATTTCCTTGGGTCGGGGCAGCTCGTCCAAGGAGTTGAGCCCGAAATACCGGAGGAACTCCTGCGTCGTTTTGTACAGGAGAGGACGCCCCACCGTATCGGCCCGGCCCGCGATGGCGATGAGGTTGCGCTCCAGAAGGGACTTGAGCACGCCATCGGAATTCACGCCGCGGATAAAATCGATCTCCACTCGGCTCACGGGCTGTTTGAAGGCGATGATGGCCAAGGTTTCCAGAGCTGCCCGAGAAAGGCGCGGCCGCGACGACGCCTTCACCACCCGGCGCACCCACGGCCCGTATTCCGGACGCGTCACCATCTGGTAGCCGCCCGCCAGCTTCTTGAGAAAGAACGACCTTCCCGTCTCCGCGTATTCCCGATTCAAGCTTTCGATGGCTTCGAGGACCTTCTTGGGCGTGGCACCCTCGATGGCCTGAACAATGCGTTGTACGCTGATCGGCTCCTCCGAGGCGAAGACAATGGCTTCTACGATGGGCTTCAGCTCCTCCAGATTCATGGAATGGGCCCTACTCCGACCTCCTCACACCTTCTCAATCCAGATCTCGCCAAACGGCGAGGCCTGGCGCACAAGCACCGCCTCCCGCCGGACCAGCTCCAGCAGGGCCACGAACGTGAGCACCCGCGTCAGTCGATCGGGGAGCTCGCGGATCAAATCCGCGAAGAGGGCATGCCCCCGCGTGGCCAGATACTCGAGCACGTAGTCCATCTGCTCCTCGACCGTGACGGGCAGAGTGGCCACCGCGTGATAATCGCGCGCCGGCGCCTTCGCCATCACCTCCTTGAAGGCAGCGATGAGGTCAAAGAGCGTGACGGTCCTCTGCTCTTTTTCCTCCTCGTACCCGTCGCCCTCCAAGTGGAAAAAGCCGCGCGGGTACAAGTCCCGACACTGGCTCTCCCGATCCGCCAGCTCCTCCGCCACGGGCTTGAAGCGCTGATACTCCAACAGCTTCTGAACTAGCTCCATCCGCGGATCTTCGTACTCCTCCTCTTCGCCCTCCGGCCGTGGCAGGAGCATCTGGGCCTTGATACGGATGAGTGTGGCGGCCATCAGAACAAAATCGCTGGCCCGATCCAGGTCCAGCATCTCAATGACCGCCAGATACTCCAGATACTGCCGCGTGATCTCGGCGATCGGGATGTCGTAGATGTCCACCTCATTCTTCCGAATGAGATGGAGGAGAAGGTCGAGAGGACCTTCGAAGCTCTCCAGCTGGACGCGATAGGACATGCTCTACCCGACCGCCCCCCCGCCAGTGGCTCCTCAGTTCATGAAAAGATACGGTTTCCAGCGCTCATCCAGGACGCCGATGAAGTGCTGGATGAAGAACAGGTGATTCGGCCTGCGGGGTTTCCGTAACAACTGCATGCCCGCTTCCTCGGGGGTGCGATTGCCCTTGCGCGCATTGCACGCCAGACACGCGCAAACCAGGTTCTCCCAGGTGTCGCGTCCGCCCCTATCCTTGGGGACCACGTGGTCCACGGTGAACGGACCCGTGCGCGTCCCACAGTACTGGCATTGCCGGCCATCCCGGCGGAGGATGTTCTTCCTCGTGAGGATGATCCGCTTGTGCGGCATCTGGATGTAACTGACAAGCCGCACGATGCTGGGAAGCGGCATCCTCGTGGAGACGCTCCGGACCCAGCTGTCGTGCCTTTCCACCAGCTCCGCCTTGCCCAGGTAGAGCAGCACAATCGCCTTCTTGGCAGGGACCACGCTCAGCGGTTCATAGTTGCAGTTGAGCATCAAGACCTGCTTCGAGAGTACCGAATCCATTGCGCACTGCTCCGACACCGCACTCACTCGCACAATCACACCGGGCTGAATTTAACCCCTGGCTCCTAATAAAACAAGGGCATTCCGGAAGTTAGATCGCCGCCGCGCCGTCCCGCAGCCGAGCCCCACCCGCTCAGAAAGGCTCGGCCTCGTCGATCAACATGATGGGAATGTCGTCTTCAATCCGGTACTTGAGACGACAGCGGTGGCAGATCAGCTTCTGGTTCTCCTGGTCGTACTCCAGTTCGCCCTTGCATTTCGGGCACGCCAAGATCTCCAGCAGCTCCTTGGCCAGCATTTCGCTTCCTCCTCTCCGAGTTGCTCCGTCACCGATTCCTCGCATCGAGCCAACAGAGGGGCATCTGCGCTTTCCCCGGTTCGGTCACGCCGAGAAGGCTATTCCCGCCTTCGGCCCCCTCCTCCGCGAGTCTCTGACACTTCAACTTCGGGGCCAGGTTCTCTCCCCTCCTTGCTCCATAGCACCTCCAGGAACGCCTTCGGCGGTCGGACGGGCCTACCCTGGCGATCCAGGAACGCGTGGACGGTGTACCCGGTGGCCAGCAGCTCCTCGCCTCGCCGCACAGCGTAGGAGATGCGGAGACGCGCCCCCACCTTTCCGTCTACCGCGGCTTCCACTGTCAGAAGGTCGTCGTACCGGGCCGGGCTCCGGTATTGGGCCGAGGCCTCCACCACGGGCAAGTGATATCCCGACTCCTCAAGCTGCTTGTAGGGCAGGCCGAGCGACCGGATGAGCTCCGTCCTCCCCATTTCGAACCATTCGAAGTACCGGGCGTGATGAGCCACTCCCATCTGATCGGTGTCCACGTAGCGAACTCGCACCTGAATGGCGTGACGAACCATCGCCACCCAAACCCTGCGCTTCCGTCCTCGGCTACTCTTTCCAGAATCCCATGCGGCCGTATTTGGCGACGCGCTCCCGCACGAGTCTGTCCGGAGGGATCGCGGAGAGGGCGTCCAGCTCCCGCAGGATGGTCTCTTTCAGGATCTTGGCGGCGGCGTCCGGATCGTGATGGGCCCCGCCCACCGGTTCCGGGATCACGCCATCGATCACCCCTAAGGCCAGAAGATCACTGGCCGTGAGCTTCATCGCCTCAGCCGCCTGTTCCGCCTTCCCCGCATCGCGCCAAAGGATGGCCGCACAGCCCTCCGGGGAAATGACGGAGTACCAGGTGTTCTCCATCATGAGGACCCGGTCGCCGACGCCGATGCCCAGAGCGCCCCCACTGGCACCCTCCCCGATGATGATCACGAGGATAGGTACGGGAAGGCGCGACATTTCGTACAGATTACGAGCGATTGCCTCCGCCTGGCCGCGCTCCTCCGCCCCGATGCCGGGATAGGCTCCGGGAGTGTCCACCAGGCTGATCACCGGTCTCCCAAACTTGGCTCCCAGTTTCATCACCCGCAGGGCTTTCCGGTACCCCTCCGGGTGGGGCATGCCGAAGTTGCGAAGGAGCTTCTGCTTGATCTCGCGCCCCTTTTGGTGCCCGACGATCGTCACGGGACGACCCCCGATATGCCCCACCCCAGCCACGATGGCCGGATCATCGCCAAAGGCCCTGTCTCCGTGGAGCTCCATGAAATCGTCGCAGATGCGCTCGATGTAGTCGAGCGTGTAAGGCCGATTGGGATGTCTGGCCAGCTGCACCCTCTGCCAGCGCGTGAGTTTGGAATAGATCTCCTGGCGCAGCTTCTGGGCCTTCGCCTCTAGGCGCTCGATCTCCTCCTTCAGCTCGAGGTTCTGGCTGTCGGCCAGATCCCGCATCTCTCGGATGCGCCTTTCCAGCTCGATGATTGGCTTCTCGAAGTCCAGCACGAAACCCATGATCCCGCTCCGTCCCAGACTGACGAAAACGGTGTCACGCGGCCTTGGCTGTCGCTTCGATGCTTCTCAAGAAAACAGGGCGCGCAACAGAAGCTCCACGTCCAGCAGCAGGGAGTAGTTGCGCAGGTAGTAGAGATGGTAGCGCTCTTTCTCCGCCTGAGTGAGCTGCTGCCCGCCGTAGAGCTGCACAAGTCCCGTGAGTCCGGGCTTCACCCTCACCCGGCCGTCGCCGATCGGCCCCGGGACCAGTTCTCGGCCGACAAAGCTGAGGTTACCGCGCAGAACGTCCAGGAGCAGGGGGTAGTTCCGGTACCAGCGCGGACCGGTGGCGACGAGCCGACGGCGATGAGTCTTGCCCCGGTGATCGACGTACTCCAGCTCGCGCTCCTCGCCGCGCCAGACGATCCTGCCCACGGCGAAGGGAGGGAAGCCCAGAACGAGCAGGAAGCCGGCGAGCGTCAGGTCCAGGGCGCGCTTCAGATGCGGGTTGGGCGGCGTGAAGAGGCGGTACTCGAGATCAACCATCGGCAGCTGGTCGATCCGATCGATGCTGGCCTTGCCGATGATGACCCCGAAGTTGTCCGCCACAAGCTTGAAGGAAGCGCCCGTCCCAGCAGCCTGATCGATCACCGTGAGGATGCGATCGTGGCTGATCTTGTCCGTCGCGAAAACGACCTCCTCGGCCTTTTCCCTCCGGATGAGCTCGCTCGCCTGATCGATCGTCCCGATCACCGGGACCCCTGCCACCTTCTCCCCCACTTCTTCGGGATTCAAGGTGATGAGCCCGGCGATGTCGTACAGTCCGTCCGCCTGGCTGTGCAGGCGTTCCACGATGGCCCGGCCCGAATTGGCATCGCCTACGATCAACGTCCGTCGGCCGAAAAGCGTGCGGCGGCTTCTTTCCCCGGGCGCCACGCGCCGCGGCCACCCCAATGCCAATGTGCGCCAACCCGTCAGAAACAGGAGATTCAAAACCCCAGCGTACAATACCACGGCACGGGAGAAGGCGTACTGCTTGAAGAAATAGGTGAAGGTGGCGTTGATGAGCAGGCCTGCCAACACGGCCGAACCGGCCCGCACAGCGGAGAAGCGGAATCGCCCGTAGACCCCCATCCCATAGAGGCAAAGCAGCCACACGGACGAGTAGACGAGGTCCACGATCAAATAGCTCCGGAAATGCATCAATCCCCCGAAGCGCAGGATCTGCCCGAGGGCCAGGGATACGTTCATGAAGGCGAGGTCCACAAGGGGCAGCGCCACCCGGTGAAGGAACCGCCCTAACACCGAGAGGGCCGCGCGAATCCAGATGGCCAGCGTGAGTCCCCACACCACCAGAATCCCGTATCGCCGGTGGAAGTGCTTGCGCACGAAGAGGCGCATGGCCTGGTAAAAGTGGCGCAGCCGATCCAGCTCGCTCCGCTTCCAGCTCTCCCCCTTGAAGTGGACCACCTGCGTGGTGGGGACGTAGAAGATCTTCCATCCGGCTGTACGGAAGCGGTAACAATAATCGAGGTCTTCCCCGTACATGAAAAAAGACTCGTCCAGGAGTCCCACCTCTTCGAAGGCTTCGCGCCGGAAAAGCATGAAAGACCCGGAAACCGCCTCCACCTCGTGCACCTCATCGGGATCAAGGTAAGTGAGGTTGTAGCGGCCAAAGAGCCGGCTGCGGGGAAAAAGGTAACTCAGCCCCACTAGACGCGTGAAAGCAACCCAAGGGGTGGGGAAGCTGCGTCGACAGGCGAGCTGCAAAGACCCATCTGGATTCAGAATCTTGCAGCCGACCATCCCCACCTCGGGGTGTTCCCGCATGAAAGTCAACAACCGTTCGAAGACGTCTTTTTTGACCAAGGTGTCCGGGTTCAACAGACAGATGAACCGGCCGGCGGCTTCGCGCAGGGCTTGATTGTTGGCGCGGGCAAAGCCCAGGTTCTCGCGGTTTTCCAGGAGCTTCACCCAGGGGAAGCGACGGCGCACCATGGCCGCGCTCCCATCGGTGGAGGCGTTGTCGACCACCCAGACCTCGTGGCGAATCCCCTCGAGGGCGCTGGCGAGCGAAAAAAGACACTGCTCCAAGAAGTCCCGCACGTTGTAGCTCACGATGATCACGCTGAGGTCCACGCTCGCCATGGGCGATATCCGCAACCCTTCCATCGTCGATGAACTTCGTTGGCAATCCTTCGGAAGCCTCGCAACTTACTAAACCAAGCCCTGTTTGTCAAGGCGATTGCCTTTCCCGGCGGACACGCGAGGCTCGCTAGTCCAGCATCCATCACCGGTATAGCTTGTGGCGAGCGATGTACTCGGCCACGGCATCCGGCACCAGATAGCGGATGCTGCGCCCCTCGCGCACTCGCCGCCGGACATCGGTAGCGCTGATCTCGATCAACGGGGTGTCGAGCATGCGGGCGGCCGAGAGGAAGTGGGAAGGCACTGCGTTCAAGGAGACGCCGGGACGCCGGAAAACGACCACGGTGGCCAGACTGAGGATTCGTTCCGGCTCGCGCCAATTTGGCAAATCGGCAAGACTATCCTGGCCCATCAGGAAGACCAGGTCCTCCTGCGACAGGCCGTACAGATCCCGCACTGCCGCGAGCGTCTCCACGGTGTAGGAAATCCCCCCTCGCCGTATCTCCAGGTCCGAAACCTCAAAATGAGGGTTAGAAGCCACGGCCAGTCGGGCCATGGCGAGCCGATGGGCCGGCTCTGTGATAACGGAGTCTTGCTTGTGGGGCGGCGAGCAGGCCACCACGAACATCACCTTGTCCAGCGCGAGGATCTCGCGCGCCATCTCGGCCGTGATCAGGTGACCCATGTGGATCGGGTCGAACGTCCCGCCGTAAAGCCCCAGCCTCACCTTTCCACCGTCAAGGTTTCGGATTAGCAGCGGATGCCGCATTCTGTCCGGCTGCGGAAAGTTCATCACGTAGCCGCTGGATGGCGTGCCGTACTTCGCCCAACTTCGGACTTTGCGGGTAGCGTCGCAGAAAGCTCTGGTAGGTTTCCAGAGCCTCCTCCTTGCGCCCGAGCTCCTCCAGCTCTTTGGCTTTCCAATAGAGGGCCTTCTGAGCCCACTGGGTATCGTAGTACTCTTCCAAAACGGAGTTGAAGTAGATCACGGCCGATTCATGGTAGCCCATCTTCCGGTAGAGCTCTCCGGCCTTGAATTCTTTCTCAGCCAGTTTTTCGCGGCATCGACGCAGATACTCCTCGGCCTGGGGTCGGAGTTCGCTGTCCGGATAGTCCTCCAGGAAGACCTGAAGGGCCTGCACAGCCTTCCGAGTGAATTCCTGGTCGAGGCCGGGCTTCGGGGATAGCTCGAAATAGCTCACCCCGATCTTGAACTGCGCATCGTCGACCCAGCGGCTGTTGGGGTACATTCGGATAAGCCTCTCGTACTCCGCCACAGCGGTCACGTAATCCTTCAGATGAAAGCAGCATTCGGCGAGGTAGAACTGGGCCTCGTCCGCGAGAGCCGTCCCACCGCTGCTGGCGACGATGATCTGGAACTGGGTCTTCGCGTCCAGGTAGTGGCCTTTGGCAAACATCTCCTTGGCAACTCGCATCCGCTCTTCCGGACTGAGCCCCGCTCTGAGCTTTCGGTTCGAGCAGCCCAGTCCAGCCAGCAGCACGAAGGCCGCTGCCAGAAGGAAGGCGCCAACGCATCTCCGATTCAAGCCCATCGATCTCCCTGGTTGGTCCTGCCGTTGAGAATCCGCTACCGGGTACGGTAGCTGAAAAATAGGAATGTAACCACCCCCGCAGCGACACCCGCAGCTAAGGACTCCAAGATTCGCCCCGTCCTAGAACCCTTCGGCTTCAAGCGTGCGTAGGTGAACTCGTAGGGACTCTCCTCCAGTCGGCTCAGGTCCTGTTCGCTCACAACGTCGACCCACCGTCGTTCCAAGAGCCCGCCCCACAGGAGATGGCCCCACTCGTCCCGAAGCCATCCGGAGAGCTGGAGGCTCACTTCCCTTTCGAGCGAGTCCGGCGCCATTGCCGGTCGGTGCCGCACGGCGACCGCCAATCGGTCCACGTGGAGAGTCAGCCGATTCCCTCCGGCCGCCGCTTCCGAACCCTCGGCCACTAGTCGGAAGCCCCTCCTCCCCAGCTCCTGGAGGAGCCGCGTCTCCACGAACCAGGCTTCGTCGCTCCCCTGCGGGCGGACCTCCACGGCCAATGGCACCGAGCGGGAGAGCTCGACCGAATCGAGGAGGACGCTCACTACCTCCCTCAACCCCTCCTCGAACACCTCCAGATTCGCTCTTGGCTGGGCCCACCCTTCGGCGCCCAACCCCAGCGCGAAGGCCAACAGAAGCACGAGCCGGACACCCGTTGTACGACGACGCGCTCTCGGCGGTTCAAATGGAGGCGGCACGGATCCCCTCTCCCGCCTCCGCTCGAGGGACCCCGCCCCGCCAGCCCGTTTGGCAGAGTCGCTCCGGTCGCGCCCGCTCATTTCTCGCCCAACGCACTTCACAGGGACACCAGAAACGTAACGAAGTGCTCCAACCTCACCACACCCCCTCCCGTCAGCTCGGTACGAACTGCGTAGTTGAGCGCGAAGGAGCGATCCGGCGCCAGAGGCTGGCCCTGTCCGAAGAGGCCGAGCCCGAAGGAAATCCATGGCCGCTCCTCTTCTGAGGGCCGAAAGAATCCCGCTCGCAGCGCCAGATGGCGCCACGGCACCAGCTCGCTGCCGAAATGGAACTCGCGAACCGCAGGTTTGCCCTCATCCGAGAGGTTCCGCACATCGAGCGAAAGGGAAAGCCAACGTCCCCAGCGCTTGGAAAGGCCGAGGTTCAAGGTCCCATCAGGCAGCCGCCCCTCTTCCAGCATCCGAGCACGGGCTGGCGGAGGAAATCCCAAATAGGCAAGACCGAACTGCAAGCCTGCGTGCGATGTGAGCAGTACCCCGTAGCTCACAGCCACATCGCGCACCACGGAGTTGGAATCGCGGCTTTGCCCGTAAAACACATTCAACCCGAAGGCCACCTCCCGCTGCAATCGGAGACGAGCGGCGAAATAGCCGCCATGCCGTTCAGGAAAGCGCTCCAAGCTCCCCCGCCTTGCTTCGGCGGGGGGCTCCAGGTTTTCGCCCAGCGCCACAAGGGCATCTACCAAGCCGAGGCGGGCCGTGAGCCCCTTGATCACCAAGCCCCCTAATGCCGCACGCTCTGATACGTCCAGACCCCGCCAGTCAGGCCGGTGCCGCCAATCCAGCGCGAGGCAAGCCGCGCTGGCGACATCCAACACCAGCGCCACCCGCAGAGGCTGGTTGTAGCGGGAAAGCTCCAGCGCCGCGGGATTGTAAAGCACCACGTCAAAGTCGCCCTTCAAGCTTGTAACCGCACCCCCCAGGGCCACCGCTCGCGAAGCGCTGTACCCAACGGTGCAAGCACGATGATCCCATTCCCCCCGGGCCGCCGCGGGAAGCGGGAGGAGAAGGCTCACAAGAGCTGCACCCAAGGCGCCCATGCAGGTTTTCCCTGGAACCCTCATGTCAATCCCGACGTGGACAGCCTCTTCCACACAGCCCGCCTTCTCAAGCCGAGCACGAAGGGAATGACATTGGCGCACGTCACCCCCACTCCGAAGACATTTCCGTGCTTCAAGTAGAAAGTCTCATCTCGCCGCAGCTCCACCTCGCCGATCACCACAGCTTCGCGGTACAACTGGGTGGCATCGAGCATCCGCCCGAGGGGATCGATGAAGCAGCTCACGCCGGTATTGGCGCATCGGGCAACCCAGCGTCGGGTCTCGATGGCACGGAATACCGCCGCCCGAGCATGCTGGTACGGACCGGAGGTCTTCCCAAACCAGCCATCGTTGGTGATCACCACGAGGAATTCCGCCCCTCCCCGCACGAATCGACGCACGAGATCCGGAAACACGCTCTCGTAACAGATCACGGTGCCGAAGCGGACTCGTCGGACGCTGGAATCGGGCAGAACGACCAGCGGAGTCTCGAACAGCCGCACTCCGGGACCGGGTGAGAAATCGCCCTCCCCCATTTCGAGCTTATCCAAGAGCTTCTTGAACCAGCCCAGCGCCCCCTGGTAAGGAACTCGTTCCCCGAACGGGACCAGCTGGATCTTCGCGTACCACTGGATTTCGGTCCGGCCCGGCTCAAAGAGAAAAGCCGCATTGTAGGTGCGCAGAACACCTCCCGGACCGTAGTCGTAGTCGGGCGCTCCAGACAGCACTGGGCTAGCCCACTCCTCCACGTGTTCGCGCATCCATCGGAGATAGCCTTCCTCGTGGCGGATGTACAAGGGGAGAGCCGTCTCCGGCCAGACAACCAACGCCGGTCGGTGATGTACGGCCTCGGCGGTGAGCCGCTCGTAGGTGGCCATGTTGTCGTCCAGGAAGGCCAGGTCCCACTTCCGGTACGGATCGATGTTCCCCTGAATCAAGGCGAGACGGATCTTCTCGCGAGCCTCGCGGTACTGCCGGATCACCCACTGGCCATGCAGGTAGGGGACCAGGAACATGGCCGCCAAGAGGAGGAGTAGCAGCCGCCGCTTTCCGGAGCTGGACCCGGGCCGCAGGTAGTCGTAGACGAGCACATTGATCCAGACCACCCAAAAGCTGACACCGAAGACGCTGGTGACCGAAGCGTACTGGATCAGCCAGGTGTAGTAAGCCTGGGTGTACCCGAGGGACAGCCACGGGAAACCAATCTGCCCCAGCGATCGAAGGTACTCAATGCCGGTCCAGAGGAACGGGAGGGCATAGATGAAGCGCGGCCCCAGAGTCTGGTGCAGCGCGTAATGGCCAGCTCCGTACAGCGCGAAGAACAACGGCAGCACGAGCAGCGCCCCCAAGGCTCCCGGTACGGTCACCCAGCCGATCCAGTAGAGGGTGGCAAGATGAACGAAGAAGCCAGCCAGATACGACCAGCGGAGCGCCGATCCGAAACCCTTACCCTCCAGCAGGAAAAAGAGAGGAACGAGGGCCCAATAGGCCAGGAAGCCCAGCCGAAACGGAGGAAAAGCAAGGCCAAAGGCCACGCCCGCCGCGACGGCTAACCAGACGTCAATGGAGCGGAACGACTTCCGGAAGTTGGCCACCTCCCACCTCTGCCCTGTTGGGCCTCCCGAGCCGGCTCACCCCACGATGTAGACTCAGTTCGGGACTCCCTGGCTATCAAAACGGCCCGCCGAAGCAGGCCGACCATCCAAACCCCAATGCCCTCCAGTGGAGGAGACTGTGACTCACCCCCGCCCAGACCCTTGGCCTTCAACGCCTACGGGCTCCTCCGCGCGGCCTCGTAACCAGTCCAGATAGCTCTGCAGGATCTCCACGGCAGCGGCCTGGTCTACGAGCTTCCGGCAGCGGCTGGGGCGGTGCCCGGCGTCCCGCAGCTGTCGTTCGGCAGCCATGGTGCTCAGGCGTTCATCCCACGCGCGAATGGGAACAGAAATCCGCTCGGCGAGTCGGGCGATGAAGGCGCGCGTAGCCGCCGCCCGCTGGCCCTCTTCCCCTCGGAGAGTCAGTGGCATCCCGACGATGACCGCACGGACATCGTACTGGCGGACCAGCTCCACCAGCCGTTCCAGCCGGCTTTCCTCCGACCCGCCTTCCAGCGTCGTCAGCGGATGAGCCAGCACCCCCAGCGGATCACTGATGGCTACGCCGATCCGCTTCGTCCCGTGATCCACGCCCAGGTAGCGGCATCCCGCTTCTTTCCCTCCGGCAGCGGCCTGGGTGGATTTCCCTTCCGGATCGGCCGTCACTTCGTATCTCCCGATTCGAGCTCGGAGAGGGGCTTCTTGAGGATTTCTTTGAGAGCTTTGCCCGCCTTGAAATGCGTCTTCCGGCGAGCAGGCACGTAAATGATCTCCCCCGTCTTCGGGTTACGGGCTTTGGGCTTCGGCTTGGTGGTCTTCACTTCGAACACCCCGAAGTCGCGGATCTCAATGCGGATCTCCGGGTCAGCCTCGGCCATATACGAACGAAGGGCCCGGAACACCCCGTCCACGATGCGCTCGGTCAGATAGATCTTCTCACCGACGATTTCCGCTGTCCGCTTGGCGACGTCCTTCTTCGTGATCGTCCGTTTCTTGGCCGATTGCTTCATCGATCCGACTCCTTTGCGTTGACCTCCTGATGTCTCCTCTCGATCCCTTTTCGTCCATGGCCCGCTTGCATTCCTCAACCTCCCATCGGTTCACCCGAAACGGCTTTACACTGAGGCCTCTTGTCCCTCCCCGTCCACTGAACCCTCCATGCGGGAGACATTCAGCACCCCCCTCACTTTACGGATCTTATGAATCACTCTCGTGAGGTGAGAGAGATTCCTCACCTCGATGATGAAAGTCCCCGAAGCGACGGAGTCCACTGCCTTCATCTCCGCACTGACGATGTTTGTGTCCACGCTGGCGATCGCTTGGGAGATGTCGGCCAAAAGTCCTTTCCGGTTCTCCCCAAGCACCCGCAGACTGGCCAAGAATTGGTGGTCCTTGCTGACGTCCCATTCCACTTCGATGTAGCGGTTTGGGTCCTCCATCATGGCCAGCAGGTTTTTGCAGTCGGCGCGGTGAACGACGATGCCTCGTCCGCGGGTGATGAAGCCGACGATCCGATCCCCTGGCACCGGCTGGCAGCACTTGGCGAAGTGGATGAGCATGTCCCGCACGCCATCCACCCGAACCCCCTTGGCCGAACCGCGCGCCTTCTCCAGGAATCGCTGGAAGATGGAGTCTTCCTTGGCCTTCTCGATCTTCTCCGGCGAGAGCTTGCGCGCGATGTTCTCCACGGAAAGATCGCCGCGCCCCACCGCGGCGTACAGCTGCTCTACATCCGACAGCCCAAAGGACTGCGCGATCTCCTCCAGCTCCTGATCATCCTTGGGGATGCGGAACCGCTTGAAGAAGCGATTCACGATCTCCTGGCCGAGCTGGACGCTTTGCTCGTATTGGGCCTCGCGGAGCCAGCGCTTGATCCGGCTACGGGCTTTGGAGGTCTTGACGAACTTCAGCCAATCCGGATTCGGCTTCTGATTGTGGCTGGTGATGATCTCGACGCGGTCGCCGCTTCGCAGCTCGTAATCCAGCGGGACGATGCGCCCATTGACCTTCGCCGCCAAGCAGTGGAGGCCGATGTCGGTGTGTACGGCAAAGGCAAAATCGACGGGAGTGGCCCCCTTCGGGAGCTTCAGGAGATCGCCCTTCGGGGTGAACACGAAGACCTCGTCCTGAAACAGCTCCACCTTGAGGTCTTCCAGGAATTCCCCCGAATCATGTGCATCCTGCTGCCATTCGAGGATTTGCCGCAGCCAGACCAGGTGCTTGTCCAGTTCCTCATCGGTCTTGCCCTCCTTGTAGCGCCAATGGGCAGCGATCCCCTCCTCCGCCGTGCGATGCATCTCGTGGGTGCGGATCTGCACCTCCACCATCTTGCCATCCGGACCGATCACCGTGGTGTGGAGGCTCTGGTACATGTTGGACTTCGGGGTGGCGATGTAATCCTTGAACCGATCGTGAACCGGTGTGTAGAGGCTGTGGACGATCCCGAGAGCGTAGTAGCACTCCTCCACCTTGTCCACAATGATGCGAATGGCAAGGAGGTCGTAAATCTCCTCGAAGGGGAGATTGCGCTTCTGCATCTTCATGTAGATGCTGTAGAAGTGCTTGGGCCGTCCGGTGATCTGCGCCCTCACGCCGGCCCGGCGCAACTCCTCCTGAATCGGCCTCGCGAAGCGTCGGATGTAGCGCTCCCGCTCCACCCGCTTTTCCGCGATCTTCCGCTGGATCTCCTCGTAGGCCGCCGGATCCAGCTCCTTGAGGGCCAGGTCCTCCAGCTCCCACTTGATCCGGGCAATCCCCAACCGATGGGCCAACGGGGCGTAGACGTCGCGCGTCTCGATGGCGATCCGCTTGCGCTTCTTTTCCGGCAAATACTCCAAGGTGCGCATGTTGTGGAGGCGGTCCGCGAACTTGATCAGGATGACCCGGATATCCCGCACCATGGAGAGGAGCATCTTGCGGAAGTTCTCGGCCTGGCGCGTTTCCAGCTTTTCCAGCCGCAATCCCCCGATCTTCGTGACCCCATCGACCAGCTGCGCGATTTCGTCCCCGAACTCCTCCCGGACCTCCTCGAGGCTGATCCCGGTGTCTTCCACCACATCATGCAGGAGGCCTGCGACTACCGTTACGTGGTCCATCCGGAGTTCGGTCAGGATCTTGGCCACTTCCAGCGGATGCTCGAAATAGGGTGCCCCGCTCATGCGGAGCTGCTCGCGGTGGGCACTGTAGGCAAAGAGGAACGCCCGCGCCAGCAGATCCACGTCGATGTGCGGGTCATACCGGCGCAAACGACGCAAGAGAACTTGATAGTCCCGGTAGTAGGGGTTAGCCGTGAGGTATTCCTCAGCCTCCAGGCCTCCGGCTGCTTTCCCCTCGACCACCGCCTGGGATTCCTTTTCGACCGCTTCAGCCACCGATTCTCCCTGTTTCCCTCGTCCAGCCTCCAGGTCCTGAGGATCTAACGTCCAGGGTCTTCAACGAGTTGCTGGACCGTGGAGCTGGCTTCAGAATGGGACAAATTGCTCAGCGGGCGGGACCTCCCGCTCGTCGTACCTGGCCAGATTGGCGAAGAGGGCATACTCTTTCACAAAGGCCAGTTCCACGGTGTCGGTCGGGCCGTTGCGCTGTTTGGCCACGATGATCTCCGCGATGCCCGGCTTCTCCGTCGGTCCGTAGACTTCCGGCCGGTAGATGAAGATCACCACGTCGGCATCCTGTTCGATGGCACCCGACTCGCGCAAATCCGACAGGATGGGGCGCCTTTCCCCAGCGCGTTGCTCCACCGCACGCGACAGCTGCGACAGCGCCACCACCGGGATGTCCAGCTCCTTGGCCAAAGCCTTCAGCGCCTGGGAGATCATCGAGATCTCCATCTGCCGGCTTTCGATGCGCCCGGTCCCCCGGATGAGCTGCAGGTAGTCGATGATCAAGAGTCCGATGTTGTACTCCGCCTTGGCCCGGCGTGCCTTGGCACGGATTTCCAGAATGGTCTGCGCCGGACGATCGTCGATGTAAATCGGCGCCTGATCCAGACGCCCGACCGCCATGCTCAGCTTCGTCCACTCGGATGGCTCCAGTCGGCCGGTCCGAAGGAGATGGGCATCGATCCGGGCCTCGCTGCACAGCATGCGGAGGGTGAGCTGATACCCAGCCATCTCGAGGCTGATGATGCCGACGGGGATCCCGTAATCCACTGCGGCATTGCGGGCGATGTTCAGCGCGAAGGCCGTTTTCCCCATGCTGGGCCGCCCAGCGATCACGATGAAATCCGACGGCTGAAACCCCGAAGTGATGTTGTCCAGCGCCGGAAACCCGCTCGGAACGCCGGTGGTCATCCCCCGGCGCTGATGGTAGGATTCGATCACCTCGAACGTCCGGTGCAGGAGCGGGTTGATGTGGCGGAATCCTTCGCGCAGGCGCCGTTCCCGGAGCGAGAAGATCTTCTGTTCGGCCCCGTCAATGATGTCGTAGATGCTGTCGACGCCCTCGTAGACCTTCTCCTGGATCTCGCTGGTCACGTCGAGGAGGCGGCGCGCCAGAGCCTTCTCCAGGACGATCTTCGCGTAGTACTCCACATTGGCGGCGGAGGGGACCGTCCGCGCCAGTTCCGTCAGGTAGTAGTTCCCACCCACCGCATCCAGCTCGTTCCTCCGCGAGAGTTCCTCCGCCACCGTGAGGAGATCCACCGGCTGGTTCTGCTCGAACAGGTGCACCGCCGCATCGAAGATCTTCTGATGGGCACGGCGATAGAAGCAGCCCGCGTCCAGGATCTCGAGCACCCGGGTGATGGCGTGAGGATCCAAGAGGATCGACCCAAGCACTGCCATCTCCGCCTCGATGGATTGCGGGGGAACCCGCTCCCGCAGCTCCGTATCCACATTGGCCGCCACGGTCCTCCACTCCTTTGCTTGGGTTCCTCTCCCTCTCGCCCTACCCCTCGATCATTCGTCCAAAGGGAGGGTCTCCTGCATTGCCTGCACCGAGCCATCCCCCTTGGTCTTGCGCCGCCTTTCTTGCTCCGGCAAAACCTCCGTTTGGACTGCCGGCATCCCGGCCGCTTCCCTTTCCAGGATCTGGCGATGGAGTTCCACCGCGCGCCGCAGGTCGGAGATCGCAGCGTCGTACAGCGAGGGGGTACGGAGCACCGCGGCCGGGTGGTAGGTTACCAGCATGGGGATGCCATGGAATTCGAGCACCGGTCCCCGCAGCCGGTTCAATGGCGTGAGCACGTCCAGGAGAGCCTGCGCCGCGATCCGTCCCAGACAGACGAGCAGCTTCGGGCGGATGATCTCGATCTGGCGCCGCAGGTACGGCAAGCACTGAGCCACCTCTTCGGCCAGCGGGTCGCGGTTGCCTGGGGGACGACACTTCAGCACATTGGCAATGTAGACCTCCTCCCGACGCAGACCTACTTCCGCCAGCATCCGGTTGAGGAGCTGGCCCGCCCTCCCCACGAAAGGCTCGCCCTGCAGATCTTCATCCGCACCCGGGGCCTCGCCGACGAACATGATCTCCGCTTTCTCATTGCCCACGCCGAAAACGAAATGGGTGCGGGTACGGCCGAGGGGGCACTTCTGGCAATCGCGGATCTGAAGGTAGAATTCCTGGAGCGGCGAAGGCTTGGGAGCGTGAGCCCGGAGGATCTGCTGGAGCAGGTCGCGGTCGAGGGCAGGCCCGTCCCCTTGGATCTCCAACTCCAGGGCGAGAATGCGAGCGACCTCCCGAGCATCTGCAGGCCTGGAAGCTCTCACTAGCTCACCCTCCTCCCACTCAGCGCGGAGGATTAGTTCAGGGATGCCGTTGCTGCCACAGCTGGCCTACCCGAAACACCAATCGCCGCGCTACCTCGAGCTTGCTCAACAGGGGCCAATCATCCAGGTGGCCTTCGGCATCCAGAATCGTCACTCGATTCGTATCCGTCTCGAAGCCCGCTCCCGGCTCCAGCGGATTGTTCACCACGATGAGGTCCAAGTTTTTCCGCCGGAGCTTCTCCATGGCGTTGGCCAGTTCGTTTTCGGTCTCCACCGCGAAACCGACCAGGATCCTGGCTCCCTTGTTCTGTCCAGCCCAGGCCAGGATGTCCGGCGTCTTCTCCAGGTCAAGCCGAAGCGTCGGACCTTCGCCCTTCTTGAGCTTGTGCTCGGCAACTTGGCTCGGGCGGTAGTCGCTGACGGCCGCCGCCATGAAGAGAATCTCCGTCTGAGGCCAGTGGCGCTCCACGGCCTCCGCCATTTCGGCGGCTGTACGCACGCTCACGAACCCCACCCCCCGAGGGGGTTGTAGCGGCGTGGGGCCCGACACCAACGTGACCTCCGCACCGGCCCAGAGGGCTGCCTGCGCCAGAGCGTATCCCATCCTCCCAGATGAGCGATTGGTAATGAACCGAACCGGATCCACCGGCTCTTGGGTTGGGCCCGCCGTTACCAGGACGCGCCTCCCGTGAAGCGCGTCATGCCGGAGGAGTTCATACTCCACGGCATCCAGGATCGTCTCCACCTCCGCAAGCCTTCCCCACCCGATCTCGCCTTCGGCCAGCTCCCCCCTTTCGGGACCAACGATCCGATAACCCCACTGGCGGAGGCGATTCAGATTCTCAGCCAGCGCCGGCTTCGCGTACATGGCGTGATTCATTGCCGGGCACAACACCACAGGCGCCTCGGCGGCCGCCACCAAAGCGCTCAGGGCATCGTCGGCGAGCCCGCAAGCCAACTTCCCGATGAAATCGTACGTGGCAGGAGCGATGAGGACGAGATCGGGCCATCGGCCCAGTTCGACGTGCACGGTGGCGCGGCTCCCCGCTTCCGGGCGGAAGAGGTCGGTGAGGACCGGACGCTGGGTCAGAGCCTCGAAGGTCAGCGGGGTAACGAATCGGGTGGCGGCCTCACTCATCACCACCTGTATCTCCGCGCCCAGGCGGATCAGCCTGCGGGCGAGCTCGCAGCTCTTGTACGCTGCGATGCCCCCCGTCACTCCCAGAAGCACTCGCTTGCCTTCGAGCAACCGATCCATCACCACCCGCTCTCCGCTGAGCCGGGAGCCACCCTACGCTTCCTCGCTCTCCTCTTCTTCCTCGATGTAGCGGAACCGGATCTTGCCCTCCATCATCTCCTGCACGGCGATGACCGTCGGCTTGGGGAAGCGGATGTAGTCCTGAATCGGCTGCCGGGGCCCCAGATCCTCCTCTTCCAGCTCCTCCAGGCTCGGCGGCGGAGCGTTTTCCATCTGCTCCCTCAGAATCTCCTGCGTGATGGCGTGCTGCTCGTCGTTGATCTGGCGCGCCCGCTTCGCAATGATGACCACCGCCTCGTAGAGATTATCCACCCGCTCCAGGATCTTGGTCAAATCCAGCGTCTCTACCATGAGCTCTTTCACCTCCTATTCCGCACAGAAATGTACGGGCCAATGTACGCGGCGTTGCCGGGCTCAGGCACCATTCCCCGAGGCCGTCAGCCCTTTTCAACTTGCGCCGCGGGGCCAAGTTCCTCCTTCGCCCTCCTCGCCCGAATGGCTTGCAGGATCTCCTCCGCGGCGCGCTCCACGACATCATTCACCACGAGGCGATCGTAGTGGCTGGCCATTTCCATTTCCATCGGGACTCGGGCCAATCGCCGTCGGATCTCCTCCTCCGCGTCGGTCCCGCGACCCCGCAACCTCTGTTCGAGCACCTCCAGCGAGGGCGGGGCCAGGAAAATGAGCAGGCTATCCTCCGGAAAGGCCCGCCGGATCGACAGTCCGCCTTGGACATCGATGGCGAGCAGGATCACCTTTCCGCCCCTTAGCTCCCTCTCGATCTGCTCCCGAAGCGTGCCGTAGAGATGCCCGTGAACCTCCGCGAACTCCACAAAGTCCCCTTTCGCGATCCGCTGGCGGAATTCTTCCTCAGAGAGGAAGTAGTAATCCCGCCCGTTGACCTCGCCGGGCCGCGGTGCTCGGGTGGTAGCCGAAACAGACCGCGTGAACTCCTCTCCTCCCTTTTCCAGCAGACGGCGGACCACCGTGGTCTTGCCCCCGCCCGATGGCGAGGAAATCACCACCAACAGCCCACGCTTCGAAGGCTTCGGCTCTCCGTTCCCCACCACAGGCCTATCCCGGCATGCTCCGCCTTTCGCACTCGGTAGGCATCAGACTGCGCAACGCTCCAGCCCACCGAGGACCAGCTCCACCCCATTCCCACAGAGGACGACGCATCTCTCCGGCCAGCCCAGGCCTCTCGATGCACAGCCGAGCGCCCCACTTGCCCGCACGATCCTCCTTCCCACCGGTCCCAGCGGTCACGGTCCCGTCTTGCCCCCATTCCTGAGTAAGACCTGCTCAGTACCTATCTCCCTGCGCCCTACGCGCGAGCGCTCCGCTATTCGATGTTCTGCACCTGCTCCCGGATGCGCTCGATCTCCTCCTTCAGCTCCACCACCAGGTGGGAGATCTCTGCGCTGTAGGATTTCGCCCCGATGGTCGTAGCTTCGCGGTTCATCTCTTGGAGCAGGAAGTTGAGTCTCCTGCCGACAGCCTCCTCCATCTCCAGCGCCTTGAGGAATTGGGCGTTGTGACTTCGGAAGCGCACGCACTCTTCGGTCACGTCCATGCGATCCACCAAAATGGCCAATTCCATGTACAGGCGATTCTCGTCCAGCCCCTCATCCGCGACCAGCTGGCGCACCCGCTCCCGCATCCTCTGGTACAGCTCCGCCCTGCGCCTTTCCGCCTCCTGTTCGATCCCTTGGATGATGGCTTCGAGCTTGGCGACCCGGGCCCGCAGATCCTGCTCCAGCGCCTGCCCCTCCTTGGCGCGCATCTCCCGGAGCTCGCCGAGCGCCCCCGTCACGGCTTCTTGCACCGGCTCCCAAAGGGCTTCGACACCCTCGCTTTCCTCCGCCGAGGTCAGAATCTCCGGAAATTGGAGCAGGTGGCCTATCTCGATGCGACCCGGAAGACGGAGCTCTTTCTTGATCTGCTGAAGCGCTCGAACGTAGGACTTGGCCAAGGTAAGGTCCGCCTGGAGGGGGATAGCTTTCTCGTCGCCGTTTTTCACCTTGACGGTGAGACTGACATGGCCGCGCACTACGTATTGGCGAATGAGATCGCGCACCCGCTGCTCCATCCCTCCCAGCGCCTTCGGCAGACGCAGGGAGATATCGAGGAACCGACTGTTGAACGAGCGAGCTTCCGCCACGACAATGAGGTCGCCGCTCGAGCTCACCCCCCGTCCGTAGCCCGTCATGCTGAGGATCATCCGCGAACCGTGCCCTCGGGACCTTCTCCGCCTCGCTCTCTGCCGATAACTTCAGAAGCTCTTTTGGGTTAGACGATACGAATTTCCGCCATAATAGTCAATCGGATTCTCCCGAAAGCCGCGCGATTCCCCCGCCCAGGGAGTGACCCCTGGGAACATGGGTCCGCAAAAGCGGGACGCTCCCCTCAATCGGGGCGCCGAAAACGAGCTTCTTCAAGGCGAAGCCGGAGCGAGATGCGGTGGGTGTGGCCAAGGTACTGCCGGCCGAGGAAGGCGTAGTCGACATCCAGCCGAGGCAGGTGGATCCCAGCCCCGAGGGTGAGATGACCCACATCGGATCCGACGCGAAGGGCGAAGGCGCCGCGTATCTCCGCCTCCAGCCCGAGGTGCATATCGAAGCTCGCTGGACCCAGATGGGCCTGAGCTGAGAACCTCCTTCCCTCGAAGCGCACCTCCGCGTCCGCAGCCGGGGTCAGCCTGAGCCCCCAGAAAGGCACTTGCCAAGGCCTCGCTGCCCCCAGCTTCACGGTGGGCACGATGAGTTCCCTCCTGCCCGTGTCCCAGCTCAACAGAGTGGTGGTCAAGTCCTGCACCGCCGCTCCGAGAAGGAGGCCATTTGCGCAAACCCTGCGCATCCCCAGATCGAAGCCCAGTCCCCAGGCCGAATGCTCTCCAATGGACTTGTAAACCAGCTTGGTGCTAACCCCCCATGCCCAAGGTGCAGCCTCTTTCGCCATGGTGAGGTAAATCGCCCATTCCGCATCGCTAATGGTGCGAGCCACATACGGGACGTTGCGTTGCAGCCGACCGGTCTCGTCCTGATACACCTCGCCCAGCTTGAGATCAGCATTGCGCAGAGCCGTCACGGGGATATCATCCACACCTACGCGCGTCACGGTGAGGCCCATGCTGTGGCGCGGGCCGCAGGGAAGGGCGAAGCCGGCGTAATCGAAATTCACCACCCCCGCGAACTGTTCGCTATGCATGTAGGAGATCTCCGGATATAGCAAGGCCGAGAGTCCTGCCGGGTTCCAGTATCCGGCCCACACGTCTGAGGCGAGAGCCACGTACGCACCCCCCAAGCCCAGCGGCCGAGCCCCAACCCCCAGGGCCATGAACTCCCCGGCGTACTTTCCCACTTCCACCTCCCCTGCCCGTAGCTGGAGGGAGGTCGCAATCAAACAAGCCAGGAAAGCATACAGGCGGGGCGTCCTCATTCGGCCGGCCTCCTGCCATTGATCACCTCGCGCAGCTCAGCGAGCTTGAGCAAAGCCTGGAGCGGCGTGAGGTTGTTCACGTCGATCTTGCTCAGCTCCTCGCGCAAACGGCGGGCCTCCTCCTCGAACAGGTCGGTCTGCACAGCGCGAAGGGGACGAGCCCGATCCCGACGGTACTGGCCCCGCAAGGCCAGTTTGGGGACGGATCCAGGACCCAGCTCCTCCGCCTCCAGGTTCTGGAGCACCTCCTTGGCCCGCTCGATGATGGGTGAAGGTAAGCCGGCGAGACGAGCCACCTGGATGCCGTAACTGCGGTCGCTCGCCCCTTCCACGATCTTGCGCAAGAAGACCACGTGGTCTCCCCACTCCTTCACGAGCACGTTGTAGTTCTTCACCCGTGGGAGGACCCGGGCGAGCTCCGTCAGTTCGTGGTAATGGGTAGCGAAAAGGGTCTTGGCCGCCACGCTCTCGGTGTTGTGCAGGTACTCGACCACGGCCCAGGCAATGGATAGCCCGTCGAAGGTGCTGGTTCCCCGGCCGATCTCATCGAGGATGATGAGGCTGCGCGGTGTGGCGTTGTGCAGAATATTGGCCGTCTCGTTCATCTCGGTGAGGAAGGTGCTTTCGCCGCCCGCCAGATTGTCGGAGGCGCCAACCCGGGTGAAGATCTTGTCCACCACTCCGATCCTGGCCCGACGAGCCGGCACAAAGCTCCCCGCCTGCGCCATGAGCACGATCAGCGCGACCTGCCGGAGATAGGTGGATTTCCCCGCCATATTGGGGCCGGTGATGATCAGGATTTGGTGCTCGCTATTGGACAGGCGAGTGTCGTTGGGGACAAAGGGCTCCCCCGGGGGCAATAGCCTCTCCACCACCGGGTGGCGCCCGTCTTCGATCACGATCTCCTCGCCCTCGTTCACCTCGGGGCGGGTGTAATCATTTTCGTGCGCCACCTGGGCAAAGGAAACCAGGCAGTCCAATCGCGCCAGGAGCCGACCATCCTCAAGAATCAGCGCCGCGTGGGAGGCCGCTTGCCGCCGCAGACGATCGAAAAGCTCGTACTCCAGCTCCGCGATGCGCTCCTCCGCTCCCAGCACCTTCTCTTCGTACTCTTTCAGTTCCGGGGTGACGAAACGCTCCGCGTTCACGAGCGTCTGCTTGCGGATGTAATCGGGCGGCACCTTGGAGAGGTTGGGCTTGGTGACCTCGATGTAGTAGCCGAAGACCTTGTTGTAGCCCACGCGGAGGGAGCTGATCCCCGTGCGCTCGCGCTCGGTGGCCTGGAGCCGTGCGATCCAGTCTCTGCCCGAGCGCAGGATGCGGCGCAGCTCATCAAGCTCCGGATTGTAGCCCTCCCGGATCAGCCCTCCCTCCGTTACCAGCAGGGGAGGGTCGTCCACCAGCGCTTCGTCAATCTCTTTCACCAGAGCGGTGAGGGGCTCGAGGCCCTCGCGGATCGCAACCAGTTCGGCCGCCTCCAGTTCCATCAGGAGTTTCCGGATGCGAGGGATGAGCTTCAAGGTGGCCGCCAAAGCCTTGAGGTCCCGGGCGTTGCAGCGGCCGGTGGTGATCTTGCTCGTGAGGCGCTCCAGATCGCCGGCCTTGCCGAGCAAAGCGCGCAATTCTTCCCGCACCGAGCCCTTCTGAAGTAGCTCTTCCACTGCGTCCAGCCGGCGCCGGATCTGGTCCACGTCCCGCAGAGGGCGGAGAATCCAATTCACCAAAAGCCTTCCGCCCATGGGCGTGCGGGTTCGGTCCAAGACCGAAAGGAGGGTCGCCCTTCGGTTCCCGTAGGCCATCGACTGGATGAGCTCCAGGTTGCGCACGGTCGTGGCATCGAGCCCCAGGTATTGGCGCGAAGAATAGCGCGAGAGCCCGGTGATGTGCTCGAGTCCCGATTTCTGGTTCTCCTTCAGGTAATGGAGCACCACACCCGCCGCGCACACTCCTGCATCCAGATCCTCGCAGCCGAAGCCCTTCAGGCTGGTGGTGCCGAAGTGGTGGGTCAGGATCTCGTAGGCGAACTCGCGCACGAACATCCACTCGTCCCGCGCGGTGAGAGCGAACTGGGCACGCGCGCCCAGTCGCTCGCGGATGAGCTCCACCTGGGCATCGGATACCAGAAGCTCCGATGGGGATAGGTTGAGGATCTGATCCACGAACTCGTCCGGCGAGAACTCCCCCACCACGAATTCCCCCGTGGAGAGATCGCACCAGGCCAGGCCCACAACGCCGCCCTTCAAGTACACGCCCGCCAGGTAATTGTTCCTCCTCGTCTCCAGGTAGTCGTCCACCAGGGCAGTGCCGGGCGTGACGATCTCCACCACGTCCCGTTTCACCAGCTTCTTGGCCTTCTTGGGATCTTCCACCTGTTCGCAGATGGCCACCTTGTAGCCAGCTCGGATGAGCTTGGTGAGGTACGTGTCCAGGGCGTGGTGAGGGAATCCTGCCAGGGGGACGTCGGCCGCTTTGCCGTGCGGCCGGGAGGTGAGAGTCAGGCCGAGCACTTCGGAGGCGACCTTCGCATCGTCGTAGAACATCTCGTAGAAGTCGCCCATGCGAAAGAGCAGGATGGCATCTTGATGCTGGGCCTTGAAGCTCATGTACTGGTCCAGCATGGGCGTCGAAAAGGTCCCCGCGGCTTCGGTCCCTGCTCTCCTCTTTTCGGCCGTCTTCTCCACGCCTCCACCCGATCCTTTCCGGTGGTCGAGTCTCCGTCAGCTTCGCCGCAGATCATGCCCCCAGTAGAGCTTCTGGCGCAAGAGTTCGTAGAAGCTCTTCCGGCGCGTCCAGACCCATCTCACCTTGTAGTCAGCCTTCCGGACCGTCACCCATTGGCCTGGATGGAGTCGAAAAGCCGCTTGCCCGTCGGCGCTCAGGAGGAGGCATTCGCCTTGGACGTAGCCGGCAATGCGGACCACGCTGTCGTGAGGCAGGACTACCGTCCGCGCCGAGAGGGTGTGGGAGCAAAGTGGAGTGATGATGATGGCTTCCATCGTCGGTACAACGATGGGCCCGCCTGCGGAGAGGGAATAGGCCGTGGATCCTGTGGGGGTCGCCACGATGATGCCATCGGCCACGTAGGTATTCAGGTACGTACCGTCGACGTAGGTCTCGATCTGCACCACCCGAGGGCTCGCCCCTCGGTCCACCACCACGTCATTGAGACAGAAAAAGGTGCATCCGGTTTCGCCCTCGACGTCGGCTCGGATCACCATGCGCTCCAGGATCTCGTATTCCCCGCGGAGGACGTCCTCCAGACTCGGGTAGAGCTCTTCAAGGGTCACCCCGGCCAGAAAGCCCAGCCCGCCGAGGTTCACCCCCAGGATGGGGACTTGACGCGGACCCACCTCGCGAGCCGCGCTCAAGATGGTGCCATCCCCGCCGAAGGCGAACACCATGTCCACCGTCTCCACGAGCTGCGACCGATTGGCAAGCTCGCACGTCCGAGGGCTCAGCTTCAGGAGCCGGCCCACTTCCTCCTCCACGACCACCCGCTGCTCCTGCCGTCGCAGCCAACGGATGACGCCGGGGATGATCTCGCTCACCAGGGGCTTCTTGATGTTCGCGACGACGCCGATGGTCATTTGCCGTGGTGCGCGGGCAACTGCTCCGCCTTCTCCCGCTCGCCGAGTCCGAACAGCCTGCGCCAATCGAACCTCGACCCCTTCTCGTGGAAAGAAAGCTCTCTTTCAATGGCCGCGGCGATCCCTTGGCCATCCAGTCCCAGGAGCTGCAACAGCAATCCCCTGTCACCATGTTCCAGGAATTCATCCGGAACGCCCAGCCGGAGGAGCCGCACGTCCCGGTAGCCGTTGTCGGCCAGGAATTCGGCAACCGCGCTCCCGAAGCCGCCCGGTAGCGCATTTTCCTCCACAGTGACGAGGAGAGAAAAATGCCCCGCAAGCTCCCGCAGGAGCTCTTCATCCAGAGGCTTCACGAAGCGCGCATTCACCACCATTGGATTGAGACCCCTGGTTTCCAGTCGCTCGGCGGCTTCCAGAGCCGGATAGACCGTGGAACCGATGGCGAGGATGGCCACATTTTGCCCCTCTCGGAGGATCTCCGCCTTGCCAATGGGCAGAATCTCCGGGGACGGCTTGCGCGGCACCCCCACGGCGGCCCCCCGAGGATACCGGATGGCAGTCGGACCCTTGTCGTAGGACACAGCCGTCCAGAACATATCCCGAAGCTCGTTCTCATCCTTCGGAGCCATGACCACCAGGTTGGGGATATGCCGCAAATAGCTCAGGTCGAAGACGCCGTTGTGCGTCGGGCCATCGTCTCCCACCACGCCGGCACGATCGATCGCAAAGACTACGGGAAGCTTCTGCAGGGCCACGTCGTGAACAATCATGTCGTAGGCCCTCTGCAGGAAGGTCGAGTAGATCGCCACGATGGGCCGCAAGCCCCGAATAGCCAGACCGGCCGCGAAGGTCACCGCATGCCCCTCCGCAATGCCCACGTCGTAGAACCGGTCCGGGAAGGCCTCGGCCAGCTGAATGAGTCCTGTGCCCAGCGACATCGCCGCCGTAATCCCCACCACCCGCGGGTTGCGAGAGGCGATCTCCACCACCACCTCACCCGCAAGTTCCGAATAGGTGGGCACAAGACTCTGCTTCTTGCTCCGGCCGGTCTCGACGTCGAAGGGCCCGAGGCCGTGGAAGCGGGGGGCGTCCTCCTCCGCGTACTTGTACCCCTTCCCCTTCTTCGTGATCACGTGCACCAGGATGGGGCCCTTGAACTTCCGCACCTCGGTGAGCACCCGGATGAGACGAGAAAGATTGTGGCCATCCACAGGGCCGATGTAGCGGAAGCCGAGCTTTTCGAAGAGCAAACCGGGGACGATGATCGACTTCAGCCCTTGGTCAATGCGAGCCACGATCGAGCGCACCCGTCTCCCCAGATGCGACATCTTCCCCGTGAGCTCCCAGATATCGTTCTTGAGCCGATTGTACATGGGAGCGGTGATGATGTCGGTCAAGTAGTGGGACAAGGCCCCGACATTCCGAGAGATGGACATTTCGTTGTCGTTGAGGACCACCACCAGGTCCTTGCCCAGGGCGCCGGCGTTGTTCAGCCCCTCGAAGGAAAGACCGCAGGTCAGCGCACCATCTCCCACAACGACCACGACTTTGTAGTCCTCGCGGAGGTGATCGCGGGCGCAGGCCATTCCCAATCCCGCGGAGATGGCGGTCCCCGCGTGCCCCACGCCGAAGGTATCGTACTCGCTCTCTTCCGGCTTCACAAACCCGCTCAGCCCTCCGTATTGCCGGAGGGTGTGAAAGCGATCCCTGCGGCCGGTGATGATCTTGTGCGCGTAGGCTTGGTGGCCCACGTCCCAGACGATCTTATCCCGGGGGGTATCGAACACGTAATGTAGGGCGAGCGTGAGCTCCACAGCCCCCAGGCTCGGAGCCAAATGGCCGCCCGTCTGGCTCACGTTTTGGATCATGAACTCCCGCAGCTCCCGAGCCACCTGCGCCAGGCCGGGGATGTCCAGCCTCCGCAGATCCTCGGGGCTGTTGATGCGATCGAGAAGCCGCCCCATTCCTTGCCTCAGCCCCTTACTCCATGATCTCGAGTTCGAATCCCTCGCCTCGGCGGATGAGCTTCTTGAGCTTGCGCTCCGCCTCTTCCAGGCGAGAGGCGCAGTACCTGGTGAGCTCCATCCCCTCTTCGAAAAGTTTCACCGACTCTTCCAGGGGGAGATCGCCCGCCTCCAGTGCGGCGGCGATCTCCTCAAGCCGCTGCATCGCCGCTTCGAAGGATCTCGGCTCCTGCTTTTTCTCCGTCACCGCTTGGCCTCCCCGCAAGTCTCCTTCTTGCCAGAACCGTGCCAGTCTCGGAGCAGAGCCCAGATCGCCTCATGCTGCATCCGAACCTCGCCTGCGCGACGCGCGGGACGTCTTGAGCTTCAGCGTGCGCCAGGTCTCTCCGGGAAGCGCCTCCGTCACTTCCGCCTTCAGGCGCCCGCGCCACAATTGCACGCAGACTCGCCCGTCCTTGAGCTGATCCGCTTCTCGTAGCAACCGCCCCGTGCCTTCGTCAAGGGTGATGCTGTAGCCGCGGCGCAGGGTGGCCTCCGGGCTGAGGGATTCGAGCCTCTGTGTCAGCCCTTCGAGCTTGTGCCGCTGGACCTCAAGCCGATGCTCCAGTCCAGCCTCGAGGCGCCGGGCAAGTTCATCGAGCCGTTGGCGGTGCTGCGACACGAGGTTCTCCGGCCAGCGAAATGCGTAGCTGGATTGAATCGCCTTGAGACGGTCCCGCAGATGAGCGATACGCCGTTCCAAATGGCGGTAGCTCTTGGACATGAGGAGCTGGATACGGCGGAGCAGTTCCCTCCGGTCCGGGACCACCATTTCCGCCGCCGCCGAGGGAGTTGGGGCCCTCTGGTCGGCCACGAAATCCGCAATGGAGAAGTCGATCTCGTGTCCTACGGCCGAGATGATGGGGATACGCGAGCGGAAGATCGCCCTAGCCACGATCTCCTCATTGAAGGCCCAAAGGTCCTCGAGGGAGCCGCCGCCGCGTCCGACGATGAGGACGTCCACCTGCCCGTACTCGTTGAACGCCTCGATGGCGGCGGCGATCTCCTGCGCCGCCCCTTCCCCCTGGACGCGCACAGGACACAGGATCAGCTCCACCGAAGGGAAGCGCCGCCAGATGATGCTCACCAAATCGCGGATCGCGGCGCCCGTCTCCGAGGTCACAATCCCAATCCGCTCCGGGTACCGAGGAATGGGCTTCTTGTGTTCCGGGTCGAAGAGCCCTTCCTCTTTCAGCTTGCGCTTCAATTCCTCGAAGGCCAGGGCCAGTTCCCCGATTCCGACGGGCAGGAGCTCTTCGACCTCGATCTGGTACTCCCCGCGGGCCTCGTAGACAACCACCCGCCCGTGCACGTAGACCTTCATCCCGTCGGCTGGGATGAAGCGGAGGTTCAGATTGCGGCTCCGCCACATGACGCAGCGGATCTGCGCTCGCTCGTCCTTGAGGCTGAAGTACATGTGCCCGGACGGCTGGTGGTGCTTGAAGTTCGTGATCTCCCCCCTCACCCACACCGGGGGAATGGTCTCCTCCAGCAGGATCTTGATCTCCCGCGTGAGCTCGGAGACCGTGTAGACGTACTGCCCGCCGAGCAGCTCTTCAACTTGCGGCAATCCCACGGACTTTTCCCTCGGGGATGCTGGCCGTCGTCCTGCCTTTCAACCTTCGCTTCCTTCGGAACGCGAGGTGACCGCCTCGCGAATCCGGCGCCGGAGCTCGGTCAGGTCGCTGGACTTCAGCACGTAGGCGCAGGCAGCCCAGGATTTGAAATCGTCCTGCCAACCGCCGTAAGCGGTGTTGATGATGATGGGCAGATCCTTGTCGATGGAGGCGATCTCGGTGATGGCGTCCAGTCCGGTCATCTCGGGCATCTTGAGATCCATCACCACCACATCGTAGCCGCCTGCCTTCACCTTCTCGATGGCCTCTCTCCCGTTCTTCGCGGTGTCCACTTCGTAGCCGTCCCGGCGCAGCTCCATCTCGTAAAGCTTGCGCTGGTTCGCATCATCTTCCACCACAAGTACTCTCGCCATGATCCACCTCCTCGGAATGCGACCCCCGATTCAACCCGCCGCGCTCTCGGCGACGGAACCCGTCCCCGTCGGCTTGGCGTCTGCTTCTCCCTGGATCGGTAGAAAAATGCGGAAGGTGGTTCCTCTGCCAAGCTCGCTGTCCACGACGATCCGACCCCCGTGCGCGTGGACAATTTGCTGCGCAATGGGTAACCCCAGGCCAGTACCGTCCGGCTTGGTGGTGAAAAAGGGATTGAACATGTTCTGGAGGATATCCGCGCTGATGCCCTGACCGGTGTCGGAGATCTCGACCAGAACCTGCCGCTCGTCCACGGAACAGGTGCTCACCGTGAGTTGTCCGCCCTCCGGCATGGAATCCAGAGCGTTGTAGAAGAGGTTCAGGAACACCTGGCGCATCTGTTGCGGATCGAGGAAGAGCTTGGGGAGGTGAAGGTCCATATGCTTCTCCAGCCGGATTTGCCTCTTGTGGAGCTCGTCCTGAACCAGGAAGACCGTGAGCTGGAGGATCTCGTTCAGATCAACCCACTGGCGCTTGGGTCGGGAAAGCCGCGCGAAGTCGAGGGCATTGTTCAAGATGTTCTCCAACCTCCGCGCCTCATCCGCGATGATGCCGAGGATGACGCGCGTTTCCTCCGGATCTCGGGGGACCTCCAGCATGGACCTGGCGAATCCCCCGATCGTCACAAGGGGATTGCGGATCTCGTGCGCCACCTGGGCTGCCATTTGCCCGATGGTAGCAAGCCGTTCGGCCTCCAGCAGGCGGTCCTGCGCCTGCCGCAGCCTCCCGAGGGCCGTCTCCAGTTCCTCCTTTTGACGCGCGAGGTGCGCGTACGCCCGAGCGCGTTCAATGGCCAAGCCGGCCTGATTGGAGAGGAGACTGAGCAATTCCACCAGCTCCGCTTCCAGTGGGTGCCCGGTGTAGAGATTATCGGCCACAACGACGCCAATCCCCTTCCCTCGCGCGACCAGCGGCACGCAGACGAATTCGCGGCTGGCCAGCTTCTCGCTCAGCCAATCGCAGCGGGCCATCCCCTCCGCGCGAGATCTCTCCGAAACCACGAACGCCCGCTGCTCTCTCAGCGCGCGCGCCAGGACGCACCGTTCGTCCGAGAGGGGATGGTGGAGAGTCTTGACGAAGTTGTTGAAGCGGTCCCCGGGGTCCGGACGCCGGCGGCCGTACTTCTCAAGGAATTCCGGCAGCGTCATCTTCTCCCGTGAGAGGGATTGCCAGATCGTCGCCGCTTCTTCCGGGCTACTGGGGCCGACCCCCATGGTCCCCCGGAGTTCCGTCTCGTCCTCCGACAACATCAGGATCATCGCTCGGCTGAAGCCGAGGGCTTCGCCGGCCGTCACGCAGGTCAGGATCAGGTGGAGGAGCTCCTCCAGGTCCAGCGTGCCCTGCATGGCGTGGGCGATTTGGGTGAGCATGGTCATCTCGACGGCGCGCTTTTCCGCCGACGTGACATCCTCCAGGATGCCCACGCTCCCCTGGAGACGTCCGGCCGAATCCCGTTGGGGTACGGCCCGCACGTTCAGCAAGAGGCGCCTACCGTCCGGCGCGTGCACAGAGACTTGCTCGCTGGCAAGCGGCTCCCCTCTCTCCAGCACCGCTTCGATGGCCGTGAGGCGCGGCGCTCCCGGCAGGCTTTCACGAATCAGGTCCAATCCCGCCAACTCCTCCGCGGACGGAAAGCCGAAAAGATCCGCGAGGAAGCGGTTGGACAGGACCACTTTGCCAGCTGCATCCGTCACGAAGATCCCTACGGGGGCGGCGTCGACGACCGAACGGAGGAAATCGCGGGCCCGCCGGATCTCCTCCTGAAGCTCAAGGTTCCGCCGATTGATTTCCGATACGATGAAGGCGTTCTCGATGACGTTCCGCAGCTCGTGGAGGCCGAAGGGTTTATTCAGATACGCGTAGACGCCCCGTTGCAGCATATTGCTGCGCAAGCCGGCGTCGTCGTTTCGGGCTGTGAGCATGATGACGGGGACGTCTCGTAGGGCCGACAGTTCAGGGTCGGTCCGCAGACGGTCGTAGACCCCGATCCCATCCATTTCCGGCATCATGTAATCCAGCAGGATGAGATCGGGGCGGTAGCTCCGAGCCAATTCAAGCCCCTGGCGGCCGTCGGTGGCCCCGGCGAACTCGTACCCCACCCGCGTGAGGAATGCCCGCACCAGGCCGTGCATCACGGCGTCGTCATCGATCAGTAGGATGCGTTTCCTCGGTTCCTCCACGCGTCGTCCTCTCGCGCACAACCCCGCTGCGAAACGGGCGCCGAAATCAGGAAGTCAAAAGGGCCAAGCATACGCCTGAGCCCTTTCCAGTTCAACGGAGCTTCTTCTTGTGGCGATTCTTCCGGAGTCTCTTCTTCCTCTTGTGGGTGTTGATCTTGTGGCGTTTCCGCTTACGACCGCACGGCATACATGCTCCTCCTTAGGTTTTCACGCTACCCAGTGCTCTCCTCCGTCTCTCTTGCGCTCGAACGGAGGGTATTCACTTGAGCCCTCAGCTCCCGCGACGGGACGAAGACCGGGACGCGTCTTTCGGGAAGCGAGACGACCCGGCCCGTTCGGGGATTCCTCATGTAGCGAGGGGAACGATCCTTGGCCCGGAAGGTGCCGAAACCGACAAGGGTCACGCGCTGTCCGCGCTGGAGCGCCCAGACGATGGTGGCGAGGAATCCGTCGATCACCGCCGCCGTCTCCTTTTTCGTGAGCCCGGTCCCCTCGGCGACGATGTCGATGATATCACCCTTCGTCATGGCCTCCTCCCGCTTCCGCTGGTGCGACCTGCTTCTGGCCAAGGTTCACCCGGCCCACTGGTACTTGAGCCGCGGCCACGGCCGAGCCAGCTCGCGTACCGAGCCGAGACTGCCAAGCAAGAGCTCCAACCAGCCGAGGCGTCTCGGGGGGATCCGCACCAGCCTTGGTTCACCCCGGATCCCGGCCAGCTTCGCCGCCAGACCCACCGCGTCCGCAAAGGTCCCGAGCGTATCCACCAACCCAAGCTGATAGGCCTGGCGACCCGTGAAGACGCGCCCGTCGGCTAATTCTCTCAGTCGCCCTTCGTCCAGTGAGCGCTCCGCGGCCACAACTTGCACGAACTGGTTGTAGGCGTCGTCGATCCATTCCTGCAGAAGCTTGCGCTCATCTTCCGTCATCTGGCGGTAAGGGCTTCCGATGTCCTTGTGCTGGCCGCTCTTCACCACGGAGACCTCAATCCCCAGGCGGGCGAGGAGCTTCTGGAAATTCGGGATCTCCGCGATCACCCCGATGCTCCCCGTGGTGGTACCGGGATTGGCCACGATCTTCGAGCACCCAAGCGCCACGTAGTATCCACCCGAGGCCGCTACCGAACCCATGGAACAGACGATCGGTTTCCCGCTTTCCCGCACGCGGCGGGCCGCCTGGTAGATCTCCTGCGAAGCCGCAACGCCGCCGCCAGGGCTGTCGATACGCAGTACCACCGCCCGAATTCCTCGGTCTTTGCGAAAGCGCTCCAGTTGGCGGACAATCGGTTCCGCGTTCACAATGACCCCGCGGAGTTCCACGAGCCCCACGCGCTCACCTCCGCCCCCCTCGCTCACTACCTCCACCTCGCGACTCCGAAGCAGAAAACCGAGCAGAAGGGCAAAGACGACCAGAAGCCCGACCAGAAAACCGAGAATGACGAGGTCTTGCTTGCGGGCCATTGTGTCGCTTCCATTTGGTCGAAATCAGGCGCTGCAAGTTTAGCGAAAACGGGGTAGAAAGTCAAACGAAAAGCCGGCCGAGCGTCCCCACCTGCGCCATCCGGACTGGCGCCTTCCGAGAGCCACGTCCCCCCCCATCGCCTCTCCGGCCTCGGACGGCCAGGAGACCTCAAGCCCCGCCTTCAGCGAAGGGCGTAAACGAGGCCGACTCGCAGTTGGAGCGCATCGATCGCGCCCAACGCCAAGGCGGATTCGACCATGCCACGGGCATTCCGAGAAAGAGGGGCCTCAAACCCGGCCAGAAACTGAAGACCGAGGTCGATATCGCGATGCGTGATGTCCCGGATGACCACAATGTCCGATTTCGGGTACTTGACCAGCCCTGTGGACTGAGTGCGTGCCAGCTCGAGGGAAGGCCCCAGGCCCAGGTACGGTTGGAAGCTGCCATCCACGCGCAGGGCGTAGCGGCCCAAGACCCCGAAGGACCAAACCGAGACGTGCCGATCCCCATGGGCAGCTTCGGCTTCGGAGCTCCACCACTGAGCCCAAAGCGCGGGCGCGAAGGGTCCCCAGCGTGAGGGCAGCTGGTAGGACAGGCCGACCCCCACCCCTTCATCCCAACTACCTTCGGGCAAAACCAGCGAAAGCCAGCCGTTCATGCCCCCCGAAACGGCCCGCGCGGCGCCCGCATTGACGCTTCCCACCCAAAGTCCCAAGAGACATGCCGCCACCAGACGGATGCCCCGCATCTTGAGTCCTCCCGTTCTTCGCTTCCGTTGGATCTTCTCGCACCAGTCACGACCCCCTTGAGTTCACCGCTACTTACGTTGTAGGGCAGGAGCTCGTTCCCCTCTGGCAAATAGCCTCCTGCGGGCGCCAAGCTTTTCCCTCGGGTGGACCGATGCGGTGGGCTCCCTCGCCGCGCACGGGCGCTCTGCCGCGCCTCACGGGGCGGCATGCTCCATTTGCGAAACCTCTTCCCAGCTGATGGTCACCTGCTTGTCAGGCAGACATCGCTCGAGTTCCCGGAGCAGATGGAAGAAGTGCTGCTCCAGGGGCGCCTGCGCTCGCCTGGCTGCTGCCCGGGCGATTTCCCCCGCCTGGAAGCGATTCCCTTGGTAGTAGCGAAACCAAAACGAAGACCCAAGCAAAACGCAGTCCAGCATGTTCCCCCGGTTCGCTGCCTGGACCAGTGCGTAGGTCGTCACCGCGTTCAGGAAGAATGCGTTCGCCGCGGCGCGAGCGTCGCCAGCATATAGCTGACCAAGGCCGGGCACGACCGTGGAAAGCGCCCTGGCGAGGCCAGGTGACTTGGCTCTCCTGGGTTCCCCGAGCTGGGTTAGGATGTTGCAAGCTTCGGACAGTGAGGCCCGACAATCCTCAAGAGGCCCGGGATTCTTCTCAACGGTCTCCAGAGTTTCACGGGCTTGAGTGTAAAGTCCCTGCGAAACCAAGATGGCAGTGAGGGCGAGAGAGGCTGCATCGGCCAGAGCCGGGTCGGTATGCTCCCCTTTGAGCCGCAAGAGCTCGACCTTCGCCAGCTCCATCTCTCCGTGAGCCGCAAGGGCGAAAGCTAAGCGGTACCGAATGATCTGGCGGAAGTGAGTTGGAGGCGCAAAATCGAGGGCACGGCGCCACCAACGGATCGCCTCCGACAAGCGGCCAAGCTTGTAGTGCGCAAACCCGATTTTGTAGCGCGCATAAGAACCGAGGGGATGATCCGGGGAGAAAAAGAGGAAGCGCTGGTACTCGGTGATGCAGGACTCGTAGTAGCCCCGGGCGAACAAGTCGTCGGCTGCAATCAGAAGTCCTTTGGATCCTCCGTCCTCGGCTACGCCGACCCCAGCAAAAAAGCAAACCGCGAGGCTAAAAGCGGCAGTGCCGATCAACTTCCGCGCGGATGGCACGGCGAAGCTCCTCGCAAAACCCCTCGTTATGAACTCGAGCGGCGACGGCCGAACCGTAGACATTGCCGAAGTGGAAAAAAACGGTAGCTCCCCCGAAGATCCACCCCTTTAGACTCTTCCTCCCCTGCTGGTGGAAACCTTCGTAGGCCAGCCAGGAGGAGGTTGTGACGACCAGGAAAGAGTAGAGTGCATCGCCCCGCCGACCTACGTAGAGTTTCCCTGCCCCCGGTACCAACAATGACAAAGCTGCGGCGAGCTCAGGCGACTTCAACGCGGGGGCCTCTCCACGATGCGCGAGCTCAAGAATCCGCGCCAAGCTCTCGGATGCCACACCGTTGCCACAAATCCCTTCCGCTTGCAAGGCAGCCTCCCGAGCTTCTTGCCATTGTCCGCGGTCTAGGTAGTACAGAGCCACCAGAAGGCTCGCCCTGCACTTGAGCGCCCCGTCCCCGATCTTTTCCCGATGGTGAAGTGCCACAGGGGGAAAGCTCAGATCCTTGTCACCCCGCATCCGTGCGCATAGGTATCCGAATCGAGCGGAATCCGCCAAGGACCCCCGGTGCGTTGCTTCCATAGCTTCTAGGAACCAAGCAGCGGCCCTCTCCGGCCGCCCCATCCGCAACTCGCAGCGCCCGAGCTGAAAGGCAACGTAGTCGGACTTCTCCTGCCAGCCGGAAAGGCGGTAACGTTCGTACTCACAGGCCGCCCGCTCGTAATCCCCTTGGTCAAAGAGAAAGTCCGCGAAACGCAGGACATTCTCCGGAGTGAAGTAAGTCCGAAGGGAGTCCGCGTTTTGGGCCTGTCCCTGTGAAAAGCCACGGGAAGGAACCCATAGGGTGATACCGGCCACAAGCCATGATATTCGGGACAGAGCCATCATGGGCAGGGTCCGGTGGAATGGCCAGCGGGTTGACGGCTGAAGAGATAATGATCTACCGGGTCCCAGTAACGTCCCGAGCTCTCATCACGGGTGTAGAAGCGCAGCGCGCCGGCCAGATTGTGACAGCGCTGGAGCCGATCGCTGGCGAGGAGCAAACCCCGTACAACTCCTGCCCGGTCGATCGCGGTCATGGCAAAGTTCGAGCAGCTCGGTACGAAATTGCACACCGGCAAGTCCTGGCTGGAAAGGGCAAATTGGTACGCACGGATCCCGAGCTTGAGGGCCGATTTCAGCTCGTTGGCCTCAAAGCCCAGAGAAACGGCGCCGGGATTGACCGCGTTTCTGGACGCAAACCCCGATCGCTGTAGGCACGCCGTGATGAGCAAGTCCAAATCATCGCGCATAGACTGTGCTTCCAGGCTGCCAGCTACCGAGAGAACCATCCCCAGCAGTATTGGCAGCCGGAGGAAGGTCAGCTTACCACTTCTTCTTTTCAACTTTGATCCCCTTCGGGAGGTGGAAGTCGAGCACCCACGCCGGGAGAGGCTGGTCGGCCGTCAGCCCCTCGACGTGCAACACCTCCTCCGACCTTGCCCCCATCCCACTGGCAACAGTGGATATTTCCGTCGGGAACCACAACCCACCTACGTCAACGTGTCGGTCGAACTTCGTCCTCGCCCAGCTCTGCGAGTCGGGACTGGCGTAGGAAGCGAAAACCGCCCGCCCATTCACTTCACCCACGGTGAAACGAACCGGACCGGCCCGACCCTTGCCTCGAAGCTCGTAGGTCGCCACAAGGGTGTCCCCTTGCGTCCCATGGCTGACGAGAATGAAACCGTAGCCTGGGAGTCCGAGATCCGGTCTCGCCGCCATGAGCAGGCTTGAGATGATCGGGAGCTGAGGCGGCCGCTCGCTTTCCAGGACAAAGGCGCGTCTCTCGTCCGGGTAGTAGATCGTAGTCCTGTTGGCTTGTATACTCATGATCTGCTTCAGCGGACGTGTTACCTCAACTACAACCCTGCCCCTTCCCAGGTAGTAGAAACGGCCACCCACTGTGTCAGATCCAAAGGGGCTCCGAGTCCATCGACGAAAGTCCCCCTGCAGATTCGCGAAGTTTTCCTCGGCCGCGTTGCGGACTGGCTGAGCCCATCCGACCAGTCCGAATAGAATAATCGCGGCACCCGCAGTCCACACTCGGCACAGTCCAGTAAGGCACGGCAAGATGCTTGACCACTCCCGAAGGCGAACCGCACTATTGCGAGCGTGTAGCCAGTGAGAAACCGACATTCTCCCACCCCCTGGAACCGAATTCGTGAGGAGGGGAGCTTCCCCGTTCTCTTTCCTTCCATTCACGCTTTTCGCATCTCGATCTGGCACCCTCCGAGGCGGAAACTGGGTTCCTGCCGCCCCTTGCCTCCAGCAAGGGGCGGCAACTGCCACGCCGGCCAATTACCGGGAGCAGATGGACCCCCTCTTTCCGCCGGGTACGAACTGACCCATCACAACGGGCTTCGTCCCCCGGAGGAATTCGAAGGGGGAGCATCGCCGCGTCGGACGCTCCCCCCTATCCGCATCGCTTGTGTCCCGCCAGGCTCTTCGCCTGGGGCACGCCCCGATGGAAAGCCGCACCCTCTGACCCCTCAGGGACCTCTCAGGGGACCTCGCGAGTGTATCCCTCCGAGTTAGCCCTTCCGATGCAGCTGATCGGGGCGTTCCAGGTCTTGATCACCTTGCCTCACTCCGTTAGCATTCCGGGTGCTGGAATGACCCACTCGAACGCCTTCCGCACCACTGCTCTGGCCGGCGGCCCTGATGGACTGACCTCTGCAACGACCCGATCGGCGAAACAATCCAGGCATCCGATGGAAACTAGACCCTGCCATCCCCGTCCGACCGGACCCGCACCTTCCCCCTTACCCAAGGATCCGGGGAAACTGCATTGGGGAAGTCAGCAGCCCCGCGGCACAAACATTTGGCCTCGCGGGTAAGAAAGCCAGCCAACCTCCGGATGGCGGCGAGACGCCGTCAGTGAACCGATTTCAAGCCTGTCCTCCACCCCCTCTCCCGCTGTCTGCTCAGCTCTCGCCACGCCACCACCCCCTGCCTGACCTCGGTTCACAATTCCTGGCGCCTTCCCCAAGCCCAACGCGGCCCTCCAGCCCGCGAAGGTGTCTGGGTTTGTCCGCGAGAGCTCGACTTCCCTACACGGCCTGCAGAGCAAGTCCGTTGCTACTCTCGCAGCGGGGCTATTCGGAGCTGGCCGCTACAACCAGCAAAAGGTACAGAACAAGCTCGAGACCGGTTGCGGCCAAGCATCCATTCAGCGCATGCTTACTCCTGATCCTCTTGGCCTCAATTCGGTAGCAATCCGTGTACTGGGCCACGTAATCGGGCGATTTGCCCACCAGAGCATAGGCCGGCGGATTCGACTCAATCGCGTACGCGATGATCCAACCCAATACACCGCCCAGGCAGCCAATGGCAAACCAAGTCGCGCCATTCACATCCGCTTGGGCCTGTGCCTTCGCAGCGGCGCACGCATCCTGAGACTCCTGGAGCCAGAGAGTCGGACCCGTCGCCGCCCAAAGCTCCGAGCTAATGGGCAGCAGCACCAGAGCGTAAACCAACACCGCCGCAATGCAAGCAACCACCGGGCTTCGCGCACGCATCCCCTTCATGGTAACCTCCTTCCGCTTGCTCTCACACCCCACGCCTGCGCGGTCCTCTTACACGCGAACTGAGTTCTCCAGGCTTGACCCCAGTCCCTCTTGCCTCACCTCCTTTCGAAGCCTCTTATTTGGTGTGATAGCGGTGCCCAGAACCCGACGGCATAGTAAGAGCCCCCTGCCGCGTCTTCCTGCGCCCCGCAGTGGGAGCACTCCATTCCCTTACTACGTCGACCTTCAATGTCCGTGACAGCAGTGGGGAGATTGTGCCGCAAAATTAGCGGTCCGTATCAAGAAAGCCAAGGACCGATGCGTAGGTAGTCAAAGAGTGTTTCTGACAACCTCGTCTTTTCCCAGCAAGAGGGATACAAATGCCTTGGAACGCCAAGACCTACCACCCCGATAGACCATCGTGTTCTCATTGCCTCAGGCCCTTTCTCCCATTCCGGTACCTTGCAAACCCTCGCCGGCCTGCGACTTGCATGCCTGAGCGGCGTCTTGCGGATCTAAGCCGGCACCTTCTTCAAGGCCTGGGAGAGATCGTTGATCAGGTCGTTCACATCCTCGATGCCAACAGAAAGCCGCACCAGACCCTCCGTGATCCCCACCTTCTCCAGCTCCTCGCGAGTGTACGTGGAGTGGGTCATGCTGGCGGGGTGTTCGATCAGCGTGTCCACATCGCCCAAGCTCACGGCCAAGGTCATGAGCTTCACCGAGTCCATGAGGATTTCCCCGGCCCTCCGGCCGCCTTTCAGCTCGAAGGCGATCATCCCGCCGAAGCCCGTCATCTGTTTCACCGCCAGCTCGTGTTGCGGATGAATCCGGAGGCCCGGGTAGTAAACCTTGCTCACCTTGGGGTGGAAGCTGAGGTACTGGGCAATGCGCATGGCATTCCAGGAGTGCCGCTCCATCCGCACCGGGAGCGTTTTGAGACCCCTCAGGAGAAGCCAAGCATTGAAGGGACTGAGGCACCCTCCGAGGTCCCTCAACGTCTCCCGGCGCGCCTTCTCGATGATCTCCTTGGGACCCACGATGACACCTCCGATCGTGTCTCCGTGGCCCCCGATGTATTTCGTGGCGCTGTGGACCACGATGTCGGCGCCGAACTGGAGCGGGCGCTGGTAGTAGGGAGTGGCGAAGGTATTGTCCACCACGAGCTTGGCCCCGTGGCGATGGGCGATCTCCGCCATCTTGGCGATGTCGATGATCTTCAGGGTGGGATTCGAGGGGGTTTCGATGAAAAGGATGCGGGTGTTGGCATCGAAGGCGGCCTCCACTTCTTCGGGCTTCGTCGCATCGACGTCCCGGACCTCGATCCCCATCTTGCTGAGCGTGTGGCGGAAGAGCTCGTGCGTGCCTCCGTACAATGTATCCGATGCGACCAGATTCTCGCCGGAACGCATCAAGGTGAGGATCACCGTGGTGGTTGCCGCCATGCCCGACGCCGTGGCCAAGGCCGCCTCCCCTCCCTCGAGGAAGGCCATCTCCCGCTCGAAGGCCACCAGCGTGGGATTGCCGAGGCGCGTGTACACGTACCCCTCGCGCTCACCCGCGAAGATCTCGGCCCCTTCGCGGGCGCTGCGGAAGGCGAAGGTCGAGCTCTGGTAGATCGGCACGTTGAGGGCCCGCGTGTACGGATCCGGGCCGCCGGACCCGTGCACGCAGATCGTGGCGAAGCTCATCTTGCGTAATTCGGATTCCTTCATACAGCCTCCTCTCTTCCCGTTCCGCCGGAAGGGAATGCAATTCCGGAGGGCAAGACCTGCCTCCGCCGCTGTATCCTCACACCCAGCCCCGCAGCTTCATCGCTTCAGCCACACGACTCACGGCCACCATGTAGGCGGCAAGTCGCGGGTGGACTTTGTGCCTTTGGTAGGCAGCATAAAAATCGGCGAAGGCCTTGGTCATCTTCTGGTTCAAGCGCTGATGAATCTCGTCCAAGGTCCAATAGAAGTTGTAGGCGTTCTGCACCTGTTCGAAGTAAGAGACCGTGACTCCGCCGGCGTTCGCCAGGATATCCGGGAGAACGAAGATGCCACGGTCGTGAAGGATGCGATCCGCCTCGGGGGTGGTGGGTCCGTTGGCGAGCTCGCAGACCACACGCGCCTTGATCTTGTCGGCATTGGCCGCGGTGATCACCCCCTCAATGGCGGCGGGGAAAAGTACGTCCGCCTCCATCTCGAGCAGTTCTTGATTCGTGATGCTGTCCGTGCCGGGGAACCTGGTCACACTCCCCGTCTCGCGCACGTGTTCGGCCAGAGCTTTGGCATCGATGCCGTGGGGGTTGTAGATGCCACCGAACTCGTCGGCCACTGCCAGGATCTTCATGTGGAAGAGCTCCTGGGCCAGAATCCCCGCGTGTTGTCCCACATTGCCGAATCCCTGAATGGCCGCCGTAGCTCCCTCGAGGGGGATATCCAGAACTTTAGCCGCCTCGCGCAGGGCATACATCCCTCCGCGAGCGGTGGCATCGGGTCTACCGAGGGAGCCGCCAAGAGGCAGGGGCTTTCCCGTGATAACCCCCGGCACGTTGTAGCCGCGAAGCGCGCTGAACTCGTCCATCATCCAGGCCATCACCTGCGGCGTGGTGTTCACGTCGGGCGCCGGCACATCGATCTCCGGCCCGAGGATCCGACCCACTTGGCGGATGTAGGCCCGGCTCAGTCGCTCCAGCTCGGCCTCGGACATCTCTTTCGGATTGCAGGTGACCCCGCCTTTGCCACCCCCCAGCGGCAGGTCCATGACCGCCGTCTTCCACGTCATCCACGCTGCCAGGGCGCGAACCGTATCCAGCGTCTCCTGCGGATGGAACCGGATCCCTCCTTTCGTGGGACCGCGGGCGTCATTGTACTGCACCCGGTAGCCTCGGAAGATCTTGACGCTCCCGTCGTCCATCCGCACCGTGAGGGTTACGATCATCTCGCGCATGGGCCACCGCAGCGCCTCATGCGTGGCGCTGTCCAGACCCAATGCCTCCGCCGCTTCATCCAGTTGCTGCTGAGCAATCCGGAACGGGTTAAGCTCAGCCATGGCCTTCTCCTTTGGGTTAGTCCGACCTACCTGTTCCCCGATCCCGGAATCCCGGGCGATGAACGCCCTTTGGGCAAAAAAGAGGTCGGGCCTGCTGTGCGCCCGACCTCCCGATCTCCAATTCTTCCTCCTTGACGGCAAGGTGATGTTGTGAGCTCGACCTCCGCGCTGCGAAGGCCGAGCCAAGTATGGCCACCTTCCTGACCGGCTCCGTCGCGAGCCATCTTTGTCGCAGATGAGCTAGCAAAGCGCGTGCCTCGAGAGACTCCGCTTGCCTTTGCATCTCGGGCATACCTCAATGATGGCTCTTGGCGAGGGGTTTTCTGGGAACCCGGATCCCCAGCTCAGCAAGCTTCCGGTAGAGGGAGGACTGACTGAGGCCCAGCACTTTCGCCGCCGCAGGCTTGTCGAATCCCACTCGCTCGAGCACTCGGTAGATATGCTCGCGTTCGAACTCCCGTACCGCGTCCCGCAGCCGATCCCTTCGCCCCGCCTCGAAGCGGAACTGCGCCAGGTTCGGCGGCAGGTGATGCACGCGGATCATCTCGTCGTCGCAGAGGATCATCGCGCGCTCGATCACATTCTCCAATTCCCGAACGTTGCCTTTCCACTCGTAATTCACCAGCACGCTCATCGTCTGGTCGTCCACGCCGCGCACGCGCTTCCCAAGGGCGCGGTTGTGCCGTTCGACGAAATACTGCACGAGCAGTGGGATATCCTCCTTCCTTTCCCGCAGCGGGGGAATGTCGATGTTCACCACATTGAGCCGGTAGAAGAGATCCTCACGGAAGCGTCCCTCGCGCACCTCCGCGGCGAGATCCCGGTTCGAGGCCGCGAGGATCCGGACGTCCACTCGCACGGGCCTCGTTCCACCGACGGGCAAAAACTCCTTCTCCTCGATGGCTCGCAAGAGCCGGACCTGCAGGTTCAACGGGATCGCGCAGACCTCATCCAGAAACAGGGTGCCGCCATTGGCTACTTTGAAAAGCCCGTCTTTGTCGCGCGTAGCCCCGGTGAAGGCCCCCTTCACGTGGCCGAAGAGCTCGCTCTCGATGAGGTTTTCCGGAATCGCCCCGCAATTGATCGCCATGAAGGGCGCGTTCCGCCGTGGGCTATACTGGTGGATGAGTCTGGCCACCAGCTCCTTCCCGGTCCCGCTCTCCCCCGTGATCAGCACAGTGGTATTGATCGGGGCCACGCGGCGGACAAGCTCCAGCACGCGGCGGATGGCCGGACTGGTGCCGATCATCTGCTCCTTGGCCCGGGCACTCTCCAGCTGTTGTCGAAGAAGCAGATTCTCGCGGCTCAGGGCCTGTTTCTCCAGGGCCTTCTGGATGGCCTTCAGCACGGTCACCCGCTTGAACGGCTTGGTGATGAAATCGTAGGCCCCTTCCTTCATCGCCTCCACGGCGGACTCCACCGTGCCGTACGCCGTGAGCATGATCACTTCCGTTTCCGGGCTGATGCGCTTGCACTCGCGGAGGAACTCCGTCCCGCTCATCTCCGGCATGCGCAAATCGCTGAGGACGACATCCACGGACTCCCGCTGCAGAATCTCAAGGCCCAGCCGCGCCCGTTCGGCGAGGAACACGCGGTACCCTTCCTTGACCAGCGCTTTCTCCAGGGACTGCAGGAGATCGCGCTCGTCATCCACCACGAGCACCGTCTTCCGGTCCCTCAGGTTCAGTTCCTCAGTCATGGCAGCGCCGGAAACTCCAGGATGAACTCCGCTCCCCGCTCACGTCCGCCCACGCAGCGGATCTCTCCTCCATGCTCCCGGACGATCTGCCGAGCGATGGACAATCCCAAACCCGTCCCGAAATCCTTGGTCGTGTGGAAGGGGTCGAAGATCCGTTCCCTCTCGCTTTCTGGCACTCCGGGACCCGTGTCTCGAACGGAGACAAGCACCTTTCCATTCTGGCTCCAGGCACGGAGGCGGATGATTCCGCCCTCCGGCATGGCATCCATCGCGTTTCGAAAGAGATTCAGGAATACACGCCGGAGCTGAGCCTCGTCGAAGCGTACCGGGGGCAGCCTTTCAGGCACCTCGTACTGGACCTGAACTCCGCGCTGACGCAGCTCCGTCCCCGTAAACTGCACCAGATCCTCGAGAAGGAGCGCCAAATCCCCCGGCTCCAGCTTGGAAGGGGGAAGCCGGGAGAAGTGCAAGTACTCTTCCGTGAGGTAGGTCAGTCGATCCACTTCCGCGGTGATGGCGCGGAGAAGGTTGCGTGCCTCTTCGGACACGTCTCCGCCGAGGGCCTCGATCTCATCGCCCAGAAGCTCCACGTTCAGACTGAGGGAAGAGAGGGGATTCCGGATCTCATGGGCAACGCGGGCTGCCAGACGACCCACTGCCGCCAGGCGTTCGGCCTGGATCATCTGTTGTTCCATCAGCTTTCGCTCCGTCACGTCCCGCGCGATGAGGGAGCTCCCGATCACCCGGCCGCGACGGTCACGCAACCGGGTCCAGGTGAGCTCCAAGTGGACGGTTCGCCCCTCCTTGGTGAGCCGGGTGAGTTCCACATTTCGAACAAAACCCTTCTTTCGCACCTCGTCGCGGATGCGTAGGAATTGCTCTTCGCTGGATGGACACGCCGGCCCGAGCACGGACAATGGCTTTCCGATCACCTCGCTCGGCTCGTAGCCGAAGATCCTCTCCGCCCCCTTATTCCACGAGACGATGCGATCCTCGGTGTCCAGGCCAATGATGGCATCGGCCGACTCGTTGGTGATCGCAGCGAGGAACTCCCGTTTCTCGTCCAGCTGCGCCTCCAGTTGGCGCAGATCCGTGATGTCCTGGACAAGCTCCAGCACCTGGTGGACCTTCCCCGTCTCGTCTGTGATCGGGGTACAGGTGATCTGGAAGATCCTCGTGCTCCCGTCCGGCATCGTGGTTTCCCGGAGCGAGCGCTCCACGCGGCCCGTCTCGAAACAGCGCCGCGTCGGGCAGGTGGGACAGTCAAGGCCCTGATGCCAGTACAGGTCGGAGCAACTGAGCTCTTCTCCGTCCGCAAGCTCCTGATCGATGGCTTGAGCAATGGCCCGGTTCGACCACACCACCTTCATGCGCCGGTCGAACAGGGCAATTCCCGCCCCGATGGCGCTCACGATCCCGTCCAGCTTTTCCTTCTCGGCGCGAAGCCGGGCCAGGAAACGCCGCTCCTCTTCCATGCGCGCCAGCTCGCGGCTCCGGCGCTCCGCCTCCCGGATCTGCATCTCCTGGTAGATGTCGGAATACTGGTAGATCGTGCGCTGGAAGGGCTCTTCCAGCTCTCGCAGGGCCTTGAGCATGCGGGGAGGATTACCCGCGAACTCCCGTTCGATCACCTCGACCAGTACTTGCTTGCCGAGCATGAACGCGCGCTGCGTGTTCGAAAGGCTGAAGCCAAGGCGGATGCGCAACGGAGCGATCTCGCGCATGAAGGCTTCGAGGGCCGAATACGTGCCCTTGCGGAGCACCTCGATGACCCCCCTCAGGTGTAGGCCCGTCGTCCTCTCCAGCTCCTCCCGGGGCCGGCTCTGGTATTCCGGAATCTTGGCTTGCAGACGCGTGACCCAGGTATCGATGATCTCGCGACTGCGTTCTTCCAGTACCCGAGCCAATTGGAGGTCCATCACCACCGGCTCCTGCGATTCCCACCGTGCCAAAATAGCCGGCCAGGGGGTCAAAAGCAAGGTCAATTTCCCGGACCACGACCTCCTGAGACGGTGGCATAGCCAGGGGGATGCCCGCGAACTTCGCCGGATCCCCGACGGTTGGCGGCCGGTCCCAATCCTCGAACCGAAAGGACCTCCTCGGTACCGGCGCACATGCCCAGCACCAGACCGGGGGTTGCGGGGACGGCGGAGATTTCGTATTGTTGCGCACAAGTGTCGACCCAAACGCCTTCGGAGGGGACCGTGCGCGATCGGATACCGGCAGCGCCGAAAGGCCTGGCGATGCTCCTGGCCGTGGGGCCTTCGCTCGTTTGGTGCGCGGAGTACATCGGATCCGGAGAGGTGATCCTGGCCACCCGGACCGGGGCCATCTTCGGGACGGCAGTGCTCTGGGCGATCGTCTTAGCGATCGTGCTGAAATACCTCATCGGGCTCGCCGGCGCCCATTGGACAGTCGTCACCGGGGAAGGGATGATCGATCTATTCGCGCGCATCCCCGGGCCTAGGAAATGGCTCGTGTGGGTTGTGTTCCTGTGCCAGCTTCCAGCCGCCGTGGTGTCCATCGGAGCCCTGGCTAATGCCTCGACGACCTTCCTCAACACGCTCCTGCCCCTCCCGCACGGACGGCTTTTGTGGGGCACGTTCGTCATCGTCTTTGCCGTCTCGGTGGCGTGGAGCGGGCGCTTCGATCTGCTCAAAGCAGTCATGAGCTTCCTGGTGCTGCTGATCATTCTCGGGGTCTTTTACGTAGCGGCAGCGACTTTCCCGCCGGTTTCGGAATTGGTCGCGGGTCTCTTCGGCCTTCTCCCCTTGGAGGTGCCGGAGTGGGCTATCCCCGGCAGACCCAGTCCCTGGCGGGAGATCCTGCCATTGGCAGGGTGGAGCGCCGGCGGATTTGCGAGCCAGGTCTGGTACACCTACTGGGTGCTGGGGGCTGGCTTCGGAATGGCGGCATGCGGCGGCTTCGGCAAACCCGCCGATCTCTCGCAGCTCGCCAAACTGGACGAAGAGCGGGCGCGCAAACTGCGTGAATGGACCCGGATGGTGACCGTTGATGCCACGGCGGCCGTGGTCGTCGGAACGTTCGTGACTTGCGCCTTCGCCCTCGCCGGAGCGGGCGTACTCCGGGCGAGCCATCTCGTGCCCCAAGGACAGGAGGTGGCCTTCACCCTGTCTCGCATCTTCTCGTCCCGGTGGGGGGAACTCGGGGGCAAGCTCTTCCTCGTTTCGGGTTGCGCGGCTTTGCTGAGCACGAACGTGGGTCAGCTCTCCGGCTGGCCGCGCCTCCTCGCCGATTGCCTCCGGATCCTCTTCCCTCGCGTGGGTGAGCGCGTACCCTGGCGATCCCAATTCCGGGCTCTATTGCTCCTCTTCGTGGCGACCAACCTCATCGCCACCGTGTTCTTCGACCCCGTGAAGCTCGTCCAGCTCGGAAGCCAACTGGATGGCATCCTCCTGACCCCGATCCAAGCGCTCGCCATCCTCGCAGCCTTCCTGTTCATCCTGCCGAAGCTGGTTCCGAAAGATGTCCACCGGCTGGTTCGACCTTCCCCCCTGCTCCTGGCCGGACTGGCGCTTTCGGCGATCGTGTTCGGCATCCCCTGCGTCCTTTACTTGCCCGGAAGCTTGATGGCCCTCTTCCGGTAGTCCCGAACTCGACTGAACGCGGAGTCGAAGGGCGTCTTACCTCCCCTGGCGCGCCAGGCGTGGGAAAGGCGCACAGCTTTCCTACCGTCGGCAAGGGATGTTCGAGCGAGTCCGCAATGTTAAGCCGGGGGTAGGCAGGAACGGGCTAAGCCAGGGCAATGGGGCCCAATTCCGGCGTCGCAACTCCGCCGTCCACGCCTGGAAGGCGCCAGCTTCGCAATGGCACCGCCGGCGGCAAGCCAACGACGAAGCGCAGGATGCCCCGACGGCTGGATCTCCGCGCTTGCCATCAGAAACCCTTGGCCGAACGCCGGGAAGGGAATACATTTGATTTCGGACGACGAACGATCGGTTGACGGAGGTGGGCCACCGGTGAGGGAGCGGCAGTCGGAGGCGCTCGGAGCCTTCTCCGAGCCCGTGCGCAGGTGGTTCTTGGAGCGGTTCGGCCGACCTACGCCACCTCAAGAGAAGGGTTGGCCGCCCATTCAACGGGGGGAGAACACGTTGATCCTCTCGCCCACCGGCTCGGGGAAGACCTTGGCCGCCTTCCTCTGGGAAATCGATCGCCTCATCACGGAGCTTTCCGGAGGATGGTTCGACGAGCTGCGGCTCGTGTACGTGTCCCCTCTCAAAGCCTTGAACAACGACATCGAGCGGAACCTCCGAGAGCCCCTGCGCGGCATCCAGTTGACGGCGTTGCGGCTTGGACTTGCGGTACCCAAGCCCCGGGTGGCGATCCGTTCCGGCGATACCCCTGCCCGCGAGCGGAAAGCGATCTTCGCCAAGCCTCCGCATGTCCTCATTACGACCCCAGAGTCCCTCTACCTGATGCTCACCCACCCCAAGGCGCCGCTCCTGTTCCGCACGGTTCGGACCGTCATCGTCGACGAAATCCACGCACTGGCGGGGAACAAACGCGGAGCCCACCTTGCTTTGAGCCTCGAGCGCCTGGAAAGGCTGAGCGAAAAGGGCGTGCAACGGATTGGCCTTTCCGCCACGATCCGCCCGTTGCAAGAGGTGGCGCACTTCCTGGGCGGGAATGAGTGGCGGGATGGAACCGAGGGACCGGAGCTTATCCCCAGGCCCGTAACCGTGGTCGATGCCGGCTGCGCGAAGCAACTCGATCTTCTTGTGGAAAGTCCCGCCGGCGACCCATCCGTCGGTCCCGGAAGCGTCTGGCTGCCCATCCTCGAGCGACTTGCCCAGCTGATCCGGTCGCATCGGACTACGCTCATCTTCGTCAACAACCGCCGGACGGCCGAACGCGTCGCCGAGAAGCTGAACGAGATCCTGTCCAGTCCCGAAGGGGACGTGCGGGCCATCCTGGCCGATGGGGTGCCGAAGGGATTGGGCTATTTTGCGGCGGGCGGAGGGGAGGCCCCCCGCCTGGTGGGCGTGCATCACGGAAGCCTCTCCCGCGATGAGCGCCTCCGGGTCGAAGAGGATCTGAAAAGCGGCAGGCTCCGAGCCATCGTCGGAACCTCCTCCCTCGAGCTCGGGATCGACATCGGGACCATCGATCTTGTGGTGCAGGTTGAGTCGCCCAAATCCGTGGCGCAGGGACTTCAGCGGGTTGGACGCTCCGGCCATTTGGTGGGGATGACCAGCCGCGGTCGGATCTTCCCCATGCATCCCGAGGATGCGCTGGAAGCAGCGGTCGTGGCCTCGGGCATGCTCAAGAACGAGGTCGAACCCACCCACATCCTCAGGAATCCCCTGGACGTCCTCGCACAGCAGATCGTGTCCATGGTTTCCGTCGAGGATTGGGACGCCGAGGAGCTATTCCGGCTCGTCCGCCAATCCGCTCCGTACGAAAGCCTCTCCCACTACACCTTCGAGACCGTCCTGGCCATGTTGGCCGGGCGGTACCGAAGCGCCCTCTACAGAGAGCTTCGGCCCCGCATATTGTGGGACCGCCAGACCCAGCGGCTTACGGCCTTGCCGGGCGCACGGACCCAGGCCCTGATCAACGGCGGGACAATCCCGGACCAGGGGACCTACGGGGTCTACCTCGCCGACGGCAAGACCAAACTGGGCGAACTCGATGAGGAGTTCGTGTTCGAAACGCGCGTGGGGGACACGTTCCTCCTGGGAAGCCAGGTCTGGAGGGTCACCGAAATCGCGGATGACCGCCTGCTCGTGACGGAGGCCCCAGGCTCCATGGCTCGGATGCCGTTCTGGCGAGGCGACTACCCCTGGCGTCCTCTTGCGACGGGCAAGAAGGTGGGGGAGCTGCGGCGCAAACTCGGGGAAGCGCTAACTGAGCTGCGCCGCGAACTCCGCTGTTCCACGAACGAGGAAGTCCTCGACCATGCCGAGCATCCGCGCCTGCGGAAGCTTGTAGCGGAGATGCAAACCCTGTACGCCCTGGACGAAGTGACGGTTCGCAGGATCCTGACCCATCTCGCCAAGCAGCTGGACTCCTGCGGCCGGGTGACGTCGGATCGCAGCGTGCTGATCGAGAGCTTCGAAGATGCGCTCGGCGATCTCCACGTCGTGATCCATTCTTGCTTCGGTGGCCGGGTGAATGGGGCCTGGGCCCTCTCCCTGCGGAGCCGGCTGCGCGACTTGCTGGGAGTGGAGCCGGAGATCATTTGGAACGATGACGCCATTCTGCTCCGGCTGCCCCCAATGGAATCGGCCGTGCCCTTCGGATTTGTGGCATCCTTGCGAGCGGAAGAAGCCCGCGAGCGGATCCTGCGCGAGCTTCCCCATTCGGCCGCCTTCGGCGCGCGCTTCCGGCAGAACGCAGCCCGAGCTTTGCTCCTCCCCGGAATGCCGAGGCGCCGCCGGACCCCCTTCTGGCTGCAGCGGCTTCGTGCCAAGGACCTGCTGGAGGCAGTGCGCGGGCAGCCGGATTTCCCCATCTTCGCCGAAACCCTCCGTGACTGCCTGGAAGAGGTATTGGACCTGCGCGGCCTGGAGACGGTGCTGGAAGGCATCCAGCGCGGCGAAATCGAGCTTGCGAGCCTGGAATCGAAAACCCCCTCTCCCCTAGCGCGCCGCCTTCTGTGGACCTTCACGAGCGTCTACCTGTACGAGTGGGATGAACCCAAAGGGGATCGGGCTCTGCCACCGACTCCGGTGAGCAAAGAGCTTCTCTCCGATCTCCTCTCCACGGATGAGCTGCTCCGCTCGCTTCATCCTCAGGCTGTGGAGCGAGTGCGTCAGCGAGCGCGGGGCCTGGATCCTGCGGGTGGACCCCGCAGCCCGGAGGAGATGGCTCTCTTGTTCCAACGTCTTGGCGATCTCACGGAACAGGAAGCCCTTGCATGCTCCCCGGAGCACGGGCGGGCTTGGCTGCAAAGCCTCCTCGAAGGGGGTCAGATTGTCCGGACGCGGATCCCCACCGCACGCGGCAGCGAAGAACGCTACGTCTGCGCCGAGTACCTCGACGACTACCGGGCAGCTTTTCAGCCAGGTGGCGAGGAAAGCCGAAAGAGGATCCTCGCGCGTTTCCTCGAGACTTCCGGCCCGGTTTCGGAGGACGAGATCCGCGAGCGCTACGACTTCCCGGCGCCTTGGCTTGCTGAGTACCTTCGTACTTGCACCGAACAGGGCAAACTCATCCGGGGCCGGTTCGAACATTCCGGCGACCGCTACTGCGACCGGGATCTGCTTCGGGCCATGCATCGCATCTCCCTCTCCATCCGCCGGGGGGAGATCGAGCCAGTCCCGCTCCATTGTTACCTGCAGTTCCTTACGGAATGGCACCATTTCCGGCAGGGACCGCAGCGAATCGGGAGGCAGGGGCTCATTGAGGCCCTTCGGCAGCTCGAGGGCTACCTTGCGCCCTTCCCACTGTGGGAGGGCAGTTTTTGCCCGCTGCGGGTCGCCGGCTTCGATGCCAATCTCCTGGATGAACTCGTCCAGTCCGGGGAGTTCCTCTGGCTGGCCCTCGCCGAGCCAGGGACGCGAACCCCCTCCGTGAGCTTTCTCGAGCGCGGACACATCCTCCCCTTGGGCAGTCCGGAAGCGGAAGCGAATCTGTCCCCTGCGGAAAGCGAGATCCTCATTATTCTCCGTAGCCACGGGGCCTCCTTCGCTTCCGAGATCGTCCGACTTGCTGCCCTCCCAGAAACGGAGGTGAATGAGGCACTGGGGAACCTTGTCCTGCGAGGACTCGTGACGAACGATTCCCTTTTCGCATTGCGCCAGCTTCTCGGACGATGGCAAAGGCAGGGTGCAGAAGCTCAGACAGCTCCTGACTCAAGCTACGGCAGGCTTCCCGCAGGTATGCTTTCCCGAGCAGGCTATCGCGAGGCGAAGCGGAGGGCTCGGCAACGGGTAGCGCATTTGTTGCGGCAACGCGCCACGGTGGGTCGTTGGAGCGCCGTGTGCCGCGCTTCCGAGCGAAGCGCGCCAGGGGATCCGGGCGAGATTTGGGCCAGGGTCCTGCTGCGTCGCTACGGGGTTGTGACGCGCGAATGGTTGCCCTTCGAACCTCTTGTCCCCGATGCCACGGCTGTTTGGAATGCCCTCCGCAAGCTGGAATTACGCGGGGAAGTGCGGGGTGGGTATTTCATCCAGGGATTGCGCGGAGGCCAATTCGCCCTTCCCGAGGCCGCAGAGACCCTCCAGCGCTTGCGCCTCCAATCCGCTTCCCCCTACGAAGAGGAACCGACGGTGATGAATGCGCTCGATCCCGCCTGCGTCCCCCTGCATGCCGCTCCCGCCTCGCTCCAGATACTTGAGCAGAGGCCGCTACCCATTGCCCGACGGGAAAGCACGTGGGTGGTGCTGCACAGGGGGATCCCGACGCTCGCGGCTCAGGACAACGGCAGACGAATGGCCACGACGCTACCCGTGGACAGCCCATTGCTCCCGCGAAGCCTTCGGGCCCTGCTACGCCACCTGGCTCGGACTCAGCGAAGGATCACCGTGGAGCAGTGGAATGGACGATTGGCCGTGGGGGGTGAAGTCGAGGAGGTACTCCGATCTCTCGGCTTCTTCCGCGAGCCCCGTCGCCTGACTTGGGAAAGAGAACCCAGCTGATGCTCGAGTCGGAAAAAGCTCGAGGGGCCTCTCTATTGGGGAACCCTCGCCAGCGTCGGCTCCGGCGCAAGCTCTTTCGCTGGCCGCTCCCTTCGGCTAGCCCACCATGCCTCCAGACCCCGCGGCCTGACCGATGCGTGAGGCTCCTCGCCCGCCACTCAACCGCAAGCTCCGAGAGAATCCGCCGCCAAGACCCGGGGCTCAAGCGACCCTGCGGGTACGGAAAGACGCCACCGGTCGGTGGCGGTACAGCTGCGGTCTGCCGTCAGCGGAAAAGGTCAACTCAACGCCACTGCGACGGCGATGCTGAGGAACTTCGTTTCGTCGCTGTCGGCGCGGGAGGGGAGCACCACGGGGACCCGAGCTCCGAGGAGCACCCCGGCGGTTTTCGCCCGCGCCAAGATGGTCATGACCTTGTAGAACGTGTTCCCAGCCTCGATATTGGGCATGATCAGAATGTCCGCGTCCCCGGCCACGGCCGATTGGATCCCTTTGACCCGGCACGACTCCGGGTCGAGGGCGTTGTCGACGGCCAGCGGTCCGTCGACCAGCGCCTTCCCCAGCTGGCCTCGATCGGCCATCTTCGCAATGGCGGCCGCATCGACGGTGCAGGGCATGTGTTCCGGGTCCACACGCTCGGCCGCGGCGATCAGCGCCACCTTCGGCACTTCCACGCCCAGCCGGTGCGCTGCCCAGATCGCGTTCTTCGTGATCTCCACCTTCTGCAGCAGGTCCGGACAGATGTTCATCGCCGCGTCGGACATGAACAACGGCTTCGGATACGTGCTCACCTCAAACACCGCCAGGTGAGACAGCAGGCCGGAGCCCCGCAATCCCTTTTCCCGATCGAGGATCCCGCGGAGGAAAGCTGCCGTACTGCATTTCCCTTTCATCAGCAGCTCGGCCTCCTTCGCGCGGACGACCTCGATGGCTCGGTGAACGGCCTCCTCTTCCCCCCGCTGAGGTACAAGCTCGAAGTGGCTGAGATCTACTTCAACCTCCTCCGCCGCCCGCCGGATGGCTTCGATCTCCCCGACCAAGATCCCGTTCGCTAGGTTGTGCTTGCGGGCCGCCTCCAGCGCCTGGAGGACATGCCCTTCCTGGGCCATGGCGACGGCAATAGTTTTTCGCTCCTCCCCTTGCACGCGTGCCACCAGGCGGTCAAACCAGCCCCCCGCACTGCCTTGCTCTTCCCTTGCAATTCCGGGCATCACACGTACTCCTTGGCCTGTTCCTCACCGACCAGCACTCGGTAGGCCCCCAAGGCCAGGGCCTCCATCTCCATCTCTCCGGGGAACACGAACACCGGTGCCAGAAAAGAGACGCGCTCTCGGATCCAGCTCACGAAGAGCTCGGAATTGGCGATGCCCCCTGTGAGCACGATGGCGTCCACCTTCCCTGCCACTACGGCGCTCAGGGCGCAAATTTCCTTGGCGACCTGGTAGGCCATGCCCTCGAAGACCAGTCGCCACTGCGGCTCGCCGGCCAGGGCGCGCCGTTCCACCTCTCGCATGTCGTTGGTCCCCAGGTAAGCTACCACGCCGCCTCGGCCGCGATTCCTTTGCAGCATCTCCTCCCGGGTGTACTTCCCCGAGTAGCAGAGGCGGATCAGATCCCCCACGGGGAGCGTCCCCGTCCGTTCGGGGGTGTAAGGCCCCTCACCGTCCAGACCATTATTCACATCGACCACGCGGCCCTGTTTATGCAATCCCACGGTGATCCCGCCGCCGAGGTGGGCCACAATCAAATTGACCTCGGTGTACTTCCTGCCCAGCCTCTCCGCCGCCTTCCGCGCCGCCGCCTTCTGGTTGAGAGCGTGGAAGATACTCTTCCGCGGTAGCTCCGGTAGCCCGGAGAGACGGGCGATCTGGTCCATTTCGTCCACCACCACAGGATCAACAATGAAAGCCGGGATGCCGCGCGTCCGGCTCAAGTTCCAAGCGATAATGGCCCCGAGGTTGCTGGCGTGTTCTCCATATCGAGCCTCGAGAAGCTCTTCGACCATCTTCTCATTGACCCGGTAGGTGCCGCCCTCCAAGGGATGCAGCAGGCCACCTCGGGCCACAATGGCATCGAAGAGCGCGTCGCCAAACCCATTCTTGCGCAGCAGCTCCTCGATCACCCGGACGCGGAAGGGATATTGATCGGTGATGCGCCGGTACGCCGAGAGCTCTTCCGCGGTGTGGTACAGGGTTTCCGCGTAGACCTCCCGCTTGCCGCGATACACCGAGAGCTTCGTCGAGGTACTCCCCGGATTGATCACCAGGATGAGGGGCTCCTTCTGCATGCCGATCCGCTCCTTTTGGCTGAGTCAGGTTCAGGGAACAAAAAACCGCATCCCCGTTTGGGGATGCGGCGCGCCTCCGCGAGGCGACGGAATTCGTATGCTGCGCAGGATAATCGCTCCGACCTTCGGTATCAAGCTGGTTCTCCGAGATCGCTCCCCTGCCACGTCACGCCGTAATATAGCCGGGATACCGACGATTGTCAAGGCTGAGCCGCGTCATCCGGCACCGCGGCCTCACCGGCGGGACGCCGAAGGGAATCGCCGACAGCCCTTCCGCTTGCGATTGAGCCGGATTTTGGGTAAACTCTCGGCGCTTCGTCTGTCGGGGTGTGGAGCAGAGAACTCCGGACCTGCCGAGAACGCGGGATACGGGCGCGCGAGGGGACACCTGAACCGTGAATCCCCGCGGCCACGATGCCTCATCGTCCACAACGAGGACAAGAAGTTGATCTACCGAATCGAAATCGGCAGTAGACCGGGCTTCCGTGACTCGCATGCGGAAGGCATTCTGCACGACATCCGGGAGCTCGGTGTGCAGAGCGTGGAGGAGGTGCGGTTCTATCCGGTGTACTATCTCCTCGCTCCGGAGCTCGACGTGGAAACGGTGCGTCGCATCGCGGAGGAGCTCCTCGCCGACCCGGTCACCCAAGAATACCGGATCGGCTCGCGATTCGACGCACCGGCAGGGCCGCACTGGTCTGTGGAAATCGCCTACAAGCCCGGCGTCATGGATCCGGTGGAGGAGTCGGCTCGCAAGGCCATCCGCGACCTCGGGATCCAGCAGGTGGAGGGTGTGAAAACTTCCCGCCGCTACGTGCTGCGGGGAGTCATCTCACCCTCCGAACAGGACCTCATCATCGACAAGGTCTTGGCCAACAAGGTCATCGAACGCCGCCTGGAGCCAGGCGACAGGGTCTTCTTCCGAAAGATCGACTACCAGTTCCGTCGGATCGAGATCCCGTTACTCAACGCCACAGACGAGGAGCTGCTCCGCATCAGCCGCGAAGGGCAGCTCTTCCTGAATCTCGCCGAGATGCGCACGATTCGGGACTATTTCCGCCATCTCGGGCGGAACCCCACGGACGTCGAGCTCGAGACCTTGGCCCAGACCTGGTCGGAGCATTGCAGCCATAAGACCTTGAAGGGCAGGATCGAATTCAACGGCCAGGTCATCGACAATCTCCTGCGCAATACGGTAATGCGCGTGACGGAGGAGCTGGCAAAGCCGTGGTGTCTGTCCGTGTTCCGGGACAATTCCGGCGTCATCGAGTTCGACGAGGAGTACGCCGTCTGCTTCAAGGTGGAGACGCACAACCACCCGAGCGCACTCGAGCCTTACGGAGGCGCCAATACCGGCATTGGCGGGGTGATCCGGGATCCGTTGGGGACCGGGTTGGGTGCCAAGCCCATTGCTAACACCGACGTCTTCGCCTTCGCCCCGCCCGATTACCCGCGCCACAAGCTTCCGCCGGGCGTTCTGCATCCGAAACGGATCATGCGGGGCGTGGTCGCCGGAGTCCGAGATTACGGGAATCGAATGGGTATCCCGACAGTGAACGGGGCGATCCTCTTCGACGAGCGCTACCTCGGCAACCCCCTCGTCTACGCCGGCAACGTGGGGATCATGCCGAAGGACAAGGTTCACAAAGAGATCGTCGTTGGGGACTACATCGTGCTGGTCGGCGGAAGGACCGGTCGCGACGGCATTCACGGCGCCACGTTCTCCTCCGGCGAGCTGACTACCGAATCCGAGGAAATCTCGAGCGGAGCTGTCCAGATCGGCAACCCGATCACCGAAAAGAAGGTAGTGGACACGCTGCTCCAAGCCCGCGATCGCGGTCTTTACCGGGCCATCACCGACTGCGGGGCCGGCGGGCTTTCCTCGGCCGTCGGCGAGCTGGCTGCCTCCACTGGAGCCGAGGTACACCTGGAGCGTGTACCCCTGAAGTACGAAGGCCTGAGTTACACCGAGATCTGGATCTCCGAAGCCCAGGAGCGAATGGTCATCTTCGTTCCTCCGGAGAAGCTGGAAGAAGCGCTGGCTCTGTTCGCTTCCGAGGATGTGGAGGCTACGGTGATCGGGCGCCTCACGGGCGACCGAAGGCTCCGGCTCTACTACCAGGGGCACCAGGTGGCCGATCTGGACATGGAGTTCCTGCACAAGGGCCTCCCGCAAGTCGTGCGGAAGGCCGAATGGCAGCCGAGGAGCTACCCGGAGCCGGATTTTCCCGAACCAGAGGATCTCACACCGTACCTCCACCGGCTTTTGTCCTCCTGGAACATCGCCTCGAAGGAGTGGGTGATCCGCCAGTACGACCACGAGGTTCAGGGTGGGAGCGTGCTGAAGCCCCTCGTGGGCCGTTCCGACGACGGCCCGAGCGACGCCGCCATCCTCCGCCCCCGCCTCGACTCCCACCGGGGCATCATCCTGGCCAACGGGATCAATCCCAAATACGGAGACATCGATCCCTACTGGATGGCCGCTTCCGCGATCGACGAAGCTGTGCGCCAGGTCATCGCTGTGGGAGGAAGCCGAGAGCGCCTGGCTCTGTTGGACAACTTCTGCTGGGGCAATCCCGACAAGCCCGATCGACTGGGATCCCTGGTTCGTGCGGCCCAAGCCTGCTACGACGTCGCCAAGGCCTACGGCACCCCCTTCATCTCCGGCAAGGACAGCCTGAATAACGAATTCGCGGTCAACGGCGATTCCATCGCCATCCCCGGTACCCTGCTGATCTCAGCGATCGCCGTGATGCCCGACGTGCGCAAGGCCGTGTCCATGGATCTCAAGGAAGCGGGTAACTTGCTTTACGTGGTGGGGCTCACTAGGCCAGAACTGGGTGGCTCCCACTACTGGTCGCTTTTCGGCTTCATCGGAAACTCCGTTCCCAAGGTGGATGTCGAGCTGGCCCCGAGGCTATTCGACGCCCTCTCCGCTGCTACGTCCGAAGGCATCGTGCGCGCTTGCCATGATTGCTCGGAGGGCGGCCTCGGCGTGGCCCTCGCGGAGATGGCCTTCGCCGGCGGGTTGGGAGCCGAGGTCGATCTTGGAAGGATCCCCACCGCGGGAGCCATCGGGCGCAACGACTGGATTCTCTTCTCCGAGAGCAATACCCGGTTCCTCGTGGAGGTAAGGCCGGAGGACAGCCTTCGCTTCGAGGCCCGCATGCGAGGATTGCCCCACGCTCGCATCGGCCAGGTCACGTCGGGCGACCGTCTCAGGATTGTGGGCCTCGGCGGGAAGACGGTGGTGGACGAAAACATCGATGCTCTGAAGGAAAGCTGGCAGAAACCGTTCCGCTGGTAGGGAGCGATGGCCAAAGAGATCCGGGTGCTGGTGCTTCGGGCGGCGGGCAGCAACTGCGACGTCGAGACCGGCTTTGCTTTCCAAACCGTGGGGGCGAAGGCGGAGCTGGTCCACATCAATCGGCTCGCCGAAGGCTCGGTGAGGCTGGACTCCTATCACATTCTGGCCATCCCGGGCGGTTTCACCTACGGCGACGACGTCTCTGCTGGCAAGATCTTGGCCAATGAGCTCAAGTGCAAACTGGGGGACCAGGTGCAGCGCTTCGTCGACGCCGGCAAGCTGGTCCTCGGGATCTGCAACGGCTTTCAGGTGCTGGTGAAGGCAGGCCTTCTCCCCTCAGGCCACATTCGGGACGGGCGGCAACTGGTCACCTTGAGCTTCAACGACTCCGGCAAGTTCGAGGACCGCTGGGTCTACCTCAGGCCCGATCCGGCTTCCCCCTGCGTCTTCACCCGCGGGCTGGAGAGAATAATCACGCTCCCGGTGGCTCACGCGGAAGGCAAATTTGTCCCCGCTAGCCAGGAGGTCATGGACTCCCTGCAGAGCGGCCATCAGATCGTCTTCCGATACGTGGGGCCAGATGGAAAACCCGCCGGCTACCCGTGGAACCCGAACGGGTCGGTGGGAGACGTGGCTGGCATCTGCGATCCCACGGGGCGGATCTTCGGCCTCATGCCACACCCCGAGAGGCACTTCGACCCCACCCACCATCCTCGCTGGACGCGAGAAGGGCTTCGCCCAGAGGGCGACGGAGTAGCTATCTTCCGGAACGCAGTACAGTACGCACGCGAGAACCTCTGAGGGTCCCCCGAGAGCGTCGATTGCCCCTGCTGATCACTGCCCGCCGCGCAACCGCAAGGCCAGGTCAGGATCCGTACTTCTCCACGAAGGCCCGGAAGTCGTGGATGAACACTCGCCGGCCCACGCGCTTGATCTCCCCCTGCGACTCGAAATGTTTGAGGGCGCGACTGATGGTCTCTCTCGCCGTCCCGGCCATGTTGGCCAACTCGCGCTGAAGCGGGATCCGTGGGATCACCATCGTCGGGCCCAGCGGCTTGCCCGCCTTGTGGGCCAGCTGGATCAGTGCGGTAGCCGCGCGGCCGATGGCATCCCTGAGACTCAGGCTGGAAATCTGTTGGTCGCAGGCGCGAATCCTTCCCGCCAGCTCGCGCAGTAGGCTGATGGCGATGCTCGGCCGCTCGTTGAGCAGGTTCAGGAAATCCGAGCGGCGCAGGGAAAGGAGCTCGGTGTCCTCCAGGGCGATCACCGAGGCCGAGCGAGCTTTCCCGTCGAGAAGGGCCATTTCCCCGAAAACGTCCCCATCCCGCAGGATGGCCAAAATCACCTCCCGGCCATCACTAGCAATGTGAGACACCTTCACCTGCCCGCGCACGATGATGTACAGTGTGCTCCCCGCTTCTTGCTCGGCAACGATCATCGTTCCCCGTCTGGCCAAAACGGGGGTGCAGCGGCTCGCGATTTGGGCAAGTTCGGCTGGGGAGAGATCGGCGAAGATGGAAACCTTGCGCAGAAGGGCTTCGCCTTCCATTTCCACCATCGATTTCGGGCCCTGCATGGACGCCCTCACTCCTTGCTGTTGCCCCGTTTCTCTGCCAGCAAGCGCAGATACAGTCCTTCAACCTCGCTCACCATTCGGCCGAGGTCAAATGAGCATCGCGCCCGCTCCAGAGCGGCCTGAGCCATCTGCTGGCGCAGGCGGGGGTTACGGGCCAGCTCCAACACCTTCTCGGCCAGCTGAGCCACATCCGTGGGCGGAACCGTCCATCCGGTCACCCCGTCTTCCACAACGTCCAGCACTCCGTCGCAATTGCTAGTGATCACCGGGAGACCGGCAGCCATGGCTTCGATGAGCGCCAGCCCGAAGGCCTCCGCATGGGAGGGAAAGACGAAGACGTCCATCGCGGAGAGCACCTCCGGGACATCCGTCCGGAAACCGGCCATCACGATGCGATCGCGAACAGGCGAACTTCGCCAGCGTTCTCGGACTACCTCCGCCTTGTCGGCTTCGCCCACCGTCTCCCCACCTACGATGAGGAAGCGAGCTTCCGGGAGCTCCTGCGCCACCTTCTCGGCCATGGCGATGAACTCTAGGTGACCCTTGTGGGGCTCCAGCCGCCCCATGATGCCGGCCACGAAATCGCCTTCTCCGAAGCCCAATTCCCGGCGAACCCGCTCCCGCTCGGACCGAGCAGCTTGAAACGCCGCCACATCCACTCCGTGGTAGATGATGCCCACCTTCTCCGGAGGTAGGGGATGCGTGTTCAACAGGTTGCGCGCAATCACCCGCGAGATGGCGATGGCGAAATCGACACGCCGGTACAACCAGAGATGGAACGGGTCGCGTTTTGGCCGCCGCGTCCCGATGTGCTTGATGAAGACCAGCGGGATCCGCCCTCTTCCCGTCAGCGCGGGGACGACGAGCCACAGGTCCCGAGAATAGTGCACGTGAACGACGTCCGGCCGGATCTGCTGGAGCTTTCGAGCCAGGCTCAGCGTCTGGAGCGGCGCCACGTAGCGCCCACCCGGAAGGTCCCAGTATGGGATGCCCTCCGCTTCCAGCGCTCGGGCCAAAGGAGAGCCGGGGCTCCGAGCCACCCAGACGCGATGTCCCCTGCGCAGGAGCTCGCGGCTGAGGACGGCCACGTGCATCTCCATTCCGCCCCAGGAACGCGAGGAACAGACCTGCACGATCCGGAGCGGGCGCCCCCTCACGAACGGCCCCGGGCCAGTGCGTCCAGCTCCTCCCACAGCTCGTACACCTTCGACATCACGAACTCCGCCTGGCGCTCCAGTGCCTCCCGCCGCTGGTCCCCAGGACCCAATGGCGGCAGCAGGATGGGCTCGCCCACCTTCACCCGGATCTTGCACGGGCGAGGGAAGAAGCTGTGGGGCGGCAGTACCCGCTGCGTACCCCAGATGGCGACCGGCACCACCGGGCAACCCACCGCCTGAGCCATTCGCACGAAGCCCGTGCGCGGCTTGGGGGGCGGCTCATCCCAGCGCCGCCTGCGGGTGCCCTCCGGGGCGATGAATAAGACGTCGCCGCGCCGCAGCACCTCCAGCGCCCTCTCGAACGCCTTCCGGTCCAAAGCGCCGCGCCGAACCGGGAACATGTACACCAGGCGCATCCATTGGCCCACGATCGGGATCTTGAACAGGGAATCCTTGACCATGACGTGCACCCGGCGCCGGACACACAGCGCCGAGGCAATGGCATCCATGTGGCTCTGGTGGTTCACCACGGCGATGAAGGGACCCGTGCGGGGCATGTGTTCGGCGCCGTACACCTCAGCCCGATTGTACAGCTTCCCGAACAACTTGAACGTGTACAAACCGGACCAGTAGAGAACCTCCCGCAGCCAGAACACCGCACGGTCCAGCCACCTCGGCAGCTTTCTCCCTCTCTTGCGGAGCCGAGCGCCCTGTTCCTCCTTCACCTCGCGACATCCCTCCCGCAGCAATCGTATTCTCTCGGAATTGAGGGCCTATTGTCACATCTCGGCGGTCTCGCTTCGCGCCCCGCCAGGCTCTAGTTCCCCGGGGGCGCGAGGTTGACCCTTCCGATGGGCCCAGCGCTGTCCCCCCTGTGTTCCAGGGATGAATCCCATTCACCGCCCCTGGAAGATTTTAATCGGTCGCCACGGAAAAAACAAGACCCGCTTCTTCGGCTGGCGCCTACGTCAGCCCAGGGCAATGCCTCTCGCTTCCTCGTAGGCCGCCAGAACGTTCTCCAGCGGGATCTCCGGAGATACGGAGTGGGAAGTGCAAAGGATCAGCCCGCCGTCCTTCCCAAGCTGTTCCACCTTGGAGCGGGCCATTTGACGGGCCTGGTCGGCGTCCACTTGGGACAAGAGGCGGACGTCGAGCCCACCGTAGAAGCAGAGGCGCTGGCCGTACTTTCGCCGGACGGCGAGCTGATCCATTCCGGCTGTTTCCTGCAGGGGATGGATCACGCGAATGCCGATTCGCACCAGCTCCTCGAGGACCGGCTCGATGTAGCCGTCGCTGTGCAGTGCCACCGGGAGGCCGCGGCGGAGCGCCGCTTCCGCAATGCGGGCCACGGCCGGCCGGACCAAATCCATCCAGTCCCGAGGACTGAATAGCATGGTCTGGTTCTGGCCCCAATCGTCGGAGATCAAGATGATGTCCACGCCGAGATCGATCATGTTGCTCGCGACCCGATGCGACCACTCCCCCAGCCGCCGCATGAACTCGGCCACCTTTTCGCGGTTCAGGGCCATCTCCATTAAGGCGCTTTCCGTGCCCAAGAAACCTTGCAGCGCCTCGTACGGCCCCACCACCCAACCGATCACGGCTCGACCTCGCTGTCTGCCGTGCTCCTCCACGCTCTCCACGATGCCGCGAGGATAGCGGACTTCCTTGTGGGCTTGCGTGTACAGGAGGCGGTCGTCGGGATCCAGGAACTCCGTATCCAGGACCTCGTCGATGGTTTGCCACTGGCGGTCGGGTGGCTTTGGCATCGAGGAAAAGGCCATGAAAGCATCGGTGCCAAGTGCGTCGAGGAAGGCGTCGATCCCCCCGTAGCGTTCCTCCAGCATGCGTTCCCACACCTCGTCGATGATCCAGATATCGAGAGGCACACGATCCGGCTTCTCAAACCGGATCGCACGAAGGACGCGTTCACGCGAGGTCATCACCCTTCTCCTGTTCAGTCCAAAAAGGAGATTCTTCTCTGGGATCGCCGGAAATGAATCGGGGCAGAACGAGTCTGCCCCGAGGGATGACCAACCCTGTGTCGGTAGTGGCTATTTATCGGTCAGAGCCGCCACCCCGGGCAGGGTGAGGCCGGCAAGGAACTCGAGGGAAGCGCCTCCGCCCGTGGACACATGGGAAACTTCCTCTTCGAGTCCCGCTTTGGCGATTGCCGCTGCGGAGTCACCGCCACCCACCACCGTGGTGGCCCCTTTCTTTGTGGCTTCGGCGAGAGCCTGCGCAATGGCGATGGTTCCCTTCGCGAAGGGATCCTTCTCAAAGATGCCCATGGGCCCATTCCAGACGATGGTTTTGGCACCGAGGATCTTCTCCCGGAAACGAGCGATGGTCTTCGGCCCGATGTCCACACCGATCCAGCCTTCGGGGACGTTCTCGTCGGGGGTCACTTTGGTCTCGGCCGTTTCGGAGATCTCGGTGGCGACCACGTTGTCCAGCGGCAGGATCAATTCCACGCCACGGGCTTTGGCGTCGGCCATCACCTGTTTGGCCACCTCGATTCGGTCTTCTTCCAACAGGGACTTGCCGATGGAGTAGCCCTTGGCCTTAAAGAAGGTGTAGGCCATGCCTCCGCCGATGAGCAGGACGTCGACCTTCGGCAGCAGATTTTGGATGACGTCGATCTTGCCGCTGATCTTCGCCCCGCCCATGATGGCCACGTACGGCCGTTCCGGTTCCCCGACCGCCTTTCCCAGGTATTCCAGCTCTTTCTGCATGAGGTAGCCGGCGGCACAGACCTTGAAGTACTTGGTCACGCCCTCGGTGGAGGCGTGGGCCCGGTGGGCCGTGCCGAAGGCATCGTTCACGTAGACATCCCCGAGCCGGGCCAGCTGCTCGGCGAAGGCCGGGTCATTGGCCTCCTCCTCCCCATGGAAGCGCAAGTTTTCGAGGAGGAGCACTTCTCCCGGCTTCAACTCCCGGGCCATTTTCTCCACCTCCGGCCCGATGCAGTCCGGCGCCATTTTGACCGGCTTGCCGAGCAGCTCGGAAAGCCGCTCAGCCACCGGCTTGAGGCTGTACTTCTCGTCGCGCTTGCCCTTTGGACGACCCAGGTGCGACATCAGCACGAGCGAGCCACCGGACTCCAGCACCTTCCTGATGCTGGGAAGAGCCGCGCGGATGCGCAGATCATCGGCTACCTTGCCATCGTCACCGATGGGCACATTGAAATCCACGCGCATGAGGACGCGCTTGCCGGAAACGTTGATGTCGTCCAATGTCAGCTTGGCCATCGTTTCACCTCCCTGTCCTGCGTGGATGCATCGCTTGCACCTCAAACCCCGAAAGTCCGAGCTCCATGGAGGATCAGTTTGCGCTCTCCTGCCGATGCTGCAGCTCGTCACGTGGAGGCGGCGATGCGCGCCTTCTCCAATCGCTCCAAGTCCTGCGCATCGATCACGGCGATTGTGGCCATGTTCACGATCTCGTTCACATCGGACCCGCGCTGGAGCACATGGACCGATTTCCGCATGCCCATCAGGATGGGGCCGATGGCTTCGGCACCACCCAGCCGCATGAGGAGCTTGTAGGCGATGTTGCCCGACTGGAGATCGGGGAAGATGAGCACATTGGCTCCGCCCTTCACACGGCAGAAGGGGTAGGTTTCGTCCACGATCTCCGGCACGACGGCGGTATCGGCTTGCATCTCGCCATCGATGATGAGGCCTGGGGCTCGCTCGCGAGCGATCTGCACCGCGCGGGCCACCTTCTCGGCCAGAGGATGACGGGTGCTACCGAAGTTGGAGAAGGAAAGCATGGCCACCTTGGGCTCGACGTCGAAGCGCCGGGCGGTTTCCGCTGAGAGGATGGCGATTTCGGCCAGTTCCTCCGCCGTAGGCTCGATGTTCACCGTGGTGTCAGCCAGGAACATGACCTTGTCCTTCCACAGGAGGACGTACATTCCCGCCACGCGGTTGACCCCTTCGCGCATGCGGATGATCTGGAGGGCTGGCCGAATGGTGTCGGGATAGTGCATGGTGAGCCCGGCCACCACAGCGTCCGCGTCGCCCATGTGCACCATCATGGGCCCCATCACCCGGGGGAGGGTGAGCATCTCGCGGGCTTCGACTTTTGTCATGCCCTTGCGCTGCCGCATGCGCCAGAGCTCTTCCACGTACTCCTCGAAGCGCGGGTGCTTGGTCGGCTCCACGATCGTGGCGGTGCGGAGCTCGAGTCCGAGCTCTTCAATCTTCCGCTCGATGATCTCCTTGTTGCCGAGAAGGATCGGGTAGGCGATCTTCTCATCCTCGAGGATTTGGCTGGCGCGCAGGATGCGGTCCTGTTCGCCTTCGGGGAAGGCGACGCGCTTCGGGTCCCGCTTGGCCTTGTTGATCATGAAGCGCATCACCTCGCGCCGCTTGCCGAGCCTCGCCTCCAACCTTTCGCGATACTCTCCGATATCGATGTGGAGGCGCGCTACGCCGGTCTTCATCGCCGCTTCCGCCACCGCAGGGGCTTCCCAGAGGAGCACGCGGGGGTCGAACGGCTTCGGGATGATGTATTCCGGGCCGAACTCCAGCCTTTCCAGATCGTACGCCCGACACACCGACTCGGGCACATCCTCCTTCGCCAGAGCGGCGAGAGCCTTGGCTGCTGCGATTTTCATCTCGTTGTTGATCGCCTTGGCGCGGACGTCCAAAGCTCCCCGGAAGATGAAGGGGAACCCGAGCACATTGTTCACCTGATTCGGGTAATCGGAGCGGCCTGTAGCCATGATGAGATCGTCGCGCGCGGCCTTGGCATCCTCGTACCGGATCTCCGGATCCGGGTTGGCCATCGCGAAAACGATCGGCCGATCGGCCATGGAACGAACCATGTCCTGGGTGACGCAGTTGGCGACCGAGAGCCCGACGAAAACATCGGCCCCGACCATGGCCTCTGCCAAGGTCCGGGCGTCCGTTTCCGCAGCAAAGCGCTCTTTGTAGGGATTCATCCCCTCCTTCCGGCCCTTGTAGATGACGCCCTTCGTGTCGCACATGATGATGTTTTCTCGCCGGGCCCCGAGGAGCACGTACATCTCAGCGCAGGCGATTCCCGCCGCGCCGGCGCCGTTGATCACGATCTTCACCTGCTCGATCTTCTTCCCCTGCAACTCCAGGGCATTCAGAAGCGCGGCGCCGGAGATGATGGCCGTCCCGTGCTGGTCGTCATGGAATACCGGGATGCTGAGCGTCTGCTTCAACGTCTCTTCGATGTAGAAGCATTCGGGCGCCTTGATGTCTTCCAGATTGATCCCGCCGAAGGTTGGCTCCAGAAGCTGACAGACGCGGATCACATCGTCCGGGTCCTTCGAGTTCACCTCGATGTCGAAGACGTCGATGTCGGCGAAGCGCTTGAACAGTACCCCCTTTCCTTCCATCACGGGCTTTCCGGCAAGCGGACCGATGTCACCCAGACCGAGGACGGCCGTTCCATTGGAGACCACGGCCACGAGGTTCCCTTTCGCCGTGTACTCGAAGACGAGATCCGGATCGCGCGCGATCTCGCGGCAGGGTTCCGCAACTCCCGGCGTGTACGCCAGAGAAAGGTCCCTTTGCGTCAGGCAGGGCTTGCTGGGAATGACTTCCAGCTTCCCGCGGCGACCACGCCGATGGTACTCCAGAGCCTCTTCTTTGCGAATCATGACGGCTTCTCCAAGTTCGTGGCACTGCCCATTGACCGAGGGTTACGCTCGCCCACAGCTGGCCGCTCCTCCCGAAGCAGTCAGCCACTGGCGAAGCCAGGCTGATGTGGCGACCTCTCAACTCCCGTGGGACGCAACCCCGGTGATGAAGGCGGGCTACCCCCTCCCTCACCCAGACGGAGGTCTTGACGGCAGGACGAATCAGGAAAACCCTCTCTACTTCGACACTCCTCCTGCGCGCAGCAATTTAGGCGGCTTTGCCCACTCTTGCAACCACAATTTCCCCCGCTAGTAGGAACGGGCGAGCGGCGCTCGGATCCGTCAGTCCGCTCGACGCTTGCGATCGACCTTCCGGATTTCGACGAGTAGAAGCGCGATCACGCCAACGATGAGGATCAGGAAACCGGCAAGGCCGATGCGGCGCTCCCGCAGCTCCCCCAACACCTGCAAGGCCTGAGCTTCGGCTTTGCGGCCGGAAACCAGCCCGAGCTTCACCTCCTCCACCACCCGGTCCGGGTCGAAGGTGTGCACGAGCGTGCGGGCCCGTTTCAGGAAGGTTGCGGCTTCCTGCAAAGCGAAGCGGACCTCTTCCACGAAGCCCCCAGCGCGATCCGCCCGACCAGCCAATCCGGCCACTTTCTCCGTCAGCGTCCGGAGGCTGTCCAAAGCGGACCGTATCTCATAGGCCGCTTGATAGCCCCGGGACCCACCCCGGTGGCAAGCCAAACACACCGCGCCCTCGCTCGTGCCCACCATCTCGTCCGAGGTCCTTCGCACCTCGTGATTCCCGTGGCAGAATTCGCACTCCGCAATCCCAAGCCGGGCGTACGCAGCCTTGTGCGGGCTCGCCTGGAAATACTCGTCATTGGCGGGGTGACACTGCCCGCACACCCGGCTGACATGGCTCACGCCCGGAGGTACGGCTCCGTGGTTCCCGTGGCAGTCGTTGCATGTGGGAGCGCCCAGATCATTCCGTTCCAGTAAGGCCTCGGCGTGTACGCTACGGGACCATTGCTCCAGCTGGTCGGTGGGCAGATCGTAGCCGGACATGTAGGCCCGATCGCCGTGACAGCGGCCGCAGGTCTCCGCAACCCGCGTTGGGTACACGGAGGATTCAGGGTCCGTCGCCGGCAGAATGCCATGCGCCTGATGGCAACTGCTGCACACGGCCACTTTCGTGTCGCCGGACAGTAGCCTCTTTCCGTGGACGCTCGTGTAATACAGCCGCTCCTGATCCGTGGGAAGCCCCGGCTTCTCGTTGCGCATGTAGACGATGTCGGAATGGCAGCGGGCGCAGAGCTCGACGATCCTCCGACCGGCGGGAACCCCGATGTACCCTTTCCTCGGGTCCATGGCCTTCGCAGCGTCGCCGTCGAACCCAGCGCCAGGGTCACCTCCATGGCATGTCGCACAGCTCATTCCATGCCGCTTGTGGGCATCATTTCGGAAGCCAGCGACCGGCTTCGAGAGGGGATCCCCCAGCTGCTCGTGGCACCATTCGCAACTGCTCGCGCTCGCAGGCGTTCCCTCACCTCCCAGTTCTACCGCCAACGCCCGGCTTGCCACGAGGGCTAACAAGAGGACCAATAGTCTTCGAATCCTCACCCCTTCCTCCGAGGACTGGACTCTACGGCTCGCAATCCGGGTTAACCCAACCCCGGCGTGTGGCTCCGAAGTCATTCGGTGGCGGGCCAAAATAGGCTCAATACGGTCATCGACAGCATGAAGGCAACTACGAGGATCCCAACGGCCGTAAAGATCGGGCTCGGCTGACCCTCGGAGCTCCGCCTGTCCAGGAAAGGGACGAGAAGCCAGAGCAACGCCGCGAGACCGAAGACGGAAACCGCCACTGCCTCCCCTTCCCAGAACAAGATCCGAGCCGGCACGAGTTTGAGCGCCTGGAACATGAATAGGAAATACCACTCGGGCCGGATGCCTGGCGGAGCCGGCACGAGCGGGTCAGCTTTGGTACCGAGCTCCCACGGACGGATCGCCGCAAGGGCTACCAACAGCCCAAACGCCGTCAACCAGCCCACCATGTCACGCAGGAGGAAATTCGGGAAGAAGGGCATCTCGCGCACACCTCGAGGATCCCTCTCAACGCTGGGGGGAATGCTCATCCCTTGGAGCTGAACCACCGCCAGGTGGAAGCCGAGCACAAGGACCATCAACGCCGGAAGAACGGTGACGTGGAAACCGAACAGTCGAGTGAGCGTCGCCCCCGTTACCTCCTCGCCACCCCGCAGGAAACGCACGAGAAACCGGCCAATCACGGGCACAGCCCCTGCGATCTCCGTGCCCACCTTGGTGGCGAAATAGGCAAGCTCATTCCAAGGGAGGAGGTAGCCCGTGAAGCCGAATCCGAGCGCAAGGAACAACAAGAGCGCGCCCGAAACCCATGTCAGCTCCCGAGGCTTGCGGTAGGCTTTCAGGAAGAACGTGCTGAACATGTGGATCATCAGGAAAGCGATCATCAGATTCGCCGACCAGGCGTGGAGCGAACGGATGAGCCAGCCGTATGGAACTTCCGTCATGATGTAGCGCACGCTCTCGAAGGCCTCTTCCGCGGAGGGACGGTAGTACAGAAGCAGCAAACACCCCGTCACCACCTGGATGCCGAAAAAGAACAGGGTCATCCCGCCCAGATAGTACCAGAGGCTGTGCTTGTGGATCGGAACCGATTTCTTGATGAACAGGTCGACGATCGGTCCCGCTTTCCCGTAACGTTCCTCGAGCCAGGAGATCCAGCGGTGCGAGCCTCTGCCCACCTCTTCGCCTCCTTCTCCTTACCCAGATCGAGTTGTCGTGCCGTCCCCTCGCACGCGGCGCTCACCCGCCGGTGGTCCGTCGCAAGATCACGATGTTTCGCTGGTCGTCAATGCGGACGTCGAACCGCTCCAGAGGCCTGGGGGGTGGACCCGCGATATTCCGACCCTCCAGATCGTAGTGTCCATTGTGGCAGGCGCACCAAATATGCCGAATGTCCGGTCTGTACTGGACGGTGCATTGGAGGTGCGTACAAATGGCAGAGAAGGCACGAACATCCCCGGCGGCCGTGCGGATGACGATGACCGGCTTGGAGCCGTAGCGCACGATCTTGCCGGTATTCGGAGCAAAGTCATCCAGGCTTCCGACGTTCAGACTCCCAACCTCCGGCTCCGCGCCTTGGGGCGGCAGGACGTACCGCAGGATCGGATAGATGACGGCCCCCAGAAATGCAGCCACCCACCCGCCAACGACCCAGCGAAGCAGCTTTCTCCGGCTGAAGCCGCGTGCGCAATCCGTCGCCTCCACCTCGCCCTCCCGTGAGCACAACCGAATCCTGCATCTTTGGCTGTGCGAAACTTATGGCTTTCGGCGACGGAAGCAAGGGGAAATTCACCGGGGAAGGTCACCGGCGGTGCCCGCCGAGGATGCGGGTTGCCCGCCGCTATTCCGCGGGAAAAACACGAAAGCTGCCCCCTCTCACCTCACTGTCGGATCCCGCTCAAGCGGGGAGCCACTGCCCCCCGTTTGCCACCCTCCAACGGCGTCAACGCTGCAGCGCTTCTGGTCCAGGCTCACTTGGTCAGTTTCTTCAACACGGTCCGCATGGCCGGCACGGGAATCTCGCCGGCGAACTCCACAACCTCGACGTCCGCGAACCGCCGCAGGTCCTCTGCGATCGCGGCGCGATCCCCGATCACTACCAGGGCGAAGCGGTCTGGCCTAAGGAGTCCCTTGGCCGTTGCGGAGACGGCAGCCGTGGTCAGCCTGTCGATATCCTCCAGGAATCCCTGCGGTTGGGTGGGATCCATCTGATGCGCGTGCCAGGTCAGGATGGTCCGCGTGAGCTCATTGGGCGTAACCATCTTCGCCAGTGTATTCAGTCGGATTCGCTTCTGAGCCAGGTTGAGCTCCTCGGCCGTCACCCCGTCCTCGGCGACGCGATTGAGCACCCGATTCACTTGGGTGACGAAGGCGGGGGTGTCCTTATCCCGGCAAGTGGCCTCAATGCGCAGGGTGTTCACGGCGCCGGGCTCCACTGTCGCCCGGACGTTGTAACAGCCGCGGAGGTTCGTTGCCAGCTCGCGGCAAAGCCGAGCCTCCGGTCCACCCGCGAGGATATTGGCCAGGACCAGCGTGGTCGCATACTCCGCGCTCCGCATCCCACCCGTAGCGCGAGCCAAGCACACATGGGTGAGGTTGCTCCCCGCACGATTGACCAAGCGAATCCTCATCTCCTCCGGCATGGCCGGTGTGGCAATGGTGGGCGCGGTCTTGTTCGCCTTGCGCCAGCCTCCCAAGTCGTTCTTCACGATCGCTGGTACGTCGATCCCCTGAACGTCCCCAACGACCGCAATCGCCGCGTTATTGGCCCCGTAATAGTCCCGATGGAAGGTTGCCAAGTCCTCCGGGGCGATGTTCTTCAGGCTGGCCTCCGTGCCCCAGGTTCCCGTGCCGTAGGGATGGCCAACGAACAGGAAGTCGTGGAGGTTGCGATCGAGGACGTAGCCGATCTCGTTGCCCTTGCTTTCCAGCGTAACCAACGCCTGATCCCGCACGGCCTCAAGGGTCGCCTGAGTGAGACTCGGCGCCGTAATCGCCTGGCTCACCAGTCCCATGAGCTCCGGAATGTTGCTGGAAGGGAGCTCGAAGAGGAAAAGAGACGCGTCGCGACTCACTTCGATCTCGAGCTGGCTGCAGATGAGATTCAGTCGGGAGGCGAAATCCTCTGGTTTGCCACTTGTGGGCCCTCGCATTATGGAGCTTGCCACTAGATGGGCCAGACCCGCCTTTCCCATGGGGTCACAGGCGCTCCCTGCTCCGATTAGGACGCCCACCGTGGCCATGCCGTTGTTGGTCACGTGGGAGGTGAAGATGGTGAGTCCATTTTCCAGAGTGGTCCGTTGAATCGTCGGGATCCAGGGAGTGGTCGAGACCGTCCCGCTCGGCGAGGTCCATGCCATCGACAGAAGGGCAGCGATGCACAGCATCGTCACTGGCCTTGTTTGGTTTCTCATGGCCAACCTCCTGTTAGCTTCCCTCTCCCGTCGTCTCTGGCCGAGATCGGTCAGAGCCCTTTCACTACAGCCAGACGCCGGTCCGAGGCGCTCTTCCTCAGCAGGCCAGTCCGATGGAAACTCCTCGCCGTTGGAGGGTGGCTTTGCCCCCTTTGTCGATTATTCGGCTCTCACCCCCTCACCTACGTTTTGGTCCGCCAGCTTTCGGTCTCAAAATATTTCGCAGTCAACCAATGTCAAATGAAATGTGGGCCCACAGTTGATACCGTCCCTAACCTTTGCATCCCATGGATCAACGAGCGGACGAGAACGCTACCAATAGGCCTCACTGAGCGACGCGCCCGCTTCCCCGCCTCGGCGCAAGCCCAGGCGGATGACAAAGTCGAGTCCTAAGAGCGCATTTCCGCCGCAGCCGGTCCCTCCTCACTCGCGGGAACTGCGTCACTGCCGCGGCGTTTATTGCGTGTCGGATATGAGTTGTAGGAGGAAACAATAGAACAAACGAGGGAGCGAGAAAATGGCAGCTCTGACCACAGTCGAGGGGATCGGTGAAGCTTACGCAGCCAAGCTGAAGGAAATCGGAATCCAGACCACGGAGCAGCTGCTGGAGAAGGGCTCCACGCCTGCGGGGCGGAAAGAGATCGCCGACAAGACCGGCATCAGCCCCGCGCTCATCCTCAAATGGGTGAACCGCGTGGATCTCGCGCGCATCAAGGGGATTGGCGAAGAGTACGCCGACCTGCTCGAAGCTGCTGGGGTGGACACAGTGCCGGAGCTGGCCCAACGCAATCCCCAAAACCTGTACGAAGCCCTGCAAAGAACGAATGAGCAGAAAAAGCTGGTCCGTCAGCTGCCAACCCTGAGCCAGGTGGAGGACTGGATTGGGCAGGCGAAGAAGCTGCCGCGCGTAGTGCAGTACTGAGCCTACACAGAACCCAAGAAGAGGCATGCACGAAAGGGAAACGGAATTCGTTTCCCTTTCGTATATTCCCGCCGGTCGAGGCGATTGGCCCGGGGGAAAGGAACCCGGCGACCCCGTGCGACGCGGCCGGGCGGAGGGTCGATTGGAGCAAGCGCTGGCCACTATTGCCCGCTCGAGGAACTGAGTCGTGGCAGAAGGGAGCGCGAGGAGAAGTCTCCAAGCGAGAGGTTCCAGATGGAAGCGAGATACGAGAAATTGGGGCAGTTCTACCTCGGCAAAAAGTACGATCTCGAGGCGCGGAGGCTATTGGACGAGCTGGTCCTGTACGATTCGAAGGACTTGACCACCCACGCCGTGATCATCGGGATGACCGGCAGCGGCAAGACCGGCCTCGGACTTGTGCTCATCGAGGAGGCCCTGATCGACGGCTTGCCCGTGATCGCCATCGATCCCAAGGGCGATCTCACCAATCTCCTTCTCACCTTCCCAAAGTTGTCGGCAGAGGACTTTGCGCCTTGGGTGAACCCTCAGGAGGCGGCGGAGAAGGGGATGACCGTCGAGCAGTACGCCGCCGAGCAGGCCGAACTCTGGAGACGTGGACTGGCCGAGTGGCATCAAGGACCGGAACGAATCCAGCGCCTCCGGGACGCCGCCGAGATGTTGATCTACACTCCGGGCAGCCAGGCCGGGCTGCCCGTGAGCATGCTCCGGGAGCTCTCCCCGCCGAGCCAGGCCGTACTGCAGGATCCGGACGCCCTCCGCGAGAGGCTCGTCGGAACCACCGCAAGTCTGCTGAGCCTGATCGGGATTACGGGAGATCCGGTGCGAAGCCGCGAGCACATCCTCGTGTCCAACCTCCTGCAGCACAGCTGGAACCAGGGCAAGGGACTCACTCTGGCGGAGCTCATCCGCTCCATTCAGAAGCCGCCGTTTCAGCAGGTGGGCGTGTTTGACCTGGAGGAGTTCTTCCCCGCACGAGAACGTCTGGAGCTTTCGCTCCGCCTGAACAACTTGATTGCTTCCCCCGGCTTCAGCGCATGGATGGAAGGCGACCCGCTGAACATTCCGCGATTCCTGTACAGTTCCAACGGAAAACCCCGCGCCAGCATCTTCACGTTGAGCCATCTGTCGGAAGCGGAAAGGATGTTCTTCGTCTCCACGTTGCTGAATGAGGTGGTCAGCTGGATGCGATCTCAGCCGGGGACGAGCAGCCTTGTCGCCATGCTCTACATGGACGAGGTCTTCGGCTATCTGCCTCCCACGGCGAACCCGCCGAGCAAGATGCCCCTCTTGACCCTCCTCAAACAGGCAAGGGCGATGGGGCTCGGTGTGGTGCTGGCAACCCAAAACCCCGTCGATCTGGACTACAAGGCCCTCTCCAATGCCGGGACGTGGTTCATTGGGCGGCTGCAAACGGAGCGGGACAAGGAACGCGTCCTGGATGGCCTCGAAGGGGCGGCCGCCCACGCCGAATTCCGGCGCGACCAGGTGGATCGGATCCTTTCCGGCCTCGGCAAGCGCATCTTCTACCTGCACAACGTGCACGAGCCGCAACCCGACATCTTCCAGACCCGCTGGCTCCTCTCTTACCTGCGAGGACCACTCCTCGGGGATCAGATCCGCACCCTGATGAGTCGGGCGAAAGAATCCCGAGTCCCCCCTCCGGAGGAGCAGAAACCCGCGCCAGCGGCCGTTTCCCGTCCGTCCGTGGAGCTAGAAACCCAAGCCCCCCTCGCCCCGGTCGGGATCCGCACGTATTTCGTACCGCCTCGGTCCGAAGCGGAAGTGACCTACTTGCCGTATCTCATCGGCTATGCCCGCGTGCGATATCAGAGCCCCCGCCACCACCTCGATACTGTCCAGGAAACTCTCTTGGCATTTCCACTTGACGACGGGCCGGTGCCCGTGCTCTGGGATCAGCCAGTGGAACTCCCCCACCAGCCGAAGGACCTTCTGCAGGAGCCTGAGCCAGGGGCGTCCTTCGCGCCGCTTCCCCCCGAGGCGCGGCGCAGCGACTCCTACGCGAAATGGCAACGAGCCTTCTCCCTCTACCTCGGCCAGAACCGTGCGCTCGAGCTGACTCACCTGCCCGATCTCGGCCTCACCTCCAAACCCGGGGAGAGCGAAGAGGAGTTTCTCGCTCGGGCCTCCCAAGCCATGAGGGAGGCAAGAGACGAAGCTGTGGAGAAGCTTCGGGCGAAATATGCCCCCCGGTTCACCAGCTTGCAGCAGCAGCTTCTGCGGGCAGAACAGGCGCTACAACGCGAGCTGGAGCAGGCAAAAATGGCAAAACTGCAGACGGCCGTGTCCTTCGGGACCGCGGTTCTCGGGGCCTTCCTCGGAAAGAAGAAGGTGAGCGCCACCTCCGCCACTCGCCTCGGCTCCGCACTGGGTCGGGCGAGCCGGGCGCGCGCGGAGGAAATGGATGTGGCCCGAGCGCAGGAGAGAGTCGAGGCTCTGCGCCAGCAGCTCGACCAACTGCAGCAGGCCTTCGACGAGGAGGTCCAGCGCATTCAGACGCAGTACGACGCGCAGAATCTCCGCCGGGAGCGCATTCGGATCAGCCCCAAAAGCAGCGACATCCTGCTCGATTTCTTCGGGCTGGGATGGCTCCCGTTCCGACGGACGGCGACCGGGACCTTGGAGCCTGCGTTCTGAGGAAGCGCACCCGGCAGAATCCCGTTGGCCCGTCCGATCGCCAGGACTGTCAGGCTACCAACCGCGTTCGCCGATCTCGCGATGAAAACCCTCGTCCTCCCGCGCTGGAATGCAGGGCCGCCTCGCAACAGTCCCGACCGCGCCAAACAAGGGCAGCGGTGGATTGCAATCGCGCACCTTTTCGGATTTCGCCAAGAGCTCCGAACGTTGTCAGCAGCCAAAGCTACCGCGCAGCAGCTCTTCGGGCCCGGCGCCGCCCGAGCCATCTTTCCTCTCTGGCCATTGAGATGTGCGGCCATTCCCGGCTCTCTCAAGTTGGCCGACCACCCGCAACATCGGACCGGTCATTCTGAAAAGGGCCTCTCGGCCGAGAGTGGAATTCCCCGCCAGCTCGGGATATGCCGGAGGTGAGGCATGGCCGGACTGACACCTGCGGACTTGATCGTACTGTCCGCCTACATTCTGGCGGCACTTGTCACCGGATTCGTCGTCGCCCGGGGTCTCCGCTCGCTCGGGGATTACCTCATGGCCGGAAGAAGGTTCGGCAAGTTCTTCATGATGATGCACACCTTCGCCACGGGCACCCACACGGACCAGGCGGTGGCTGTGGCAGGGGCTTCGTACCAGCTGGGTCTGGCGGGGATCTGGTACCAGTGGCTTTGGCTGTTTTCGACCCCCTTCTACTGGCTCATCGCGCCGGTCTTCCGCCGGATGCGGTACCTGACCATGGGCGATTTCTTCGCCCATCGGTACGGCCGTTCCCTGGAAACTTTCTACTCGGCCGTCTCGATCTTCGTCCTGATGCTCTACATGGGGCTCATGCTCCAAGGGACGGGGCGGACCATCGATGGCCTCACGGGCGGAGCTTTACCGATGGAATGGGCGGTGATCCTCACAGCCCTCGTAATTGCCATCTACAGCTTCGCGGGGGGACTGAGGGCCGCCGTCATCACGGATGCGTTCCAGGGATTGCTGATCATCCTCTTCTCCTTCCTGCTTCTCCCGCTCGCTTGGCGCACGGTGGGCGGAATCGACGCGCTCGGGCATCGGATCGGCAGGCACATGTTCAGCCTCGTGGCCCCGAGGGAAGTTACCCTTTTCTACATCGTCACCATCGTGGTCAACGCCTTGGTGGGGGTACCGATTCGGCCGCACCAGATGGCGCTGGGTGCGGCTGGGCGCAATGAGCTCGATGCGCGCTTCGGCCTCACCTTTGGGAGCTTCTTGAAAAGGCTGTGCACCATGGCCTGGGCCGTGGCGGGCTTGTACGCCGTCGCCATTTGCCCCGGCCTCCCACACCGCGAACTGGCCTTCGGGGAAATGGCGCGCAGACTGCTACCCCCAGGCCTACTGGGAGTCATGTTCGCCGCGGTCCTTGGCGGGGTGATGTCAACCTGCGATTCGGTCACCATTGCTGGTTCCGGGCTCATCACCCAAAACCTCTACCGAAAGTACGTCGCCCGGGACAAGCCCGAAGCGCACTATCTGCTGGTGGGCCGGCTGGCAAGCCTGCTTCTCCTCGCTGGCGCCGTGGTCCTCGCCCTCTCCTTCCCGAGCGTCGTGGCGATGATGGAATACCTGTGGAAGATCACGGGTTTCCTCGGCATCCCGTTTTGGGGAGGACTGCTCTGGCCTCGCGCGAATCGAGCGGGAGCCTGGGCCGGAACTCTTGTGGCCACCTTCCTCGCCTTCTTCCTGGAGTTCCGGGGTGGGCACGGGCTAGCTACGCAGATCGCCGTGTACCTGCCCGCCGGCTTTCTCAGCTTGGCCATCGTCAGCCTGCTCACACCGCCGGAACCGGAGAAGAAAATCCGCGACTTCTACCGAATCCTCTCGGTGCCCGTCGGCAAGGAGGAGGAACTCCGGCGAGAGCAGGTCTCGGTGGTTTACGCCGGCTACACTTCCCGACCCGCCGATGCAACGCGACTGGTGCTCGTGGATGTGGCATTGGGACGCAGGATCTCGTGGAGGACTCACAGAACCGATCTTGCCGGCTTCCTGCTCTCGTGGGGCATTGTGCTGCTCTTTCTGCTTTCGGCTCAACTACTCGCGGTGGTGGCCAAGGGAGGTTTCGGTTGAGAGTTACCGCTTCGTGGGCGCGTCCATCCCTTCCTGCGCGGGTAGTTCAAGCCAACTCGGCGCCGGGATTTCGTTTGCATGTAGCGGGGGGATTGTCTAAATTGCTTTGCGATAAGTTTGGTAGCCTCCGAAGTGGCCCCTTCTCGTGCTCCGGTTCCTGCCAGGCTTATCCGGTGTGTGTTCAATCTCCCCAAGCAGCGTGACGCAACAAGATGAGGAGCAAGATGAGAAGGATGGCCGTGTTGTTCCTTCTGGCCGGCCTCGTGGCAGGCTGCAGCAAGGGCAAAGAGGAGAAGGTCCTGGCCCGGGTCGGGAAGGTGGAGATCACGCAGGAGCAATTCAATGCGGAGCTGGCGCAAATCCCGGAACGGCAACGGGCCCAGTTCGAGAAGGACAAGGAAGGATTCCTCGAGGAGCTGATCGTTCGCGAGGTGGTTCGGCAGGAAGCCGAGAAGAGGTTCGGTCCCCTGAGTGCCGAGGAGGTGGCTGCGCACAGCGACACCGCCAAGACCATGAATCCGGCCTGGTTCCAGCGCATGAATCAGCTGGTGCGGACCGTAGCGGAAACGGTGTCGGTGAGCCTCGATGAGGCGAAGGCTTTCTACGACGAACACGCGGAGCAGATGGGCGGCCGTTCTTTCGGGGAAATTGCCCCGATGATCCAGGCTTACCTCCGGCAGGCCAAGCAGCAGGAAGCCGTGGAATCCTACATTGACAGTCTTCGCAAGGCGGCGCAGGTGTGGCGCAATGAAAAAGTGGTCGAAAGCTGGAACGCCGCCCAGGAGAATCCAGTGCGCGACGCCCTGAAGCAGGGTAAGCCGGTAGCGGCCGTGTTCGCCGTCAGCGGCTACCAGAATACGATGGACCTGTGGACCAACCTTCAGGCCGTGGCTTCCGACTCCACGCAGCCGTTCCGTGCCGTCCTTGTGGACCTGCGGGAAATGGGCTACCTCGCACGGAAGTACAACATCACGCAAGTCCCCACCCTGATCCTCTTCGACGCGCAGGGGAATGAATCCTCGCGGCAGATCGGCGTCCAGAGCCCCGAACAGCTGCGGGCAACGCTGATGGCTGCAGGCTGGTTGCGCAGTGACTCGGCGAAGGGGACGGCGCTCCCGTAGTGGACTCGGGTGGCCCGCCGAAGGACACGGGTACGCAATGGATCTTGATTTTTTGCGCCGCGGCGAGTAAATTTGGTCCGCTTGCCGAGGTGGTGGAAATGGTAGACGCGCTGCGTTCAGGGCGCAGTGGGCGAAAGCCCGTGGGGGTTCGAATCCCCCCCTCGGCACCGAGCCAGGTCTTCGCGACCTGGCTTTTTCGTTTCGGACCAAAGACGACGATCCCGCCGGGCACCATGAGCCAAGGGGCCCCGTGATTGGCCCCAGATGCGCCAGCTGCAGTGCACAGTAGCCTCGACAGAAGCGCGGAAGGAATACACGCACCCGCGCGAGCAGGACGATCCGGCTGGCGCGCGGCTCCTGCCGCGCCGTGGCAAGCGCCGTCCCGGGCCTCCCGAAAACAGAGAACACCACGGAGGACACGATGGCCAACCACTCAGCGTGTCTCCGCCGGTATGCAGGCGTGGTCGCGCTCACTCTCGTGCTTGGCTTCCCCCACCCTCTCCCGGGCCAAAGGGTTAGGCCCTCCGACCCCCGTCTCCTCTACGACGTCCTCACCTACCGCCTGCACTTCACCGTACGTCCGGACTCGCAACGCCTGAACGGGACGAACGAAATCTGCGTCCGTTGGCTCAGCGACAAGGCGGACTCACTCGTGCTGGACGCCGGGGAACGGCTCCGTATCCTGAGTGCCGAGATGGACGGTAGCCCCGCGATCCCCCTCCAGTTCCGAAAATGGGGCCAAAGGCTTTCCATCGCGCTCCCCGGAGAGGTTGGCGCGGGCGCAAGGTTGAAAGTCCGGATTCATTTCAGCTACTCCCCCGGCCAAGGCTTTGAGGAGCCCGTCCAATTCGACAAGACCGACGACGGCAAACCCTGGATCAACACTTCTTGCCAGCTGGTCGGAGCACATCAGTGGTGGCCATGCAAGGCTTCTTTCTTCCACCCCGAAGACAAGCCAGATTCCGTGTGGATCTCCCTCACGTTCCCCGACACCCTCTACGGCATCGCCAACGGACGCTTCCTGGGTGCAGATAGCCTCGGGGGTTGGAAGACCACGCATTGGCTTGTTGTTCATCCTCGCCTCACCTACCTGATTGCCCTCTACATCGGCCCCTACTCCCTCCTGACCCAGAGGTACGAGTCGGCCTTCGCCGGCAAGACCGTCTTGAATTACTACGTGCTCTCCAAGGACACGGCCCGGGCGCGGGCGGAGTTCTTCCCGCGTATCCCCGAGCTGGTGAAGTGCTACGAGCGCTGGTTCGGGCCTTTTGCTTTCTGGGACGAGAAATTCGCTCTGGTGCAGTCCAGCATCCCCGGAATGGAGCATTCGACCGCCGTGGCGGTGGGACCGATCTTCCCGCACACGTTGCGACCCGGCGAGCCGAATCCGCTCTCTTGGTACGAGGAGTATTTCAACTACATGGCCATCCATGAGACGGCCCACGAGTGGTGGGGAAATGCGGTTTCCGCCCGGGATTGGGGAGAGTTCTGGCTTCACGAAGCCTTCGCCACGTATGCGGAAGCCTTGTGGGTGGAGCACATTTTCGGCCCCGAGGTGATGCACCAATACATGGCCAAGCTGTCCTTCCGCATTGATTCGCTGGAAACCGTGTACCGCCCGCGACATGCGGACGCACGGGAAGCCTATCACCTGAACATCTACTACAAAGGGGCCTGGATCCTGCATATGCTGAGATACGTCATGGGCGACAGCGGGTTTTTCGCGGCCCTTCGGGAATACAACTGTTCCTCCCGCCTCCGCTACGCCAATGCCAGTACTTCGGACTTTCAGAGCATTTGCGAAAGACTCTACGGAGGAGACCTCTCCTGGTTCTTCCTCGAATGGGTGTATCGTCCGGGCTGGCCCCGGATCGACGTTCAGTGCATCCCGGCCGGCCGAAAGCTGAAGGTAGTGATCCGGGATACGTGCTTCGTGCCCAATGCCTTCCGCATGCCTGTGGATCTTCGGGTAGAGACGGACGGAGGCAATCTTCACCGACGCGTGTGGGCCGAGCCGGGTCGGCAACGAATGGAGCTGGACTTCCCCTACCCCGTGCGCCGGGCCGAGCCGACGGGCCTCCGCTGGATCCTGGACGGCCCGAAGGCCGGAGAGCTTTGGTACTTCACGGACCTGGACTTCATCAAGGGGGAGTTTCTCCATCAGCTCGAATTCACGGAGGATCGACAGATCCGCGTCGGTTCGGACTCCGCCTGCTGGGTGTCGCCAGTGCGCTCTCTTTTCCCCGGGGCCAAATGGCTGCGGATCCGGATTGACCGGTCGATCGACCCGCGCCACGCTGCGATTCGCGTCCAGGTGAGGGAACCGAGTCTTCTCCGACGCGAGGAGAAGCCCTGGCTTCCCGTGCCCGAAGATGGTTCCCTCCCCCTCGAGCTCCGCGGGGCGAGCAGGCTGCGGTACCGCTTGGAGTTCGGCGCGCTCCGAGGCCAGAAGCTTCCTTTGCCCAAAGTCGTGTTGGAATACAGCCGCTGAGCTCGCGCGCCGTCTCGCCGGAACGGGACGAAGGCGTTCCCGAGATGCACGTCCCCGACGGCGGCAGAAGGATTTGCAAAGAGCGCGGACCGAGATTCCTTTCCCCTCGACGCGCGAAAGCGACCATGCCTCGACAGGCTGGATGATTCTCCCGTTGGACCTGCAAGCAGAGTGGGCGTGTGACGATGGGATTCGCTCGCGTGGATTTCGTGGTCCTGGCGGCGTATCTGGTGCTGGTCACCGGGATCGGGTGCTGGTTTGGCTCGCGCTTGCGAGACTCGCGCGACTATTTCCTTGGCGGCCGCAATCTCCCCTGGTGGGCGGTGAGTCTGTCGATCGTGGCCACGGAGACGAGCTCCCTGACCTTCATCGGCGTGCCTGCCCTGGCCTTCGCTTCGAACATGGCCTTTCTGCAGCTCACCTTCGGGTACTTCCTGGCTCGGATTGTCATCAGCTGGCTCTTCCTGCCCGCGTATTACCGGGGTGAGCTGTTCACGGCGTACCAATTCCTCGATCAGCGGTTCGGGGGGAAGACCCGTAGCTTCGCCTCGGTGATCTTTCTCGGAACGCGCGTCCTCGCCGACGGGGTGCGGCTCTTCGCGACGGCGATTCCTTTAGCGATGATCTCCGGGATCGGCTACGCGAAGGCCATTGCCATCATCTGCATCGCCACGGTGGTCTACACCTATGTCGGGGGCATCAAAGCCGTCGTCTGGATGGACGTGATCCAGATCCTGATCTACCTGGCCGGGGCGGGCGTGGCGGTACTGGCAATCCTCCACGCATTGCCGGGAGGCTGGAGCGAAGTGGTGGCAGTCGGATCCGCTTCCGGGAAATTCGACTGGTTCCAACCCCATTTCGACCTGCGGGCCCCGTACACGATCTGGGCTGGGCTCATCGGCGGCACGTTTCTGACCATGGCCAGTCACGGGACGGATCAGCTGATGGTACAGCGGCTTCTGACGTGTCGCCATCTGCGGGACGGACAGCGCGCGCTCGTCGGGAGCGGCATCCTCATCATCGCGCAGTTCGCTTTCTTCCTGCTCATCGGGGTCATGCTCTTCGCCTTCTTCCAGCGCTACCCGGCGGATCCGGCTCCGTCGCGTCCGGACGAGGTATTCCCGCTGTTCATTGTGCGGCATCTTCCGTCGGGGCTTTCCGGTTTGGTTGTGGCAGCCATCTTTGCCGCGGCCATGTCCACCCTTTCGGGTACCCTCAATTCTCTGGCCAGTAGCACCGTCGTGGACCTTTACAAGCCCCTCTCCCGGAGGAAGCTATCGCCCCGACAAGAGCTGCTGATCAGCCGGTTGGTGACCCTGGCTTGGGCTCTTGTCCTCGTGGGGGTGGCGGCCTTGGCATCCTCGTGGGGCAACGTGCTCGAGGTCGGCCTCACCATTGCCAGCTTCACTTACGGTAGCCTGCTTGGGATCTTCCTTCTCGGCCGCTTGGCCAAGAGAGCTACGCAAACCGGCGCACTGGTGGGGATGGCTATCGGGCTTGCGACGATGCTGGGAGTGAGCCTGACGCCCATTGCTTGGCCGTGGTACGTTTTCATCGGAGCGAACGTGACCTTCGCCGCCGGGCTCTTGGCCAGCGGAATCGATTCGAGACGCCTCGGATCCTCTGGCTGACGTAGGCCTTGCCGCGCCTACCCCCACGCGCAAGTATCCAAACCTGTTCCTGCTCGATTGGGATGACTCGGGAGGGGGGAAGGCATCGGTGTGCGTCGTTGGGAGCCACTTCGGGCTCGGGAAGGTGGTTCGTACTACCCTCCCTCCCCAAAAACGAAGAGGCCTCCCTCTCGGGAGGCCTTCTTCGGTCTGGCTACTGGTTGAAGGGAGGAGAGAGGAGGAAGCAGCCAGACTTTCTTGGAGAGGAACGAGCTTACCGCATTTCGATCACTCTTTCGACCCTGCGTGCGGGGCCGGGACCCTCATGCAGCATGATGCGCCGCCCCTCGCGGACCCCACAACCCAGACACCGCTTGCCGCACCCAAAACCCACGAAGCCTTGCTCACGCAGCTTCTTGCGCTGCTCGGGGGTCAGGAGCTTGAGGACGGACAGGTGGTGCGCGGCACGCTTCTTCTGGAGCGTAGCTTCCAACTTCTGGATTTCATCGATTTTGGCCTCGACGGCTTTTAGATCCGGCGTCTCGGCCATCATTAGCTGCCGCAACTCAAGGCGCCTCACCCCCAGCTCATTTCGGATCGGCAGGGTCTCCTTGGCAAACTCCAGGTGCAGGCTGGACAGCTTCGCCCGCTGTTCTTCCGTCAGGTCAAGCTTGGACCAAATGGGCTTCGCCGGATCCGGGTCAGAGCATGGGCCAGGCTGAGCGAGCGCATAGCCCGCAGTCAGCAGCAAAGCAAGCATCGTCGGAATCGCTACGGCTTTTCTCATTTAGACCACCTCCTTCGCGTTGCAATTGGTTGGGTTTATTGAGATCGGGGTTCCCAGGGCCGTCCTCCCCACGGAACTCTCGTCGGCGGTGAGGCCTTGGGCCCCGCTGTTTGACCATATCCTCTATCATCTTCCGGAAGCGAGCGGCTTGTTCCGGGCTCAACTCGTCCCGCAGTTGCGTGAAGAATCGCAGGGTGCGCAGTTCCATTTGTGCCTGCAGCTCGCTGATGCGCCGGATGTGCTGCGCAACCTGCGCGCTGTCGGCGGGACCATTGAGCACCGCGCTGGCCAGGGCCGTGCGCTCCTTCCGAAGTTCCTCCCACATGGGATGCATGCTGCGGAAGTAGTCGTCTCGGATGCTATCAAATCTGGCCTTCTGCTTCTCCGTCAGGTTCAATTCCGCCCAGGGTTCCGCCGGTCGGCGCGGGGGCTTGGCCCGGGCCGACACCGGTCCCTTCGACCAATAGTAGGCGATGACCGCCACCGCCGCGATGTTCACCGCCACGGAAAAGAGCAAAGCATAGAGCATCCAGCGCGCCTTCATCGGTTCCCCCCCGCGGTGGCAAAGGCAACGTTCTCCACCGCTTCTGTAAATGACCCAGTGAGGGGGTCAACCACGAGCGACGATTCGGATTCCGCAATCCCGGCTGTTTCCACGGAGGCCGGCTGCAGGAGTCGGTTCAGGTGAGAGCCGAGCAAGGCGCCGAGGATCAATCCGGATGCCACCACCAAGGGCACCAAGACACGTTCGAGCACAAGGCCCCACCGCGGAACCTGCGTCGGCCTTCCGGTCTCGAGGGCCGCAAGACGAGCGGAAATCTTGGCCGGTAGCCAGTCCGGAGCTTCCGGGCACTGCCACTGCGCCAGCAGCGCATCGAGCGCCAGCATCCGATCCCGAAACGCTTGGCACTGCGTGCAGCTCTGCACGTGCGCCTGAGCCTCTTTGGCGCCCTCCAGTGTCACATCTCGAGCCAGAAGCCTTTGGACATCGCTGCAGGTCATCTCGTCAATCACCTCGGTCGTTCGTCCGCTTCTAAATACACCCAGCCGCTTCAATCCTTGCGCCGATTTTCTCGATTCCGGCCACTCGTCTCCCGATCCACCTGCAGGTCGATTTCGAGAAGGTCAGCCAGTTTCTCGGCGAGCGCCTCCTTCGCTCGATGCAACCGCGACTCCACGGAGGCCACCGATGTGCCCATGACCTCCGCGATCTCTTTGTAGCTCATTCCCTCGTAGCGGTGGAGAATGATCGCGATGCGCTGTTTCTCCGGCAAGGATTCGATGGCCTTGCGCACGGCCCCCGCCCTTTCCTCCCTCTCGAGGAGATCGTCGGGCTGGGGCACTTGGGCGCGGAAGAGACTGGCGTATTCGTCGCCATCGGCCTCCGACTCTTGAGGTCGAAGAAGTGCGTTCAGCGACAACCACCGCCGTCTGCGGCGCCAGCGGAGCACGTTCAGGCAATGATTGAGGGAGATCCGATAAAGCCAGGTCGAGAAGCGGAGATTTGGGTCAAAGCTGCGGGCCGCCTTGTAGACTTTGAGGAAGATCTCCTGCGTGGCATCCTCAGCGTCTTCGGCGCTACCGAGCAAGCGATAGCTCGTTGCGTACACCTTGCGGTAGTAGCGGCGAATGAGCCGGTCGTAGGCCAAACGGTCGCCCGAGGCCGCCCGAGCCATCAGCTCGGAATCTTCCTCCGACTGCGCGGCGGTATCCACTTGCTCCAGCAACCGGCCCTGGGGCTGATCCTGTGGGGTCTTCTCCTGCATCCGCCTCCCACCATGACGAGGACCATGATCCGCTACGGCCGCAGCTTTCAGCACCTCCGCGCTCTACATGCCGGAATTCCCGCGTTGCCGGGACAGCCGCGTACGGACTCTTCTGCCGCGCGCTTCGCTTGCGGCGAGAGTCTCGTGTCGGGAGGTGGCTCCCGCTTACACACCTTGATACACCGCAATTCCAGAACACCTGCCCTCGGGGCAGAGTTCCAGCACCGGACGGAGCCGATGACCACAGCGCGGGATTTGAGCCTCCGCTCCGAAGGGCCCGGAAGATGTTGAGCCCCGGAGAGGGTTTCCGTGCTTCCCCTCAGAGCCCGGGCCCGCGGGGACGTGTGCCTATCCACCGCCACGGTAGCCGCCCCTGAAATACGAAGAGCCCGCCGGTCATTGCCGGACGGGCTCTTCCTTGGGAAGGAGGGCCTGCCATGAAGCCAAACCTATCAACGCCAGAGTGCCCCCTCGGTTCACGGAAGTTTTTGTAACAGATCTTGCCCTGCGCCTTTCACCCGAAGGGAGCCCGATCCCTCTCGGTTCCATCCGCGGGCTTCACTTCTCCTCTTCGCGCTGCTTGTCCCGTTTCTCCTGGATCCGCGCCGCCTTGCTGGACAGGCCGCGCAGGTAGAACAGCTTGGCCCGCCGCACCTTGCCCCGCCGGACCCTCTCGATCTTCACGATGTTCGGAGAGTGCAGCGGGAAGATCCTTTCCACGCCGATGCCATCGGAAACCTTCCGCACGGTGAAGGTCTCGTTGATGCCGCTTCCCCGGCGCGAGATCACCACTCCCTGGAACACCTGGATGCGTTCCTTGTCACCCTCGATGACCTTGACGTGCACCGCGACGGTGTCGCCGGGCCCGAACTCAGGAATGTCGGTCTTCAGTTGCGACGCCGCGACCAGATCCACCTTGTTCATACTAACCTCCGTTGCGAGCCACTCTCAGGGCTGTTCGGCTTTCTGACGCGTCCTGATATCTCCGCAGATACCTCTCGTACAAATCCGGCCGGCGCTGGCGCGTCCTCTCGAGCGCCTTCTCCAGCCGCCACTTCTCAATCTCGGCGTGGTGCCCGGAGAGAAGCACCTCCGGCACGCGCATGCCCTCGAAGACCTCCGGCCGGGTATAGTGGGGATGATCGAGGATCCCGCGGGAGAACGAATCGGTAGTAGCCGACTCGTAGTCGCTCAGCACCCCAGGGACCAACCGCACTACCGAATCGATCACCACGAGCGCCGGAAGCTCTCCCCCGGAGAGGACGTAATCCCCAATCGAGATCTCGTCGGTCACTAAGGCTTCCCGCACGCGTTCATCCACCCCCTTGTAATGACCGCAGATGAGCACCAGATGCCTCTCGCGCGATAGCTCCTCGGCGAGGTCCTGCGTGTACGTCGTCCCGTCGGGTGTGAGAAGGATGATCCGGGGCCGGATCGGGTCGCAGCGACGCACGATCTCTCGCACGCAGCGAAAGATGGGCTCCGGCTTGAGCACCATCCCCGGCCCACCGCCGTAGGGATAGTCGTCGATCTGCTTGTGCTTGTCCCGGGTGTAGTTGCGGAGATCGTAGACGTCGATCCGCACGAGTCCCTTGGCCTGGGCACGACGAAGGATGCTCTCTTCCAAGGGACTGCGAACGAGGTTCGGGAAGCCGGTCACCACATGAATGTGAAGGCGAACCTCCTTCATTCGGTCAAACCTTCCAAGGCCTTGACCCGAATCGTCCCGCCCTCGATATCCACGTCTTCTATAATCTCGGCCACGGCTGGAACCAGGATCTCCTTTTCGCCCTCGCGGACGACCCAAACGTCGCTGGCGGGAAGCTCCAGAATCTCCGTCAACGTACCCAGCCTTTCCCCGCTGCTCGTGCGGACTTCGAGCCCCACCAGCTGGAACGCGTAGTAGCTACCTGGCTCCAGTGGCGGCACCTCCTCGATCGGGATGGAAACCTCGCTCGACCGCCAGCTTTCAGCCTCCTCCCTGGATCCCACGCCCTTGAGCTTGAGCAGGATGATCCGACCGCGGGCCCGAAATCGCTCCACCCCGTACTCCTGGCGACGTCCTCCCTGCGACTCAAGGAGCACCCGGGTCGCCTGACAAAAACGAGCTACTCCCTCATCGACCCCGATGACCTTCATCTCTCCACGGACGCCGTGGGGTCGGACGACGTACCCGATGGAAACCCATTTGGGGGACTCAGGCACTTCCATTCACTCTTTTTTCTCGAGGATTTCCAGCACCGCCCGACGCCTGCCTTGCTTGGCGCAAGCTGCCGCAAGCAAGACCCGCATCGCCTTTGCGATGGCACCGCGATGGCCTATCACCTTGCCCAGCTCCTGCCGCGGGACCCGAAGCTCGAACACGCTGGTCTGCTCGCCGGCCACTTCCTGAACTTCGACGCTGTCCGGATCGTCCACGAGGTGTCTGGCGATGAACTCCACGAACTCTCTCATCGCTCCACCCCTCCTTCGGCGATGCCTCTCCTCGACGGTCGGGGAACGCCGATGACCCGCTGATACTAACATGCGCCAATAGTTGGACGACGACGCCCCCAAATGGTTCACGCGCGGTTTCTGTCAAAGAACGCCTCAGGAAGTACGATTTGGCCTCCTCGGCCCACAGGCCGGCAGGGACCTCAGACTCCCACAATAGCTATGCGGTCCTCAGGAAGCGGGCTCACTGGTTTCGGAGGTAGCCGTCAGGTCCTCGCTCTCGGCCGCTCCCTCCTCCGCCCCGCTCGCTTCCATCGCTGCCCGCTTCTCTCGCTCTTTCTGAGCCTTCACCGCCTCAAGGCGCCTCTGCCGCTCCAGCTGCAGGAGCTCCCACTTCCTCAGCTCCTCCTGAATCCGCGCCTCGTCCGCCCCTGCCTTCATCAAATGGAAACGGAGAAGAATGCCCTGGCGGCGAAACAGGCTCCGCACCGTGTCGGACGGTATCGCCCCTTTGAGGAGCCAGTTCAAAGCTTTGTCCGCATCGATTCGCACCTCGGGCGGGTCGACCATGGGGTTGTAATGGCCGATGAGATCGAGGTAACGGCCATCCCTCCGGGTGCGCGAATCCACCGCCACGATGCGGTAAAAGGGGTTCTTCTTCTTTCCCATCCGGGTGAGTCTGATCTTGACCGCCAACGCTTGCCTCCTCGACAGTTCTTTTCCCTCAACCGGCAATCCTCAAGACCGCCCCGCGGGCCGGACACAAGCGTCAGGGAATGCGTCGCGGATCCGCGGTACTCCCCTGCCGCCCCCGAACCCCTGACACCTGCCCCTCGGGCAAAAAGAAAAGGGCAAACCGCCCCTTTTGGCCCTGACCGCGGAAGCCCCGAAATGTACCCAACGCGTTGGAATCCTGCAAGTTGTTTTTAGCTCCCTCGGGTCGGCCCTCGTGCCCTCACCGATGTTGAGGAGGTGCAGGCTGGCCCCCGAGGTTCCAACCGGGCCCCGGAACCAGCCGCCACACCGCACCGCCCAGCAAGAGGACCGGGCTCCGTACAGATGGGCAATCAACCTCATCCCCTTTCGAGCTCGCGCGGAGAAGCTTGAAGCCGGAAACCGCCGCTTCGGGGGTCGATCCGCGGAGAGCAGCCGGAGGTGCGCATCCGCAGCGGAAATGCCTGGGGATCCGGTTTTGCCTTGCCTCTTCTCGCGAATGTTGATATATTCGGGCAGCACGCGCTGGTTTGGACCGGAGTGCCGACGCTGTGGGGTGAGGTAGACGCGCTGGGTCAAACCGACAGGAGGCTGAACCATGGCGATGCGAATCACCGAGGAGTGCATCAACTGCGGCGCCTGCGAACCGGAGTGCCCGGTGAATGCCATCAGCGAAGGGCCGGAAATCTACGTCATCGACCCCAACGTGTGTGTGGAATGCCAAGGCTACCACGACAGCCCGCGGTGCGTAGAGGTCTGCCCAGTAGACTGCATCGTGAAGGCGTAGGGATCCCCCTTCGGCTGTCCGGATTTGCGCGTTGTCGATCTCTGGATGTCACGGAGGGCGGGGGAGGGCTGCCGCCAATCTCCCCTGCCCTTGTTTCTTTTTCCCGGCGTTTCTTGGGATGACAAGCTTGAGAGCAAAGATCGCTCTCCTGATCGCGGCGACGCATGTCGCCCTGGCCACACCGTTGCCAGGCAGAGATTCCAGGGCCATCTTTCCCGTCGGGCAGGTACGAGCCGGAATGACGGGCCTCGCGAAGACCGTCCTCTTCGGGGAGCAGATCGAGGAGATCCAGATCGAAGTGGTGGACGTGCTGCGGAATTACTACCCCGGGCAGGACGTCGTACTCGTGCGGCTTCTCGGGCCGCAAGCCGAGAGGATCGGTGTTGCGGCAGGGATGAGTGGGAGCCCAGTCTACATCGAAGGCCGGCTTCTCGGAGCCATCGCCTACCGCTTCGGCACCTTCAGCAAGGACCCGTTGGCCGGTGTGGTGCCGGTGGAGCAGATGCTGCCCATCATCCAGAGGGAGGAGCGCCGCGCCACGCTTTGGCTTCCCGAACGAAGGGTATCGGACCGTTTCCTGGACACATGGCTCGGAGGAAGCCAGGGGGAAGATCTTCTCCTCCCCTTCCCTGACCAAGGCTTGGGTCAGAGCCTTGTCCCTTGGCCGCCGTTACTCGTATTCACCGGCTTTTCTGAATCCGTCCTCTCCTGGGTAAGACGGACGTTGCAGGCATGGGCGCCTGCGATCGCGGTCGGAGGGCAAGCAAGCGGAAGGGTTGAAGGGGATACCTCCCTCGACGATTTGCAGCCGGGCTCGCCGGTAGCTCTCGTCCTGGTGGCGGGCGACGCCACCGTGGAGGCGGTAGGAACTGTGACCTGGCGGGACGGCGAGGAGATCCTGGCTTTCGGTCATTCGGTATTCGACGCCGGCCCGATTGCTCTCCCGATGGCCCGGGTTCGCATCGCCACGACCATCCCCAGCCTCTACGCTTCGGAAAAGCTCCCGCTCATCGGTGACCTCATCGGCACCTTCTACCAGGATCGGCTGACCGGTACCTTCGGCAAGCTTGGCCCTCTGCCGGATCTGACCCCGGTGAAGGTTCGATGCTGGGGAGCCGACGCCAGCGAGCGTACGTACAACTTCCGCGTCGCCCTCGATCCCTCATTGCGTACCGTGATCCCCTTCTACCTGCGGGTGGCGCTCATCAATGCCCTGGAATCCTCGCGGATGAGCGGAGGCGACTACAGCCTGCGTGTGCGCTCCTACCTCGATCTGAACGGCAACACCTCGCTCAGCTTCGAGAACTTCTACGCCCGTCGGGAGACAGCCGGCTTCTTATCCCCCATGGAGGATGTCCTCCGCAGCACCATGGACATCGCCTCCGCCATCGCCTCGCTGATGTTCAATCCCTTCCAGCCCGTCCGGTTCGACAGTCTCCGGCTGGACGTGGAGTTTCTTCCCCGAAGTCGCCAGGCGGAGGTGATGCACCTCTGGTACGATCGGACGAGCGTAAGCCCTGGAGATTCCCTCTCCATCGTCTGTACCCTGCTCACCAATGACGGCCAGTGGCGAACCATCCAAAGACGGATCGTCTTGCCGCGGAACCTACCGGAGAAGGGGCGAATCGCCGTGAACGTGGGGGGAGGAACGGATCTGAATCGGCTCGACATGCGGAACTTCCCGAACCGGTTCCAGCCCGTGAACTTCCGCCACCTGCTGCGGATCCTGAGCTCTCGAAGGCGGAACGACCAGCTGTACATTCAGGTCACCGTGTCGGACGCCGGACTCGCCTTGGGCGCGAAGGAACTTCCAGCGCCTCCTCCTTCGCTGCTGGCCATGTTTAGCGCCCGGCAGAGCGCGGGGGACGTGCGTGGCCTGCCAGCACGGATCGTCCTCGAAGAGTGCATCCCCTTGGACTTCGAGGTCACTGGGATCCAGACGGCTACGCTCCTTCTTCGAAGCGAAACCAGCGGACAGGAGAAATGAGCAAGGAAACAGCAGCTCTTCGCTTCATGCTCGGGTTTCTCCTCTGCCAGGCGGCCGTGGCCCGTGCGGTGGAGCCGAGCTTCCGCCATTTCGACGACCTCGAGTATCTCAAGCAAGGGGAAATCCGCGGCGTGAGCATCTCCGAGCGCGGTGTGTTTGCGGTCGGACCGCGGGTGCGCCTCCTTTGGGAAGCTCAGGCCCCCTTTGTCTGGGACGTCGCGGTTAGCCCAAAGGGCGACCTCTACTTCGCCGCCGGGGCGTCAGGGGCCGTGTATCACTACGACCGTAACGGGAAGGTCGAAACGGTCTTCGAATCGCAGGAGGTGCTGGTCACGGCGCTCGCGGCCACCGCCGCAGGCGAGCTCTACTTCGGCACTACCCCGGACGCCTGCATTTACCGTGTCGCCCCCGGCAAGGGCGTGGTTCCGGTTTGCGACCTGCCGGACACCTACGTCTGGAAACTCCGTCCCGGACCGGACGGAAGCATGTGGATCGCGACGGGCCAGCGCGCCCGATTGTACCGTCTGGGGTCGTCGGGGAAGCTGGACACCATCCTGACCTCGGAAGAATCTCACATCCGGAGCCTGATCTGGGGACCCCGGAGGGCCTGGCTCCTCGGAACGGCCGAGAACGGCTACGTGTACCGAGCCACGCTAGACGGGCAGGTATTCACGCTTTGGGATTCTCCGCTCGATGAAGTGGTGAGTCTGGCGCCAAGGGGTGAGGACGCGCTTCTCGTAGCCTCCTTGCAGCAAGTTTCCCCAGCAGGCGAAGAGGGACAGGCCACAACCGCCGAAATGGCGGGTCGCATCTTGGGCCCAGGAAGGGGCCTCAAGCAGAAGAGTGTGGTCCACCTGGTTGAGACCACTGGCTCCGCCCGCGAACTGTGGAACTCGACGGACGAGCTGGTATTGGCGGTGACTCCGTGGAAGGATGTCTACCTCCTGGCCTCGGGTCCGCAAGGTCGGATCTACAGCTGGGGTCCCAATGGCGAATTGGCCCTGCTGGCCTCGGTGGGACCCTGCCATATCCTCTCTGTAATCCCCGTAGAATCGAGGCTCCTTGCAGCTACGGCTAACCCCGGGAAGGTCTTCGAGCTCCAGTGTCAGCCCGAGGGCAAAGGGGAGTATACTTCGCCGGTGTTCGACGCCAGGCTGATCAGCAGGTGGGGACAGGTGCAATGGCGAGAGGAGGGTAAAGGGCGAGCCCGCCTCTTCACCCGCTCCGGCAATACGGAAAAGCCCAATAGCACCTGGTCGTCTTGGGCTCCCGTAACCGAGCAAGGCGGGGCAAGGGGAATCCAAAGTCCGCCAGCCCGCTTCTTGCAATGGAAGCTGGAAATGGAGGGTGATTCGACCTATCGAGTGGAGGACATCTGCATCTCTTACGTCCAGATGAACTCGCCACCGGTCCTGAAAGCGATCCGCATCTACGCCCCGAATCAGGCTTATTCCGGAGCAGCGAAGGTGGAGAATTACCAGCGCGCAGGGCAAGGGGAGGGACTTAGCTCTCCGAAATCCCTCGGCGAACGTAAGACCCAGATGGGCTTTCGGACCTGCAGCTGGGAGTTCGAAGATCCGAACGGGGACAAGTTGGCCTTCCGCCTGGAGATCCGCAGAGAAGACTGGCGGGAATGGAAAGTCCTTGGCGATCAGATGGCCGAAAGCGCCTTTGCGCTGGACACTCAAACCCTCCCCGATGGCTTTTATCGCTTTCGGGTGACCGCAAGCGACGCGCCATCCAACCCGATCAACCAAGCGCGGACGGCTTCCCTGGAATCGGAACCCTTCCTCGTGGATCACACTCCGCCATCGATCCAAGCTCTGCGTTGCGAGCCCGGTGGCTCCAGGCTCCGGCTCTCCTTCCAGGTGGAGGACAAGCTCAGCCGCATCCAGTCGGTGGAGGTGTCGATTGGGGCAGGGCCGTGGGTCAAGATGGCCTCGGACGATGGGGTGGTGGATTCCCGCTACGAGTCATTTCACCTGGAGTTACCCCTCCCCGGCTCGAGCGCAGTGGTGAGTGTACGCGCGAGTGACGAATTCGGGAACATGAGCTTCGCCTGGGTATCGGTGCCATGATCGAGGAGTCGGTTTGGCAGCAAGCTCTGGCTCTCCTTCGCGCGTCCCGACAGGTGGTGGTCACCTCCCACGTCAATCTCGATGGCGACGCGATTGGGTCGGAACTGGCGCTGGCGGAGCTGCTCAGCCAAATGGGCAAGCGGGTCCACGTTCTCAATGACGGCGCCGTCCCGCCGGTGTATCTGTTTCTGGACGCGTACGGGAGGGCGGAGAGATACCAGGAGTCCCTGCACCACCACCTCTTGGAGGAAGCGGATCTGGCGGTGATCTTGGATATCAGCGACTGGGCCCGTCTGGGCGAAGTGGGAAGTGTGCTGCGCCAATGCCAGGCCAAGCGGCTGTGCATTGACCACCACATTGTGACGGACCAGCTGGCGGAAGTGATGCTGGTCGACGAAACGGCCTCCTGCACGGGGGAACTGGTGTTCGAGCTCGCCAAGCGCCTTCGGGTCCCGCTCCGAGGGCATTTGGCCGCCGCCTTGTACACCTGCGTGCTCACTGATACGGGCGGTTTCCGCTTCAGCAATACCTCCCCACAGGCCCATCGCATGGCCGCTGAGCTTCTGGAAAACGGGGTACCTTTCCTCGACATCTACGAACACATCTACGAGCAGAACTCACCCGCCCGACTCTGCCTGCTGGCCGAGGCGATCAAGGACTTGCACTTCGAGAATGGCGGCCGGATCGCGTGGTTTCGCGTCACCCAGAAGATGCTCCGCCACTGCCGCGCATCGTATTGGGAAACGGAAAACCTCGCCGAGATGCCCCGAGCGATCCAGGGAGTGGAAGTCGCTATCATGTTCACAGAAACTCCCGATGGCCACGTGAAGATGAGCCTCCGCTCGAAGGGCCGGGTGGTGGTGCATCACCTGGCCAGCAAGTTCGGCGGGGGAGGGCATCCCTATGCGGCAGGCGCTCGTTTGCAGGGGAAGATGGAACAGGTGGTCCCGCAGGTTCTCAGCGAGGCCCGCGCTCTCTTCGGCTATTGATCCGGCGGGGGATCGGGGCACGCCCTCCTCGGCCCGCAGGGATTCCTGGCCCCGCGCAACTAGCTTTCCACCTCCCGGGAGGAAACGCGCGCCGGATGAGATCCAACCAAAGCCGAATGGCTCGCACGCCGTGGCCGCGAGTGCAACCCACGGCTTCCAGCCGCCCAAGTGCCTCAGCGAACCGAGAGACCTTGCACCGCAAGCGCGACAAGGGTCCCGCATCTCCCGCCCGAGGGCAAGCAAGCCCGACGCCCTTCCGCCCGCCCGACTGGCCCCAGCCCTCCACTCCAAGGGTGTGATCTACGGCACGCGCGTTGCAATTCTCTTCTCCCAGCTCGAAACGTCTTCTGACGCGCGGGGGGATAGCACGGAGTGGATCGCGCTGACGAAGGGAAAATAGGCAGTTGGGGCGTTAGCTGACGGTGGATGTCTCAGCGGACCGACGTTGCCAAGCGGTACCATGAACGAAAACCGTACGCCGGTGAGCAGTATCGAACCAGAGGGGCTCGATCGGATCGCGGCTATTGCCACGCTGGTGGAGGCCATTGCGGCGCGTGGCGATTTGCCGGAGGTGTTCCAGATCGCCAAGCGCAGCCTCGCAGATCTCATTCCGGCCGAGCAGATTCTCGTGCTACTCGTCGATGAGTCCGGACAGCTGCTCACCATCTCGCCCGCGCTGAACCGCGACAGCCTGGCGGGTGAGCAAGGCGGGGCGATCCCGGTCGAGGAGACCTCCTTCGCCCCTGCGGTACGGGAACAGCGGTGTCTGCTCCGGCCCAGGATCGAAGCGGTGGAAAAGCTGCCTCCCGGGGACCAGCGTCTGCTCCTGCCAGACGCGGCCTCCGACCTGGTGGTACCTCTGCCGTTCGGGCGCGAGACGCTCGGCCTTCTGCACTTTTGCAGCCGGACCCCCCGAGCTTTCACCCGACACCACGAATTCATCGCGAGTGAGATCGCCCTGCTCTTGGCTCTTGCTATAGAACGGGCCAGGCAACAGCGGGCTCGCGAGGAGAGCGAGCGTTCGCGCGACATTTGGCGCTTTCGCTATCGGTCCCTCTTTGCCAATTCGAGCATCCCCGCCGCGCTCATCTCCTTTCGCGACGGCGTGATCGAGGAGGCCAACACGGCCTTCGCCGAACTCTTCTCGCTGGCTCCGAGCGAACTGGAGGGGCAGAGCCTGAGCCATGTGTTCGAGGGCGAATCCCTGGAGCATCTTTCCCAGCTCTTGCAAGCGGCCCGAGATGAGAACCGCGCCGTACAAGGGCGCATTCGAGTCATCGCTCCTTCTGGAACGCCAGAACTGGCCGTGAGGGTCCTCCCTCCGTCCCCGCATCGGCCCAATGAGATGCTCGTTCTCTTCTCGGAGACGGAGAAGCTGGCGGCGGAGGGCCGCTCGCTGGAAAGGCTGAGCATGCTTCCGGATCTGCTCCGCAGCCTCGTATCCTTGCCGCGAGAGCTTCCGCCATCGGACGTGAGCCAGGCCGTTCTCAATGAGCTCGGCAGGAGGCTTGGAGCTCGTTTTGGCGCGATCCTGGCTCAGGAAAACGGGTCCGAACCGCTGCGGCTCCGGTACGCCCAGGCCTTCGAGGGGGAAAAGCCCTCGGGACTTCCGCTCTCCACCTGGTTGGCCGCTCTCGCCGAGGGGCCGTATGAGGGCGTGCTCCAGACGGGGCAGCCTCTCGTGATCCGGGACGTCCATCGGGACCCTCAGTTCGAGCGCTACCGGCCTGTGGCGCAGAAGCTGGGATACGAGTCGCTCCTCACCGTCCCCGTGCGCGGGGCGACCAAGGACTTCGGGCTTTTGGCACTCTATTTCCCGCCGGGCCGACCACCGGACGTCGCCGACGTGACGATCGCCCTGGCGGCCGGCTACCTGACGGGCTTGCTCCAGGAGCAACTGGACCTCCGCGAGAATCTGGAACGAAGGAACCGGCACATCGCAGCGATCAGCGAGATCACCAACTCTGTGAGCTCCAATCTGGAACTGGAGGAAGTGATCCGCGCCACGTTCCAGGAAACGCGCAAGGTGCTGGAGTACGACGTCGGTTGCATCACCCTGCTCGGGGAGCGACCGGAGGAAGTACGGGTGTTTGCCGTGGTCTCGGAGCGGGTGGGCAAGGGTCTGCGAAAAGGCCTTTGGAAACGCTTCGGCAGGGAGGATATCGGTTGGCTGCTGGCCAAGGCAACCGAAGGAGCGCTGTACCCAGCGGAGCTGCAGGAAATCAATCGGCAGATGCAATCGCGGATCAGCGTGCTCCTGCTCTCCCGAAACAAGTACCTCGGGACATTGGAGGTAGCCAGCCTGGAACGTCAGGCCTTCCGCTCCACCCACCTGGAGTTCCTCCGGCAGATTGCGAGCCAGATCGCCACGGCCATCGAGAATGCGCAGCTTTTCGAGGAGGCTAACGAGCGCCTGCGGGAGTTCTCCATCGTGGCGGAGGTGAGTAAGTCCGTCACTTCCTCCCTCAACGTGGACGAGGTATTGGACCACATCGTCAAAGTGGCCGCCAAGGCGCTAGACGCTCGCGTCTGCACCCTGCAGTTCGTGGAGAATCACGAGCCGCCAACCCAGGCGGTCATCAGCGCCGCCGAATGGATCCGCTACCTTCCCGATGGGGCTTACCGGCAGGCCATCCACCGGATCATCTCAGAGCAGCGGCCGGTGTTCGTGGAAAACCTGCAGCCGGCAGCGGAGAAGGGGGCTAGCAGAACGCCGCTACGGTCCTTCTTGGGGGTGCCCGTCATTTCCCGGGGCAAGCCCATCGCCGTGCTGTCCGTATTCTGGGACGCCGTGCGCACCGTGGCGGAGCGGGATCTGCACCTCATCAGCACCGTGGCTAATCAGGCCGCCAGCGCCATCGAAAATGCCCGCCTTTACCAGAAGACCCGACGGACGGCCGAGGAGCTCAGTCGAGCCAACCAAGAGTTGGAGAACTTCGTATTCACGGTCACGCACGATCTGAGGTCGCCCATCGTCTCCATCCAGGGCTTCACGTCGCTGGTGCTGGAGGATTTCGGCGAGTCCCTCGATCCCGAGGCGCGCCAATACCTGGAACGCGTGCTTCACAACGTGGCGCAGATGGAGAAGCTGATCGAGGATCTACTGGAATTCAGCCGCATCGGGCGTGTCAGCCGACCGTACGAGACTGTCCCTGCCAAGGAAATCGTCCAGGAGGCGCTCAGCTCCCTCGCTTACCCCATTCAGGAACGGGGAGTAGAGGTACGCGTGGCGGAAGATCTGCCACTGATCCACTGCGTGCCGGAGCAGATCGGGCAGGTTTTCACCAACCTGCTCAGCAATGCGGTGAAGTACATGGGCGACCAGAAGCATCCGCTGATCGAGATCGGCTGGCGGGACGGAGAAAGACACGTGACCTTCTTCGTGCGCGACAACGGCATCGGCATCCCAAAGGAACACCACGAGAAGATCTTCGGGCTCTTCCACCGCGTGGCTCCGCGGGGCGTGGGCGAGGGCACCGGCATCGGCCTGGCCATCGTCCGCCGGATCGTGGAAAGCCACGGCGGAAAGGTGTGGGTGGAGTCCGAAGTGGGGAAAGGGTCCACGTTTTACTTCACATTGCCCAAGAAGGAGGGGTAAAGCCATGCAAGAACTCGTGGGGGATGTGTCCCTGAGCAACGGCAAGCTTCAACAGCGCTTGGAGAAGCTCGAGAAGGAAGTGCAGAGATTGAGGCGCGAGCTCCGCGCCAAACAGCGGGAGCTTCAGGCGAAAGAAGAGGAACTCCTGACGCAGTACTACTTGGTCTCCCACGAACTGAAGACCCCGCTCATTTCCATCCGGGGGTTTGCCAGCCTCCTCCAGGAGTTTCACGCTGACCAGTTGAATGGCGAAGCGCAGGAGTACCTCCAGCGAATGATCCAGAATGTGGACCAGATGGAGAAGCTCATCAACAATCTCCTCCTGATTTCCAGGCTCCACGCCGATGAGACGGACCTGGAGCCTGTGGACATGCGGGAGGTAGTCGAGGAAGCCATCTGGGAGCACCATTTCCAGATCCGGGAGAAGAACGCCACCGTGACCGTATCCCCGGTCCTGCCGACCCTGTATTGCCAGCGGAACCTGATGATTACCGCCTTCAGCAATCTGATCGGCAACGCGCTGAAGTATTCTCGTCCTACGGCGCCGCCGGAGATCCAAATCGGCTACAGCTCCGAGGAAATCTCCCACAAATTCTGGGTACGCGACAACGGCATCGGGATCGCCCCCGGCGACCGGCCGAGGCTCTTCCGCATGTTTTCCCGGCTGGGCAACACGCGCGGTGTTTCCGGAAGCGGTCTCGGCCTGGCCATCGTGAAGCGCATTGTGGAGGCCCACGGCGGCGAGATCTGGGTGAAGTCCCGCCCGGGTCGTGGATCCTGTTTCTACTTCACCATCGCCAGAATTGAGCCTTCGCGCAGTTCCACGCACGCAAAGGAGACAATGAACGCATGACCCAACCACCGATCCGGGTGCTCCTGGTCGAGGATCAGGATGCGCACGCCGAGCTGTTGCGGATTCGCCTGCGCCGGTTCGACCCCCGCTTCGAGGTCACTCGAGCCAGCAACGGGAGAGAGGCTCTCGAGCTCCTCCGGGCAGAGGCATTTGATCTGGTCATTCTGGACTACGACCTCCCGGGGATGAACGGCATCGAGATTCTGGAGGAGATCAACGCCTCGAAGCGCCGGCTCCCCGTGGTCGTCGTGACGGGCCAAGGGAACCAGCACATCGCTGTGAAGGCGATGAAGGAGGGGGCTTCGGATTACGTGGTGAAGGAAAAAGGCTACGAGCTCCTCGTCCCCCGGGTAGCTCGTCAAGCCTACGACAACCATCTCCTCCGGGAAAAGCTCCGCAAGACGGAAGAACGCTACCGGCTTCTGTACGAGAATGCGCTGGAGGGGATCTTCGTCGAGTCCGCCCACACTTGGACCCTCATCGACGTCAACCCTGCGGCCGAGAAGCTCACGGGCTTGACCCGCGAGGAACTGCTCTCCCGAAGCTTCCGCGACCTAGTGCCTGCCGATCAGGGGGCCTTGGTGGACAGGCTGCGGGAGGTCGTCCTGGAGCGGGGAAAGGATTCCACCAGCGACCTCAACCTCCTGCGACGAGACGGCGAGCTCGTGGCCGTCGACACCAGCATCACCGCCGTGGAGCAAGAGGGGGAGCCGGTCATCCTCTACATCGTGCGCGACGTCACCGAGAAGCGACGGTTAGAGCAGCAGATCCTGCTGAGCAAACGCCGGCTTCAGGCTCTTTTCGACAGCATCACCGACTACATCTTCTCGCTCACCCCGGACCGCACGCTGATCATGGTCAATCGCAAGCTGGCCGAAGCCGCCAAGGCTCGGCCGGAACAGCTGGTGGGGCGGAAATGCCTCGAGGTGCTCCATCCCCTCGCCTCCTTCTGTACCGACTGCCCTGCGGAGGAGACCTTCGCGACGGGCAGAACCCAATTCCGCGAGCACACCTTCGGCGACCGTACGTATCACTTGTGGACCTACCCCCTCTTCGGCCTCGACGGCCGGGTGGAAATGGTGATCGAGCATATCAAGGACGTGACCGAGCAGCGTCGTCTGGAAAAGCAGCTCATCAAGAGCGAGAAGTTGGCCACCATTGGACTCCTGTCGTCCGGAATCGCCCACGAGCTGCGCAATCCCCTCAACATCATCGAGACGGCCCGCTACGCCCTGGAGATGATCCTGGCCGACTCCGTACCGGAGGCGAAACCGAAGCTGGAGATCATCCGGAAGAACGTCCAGCGGGCCTCCAAGATCATCAACAATTTGCTCGAGTTCAGCCGGCACTCCAGCCACGAGCGGGAGGAGATCGACCTGAACCGGCTATTGGACAGCACCCTCGCCATCATCGAGAAAGAGCTGAGCTCGCGCCGGATCGAGGTAGTCAGGGACTACGGCGAAATCCCGCCGGCGTACTTCAACCTAGACTCGCTCAAGCAAGTGTTCCTCAATATCATCCTGAACGCTGTGCAGGCGATGCCCGACGGTGGCACCCTCACGCTCCGTACCCGGTACGACGAACCCTCGGGCCAGCTTCAGATCGCCTTCTCCGACACGGGGCACGGCATCCCTCCCGAGGCGCTCCCCCATATCTTCACCCCCTTCTTCACCACCAAACCCGTGGGCGAAGGGACGGGACTAGGAATGTACATCTCCCACACCATTGTGAAGCGGGAAGGTGGCGACATTCAGGTGCAGAGCATCGTCGGCAGGGGAACCACCTTCACCGTGCTGCTACCCGCCGCGGGCCGCAGTCCGGTGCAAGTCGTAGTGCGCCATGCCTCCGAGCCTAGCCCCTTCGTCCCGCGCCCCGAGATCAACCGCCGGGACTGACCGGGAACGCCGAGCGCTGGGACTGCACGAGGAATCGAGCTTTCCAGCCCATCCCAACCCGAGGCAAGGGGCGTAAGGCCCGCCAGCTCTCCGAGTTCCGGCCCTCCCGAGATTCCGAACTCAGGCTTGCTTCCTCTACCGACCGGGGCTTTTCCTCGACCAGTGCCGGGACGTGCGCATCTGGTTAGCTCCCGGGGCCGGCATGGGCCCGCTACGCCTTCGAGGAAAGGATTGCACGCCATCGCTCTTCTTCGTACCTTTCGGAAGCACGCGCCAGACAGATCCGAGACCGAGTGCTAAATGGATTCGCGATCTCCTCGGGAAGCTCCCCGCATGGAGCTCTGCCAAGTCATCGAGAGGCGCAAGGTAGCGGACTCCACGTTCCGCTACACGCTGGCCTCGCCCTTCCTGGCGAGGGCTGTCCGGCCGGGGAACTTCATCAACATCCGGGTGAGCCCATCGCTGATGCCCCTGTGGCGGAGACCCTTCAGCGTGCACGATGCCGATCCTTCTCGAGGGCAAGTGGACATCCTATTTCAGGTGGTGGGAGAAGGCACACGGATTCTCAGCTGCGCGTCGGTCGGTGCCGAGTTGGACGTGTTCGGTCCGTTGGGCAACTCCTTCCCTCTCCCGCCGCCCGGGAGCCCGGCCGTGCTCGTGGCCGGCGGTCTCGGGATCGCACCATTCCTCTTCCTAAGCCGAGCGCTCAAAGCTAATGGTTCCCCCACCCACCTGCTCTACGGAGCCCGAAGCCGCAGTAGGCTCGTCGAGCTCGACGGGTTTCAGGCCCTTGGAGTGGAGATCCGCCTAGCCACCGAGGATGGTAGCGCCGGCGTGCGCGGCACCGTGGTCGATCTCCTTCAGGAAACCGAAACGGATCTGCCGCCCGAAGCCTGGCATTACGTGTGCGGACCACTCGCGGCGGTGTCCGCAATCGGGAGGGAGCTGTCGCGGCGGCAGGGGAAGGTGTGGGTGTCGCTCGAGACGACCATGGCCTGCGGCTTTGGGGCGTGCATGGGCTGCGCGGTGAAGGCCCGCGGAGATCGAGGGTACCACCTGGTCTGCAAGGACGGACCCGTGTTCGAGCTTTCGGAGGTGGAACTTTGGTAGACATGCGGGTCCAGATCGGTCCCTTGGAACTGCGTAACCCCGTCCTCACCGCCTCTGGTACCTTCGGCTACGCGAAAGAGTTCGAAGGCCTGGTGGACTTTTCCCGACTCGGCGGCGTAGTCAGCAAGACGGTCACGCTGGAACCCAGGGCGGGAAACCCTCCGCCCCGCATCGTAGAAACTCCCGCCGGGATGCTCAACTCCATTGGTCTGGCCAACGATGGGGTGGATCGCTTCATCGCGGAGAAGCTGCCTTATCTTGCTTCCCTCAGTACCCGCGTCATCGTCAATGTGGCGGGCAAAAGCGAAGAGGAGTTCGTGGCCATCGTCGAACGGTTGGAGAGGGAATCCGGTTTTGATGCCTTCGAATTGAATTTCAGCTGCCCCAACGTGAAGGAAGGGGGACTCGCCTTCAGTTCGGATCCAAAGGTGACCGAGCGGGTGACGAGGGCCGTCCGCCGGGTCACGTCGCGGTGTCTGATTGTGAAGCTGACGCCCAACGTGACCGACATCGCCAGCATTGCCCGGGCCGCGGAGGATGGCGGGGCAGATGCGATCTCGGCCATCAACACCGTAGTGGGCATGGCGGTGGACGTGTACACCCGCAGGCCTCGACTGGCCACCGTCACGGGGGGCTTGTCGGGCCCGGCCATCCGGCCGATTGCCGTGGCTCGCGTGTGGCAGATCGCTCAGCAAGTTCGAATCCCCGTGATCGGGGTGGGCGGGATCTTCCAGCCGGAAGACGCTCTGGAATTCCTGATCGCGGGAGCGACCGCCGTCCAGATTGGCACCGCGCACTTCGTGCAACCCGACGCCGCGATCCGGGTCGCGGAAGGGATCGAGAATTACTGCGAACGATACGGATTCCGCTCGGTGCGCCAGATCATCGGTTCCCTGGATACCACCAGCCCGGACCCATCCAGCGCCGCTGCCATCTCGACGGAATAACACCACCCAAATCCGACGGACGGAAAATGGCCATGTCCTCCGACAGCTGGGTCAAGAAATCGAAACTGGGTACTCGAGTGCTGGTAGCCGTCGTCCTGGGACCGGTGGTTCTGGGCTCGGCCTACATCGGGCGACTTCCCTTCGTCGCTGTCGTGTCCATCATCGTCCTGGCGGCCCTCGTGGAGTACTACGCGCTCACCCGCCGCCAGGGCGCAAGGCCCTTCGAGGCGGTCGGAATCCTCACCTCATTGGGGATTATCTGGGGCTGTTACCGTACCGATTGGGCTCTCGTGGGGGGCTCGTTGGCGGTTCTGGTGGGACTCGCGGCCCTCGCCCAGGTGTTCCGGGGACCGGAGGGGAGCATCGAGCATTTGGCCACGACGGTATTCGGCCCGGCCTACGTGAGCCTGCTGTTCTCTCACCTGCTCCTGGTTCGCGAGCTGCCCCTCCGCGTGGGCCTCCCGTACCGGAACGCCGGCCTGTGGATCGTGGGTCTGATCCTGGTCGTGTGGATCTGCGACACGGGGGCATTCTTTGTGGGAGCCTCCTTCGGCAGGCGAAAGCTTGCCCCCACCGTAAGTCCCAACAAGACCTGGGAGGGGGCCATCGCCGGGTTTGTGTGCGGCGAGCTGGCGGCACTCGCGCTGCGTCCCCTTTTCTTCCCCGCCCTTGGGGTCCGGGAGGCTCTGTGTATCGGAGCGATCGTGGGGGTTCTGGGCCAGGCAAGCGACCTCACGGAGTCGCTGCTGAAGCGAGACGTCGGCGTGAAGGACAGCTCTCAACTGATTCCCGGCCACGGCGGGATGTTGGACCGCTTCGATAGCTTCTTCCTGGCCGCTCCCGGCTTCTACTGGTTCCTGCGTATTGTGGTTTTCCGGTGATGATCGGCTCGGCGAAGGCGCTGGCCATTTGCGGACCAAAGAAGTGCGGCAAGACGTCGCTGATCTGCCGCCTGGTAGCGGAGCTCAGCCAACGCCAGCTGCGCGTGGCGGTCATGAAGCACGCCCCGCATCTGCACGTGCTGGACGTCCCCGCCACCGACACCGACCGCTTCCGTTTGGCCGGAGCCGCAGCCACCCTTCTGGTGACCCCGGGGGGTTGGGCCCTCCATACGTACGAAAAACCGCCTCTCGAATCCCTTTGGCAATACCTCGGATGGGCTGACCTTGTCCTTCTGGAGGGATTTGGCTCAAGCCCGCTCCCCAAGCTGGTCCTTCGCCCCTCGCTCGATCCGAGCTATGCCGCATCTCTGGACCCCGCCACCGTGCTGGGCATCCTCGACGATCCCGGCCGGCTGCCCCCCGGTCTCTTCCCGGACGCACGCCTCCGTCTGACGCCGGAAGCTGTGGACGTGCTCCTGCACTGGATCATCACCGACTTTCTCGCCCGCTGAGTCCGAAGGTTTCCCGGCGCGCGGCGAGCCTCGGGCCAAACGGACCCCCTTCCAGGCCTTTGCCAAAGACCTCGCTCCCGGGGCCGGCTAACAAGACCCTTCCCCGTGCCGATATTAGTGCTGAAGCGGAAGTTCATCGCTGGTGGCATTGCGGAGGCCTGATGAGGCGGATACCGTACTTTCTCCTACTCTCCCTCTGCCTGCTGCCCGGAGAGGGAAGGACCCAAGCTCTCTTCCAAACGCGCCTGGACTTCCCCACGGGCCTCCGGCCGTCCTTCCTCGACGTGGGGGATCTCGACGGCGATGGGGATCTGGACATTGTCGTGGCCAGTAAGGGCGACAACGCCGTCTTCGCCCTCGTGAACCGGGGTCCAACCGCCTTCGAGCCGCGCCGACTCTGCTCCACGGGTCAAGCCCCCCAGGCGGTCTCTCTGGTGGATGCAAATGCCGACGGGCTCCTGGACCTGGTCGTAGCCAATGAGAAGGACAACAACCTCTGGATATTCCTGAATCGAAATGGCCTGGACTTCCGTGAGGGCGTCCGTTACGGGACCGGAAATTGGCCCGGCCACATCTGTCGCGCGGACCTCAACGGAGACGGCCGGCTCGACCTGGTGACCTCCAATAGCCTGAACAACACCATCTCGGTCTACCGAAACCACGGGGACGGCACCCTGTCCGTCATGCAGAATTACGAGGTGGGCTGGAGACCAAGCGCCGCGGCGGCAGCAGACTTCGACCGGGACGGCGACCTGGACCTCGCCGTGGTGAACGCCGGCGACAGCTCCCTCTGCGTGCTGGCCAATCGGGGAGACGGAACCTTCGCCCGCGCGGTCCGGTACGCCATCGGCCAGCAACCGCGCCACGTGACCGCCGCCGATGTCGACGGAGACTCCTGGCCGGATCTGGTCATAGCCAATTTCGCCCAACAGACGATCTCGGTGATGCTGAACGACCAAACCGGAGGCTTCCCGACGCGGGTCGACTACGTGGTCGCTTCCGGTCCATTGTGGTGCGAGGTGGCCGATCTGAACAACGACGGGATGCCGGACATCGTCGCCCTCTGCGCCTTGGACGATGCGATCGCTGTGCTTCGCGGCCTCGGAGGCGGCCAGTTCGATTACCCCAGCTTCTTCCTCGCCGGGCACTACCCCGTCGCGATGAGGGCAGCCGATCTCGACGGGGACGGTTTCTTCGATCTCTGCGTGTCGAACCGAGACGACCATGCCCTGTCGATCCACTTCAACCGCGGCGACGGCACCTTCGACGTCATGCCCGTCCTGCCATCCGGAGGAGTCCCGACCTGGGTCCTGCTCCGCGATCTCAATCGAGATGGTCTCCCGGACGTGGTGGTCAACAATTTCCAAGATCGCGAGGTCACCGTCTACCTGAACGCCGGCAATCGCACGTTCCACGAGGGCACGCGCTATTACCTGGGGAACAGCCCGGTGTGCATCCTCACTCCGGATGTGAATCAGGATGGCTGGCCCGATCTCGTCGTCCTGAACCGATTCAGCGACGATCTCGACATCTTGCTCAATGACGGCTCGGCTCGGTTCGGGTCGAGACGTACCATCTGGCTCGGGAGAGGGCCTTGTTCGGGATCGATGGGCGATTGCGACGGCGACGGGCTTCCCGATATCGTCGCAGCCCTGCGTAAAGAGGACGCCCTCGCGCTTCTGCCCGGGAAGGAACTGGCCGCCGCCGGGAAACCGATCCTCCTCCGCGTGGGACGCGCGCCCGCAGCCGTGCTGCTCCATGATTTGGATGGGGATGGTCGGGACGAAATCCTCGTTGCCCACGAAGGCGATTGCACCCTGTGGGTGATCCGGTACCTCGACGGCGCCTTTCACGTGAACGCCCAGCTGAAGCTCCAGGGCAAACCGGGTTCTTTGCTCGCCTTCAAGCCGAATGAAGAGGATCCTCCGCTCCTCGCCGTGAGCTGTCCCGAAGCCGATCGGGTCTTCCTGTTCCGGAGCGACGGGTTGAATCTCCTTCCCGGCCAGATCCTCGAGGTGGGCCGGTCCCCGAATCAGATGGTCGCCGCGGACATCGACCTTGACGGCCGGACCGATCTGGCCATCACTTGCGAGAAGAGCAACAGCATCGCCTTCTTTTCCGGCCTCGGCGAGGGGCGATTCCGACCGGAGAATAGCTACGGAGTTGGCAGAGAGCCGGCGGGTCTGGCTCTCGCCGACCTGGACGGCGATGGCGACGTCGATGGGGTGATCGCCAACCGCGCTGATGGGAACGCCGGGCTTCTGATCAATCGCATAAACCCCCAGCTACGTCTGGAAGCGCGCGCTTCCTTGCCATGGCGCGCAGTCGCGGCAGAATTCCTCGACGCCGACCGGATCTTGGTGATCGGCCAAGGGAAGGCGGCGCTGTACGCTGTGCCCACGGGCAGTTTTCTTTGGCAAATCCCGCTTCCAGCCACCGCCGCCGCGAAACTCTGCGTGCTGGGCTCCGCAACCGGTGACGGGCAGGAGAGGATCGCCGTTCTCGCGGACAGCTCCTCCGTCACCTTCCTCGCTGCCGGAATGGCAAGTCCGCGCGTCGAAAGGGCTATCGCCATGCCGGGAAGACCTGTGGCGATGGCAGCTTGTCCCGGCGACGGTCCGTCGAACGTCGTGCTTGGCACGTCCGACGGGACTTTGCTTTCCCTGGCGAGAAGCAGCGTCAAACCCACCCCAATCGCCGTCGGGCTGGATTCGATCGAGAGGATCTGCCCGGCCGATTTCGACCGCAACGGGCTCGGGGACGTTGTCGTTGCCTCCCCCTCGGGAAAGGCGATTACGGTCTTCTGTCAGGACGAGCCAAATCGCTTCTCCAGCCGTCGCTACCGGCTGGATCGCCCACCCCACAGCCTGTCCGCCATCCAATTTGATGGCGATGGGTTTCCCGACCTGGCCTTCCTGGACACGACGGGTGCGCAGCTGGGCGTGCTGCGGAACGATGGCCAGGCTGGATTCGGGCAGGTGATTTACTACCCCCTTCCGTTCAAACCGAGCGATCTGAAGGCCGTGGACTACAACTACGATGGCCTGAGCGATCTTCTCGTGGTCAGCCGGGAGAACGCTGAGCTCCAGCTCCTGCGCGGGACCGGGAGAGGGTTCGAAGTCCTGGAGCGCGTGGGCCTCGCGGGGAAGCCTGGCTCTTTCAGCACCTCGCCGGACGATCTTCGCTTGGCCGTGCTCGATACCGCAGGAACCCGTCTTGCCATTTTCCGGATCGTCCCCCGCGGCCGATTGGCACTTGGAAGCCGCTAACCCTTCGCCGTCGTCCCCCGCCTTCCCCGCCTCCACTTAAGGGAAGGGCTACAGCCGGTCTCGCTGTAGCCCCTCAGCGGAAGGACGGCAATGTGTCCTCACCCAGTGGGGAATCGCCCTACTTCCCCCTGCGCCGGGAGCGCGTGGAAGTCCCGATGGCCGAAGACTCCCTCAGACTTTCTCCGGCACGACGAAAGGCTCCCGGTACTGGCGCCGCAGCATTGCATTAGCTTCGTCGTCATTGACGAAGCGCTCATGGTCCGGGTCGAACTGGAGCGAACGCCCAAGTCGGTACGAGATGTTGGCCAGGTGGCAGAGTGCGGAGCTCAAATGCCCCTCTTCGATGGGGGCATGCAGGATCTTCGGGTCGCGAGCCCTCACCGCGTCGATGAAGTTCTTGTAGTGATCCCCGCCGGCATTGGCGTAGGCACCTGGTTCGCGCTTCTTGCCCATGAAGGTTTTCCAGCTGTGGTAGCTGTCCACGACCAAGTAGCCTTCCGAGCCGTAGAAGATAACCCCGATCGTATTGTCACCGGGCTCCTGGGCAATCGGACCTTCGTCGTTCGTGATCCAATGGCGCACCTCGAACTGGAGGATCTTCTTCTTGTCGCCTCCGCCTTCCGCGCTGGGAAACTCGAAGACGGCGATCATGGTATTGGGCGTCTCCTGATCGTCGTCGAAGAGGAAATGGCCTCCCATCGCCGTCACCTTCGTGGGCAAGGTCACGCCCAATCCCCAGCGGGCGATGTCCATCTGGTGGACACCCTGATTCCCGATGTCGCCGTTCCCGTAATCCCAGAACCAGTGCCAGTCATAATGGAGACGCTTGCGCAGGAGGGGCTTGTAGGGAGCTGGACCAAGCCAGAGGTCATAGTTCACGCCCTTGGGGATGGGCTGGGGACCGCCGGCCTTGCCGATGGTGTCGCGCCACTTGTAGCATAGGCCCTTGGCCATGTACACTTCCCCGAGCGCCCCGGAGCGCAAATACTCGATCGCCGCCCGCACCGCCACAGACGACCGGATCTGCGTTCCGTGCTGCACGATACGATTGTACTTGCGCGCCGCCTCGATGATCTTCCTTCCCTCCCACACGTTGTGCGAGCAGGGCTTCTCAACGTAGACATCCTTGCCGGCCTGGCAAGCCCAGATGGTCCCCAACGCGTGCCAGTGATGAGGCGTGGCGAAGCTCACGACGTCGATCTCCTTGTCCTCAAGAAGTTTCCGGATATCGGTGTAGGTTTTCGGCTTCGGCAGGCCCCGCTGCTCCATCTCCTGGAGCCTTTCGGCCAGGACGTTTTCATCCACGTCGCAGATGGCCGCCACTTGGACATTCGGCAGCGCGCTGAATCCACGGATGTGACTCCGCCCTTGGCCGTGAACCCCCACCACCGCGACGCGAATGGTGTCGTTCGGGCTCGCCTTGGCCGAGCGGGCAATGCTGAATCCGAGGGCGAGGGCCGCCGTGGTCCCCGCCGTCCGCACCATGAATTCCCTGCGGTTCAGTTCGGACATCGCCGCACCTCCCCTATCTCAGAACGCCTTCCTCCGACGCCCTTCTGTCAACCCATATTAGCGCCTGAGCGCCAAGCAGGCAAGCCCAAATCCATCACGAATTGTCAAAGAATCAGCTCCCCGCAACACCCTCCGCCTCGGCCAATTGGGAAAACCTCTGCTCCAGGCGCCGGATCGTGTCGATCCCCCAGCCGGCACTGATCAGCGCGGCCAAAACATTCCCGCAAACGATCCCCCACCAGACTCCGCGGATTCCGAGTCCGAGGGTCAAGCCGAACAAATAGCCAAAGACGACCTGAAAAACGAGCGTGCGCAGGATCGTGACGGCCATCGAGTTCATCCCCTTGCCAACCCCCTGAAACATCGAGCTCGTCACCATGCCCAGTGGAACCGTAGGAAGAAACCAGGCCAAGGTGCGCATCGCCCGCGTCACATCCGGGGCCAGGTGGGCTGACTGTTTCGAGTACGTGAAAAGGTAGGCCAGCCTGGGGGCGAAAAGCAAGATGCAAAGCAGGACGGCGGCCTCCATCAGAAGTCCTAGCCGGATCCCGTATGAGTAGCCGGCACGCAGTCTGCCCGGGTCGCGGGCTCCGTAGGCTGCCGCGGTCACGGCCGTAACCCCCGCCGCAATGCCGAACAAAGGCACCAGCCCGAACGTCACAATGCGCCAGGCGGCAACGAAAACGGCCACCCCGTCTGTTCCTCCCGCCTTCACGACGATGGCATTCATCCCGAACATGGCCAGGGCCATCGAGAGCTGGGCGAAGGAGGCCGGCAGCCCCACACGAAGGATCTCGGCTGTGATCCCGGGGTCGAAACGGAAGCGGCGCAAACGAGCTTCGACGTACGTGCTCGGGCGGATCAGGATCCACCAGGCCATCAGACCCCCAGACACGGCGATGGAAAGCAGAGTGGCCCAAGCCGCCCCGGCCACTCCCCAGCCGAAGCCGTAGATGAACACCGGATCCAGGCCGACATTCAACAGAGAGCCCAGCACCATGGCTCGCATGGCGCGTCCGGCATCTCCTTCACCCCGGAGAATCCCGCCAGCGATGTTGCTGAACACGAGCAACACGGTGCCGCCAATCAGCACGCGGCCGTACTTCAGGGTCAGCTCCAGAGCACTGCCCTTGGCACCAATCGCGCGGAAGATATGCGGCAGAAGAGGGAAGCTCACCGCAGTGAGCACAAGGGCCAAGCCCAAACCGATCGCGAGGCTCTGGCTGGCCGCCGAATCGGCTCCCGGCTTATCTCGGGCGCCGATCCGACGCGAAAGCGCCGAACTTCCGCCAATAGCGATCCCGCCAGCCAAGGACAGGACAATCATGAAGAACGGGAAAAACAAACCCAACGCTGCCAGGGCGTCCGAGCCGAGCCCCGCGACCCAGACCCCGTCCACCAGATTGTAGAGAGCCTGCACCACATTGGCCACCACCATCGGCAGGGAGAGCTTCCAAACGGCGCGTTTGGGATCCCCGCGCAGGGTCCGTACCCCGACGGTGAGCCTCTCTTCCGTACTGACCTCGGACATCACCTTATCCTCTTGCGCACGACGCACGTCAGCCGCCGATCCTCGAAGCAAAGGCCGGCCTTGGAAAACCGCCGGCCCACAGCCCCCGCAGTTCACGAAGCGGCCTCCAATGCCTGCTTCTCCATGCCCAGCTCTCGGCGGAGGAACATGCCAGTGTAGGAATTCGGATTCCGCGCCACCTCTTCGGGAGTGCCTACAGCCACCACGTAGCCGCCTTCCTCTCCTCCCTCGGGACCCAGGTCGATGATGTAGTCGGCCGTCTTGATCACATCCATGTGGTGTTCGATCACGATCACGGTATTCCCCCGGTCCACAAGCCGATTGAGCACGTCCAAGAGCATGCGGATGTCCTCGAAATGCAGGCCGGTGGTGGGCTCGTCGAGGATGTACAGCGTCCGGCCGGTGCTCACCTTCGAGAGCTCTGCGGCCAATTTCACCCGCTGGGCCTCGCCGCCCGAAAGGGTGGTGGCCTGTTGCCCCAAACGGATGTAGCCCAGACCCACATCGTGCAGAGTTTGAAGCTTGCGGCGAATGGGCGGAATATTCTCGAAGAACTCCAAAGCCTGGGACACCGTCATCTCCAGCACATCCGCGATGGATTTCCCCTTGTACTTGATCTCGAGGGTCTCGCGGTTGTAGCGCTTCCCTTTGCAGACCTCGCAGGTCACGTAGACATCTGGCAGGAAATGCATCTCGATCTTGATGATGCCGTCCCCTTGACAGGCTTCACACCGCCCCCCCTTCACGTTGAAGCTGAAACGCCCGGGCTTGTACCCCCGCATCCGCGCCTCGGGAAGCTTGGAGTAGAGATCGCGGATGTACGTGAAGAGCCCCGTGTACGTCGCCGGATTCGAGCGGGGGGTCCGACCGATGGGGCTCTGGTCGATGTTGATCACCTTGTCGATGTGCTCGATCCCCTCGATGGCCTCGTACGGCAGAGGCTGCTCCTTCGCATGGTAAAGGGCCTTGGCGAGGATCGGGTACAGGGTTTCGTCGATCAGCGTACTCTTCCCTGAACCGGATACCCCCGTGACGCAGACAAAGCAGCCGAGGGGGATTTTCACGTCGATGTTCTTCAGGTTGTTGCCGCGGGCTCCACGCAGGACGAGGAACTGGCCGTTCCCGGCGCGTCGCCTCTTCGGCACGGGAATAGATCGCACTCCAGCGATGTACTGCCCCGTCAGCGAGCGGGGATTGGCCGCGATCTCCGACGGTGAACCAGTGGCAACCACGTATCCTCCGTGCTCGCCCGCGCCCGGGCCGAGGTCGATCACGTAGTCGGCGCGTTCGATGGTCTCCCGGTCGTGCTCCACCACGATCACCGTGTTCCCCAGATTCCGCAATTGGCAAAGTGTGTTGATTAGACGGTGGTTATCTCGCTGGTGGAGCCCGATGGAGGGCTCGTCCAGGATGTACAACACACCGACTAACTGGGAGCCAATCTGGGTGGCGAGTCGGATCCGCTGCGATTCCCCCCCAGACAACGTCGCCGCCGCCCGATCGAGCGTCAAGTAGTCCACTCCGACGTTGATCAGGAATTGGAGACGCTCCTTGATCTCCTTCAGAATCTGGTGGGCGATGATCCTTTCCCGCTCGCCGAGCTGGAGTTCTTCGAAGAATTGGAGCGCCTGCCGGACCGACTTGCGGGTGACGTCGTAGATGCTGTGGCCCGCGATCTTGATCGCCAGCGCCTCAGGGCGCAACCGCGCTCCCTCACAGGCCGGGCAGGGTACCGAGCGCATGAAGCCCTCGATCCACTCGCGGATGGCCTCCGACTCCGTCTGCCGGTACCGCCTTTCCAAGTTAGGGATCACCCCTTCGAAGCGCTGGCGGAAGGTGCCACTGCTCGTCCCGTCGCGGCTGGCGTAGCGGAACTGGATGGGCTCGTCGGTGCCGTACAGCAGGATCCTTCGCGCGGCCTCGGGAAGCTCACGCCAGGGCACATCGAGGTCGATCCCGTACCGCTCTGCCACGCCCTGGATGAGCGTAGCGTACCAGCCATCGCGCACTGCCCCCCACGGCGCCAATGCCCCCTGCCGCAGACTCAGATCGGGGTTGGGCACCACCAGCTCTGGATCAATGACCATCCGCTCGCCCAGTCCGTTGCACTCCCGGCATGCGCCGTAAGGGCTGTTGAACGAAAACATCCGGGGTTCGATCTCCTCGTAGGAAATGCCGCAGTCCACGCAGGCGTAATGCTCGCTGAAGAGCATTTCTCCCCGGTCGAGAGCGTCCACAATCACCAGCCCTGAGGCGAGATGGAGCGCGGTCTCCACGGAGTCGGCCAAGCGCCTCGCTGCCTTCTCCGAGACCACCAGCCGATCCACCACGATCTCGATGTTGTGCTTCCGGTTCTTGTCCAGCCGGATTTCCCGATCCAGCTCCAAGACCTCGCCGTCCACCCGCACGCGGACGAAGCCGTCGCGCCGCGCTTCCTCGAAGATCTCCCGGTACTCCCCCTTCCTCCCCCGAACGACAGGCGCCAGGATCTGGACCCTTGTACCCTCCGGGAACGAAAGGACGGCGTCCACGATCTGCTGCACCGTCTGCTTTTGCAGCTGCTTGCCGCAGCGGTAACAGTACGGGATCCCAATCCGAGCAAACAGGAGGCGGAGGTAATCGTAAATCTCCGTCACGGTCCCGACCGTGGAGCGGGGGTTCTTGGACACCGACTTTTGTTCGATAGAGATAGCCGGCGAAAGCCCCTCGATGTAGTCCACGTCGGGCTTCTCCATCAGCCCGAGGAACTGGCGCGCGTAAGCCGAAAGGGACTCCACGTAGCGCCGCTGGCCCTCGGCATAAATGGTGTCGAAAGCCAGGGAGGACTTCCCCGAGCCGGACAGTCCGGTGATCACCACCAGCTTGTCGCGGGGGATCTCGAGATCGATGTTTTTCAGATTATGCTCGCGGGCGCCGCGGATGATGATCTTGTCCTTCTCCGCCATGACCTGCCCAACATAACTACCACCAGCCTACAAGCCCTAGCCATTCAGCCCTTTGCCCAGGCTGAGCAATTCCCGAAGCGCATCTACAGCTCTCCACCACGCTTGCTGAGCGGAAGTTCCGCCCTCTCTCGGATCCTAAAGTACTGCACGGCCCACGAAATATCAAACCCTTTGCCGAAAGAGGCCGACCGCTTGATTTTTCGCGAAAAGATCGGTACACTTGCACCACTGAGCATCATTCCCGTCGGAACAGCGTCAGAGGCGGAGGCGGAGATCTCGTCCGGAGCCAAGCGAGGGAGGAAAGGCATGCGGGCTAAGGGGCTGTGGCTGGCACTCTTTCTGTGCGGGGCAGTGGCAGTCCAAGGGCACACGCAGAGCCTCCAGCAGCTTCTTGCGGAAGGCGACAGCGCTCGAGCTCACTTCGAGCTGGAGCGTGCCCTCCGCGCCTACCAGGAGGCGGTCAAGATCGACTCGAACCACTGCGAAGCGCTCTGGAAACTGGCCCAGGCCTACGTGGATGTGGGCGAGAAGAAGCCGGAGAAAGAGCAGGGAGACTATTACCGTTCCGCCGAGAGGTACGCGCGCAAGGCGGTCCAGCTCTGCCCCGGCAATGCCGAGGCTCACTTCGTGCTTTCCATGGCGGTGGGACGCGTGGCTCTGCTGGTGGGCGGCAAGCGGAAGGTGGAGCTATCGCGGGAGGTGAAAGAGGAAGCGGAGAAAGCCATCCAGCTCAACCCGAACCACGACGGAGCCCTCCACGTCCTCGCGCGCTGGCACCGTGAAGTGGCCAACCTCAGCGGGATCCTGAAACTCGCGGCCAAGGTGGTGTACGGCGGACTCCCCGCCGCGAGCAATGAAGAAGCCGTGGCTTACTTCAAACGGGCCATCGAGATCAAACCTGAACACATCCACCACCATCTCGAGCTCGGGCGAACGTACGAGATGATGAAACAATACGATCTGGCCCGAGCGGAATACCGGAAGGTGCTGGAGCTACCTGTCTCCGATCCCGATGACCCGGACTACAAGGCCGAGGCGCGACAGCTTCTCCAGGGGCTCCAAGGCAAGTAGCCCCCGCCCAGCGCGGATCTCGGGCCGCAGATGCGCCCAAGGGATCCCGACCGGCTGGGCGAAATACCTCGTCAAGGCGCAGAGGAAGGGCATCGAACGCCGGGGAGAGATGGTGACCACGGTGCGACCGGCAGGTCTCCCAAAGCCGCTCTCCGGTGGGAATAGCCGGGCTCCAGCTTAGCCAGCCCTTTTGCGGAAAGCAGGGGCGGAGGGGGCGCCGAGGCGAATTGACACGGCGAGCGCAGCCGAACGCGAGAAAAGCGGACACGGGACCGGGGATGCGCATCGGAATGATGAATGACCCAAGGCTGGCCATCGATGAGGAAGTGTCCTTCGCTGCGGAGCACGGATTCGACTTCATCGACCTCACCCTGGAGCCTCCACGCGCGACGGCGGAAGCCGCGCGTTCGCCGCGCGTGCAGGCGGCCATCCTCAAGTCAGGTTTGTCCGTCGTTGGGCATACGGCTTACTACCTTCCCATCGACAGCGCCTACCTCAGAATCCGGGCCGCCGCCCTGGAGCAGGTCGCCGAAGACCTCAAGATCTTTGCCGACCTCGGCGCGCAAAAGGTCACGGTGCACTTCCTGTTCTCCAATCCGGATCGGATGATCCCGAAAGATCAGAAGCTTTCCCTTTGGCGGTCAGCTCTCGACTACCTCATGCCCGTGGCCTCAAGGCTGGAACTCATCCTCTTGCTCGAGAACACCGAGACCACACCAGAGAAGCTGGAGATTTTGGATGCCCTCTTCGAAGCGTATCCGCGTCTTCGTTTCCACCTCGATGTGGGCCACGCCAATCTTGGCTACGCCGGACCCCAGCTCGATGTCCTCCTGGAGCGATTCCGACCGAAACTGGCCCACGTTCACCTTAGCGACAATGTCGGGGGCGAGAAGGACCTACACCTGCCCCTCTTTTGCGGGAACATCGACTGGAAGGACGTGGCCGCGAAACTTCACAGGATCGGCTACGACGACACCTTGACACTGGAGGTGTTCGCGCGGCGAAGAGAATACCTCTTGCTCAGCAAGAACATCTGGGAGCAACTCTGGCACTCCGTGCGAGATCCGGGGGAAGAAGTCGGCACGGTCTGAACTGCGGGCAGGTGCTCCCCCATGGCGGTTCGCACGAAACGGTCCTCCCTCGCGCGTCGCATCCGGCAGCTCGTGGATCAAGCCCCGGAGCTTGTCGCGGGCGCCATCAGGGCTCGGCTTCTGTGGGCCGATTCGCTCGGAGCCAAGTGTCTGAGCCTGCTTGTCCGCACGCCCGACCTCGCCATCCTCGTGGATCCGGGGGCTTCTGCCATGCAGCCGAGTTTCCCAGTGGAAGAGTCCGAACGCGACGAGCTGAAGCTCGCAGCACTGACGGCCATCGCCGACTGCGCTGCGCAAGCGGATGTCATTGCGATCACCCACTACCATCATGATCACTACGCCGATCCCAGCGAGTGGCCGATGATTTACCGGGGCAAGCACCTCCTCGTCAAAGATCCGAACCAGTGGATCAATCGGTCGCAATGGCATCGGGCGCGCGAGTTATTCCGGGCACTGGCAAAGGAGCTCGCAGGCGGTGGCGAGGAACTGCCGTTGGGACCGCCTCAGCCGGTCGCGCCTCGTTCTGCCTCCGACTTGTTCCCCGAGGCGCTCCGCGAGGACTTCGGCTCGTATTCCGAACGGCGTCGACAAGTGCTGAGACGCGGCGAGAAGCGCTTGGCCGACCTGCGGAGATTCTGGGAAAGCGAGGAATGGGTGAAACCGAAGGTCCTCGGCCGGACTTCGGTCGAGTTCGCCGACGGCCGAAACTTCCGCTTCGGGGGTACGACCGTCCGGTTCACCGAGCCGCTCTTCCACGGCATCGAGTACGCCACGGTAGGGTGGGTAGTCGCCGTCTGCATTGAGCACGGCGGCAAGAAGCTCCTTTTTAGCTCCGACGTGCAGGGGCCAACAATTGAGGATTACGCCACCTGGATTGTGAGCGAAAGGCCCGACATCCTCATCCTGGACGGGCCCCCCACCTATCTCTTCGGGCAACTGGTGAGCCGCGTGAATCTGGACAGAGCGGTCAAGAACGCGGTCCGCATCGCGAAGATGCTTCCACAGACCACTGTCCTCTTCGACCATCATCTGCCGCGCGATCCGAAGTTCCGGGAACGCGCTCAGGCGCTTTTCGACCACCTGGCCTCGGCCAGCCGAGCCTCTTTCTCGACTTTAGCCGAATGGCTCGGCTGTCGTCCCCTCGTGGAAGTGCTCACGGACGGGACAACTTTGGAAGCCCAGCACGCGCCGGTCCCCTCCACGAGAAGACCACCGTAGCCGCCCGGCATCGGAGACCTTCTTCCGGAAGGAAAGCAGGGCAGGCCGGGTACCAGCACCCGGCGGAAAGTTGAGGCGTTGCGCGTTCCTGGCTCGGTGGCGCAGGGGCGGATGCGGGCCGAAAGCCGTCAGGGAACCAAGTGGCGAGATTGGAAGATGGCGAGAAGGATAGGCCGACGCTCCTCGCCGCGCGGGGAGCTGCACCAGCCTTGAGATGTGGGAGGAGAGGAGCAATGCAGTACGGGACTGTGAAGATGTGGGATGACCGGAAGGGCTATGGCTTCATCGTCTCGGACGATGACGAGGATCTGTTCGTCCACGTCACCGATCTCGACCCGTCCGTCCGGACCAAGCGGCTTGTACCAGGCCAGCGAGTGGCGTTCGACGTCCGGCGCGAGCCCAAGGGGGACCGCGCGGTGCATGTGCGCGTGGTCGGCTGATCTGAGCTCCCCGGATCCCGCCGGGAAACTCAAGCTCTTTCCCTGCTCGCGGGTCAACGGAAGAAGTCGCGCGGAAGAGCGCTTCGGGGGCTGACCGCAGTTAGGTACCCAGCCGGCGGAGAAAAGAGCTAAGCTGGTTGGGGCGTCTGGCGGTGCCCACCGGCGGGTTCGGCGATTGCGCCCCAGTCTGAGGAGGGGAAAGGAAACGATGGTTTGCACCGTGGCTAACTGGCGGACGTGGCGCTTCGGTTGGCTTGCGGGTCTAGTCGGAGGCCTCGCGACGCTCGCCTCCTGCGCGTTGGCGCAGGGAGATTCCGGCTTCCTCAAAGAACTCCGGATCGGGGTTCTGCCGAGAGGTCCTCTGAACGCGATCACGGATGTGGCCGGAGTGAGGGTGGGTCACGCAACCCTCCGCGATTCGCAGGGCGTGTGCACGGGCGTCACGGCAATTCTGCCTCACGGAGGCAATCTGTTCCAGCAGAAGGTCCCGGGGGCCATAGTGGTCGGGAACGGCTTTGGCAAGCTGGTCGGATCGACCCAGGTGGAGGAGCTGGGGACCATCGAGACGCCGATCATCTTGACGAACACGCTGGCCGTCGGCGTGGCGGCGCGCGCCGTGGTTGAATGGACCCTGCGCCAACCCGGGAACGAGGATGTGCAGTCGGTCAATCCGGTCGTCGGGGAAACCAACGACGGGTATCTGAACGATATCCGCCGGCCCTCCGTGCGCCCCGAGCACGTGTGGGAGGCGATCGACTCAGCCCGCGGAGGGCCGGTGGCGGAGGGATGCGTCGGCGCCGGCACCGGGACGGTGTGTTTCGGCTTCAAGGGCGGGATCGGGACGTCGAGCCGGAAGCTCCCGGCGAGACTGGGCGGGTACACGGTGGGCGTCCTCGTGCAGACGAACTTCGGAGGGGTGCTGCAAATCGCCGGGGTACCTGTGGGGGAGGAACTCGGCACCTACTATCTTCACGACGTGCTCAGCCGCAGCGACGGCTCCTGCATGATCGTCGTGGCCACCGACGCACCCCTGGACCCCCGGCAATTGCGGCGACTCGCCTCCCGCGCCCTGTACGGACTGGCCCGGACGGGAGGGATTTCCAGCCACGGAAGCGGAGACTACGTAATCGCCTTCAGCACCTATGCGGGCAATCTCGTGCCCCATCGGACCTCCGAGCGAGTCCGGACGGTAACCCTGCTTCGCGACGAGGAGCTCAGTCCCCTGTTCCTCGCCGTGATCGAAGCCACCGAAGAGGCCATTTACCACTCATTATTCGAAGCCGAGACCACGCGCGGCCGTGACGGGCACGTGGTAGAGAAAATCCCCACGGGGAGGGTGCTGGAGATTTTGCGCCGGTATGGCAGGATCAGGTAGGGAGGGTAGAGCGTGGACATCTTCGCGCACGGTCTGTGGAGCTACCAGCTGGTGGGACGCCGATCGCGGATCTGGCCGGCGGTCGTTAGCGGCGTTGCCCCCGACCTTTTCGCTTTCGCCCCCTACGTCGCAGAAAGGCTCGTGCGTGGAGAGCTCGCTGTAGGCAAGCCAGAGACGGTGGTTATCCCGACTTATGTGTTCCGGCTCTACGATATCTCGCACAGCCTCCTGATCGCCGGATTCGTTTTCGCCCTGCTCTACCTGATCCTGAGGCGCGTCCCGTCCTTCCTCCTCGCCTGGCCTCTCCACATTGCGATGGATATCCCCACTCATAGCAGGCTGTTCTTCCCCACTCCTTTCCTTTGGCCCCTCTTGGACTACCGGGTGGATGGCATTCCGTGGTCCACCCCCTGGTTTCTACTCGTCAACTATGCCGCTCTGGTCAGTCTTTTCGCATTTCACGCCAGCCGGAAAAGGAAGGGCCGCAGGTGAGGGTTCTCGGCGAGGAGGAAACCGCAGCGCTGGTGTCGCAATTCGAAGCTCGCGGCCCGGCTTTCCGATCCCTGCAGCGCTACGTCGACTTCCTGCAGGAAGTGGACCGCGAGGTGCACCTGCTCGAGGAGCGCCACCGGGCGCATCTCCGGTGCGCGCCGGGCTGCGATACTTGCTGCCGGGTGAGTCGAACCGTGCTGCCCATCGAGGCATTGAGGCTATGGCTTGCGCTCCAGCAAATGCCCGAGGGATGGTCGAAGCCCCGTCCCAGGCGACGGGAATGCCCCCTCCTGCTCGACCATCGCTGCATGCTCTACCCGGCCCGACCGGTGCTTTGCCGAACGCACGGTTTGCCCCTGCTCTACATTGTCCGCGACCAGCCCACGGTGAGCTTCTGTCCGCTCAACTTCCGCGATTGGCCGCATGCCCAATTCCGTCCCGAGCAGGTGCTCGACATGGAACAGATCAATGCCACCCTATTCAGCATCAACCGGGAGTTCGTCCTCGGGGAACTCCAGTCCAAGTTCAGGGACACGGACCGCGTCCGCTTGTGGACTCTGCTGGAGCTTTCTCCCAAGCCGAGCCCGACCTGTGACCCGCCTCCCCGGCCTGATTCCTCCTCCCCTTCGACCCCGGGCGATCCCGCGCAGCCGTAGGCCTCCCGGCCGAGTCTCACGCGCGTCCCTCCCGGCCTTCTGGAAACAAGAGGCACGGCAAGCCGGGGTTGGCGTTCCCTCTTCAACGGGCTACCGGGCCGGCAGCCATGCCCCTACGCTCTCGCACGAAATGGGCCACCTCCACCAGGGGGGCAATCCAAATCTCCTTTTGTTGCGAAGCCAGGTAGGAGAGCAATTGGCGATGGGCTTCGGCGCTGACGTTTATGCTGTGTCCCCCTCCTACACCGTGAAACACGAAGACCAGAAGTCCCCCCTTGCCCGTTGCCTCTCGCACAGCGCGGACGAGTTCTTCGCCTGTCTGGCCATTCACCAGGTAAACGCCGATGTGGTAGAGATCGACGCTGTCCAGCGTCTCGATGCGGGCTGCGGTGCCGCGCGCGGCGAGGAAGTGCCGCCGCACGACCCCGCCCACCGAGACACCCCCGGCCAGGGTGTCGCCGCAGGGGTAGGCGAACGTCCGCGTCTTCCGCCCGTCCACGGCCTCGAGAAAGGCATTGGCAGCAGCGACCTCATCCGCGAATCGTCCCAGACTGTAGGAAGCCAGATCGTATTCCGGCCGCACCCACTCCCGCCCCGCTCGTCCGCCCTCGCAGGGATGGAACATCGTGTGATTGCCGAGCTCGTGTCCCTTCCGGGCCACCCAGCGCCAGTCATGCAATCGTTTCTGGAAGTCTGAGAAGCCGCAGGGAATGTAGAATGTGGCTCGAAGCCCCAGCGAGTCCAGCAGCGGGACCACCCTGTCGAGATGCACCTCAAGAGCGTCATCGTACGTGAGGACGACCGCGCATTTCTTTCCGTTCCACGACGGACCAGACAGGAGTTGGCCCGGCGCCCCAAGCAGGAAAGCGACAAGGAGGGCAAGAGTCCGCTGCCCCGGCCTCCAGTTGATCGGCACCGGCACCGCGCTTCACTCCACCGGGAATCCGTTCTGACGCAAGAAGCCCCGAATCTGCTCGAAGGCACGCACCATCGTCTCCTTGTCAAAGCCTCCGTGTTTCCCGCCGGGGATGGTCACCAACTTGTTCGGCACTCCTGCTTTGTCCAGCGCCTGATGCAATCTCACCGCCTGGGAATACGGCACGATGTCATCTTGGTCGCCGTGGATCGTGATTACCGGGGGAAGGCCAGGTCGAACGTATTGGATGGGGGAAAGCTCCCGGGCCAGCTCCAGCCTGTTAGGCATGCTCCCAAACCATTCGATGGCGTAGTGCTTCGCGTTGGCTCCCTCGAGAAGATCCGCCACGTCTGTGATCCCATACCAGTTCACGATGGCCGCCGCACGTACCGCAGGCTCTTGATCGCTCCGCCAGCGCACCGCATCGTCCGTCGGACATTGCCGGTCGAACACGGAGCGCTCCGGCAGGAAGCCGGTGATCAGCGCCAAGTGCCCGCCGGCCGACCCACCCGTGAGGACGATCTTCCCCACGTCGAAACCGTACTGCTGCGCGTGGGTATAGACCCACCGGAGGGCGCAGCGGCAATCCTCCACTGCGGCCGGAGCGGGAGATTGCCTTGCCACGCGATACTCCACATTCACCGCGGCCCAGCCAAGCCGCAGGTAGGGCAAGAGCTGGAGTACGTTTCGCTCCTTCTGGCCTGCAACCCAACCGCCGCCGTGGAAAAGCATCACCACGGGTTTCGGAGCCCCCCGCGCCTTTGGCAGATACAGATCCAGCTTGAGCTCCACATTGTTCCCCACGGCGTAGGTGATGTTCGGGAGGATGTCGTACTCCACCGCCGCGTAGTCAAGCCACGGGTCCGCCGGGCGCGTTGGGCCCTGACCGAAAGCCGCAGCGACACACAAGACCGCCGCACCAAGACCCGACGCCGCGAGCCAGCCGATTCTCGTCAAGCAGCGAGCAAAGGGATTTCGCCTCATCGCCTCGCCTCCTCGGAAACGGACCGCTTTCACCTCGGAAGCCTTACCACCTCGCAGGAGCTCCTCGGACGGATCCAGTCCCTCACGCGGTGCGTCCCTCGGCAAACCTCCGCGCAAGTACACGCGTCCCGCCATCACCTAACTTGCGCGGGCCCGGATCGCCTGAATCCTCGCCCATCGATCGTCAGTTCGCGACGACGAGCTTTCGGACTTTGGAAAACTGGCCAGCGCGGAGCTGGTAGATGTACACACCCGGGCTAAGCGCCTGCGAAAGCAATCTGGTCCTGTATATCCCGGCGGGCAACCACTTATCCACAAGGACAGTTACCTCCTGCCCCAGCAGGTTGAACAGCTTGAGCTGGACGTGGCAGCCCGTCCCGATCGAGAACTCGATCACCGTGGCCTCGTTGAAGGGGTTCGGGTAGTTCTGGGCGAGCTCGAAACCTCTTGGAAGCGCCTCTTCCCGCTCGGTCACGCCGACAAAGTCGCCGGTCACGAAGCTGGCGGTGGCGGAGAAATCGCTGCTCCCGTACTCGTTGAGCCCGGCCACTCGCCAGAAGTAACGCTGGTTCGCCGCCAGTGGGGTGAGCTGCAACGAGGTGTCGCTTACCACGGAGTCCACCACGATGGTAGCGGGCGCGAAGGTGCTCACCGTCGCCACCTGCACCCGATATTGGGAGGCCGTCTCCGACGGATGCCAAAGGAGAACCGGATTGCGAGCCACGTTCACTACCCCATTGGGACCGACCACAACCGGCTGGAAAGGACTCCGCACGTAGGTCTTCAGCCACTCCATCGCCGGCCGGCTTCGCCCCGTGTAGTCAATGATGAACGTGTAGGGATGGGCGCTCCAGAGATCCAGTTCGTAATAGCCCCAAAGGGTGATGCCCCGCACGGCGGGGTGATTCCAAAAGATCGGGAAGTAGATCTTGTACTGCTGCAGCTGGACATCGTTGTCCTGCTCGTCGATGTCGAACTCCGTGATGTAGATCGGCAGGCCCAGGCTCGCCAGCCGGTCGAGGTTCGCTTTGATGGTATTAATGTCGTACACGTAAGTGCTGCCCCGGTAGATATCCCCCCGGAACTCGAAGTAATGCCCCTGAATCCCAATCCCGTCGATCAGCCCGCGTTCCTTGAGCAAGGCGACGAGGGCCATGTATCTGCTCGTCTCGGTATTCGAGTGCAGAATGTTGTACTCGTTGACGAGAAGCTTCGCCTGTGGCGGGCAGTACCGCCGCGCCAGCTCAAAGGCGGTGATCACCCAGTCCCAACCAGTCCGTCCATCCCCGCCGAGGGCGTTCTTGTAGGGAGGTGGGGCGTGGAAAGGCTCATTGACCACATCCACGAGCGCCATCAGCGGATACCGTTCACCCAAGCGGCGGATCCACTCTTCCACTGCCTGCCTCTGGCCCGCCGAATCGAGGGAGGTGATCCAGGAAGGTTGTTGGCTACCCCAAACCAGTGTGTGCTCCTTGAACAGGATCCCCTTGCTGACCGCATATTCGTAGATCCGATCGAGCGGCGCCCAATTGTACTGGCCCCGGGAGCCCTCCACTGAGCCCCATTTCCCCTCATTGCCCGGCGTGATCTGATTGAAGTACCGGTCGAAATAGCGAAAGACGTCGCTTTTGCTGGCGGCCCCGAAGAATTTGCTCTTCCCCGCCGCCAATGGCTGGGCAACGCTCCCCAGTGGCCGAAGAGCCAGAGTCAGCGCCAGCCCAGCCGCGAAGATCCTCCCGTACCTCCTGCGTGGACTCACCCTTGGCTCGAAGAGCCGAGGCCGGTTCCGCATACGCCCCTCCATTTCGCCTGATCACCAGCTCGCCATGCCCCCGAGGTGGGCTCACTTCCTCACCAGCACCAGGCTATCCGCCCGCACCAGCCTCTTCTCGCGCACCCCTCGCTCGATCGAGGCCGCGTACATCCGCTGCGCTTCGGAGAGAGGCAGGGATCCTTTGATCACTTCATCCAACTGCCCATCGGCGCCGGCGTCAAGAGCCACGGTCAACTCGGGAGCGGCCAACAGCTCCGCCCTTGTCACCCTGAATTCGTTCACGTAGCCCTTGCCAACAACTTCTACCGTCTTGATCTGGTACCGCAGTCCTTCCGCCTCGTACCGATACACGAAGTTTCCGGGCTCCACTCGGCGGACGCGATTCTGGGAAGCCAAAGTGGAGATGACATGCTCGTAGATCCGTTGGGCTTCGGCGAGGCTACATTCTCCAAGCACGACCGCGTCGATCACTCCATCCTGATTCTGGTCCCTGGCCACAAAGCCGGGCCCGATCAGCTCGTTGAAGGATTCGCCTTCGCCCGCCCAATAGATTGAGCGCAGCCGGTACTTCTGACCCTCGAACTCGAAGGCCACCAGCGCCACTTCCGGCTGCCTGGTTCGATGAGCGCAACCGGGGATCTCCCCCGCTGCCAGCACGATCGCGCCCACGAGCATCGTCTTCGCAAACCCGCCCATTCGATGCATTGCACCTCCTCCTGCGCTCCCGCGCAGTCCCCGAGGGCCCGCGTGAGCCTGTCACTGGCCCGGTGGGTAGGCCCCGACGTACGGGCCAAAGCTTCCGACCCGGAAGCGGAGCCGCGTACCCGATCGTCCCCACGGGAAAGCTTCCAACATGCGGTAATCCCCCAGCTCCGGGGATTTGAAGAGCGGTCCATCGTAGCCGAGCAGGTACGCACCTCTCGCCTCGAATTCCCCATGCTGCTCCCGGAACTGTGCCAGAGAGCCGTAGCTTCTCTGGCAGTTCTCCGTTCCCTCCGGACCAAATAGGATGAGCGGAGCACCCTGCTCCTCGGACGAACGAATGTAGACATTGTGGTCCATCCGAACAAGCTGCGGGGCGGTCAGTCGCCCGCACAGCGCTGGCGACTGCCACACCACTAGCAAGGGTGGCTCAAAGTCAGGGGCCGCCCACAAGAGGTTATTCACCAGCACGTGACCCACTCTATGCTCCACATCCGGTCCCGTACTTGCGTGCCAGCCAAATCGGTCATTGGTGGCGCTTCGCTCCGTCCGCGCGATGCAAACCGGGCTATTCACGAACGTGTTGTTGGCGATGGTCACATCCGAGCTATTGAGGACGTGAACCCCAAGCCGGCAGTTCACAAACACGTTGCCGGCGCAAAGGGCACCTTTGCTGATCTCAAAGAAGAATCCGGCCTCATTCCGCCACGGCGGATCCGTCTCAAACGGCCTCATGCCGCCTCCCACCCCCTCCACCCAGTTGTTCAGGAAATAGCCATCCACGTTGCCCACATCGTACCAGATCCCATTCGAGAAGGGCTGATCGATGACCAGATTGTCCCGACACATCACCCGGTGGCACTGGTTGAAAATCTTCACGGCGGCGGGATAGTATCCGGTGATGCGTTCGATGTTGTTGCGGGCGAAGATATTCCTCTCCAGCAGGACGTCGTTGGAGCTCATGATGTAGAGCCCTTCGGTGCTTGTGTCGGAGATGCGGCAGTTCCGCACCACCAGCGAATCCCCCCGAAGGTAGGCTGCCACACGCGAGCAGAAGCTGATGGTGCAGTTCTCCAGAACCGTGCCCACCACGTCCTTCCCGAAAACCGATTCATCCGCCAGCCCTTCCGGAAAGGCGCCCTCGATCTCCAGAGCGCGATAGGCATATTGAGTAAAGGTGATGCCCCGAATGATCGGTCCCCTCCGGTCTGGCTTCTTCCCGTGCACTTCCTTCGTTGTCCGCAGAAAAGCCACGTCATAGGCCGTGATCTCCACCAGCTTGTCCGACGGGTCGATCCCAATGTACACCTCGCCGGACTCGTAGTCGATGTAGTAGGTGTCGGCATTGACTTCGCCCTCCCAGCCGACGGCCTGAAGGAATCTGCCGTTCACGAACACCATGTCGTTGTTGAATCGAACCAGCGGGGTCTTCTTCCCCTCCCGGTCCCGCAGCCACCAGTCGGCCGGCCTGGCCGGAAACAAGCGCGGCCACTTCGTCTTCCAGAGGCCGTTGCCCAGGGCCTTCCACTCCCTCGCCACGAAGGTCCCTTTCAGGACGGGCTTCTCATCCCTGTACGGCTGGAAGAGGATGCCTTGGTTGAACACCAAGTTGCCGGTGCGGTACACACCTCCTCGCAGGACAATCGCATCGCCCGTGCGCGCATGCTCCACGGCTGCCTCCAGCGTGGTAGGCCTGTCGATCGACTCGCCTCCGTTCTCCGCCTTTCCATCGGGCGCCACGAAGTAGATCCTCCCCTTCACCTTCGGGATCTCGTAGACCTGCCTCACCGGTCCGTACGGGCCACCGGAGGGCTGAGCGGCAACGATCCCGCAAGCCAAGAGAAGGGAAAGCCCAAATCCCGCCCAACAGGTCAGGAAACGGTTGGCATAGGCTACCCTGCGCATCGATCCCTCCTCCGTCCTCCCACGCTGCAACATTCGCGGCTCACCCGGCTTCGGAGATGCGACCTCTGAGGTGGAGAATCCCGCCCGCCGAGCAGACTACTTGACCACGGTCAATCTTCGCGCCTGCTCCCGGTTTCCGGCGACAATCCGGTACACGTAGGTCCCGGAAGCCAGAGATGTGCCATCCAGAACCAGCCGATGACGCCCTGGCAGAAGACGGCCGCCGCTCATATGCCACACGATGGAGCCCCGTAGGTCGTACACCGAGAGCTGTACCTCACACGCTTCGTCCAGGCTGAACTCGATCGTGGTGCTCGCATTGAAGGGATTCGGGTAATTCTGCTCCAGCTGGAATCCCTCCGGACTCCGTCCGCCCGAAGATGCGACCTGCGTCGCGCTCCGTTCCAGAGAGCGAATGGCGTCTTCCAGCCCTTCTCTGGCTTGCCGGAGTGCCTCTGCGGCAGATTCGTTGACCGAATAGTTCCGGCCCATGGCGGCGCGAGCCGCGGATACCGCCGCCACAAGGCGCTGCCAGGATTCCGGCGTGTATTCCTCCTGGCTTAAACCGGACACCAGCGCGAGAAGTGAGTCCAACCGATTGTAGTTGATGCCGACCTCCACCACGGCGTAGAAGGCCGGCTTGCATTGGTTCTGGGCGTCCCAAAGCGACGAGGACTGATTCACCTTGAAAGTGTATTGATCGTTCAGGCCATCCTTGGAAACGTTGATGATCTTCCCTCGACCTGAGAAATAGCTGCGCTCCACGAAGCACTTGAACAACTGCGCGTACTGATTGGCCTGTTTTTGCAGAATCTCCGGGGGCGGGGAGGCGTAGCCGGTCGCCACATCCAGCTCCGTCACGGCCATCTCATCGCAAATGGGGAAGAACTTGTCGTAGGAAGCAATCCACTGCTCGGCCGTGGGGTAGCTGAGCCCGTCGTGCTCCTGCATGCCGATCCCATCGAGGTATCCGGCCCGGTAGATGGGCTCACACAGGCGTACGATCCCGTCGGCTTTGGCCGGGATGTGGGTATTGTAGTCGTTGTAGTACAGCTTGATCTGGATTTCGCCGTACAGAAGTGCGTACTTCCGCGAGAACTCGAAGGCCTTCATCACGTAGCTATTGTCGCCGAACGTCCGGAACCATTCGCTGTCGGTTCGGTCGCGCCCATCGTCCAGCACCGCTTCGTTCACCACATCCATGGCGGAAAGGAGCCCGGGCCAGCCTTCGTGGATCAACCGGAAGATTTCTTTGATGTAGTTTTCCAAACGCTGCGTCATCTTCTCTTTCGTCAGCCGTGGGCCCGTATCCGTGTATCCGGAGCGAAAGAAAGCGGCCGGAGTCTGGCTGTGCCAGACCAGGGTGTGTCCCCGAAAGGTGAATCCTTGCCGCTGCGCCCAGTTGAGCTGCGCGATCAGATCTCCATTGAACCGGACGATCGGATGCACATCGATGGAGTCCCGCTCCGCCTGCGTGGTAGCATTCCGGTACGCCAGAGCGCTCGCCTGGATATCCACGGTGTATTGAGGCTTCATGTTGTTCCCAGGCGACATGCTGTTCATATGGAACTTGACGAGGTAGCCGCCATGGGGCGCCACCACCGGCGACTGGCCGGGCACGTAGGGATCGTCTGGAAAGCCGATGTGCCGGTACGACAGAAGGCAACCGATGTAGAAGTCGTTTCGGAAGACGTCCTTCAGGGCGGGCACGTTCGTCTGAATCGTATCCACCTGAGCCCACACCACCGGCATCTCCGCGAAAGCCCAAAAAGCCAGCGCGATTCGAACGATCCCGATTCCTCTGCGGGGGCGCAGCTTGTCCATTTCTTCTCGCTCCTTTCCTCGCTCCAGGTCCGGCCAAAAAAGCAGCCTGCCTACACCGGTAGACAGGCTGCCTCTCTTACCTACGGGGAAACTGTACAGCGAGCGAGGCCTATTTCGTCAGCACGAGCTTCTTCACACTGACGAAGTCACCCGCCTTGAGCCGGTAGAGGTAGACGCCGCTGGGCAGGTCCTTCGCATCGAAGGTCACCGTGTGCAAACCGGCCTGGTAGCGACCCTTAGCCAGCGTGGCTACCACTCGGCCCATCGAATCGAACACTTCCAGCGTCACCTCGCTGTCTTTCGGCAGACCGAACGTGATGGACGTGGTCGGGTTGAACGGGTTCGGGTAGTTCTGACCAAGCACGTAGCTGGCGGGCACGAAGTTCTCAGCTACGTTGAAGGACACCGCCGTCAGGATGCTGTCCGGGATCTCGATCGGCGCGCCCCTGTCCACATGCACGTCGATCAGATTCAGCGTCGTGGCGCCCGCGAGGCTGCTCAACGCAAAGTTGATCGAGTTGAACGATTCTGTCGGCGGAGTGTCGTCCACGATGATTCCGGCGAAGTGGTATCCCGGCTTGGAGATCCAATAACGGACCTCGTATCCCGCACCCTGGGCCCGCGCGATGGAGATCTTGAAGTCGTAGATGCCCGGACCCGCTACGGCTCCGCTCGGGTACTGGCCTCTCTGGCTCAGCGCGCGGTTGGCCGGACCCTGCGGATCCAACCACACCCAGTCCTTGACGGCACCCGCCATGCCCACCTGGTTGTTGCCCCACATGGGACTTGCATTCCAGTCGCTGCGCGGTACGAGTAGGTAGCCGCTGTGGTGGTCTTCGGTGCCGGACCACCGGGCACTGTCGGTCTCCGCGTTGAGCACCTGGCCAGCCCTGTCGCTGTAGAAGATCCCGAGCCGCAGGGACGATTCGCCCTCGAAACCGCCGCCCACCAGTTCCATCTGTCCGGTCACGACGATCGCCTTGTCCGCGCTCGGCTTCACCGGATCGAGGAAGCCGCCCCGGATTGCGGCCCAGCCGACGGGCTTGGCGGTCCCACCGATGGTCACATTCCCCTCGAACTCACCCGGCGTCAGCTTCCAGCCACCGGTCCTGCCACCGATGAAGCCCCACTCGCCCACATAGAACGGCACAAACGGAGCCTCCGGTATCTCAATCGGAGCTCCCCGATCCACATACACCTCCCGCACATACATCCCGCGGTATCCCGCAAACTGGTCTCCCGACGGCCCGATCGTCGCGAAGCACACCCCGTTGAAGCGCTTGGTGATCTGCGTGGTGTCAATGACTACCCCAGCCCACCAGTAGCTGTTGTCCTCCTTCACGAGGTAGAAACGAACCTCGTTCCTCTTCCCATCCGGCAACGGCCGTACGGAAATGCCCCAATTGTACACCCCCGCCGTCATCTCCGCCCGCCGCGGCCGCTGGGACACAAATCCCATCGAAAGATGATTCACCCCGTACGTGCTGAGCCACGTTCCACCCCGAGCCACGCCCAGATCGCCACCGCCTCCGGCCGCCCAGTTCGGGCTCTCTAGAACCCCACTATGCGGATGGAAGAGATAACCGTAGGCACGGCTCTCATACCCCGTCCAATACGCCGAGTCCGTATCCACATTCACCAACACCCCCGCGCTGTCGTGGTAGAACAGTCCCCAGCGCAACGCTCCCCACCACTTCGGATCCGCACCCACGAATTCAATCTTCCCCGTCACCCGAATCGCCTGGTCCGTCGTCACCGTCACTTCATCTTCAAACCCGCCTCGGATCGCCGCCCACTGGCCAGCCACAGGGGCTTGGTCTCCAGCAACCCCAGCGTCCCCCACAAACTCACCCGGCACAAACTTCCAGCCCGCCGTCCGCGTCCGCCCCTTGTTCCCAATAAAGCCCCACTGACCCACATAGAACGGCACAAACGGAGCCTCCGGTATCTCAATCGGAGCTCCCCGATCCACATACACCTCCCGCACATACATCCCCCGCACCGACGACTCGCTCCCTCCCTGTCCCCCATTGATCGCAAAACACACCCCATTGAACACCGGCGCAATCGACGTCGTGTCGATCCGCGTCGCCGCAAACCAGTAACTGTTATCCTCCTTCACAAAATAAAACCGCAGCTCCTTCTTCCCATCCGGCAACACCCGAACCGATACCGCCCAATTGTACACCCCCGCCGTCATCTCCGCACGCCGCGGCTTCTGATCCACAAAACCCAACGACAAATTGTTCCCATACGTGCTCAACCACGTACTGTACCGCACCACCCCTATATCCCCACCTCCCCCATTCGCCCAATTCGGACGATCCACTACCCCATTGTGCGGAATGAACAAGTACCCATTCGCATACTTCTCATACCCCGTCCAATACGCCGAGTCCGTATCCACGTTCACCAACACCCCCGCGCTATCGTGGTAGAACAGTCCCCAGCGCAACGCACTCCACCACTTCGGATCTCCCCCCACAAACTCAATCTTCCCCGTCACCCGCACCGCCTGCTCCATCGTCGCCGTCACTGGCTCGTCAAATCCGCCTCGAATCGCACTCCACTGATTAGCCGCCAAGGGCCCGTCCCCAGCAACCCCAGCGTCCCCCACAAACTCACCCGGCACAAACTTCCAGCCCGCCGTCCGCGTCCGCCCCTTGTTCCCAATAAAGCCCCACTGACCCACATAGAACGGCACAAACGGAGCCTCCGGTATCTCAATCGGAGCTCCCCGATCCACATACACCTCCCGCACATACATCCCCCGCACCGACGACTCGCTCCCTCCCTGTCCCCCATTGATCGCAAAACACACCCCATTGAACACCGGCGCAATCGACGTCGTGTCGATCCGCGTCGCCGCAAACCAGTAACTGTTATCCTCCTTCACAAAATAAAACCGCAGCTCCTTCTTCCCATCCGGCAACACCCGAACCGATACCGCCCAATTGTACACCCCCGCCGTCATCTCCGCACGCCGCGGCTTCTGATCCACAAAACCCAACGACAAATTGTTCCCATACGTGCTCAACCACGTACTGTACCGCACCACCCCTATATCCCCACCTCCCCCATTCGCCCAATTCGGACGATCCACTACCCCATTGTGCGGAATGAACAAGTACCCATTCGCATACTTCTCATACCCCGTCCAATACGCCGAGTCCGTATCCACGTTCACCAACACCCCCGCGCTATCGTGGTAGAACAGTCCCCAGCGCAACGCACTCCACCACTTCGGATCTCCCCCCACAAACTCAATCTTCCCCGTCACCCGCACCGCCTGCTCCGTCGTCGCCGTCACTGGCTCGTCAAATCCGCCTCGAATCGCACTCCACTGATTAGCCGCCAAGGGCCCGTCCCCAGCCACGCCGGCCTCGCCCGGCACCGTCCCGGGCACAAACCGCCAGCCCGCCGTCCGCGTCCGCCCCTTGTTCCCAATAAAGCCCCACTGGGACACCGGCGTTTGGGCGAACGCTCCTACCTCGCCCAGAACAAACGCCATCACCACCACGGCTGCTGCAACGTAGCGCCAGGTCTTCATGTTCGCGCCCTCCCTCTTGAGTTTTTTCTCTCGCCTCACGTCTCCACTCCTGCACCCAAGATAGCTCTCCCACGACGCAAACAACTCCCCCCTTCCCCCAAAGGGCACCGCGGAGCTCATTTCACGAGGACCAGCTTCCTAGCCACGGAGGTGTTGCCGCAATGGAGCCGATATACATACACGCCGCCGGGCAGGGAGGACCCGTCGAAGGTCACGCTGTAGTCTCCGGCCTGACGGAATTCATCCACCAACGTGGCCACTTCGCGTCCCTGGATGTCGTACACCTTCAGCGTCACCCGGCCTGCCTTCGGCACGGAGAAGTCGATCCGCGTTGTTGGGTTGAACGGGTTCGGGTAGTTCTGCGACAGGGCCACCCGCCTCGGGAGCGTCCGCTCGACCAGCTCCTTCACGCCAACAGCCGGATCTTGAGCAGTCTGGAGCCAGGTGAAAATGCGCTGGTATTCCTGCTCCTTCTGCGCTTCCCACCGAGCGTATTGTTCCGGCCACCAGTGGTAGAGGTCGCCCAGCGGGAACCCGCCCATGGCCGCGGTCTTCAGCGTGTCGTTCCCGTAAGCCAAGTTCTCAGGCAGTGGCCATAGTTGATACAGCCCCGCCTCCGGTTGGTAGGCCCAGTTGGTGTCCGCGTTCGTGCTCCATTTGTAATTCATGAATACCTTGACGGCCTCCAGGTTCGTCGGCGGAACGACGAGCCGCGGGTTTAAAGCTGCCACCGGTTTGCCGACCAGGATTCCGGTCCGGCTATCCTTCTCGTACGTCAGCCCATTGTAGAGATTGGCCATCTCCATGTAGGGGAAGCGGCTATTGTCATTGAAAAATGCGATGGTCGAATCGTTGAGCATGGGCATCGGGACGACCACCATGTCGTACTCACGAGCCCTCTTCTTCTCCTTACTGTAGGGGCAGTTGAACATCCAATCGGTCAGCCAATCCTCGAGGTAGTAGGCGTTGTAGGCAAACAAGATGTGGCGATCCTGCTCCGTGAACGGGACGGAGAACCCGAAATCAGCAACCTTCGAGATCGCAATTGTCCCGCCGAACGGCACTCCCCCTCCCAACTGCGCAGGGACATATCCGAACATGTAGGTATTGACGAACAGCGAGTTCGTCACGAACATTTTGTACCACCAGCCGGACTCGAGCGTGAACATGACCACGTTCATGAAGGTGCAGTGGTTGAAGTATACCTCGTCGCCGTACTCGCCCCCTTCCTGCATGTACACATATCCGATGTTGGCGAAGGTGCAGTTCTCGAAGAAGACGTAATCATTGTGCCATCCGGTGGTGGCATACGGGAAAGACAGGGCTCTCCCGTAGTAGCGCAGGTGCGTGTCAATGCAGTTGCGGAAATAGCAGTTCCGGAAGGTGCCTTTGAAATGCTTCGCCGTGACCGTCACCGCTCCCCCAGCGTTCGGCGGGCAGGGAGCGTATTCGAACACCACGTTCTCAAAGATCCCTACCTCGCCTTTGCCCGACTGGTTCGCAACCTCGTCGTCCTCAAACTGGATGGTTGTGCCCACCTGGTTGCCCGCGGTATTCGCATACCGGAGCCAGACGTTCTTCAGCGTGAGGTCGCCGAAACAGTCAAACATGAAGTTCATCTGGACGCCACCGCTCGAAGTCCACACAATCTGCGGCGGGCCTTCTTCCTGCACCCGTCCCACCGGCGGCCCCACGATCTCCAAATGCTGTCCCTGGGGAACCGTGATCGTCCCCGTGAGGATGTAATACCCCAGCCGCTCCAACTTGAACACGGTGTTCGAGAGGGTGCCGGCGTCGATCTTCTCTTGAATCGCCCGGTTGAGATTGCCCTCTCCCGTCAGGTCACTTGCCACGTACACCGTATCCTTCCGCTGCGCGGCAGCCACAGCGCAAAACACGAGCACACTCACCGGCCCCAGTAGCCATCTTCTCATGACCCTGCCCTCCTCATTGTGGGTTAGTGACCACTGCCTCTCGCCAAAGCTCCCATTGCCACGCGCCTATATCCTGTACCGGATCCCCAGGTTGGCCACGAGCCCGTAGTTTTGTATGCTGGTGAATCCTCCGATCGATTTTTGTGCCGACTGGTTGCGCCGGTCGTTCAAGTTCACAGCGTCAAAGAACAGCTCCATCCCCCGCCACGGCAACTTCTGCCTCATGGACAGGTCGATGCGGAAGTAATCCTTGGTGAATCCGTCCTGCTCCGGGAATGCCCCCACATAGCTCACGGAATTCCCTTGGAACACAAAGGACAGCCGGATCGAGAAACCAATCGGGTGATCATACCCGATATAGGCATTAGCCACATCATTGGGCTGATAGATCAAGCGACCCTTCCGGGTGCTGTCTACGGCCGTGACGATGTAACGAGGCTCACGCGATCCAGGCCGCCACTTGGGGTTCGGCTTGGTCACATCGTCTCGGAGGGGATAGACCGCTTCCGACTTCATGTGCGCATAGTTGAAGCCGAGCACCAATCCCGCCAAAGGCCCAGGCAGGTACCAGAAATTGGTCTGGAGATCCAACTCGATCCCTTTCACGTACGCCGGCTGGCGACCGTTGACATACGTAAAGAGCCAAGCCCCATCCTTCGGTTCGGATACCCCTCCTCCCGGGAATACGATACGATAGGAACCTACGGAATCAAGACCAGCCGGGGCGGTCTTGTGGAGCTTGTAGGAGGTGTAGTAGGTGAAGTTCTCCACCTTCTTGTGGAAAGCCCCGACGGAGAGAAGACCCAACTTGCTGCCGTGGAATGTAACCAGCACATCGTGGTTGGTGGCTTTGGCCGTCTTCAGCTTGGGGTTGCCGGCCCAGACGGCACCGCCGTCATAGCTGATCGTGAATTTGGGCGAGAATTGGTGATAGTCCGGCCGGGCCAGGCTCTGGGTGTAGGCGTAGCGTATGTCCAACCAGGAGGCGAGGCGCAACTTCAATTGCCCCATCGGGAGCCAGAACTCGCTTCCTGGGTGGGCCGTGACCGTGTCACAGTAGGCTTCCTGGTCCATCGGGCTCCGGGCGTCGCGCATGTTGTACGCGGTATAAGTGGAGGTCACTTTTTCGTACCGAACGCCGCCGACCGCGGTCAAGAAGCGGTGGAGGTTCAATTCCGCCATCAGGTAACCAGCCGAGTAGTACTCGGTGTAGTGGTAATCGTTGGCTATTCTCTGGAACAAGCCGTCGAACCATCCGCCGGCGTTTGTGCCAGTCGATTTGTTCACGAAATTCGTATCGTTCCGAAGCGAATGGGCCATTTTGAGCGGGATCGTCGGATCACACACATAGTACATCTCACCGAAACGGTTGTCGAGGAAAGGCCCCATCAACTTGGGATCTCCGAGGAAGTTCGCGGCAGTGAACATGCCCGTCGACTCGTCGTAAGGCACACCGAAGCGGCTCACCAAGCTGTCCATCATGGCGTTGTTGATCTCACTACCGCGCCTGAGCTCTCCGTAGGCCGTATTCTGATCATTGATGTGATCGGAACGACGGTACTGCCCGCCGAACTTGAGATAGCCATTCAGCACGGAAGCGAAGCTGAACGGCATGCGGAAATTCGCGTAATAATCCTGCTTCTCCTCTTTGTACACGGTCCTGAACAAGTTCAGATTGAAGAAGTACGTTTTCTCTGGCCCGTAGAACTGCACGCGCGTCTTGAGGCTCTCCGGGATCGTATTAATCGGAACTTCGCCTCCGGTCCCACCCGTCTGGCGGAAAATAAGATAGGGGTATTCAGGAATCTGGTTCTTGGAGTATCCGTTTGCGAATTTCAGTTGTGCTGAGATGAAGCCGAGGTCATAGTTGAAGTCGAGGGAATTCATCAGCATGTCGATCGTGTTCGTTCCGCCACGGTAGGAGAAATCGATACGGCGGTCAAGATAGTTCAAAACTGTATTGTTGTCACCAAAGTCCGAGTTCAAGCGCGCATACATGTTCACGGACTTTATCGAACCAGAAGGCAAACGATAGTCCAATATCGCATTGGCGCCATAGCGTTTGCGCGTTTCAATGTGGCGATTCAGAGTCACGCTATTCACACGTACAGGTCGATATCCAGTGGTTGTATCAATCGTGCTGCTCGCAGTCGCATAGGAGGCGCTCATGTTATCGGCGTCACGATCGTATTTCTCGGCGTTCCCCAGCAAATACACACCCACCCGATTGCCGAAAAACCGCCTGCTCACCGAAGCCACCGCGCGGTAGTTCCCGTAACGCCCGCTCTTCTTGGTGTACCCCGATTGCCACAGGAGATCGTAATGAAGCTCCGAGGGAGCCTCCCGGAGCTCCATGTTCACCGTACCGCCGATGGTGTTGGCCTCCATATCCGGAGTCAGGGACTTGTACACCGCGATCGTCTTGATCATGTAGGGGGAGATCATCGAGATGTCCACGCTCCGGTCCGTGGCCAGATTGCCGCTCAGACCCGGCTGCGAGGTAACGCCGATCTGGGTACTTCCCGTCGAAGTCAACCGCACTCCCTCGAGGGTGACCGCGTTGTATTGAGGGGCAAGCCCACGGATCACGACTTTGTTGGCTTCCCCGGAGCTCTGCAGGGTGGAGACGCCGGGCAAGCGGCTGATGGCCTGCGCGGCGTTGAAGTCGGGGAGCTCTTGGATGCGGGCCTCGGAAACCACGTTCGCAATCTTGTCCGCCGCGAGCTGCTGGCTGATGGCCTGGATCTGACCCTGGGCCTGTGCCCTCACCACCACCTCCTGGCCTCGCAGCACAACCGGGCTCAGGGCGAAATCCTGAGTCACGGTGCGGCCTTCAACCACCAGCACCTCCACGCTCATGGGAGCATAGCCGATGTATGACACTACCAACGTGTATTTGCCAGGCGGCACATTGTAGATCACGTAATTACCATTGAGGTCTGAAGCCGCTCCGATCGTGGTCCCCTGGATGTACACATTCGCCGCAGGGAGACCGTCCTTGGTACTTTTGTCGTACACCCTGCCTTTGATGGTCCCGGCCCCCAAGGCCGCCTCCGCCAGGAGGAAGACCACCACTGCCCCTACGAGCACCAGCTTCCCCACCCCCCCGAACTGACTACGGGCAACCGTCGATCGCAGAATTCGCATCATGTCCCACACCCTTTCTTGGAACTAACGACGAATTCCAGACCCCGATGCTCGGTACCGTAGGCCGCTTGTCACAGACGGGGCTTCGACCATGGATCGGAAAGCGTCTGAACCGCAGAGGCTGCAACGAAGGACAGCAGAGGTGACAAACATGAAGTGGCGACGGAGCGAAAAGGCCGAATCCTCAAGCGTACAACCGGACCGCAGAACCATGCGTCTCCCTCGTTTACTCTGGGTGAGATGGAGGGATTCTTCCCTGATGCACCGCATGTCCTGCCCCGGCCTTTTTTCGGCCCGGAGCTACGCCCCTGAGACACCAAATCCGGCCGATCGCTTCAGAAGCTTATGCGATCGGTCCTATTATAGCAACAAAATTCGTGGCTGTCAAGGAAAATTTTCGCTGTTCCCACCCGATCCCGAACTTCCCGGAGGGGGTTCCTCTCAGCCACTTGGCCTCTCGGAATGGCTCATCCGAAGGCAGCCTCGGGGCGGCTTGACCCGACAGGGATTCCAGCGCATGCGCCGACCCGTGGATCGCCGAGCGCAGCGAACACGGAACATAAACCGTAGCGCCGCAAGGCCAGCGGCTCTTACAGGCGATGGACTGGCAAGGCTTGGCGGGCGCGACAGCTCCGACGGCCGAGCGAGCGCAAATCCCCTTGCCCGCGCAGGGCGAGATTCCTATATTCGGAAGCCCTTAGGAAGGGGGCACACGGATTCGTGTCTGCCGGGAAATCCCTCCAGAGCGGAAGCGGTGCGACAGCTCGAGCGAGGAGGTGAGATGAAGAATGCGGCGCGCCTTCCTGCCAATGCCTACCGTCCCCTGAACCCTGGAGAGACCTACATACCCTTCGTTCCGCCCGATCAACCCCTCCCGGAAGTGACCTCGCGCTCCGTCGCTTGGGGATTAATCATGGCGGCTGTGTTCACGGCGGCGGCTGCCTACCTGGGGCTGAAGATCGGCCAAGTCTTTGAGGCAGCGATCCCGATTGCGATCCTCGCGGTCGGAATTGCCGGGATGTACTCCCGGAAAAGCACGATCTTGGAGAACGTCATCATCCAGTCCATTGGGGCGGCCTCGGGGGTAGTCGTGGCCGGCGCCATCTTCACCATCCCGGGCCTTTACATTCTCAAGCTGGACACGAGTTTTCTCCAGATCTTTCTGGCCTCCCTCTTCGGTGGGTTCCTCGGGATTCTCTTCTTGATCCCCCTGCGGAGGTACTTTGTAGCGGAACAGCACGGGCTGCTGCCATTTCCCGAGGCGACGGCCACCACGGAAGTCCTGGTGACGGGCGAAGCCGGCGGCGAACAGGCTGGCATCCTGCTCCGGGCCGCCGCCGTGGGCGGGTTGTACGACTTTCTCGTCGCCACCTTCGGGCTCTGGCGCGAGGTGGTATCAACACGGGTGATCCCCTGGGGCGCCGCTCTTGCGGACAAGGCCAAGCTGGTGGTCAAGCTGAACGCTGGCGCCGCCGTGATGGGGCTGGGTTACATCGTCGGGCTTCGCTACGCCTCCATCATCGCGGCAGGCAGCTTCGTCTCTTGGCTGGTGTTAATCCCGGCCATCTGGTATATCGGTAGTCATGTGGATCAGGCCATTCTTCCCGCCACAAAGCCCCTGGCGCAGCTGAGCGCCGAGGAGATCTTTCAAAACTACGTCCGGCACATCGGCATCGGCGGCATCGCCATGGCCGGGATTCTGGGCATCATCCGGAATGCGAAGATCATCGTGCAGGCCTTCGGGCTCGGACTGCGGCAGATCTTTTCCGGCACAGCGCAACCGGCAGCCAAGCGAACTGAGCGCGATATCCCCATGTCCGTCCTCGTGGCGCTGATCGCCGTCTGCAGTGTGGCGATCCTGGTTTTCTTTGGGACGAGCGTCGTCGACGGGTGGTTCTTCGCCTTGGCCGCGACGCTTCTCGCCCTGGTGGTCAGTTTCCTTTTCACCACCGTGGCTGCTCGGGCGATTGCCATCGTTGGTGTGAACCCGGTATCGGGGATGACCTTGATGACCCTCATCCTCAGCAGCGTCATCCTCGTGAAGCTGGGGCTGAAGGGCCCGGAAGGCATGGTCTCCGCGCTCATCATCGGCACGGTCGTATGCACGTCCCTGAGCATGAGCGGCGGGTTCATCACGGATCTGAAGATCGGCTATTGGATCGGGGCAACCCCGGCCCAGCAGGAGCGGTGGAAGTTCCTCGGCACCACCGTCGCTGCGCTGGCGGTGGGAGCGGTGATCCTTCTCCTGAATGAGGTCTACGGGTTCACCCCCGACCGACCGGGAGCGATGGCGGCGCCTCAGGCCAACGCCATGGCCGCCGTCCTCAACGTCCTCTTCGCCACCTCGTCAGTTCCGTGGGGACTGTACACCGCCGGGATCTTCATGTCCCTCGCTCTCGAACTGATCGGTGTACCGCCCCTAGCTTTCGCCTTGGGGATGTACCTGCCCATTGAGCTGAACACCCCGGTCCTGGTGGGTGGGCTTATCGCGCATCTGGTTTCGTCGCGCAGCAAGGACGAAGAGGTCAATCACGCCCGCCGGGAACGGGGCACGCTCATCGCCTCCGGCTTCATCGCCGGCGGCGCAATCATGGGCGTGGTCAGCGCGTTCCTGGCCCTTTTCTTCGGCAGGGCGTTGAATACAGGACTTGCCGATAAGCCGATCGGCGAAATCCTGAGCATTGTCCTTTTCACGCTCCTTTGCCTTTTCACGTACCACTACGCGAAAGGAGCGGCGAAGGAGAGCCGGACCCCAAGCGATCAGGCAAGCTGAGTCGGGACCGCCTCGTGCGCCGCGAGCCTGAAAGGCGCCGCAAAGATCGATAGCCTATGTTGGGCTTGAGGGTAAAAGGGGCCAGGGTTAGGCCCGACCCCGATAGGAGCTGCGGGTGGTGAAAGTCGCTCTCTACATCAGCGGACACGGCTACGGACACGGCACGCGCGTGATGGAGGTGGCTCGCCGCCTGCTGGCGCTCCGCCCGGACGTCCGTTTCCGCATCGTCAGTCGGATTCCCGATTGGCTTATCCGCCTGAACCTGGATGGATACGCTGAGCACCTCCCTCTGGAGATCGACACGGGCGTCAAGCAGGCCGATAGCTACTTTCCGGACAAGCGCGCCACCCTGGAAGTGGCGGCAGCCTTCTGGCGATCGAGCGAACAACTCGTCCGGCGGGAGGCCGAGACTCTGCGGGCCGAGGGCACTCGCTTGGTCCTGGCGGACCTTCCTCCATTGGCTTTCGAGATCGCGGAGCAGGCCGAGGTCATAGCCGTCGGGATGGGGAACTTCTCTTGGGACTGGATCTACGAACCCTACGCGGAGGAATTCCCCGATTACGAGTGGGTCGTGGCGAGGATCCAGCAGGCGTATGCCCGCTGCCCCCTGCTCCTCCGGCTCCCCTTCCACGGAGGGCTCCAGGCCTTCCCTCGCTGGCTGGACATTCCTCTCGTCGCTCGGCACGCGGAGCGGGATCCCGAGGAGGTCCGAGATCAAATCGGCCTGGTGGAAGAAACCAGGCCCGTCGTGCTCATCGCCTTGCGAGGCGAAGACATGGCTAGGGTAAACTGGCGAGAAGTCGAGAAGGCTTCTACGGCATACCGTTTCGTAACCTTCCATCCCGTCCCCTTGCCTCAAGTGCTGAGCCTTCCCCCAGACGTCATGCGTTTCCAGGAGCTGGTGAACGCCGCGGACATTGTCCTTTCGAAGCCAGGATATGGCATTGTCTCGGAGTGCATCGCGAATCGGAAACCGTTGCTCTACACCGAACGCTTCGAATTCCGCGAGTACGAGGTCCTCGTCCGAGCGCTGGACGAATACGGGTGGTCCTGTTGCATCCCTCATGCGGAGTTCCTGGCCGGAAACTGGCTGCCCTTCCTGGCAAAGATCCAGGCCAAATTGGCACATCCGCCGAAAACCTACCCTACAAATGGGGCGGAAGTAGCTGCAAGCATCCTGGCGGAAGTGCTTGAGGGTTCCCGCCTACCCGAAGCGGCCGGGATCGCTTGACCGGTTGATCCAACGAAAGGGGACCTATGCGTGCGGAAGAGCTGTTGGAACTGATCCGAAATCGGCGCAGCATCCGAGCCTTCTTGCCCGACCCTCTCTCCGAAGCCGAAATAGAGGCCTTGGTCGAGGCCATGCGCTGGGCTCCGAGTGCGGGCAATCTGCAGAGCCGCTTCTTCTATTTCATCACCAACAAGCAGCTCCAGCGGCAGCTGGCGCGCGCCGCATGGGAGCAGTATTTCATCTCCGAGGCTCCCCTCGTGCTCGTCGGTTGCGTGGACACGCGCATTCAGGCGCATTACGGCACCCGGGGGGTCGCGCTCTACAGCGTCATGGACGTATCCGCCGCCGTTCAAAACGTGCTGCTAACTGCTCACGCGCTTGGCCTCGGAAGCTGCTGGGTGAGCGCATTTGACGAGGCGGCCGTCCACAGCATTCTGGGGTTGCCTTCCCACCTTCGCCCTGTAGTGATCATCCCCATCGGGAAGCCGGCCGAATCGCCCGCGCCGCGGCCGCGCGCCCCAAAGGACCGGATCGTCCAGTTTCGCGACTGATCCCTCCGCTCGGTAGCCCCGCCGGCGCCGTCCTCGTCCGTGCCGGTGGAACAAGGCTCCCAATGCCCGGAAAGGGCCGGCAACCTCGCCCGGGTAGCCACTGTTGCACCCCGGGACCCACGACTCCATTTGGACCAGACCCTTTTGCTCTCCCCGCCATCCGAGGGCTTATCCGTCGGACCCTTGGCAACCATTGCCTACTTGCCGGCTAATTGCCTTTCCGCAGCCTCCCGCTTGAAGCCAGACGGAGATTCGAGCTTTTCAGGACCTTTCCCGAGCTTTCCCGCCAGGCGACTGTACGACGAATCCGTCCCTGCGAACTGCCTTCGCCGAAGACGATGGGGAAAGGCCACGCAGCTGCGCCATGTCCGCCTGCTCCGGTAGCCCAATAGCCCGTTCCTCCCGAGGGAGTGCGTGGGGGAGGGAAGAGACGGACGACCGGGAGGCGCAGGGGGAATCCGCCGCCAGCCACAGGGAGCGAAATTCGCAATTGTAATCGGCGATCCAGTCGGCCGGTCGAGTGCCGAAAGGGCTCTTGGAAATCAAAGGCTTAGCTCCCCCACCATCGTTTGTCGCCTGGCACTTGGCTTGCGTTTCGACGGGCAGGACTACGGAACCGAACCTCAAGGAGGAAAAGCCGATGCCCAGGAGCTTGGTAGCGTTTCTCTGTTTGCTTCTGGTCGGCGCGTCGTGGTCTTCTGCGGGGACCATCACCTTGGCTTGGGATCCCAATACGGAGCCCGACCTGGCCGGCTACAAGATCTACTACGGGACTTCCTCACGGCAGTACACCGTGACGGTGGATGTCGGTAACGTGACTCGCTACACCATCCGCGACCTCGACGAATCCCGCGTTTACTACCTTGCTGTCACTGCCTACGACACTGCGGGCAATGAGAGCGAACTCTCCGACGAGGTCTCCGGCTATCCCACCGACCAGACGCCGCCCACGCTGGTGGCCGTCGCGAGCGTCGAGGAAAACGGTATTGATCTCCTGTTCAGCGAACCTTTGGAGCGCACCAGCGCGGAAAACGTCGCCAATTACCGTATTGAGCCAGGGTTAACCGTACTCAAGGCCGAGCTAGCATCCGATGGGCGCACCGTCCATCTCCAAACAACCGCGCACACCAACGGCGTGACCTACACAGTCTACGTGTCCGGGGTCACCGATCGGGCCAATCCCCCCAATGGAATTGCGAGCGGCACTAGCCTCCGCTACACCTACGTGGCGCCCGACCGAACGCCCCCGGCCGTCACAGGCGTCATCCTCCTGGATCCGGAGCACGTTCGCCTCACCTTCTCCGAGACGGTGGACGAAGCCAGCGCGACAGATCTAGCCAACTATGCCATTGCTCCGTCGCTGCGCATCCTTTCCGCCCATTTGGACGATTCAGGCGCGGGGGTCGTTCTGATGACGGAAGCGCACACGCCCGGCGGTACCTATACGCTCACGGTACAGGGCATTCGAGATCGGGCGAATCCCCCGAATCAGATGCCAGGCCCGGTGGAGGCGTCCTACACTGCACCCCATTTCATCCAGCTCCGCTTCCTCACCTCCGGAGACTACGAGGCGATGTACCTCAGGGAAGGCGACCCCTACTACCTCGATCGGGACTATCGGGTGGAGTCCATCCCCGACAGCCTGCGCAACGCCCTGTGGATCCTGACCGCGATGCGGGATAAGGACAACTCCGACCCTGTCTTCCTCCAGTTCGAAGTGGACGAGACGGTCTCCGTCTACGTGGCCTACGACGGGCGGGTTCAGACCTTCCCGACCTGGCTCACCAGCGCGTTTGTCCGAACCTCGTTGGCCATCCAAGTTTCTGGGCCGGCGGATTCGCTGACCCTTTGGCGCCGGGACTTTGCCCCTGGCAGAATCGCGCTCGGTGGAAACCGCGCCGAGGGAGCCGAAGGCCCGCGGGACATGTACATCGTGCTGGTCCAGCCCAACCCGAACGCCAACCCGGAGCCAACCGAAAACGACTCCCCGACGCAGCCCGAGACCCCGTCCCAGCCAATCGAACCGGCGCAACCGACGGAGCCGCAGCAGCCGACTCAGCCGCAGCAGCCGCAACAGCCGGCACAACCGACCGAACCGGGGCAACCCCAGCAACCAGCTCAGCCGACGGAGCCACACGAGCCCGGCCAGCCCGCCGAGCCGCAGCAACCGCAACAGCCCAGCGAGCCGCAACAGCCGGCACAACCGACCGAACCGGGTCAGCCCCAGCAACCAGCTCAGCCGACGGAGCCACACGAGCCCGGCCAGCCCTCCGAGCCGCAGCAACCGCAACAGCCCAGCGAGCCGCAACAGCCGGCAGAGCCGACCGAACCGGGGCAGCCCCAACAGCCGGCTCAGCCGACGGAGCCACACGAGCCCGGCCAGCCCGCCGAGCCGCAGCAACCGCAACAGCCCAGCGAGCCGCAACAGCCGGCAGAGCCGACCGAACCGGGTCAGCCCCAACAGCCGGCTCAGCCGACGGAGCCACACGAGCCCGGCCAGCCCGCCGAGCCGCAGCAACCGCAACAGCCCAGCGAGCCGCAACAGCCGGCACAACCGACCGAACCGGGTCAGCCCCAGCAACCAGCTCAGCCGACGGAGCCACACGAGCCCCAACAGCCAAGTCAACCGCAGCAGCCGGCTCAGCCTCAGCAACCCAACCAGCCCTCGCAAGCGGTGTCTCTGCGGATCATCTCCACTGGGGAGTTCCTCACTGGTCGTCCCACTGCCGGGAACCGGTACTACCTGGACCGAGACTACGTGATCCAGAGCATCCCCGACTCCCTGCGCGACGCCCAGTGGATCTTCACCGCCATGTCCGACAAGGATAGTCGAGATTCCCTGTTCCTGGTCTTCCGTGTGGAGCAAGACGCCAGGGTGTATGTCGCTTACGACCGGCGCGCCACAAGCTTCCCGAATTGGCTGGTATCCCGGTTCACCCGCACCCGCCTCGCCATCGACGTGAGTGGTCCCGCCGACTCTCTGATCGTGTGGCGGGCGGACTTTCCTGCGGGGGTGGTCGTTCTTGGCGGCAATCGTGCTTCGGGAGCCAGGGAACCGAGGGACATGTACGTGGTGCTCGTGAAACCGGCGCCCGCACCTGTCCCGAAACCGGAAGAGCGGGAGCTGCCGCCTCCGCCGAATCCGCTGGCGACGGGTGTACCATCCACTTTCCAGCTGTACCAGAATTATCCCAACCCGTTCAACCCAACCACGGAGATCCGGTTCGACCTGCCGGAGGCCCGGCATGTGGTGGTCGCCGTCTACAACATGCTTGGCCAGCGAGTCCGCCTGCTCCGAGACGCCGATCTGCTCCCGGGCCACTACGTGCTCAACTGGGATGCCAGGAACGACAACGGGGAGCCCGTCCCCGGTGGAGCCTACCTCTGCCGGGTGGAAGCGATCCGCTATGCGGACAATCAGGGCCTCGAGGTTCCCATTAGCGTCTGGAGTGCGACGAGGAAGATGATCTACCTGCGGTGAGCCCGTTCGGGCCGCTTGGGCCCACGGGGCGGGGGAAAGGGGGCTCCACCTTCGCTTGCCTGAACAAACCCGGGGCCCGAGCACTTCAGGTCAGCGCACGTATCCTCTCGGACGGACGAGCAACACGGCTGCAGCAAAGGAACGTTTCCGAGTTGGAGAGCTGGGAGCGGGAAAGGCTCTCCCTGGCGGCTTCCGTGTATTCGCCCTGCCCCGGGTCTTACCTCGGCCTCAACCGGCCGCCCAATGATCTCCGCATCGCATCGCCCGCGTATGTGCCCTAAGCCCAACCCGGCAAGCCGGACCGTTCCCCCTCTGGCTCTTTCGTATTGGAGAGGACGGATGAGGGTCGTACATTTTGGACAACACGGAACGAGGCGCGCGCAGGGCCAGCCCCTCGAGATTCGATTCATCCGGAGGATCTGGGTCCTCGGGGCACGCACGCGCCTGAGCAGACACGGCAGTTGAATGGACCCGACGCTTTGGGGCAATGGGATGACTGAGAGAACGATACGAATCGCGCAGGTGGGTGTGGGGAACTGGGGGAAGAACGTGCTGCGCAATCTCATGTCTCTGCCCGGGGTGGAAGTCCCGGTGGTAGCTGAAGCCGACGCGACCCTCCGTCAGTCGACGGCCCGTCAGTACCCCGGGGTGCGCGTCGTCGATTCCGCGGAGCAGGTCACCGGCGATCCCGGAATTGATGCTGTTGTCATCGCCACGCCGCCGCGCACGCATTTCGCGCTTGCGCAACAGGCCCTGATGCACGGCAAACATACCTTCGTGGAGAAGCCCTTGACGCTCCTCGCTGCCGACGCCGCCAAGCTCGTGCAAGAGGCCGAGGAGCGCGGACTGGTCCTGATGGTGGGCCACATCCTCGAGTACCACCCAGCATTCCTGAGGATGAAGGAGATGATCGACGCGGGCGAGCTGGGCGAACTCCTGTATGCCTATTCCACCCGTGTGAATCTGGGCGTGGTCCGGCGGGACGAAAATGCCCTCTGGAGCTTCGCGCCCCACGACGTCTCCGTGATCCTGTGGTTCTTCGGGGAAACGCCGTCGCAGGTTCAGTGCAGCGGGCAGGCATACCTGCAACCGGACATCGAGGACGTAGCCTTTCTGAACCTGATCTTCCCCTCCGGTCGCCTCGCCCACATTCACGTGAGCTGGCTTGACCCGCACAAGATCCGCCGCCTCACCCTCGTTGGCTCTCGTAAGATGGCAGTGCTCGACGACATGGAGGCCATGGAAAAGATCCGCGTGTACGACAAGGGAGTCGGAAAAGGGACCTATCTCGGATACGGAGAAGATCTCTCCCTCCGTTTCGGCGACATTTGGGTGCCTTATGTGCAGATGCGCGAACCTCTGCGCGCGGAACTGGAGCACTTCGTGGAATGCATCCGCACCGGAAGCCGGCCCCGTTCGGATGGTCGGGACGGGCTGCGGGTCGTCCGCGTGCTCGAATGCGCCCAGCAGTCGCTGAAGCACGGGGGAAAACCGGTTCCCCTGGACTGACAGACCCGGACGGATCCCCAACTTCGGAGGAGACCCATGGAAAGCTACATCGACCCCAGCGCCCAGATCGGGGAAGGCACCCAGATCGGGCGGTTCGTGGTGATCGAGGCGAATGTGAAGATTGGATCCCATTGCACCATTGGCCACGGCGTGATCATCCACGAAGGGACGATCATCGGCGACGACGTAAGGATCGACGATCACACCGTGATTGGCAAGCAGCCGATGCGCGCCAAGCGCAGCATCTTTCAGGATACCAAACCCCTTCCCCCGGCAAGAATCGGCTCCCAATGTCTCATTGGCGCGGGCGTGGTGATCTACGCGGGTTGTGAGATCGGCCAAGGAGTGCTCGTGGCCGATACGGCGGCGATCCGCGAAAACGTCACCATCGGGGATTACACCATCGTCGGCCGCGGTGTGACCGTTGAGAATCTCACCCGCATCGGCAAGAAGTGCAAGCTGGAGACGGGCTGCTACATCACCGCCTACTCCGTGGTCGAGGACTACTGCTTCGTAGCTCCCAAGGTCACGACGACCAACGACAATTACCTCGGGCGGACCGAGGAGCGCTTCAAGCACTTCAAAGGGGTGACGCTTCGGCGCGGAGGCCGCATCGGGGGCGGAGCAGTGATCCTGCCTGGGATCGAAATTGGGGAGGATGCGGTGGTGGCGGCCGGGGCCGTGGTCACCAAGCACATCCCGCCGCGACAGGTTTGGGCAGGCGTGCCAGCTCGGTACATGAAAGACACTCCCGTGGAACAGCTTCTCGAAAACCAAGGCTGGGACTGATGAAGACGATCCTCAGCGTCGTGGGGGCGAGGCCGCAGTTCATCAAGGCCGCCCCTGTTTCCAAGGCGCTTCGGCGGAACTTCCGCGAGGTGCTTGTACATACCGGGCAGCACTACGACCCGGAAATGTCGGACATCTTCTTCCGCGATCTCGAGCTCCCCGAGCCCGATTACCACCTCGGCGTCGGCTCCGGCACTCATGCCGAACAGACCGGGGAAATCATGATCCGGCTCGAGAAGGTCATGGCCGAGATCAAACCGGACGCCGTCCTGGTCTTCGGCGACACCAATTCCACGCTCGCCGCGGCGCTGGTGGCGGCTAAACTCGTTCTCCCCATCGCCCACATCGAGGCGGGGCTGCGGAGCTTCAACCGCAGGATGCCGGAAGAGATCAACCGCGTGCTGACCGACCGCGTCTCCCGGTTCCTCTTCTGCCCCACTCAGCTGGCCGTGGACAATCTGCGCAGAGAGGGGATCACTGAAGGGGTCCACTTGGTGGGGGACGTCATGTTCGATGCCGCGCAGCACTTCGTGCGGCTGGCGGGAAGGCGCGTCGACGCGATCCGAAGGCTCGGGCTAGAACCGGGGAACTACGTCCTGGCAACGGTCCATCGCCCCGCCAACACGGATGATCCGGAAAGGCTGGCTTCCATCGTGGAGGCCTTTGCCTCCAGCCGGTGCAGAATCGTCTTCCCCATTCACCCGCGCACGGAACAGGCCCTCAGGAAGCTCGGCCTGCGCGACAAGCTGAGCCGCGCCTCGAACGTCCTCGACCTGCCTCCCCTCAGCTACTTGGAGACGCTGCAACTGCTTCGCCATGCCCGATGCGTCGCCACGGACTCCGGGGGCATGCAGAAAGAGGCCTACTTCTTCGGCGTCCCCTGCGTAACGCTGCGCGACGAAACCGAATGGGTGGAAACTGTGGAGGACGGCTGGAACCGGCTTGTGGGAGCCGACAAAGGCCGGATCCTGGAGGCCATTGAGGACTTCCGGCCTGCCGGCCCGAGAAAAAATCACTACGGCGACGGACATGCCAGCGAGCGCATTGCGGAGATCCTGCTACGGGAACTTTGATCCGCCCGTAGGGGGAAAGCCCCGGCGGCTCAAGGAGCCCTCGATGGAAAGGGCGGGATCGGGGCAGAACCCAAGTCTTGGGGCCAGGGTGAGACCCGGCAGCGCCAGACAGTGGCAGGAACTGTCCGGGAAGGGGTCCGAGACGGGTGGACTTCGTCCGGTTCCGCACGGGAGGTGGGTGCCCTGAACTTCGGCAGCGTGACGGGAAAGGGCATAGGCCGGGACATCGGTGCGGCTTTCTTCGGGCGAGCGGGCGCGAGCGTGCTCCGGCTCGGGGTAGTGGTGCTTCTCGCCCGCGTCCTGAAGCCCGAAGAATACGGCCTGGCTGCTGTGCTCCTGAACAGCGGGCTCCTCCTCTCCACCACGCTGGAGTTCGGACTGGGTGCCGCGTACATCCAGCAGGAAAGCCTGACACCCGACGTGCGCCGTCAGGAACGGCATTTCCTGTCCTTGCTCCTCGGCCGATTTCGCCTGTGGATTGGACTTCTGGGCGGAGCGGCAGCACTTTCCCTCGCGGGAGCGAACCTGACTCTCATGACCCTTGCGGTACTCCTGTATGGCACGGGACAGAACCTGTGCAACTCCTTCCTGACCGTTTCCCAGGTACGCCAGGACTTCCGCGAATACGCGCGCGTGAGTCTTCTCATGGCGTTGCTGCAGCTGGCATGGGTAGCGGTTTTGGCCGGTGCCTACCTAGTCTCTCCGTTCCGGCTGACGCTCCTTTTATTCCTTCTGGGAGTGGCGGGATGGGCCCCTCTTCCTTTGCTCGCAACTCGGATGCGCCGGACGGTCGACAAAGCCTCACGCAGTTCGTGGAAGGAGGATTTACGCTATCTGGCAAGCTTGCTTCCTTTTGCCAAGTGGGTGGGCCTCTCCTCCATTGCCGTGCAGGCCTTCTCCCGCTACGGGGTTCTGCTACTAGGATCGCAAGCCGCGCTGGCCGAAGCAGCTCGTTACGATGTGGCGATGAGTGTGGGGCGGAGCATCAACCTCCTCGCGCAGTCCACGGCGGCAGCCCTTTTCCCCCGTTTTGCCCAACGTCCCGGAGCTCAACAAGCGCGGCGTTGGCTCGCGGGCGTACTGCGCACCGGCGGGTTCACCCTGGCCGTGGGGCTGGCTCTGTACTATCTACCGGGACGCTGGCTGGTGCCGCTACTCTTCGGGGCTTCCTACCGGGCCTCGGTCACCTACCTCGACATCTTGATGCCCGGACTCCTTCTTCCGCTTTTCGTGGAGGTAGTGGTGGGCATCGTCACTTTCACCCTGAGATCGCCAGCCTCCGTCTTCTGGATTCGCACCGCCAAGCTGGCAATCTTCCTGCTGTCCGGAAACTGGCTCTTGGCCCATTACTCGGTGCGGGGGCTCGCCTTTGCTCAGACCGCGCTGAGCTTGCTCGAAACCGCGGCGATCTTGGGATTCGCTTTCTGGGCAGCCCGCCCTCGCCAGAGGTGAGAAAGCATGTGCGACGATCCTGCTCGTCAGCTGGCGGTCATTCTGGTGGGTACGAATGGTCTAGCCCCCTTCCTCGGGCCCTGTCTTGACACGCTGCCGGCCGCTTGCGCCGACGTGCCATTCCGCGTCTTGATCGTCGACAACGACGGGCATGGAGCCACGAGCCGAGAAGCCCAAACCCGCACAACACGATTGCCCCTTCACGTGCTGCACCAGCCCGAGCCAAAGGGCTTTGCCGCGAACGTGAACGACGCCCTGGCCCTCGTGCAAGAGCCGTACGTCTTGTTGCTCAACGTGGACACCCGCCTGCCGGAGGGAGGCGTGGCAAGAGCCGTGAGGACGTTGGAGCAAGACCCGAGGATCGGGGCTCTGGGCGTTCGGATGGTGGGACCGGGCGGGAGGATCGAATCCTCGGCTCGCTGCTATCCCTACCCATCCGTGCTTCTCTGGGAACAAATCGGCATCGCCAGGCTCTTTCCCCGCTCTCGTCTCTTTGGCCGGAGCCGACTGTATTTCGTGTGTCAAGACCAAGTGATCGATGTCGACTGGGTTTCCGGAGCCTTCATGTTGCTGCGGAGGGAAGCGCTCGAGGAGGTCGGTGGGCTCGATGCCGGTTTCTTCCTGTATAGCGAAGATACCGACCTCTGCTACCGACTTCGCCGCTTGGGATGGCGTGTTGTTTTCGAGCCGGGCGTGACCATCTTCCACTGGAAGGATCCCTTGCGGCAGCGGCGCCGACGGTTCACCTTCGTGCAAACCCATCGGAGCTTGCTGCGGTTCTGGCGCAAACATAGCTCCCCGGCCAGGCAGCTGTGCGTTCGGTTGGTTCTGATGATCGGCGTTTTCGCGCGGCTAGCAACCGCCCCCCTCCTTCTCCGAAATGGGTTGGGGTATTTTCGGGACAGTGTGCTGGCCTTTGGCGAAACCTTGCTTCTTCTGGCAGGTCTGAAGCGGGCCGTCTCCGACGGCTGACGCAAGCGGAGCACGGAATGCGCATCGGGATCGACTGCCGACTCGTCCTTGACAAGCCCACCGGGATCGGGACGTACATCCTCGGCCTCCTCCGCGACCTCCTTCGCCTCGACGGGGACAATGACTACGTGCTGATCGTCCGGGATCGCGTGCCCGAGGCCCTCAAAGCCATTGCGGGGCCGTCGGCGAGGTTCGCCCGCTGCCCGCTCCCTCCCATGGGACCGAAGCAGAAGCTCCTCGCTGCGAGGTACCTTCGGCCGCTGCGCCTTGACGTGTACCACTACCCGCACCACGATCTCCCCTTCGGGCTTGAGGAGAGGACCGTGGTCACCATCCACCACCTTCCCGAGCCGGGGATCTCCACTGGACCGGCCAAGATCTTCAACCCGCTCTTGGTCGGGAGCATCGGATGGGCTGTGGCACGCGCCAGGAGGACCATCGCTGTGTCCCATTACACGGCAAGGAAGCTAATCGAACGGTTCGGACATGCGGAGCGGATCATCCCGATCTATCCTCCGCCGTCGGATCTCTTGGACGAGAGGGAAGAAGCCCCCCTTCCACCCGGGATTCGGGCAGGAAGCTATTTCCTGTTCGTGGGGCAGAGACGCCCCCACAAGAACCTCGTCCGACTGCTCCGGGCTTTTGCCACCCCGGAGTTGCGTCCCTACCAGTTGGTCCTCTCAGGCCCACCCTACCGGGGATACCGGGAACCGGAGCAATGGGTCGCAGAACTCGGCCTCGCCGACAGGGTGTTCTTGCTTGGGACGGCGGAACCTTCGCTTCTCCGCTCCCTCTACCGCAACGCTCTGTGTCTCGTAGTCCCTTCGCTCTTGGAAGGCTTTAGCTACCCGGTGGCCGAGGCCCTCCATTTCGGGCTGGCCATCGTCAGCTCAGACAGGGGCTCCCTCCCCGAAATCGTGGGCGACGCTGGGCTCATCGTGGATCCCCTATCCACCGAAGCTCTAGCGGAGGCAATGATCCGCATCGCGCGGGAACCCGAGCTCCGGCAAACCCTGAGGGAGCGGGCGCTGGACCGCTCCTCCCTTTTCTCCGGCGAGCGCTCTGCGCGCTCGGTACTGGAAGTCTACCGGGAAGTTGCCGAAATGGCAGGATCGGCATGAAGAGAGTGCGCGTGCTCCACATCATCACTCGCCTGATTTCCGGTGGAGCCGATGAGAATACCATTTTCAGCGTCGAAGGACTGGACCACAGCCGGTACGAGGTCCATTTGGCGGCCGGCGAGCCTTCCGAGCCAGATATCATTGCGAAGTTGCGCCGAACCCAATTTCTCCGCATCCCACACCTCCAACGCGAGCTCCGCCCGAGGAAGGATTTCTTGGCCCTGCGCGAGACCCTCAGCCTCATTGGGAAGGGCCGGTACCAGCTAGTGCACACGCACGAGGCCAAGGCGGGGATCATCGGCCGGATCGCCGCCCGGTGGTGCCGTGTGCCGCTCATCGTCCACACCCTGCACGGGATCACCTTCCATCGACATCTCCCGCCCGCGACACGGATGCTTTACCTGTCTCTCGAGCGCCTGGTGGGTCGATGGACTCACCTTTTCCTCTGCGTTGGGGACGACCTTCGTTCCACCTACATCCGGAGCCGTGTGGCGGACCCGGAACGCTTTGTGGTGGTACGGAGCGGCTTCGACCTCTGTCCCTTTCGACAGGCCGCCCGCGAGCGCGCATTGCACCGCAGGGCCCTGCGGGAACGCCTCGGCATCCCCGCCAATGCCAAGATCGTCGGCACAGCCGCACGACTGGAACCGCGGAAGGGCGTGCAGTTCCTCCTCCAAGCGGCGGCCCAGCTTGCCAACGAACATCCCGACGTGCACTTTGCCGTAGCTGGAAGAGGCGAATACCGCGGCTGGCTCCAGCGCCAGGCCACCGAACTGGGTATCGGTGATCGCGTCCACTTCCTCGGTCACGTGGAGGACATTCATGCCTACCTGGCGGGGCTGGATCTCTTTGTTTTGAGCTCCCTCTGGGAGGGGCTGCCGCGTGCCGTCGTGCAGGCGCGCGCCGTCGGCCTCCCGGTGGTCGGTTTCGACGTGGAAGGCATGCGGGAAGTCGTGCGCGACGGGCGGAACGGCTTCGTGGTCCCCAGCAAGGACGTGGTTGCCCTCGCCGGGTCGATCGACCGTCTGTTGCGCGACCCCGAGCTTGCGGACCGTCTGTCGCGCTACGATGACGCCGAATACCTCCGGCAGTGGGACAAAGATCAGATGGTGGCCAGGATCCAGGAGCTGTACGAGCAGATCTTGTCCGCCGGCGCTTCTCCTGGACCTCGTGGGAGCATGGCATGAGCTGGCCACCCCATTTGGCCAGGATTCCCCCCGCGAGTTTCGCCGTGCGGGTAAAGGGTGCGAACCTTCGGGCTGGAAAACCGCACTCAGAGCCCACTTCCCGGCTCCAACGCGGATCCAACCGCCACCTCGGAGCGGATCTGAAGACGGCGAGGAGCGCGGGCTTCATCCTTGCGGTCCTTCTCTTCATCAGTTTCGACCTGACGTTCGCATGGAGCCCCGATGATCCGAGGTTTCGCAAGCCCGCCCTTTCGGCCGAGCCAAAGATCACGGCCAGCGAAACGGCCGACGGGCTCCTGGTCTCGGTTTCGGTTCCGCCCTTAGGAGTTCGCCCCACAGCCGCGGGTCCACTGCTTACCGCCAGCTCTTGTTTCTGGCTCGAAGGACCTTCAGCCGCAGCAGTCCCCGCCATCGGCACCCTCGTCGCCCTCCCGAGGCGTGGCCAGGCCCACTGCATCCTGCTCTCGGCCACTTACGATACGCTCTCCCTCCGCTGGGCAGAACTGGCCCCCTTCGCTGCCTTGACCGATTCCAACTCAGGGGGTTCCCGCGAGAAAAACATCGGCGGCTCTCCGGACCTGACTCCGTACCTGAGCGAGGCGGGAGTTCTGAGGGGATGTCGCCTCGCCAGGTTGACTATCCCCGTCGCGAGGCCCAGCACCGGGGAAAGGGTCCTTCAACTCCGCGAGGCGCGGCTCCTGCTCCGGATCGATGGGTTGAAACCCATTGGGATGGGCGCGGCGGCGGATCTTCTCCAGTCGCTTCGCAAACTCGTGCTGAACCCCGATTGGCTCGACCCTGCGCCGCCGCAGCTTCGGGAGCCACCAGGCCAGCCGGGACGGCTGCGCATCCGCGTGGCAGATTCCGGTCTGGTGCGAATCCGAGGCTCCGAGCTCGTCTCGAGAGGAATCGAACCCCGTGAGATCGACCCCACACAAGTCGTCGTCGTGCACCGGGATGAGGTCCTTCCCGTCCTGGCCTCCGGGCTCGAAGACGGAAAGTTCGATGCCGACGACACCCTGATCTTCTACGCCCAGGCTCTCCACGGGGATACGAGCTTCACCTATCCCTACTCGGACACCAATGTCTTCTGGCTCGACTGGGGGAAGGAACGCCACGCTCGCTGGTACCTGCCCGAGGAAGCACTCGTGGACAGGACTGCTCCTGTGGACTCCGTGGTGGTGGTGAGCCTTCACTTCGAGAGAGAACTGGTCTACCATGACGGGGACGACGATCTCTCGATCAAGCGCACGGACCCCGTGCCAGGAGAGGGCTGGATCTGGCGTCGCTTTTACCCTGGCGACGAAGATACCGTGACGTTCGTGCTCCGGGACCTGCGGCGCGAAGGCACAGGCGAGATCCGTGTGCGCGTGCGTGGGGTGTCGCCCCCCGGATCTTCCTCCAGGCTCCGCCTTGAGCTGAATGGCCGAGTGTTGGGCCTGCTCGAGTTCCCGAACCGCGAGGATCGGACGCTCGAGGTCAGCTTCCCAGCCGCCTACTTTCGGGAAGGGAAGAATCAAGTACGGTTGGTGAGCGAAACGCCACCTGCTGGCGGCCAGAACCAGTGGAACCTGGATTGGCTGGAGGTGAGCTTCCCCAGGCGGCTTGTCCTGCGAGGCGGTGAGGTACTGGACGTGCTCCTTCCGCCCTCGAGCTCGCCACGTACATGGGCCATTCGCACCGACTCGCCACGACCCCCGCTCCTGCTGCTCGTCGATCGCGGGGTTTTGCTGCGCCCGGCCCGAGCCGATTCGTCCCACTCCGACAGCCTATTCATCTCCTCGGCCGGGTTCGAAGACGGGGATCGGTGCCAAATCCTCGTGCGCGGAACGCCCGTCGTCGAGCGCGGCGGCAGAGGGCTGAATGTCGTCGCACTGGATCCCCGAACGGGACAGGTGCTCGCCGCCCGGACCTTCGACACCCATCGCGACACGACGCAAGCGACGGCGCTGGCCGACTTCATCCACTCCCTCCCGGAAAGCTGCGTAGTGCTGGCTGGAATCCGGGACGAAGGCACGGCCGGCATGACCGAGAGGGCTTACCGAGCCCTCGAATCCCTCGGGAGCGCCCAGATCCGACGCCTCGGTTACCGCGACTCCTGGTGCCTGATCGGTCGGAAGGGATCCTCCCCGGGGAGTGCGCTGGAAGCATGGTCACTCCGTGGGCACGGACCGGCCGAGCTCCGAACGTCTGTCCTGTTCCCGGAGGGCGGACCAGTGCGCTACCTTTGGACAGACACCCTGCGCTCCGCAAAGCATCTCGTGGCGGCGGATCCGGCGGCGCCGTCTGCTCCGGCTCAGCTGGAGTTGGATGAGCCCGCAAATCTTGTCGGGCCCCGCTCAGCAGGTGCCGAGTGTGTGGTGATTGCACCGCGCGCGCTGCACCCAGCAGCTGAAAGGCTCCTCCGGGGGAAGAAGTGCTCCGGCATCGTGGTGGACGTGCAGGATGTGTACGACGAATTCCATTACGGCCTCAAGTCGCCGGAGGCGATCCGGGAATTCGTGACCTACGCCTTCTGGCGTTGGCCTCCCCCGCGCCTCCGCTCGGTGTTACTCCTGGGCGACGCGAGCTGGGATCCGCGGAAACGCTCCCCCGGGGCAGTATTCGAAGACCTCGTCCCGACGTACGGCAAACCCGTTTCCGATAGCCGACTCGTCTGCGTGGACGGGCCCGGCGATCTCTTGCCCGATCTTCCCGTAGGCCGAATCCCTGCGCAAACGCCGCAGGAAGCGGAAGAGATCGTGGAGAAGCTTTTCGAATACCGGGCACTGCGGGGAGGACGATGGCTGAAGCGGTTCCTACTCATCACCGGCGGGTACGACCCGTACGAACAGAGCCTTTTCGTCCGGCAGAGCACGGATGCGGCTCAGGCGTTCATCGCCCCACCGCCCGCTGCCATGCGGTGGGATCTCATTTCGAAGAAATCCACCGGGTACCTAGAGGGAGAAGGGCGCGAAGACATCCTCCGAGGCATCAACAAGGGAGTCCTGTGGGTGAACTTCATCGGACACGCGGGGAGCCACACCTGGGATCTCATGTACGGTAACCGCGACGTGGACGCGCTGCGGAATCGTCCCTACTACCCGTTCGTCACCAGCATGACCTGCCACACGGCCCGGTTCGCCAATCCCTACCAGGAGAGCCTGGGCGAGCGGTTCCTGCTCGCTCCGAAAAAGGGAGCCATCGCTTTTTTCGGAACCACTGGGTGGGGCCTGGCCTATCAGGATGAGCTGCTTCTGAGACAGCTTCTCTCCGTGGTCCTCCGCGACACGGTGAGGGAGCTGGGCGAGGCCATCTGGCTCGCCAAGCTACGCTACTGGGCGAGCAGCGGCAATGGATTGCTCGACCAGACCATCCTCGACCAGTACACGTTGCTTGGCGATCCCACCGCCGATCTCGCGCTCGCCCGCGAGCCCGACCTGGCGTTGACGGGAGAGGACATTCGCATCCTCCCCGAAGAGCCCACGGCCGCCGACGCATCGATCCGAATCCGCGCGACCATCTGGAACTACGGGCTGGCGCTCGCCGAAAGCTCCGACGTCCTGTTCACTGTCCGTCCCGACAACGGCGGGGAAATCGCGCTCGGCGAGCTTCGGCTTCCGCCTGTGGGGTTCGTCGACTCCTTGGAGTGCACCTGGAAGACGCCGGAAAGGCCCGGCACTTACCTCCTCACGGTTACCGTCGACCCATTGGCCAAGGTGCCGGACGCGGATCGAATGAATAACTCTGCGGAGAAGGAGCTGGTAATCAAAGGCAGAGCCGTGGAAATCCTTTGGCCGCCGCCTTTCGCTGAACTGAGTGCGTCGGATTCGATCGCCCTCTTCCTGGCCCCGGGGCAAGGGTGGAAGGAACGCTCGCATCTCTCGATCGAGATGGACACGAGCTCGGCTTTCCAGCATCCCCTGCGTCAGCTCTCCCTTCCGCTGGAAGGCTCGCCGCCGCTCCTGCGCGTGTGCCTGGGCCGCCTTTTCCCCGCCACTTTCCACTGCCGGATCCGTGCGGTCCGGGGCTCTGAGGTGGAGGCCGAAGTGCTCACGCAGTTCCGAGTCGTGGCGAGGATGAGCGGCAGCGGATGGGGCCAGCGCGGTTCGGAGCTGGCGTTCAGTTCGGGGAGCGGATTCGCCGCGGGCCCCACGGGTGTAAGCTTAGGCTCACGAAAGCTCCGGCTCGAGGTGACCTCCGCCGGGGCCGATGACGGCAATTTCGCCCGGATCCTTGTGGACACAATTTCCGTCGCCCAGTCGCATCCTGGCTACAACTTGGTGGTGCTGAGCCCGTGGGGGGCAACCCGGAGCCGGAGCTTTCCGACCCCCCTTGCGCCAGTCGCGGCCGAAAGCCTGGCCACCTTTCTCGCGGGGATTCCGACGGGGCATCACCTCCTGATCGCCATCTGCGGAGACGGAGCCACAGGCCTGACGGAAAGGGTCCTGCAGCAGCTGGAAATGCTCGGCAGCCGACTTTGCCGGGAACTCCGCTACCGTGACAGCTGGGCTTTCCTCGCCCGGATTGGCGATCCCTCCTCCGTGCGGGAGGTCTTGAGAAGACGGGGCGAGGGGGTTGCAAGCCTCGTGGACAGCATCAAGGTCTTCGCCGAGCGGGCGGAGATCGTCAGCCCCTGGATAGGTCCGGCTGGCTCCTGGCACGAGCTCCTACTCTGGCTGGCCGGAAGTGGCAAGGCCACAGTGTCCCTCTTCGGAAAAGCGTCTTTGACGGGGCCCGAGCGCCTACTGAGCACTTTTCCATGCGAGGCCCCGACCGATTCGCATTCGCTCTCTCTCGAAGCGGTCGATGCGCGTTACCTGCGATTGACCTGCACCATCCTCTGGCCGGATAGCCTTTGGGGGTTGCGCGCGTGGGCGGTCCGGCTCACTCCACCCTGCGAGCTGGAGATCGCTCAATTCCGACCAGATCGCACGTCCATTCTAACCGGCGAGCGCGTGCAGTTCACGGCTGTGGTTCGCAACCTTGGCCCGGGTAGCTCGCCGGAAGCGCGTGCCATTTGGCAATGGGAAGATGCCTCCGGGGAATCGAGACAGGCCGATTCGTCCTTCATCGTTCCTGCGCTCCCGCCCGGGGATAGTTGTGCAGTCCGTTGGAGCTGGCACCCCCGGGAAGGGCCCGGTTGCTACACGATCCGGCTGCGCCTCGATCCGGAGGACCGGATCCCCGAGCTGTGCGAATGGAACAACGAGGCCCATCTCACCCTGGCGATTCGCCCGGATTCAGTCGGGCCGGGGATTGCCCTTTTCGTGGATGGCCGCGAGGTGATCGACGGCGATTACGTACCTTGGGAGGCCGATTACGAGATCCGCGTTCAGGATGCCAGCCAGTATGCCGCGGAAGACAGCTTTCGCATACGCATTGCCGTGGACGGCGTGGACGTCCGGCAGCTCGCCCCGGGGGATGTGGAATTCCTCCCGCGGCTGGAGGGTGGAGCTGCTGTGCAGTTCCGCCTTCGTCTAGAGCCGGGTCGCCACTTGCTGGAGGCAAGCGCATGGGATTTATCCGGCAACCGTGCGGAACTCTCGCTCTTCCTCCAAGTTGCCAAAGGGCTCGTTCTTGAGAACGTGATGAACTACCCCAATCCCTTTGCGAATGAAACGGCTTTTACCTACTTTCTCAGCAAGGACGTGGACCGCGTGACGATCCGGGTATTCACGCTGTCGGGTCGTGAGGTGTGGAATTCCAGCCTCGCGCCCGGGAATGCGGGATTCAACTCCCTTTCCTGGGATGGCTGCGATCGGGACGGAGACCCGCTGGCCAATGGTGTTTACCTCTACTCGGTGGAGGCCCGCTCCGGGACGGAAAGCGCCAGGGTTCTCTCCAAGCTGGTGATCATGCGCTGAGCGGAATCCCCTCAGAGGTGCGAACGAAGTGGGGTGGTCCAAATACGCGCTCCTGGCCGCTGCCGCGCTGACCTCGGCCGGCATTTCGTACGGGCTCGTCCACTGGTTGCGGAGTTTTGCGCTGAAACGCGGCATTGTGGACCTCCCCGGGGGTAGAAAGATCCACCGCGGGCCGGTACCCCTCCTCGGCGGCGTGGGCATCGTGGGGAGTGTCCTACTGGGCCTGGTCGCAGCCTTGGTGGCCCTCCATCTGCTCGGCGGGATTCCTTCCGTCGCTTCCCATTTCCCCTCGTACCCAGATTGGCGCTCCCGCCTCCAGGCCGCTTCGCCGAAGCTCATCGGCCTCCTGGTCGGCGCCCTGCTGATCTTCGCCCTCGGGTTGATCGACGACCTCCGGAAAGGCCATCTGGACTACCGGTCCAAGTTTCCGCCTCAATTCCTCGCCGCCTCGGTAGCCGTGGCCTCGGGCATCCGCACCCAGCTGATGCCCGGGCAGCTGCTGGACGTCGTTGTAAGCCTGCTCTGGATCGTCGGCATAACGAATGCCTTCAATCTGATCGACAATATGGACGGGCAAGCGGCGGGGGTGGCGGCCATTTCGGGACTTGCCTTGAGCATCCTCACCATCTCGCAGAACCAGGATTACGTGGCCTTTTCCCTGGCCCTCCTCGTGGGAGCATGCGCTGGGTTTCTGCCGCACAATCTTCATCCGGCGAAGATCTTCATGGGGGATGCCGGGAGCCTCACCATCGGCTTTCTTCTGGGGTGCAGCACGATTCAGGCTTCGTACATTGACGTCAAGAGTCCGACCTTTGTACCGGTGATCGCGCCGGTCCTCGTGTTCAGCGTTCCCATTTTCGATTGCGCCTCCGTGCTGTACATTCGCTGGCGCGAAGGCCGACCGCTGTTTGTGGGCGACCGAAGGCATTTCTCGCACCGACTGGTCGACTTTGGGATGAGCGAAAAGGAAGCCGTCTTCTTCATCTATCTGGTTGAGGCCAGCGTGGCCATGGGAGCTCTCCTGCTCCCGCGACTCACCTGGGCCGGTTGCCTCGTGGTTTTCGTGCAGACCGCAGTTCTGTACGGGCTCCTAACCATTCTGATGACCGTTCGGAAGAATCGGGAAGGCAACTCGAAGGAAAGCCAAGCTGGGAGGTAGGGATGAGGGCGCTCATCACGGGAGGTGCAGGGTTCATTGGCTCGCATTTGGCCGAGGCGCTCTTGGAGCGCGGGGATTCGGTGTACGTGATCGACAATCTTTCCACCGGGCGTCTCGAAAACGTCCAGCATTTGCGCAGTCACCCGCGTTTCGGCATCGCCGTGGAGACCATCTTGAACGAAACGGTCATGGACCGTCTGGTGAGCGAGTGCGATGTGATCTTCCACCTGGCGGCCGCGGTGGGCGTGGAGCTCATCGTGAGTCACCCGGTGGAAACCATTGAGACCAACATCTTGGGCACACACATGGTGTTGAAGCTGGCCAATCGCTACCTGCGACGGGTACTGATCGCCTCCACCTCGGAAATCTACGGGAAGAGCGAGAAGGTCCCCTTCTCCGAGGACGACGACCGTATCCTGGGCCCAACCTCCCGGAGCCGGTGGAGCTATGCCGACTCCAAGGCGATCGACGAGTATCTGGCCTTCGCCTACCACAAGGAGAAGAACCTTCAGGTGACGGTAGCACGCCTCTTCAACACGGTGGGACCGAGGCAAACCGGCCGCTGGGGGATGGTCATCCCGCGAATGGTCACCCAAGCCCTTCGCGGGCAACCCATCACCGTGTACGGTAGTGGCAACCAGATTCGCTCCTTCACCTACGTGAAGGACACCGTTCGCGCCCTCATTGCGCTGGTGGACTCGCCCAGCACCGTCGGGCAAATCTACAATGTGGGCAGCCACAATACCATCAGCATCAAAGAACTCGCCCACAAGATCAAAGAGATGACCAATTCGCCCTCCGAGATCGTCTACATCCCCTACGAGCAAGCCTACGAGAAGGGATTCGAAGACATGCGCATCCGCATCCCGGACCTGAGCAAGATCCGCAACGCCATCGGCTGGGAACCCCAGTACACGCTGGAGGACATCCTGCGCGAGGTGATCGAATACTTCCGGGCGAATCCCCATGCGATGTGAAGGAGGGGCCATTCGGTGTGGCCGTAGGCTCAGGGAGCCGTAGGGCCGGTCAAGGCTCCAGGGGATTCCCCAGCCTGAGCCAGCATCGGGCTACCCGATTAACGCGATGCCAGTTTTCGCCTTGACTGCAGGGGTAGCGTTGGTTATATTGAGCGCGATTCATTTTGACGGAAGCAGCGAAAGAGACCGTCCGGATGTGTGGGGAGTCAAGGTCAGTCGTGCCGGTTGAGGACCGTCTGGACTGCACACGGAGGCGCTGAGGTGGATCTGTTCGAGAAATGCTACCGTTTCACGAGAGCGAAAGAGGCCATGGCCGCGGGGATCTATCCCTACTTCCGGGCCATCGAGTCTGGAGCCGACACCCAGGTGGTGATCGATGGGCGGCAGGTCATCATGATCGGCTCCAACAACTACCTCGGCCTCACTCAGGATCCACGGGTGAAAAAGGCAGCACAGGAGGCCATTGAGCGCTTCGGCTCGGGCTGCACGGGCTCCCGTTTCCTCAACGGGACTTTGGCCCTGCACGAGGAGCTGGAGGAGCGTCTGGCGGCGTTCATGAAACGGGAAGCGGCGCTGGTATTCTCCACCGGCTTCCAGACGAATCTGGGAACAATTGCCACCATCGTCGGGAAGGACGATCTCATCTTCGCCGATCGGGACAATCATGCCAGCATCGTAGACGGTTGCCGCCTGGCCTTCGGCAAAACGGTCAAGTATCGCCACAATGATATGTCGGACCTGGAGCGGGTCCTGAAGATGTACGCCGACGACGACGGGGGCAAGTTGATCGTGACGGACGGCGTGTTCTCCATGGGAGGCGACATTGTGGACCTCCCACGGCTGGTCACCATCGCTAAGAAGTACGGGGCCCGGATCATGATCGACGACGCCCACTCCATTGGGGTTCTTGGGCAACACGGTCGGGGCACTGCGGAGCACTTCGGTCTGGAAGACCAGGTCGATATCGTGATGGGGACCTTTAGTAAGTCGTTCGCATCCATTGGCGGATTCATCGCCGGGGACGAGCCGGTGATCCACTACATCAAGCATCACTCCCGGAGCCTCATCTTCTCGGCCAGTCCGCCGCCGGCGGCGGTGGCTACGGTGCTGGCGTGTCTGGATATCATCGAGAAGGAACCGGAGCGTCGCGAACGGCTCTGGGAGATCACGAACAAGATGCGGCGCGGCTTTCGGGAGCTCGGATTCAACACCGGCAACAGCCAGACCCCCATCATCCCCATCATCATTGGCGAAGACGAGAAGACCTTCGCCTTTTGGAAGGCACTGTTCGAGAACGGGGTCTATGCTAATCCGGTCATCAGTCCGGCCGTCCCTCCGGGAATGTCGCTCATACGCACCTCGTACATGGCGACGCACAAGGACGAAGAGCTCGATCGCGTGCTCGAGGTTTTCGAGAAAGTGGGCCGGCAGTTCGGCGTAATCTGAAACTTAGAGGCTAGTCATGGGAACTCTGACCGTCCATCCCGTTCGGAACCGGCGCGAGCTCAAACAGTTCATCCTTTTCCCGTGGAAGGTCTACAAGGGGGACCCGAATTGGGTACCGCCCCTGATCGTCGACATGAAAGAGATGCTGGACAAGAAGAAGAATCCCTTCTTCTTGCATTCGGACGCGGAATTCTTCCTGGCCCGGCGGGATGGGGAGGTCGTGGGACGGATCGCGGCCATCCAGAACAATCGTCACAATGAGTTCCACAAGGAGAAGACGGGCTTCTTCGGCTTTTTCGAGGTGCTACGGGATTACGATGCTGCGTCCGCGCTCTTCGACGCGGCCGCCAGTTGGCTCAAGGACCGGGGCCTTGAGGTGATGCGCGGCCCCGCGAACTACAGTACCAACGACACCGTCGGGTTCTTGCTGGAAGGCTTCGAGAGACCCCCGGTTGTGCTGATGACCTACAATCCCCCCTACTACCTGGACTTCTGCCAGCGGTATGGCTTCCAGAAGGCCAAGGACCTGTACGCCTACCTCATGACGTCGGACCAGCCCCTGCCGGAAAAGGCCATCCGCGTGGCAGAGTCCCTCAAGCGGCGCGAGAACGTGGAGTTCCGCACGGTGAACATGAAGCGCTTCTGGGAGGAGGTGGAGCTGGTCTTTCAGATCTACAACGACGCCTGGAGCCTCAACTGGGGCTTCGTCCCTCTGACCCGGGAAGAGATCGATCACATCGCCAAGCAGCTGAAGATGATCCTCGATCCTGACCTGGTTCTGATCGCGCTGGTGAACGGAGAGCCCGCCGGCTTCTCCCTGGCCCTTCCCGACATCAACCAAGCCCTGATCAAGATCCGCAATGGCCGCCTCTTCCCCTTCGGATTGCCAAAGCTGCTCTGGTACATGCGGAAGATCAACGGGATCCGCGTGTTCACCATGGGGGTCGTGCGCAAATACCAAAAGCGCGGCATCGACTCTCTGTTTTACGTGGAGACGTACCGCAGGGGCGTCGCCAAGGGTCACCGCTGGGGTGAATTCTCCTGGATCCTGGAAGACAACGTGATGATGAACCGGGCCGCCGAGTCGCTCGGAGCTCGCGTCTACAAACGCTACCGAATCTACGATAAGCCGCTGGTGTGAACACGACAGGGGCTCGCAGAGCCCGCAATGCCCCAAGACCGACCCGCACAATGCTGGGGGACATGAATCCGCCCATCAGGGATAGCCAGTAGGCGCAAAGAGAATCCTTCGGGGGGAAGCGGAGGTTTCCCTCTCCACTTTCCGTGCGCATTGTGAAACCACCCGTAGGCCGGAACTCCCGCGTCAACCCAGATTGTAACTGGACAATCCCCTGTCTCTCCGGACCCGCCAGGGCTAGCCATTGGTCACGGAACGGATCTGGTCGCGTCGCCAGGAAAACAGTGTGAGCTTCACGGGAACTTTTGATTCCGGGGGGCGTAGTTATGCTCCGAACGCCGGCCGGGGAAGCTGGTCGAATTTCGGACGCGTTGGGAAAGCAGTGGCCGAAATTCTCTCATCCGCACATACCTCGGGGGCGACAGCACCCTACCGGGGCCAACTGAGCCGGCTAGTCGCCTGGAAAAAAGAGCCCCGGCTGTGAATCATCGGGAACAAATTGGCATGGAGGTTGTAGAATGTGTCGGTGGTCGAGGAAGATCACCGCACGCGACGTAATGGCGGGTTGTAGAGTTCGAGGGTAAAACCAAACGATTAGGGGATGATGGGATGATGGAACTCAACGAGAACAAGCTGATGCTGTTCGACAAGGCCGCGGCGGGCGAAGATGAGCTTTTCGCCCGGCTCAGGCAGGAGGGTTTCGAACTGGTCCACACGGACAGCCTGGAAGAGGCAACGGAAAAGATCCGAGCGGAAAGCCCCGCGGGTGTGCTGATCAACGTGGACACCTTCGGCTCAGATACATGGTCCGTGGTCCGTCAGCTCAAGGAGGATGTGGACACGCGCCGTATCGCTCTCATCCTGTATTCGGCGTACGACGACGAGGCCAATATCGTGCGCGGCTTCGAAGAAGGAGCTGACGACTACATCGTCCGGCCGACTCCCTCTCGTGCGACGGTCGCACGTATCAAGGGGATCGTCCGCAGGGTCCGCGAGCTTGGTTCCCGCCGGATCAAGGTGAAGGACCTGGAGATCGACCTGGACGAACATCGGGTCTACAAGGCCGGCAAGCCTATCGACCTGACCTACACGCAGTTCAAGCTCCTGTACCTGCTCGCGTCTCATCGGGAAAACGTCTTCACGCGGCAGGAGATTCTCGAACGCGTGTGGGGCAAGAAGGTCTACGTGACGAGCCGTACGGTGGACGTGCACATCAAGCGTCTGCGGGAAAAGCTCGGAGAGCAGAAGTACCCCTCGAAGTACATCGAGACGATCCACGGCACCGGCTACCGCTTCGTCTAGGCTCTCATTTTCCTCCCTCCGGAGCCCCCGGCGAAAGCTGGGGGCTTTTTTGTTTTCGCAGCAAGCCCAAGGGCCCGCGCCTTTTCCCCTTCAGCCGGGACTGGGCAAGCATCCGCGAGCGGATAATCCCCATCGTGGCGGAGCCAGCTTGTCCCCGCAGTCCCGTACTGCGCGGAGGCCTGTTCCCCGACAACACCTCGGCCTTTCCTCTGCGGGTTTTTTGCCGTGTGCAACGACTGAGGCGAGTCCCCCACTTACCGGGACTGCGAGACGAAACCGCGGGACACCTCCCCCTCACCAGGAACGGCGACCCGTCAAAGGCTCCAGGAGCAGGGAATCGTTCCCCCTCATTTCAGCCACCTTCGCGACGCCCAGGAGGAACATAGCGGTCACGAACTCCCGTTTGAGCCGCTCGATCTTCTCGATGACGCGCTCGGCCGACTCCAGCGCTGGCTCCAAAAACGGCGAGGCCATCCCGCAAAGCGAGGCGCCCAAGACGATGGCTTTGGCCATGTCCAACCCGGTGCGGATCCCTCCGGAGGCGATCAGCTGGAGGCGATCCCGGTATGGTCGCAAAAGCCACAATGCCAACGGAGTGGGAATACCCCAGTCCTGGAAGACGAGTCCCAATCCTTCCGCTGCGGAGTCCCGCCGCCGGTGATGCTCCACCCGGCTCCAGGAGGTCCCTCCCGCTCCGGCCACGTCGACGATCCGGATGCCAGCACGGAGGGCCAATTCCACATCTGGCGCCGACATCCCCGAACCGACCTCCTTGAGGATCACCGGAACCTCCAGCTCCCGGGCCACGAGGCCGATCTTTTCGGCAAGACCTGCGAAGTTGGTGTCGCCTTCCGGCTGCACAGCTTCTTGAAGCGGGTTCAGATGCAGGCAAAGCGCGTCGGCCGCCAGGACCTCGACAGCCCGCCGACATTCCTGGATACCGAAGCCGTAATTCAGCTGGACCGCGCCCAGATTGGCGCAAAGCACCGTTGTCGGAGCCACCTCTCGCAGCTCGAAGCTGTCGCGGGCGCTTGGATTGCTGAACATCACGCGCTGCGAACCCACCGCCATCGCCACCCCCGTGGCCTCGGCCGCGCGCGCAAGATTGCGGTTTACCCGTCGCAGGATTTCATGATCCCCGCCGGTCATGGACGTGATCATCAAAGGAAAGGACAGCCGCTTGCCCAGAAACTCCACCGAAGGATCCACATCCGCCAGATTGATCTCCGGCAGCGCCCGGTGCCTCAGCAGCACTCCGTCGAAATACAGCTTGCGCCGATCGACGCCCAAGTCGCTCTGCACGATCCGGATGTGCTGCAGCTTCCGATTATTGGTCGATGAGTCCATCGCTTCACCGACGCTCTTCATCCGCCCTTCCGACTTCACGTCATGCCCCATCGGCCACAACACTTCCGCCGGAAGATAGGAAACATAGCCTCCGAGGGCAACGGACTTCTTCCTCATCTTCCGGCAACTCGCCGCTTCTCTCTGCCCGGCATCCGGCCGGAAAAAGGTTCGGCTATCAGCCCGCCGCCGTCCCGTTCGGATCAATCCCCCCGGCGCGCCGTCCGCGGCGGAAGAAGGCGTAAGCCGGTAACCCCGTGCCGATCAATACAGCGGCGGCGAGGACTCCCGCCGTTGGGTACGCCACGAACGCCCCATACGCCAGATACAACTGCGTTCCCACGGAGAGGACAATCATTGTAGCCCAGCCGGGAGAGCGGAAACTCGGCTGATAATCCCGCCGCCTCCGGAGCCACGGGATCGCGGCGTAGACCAAAGCATTCTGCAGGAGGTAGGACAGGGTGAAGTAGCCGAGAAGGTTCTCGATGCCTCCAACCAGCACCAAAGCTACCGCGACTCCTGACTGCGCCAGAATCGAAAAAAACGGGGTCTCATACCTGGGATGTATGGCGGCGAACGGGCGCGGCCACAATCCATCGCGAGCAATGGCGTATTCGATCCGCGGCTGGACCATGATGCATGCGCTGGCAGCCCCTATCATCGAAATGAACGCGGAGATGGCCAAAGAGCCCGCCGCAACCGACGCGAAGCTCGGCAGGTAGCCAAATGGATTGGCGAAGGTCCCCTCGGCAGCGACTAGCTCTCCGAAGGGAACGATGGCGGTCGTGGCCAGGGCAATCAATGTGTAGCAGATCGTAATGCCCAAGGCGCTCCCGATTAGCGCCACGGGCAATGTGCGTTGCGGCCGCCGTATCTCACCCGCCATGTAGAGAATGTTCGGAAAGCCGGCGTATGACCAGGTGGTGGCAGCCACCCCGGCCACCAACCGCCGCAGAGCATGTCCCTGATCCGCCGCACCCGAGAGATCAGAGGGATCCAGTAGGAAGAGGCCGAGAAAGATCAGGAGGACCAGGGGAGAAAGCTTGGCGATCGTCAGCCCGATCTGGACGTTCCCGCCCAGCTTCACGTCCCGCACGTGGAGGTAGGTCAGTGCCAGGATCAGCAACGAGGCCAGAGCCTTTCCCTCCCACGTCGTGCCCAGCGGCGGGTGCAATACCTTCAAGGCCGAGCTCGCACTGAGCGCAATGATGCTAATGGACGGAGTGTCGCTCGTCCAGAAGACCGTCCAAACGTAGAGGAAGGCTAGCAGTGGACTCCCTGCCTTCTTCAAGTACAAGTAGGCGAACCCGTTCTCGGGATAGGCCGTGCCCAGCTCGGCGAGGAGTAGGATCTGCGGGATCCATATGAGGCCCCCCACAAACCAGGCGGCAAGGGCGAGCAGTGGACTGCCCGTGACCTTCGCCACGATGGGCAAGGTGATGAATACGCCCGAGCCGATCACCGTGCCGACGATGAGCGCCACTGCGTGGCCAAGCCCGAGCTTGCGGCCTAATTCCGCCATCCATCTCCCTTACCGGAGGAGGACCACTCGCCGGACTGCCCGCTCATGGCCTTGAATCGCTTCGACAAGGTAGGTTCCGCTGGGATGGCCCTCGCCCTTCCACACCACACTCACAGGCGAAGCTCCGACCACACCCTCGTACCCGGTCTCCACGAGCTGCCCCCGCACATTCCAGATCAGGACCTTGAGGGGCTCGCCCGCGCGGGCTTGAATGATCAACCTCGTGGCCCCGTTCGACGGATTGGGAAAGACATCCACGGCAAGCGGGAACGGGGTACCCAGCGGCGACTCGTGTCTTTCGGCCACAGCCGTTTCCAGCAGGCCGAAGAAGGCCAGGCACCTTGAGAGGAGCTCCCTTCGAACGGAAGCGTCCGAGACGGTCTCGAAGGGAAAACCGAAGACGATGACGCGACATTCGGCCGAGCCTCCCGGCACGGTGCCGGCGAAGCAGATCCCCGCCCCTTTCCCATTGGCGTACCGCAGGGCGAGCTGGGCGCCGGAAGCCGGGACGAGCACGTCCGGGTAGTCCTCGAAGTACGGGATCTCGCCGTACGCAAAGGAAAGCCCTTCGAAGGGCGAGCCGCGGGCCCCCTCTACCTCGTACGATTCGGCGTCATCGGCCTCATACGTGCAGCGGAGGAAATCGCGCAGAAAGGCCTTGTCGGAGCTTGATCCTTTGGCCCCCAGGTCCCACCCGAGCTCCGAGCCCGAGACGAAAAGCCTGCCACCGGCACGCAGGAAGGCCTGCACACGACTCTGCTCCCGGACGCTAAAGGTCTCGTCTTCCGTCGACTCGTCTCCCAGCAGCCAGAATACGGCGTCGTAGGCATCGAGCGGGACAACCCCCTCCTCGATCGACTCATTGGCACAGGTGTCGAATCCGAACCCCAGCTCGTACAGAGGCTCCGCGTAGAGGGTGGCGAACCAGTGGTACGGCCTCCCCCAGCTCCCGGACCCTCCCCAACGATCGAACCCGTCGACGATCAGAATCCGTCCTCGCTCACCCCGAGCTGTGGGATACACATCCGAACGGACGCTGATGTTCGGGGGCGAAGCATTGTCTTCCGCCGTGAGGCAAAATTGGGAGTAGTGGTCGCGCAGGGGGACGTCCCATTGGGTCTCGTGGGGAGACAGGACCGCGACCGGCTGCGGGGGCAGCCGCCAGGGTTCTCCAGGCTCGTAGACGCAATAGTGCGTACCTTCTTCCGCAAGGGCCCCACGAAACTGCAACCGGAGACCGTCGCCCAGACTCGAGGCCCACAGCAGGGTGGGCGAAGGTAACAGCCGGGCCTCGGGCTCCTCTCCACCTTCCAGTAGGCGAGCCACAAGGGCGACTGTCAACTTGGCCACAGCTTCCAATTGATCCCCATTGAGTCTCGAGGGAGCATCCTCTGAGGTGTGGTAAAAGGGGTTGCGAAGGTAGAAAGGCCACTTGGTCTGCCAGGGAGGATCGTTCTCGATCAGAAGGAGAGCCGGGACTCCGCGTCGCGCAAACGCCTCGTGGTCGCTGTAGGTGCGGTACGGGAAGGGGGGCTCATTGCACTCCAAAGGGAGGCCGAGCTCTCTGATCAGCGATCGCCCCAAATGGGCAAGCCACTGAGAGCGGTCATCCGCCACAAACTCCACGTAGCACCCAATGGGGTTGTAGGCGACCATGTCCACGTTCACCATGCCCCTTACCCGCCAAGCCTCCTCTTGTAGCCGGCGGGCGAGCGAGGCGCTGCCGAGGTGATGCCTCAAGCTGTCGGGCACGCTGGTGGGGATGGCGGGATTCGTCTCCTCCGCCCCGAAGGCCGCGACGAGAAGTGTGCGCCGGGGCCGAAGGCCCCCTTCGCGCAAAGCACGCACGGCTTCCAGTACCACGGCAACGCCCGACGCATTGTCGTCGGCACCGAGTGCCCTCAAACTGGCCCAGGAAGTAGCCCACCCCGGCTCATTGCTCGCCGAACAGTCGTAGTGGGCCCCCAGCACAATCACCTCACCCGCTAGCTCGAAGCCCCGGAGAAGGCCCAACACGTTCCTCAACGGATACTCATTGAGAGGCGGGACGGCGAAGCCAGCGCGAAACGTGTCGACCCACACGGAATCGAGCCCCACGGACCGAAACTCCCGAAGGAGCCAATTGGCCGCGCTGTCATTCCCCGCCGTGAAGGTGACGCGGGATCCATGCCCCCCAGCGGAGGCCAAAAGCTCGACGTTCTGTAAGAGCCTTTCCCTCGAAATGAGCTCGATCCAAGGGTTTGCCGATGGCTGAGCCCATGAGGAGCACGCGGTGAGCAGCGCTGCCGCTCGCAGCCCCTGCTTCAGCGCGCTCAGGAGACTGCTGCCCCCTCGCCTTGTCCCGCACCGCACGACCCGGTCACGCCCCTGCACGTTTACCGCCGCACCTCGGCGCGAAATCGGCCCCGCGGCGTACCGAAGTACCTTCGCCCACCTCGTCCGGGGGTGCACTTTCAAAATTCCAGAGATAGCGAGATCTTTCGGACGTTGTCCAGCCGCCCGAAATCGCAGTAAGCGAGGTCAGCCTTGACGACGACGGAAGCCGTCACCGGGTACCGGAGTCCCACCCCGGCGGTGAAACCCTCCTCCCCATCTCTCAGGAATAGGCTCTTGTAGCCAGCTCGCGCGAAGAAGTAGCCCCGAAACGCGTACTCCAACCCGAGGTTCATGTACTCCGTGTTGTCGTTGGGATGGACAGCATCCACGCCGATGGAGAGCCGGTTCCAGTTGTCTTGTAGGAGCTCGGCTCCGATCCCCACCCGGAAGATGAGCGGCATGGGCCAGCGGTCGGTATCGAGATGGGCGAGGATCCGATCATTGTTGCCGCTCTTCACCGGATCGATATCATGGGTGACCTGGGTATCCTTGCCTTCGAGGCGCATCTTCGTACCGAAGTTGGAAATGCTCATCCCCAAGCGCATTCCGTGGAACTGGGTAGTGAAGAGCGTGCCCACATCCACAGCAAACCCACTGGCTCGCATGTGCCAGACCGTCTCATGGACATACTTGGCCGTGAAGCCCATGGAAAAGCGATCCGTGATGCTCCACCCGTAACTTCCGGCAAGGGCGAAGGAACTGGCGCTGAACCGCTCTCCGGTTCCCTCAGGGTAGAAGACGGTTCGCACTTCCATCTCGCCTATGCTGAGGTTGGTGAGGCTGAAGCCCAGCGCTCGATCCGGCCCGAGCTTCAGAACGAAGCCGGCGTAATCGAAGCTGATGTCAGCGAGCCAGTCGGTATGACTCAGCAGGAGCTCATTCCGGGGAAGCCGGGAGATCCCGCCCACATTCCAGTAGAGCGCGGAGGCATCGTTCGCGTGTCCCACGAAGCCGCCGCCCATTCCTAACGCGCGGCCTCCCACTTCGATCTCTAGGAACGGAGCGGCCGTCGTCCCCACCTTGGACACATTCCGCACGAACTGCGCTTCGGCCCGATGCCCGGCTCCACACAAGGCACCCGCCAGCGCCAGAGCCAAGTACCGCTTCATGGAGTCTCCTCCGCTGGAGCCTGATACTGGTCTTCCTGCTCACGCGGCGCGGGCTACTTGATCACGGCGAATTTGCCCACTTTTTCCCCGATGCCCGGCGCCTCCACATGGTAGATGTACACGCCGTAGGCGATTTCCAGCCCGTCCTTGGACAGCATGTCCCAGCTCTCGCTTCCGTCATCGATGGGGGCGTCGTGGACCAGCGTGTCGACCAGGTATCCGCGCACGGTGTAGATGCGGATCACACACTTGGCGGGCAAGTGGATGAAGTCGAGCTTGCGCCGCCCACGGCCGAACTTGTACACGTGCTGCGGCTCCCAGCTGGCCGTCACCACGTACGGGTTCGGCACCACGGCGATGCGCGAAAGGAGGCTATCCCGTCCAACCTTCGTCTGCGGGATATGAAGTTTGGCCCCCTCCGTCTCCCATTCGAAAACATCCGCGGCGGTGAACGGCTTGCGAATGGCAAGATGGAAGACCTCCCCCGGCTGCGGCTTCCTTCCTCCTCCTGCGGGAGCCCAGAACTTCACCTGCCATGTCCCACGATATCGGGTCCCCACCCGTTCGGCGGGGATGACGGCGTCCTGGTCCCCCAAGGCGCTGTCGCCGTTCACGTCCATGAACACGAAGTCCACCGTGTCGCCCCGTGTGACGTCGAACACTAGGAACTTGGCCGGCTTCCGCCCGTTGACGCTGTACGCCATGACCCGATCGTAGACGACGATTTCGTAGTCATAGGGTACCGCAAGGCCTTGATTGGGATAAAGCTGGATCACGCCCCGCAGGTCGCTCACTTGCCGGTATCTCGAAGGCAGTGGATCTCCGCCGGGGATGAAGCCGTATCGTTCCAACGCGTCGCGGAGCTTTGCTCCTTGCAGCCAACCACTGCGTACCGTGTCCGGCGCCAAGGGATCGTCCCACACCCGCACGCGCAATCCGTCGAAGTAGTCGTTGAAGTCTTGCCCAGCAAGGTAGGGGCTGCGGTAAATCGGGTAGTAGCGGTAGGAGATGACGAGCCAGCTTTCCGGGGAAATCCTCCCCCCGCGGATGGCTCGAATCATCCCGCGGTCGAAATCCACCTCGTAGTCCAGGCCTCTTTCGAACGTGCGCCCGCTTCCGACCTCCCGGACGGTCACGGAACTCGGGACGAGATGCGCCACCGGCAGCCGATGCCACAAAGTATCCAGCTTCAACGTGTCCAGCCGGTTTTGGAGATCTTCCACGGTGAAGACCTTCCCGTCGGGTGTAGCGTCATCGAAGGTGAGTTGGTAGCGCGCTCCGTCCAGGACGCGGGCGGGATCGATGGCATCCACCTGGATCCTTCCCGTCCCGGTCCCTCGGATGTGCCGAATGCTGCCATCTTCGGTGCTGCGCTCCGGCGGAGGCACGTAGCCGGCCGCGGGGGCGTCGGGCGTCACGACCACGGTGTTCACGTCGGTCTCGATGACCCTTCCCGTAGCGTCGGTCACGATCCGCTTCGTACACTCAGCCGGGGCGATGGGCTGCAGATTGGGAAGCTCGGAGATTCCCCGCTCGTAGAAGTCCTTGTCGTACCCCTGGTCGTACGAGCAGACGGCGTAGTAGTACGTTTGCCCATTCTCGACCGTCGTGTCGGTCCAGCAGTATCGCAGGCCTGTATCCCGCCCCATGTCGAACTGGATCCCATTAAAGGCAATGGGGTGCGGGCCCTTGAGGCCGTTGATCTTGTCGAACTGGGCGATTGGCTTGTTGAACGTCCGGTTCCCGTAGGCGTCGGTGATGACCCAGCTTTCCAAGAAGGCGGGGTCCGTGGCGCGGTAGATCCGGTAGCCCTCGAAGTCCCGCCCGTAGATGGGGTCTCGCGTGTAAAGCTCCGCCGTCTTATCCCAGTAGAGCGTGACCTTGTGGTCCCCGGGCACGGCCACCACATTGGGCTTCACCGGCGGCTTGGCGAAGGAATAGTCCGCGTCGTAGATCTGCTGCATTGTCACCGCATTCCGCAGGATATCATCGTAATCCTCGCCGAGGAGAAGGGCGATGGCGAACTTCCGCTTCTGCCCGTGGGGGAGAGGGAAGTAGCCGGATCCGTACATGAAGGTCAGATCCACCGTCTGCTGAATCTCGTTGAAATTGCCCGGCACCTGACGCCGCCAGAGATCCTCGTCGTTCTGCATGGTAATGCCTGGCCAGGCCGCCGCGTTGAAGCTGGTCAGCCCGATCTGATCGGATTCGTCGTTGTCGGTGTACTCGAAGTTCGGCTCCCCCGGGTCAGGTTTTCCGTTGCCTTCCGTCCCATCCCAATCCGGACCGGGGTAGTACGGATCTTCGGGACCGATGCCATCGCTTCCGACGTCGTCCAGAGCCGGGTTCCAATCTCCGTCGTTGTCGATGCCGTCGCTCTGGCTCTCGTCCACCAGTCCGTCTCCGTCATTGTCCTTGCCGTCCAGGGGATCGCCGGGAGATTCCAAGAACTTGAAGCCGAAGTAGGCGCAGGGCCCGCCCCAGGCCCCGCGGTTGTCGTGGTCCCACTGGTAGACGATGTCGTTTTGGGTGTCGAACCAGGCGTCGTCATCCCTCTGGTCACCGTCGTCCCCGACATCCGCATCGCCGTACATTCCGAAGACGACTTTCTCGTAGTCGGTCTTGCCCGTATTCGTGATCCAGTAGGTCCAGATGATGATGTCCTCGGCAGCCGGATGGGCCCATTGGTATCCCCGCACCTCCACCTCGAGGGCCAAGCCCCTTTTGCTGCTGTCTTCGGGATCGGGATAAAACTCGAACTCATTGTTCAGGTAGTCGTCGATATGGAAGTAAGATTCCTGGTCGGCACGAGCGTACTTCCCGTACTGGCCATTCCAGAAGCCATCCCAGCTGGCATCTTTGTTGGGCCAATGGCGGGGCCAGGTCTCGGGCTTGTCGCTCATGGCCACCTTGTCTTGATCCGGATTGGCGTAGCCTGGCACAGGCCAAAAGCCCCAACGAAGTCCGGTGCGCGGGTTGAGATCCGCCGAGCCCGGGTAGACGATGGCGTCGCTGAAGATGTGCCGGATTTGGCCCCACTTGTCCCGAACCTCCGCGCCGATCACGGGGGTGAATTCCGCAAAGTAGCTATGCCCTGAGCCTTTGGGATAGACGCCGGACTCGATGCGCGCCGTGGCCCAGTCCCCGATCCCTCCGTCGTTGTAGAAGATGGTGTAGATCTTATTGCCGTCGTGGATCCCCTTCTTCTTGAAGGCGGGATCGCCCGCGGACTTCTTGAGCCACGCTTTTGTCGCAGGACCGCCGGCTTGCACTCCACCCGCGGCCATCATCACCGCCAGGGCTAAAGCGATCCCAAGAACGCGCCGCCCCATGGCGTAATGACCTCCTCTCATCCGGTCTCCCACCTGTTTTCCTCCAAATCGCCCGGGAGAAGCTTCTTGCGCCATTCGGGCACGGCCTCCCGAATATCAGAAACCGACCTCCAATCCCACCTTGATCTGCCGCGGTTCCGAGTAGAAGTCCGGGCGCAACAGGTACTCCTCCAACGTGTTCGGCCCGTACACTCTGCCCGTATACCGCGGGATGAGGGTGTACCCGGCTCGCCCCGTGTCGGTGTATACGAAGTCCTCGTTGAGCCGGTCCAGGAGGTTGTACACGTTAGCGAAGAGCGCCAGTCTGATCCCGCCGATGCGGAACGTGCGCTGCAGGCGCAAATCCAGGTTGAAGCGGACGGGCTTGCGTTCGCTGTTCTCAAACGCGACCCGATAGCCCCGGTACTCGGGCGTGTAGGGGAGGCCGCTACCGTAGCTCGCCACCACGCTGATGCTCCATTTGGGGAGCCGACCGACGGTGATCACCGCGTTCAGGGTGTGCGTCTGGTCCCAGTCCAAGGGGACGAACTGCTTTTCCGGTTCCAGCCCATTGGCCTCATCGTAAAAGGCGGCCGCCGGATCCGAGGCGCTTCCCTCCGCCACCCCGTAGGTGTAATCCACATTGGCTGAGACCCATCCCCTGTGCCTTTTCTCCAGCGAAAAGACGATGCCCCGCACGTTGGCGTAATCCCGGTTGATGTAAAGCGCATACCGATTTCCGGCAATGTACGTCTCGTGGATCTCCGTCCCGAGCCAATCCCGAATGTCCTTGTAGTACGCCGTGACGTCGATCCCGATGTCCTCGGTCAGCTGCTGCTGAAGACCGAATTCGTAGCTCACCGTCCGCTGCGGCTCCAAATCGGGATTGCCCATCGTCGTGCTCAGCCCCATCCCCACCTCGAAATCCGGGTTGGTGTACAGGTAAGCGTATTCCGGGATCTCCAGGAAGTGGCCGTACGAGAAGTGGATCACGCCTTGATCGCTGATCGGGTAAGCGACGCCGATCCGTGGGCTGATTTGATCCTTCGGCCGACTCGAGCGATACCAGAAGGACTTCCGCTCTTCCAGGGTGTAGGGGATCAGTTGCTCGGGAGGCAGACTCACGTCCCAGTTCTTGTACTGGTGCGAGGGACGGATGGGGTTGTACACATCCGGGTCCCGTGGGTCCGCGGGAAAACGGCCGTCCGGCCAGAAGCGCTCGTACCGGATGCCGAGATTGACGATCATGTCCTTCAGCTCGATCTTGTCCTGCACGTAGGCGGCCACGTCCTGCGGATGATGCACGTAGGCGTCGTAGTTGGGCGAGCTTTCGAACCCAGGGACCCATGGATACGGTACCACCGGCTTCCAGTTGGACCGCTCGTCCACCAGGATGGAGAAGCTTTCGTACCACAGTCGATTCCGATGGTACTCGATTCCAGCCTTCACCTGATGGATCTTCGTGACTTGGCTAGTTATGTCGAAGCGCAGCCCGTGGGTGGTTGTGCTCCGGCGCGTATGCCCCATGTAGACGCCGCCCGCATAGAAACGATACCCTGAACACGCCTTGAAACGATCGGGACTCACGTAACGAGAGTCGTAAGGGTTCTCGTAGACGTACGATTTGGTCCCCGTGTAGAAGTAGGAATACTTGGCCGTGTAAAAAGTTCGGGGACTGAGCTGATGGGTCCACGTGAGGATCCCCGTGTAGCCGCGCTTGTAGTAGTTTGGAACACCATCCGGATCGAGCTTGTACTTGTGCCAGTAGGGTTTGGACCAGCTATCGTCCATCATGCCGGTGAGGGTGAGCTTGACCCCTGGGGTGATGGAGTAGGAGAGCTTGAGCAATCCGCTCCACTTGCGATACGGGTTCATGGGTACGGGCTTCCGGTCCCCGGTCTCCTCGATGTGCCACAGGGTCGAATCCGGGTTCGAGAAATCATTGGAATCCTGCGGCGAGTAGCGCCTCAAGCCCCAAAGCCAGCCCTCGCTGTCCAGAAAGCGCCCGTCGAAAAAGAACGTAGCCCGACGCCCCACCCAGGGAACTGGGCCGCTGAGATTGGCCTGGAGGTCCTTCACAGCGGTGGGGCTGACTTGCCCGATATTGTAGAAGATGTGGTCGTGCGTGCTAACCCAATCGCCAACATATCCCCGCAGACTGCCGGTGAAGCGATCGCTCCCCTCTTTAGTGATGATGTTCACCACCCCCGACATCGCCTGGCCATACTCCGCGTTGAATGTGCCGCTGACCAGCTCAATCTCCTGAATGGCGCTGTTCTCGATCGAGATTGCCATGCCCGAGCTGTAGGGATCCGTGACGCTGATCCCGTCGATCATGTACACCACCTCTCCGGCACGGCCACCCCGGATGTGCAGCTCTCCGCCGGCCCCTTGCACCACGCCTGCCTGAAGGGAGAGCACCTGCTGGAAATTCTCCACGGGCATGGCCTGGATCTGCTCGCTGCTCAGAATGGCGCGGCTGGAGGTGATGTCCGGCTGGACCAATGGCCGCTCGGCCACCACCTCCACCGTCCGGCCCAGATCCACCACGGTCTGTTGGAGGCGGAAGTCAAGTCGCGTGGTCAAATCCACCCGCACGCGGACCTGAACCTGCCGCATCTTCTGATACCCGATCATCGAAGCGAGAACGGAATAGGTGCCCGGTGGCACGTTCAGGATCACGTACTCCCCATTGATGTCCGTGGCAGCCCCGAGGGTAGTCCCTTCGATGACGATATTCACCCCGGGCAAGGGCTCCCCGGTCTCGGCATCGACCACCCTCCCCGCGATCTTGCCCGTGGTGCCCGCCTGAGCCATCGTTGCCAGGCCCATGAGGAGAACGACACTCAGCCATCCTCTTCTCATTGCCGAAATCCCTCGCTCCAATCGCTCCTTCGCTTCGGACAAAGCCAATTCACCGCCGGGCGCGGATCTCCGCCCGCAAGCCCCTGCCCGTAGCGGTCAGAGTCCACTCCAAGCGGAAGCCTCGACCGCGCTCGGACTCGCCGTCGGTGGCGGAACTCGGGGCGCGCTTGCCATCTGTTGCTGCACAAGCTCCGGCGTGCACAAGACCGCAGGTAGCGCCCTTGGCCCCCTTTCGCCGCCCCCTGGTCCAGCCTCCAGGGGATCAGCGCCGAAATCCTTCGTGGAGCGTGTTCAGAATTCCAGAGCTAGTGAGAACCTGTGCACGGTCGAAAGACGTCCGAAATCGGCGTAGGCGTAGTCCAAGCGAATTCCCGCGTTCGCGCCGAGGGCGTATCGAATCCCCCCGCCCGCGGTCAGACCCTGTTCGCTCTGAGAGTCGAGAAGCGACTTGTAGCCGACGCGGAGGAAGACCATGTCGTACCAGGCGTATTCGAGGCCCACATTCACGTGCTCCACGTTATCGTTGGGGTGGACGGCATCGATCGCCCCCGTCAACCGCTGGCTGCCCGTCCGCAGCACATCCATCGCCACGCCCACGCGGAAGAGCAGCGGGAGAGGCCACCTGTCGGTTTCCAGATATACGGGGATGCGATCGTTACTGCCGTAGGCCTCCGGATTGATGTCGTAGTAGCGACGGGCGTTCTGCCCTCGCATCTGCATCTCGGTGCCGAAGTTGGAAATGCACATGCCGATCTTCATCTCGTGGAACTGGGTGGTGAACAGGGTGCCGATGTCGAAGGCGAAGCCCGAGGCGCTCATTCGCCAAATGCTCTGGTGGATGTATTTGAAATTGAACCCGATGGAGAACCGGTCGGTGAGGCTGCGGCCCCAGGACACGGCGGCGACGAAATCCCCGGCATCGAAGTACTCACCCGTGCCCTCGGGCTTCTGTTCTGTACGCACCTCCATCTCGCCCATGTTCAGCGTGGCAAGACTGGCCCCCACGGTCCCGAAGTTGCCGAGATTTAAGGTCAGGCCGGCGAAGTCGTAGGAGACATCGGCCAGCCATGCCGTGTGGAGCATCACCAGCTCATTCTGCGGCAGACGCGGAATCCCGCCGGGATTCCAGTAGAGGGCCGTCGCGTCGTTGGCCACGGCCACGAAAGCCCCTCCCATTCCAATGGCGCGGGCCCCCACGCCGATCTTCAAGAACTGGGCCGCCGTCGTCGCAACCTTGTTCACGGAGTAGGCGGGTACACTTGCGCCTAACCCCACAGCCAGCATCAGCGCCGAAGCCACCCAAGGCTGTATGCCCTTGCTCCGTCCCATGCCCTCGACTCTCATCACTTGATGATGGCGAACTTGCCGATCTTCTCGCCGATCCCCGGCGCTTCCACGTGATACAGGTAGACCCCGTAGGCGATGTCCATCCCGCTCTGAGAGAGCAGGTTCCAAGGCTCAGCCCCGTCGTCAATGGGGCTGGAGTGGTGGATGGTCCGGACCAATTCCCCGCTCATGGTGTAGATCCGAATGGTGCACTGGGCCGGCAGATGGATGAAGTAGATCCGCCGCTCGCCGCGCCCAGAGCGAACGTCCGGCTTCGGCTCCCACTCGGCCGCGGCGACGTAGGGATTCGGCACCACGGCAATTCGATCCAGCTCGCTCCTGGCGCGCTGCCGGTCTACCTTCGGCCCCTCCATGCGGAAGGTGAATCGATCCAAACCGCTGAACGGCTTCTTCGAGGCGATGAGGAACACATCCCCAGGTTGCGGCTTCTTCCATTGCACCCGGATCGTGTCCACGGGATTGCCCAAGGGATCGTACACGATGGAATCCGAAGGGGCAAGGAAGAACACCTGCCAAGTGCCCACGGGCTTGCTCTGGATCCCCCGCTCCAGGGGCACCACCTTGTCCTGCGGGCTGATGGTGGAGTCCGCATCCGTGTCGAAGAAGACGAAATCCACGGTATCGCCCCTGGTCACATTCAGCACCACGAAGCGAGCGGGGCGATTGTTGTACGATTTGACCACGCGGTTCACCATGTGAATCTCGTAGTCCGCCGGATAGGCGACTCCTCCGCCCGGATACTTCTGAACCACGTAGCGGAAGTTGCACGAGCCTCGGAGCCAACGGCTCCTGGCTTGATCCGGTTCGAGGGGGTCATCCACCACCGTCACCTTGAGACCATGCTCGTAGGGGTTCAGGTCCGAGCCGTCCAGATAGGGCGAGTTGCGGAATAGGTACCTGCGGTACTCCACCACGTACCTCTGGTCAACCGGCATGAAATCCGTGTTCAGGAGGATCCAGTTCTTTGCCTCGTCCGGCTGGAAGTGGAGACCCCGTTCGTAGGTCCGCCCATCCCTCAATCCTCTCACCACCACACTGCTGGCGATGAGGTTCTTTTTAGTGGGATTGAGCCGGGCCACAAGCACGGAGTCGATCGGCACGGGCGGAAAGACGCTGCTGTCCCATGCGGTGTAGTAGTACCGGGTGTTTACCGAAAGGGTATCCACTACCACCTCGTCCGTGTCGCGCAAAGAGTAGGTGACCTTGGCGGGCCGGGTCCCCTCGAAGATGATCTCGTACGTGTGGCCGTCCCGTACCTGCCTGGGGTCAATGATCTCCACCAGGACCCGACCCGTCCCCGGTCCCTGATGCGCCAATTGGCCCCCGAAGACCCGAGCGGGTACATATCCGGCGCTCGGCGCCTGGGGGGTAACAATGGCGGTATTCACGTCGGGCACGTAGTGTCCGGAATTCGGCGGATCTTCGATGAAGGCCTTCGCACACTCGGTCGGCGGGATCTCCACCGTGTCGCCTTTGTCGTAGGCGACCACCGCGTAGTAATAGGTTTGCCCATTGACCACGTTCGTGTCCACGAAAGAGTGGCGCAGGCCGGTGTCGTCGCCCATGTAGTAATGAATCCCATTGGCCTGCTCCACCTTGTGCGGGCCTTTGATTCCGTCTTTGAGATCGAACTGGGCGATCGGCTTCCAGAGTTTGGGATTGCCCTGGGCATCGGTGATCACCAGGGCGTCGTTGAACCCCACGTCCGTGCCCCGATAGATGGCGTAGCCCTCGAAGTCGTAGCCGTGCACCGGATCGCGGGAGTATTCCGCAATGTCGTCCCAATAGAGGGTCACCCGGCGGTCCCCGGGAACAGCGGTCAGATGCGGCTTGAGGGGAGCCTTGGCGAAGCGGTAGCCCGCATTGTAGATCTTCTGCACAATCTTCGCGGTCCGGAAAAGATCGGCCTCATCATAGCCAAAAAGTAGGGCAATGGAAAAGCGCCTGAGGTCATGCGGAGCTACCTTGATGGGCCCGGAGGCGTACATGAAGATGTTGTCCGTAGTCTGGTCGAAAAGGGAGTCGACGATGCCGGAGGCCATCATGCGCCAGATGTCCTCATCCTGCGAGGCCCAAACGGAACCGTACTCGAAGACGGAAAAGGTGGTGAGGCCGATCTGGTCCGCCTCGTCCAGGTCGGTCTCGTCGAAATTGGGCTCGCCATGGGTGGGAACGCCATCTCCCTCCCCCTTGTCCGGGCCGGGATAATCCGGATCGTTGGGGCCGAGGCCGTCGGCACCCACGTCGTCCACGACCGGGTTCCAGTCGCCATCGTTATCAATGTCGTCCTGCATGCTCTCGTCGACGATCCCGTCCTCGTCGTTGTCCTTGCCGTCGTACGGTTCACCCGGGCTTTCGAGGAACTTGTAGCCGAGGTAGCCTGGACGCCAGCCGGTGTGCTCGCCGCGGAAGTCGTGGTCCCAGGCGAAGACCATGTCCAGCTTGGTATCGTAGTAGCCGTCGTCATCGCTGTAGTCGTCGGCCCCTCCCACGTGTGGATCGCCGTACATGCCGAGGTAGATACGCGGAAGGGTATCAATCCCCACGTTCTCCATTTCGTAGACCCAGAAGATGCAATCCTGCGCCAGAGTGTGGGTCCACTGGTAGCCGCGCACTTCCACCTGCACCCCGAGTCCCCGCCGATCGGGATCATTCACCGGGTCCGGGATGAAGGCGAATTCCCGGTTCCAGTAGTCGTCCATCACGTAGTAGCTCTCCTGGTCGGCGGTGACCACCCCGAGTCCGTACTCGCCGATCCACTTCCCCGCCCATTCGGGCCCTTTGTTGGGCCAATAGGGAGGCCAGGTGGAGGGGCGATCGCTCATGGCGATGAATTCCTGCGCCGAATCGGCGTATCCCGGCAGAGGCTCCCATCCCCAGGGAAGCCCGTCGGGGGCCCGATCCCCGCCCACGTCCAGTCCATCCGAGACGATGTGCCGCCGGAAACCTTGGATGTCTCGGACCTCCCCGGCGACGAGGATGCCGAACTCGAACCCGTAGCCGTGGCCGCTACCCTTCGGCCACTGGAGCGAAGGTTCCGTACGGGGCTTACCGATCGACCCGTAGTTGTAAAACAGGGTGACGATCTGATTGCCATTGTGGAGGCCCTGCTTGCGCCATTCGTGGCTCCCGTGCCGACCTGGAGGCGTCTTGTATTTCTTGAGGATCTGTTCCTGTCGCCGGTGGTAGGCGTCCCATTCCGCCTGGCTCGCCGACTTGTCAGGCCATGGGTTGGCTTGCGAGAAGCCAATCTTGACATCCCAGGCGCAGAGGAGCCACGCCGCCCCGAGCGCGATGAGGATGCGCCGCGCCACCTTACCATCCTCCCTGCGAATCGTCATCGAACAGCTCCCTACCTTGCCTCACCGGTCCAGAGGATGCCCCCCTTTCCGCCGATCCAACCGAGCACAGCTACCCTCCGCGCCAGCCTGTTCCCGGCCCGGTCGTATCCCCGGATCCGCCTTCAGAACGACAGGGCGACCCCGGCGTAGACCTGCCTCGGCTGGGAATACCAATGTGGACGGTTCAGATAGTCCGCCAAGTGATGGCGGCCGTATTGGTCCCCGTGGTCCGGCACGTAGGTGGGGATCAGAGAGTAAGTGGCTCGCCCGGTGTCGTCGTAGACGTAGTTCTCGTTCAGCTGATCGAATAGATTGTAGACCTTGAGGAAAAGAGTGAGACGGAGGGCCTTCGCCAGCCGAAACTCCCGGAACGCTTGGAGATCGAAATTGTACCGAGGCGGCTTGCGCCCGGAGTTGATCACATCGAGCCTCATGCCCTGAAATTCCGGAGTGTAGGGGAGTCCGGAACCCAGCCGGGCCAGAAGGCTCAAACCCCAGCGCCCCGGACGGGAAAGGGAGATCGTGGCGTTGAGCGTGTGGCGCTGGTCCCAATCCAGGGGCAAGGCTCGCCGTGGGCTCTCCTGCGGCGGGACCGTCTGCATGTCGTAGAAGCGACTCAACGGGTCGCTGGAATTCCCCTCGGCGATGGAATAGGTGTAATCGAGCGTCGCCGAAAGGAGCCCGGTGGGTCGCTTCTCCAACGACAGCGTGATCCCTTTCGCATGGCCGTAGTCCACGTTGGCGTAGCGCATGTAGTAATCGCCGCGAGAATAGAGCTCAAAGTAGTCCAGCCCGAGGAGATCGTTGATGTCCTTGTAGAAAAGGATGAGCTCAGCACCCACGTCCTCCCCGAATTGCTGCTGGAGACCGACTTCGTACTGGACTGTCCGCTCCGGCTTCAAGTCGGCGTTTCCCAGGATGCTCTGAAACCTCCCGCTGACCACCTCAAATTCCGGGTTGGCGTACAGGTACGCGAACCCAGGCATCTGGAAGAAATGCCCGTAGCTGAAGTGGATCACCCCGCGATCGGTGATCGGGTAGGCGATGCCCAATCGAGGGCTCCACTGGGTCTTCGCCTTGACGGGAACAAGCTTGAGATCGCTCGGAGAACGGCGGTTCCCGGCGATCAACTTGCGATCCCGGGGATCGGCAGGGATCTTCCAGTTCGCATTAAAATAATCGTAGCGGAGCCCCACGTTCACCACCAGATTTCGGAGCTCGATCTTATCCTGCAGGTAGAAGGCCCCTTCGTAGGGCTGTCGCAAATAGCGGTTGTTGGCCGTGCTCGTCTCGGGGGTATGGATGGTGGGGACGTAGTCGTAGGTGGAGCGGATGTCCACGTAGAACGTGTGATACGTGAGCCGATGAGCCCGAACCTCAAGGCCGGTCTTCACTTGGTGCGTCTTGTTGATCTGGCTAGTCAAATCCAGGCGGAGCACCCGAGTGCGGGAGGTCCGGTAGGTGTGCGTCTTCGACTGACCACCGGCTACGAACTCGTACCCGGGGGTATTCAGCAGCTCGTTGGGCAGGTAGCGAGGATCGCGCCAGTCGGCGTACAGGTAGGACTTGTAATCGTAATTGTACTGAGACAGCTTCAGAGTGAAGTAGGAAGCAGCCGACAAGGTGTGGGTCAGATCCAGCGTATGTTGCGCTGACCAAGAGCGATGCGCCGGGATGCCGTCGGGATTGTACTTGAACGAATGGTCGTAGTCTTTGTCGAAAGAGCGCTCGTACATCAGCGAATAGCGGAGCTTCGTCCCGGGTCGGTAGGCGTAGGTCAGCTTGCCGTGCCAGAAGGTCCTGCGACTCGGGTTCATGGGCACGTAGGAGCTATCGCCGGAGAACCCGTTGTTCCTCCGGCCGTCCCGATTGAGATCTAGGAAAGGCTCCCCCGAATCGAATCGGCCATTTCCATTGGCGTCGGTGTAGGGCTCAAGGAAGTTGAGCCGCGTACCGTACGGACTCTGCGCGAGGTTCAGGACGGTGAGAGAATCCAGGAAAAGCACATCCGCGGGCGTGTGCTCACGGATCCCGTAGAGGTATCCGCGGTCATCGGAGTAGCGTCCGCTGGTGAAGAAGGTGAGTTTGCCGGCCGTTCCCGGGATCGGCCCGCTCAAACTGAGCTCCGCATTGAGCACATTCAGCGGGTCGAGCTCCTCGATGTTCGGGAATATGCGGCGGTGAGCACTCACCCGGTCGCCCAAGTAAGCCGATAGCTCGCCATGGTAGTCCCGGCCGCCATCCTTGGTCACGATGTTCACCAGGCCGGACATCGCCTTTCCATACTCGGCGTTGAAGGTCCCGCTCACCACCTGCAGCTCCTGGATGGCGCTATTCTCGACACGAAGCGCCATCCCTCCCCAGAAGGGGTTGTCCACCGGAACGCCGTCGATCATGTACGAGATCTCACCGGCCCTCCCCCCTCGGATATGGATTGCCCCGCTTGCGCCTTCCACGATCCCGGCTTTGGTCTTCAGCACATCGGTGAAGGTCTCCACGGGAAGGGACTTGATCTGCTCGGCCGTGACGATGGCCCGACCCGAGGTGATGTCCTTCTGAACGAGCGGTCTCCTCGCCTCGACGACCAATGCCTCGGTGATCTCGAGGACCGTCTCCTCCAGCTGGAAATTCACCTCGGTGGTCAGATCCACGCGCACCAGAACGCCCGCCACCACGACCGGGCGGTAGCCGATCATTTGCGCACGGACGCTGTAGGTTCCGGGCGGCACATTGAGGATGAAGTAGGACCCGTCGCTGCCGGTTGCGGCGCCCAGCGTCGTCCCCTCCACCAGCACATTGACCCCGGGAAGCGGCTCCCCCGACTTGGCGTCTCTCACCGTCCCCGCGATCTTTCCGCTCGTACCTCCGAAAAGCTGCCCCCAGAAGGCCAGGACGAGAACCACCGCCCCTGCACTCCGAAGCCCGATTCTCCCTCGCACGGCGCCACCCTCGGCTGACCTTGTGGCGAAATCCTCCCAGGCGTGGGCCAATATATCAATCCCCTCAAGCAATGTCAAGGAGATACATCCCGGACCTCCACCTCGCTACGGACGCCGCGAGAAACACGATCTGAGCCGACCCCAAAGCCCTAGCCTCTCGACGTAGGCGGCGTCGAGCATGGCCACTCCCGAAAGCCTTTCGAGGCAGAGCTGGGAAGCTTGGCAGAGCTTGCCCAGATCCTTCGCGTACCGGGACAATAGCAATACCCCGAACACTCGGGCATTGGCCCCCAAGGCCACTCGCATGCTATCCGCTGCCCCGGCGACCGAATACCAGCCCGCCCAGGGCTGAGGCAAGCCCTTCGGCACCTCCTCCGGCACCAGCGCCTCGTACAGGAGCCCGGCGAACACGGCATCGAACAGGTCGCCGACCGCCACATCGCGAAACAGGGAATCCGGCCAGAATCGGATTAGCGGGGACGTTTTCGAAGCCCAGTTCAAACCCGCATCCTTCGCCTGGGGGTACCAGGCCCCGACGTAGAGACAAAACTGCGTCCGCGGTCGCACCTGCTTGACGAGCGTCCGCGCTTCCGCGACGAAGTCGTACAGGACTTTGGAACGGAAATACAGCCAGTCCCGAAACAAGGGGCCGGGGACTCGCTGCCCGTTCTGTCGGTAGGAGTAGACGTCGTTCGGCCAATCGCGCACGGGATGGCCCAAGAACCGCTCGAAGGCGTCGCGAGCGGCGTCGCTGAAATCGCAACTGAGATCCGGGTAGTAGACCCGGTCCAGCACCACACCGTCCACGGGATAGTGGCGCACAACCTCATCCAAGATCGAGAGGTTGTACTCCTGAACAGCCCTCCGGCTGGGCTGGAGGAAGACGCTCTCCGTGTGGGGTAGGTCCATTGAGGGGATCAGTCCATCCGCCGTGTTGGCCAGGCATTGCCAGTCGCGGTGGCCCTCGTAAACCAGCCCCTTCTGAAAGCGGCGAAGCCCTCCGGCGAAGACGTTCAGGGAGGCGTAGACCTGAAGCCCATTCTCGTGACCCATGCGCACGAAGCTATCGAGATAGTCAAAACCGCCAGGGCTCACAGCCCCTTTCCATTCCGTGAGGCGCGTCCCCGCCCGACTTGGGTACATCACGTGCCCGGTGACCGGCTTCACATCCACCACCAGGCCTGTGAAGCCCGCCTTCTTGGCCTTCCTCACAAGCTGGTCGATATCGCCCGGGGAGACGATGGATTCCCAGTTGGCCAAGGCGTCAACCCAAAGCCAGCGAGGCTTCGTCGGCTTCCGGACGCAGCCCACGGCAACAAGCACAACTCCCAGCGCGGCGAAAAGCGAAAGCCATCTTCGCGGAAACACCGAGATTTCCTCCTCCCTCGTAGCGCGCTTCACCACTATCATGCAGGGCAAAAGAGCTGGGGGAACGAAAACTACGAATCCGAACCAGAGCGGGCAAGGAGAACCTGCAGACCACCCGCGGACTGTTGCTCCGCCTTGAGCCCTGTACCGAACGGGGCGCGCCTTTCCGCGTAAACCGGAAAAAGGCCTTGACAATTGAGATGGGGTGTTATACTTTCGGGTTGTCAAACCGGAGCGAAGAGGCTATGCGGCGAGTGAGCCTTCTTTTTGCAGCGGCTGGAGTGCTGGTAGCTTTTTCCCTCCACGCCGGCGTCATCCTCATCGAGTTCAAGGCGGAGGCAGGGCTCAATCGCGTCACGTTGACCTGGCGGGTTCGTGCCGAACAGGGCATCGAGGCGTACGAAGTGGAGCGCAGCATGGATCCGCAGCAAGGGTTTCAACGCATCGGTACAGTGGATGCGGAAGGAACCCCAACGGCGGAGATGATCCGTACCTACACTTACGTGGACAAGACCATTTTCAAAACTACGGACCGCACCTATTACTACCGACTCCGGATCGTGGAGTCGAACGGGCGGTTCTCGTACTCCGACGTAGTTTCCGTGTCCGCTCACGTTTCCGCAGCCCGGCACACCTGGGGGAGCATCAAAGCCATGTTCAGATGAACTTGCCTGCGCCTGAATATTATGAAGCCCACCCTCCGGTGGGCTTTTTCGTTGAATAGCCGCGGAGGAAGTTTCCCGCACGCAAGCGCCCGCAGCGGCGGGAGAAGGAACGTGCTCCCCACGTCCCTCGGCGCTCTTGCAAAGCCGAGGAGGATCCTTTCCGCTCGAAACGATGGACTCCGCCGACGTAGCCGGCGCCCGATTCAGCGCTCCGGGCGACGGGTTTTCTTGCCGACGCCCTGCTTCTCCCCCCATGCCCCGAGGGCAGCGATCATCCGGTCGAGGTACGTCGGTCTCGCGCCAAGACGCAACCAGTGCTTGATGAACACGCCCCGCAAAGTGATCCAGCCGCTATCCATCCCTTCCCGCTGACCCAACAGGCGGCCGGCCGTCTGCGGGTCAACGACGAATTTGGAGAAGATGAACTCCGGCTCCTCCGCCTCGACGGACATCTCCGCGTACAAGGCCTCGGCCAATCGGTTCAGTTCAGCGAGTGTTCGGCCCTCGCGCTTGGGATGGAAGCAAACAATATCCAGCTCAGGCGGCACCAGAGCTTCCCAATCCGTCTCTTTCGGCAGGCGCTCGGCAAACTCGCGCGCCCCAAGCAGCGTCTCCTGGAGAATGAGCCCGAGGCCTCTGGCATGAAGTGGCATCAACCGATGGGTGAACCACGTGGCCGCCGCAGCAGCTCCCGGGCGAGATCCCTCCAGCGTGAACATGCCCAGATTGGGCCGCTGGCGCACGTGGTAAGTGTAGGGCGCGGTGTTCAGCAGGGTCTGGCGGAAACGTTCCGCCCGGAAGACGAGTCCACCCGCGCCGTACATCACGAGGCCATGCTTGTGAGGGTCGATGGTCACGGAGTCCGCGTCGGAAAGGGCCAAGAGCGAGCGGTAAAGCTCTTGCGACATCCATTCCAGCTCCGCCCGGTCCCTCAGCCTCCCATCTTCGTCCAGAAGCAGCGAACGGGCGTAGCCACCGTACGCCGCGTCCACGTGCAAGTGAAAGCCGTACTTTTCTCGCAGCTGGAGGATTTCCGGAAGGGGATCCACCGAGCCCGTTCCCGTCGTCCCCAGATTGGCAACGACCATCATCACCCGCTCGGACCGCAGCACCGATTCTAGTGCGTCCAGATCCATCCGGTAGAATCGGTCCACGGGGATTTCCCGCCACTTCCCGATGCGCAGGATCGAGCAGATCCGCTTCCACGAGTAATGGGAGCCCGCGCTGAACACGACCGCACCTTCCTCTAGTGTATCGCGCACCGCCCACATGGCCTCCATATTGGCCAGTGTCCCTCCGCTCGTGAGATGACCCCATCCCCCGCGGAAGCCCAGCATGCGTTTCAAATCCTCCACCACTTCCAGCTCCATTTCGGTGGTCACCGGCCCACCTTCGTAGGCGTGGTTGTTCGGATTCACCAGCAAGGTGGCTAGGTACGCCACGATGGCCGGGATGGCCGGATCCTTCAGCATCTGGCCAACATACCGCGGGTGGGAGAAGGGAATGTTGCGCTCCAGCCGGTGGAGGAACTCAGCCAGGGTCTCCTGCAGGGCAGGTAGGGCGTCCGAAGAGGGCAGCCCCGACGGGTAGAGACTGCCATCCTCCGGGTACTGCGATCTTCTCCACCGAGCGTGCGCGTAGAGCACCTGCAGCACGAGCTCACGAAGGAGCTCGAAACTCTCGGCCTTCGGTCCCAGAAAGAGATCGAAACGCGGATCCATCGCTCGCTCCGACTGGGGTGTTCCGTTCACCGTCTTTTCGGTTCGCCACGAAGCGCCAGATAGATGCCCGCGAGCACAGCGAGGGCTCCCACGAGATTGGGCGCCGGGGGCCTTTCGTGCAGGATGAAGAAAGCCAGAACCGCGGCCCCCACGGGTTCCCCAAGCGCGAAGACGGAGACCGCCGTCGCCGAAAGGTGCCGAAGCGCCCAGTTGAACGTGGTATGGCCGATGCACTGGGGGACCAATGCGATGAGGAGGAGCAATAGCATGTCCCGGCGGGAAAAGCCCGCCAAAGGGGCTCCCGCCGCCACCGCCACTGCTCCGAGCACCACCGCACTGATGGCGTAGACCGTGCGCACGTACGCGGCGGTGCTCAACTGACGCCGCGCGATCCGGCCGAAAATCCAATAGCCCGCGGCCCCCAGCGCTCCAACCAGCGCCAGGGCGTCGCCGAGAAGGGGCTTGGTCCCAGCGGCGAAGTCCAGACCGGCGGTGGCCAGTGTCCCGATCGTCGCCAGCAAAATACCCATCCCCTGCAAACCGGAAGGCTTCTCGGAAAGCCAGAGGGCGGAGGCAATCGCCACGAAGATGGGCGCCATCTGCACCAGCAGAACGGAGCTGGCCACACTCGTGAGCCGAAGAGATTGGATCCAGGCGGCGAAGTGCACAGCGAGGAAAAGACCGGAAGCTACCGTCCAGCGGTTCGGAACCAGGAATGGTTCGCGCTCCCTTCTCTCGAAGCCCGCGCCGATCATGAAGGCCAGAGACGCCAGCGCCAGCCGATAAGCGGCGATGGAAAGGACGGGAGCCCCGCAAAGGCGGATCAGGATGGAAGCGGAGGACATGGCCGCCACGCCGCCAAGCAGCACGGGCACAAGTCGCCTCTTCGAGACCCGTTCCTCAGCTTCCGCCTGGGGAGGCGATCCCACCCTCGCAGATGCTTCGCCCGTACCGATCCCCGTCCTCATGGCTCTCAGCCCTGCGGACCCACTGCTTTCTGCAAGCCTCGACTCGTGCGGCGTCCACGCTCAGGGGCAAAGCTAGGAACTTCGAGGGTCGGTGGCCACATCCCACTGTCGAGACTAACATTCATCTGGACACGAAGCCTACGGGAAGAGTCGCGGCTGGGGATAGGGGTCATCCGAAAATGCGTGCCGAGAGGCCGGCTTTGCGGAGTTCATCCGCCACCTGAACGCAGTCGATGAACGCCCCCTCGTAGACCACGGCTTCGCCCACGTTATGTGCCACGTACGTGATCTCCATTGCGCGGAGCAGGGAAAAGCCTGTGGCCTTACGGACTTGGCGCACCACGTCTTCGAACTTGTGTACGTCGTCGTTGTACAGGATCACTTTCCAGGGCCTATCGACCCGAGGGCCGCTCTTGCGCGGCCCAGTTTGTCCTTCCGGTCGCTCCGTCATTCCATCCATCCTCCCTCGGGCCATCCTCCTCACGGCCGGTAAAACAATTCCCCCACTCGTTCCTGCAGCCCGCGGGTGAATCCAACCAGCGTTGCGCGGTCCCGCGGCTCGATGAAATCGTCGATGTAAATCGGCTTCCCTACCCGAAACACCAACCTGCGCCACGGCAGGAAGAGTTTCTCGGTCCCCTTGATGGCGATCGGGATCGCCGGGATCCGACGCCTCCCCTCGTGATACAGGTCCAGGAGAATCTTGGCCGCCCCCAGCTTGAAGGGGCGAAGGACTTTTCCGTCCCCGATCCTCCCCTCCGGGAAAATACAAATGGCACGGCCGATTCTCAAGTACTCTTTGGAGACTTCGAAGAACTGCCGATCGTGATCATTTCGCTTGATGGGGATCGTGCCCACCCGCCGGACTCGGGGCACAATCACGCGCGCGAGATACGTGGCCAACCACTTGAAAATCGGCTTGGTGAACTTCGGACGAACCGTCCGCATCGAGTATTTGTAGATCATGTGGCGACAGAACCGGTAGTCGAACAGCTCGTGCGTCCCGACGAAATACAGCTGGCGGCTCACAACGGCCGCCGTGAAGAAGATGTCCTTCCAGTTGAGGTGGTTCGGAGCCAAGAGAGCGGGCCCCTTCACAGGGATGTTCTCCAGCCCGCTGACTTCGACAGTCTGGAAATGCAGCGCTCCTCCCAGCCGCAACTTCCACTCCCGATAGAAGGCACTCCCGATGTCGATCTTCTCGTCGGCTACGTGCGGTAGCCAAAGCATGACTCCTCCCCTTACGCGGTGGCCCTCCTCGCTGTCACGGAAACATCTCCTCCACGGTCACAAACTGGTACCCGAGCTCTTTCAGTCCCCGCAGGATATCCGGCAACTTTCGGTGCGGGAAATCCGAATTGCGTTCCGATCCCATGTGCATTAAGATGACCGCGCCGGAAATCCCATCCGGCTCCTCGCGGGCCATGCGTAGGATGCGGCCGGCGATTTCTTCCGCCGTCTGATAAGCGGGCGACCCGGCGTCCGCCACCCAGTCCATTGTGTCCAGATTGTGCTCGCTATCCCGGCCGACCGTCCAACCCACGTGCCGATAGCCGAGCTCCGCAGCCCAGGCGCGGATCTCTTCGTTGTGCTCACCGTACGGGGCACGCCAGTAGGGACTCATCTCCTGCCCGGTCACCTGGCGGAAGAGACGGGCGGTCTTCTCCAGCTCCTCCTGAAGGAACTGCTTGGTCACGCCCGGGCGGGTGAGGTGACGTCGGTCCAGTTCCCACGTCGTGAGGTGCGGATGACTCCAGGTATGATTTCCCGCTTGATGCCCTTCCTGGACGATCCGCCGCACGGTACTGGGATACCTCCGGATGAACTCGCCCGTGAGGAAAAACGTCGCTCGAACGCCTTCCTGCTTGAGAAAGTCCAGGATCTCCTCCCCGACGTTGTTGAGAGAACCGCCGTCGAGCGTGAGCGCGACGCAACGCCTGTCGGTTGGCCCGCGGTCAAGGCTGCGGACGAGTTCCCGGTATCCCGGAGGCCGGTAGTGGAGTTCCACGATGCCCAGCGTGTCCACGCCGGCCCGAGCCGTTACGGCCAGGATGATCAGCCGGTTCCTCCCCCGCCGGACGGGCAGATTCTCGAGTACAAAGGGGCCGCCGCGCGCCACCTTCGTCTCCAGCACCTCGCCTTCCGAGACGACCACCACAGCGCAGGAGGAGCTGGTTTCCCCCTCCAGGCGCAATCGACCCTGGAGCAACGTAGCCTGGGGCTCGCTCCGTGGACCTTGTGGCCCGGGCCGTACAGCTCGAGCGACCCCTTCCCGGCGCCAAGCTCCCCCTCGAACGTCGCGCAACAAGGCCCGGAGCTCGAGCGCGGTCCACAGGTTGATCGCCAGCAGCGACGCCCCCAACGCGAGGAGCAACAGACCGAGCCACGCAGGGTATGGCGACCGGCTCCTGCGACTCGGCTTCACCGGGCGGGAGGGCGAGATCGCAGCCCATGCCTGCCGAAGGAGGAACCGGAAAAGGCAACCAACGCTGCAGAAGCTTCGCCCCCGCCAGCTGATACGGCATTCGGAGCATATTCGGGCACCGCAACCCGCGCAGCGGTACGGGCCCTTGCGGTCGGGATGATTCTTGCAGTTTTCGCTGTCCGCGAGGCTCAACTTCACCGCCCTCTCTCAGGCTGGCGAGCTAGGTTCCCGGCCCACCCGCAAACCACCCGCCATTCCCAACGTGCGCTAAGGTAGTGACACTGGCTCGAAAAAGTCAAGAGGGGGCAAGAGTCGGAGTGATTCGTCGTCGATTTCTACCGCGGCGCACCAACGGCTCGACAGGTCCGGGATGACGCAGGCCCGCCTGGCCCGAGGTCCAATGACGGCGCAGGGCTCAGACCCTCGCTCGGGTGACCGCCGGACCCGTAGATGCACCCCGTAATATTCCGCCCACAGAAATCGCCAGCCCTGCCTGTACACGACCCTTTCGGCGGCGAACGCTGGCACATCTCCCTCGGCACGGAGGCAGGCCTCTCCGAACCCCAACCCGCGAAGAATTCCATTGAATTTCATCATTCCCTTGGCTAAATAACGAGGTCGAGGCAACAGGCACCAAGTGAGGAGGGCGACGATGAGAGGAAAAGCACTCTACGCCGGCTTGATGGGGTGTCTCCTGGCTGCGGTCGCTGCTCACGCTCAGACCAAGGGCCAGACCATTGAGCTTTTGTCTCGAGATGCGCAAGGCAAGTACACCAAGGCGGGCTGGAACCATTACGGGCCAGGCTACTGGCTTCTCGACCCTGAGACGGGAGTACTCGAAGCCCATGGCGGCATGGGACTCTTGTGGTACAGCGTCCGGAAGTTCAAGGACTTCATCCTGGAGTTGGACTACAAGGTGGAGAACCGGAACGCCAACTCCGGCATTTTTGTGCGTGTGCCCGACGTCCCCACCAGCGATGACTACATCTACCATAGCTTTGAGGTGCAGATCTACGACCCCGGCACAGAAAAGGGCGGCATCCATCAGACGGGCGCCATCTACGACGCCCACGCCCCAACGGAACTGGCCTCCAAGCCCCCCGGCGAATGGAACCACTACAAGATCACGTGCATCGGCAAGCGCATCACCGTGGAGCTTAACGGAAAGCTCGTGAACGACTGGGAAATGGTCGCGCCGATCGGCAAGATCAAAGACTTCGCCCTCGAGGGCTACATCGGCCTTCAGAACCACGACTGGGACACGCGCATCTGGTTCCGCAACATCAAGGTGACGCCGCTGAACGAATAGCTTCCTCCCCATCGCTTCTCATTGCGGAGCCCGAGCGACCCGCGGTCATTCTCAGGCGTCCAGGCGTCGCCGCCTGGCCAACCTGGACCCGTGATGCTCCAGAATATTCACGGGTGAAGCATGAGCTGCGGGACACGCGGCGGGAGAGCCGTGCGCGCCGGAAAGACCGAGGTCCGAGCGAGAAAGCCCCCCTGGCCCCAACAGAGGAGGTGAAGGGATGCGTCGCAGCTGGCTGGCACTGACCGTCCTTTTTCTGATTCCCGCCCACTCTCCGTGTGCGGTGAAGGTGGCTTCGCCCAATGGGAAGATCGAGCTGGAGGTTGAAGCGCGCGAGTTCACAGCCCCCTTCGGGGAGAGGAAGTGCCTGGCGTACTCGATCCGCTGGGAAGGCAAGATGCTTGTCCGCCCTTCCCCGATTTGGCTCGAACTTGACCAAGCGCCTTCGTTGGGCCCGGGTGCGCAAGTCGTCGACTGGTACGTGCGCGCGATCGATGAATCTTCGGAGCTTCCGTACGGCAAGAACCGGATCCTGAAGGACCGGTGTAACGAGCTTGCAGTCCTGCTGAGCGAACCTGGGCCGGAAGGGCGCTGGTTCGAGCTACGTGCGCGGGTCTACGACGATGCCGTTGCCTTCCGGCTTCACCTTCCCCGCCAACCCGAGCTGACGAAGCTGGCCATCCGGGAGGAAAACACCTTCGTACGCCTGGAGGAGGGGATTGCGTACGCTCTTCAGCTTCGGAATTTCCGCACGAACTACGAGAATAACTACACCGTGGCCCGCACTCGCGAGCTTTCGGGGGAGGGACTGATCGGACTTCCTTTCCTGGTGAATCTGTCCTCGGGGCCATGGGTTTGCGTGACCGAGGCCGGCCTGGACGACTATGCCGGCATGTACCTCGTTCCCTTCGCTCCCGAGCCCGGGAGCTTCGTGAGCCGGCTCGCGCCTTTGCCGAAAGAGGAGTCCCTTCGGGCCCGCCTGGAAACGCCGCACGATCTCCCGTGGCGAGTTTTCCTGATCGCCGACCACCCCGGCAGGATGATCGAATCGGATGTCATCCTGGCATTGAACGAACCATCCCGAATTGAAAACCCTTGCTGGACTCGCCCCGGTAAGGCGGCCTGGCCTTGGTGGAGCCGCAGCACGGTGGCCGGCCGCAGCTTCCAGGGAGGGATGAACACCGCCACGATGAAGTACTACATTGACTTCGCCGCCGACGCGGGTCTGGAATACCTCTTGATCGATGCGGGCTGGTACGGGAACCACCGGGATCCGAAGGCCGACATCACGAAAACCATCCCCGAAGTGGACATGAGCGAGATCCTTCGCTACGCTCGCCTCCGCGGAGTGGGAGTCCTCCTTTGGCTCAACTGGGAGTGCGTGGACCGGCAAATGGAAGAAGCCTTCGCGCTCTACGAGAAATGGGGCGTGAAGGGAGTGAAGGTCGACTACATGGACCGCGACGATCAGGAAATGGTGAACTTCTACAAACGGGTCGTCAAGTGCGCCGCCAAGCACCACCTGGTCGTGGATTTTCACGGCGCCTTCAAGCCCACAGGCCTATCCCGCACGTACCCAAATCTACTCACGGTGGAGGGCGTCCTGGGTCTCGAGTACAGCCGATGGAGCGACCGCTGCTCCCCTGAACACGAGGTGACGATCCCCTACATCCGCATGCTGGCAGGACCGATGGACTTCACCCCCGGGGCTTTCCATGTGGCCACCCGCGAGTCATTCAATCCGCGGAGTGTACCCCCCATGGCGCAAGGAACGCGCGCGCATCAGCTGGCCATGTACGTGGTTTACTACAGCCCCCTCCAGATGCTGGTCGATCATCCTGCCTCCTACTGGGGACAGCCGGGCTTCGAATTCCTCAGGGCCGTCCCAACCACCTGGGACGAGACGCGCTTCATCGACGGCCGAGTGGGCGATTACATCGTCCTCGCTCGCCGGCATGGCGACGACTGGTACCTTGGCTGCATGACCGATTGGGAAGCGCGTGACCTGACGATCCCGCTCAACTTCCTGGGCCAAGGACGGTTCATGGCGCAAATCTACGCCGATGGTGACGAAGCGGACAAAACCCCCACGCAGGTCAAGACTGAGCTCCGGGAGGTGACACCTGCGGATAGGCTCTCCGTCCATCTGGCCCCGGGCGGCGGCTGTGCCGTTCGCTTCATCCCCACCTGGTCGGAATGACCGAGAAAGGCTTGGGAAAGTGTCGAATAGCCAGTCCAACAACCTCGAGGGAGCGAATGAAGTCCAAAGCCTGGATTGCGGCTGCGCTTCTGGTTTGTTTGGGATCCGGTTCGGGTTGCTCCCGAGCCCCAAAGGATGAGGCCTATGTCCGAGAGGTCCAGGAGTGGCATCAGCGGAGGATCGAACGGCTGAAGCAGCCGGACGGATGGCTGTCGCTTGTGGGCCTTTTCTGGATGAAGCCGGGGGAGAACCGCTTCGGCTCAGACCCCTCCAACGATCTGGTCTTCCCCGCGAAGGCACCTGAGTTCATCGGCTCCTATTTCGTGCAAGACTCGATCATCACGGTTCGCGTTCGGGAGGGGGTTCCCGTACGGTCCGGCGACTCCCTCGTGAGGGAGATGCAGGTGCAGACCGACCGGGATGGTTCCCCCACGATCCTCCGACTGGGGACCCTGAGCTGGTATGTGATCGAACGGGGCGGGAAGTATGCCGTGCGTCTCAAAGACAGCGAGAGTCCGGCGCGGCTCGGATTCACCGGCATCGACAGGTTCCCGATTGACGCACGATGGCGGGTGAAGGCGCGCTTCGAGGCCTACCCGGAGCCCAAGAAGATCCCCGTGGCCACCGTGGTGGGAACGACGGAGACGATGACCTCCCCGGGGAAGCTGGTATTTCAGATCGCAGGCAAGACCTACTCCTTGGAAGCCTTCCGCGAGGAAGGCGAAGACCAGCTCTTCCTCGTGTTCGGAGACCGGACGAACGGCAAGGAGACCTACGGGGCGGGACGATTCCTCTACGTAGACCTACCCAAGGAGGACGGGACTACCTGGATCGACTTCAACAAAGCGTACAACCCGCCCTGCGCCTTCACCCCGTACGCCACTTGCCCCCTGCCGCCGGACCAGAATCTCCTGCCGCTCCGGGTCACAGCCGGGGAGAAGAGGTACGGAAAAGGACATTGAGGGCCCCTCGCGATCCCGAGGCTCCCGAAGGTTCCGCCTGCAACGGGGCGGCTCCGGGCGTGCCGTTGAGGGCGGCGCGGGGGCTGCGGAGGTTGTCCCCTCGTCGGGGGGGGAATTGTGCGTCGTATCGGGGAGGGCAAGCCTCGTCCCAACGGGAACGCAGGTACTGGAGAGCCGCGAAGCCACCCGCTCGGGAAGCTGGCGGGTGCT
>JAPWUV010000025.1 GCA_028275345.1 bacterium
TGGACGGACAGGCCGAGCGACAGCACGGCATCCCCGCCGCGGATGTCTATGTTGAACTGGGTGACGCGCGGCCAGGGCGATTCGGATTCCTGCGCTTTGGATTTCTGCACGTACCCAGCCAGAAACAGCTCGCCGTTCTGGGTCTTCACCACCTCGACCACCATATGGCCCTCGTCCCAGAAACCGGAGCCGGCCCGCCGCTGGAGCTCGTCCGCCACGGTCTCCCCAATGTGGATGACGCGCTTCATTTCTTCCCCTCCGTGAAGAAGTGCTCGGCGGGGATTTTAGCCACCCCCAGAGGACAGTCCGAGCTCACGGTGTCGCAGAGGCGCTCGACGTGGCTCGGTCTTCGCTTGGCTGATTCATCTCAACCCGCGTGTGGAGCCAAGATTTTGGGCTGGCGCTCTCACTGGCCTGCGGGATCGGTTCGTATCCCGTTCCGTCGAGCGCCGAGGCCGCCTTCCTGGCCGAGGCAGTTCAGTCGCAAAAAGCTAACTTGGACGGCGGGAATGCGGGGGCGGGCCTTGACAACGGCGGGTTCTTTGGGTAGAATCCGAAATAGGCTGGGCCGATGGGGTGGGTTACGGCAGCCTGGGGAGCTGTCTTGCCGCGGACACGCGGCGAGTTCCCGCCCCGCAACTTGCCCGCCTTCTCGAAAAAGAAGAGACGCCTAGCCAATGCGGCCAGGCGTCTCTTTTTGTGCCGTCCTCTGGACTTGACGGCGCTGGCCATGTGTGCTAAAATGCGAATCGGGCTGGGCCGATTGGGCGAGTTCTGGCCAGCTAAGCCAATCAACTCGCCCAGCAAAGTAGCCCGCCTACCCAGGAAGATCGGAGGCACCCGGCGAGCCGGGTGCCTCTTTTTGTTCGCAATGCCCCCGTTTGGGAGTAGAATTCAGTCCGTACCAAACCATCCAAGGAGGCGCGGACATGGACCGCTTCCCGTTTGACTCAGAGGATGCGACGCTGGGAGCACCCGTGCCTGGGCAGATGATTCCTATCGACCCCCGCGAGGTGCGCAACGCCGCTGGGGGGTGGGTGTTCCCGATTGACAAGTGGTCCCGTCTTCTCCGCTACTTGATCATTGGAACGGAAGGCGGGACCTACTACGTCGATGAGGAGAAGATCCAGACGGAGAATCTCCTCAACACCGCCGAGTGCATCCGCGAGGATGGCCCCCGCGTGGTGGAGATCACGGCTCGGATAGCCGAGTCCCGCCGCGCATACAAGACGCTCCCCGCCCTCTGGGTCCTGGCCTTGGCCATGCGGTCCAAGGACCTTGAGACCCGCCGCGCCGCGGCGACCAATTTCCTGCGGGTGGTGCGGACCGGTGCCGACCTGCTGAACTTCGCGGCCATCTACCTTCATGGCGGCATCGGAAAGGAGGCCCGCCAGCATGGAGAGCGGTTGGGGGGCACGGGGCGGTTGTGGAGGGCGGCGATCAGGCAGTTCTTCTTGCAAGATCCCGCGACGGTCGCCTTCCAAGTCGGCAAGTACGGGAGGCGAGCCGGCGTCTCCATTGCGGACCTGTTGCGGCTTTCCCACCCGAAGTTTGATAAGGATGACCAAGATCGCCACCTCATTGCCCGATGGATTCTGGGCAAGCTAGAGGGCGTCCCGCTTGAGGCCCAAGAGCGCGCCAGCAAGGTGCAACAACAGATCCTCGCCTATGAGCTCGCCAAGCAGGCGGACTCCGAAGAGGAGCTGATCCGCCTCATCGAGACGCACAAGCTGACATGGGAGATGATCCCCTCCGAGAAGCGAACGCCCCGGGTCTGGCGGGCGTTGCTACCAGGGATGTCGGCCTGGGCGTTCATCAGGAACTTGGGATACCTGACCTCTATCGGGGTCTTGGACGAGCCCGAGGCCCTGGAGATCGCCCTGGGGAAGATCCAGGATCTTCCGAAGTCTCCCGTTCATCCCCTCCGCATCATGCTCGCCGCCCTGTCTTACGAGAGCGGCAAGGGAATGCGGAGGGAGTGGAACCCGATCCCCGAGATCGTTCGGGGTCTCAACTGGGCCTATCGGGAGCGGCTGGGGCGGTCTCAGCCGATCGGCAAGCCGTTCCTTCTGGCCTTGGACATCTCGGGCTCAATGTGGGGAGGGGAAACTCAAGCTGGCGTCTTGCCCATCCACGCGGCGGCGGCCTTCGGGCTCTACATTCTCTCTCGGGAGCCCGAGGCGGAGGTGATCGGGGTGGACACCGGCATCCACCCGTTGCGCGGCGCGGGTTTGCTAGGGCGGTCCATAGAGGACATGACGGTCCACAGGTTCGTGGAAATGCTGTGGAAGGTGGGAGGGGGAGGCACTGACCTGTCCCTGCCCTTCAAGCACGCGCTGGATCGCGTGGTCCGCGGCAATCCTCCGCCCCATGCCATCGTGACCTTCACCGACAGCGAGACGTGGGCGGGGAGGGAACATCCATTCCAAGTGTTGCGGAAGTTGCGAAGCAAGACGAACGTTCCCATCCGTGCCGTCAACATCGCCGCCACCGCCACGGGCTACTCGCTCTTGGAGCCCGATGACCCGCTGGCCTTCGAGGTCGTCGGGTTCGACGCCGCGGTGATGGATATGGTGCCAGAGATCATCGCCGCCGATCCTCCGCCAGGATACCGTGGCGCTTAGCGCGTAGACCAGCAAGCGCCCGGCGGAAGCCGCCGGGCGCTTGTTTTTGGGAGGAGGACGGGCCGTGTCGGATCCGAGCCTGATTCTTCTGCCGTGGGGCCTGGGCGTTCTGGATCTTGCCCTCTGGGTTGCCACGGCCTGGGCGAAGCGTCGGGCGTCTCGCGTCCCGGTTGGGATCTCTGGGATGGAGGCGGCGAGGCTGGCGTTGCGGTCCCAGGGGCTGAGAGAAGTCCCCGTCCGTCTTGGGCGCGCCAACCGCTTCATCCTGTGGGATGGGATCGAGCTGACCCCTGACGTTTACGCGGGCGATAGCGCCGCCTCCGTCGTGACCGCCGCCCACGAGGTAGCCCACGCCGTTCAAGTCCGCGGCGCGGGCGAGCGGCGGCTGACCTACCCCTACGCCGCTGGGCGCTTGGTCTTCCCGCTGTGCGTCCTGGCCGTTCTGGCCGCCGCCCTGACGGGGCAGGGCGTCTCCACGGCGCTGGTCATCTCCCTGGTCTCCACCCCGCTGGTCCTCTTCGTTGTCCTTGTGGAGGTGGACGCCGACCGCAAGGCGCTGGGACTGCTGGATGAGGTTGGCCTGTTGCGGGATCCAGAGCGGAGGAAGGCCGCCGTTCTGCTGATCCAGGCGCGGGCCGCCCGTTTGATCCTCTGGGCGCTCGCTCCTGCTGTCCTGTCCCTCTGGCTGGCCCAGGCGGGAGTCAGATAGTTGGCACGCGCTAATGCATCTCAAAACCTACCCTCCCCCCGGGGGGTCGCCATCCCCGGAGGGGGGATGCAGGATCCCCCCCTCAAAAATCGCAAATCGAAGTTCGCATGTACTATACACAGATCATCCGGATCCCCCGGAGGGGGATATCCCCATCCCCCCCTGGGGGATCCTGCATCCCCCCGGGGGGGATCCGCGGCGTACTGTACATGTACCCGCGTCCAAAGGCGTTTTTCGAGGGGGGATGCCCCATCCCCCCCGCAAAATAAAGCATCCCCCCGTTTTTCGGGGGTTTTTGTCATCGTTAGAGTGCGCCAACGGAGGGGCGGTCGGGCTCCCTCAGCGGCGCTCGAAGATCCTGTGGGGGATCGCCGGGTCCCTGTGTTTCCTGATCCTCCTCCTCTTCATGGCGTGGCTGGCGAATTCGGCGCGGTTGCGTGACTTCAACCGCTCCCCCTCGTGGGCGGA
>JAPWUV010000026.1 GCA_028275345.1 bacterium
AAAGTCGAGTTTCAACGTCACTGTTCCATCTGGATGACAAACAAAGGTTAGGCTCTTGAAGTCCTTGCCATCGGTAATTCCCGGCTCATTGGGGTCAGAGAACGTCGCCGTGGTCAGGGAAGGAGGCGTAATCGGCTTAACCGGCGGCTGAAGTATCTGAGCTGGGCCCATCAGGGAAAAGGCAATCCAAACCGCTGCCAGCAACTTCAAAGATTTCAATTGCCTCACCTCCTTCAAAAAGGATAGCCATCGTCTTGTCCTCTGCCAAATGAGAGGAATTCACTAAATGAACCGAGCTTGTGGACTGGTGCACGGTTCCAGTGCGTGATGGTCATCCCCGGGGGCCACCACCCGGCCAAGGGAGAGGATCGTTCCCGTTCCAGAGTCGCGGATGAGAAACACGAACGGCCGCTCCACCAGAACCTTGCCGGGGCCGGTCGCCACAAAAGGCATCGCCGTGGCTGCGGCGGCTTCAGTCCCGTCGTCGTTCACAGCGATGAAGACCTCGTGAGTTACCTTACCGATGAAAATTTCTCCCGTCTCCTCCATTCCCGAGAAGTCAGCCCCGGAAGAGAACGCCGAGGGCATCTCAAGCTTGGCAAGGGTTCTACCGAGCAGGAATTTCGACCGGAACGTGAACTTGGGCATGACCACCTCGAGGTTCGGCATGAGGTCGGGGTAGCGCTGGGAGCCGTCGGGAACGCCGGGTAGGAGTACTTCAGGGTCGACCCCTGCCCATGATCTGCCGGGGATGAAGTGGCGGTCCATGATTTCTCGGGCGATGTACGCGTGGTCGATGATGTAGTGCATCGCCTCGCGGATCGCCGGAACACCGAACGGGTTGAGGCGGCCGCCCTTGAAGAACGCCTGGTCCCCGCTGTGGTTCATTGTGAGGTCGTTGAACGACCCTTAGAACAGGGGTTCGTGAAGTTCGGGTCAGTCTGAACCTTGACGAACAGGGCCCATTCGCTAATCGAGAACGCGTAGACGTCAATGTCCCCCGCCAAAGCCCCTCGATCGCCCTCCTCGTGCTCGCTCCTCCAGGAGCATGACCTCGTCTACCCACTCACCTCAGCAACTCATACAGTATCCCGCGACAATCAGGAAAAGGTGGAACCCCCGCCCCCCCATGAGCTGGCAGGCGGGGAACCCACTTTTCCGTCTCTGTTACCCACGCCCGCCGTAGACGACTCTCCTCATGAGCCACCCTCCTGCGGAACGCACCCGATCTTCCCCGATGCCACCAGCAACAGGGGCGAGCCCTGCAAGTTTTCGGGAAGGACGAACGTCACTGCTGCGCGTGGTTCGGACTCATCCAACACGCCCTGGCAGTCCAGCGCGTTCTGCCCGGCCACGATTCGCAGCTTAAAGGGAACTGTACCAGTCAAGTCATGATCTCCCTCTATGATGACCGTGTATTCCCCACCGACTCCCGTTCCCTGCGGCCAGAAGACGCTCTCCGTGGACCCTGGGCCGCCCCGAGCGTCGCGATCCAGCCTCCCATCTCCCACTACCGGGAAGCTCTTGCTAATCTCCCCCTGCGGGGTGATGACGCGCAGATTGAGGTCTGCTTCGCGGTCCCAGGAGAGAGTCACCACCATGTCCGCGTTGATCTCTCGGATGATCTCGAGCGACAGCCGCGGGTTTCCCGGTCGTGGTGCGGTGGGGACCCAGAGGGCATCGGGCCTTGCCGTGCTCAGCCAGGTACCGTCGCCCAAGATGTTCCACTTGTCGTCGAACTGGAGCTTGTATTGAAACCGGCGCCTGAATGAGGCTGTTCCTACGGACCCAGGGTCGCCTGCAAAATCGGTAAACCACACCTCGGCCTCAAAAGTTATCTCCGGCCCCTCGGCAGCCACGGCCCGGATCTGGTAGGCGTACGCAGGCAAATTCAGGACAGAGCTCCCGGGTGCGAGGTCCATGATCACCGGCAGGCCCTTGTTGCCGATGATCTCCTGCAGCACCAAGTGGAAGTTCTTGGGCGTCGGCGACCAGCAGACGAAATCCGCCTGCTGCCATGCCTTGGTGAGCAGTCCCTTTAGGTCCGCCACGGTGAACTCGATTCCGTAGAGCGTCCGCGGCTGGGTGGGCTCGGGTTCAATCGCCGAGGCCGCTGCCCAGGCGTGGCAAAGGCCGACACCCCAGGGAATTGGGGTTGGCTCGCTCCAATACACGTTCACCACGTTCCACTCGTGTTCCAGGAGATCCGCGAGGCTATGTATTCCAGGCGAGAAGCTGTCCCACCAAAGCCCCGCCTGGTACAGCCTGTCCTCGAGGAGGCGGGTCACGGCCTCGATGCGTTCGGGCGGGATTGCCTTCGTGAAAACCTCGGTCAGAAGGGCTACCGCCCTCTCGGCTTCCTCGTCCACGGTCCGACCGTACCGGCCCACTCGGACCGTGGCGCCCATCCCTTCCCGTTCTAGTTCCAAGGTACAGAGCATCACTGCGCTTCCTTGGGCGGTCTCCTCCCAACGGCGCGCTCCGGGGTCGAACCCCCGCGAGGCGAGCACGTATCGGTCGTACTTGTCGAGGGGACCTCCTGGAGCGTAGAGGGTGGGGCCGGAAGTCCTGCCCAGAGGCCACCACCAACCGGACCACGGCGTTCTCGCGGCTTTACCCGTGAGCGGGGTAGGATTATGCAAGGTGGGGCAGTCTCGGTACTCCACACACACGTCCTCCCACTCCACGCACACCGTCTCGTACGCGGCGCACTCCCACTCCACGCACACGTTCTCGTATTCCAGACAACCGCTGCACTGATGCTGAGTGCACCATCTCACACACTGCGGCTCGTATCTCGCGCAGTGCCAGCTGACGCACTGCGACTCGGTTCTCTTACAGCGTCTTTCCGTCTTAGTGCATTCCGACTCGATGGTTACGCTGACCGTCTTTTCCGCTGCGTTGTTGTTCTCGTTTGTCTCTAGGATGATCCCGTCGGGGTCGGCCACGGCGCGGAGATTGAACGTCCCTGTCCCCGGCATCCGCCACGCTACGGTCACCCTTGCGGTCCGCCCGGGGGCGACGTCAACGGGCGAAGCGTTGTACCGCGTGCCGTCCACGTAGAACGAAACTTGAACAGCCGAAGCGGAGGCGCGGCCAATGTTCTTGACGTCCGCCCACAGCTCGGCATCCCATGAGCATCGCGTGGGTTGCCGGGCCCCGAAGGACGAGATCACAAGATCGGGATAGGAAGGCTTGACTTCAAGCGCAGCGGAAACCGCTTGAGGGCTGTTGGCGGCCTCAGCCGAATCGATGCGGATCGAGGCACGGTAATTGCCTTCGGACAGCCCGGAGATGTTCACGTAGACGATCACGCTAACTGTCGCTCCCCCCGCGAGACTCCCACTTGCCGGCTTCAGCTCCTGCACCCACGGTGCGTCGGTGCGGGCAGTCCACGTCAGCGCATCGGTCCCTGTGTTCGTGATGCGAAAGGTCTGAGGCGAGGGATTGGCTGCCCCCCGCTCCGCACTGAAGGAGAGGTCACAGCACACCTCAAGCATGGGCGGGCGTCGCACGCAGAACTGGCCATATCCCTCTCGGGGTAAGTCTTTAACGGAAATCCTGCATTCCCGATCGGGGTAGTGAACGACCACCTCGG
>JAPWUV010000006.1 GCA_028275345.1 bacterium
GTTCGGCCTGCGCGAGCCGCAGCTACACGTGGGCGCCGATTTCATTCTTTTCAGCGGCAAGGATCGGTGGATCCAGGGCCGCAAAACCCAATATGAGGACCGGTACCTGGTCATTGCGTCCCTGGGCCCGCGCTTCGGCGAGAGCCGGGGGCTGTACGTCGTGCCCGAGTTCCTTCTTTCCTTCGGCTCGTTGTACGACAGGCCAGGCTTCAGGGAATCCGGCGTACCGCTGGGCGTTGGCTGCCGTGTAGGCATGTTCGTGCCCCTCTGGAGCAAGCTCTCTCTGAATCTAGCTCTGCACCTCGCCATGACGAATCTCCTCACCCGCTCGATCCCGCAAGCCTGGGACGAGGGGCTGGATCAGGAACGGCTGACCAGCGCCCTCCGGATATGCGCGGGCCTCAAGCTGTAGGCGGGGGCTGCTCCCGCCCGAATCGAGTTTCGCGATCCCTCGCAAGCGCGCATGATTCTCCTCCGCGGAGGGGACAGATTCTCTTTGGTTCTTTCTCGCCGAGGTGGTAGCTTAGATGCTGCATTCTGTAGCCTATTGACGGGGCCGGGAAGGACGGAGCGACAGCGGACGCTTAGCGGAGAGGGCAAGCACCATCGGATACGACTATTTAGACGGATACGGTTTGCGCCAGGCGCTTCTGGCAGGTTCACATACCCTGATGGAGTGCCAGGGCGAGCTGAATGCGATCAATGTGTTCCCGGTCCCGGACGGAGATACGGGGACGAACTTGGCCGCGACGGCCGCCTCCATCGTGGCGGGGCTGTCCCGCGTGCACTCGAACGAGGTTGCGGAGGTGGCCCGCGCAGCGGCAGAGTCGGCCCTCATGGGGGCTCGAGGCAATTCCGGCGTCATCCTGGCCCAGTTCTTCCAGGGGCTTCACGAGAAAGTCCAGGGCAAGGCAGTCCTCAACACGCGGGAGTTTGGGGAGGCAGTCTATCACGCGGCCCTACAGTCGCGCCAGGCTCTGGCCGAACCTCGTGAAGGGACCATCCTCACGGTGCTGCGCGAGTGGGCCGCCTGGATCCGCAGCCACTCTGCGGGCATCCGGGACTTCTCGGAGCTCCTGCGGCACTCGTTGGGGGTAGCCCGCCAGTCCCTCGCCGAAACCCCGAAGCGTCTGGAGATTCTTCGCAAGTCGGGCGTGGTCGACGCCGGCGCCAAGGGATTCGTCCACCTGCTCGAGGGAATGGTCCAGTACCTGGAGACGGGCAAGGTTCGGAGCGCGGTGGCGACCCACCATCTCGTCGAACGGCTCCGCCACTTCCATTTCGGACGCAACGAAGGGACCATCCGCTTCCGGTACTGCACTCAGTGCCTGGTCGAGGGTCAGGGACTCAACAAGGACAAAGTCCGGAGCGAGCTCAGCCGGCTGGGCGACTCGCTGATCGTCATCGGAGGTGCGCAACGCCTCCGGGTCCATATCCACACGAATGAGCCCGAGGAGGTCTTCGCCCTGCTACATCGCTTCGGCCAGGTCACCGATCGGAAGGCCGAGGACATGCTCTCGCAGCATCTCCGAGCTACCGAACCGGCCCACCCTCAGGGCATCGGACTTGTGACCGACTCGACCTGCGATCTCCCCAAGGAGTTCCTCCGAAAGCACGGGATCGAAGTCGTTCCCTTGACGCTGAACATTGACGGACGCTCCTACCGGGATCGCCAGGAGCTCTCTCCGGAGCAGTTCTACCGCATGCTCCCTCGGGTGCGAACTCACCCCACCACCTCTCAACCTGCGCCGGGGGACTTCCTCGCCGTCTACCAGCGCGTGGGTCGGACAAGGGAAGCGGTGATCTCGATACACCTTTCCTCTGCCCTCAGTGGCACGTACCAGAATGCGGTACAAGCCGCGCGCACGCTCGAGGGAACGGAGATCGCGGTACTCGACTCGAAAACCGCATCGATTGCGCTCGGACTCATCGTGCAGGAGGCGGCCCTCGCCATCGAGCAGGGCCTGACGGTACAAGAGGTCCTCGCCAGAATACGGCGCGCGATTGAGAACCAGCGGATCTTCGTCGTGCTACCGACGCTCACCTACGCGGTGCGGAGCGGAAGAGTCTCTCGTCCCAAGGGGATCATTGGCAATCTCCTGGGCCTGAAGCCGATCCTGACGCTCACTCAAGATGGACGCGCAGTGGAGGTAGCACGAGGATTGAGCGAGAAGCACGCCATGCAGAAAACCCTGAAAATGGTGGAACGCTTTCTCCACGAAGGGAATTTCACAAGTGCACGCTTCGGCGTGGCGCACGCGAACGTTCCGGAGAAGGCCGAATGGTACGTTGAGCAGTTGAGGCAACGGTTCGCAGCGCGCGATGTGCCCGTCGTCAACGCCTCTCCGGTGCTGGGGAACCACACAGGACCGGGGACGGTGGCGGTGGCGGTCCTGGGCCTTGACGAGTGAGGCTGCCATGATTGCGCAAAAGCATCGTCCCGCAAACCGGAAGGCAGGCCTCCTGTTTCTTTCCTGGCTCAGTGGCCGGCTCCTGACCGGCATCGAGCTCGGAAAGCTGGCTATCCTTCGCCCTCGGCCGATGGTGCGCATCCTCCGCATTGTGCATCGCGAGCAAACCCTCCCCCCTGCCTGCTGGACGGTCGACCCGCCGTACGTCGTCTGCGTCGCCGTGGACCTGCAACGTCATTCCCTCCGAGTGCACAAGATCCCTTCCTTACATACCAATTAGCTGGACTCGGGCCGAAGGAAAGGACCCAGTGTCCTCCCGCTGCCCGCCAATCGCCTCGCGGTGGACACCAAAGGCCTTGACATTTTGCCGGAACAAGTCTATTGTGAGTCGGATGCAGGGTCGCGCGGAAAGGGTCATGCCGTGAATGGGAAAGCCGAGGTGGCTTGGCGCGGCGGCCGGATCCGAGTGAATCACGGCTTTCCACAGAGGGGGAAGCGTAGCCGGCCCTGCGGCAGGGAAAAAGGAGAGATCGCGCACGAGGCAGAATCATACCTGAGGTGCCACGATGACGGACGAGAGAGGCAAGCTGAATCGCCGGGAGTTCCTGAAGCGATCGGCGGGGGTCGGGGCCGCTTTGGTATTGGGTACTGCGGCCACGGCCGCATCCTACCGACGCATCCTCGGAGCCAATGACCGCGTGCGTTTGGGATTCATCGGCGTGGGCAATCGCGGAACGCAATTGCTCCAGGCTTTCTCGCAATTCCCCGATGCCGAGGTGGTGGCTCTTTGCGACGTCTATCAGCCCTACTTGGATCGGGACAGGGGGAAAGTGGATCCCCGCATCCTGGACGCGCTCGGGAACCTGGTCCCCAAGATGGGCGAAGCCTTCCCCGCCGGAGTCCAGAGATACAAAGACTTCCGCAAGCTTCTCGAGCAGAAGGATCTTGATGCGGTCGTGATCGCCACGCCTGACCATTGGCATGCATTGCAAACGGTGATGGCCTGCGAGGCCGGAAAGGACGTCTACGTCGAAAAGCCTCTCACCCTGACAGTGGTCGAAGGGCGGAAGATGATCGAGGCGGCGCGCCGGCACAACCGAATTGTCCAAGTGGGGCTGCAACGGCGGTCCTCCGTCGTCTACCAGGAGCTCGTCGAGCTTGTCCGGTCGGGCGTGATCGGCAAAGTCAGCGTGGCGCGCGCCTACCGCATCAACAACATGTGGCCCACGGGGATCGGCAAGGAGAAGCCGGCTAATCCCCCCGAAGGCCTTGACTGGGACCTGTGGCTCGGCCCCCGACCCTACCGGCCCTATCAGTACAACATCGCGCCGTACAAGTTCCGATGGTGGAAGGATTACTCGTCGCAGCTGGCCAACTGGGGTGTCCATTATTGCGACGCAATCCGCTGGATGCTCGGCGAAGAGGCCCCGGTGGCGATCACAGCCATTCCGGGAAAACGCCTCATTGACGACGATCGTACGATCCCCGACACGCTGGAAGTCATTTACGAGATGCCCTCGGGTGCGCTCGTCATCTTCGGCCAATACGAGGCCTCTGGTGGGAGACCCTTCCCGTACGGGGAGATCGAGCTTCGTGGGACCCTCGGCACCCTCTACTGCGACCAATCGGGATACCGGATCGTCCCTTCCCCCGATGGGCAATTTCAGCATGCCGAGCCTCGGCTCCAGGCCATGGAGAAGCTGGGTATCGAACAGGATACTACCGCCGACCACGTCCGCAATTTCCTCGATTGCGTCAAGACGAGGCAGAAGCCCCGCTGTGACCTGGAGACGGGGCATCGGTCCACACTCTTCGCCCTCCTTGGCAACATCTCCCTGGAGGTGGGGAGCCGGATCGAATGGGACGCGCAGAAGGAAGAAGTGATCCGCCCGAAACGGGCTAATCGGCTGCTCCACTACAAGTACCGCTCTCCGTGGAAGCTGGGGTGAGCCTTTGTGCAGGTTGTCCCGCGGGAACGGATCGTCGCAAATCCATGGGAGATGCCCGATGAGCCGAACCACTGGCCAACAATGGAGCCGACGCGAATTCCTGGCTCGTTCCGCTGGTGCGCTGGCCACCGCCCCCATCTTGTTCGCGGAGCCGTTGCGCCAGGCCCGGGCGGGGAGCAAGATCAGCGTCTGCATCTTCTCGAAGCACCTGCAGTGGCTGGATTACCGGGGTATGGCGCAGACCGCCGCCGAGCTGGGCTTCGACGGCATCGACCTCACCGTGCGCCCCGACGGCCATGTACACCCCGAGAGAGTGGAAGACGAGCTCCCGCGCGCGGTGGAGGAGGTCCGGAAGGCGGGGCTGGACGTGCCCATGATCGTCACGGCCATCACCGAGCCCGATGACCCCACCACCCGCAAGGTCCTGCAGACGGCAAGCCGTCTCGGGATCCGTCACTACCGCCTGGGCTATTGGCGATATGCGAAAGATCGCTCCCCTGCCGAGCTGCTGCCTGAGCTGGAGGCCAAGGCAAAGGCGCTGGCGGAGATGAACAAGGAGCACGGCATCGTTGGCGACTATCAAAACCACACCGGCGCGGATCGCGTGGGAGCCGCCGTTTGGGACCTTTGGTACCTTTTCCGCAACCTGGACCGACGTTGGATCGGATGCCAGTTCGACGTCCGCCACGCCGCAGTCGAGGGGGGATACTCCTGGCCCACGGACTTCCGACTCGTCGCTGATCGCGTGCACACCCTGGCCGTCAAAGACTTCCGCTGGGAAAAAGTCCAGGAACGCTGGGAGGCCCGGACCTGCCCCCTCGGGGAAGGCATGGTCGATTTCGATCTTTTCCTCAGCCTTGTGAAAGGGATAAACTTTGAGGGCCCGATCTCGGTGCACTACGAATATCCACTCGGAGGCGCAGAGCGGGGTGCCAAGGAGCTTTCCGCACCGCGAGAGGAAGTCCTCGCACAGATGCGGCGGGATCTCCTCCGCCTGCGGGAATGGCTAAGGAAATACGGCTTGGCGTAGGAACTTGCTCCACGGAGGGAAAAGGGCGTGCACAGCTCTGGGAAGCGACTCACCACCCGGCGTGAATTTCTCGCAAGCCTGACCGCAGCTGCCGGAGCCCTGAGCCTCGGAGACGCCTGGTCGCTGCGCAGCCAGGGGGATAAGCGGTCGCAGCCGAGGAAAGGAGGGAAAGCCGTGCCGATCCGCGTTCGCTACACGAACTCCAATTTCGAGCGCGAGCCCCTGGTGAGACCCTTCGGCTTCAAAGGGGGCTACATGACGGAGATCTGGCAAACGGCCGTCTTGCTGGAAAGCGACTCGGGCGCCCAGGCGGTTGGGCTCTGCACGCAAAACGTCCTTTGGTCCGATGCCCAAGTCTTCTCCTCTCACGCCGAGGCCGCTGGCAATGCCCTCATGTACGCGGTCACCGAACGCGCGCTCCAAATGGTGAAAGGCACTAGCTTCCAAGATCCCCTCCAGCTCCTTGACCATCTGCTGCCGGAGCTCTACACCTACGCCAAGCAGCTCACGAACTGCCCCCAGCTGCGCATGACCTTCGTGCTGAATGCGTTGGTGGGAGTGGACAACGCCTCGTGGCTCCTTTACGCCGCCGAAAACGGGATCAGCCAGTTCGACGAGCTCATCCCGAGCGCCTACCGTCCTGCCTTGGCCCAACGGCATCGTCAGGTGGCCAGCATCCCCCTCATCTCCTACTCCGTCCCCGTGGAGGAGATCGTTCAAGCGGTTCGAGACGGTTACTTCTTCTTGAAGATCAAGATCGGGCAGCCTGGCACCCAGCAGGAGATGCTCCGCAAGGACATGGAGCGCATCGAGGCCATCCACCGCGCCATCGGACATTTCCAGACCGAACACACGGCATCGGGGAAAATTCCCTACTACTTCGACGCGAACGGCCGGTACGAAAGCAAGGAGACATTGCTTCGGCTCTTGGACTTCACCAAGCGCATCGGCGCCTTCGATCAGATAGCCATTATCGAAGAGCCCTTCCCCGAGGAACTTGAGCTCGACGTGCAGGACATCCCGGTCCGCCTGGCAGCGGATGAAAGCGCCCACACCGACAAGGATGCCGAAAAGCGCATCCAGATGGGCTATCGTGCCATTGCGCTCAAGCCGATCGCCAAGACCCTCAGCATGAGCCTCCGGATTGCACACGTCGCGCATCAACATCACGTGCCGTGCTTCTGCGCCGATCTCACCGTGAATCCCATCCTCGTGGAGTGGAATAAGAATGTCGCTGCGCGACTGGCGCCATTCCCAGGCCTAGGGCTCGGCCTCCTCGAAACGAACGGCCACCAAAACTACCGGGATTGGGACCGCATGCGAAGCTACCACCCGTGCCCGGATGCGCCCTGGACCCGAACGGAGCGCGGGCTCTTTCACCTTGACGAGGACTTCTACCGGCGCAGCGGCTGCATCTTCGAGCGGCCGACCCACTATTTCGCCCTCGTGAAACCACCGTCTCACTGAGGACCGCTCGGCCGGCTCGAAACAGAGCCGGCATCCGACGTGTACTTCCCGCTTCACGGGCTGGTGTCAAAGACGGTGCGGCGGGGGGAAACGTTTTCCCATCTTGCCCGGCGGTGAAAACGCCCACTTCGACGAAACTTCTCAGGAATCCCTCCTCGAGAGCTTCCACCTCGTCGGCCCGAAGCCTCTGAGGACGATTACTGGCACATGCGTTGCAGCAAGATAACTTGGGCGATTCGCCGGGTCGGGATCCAACGCGGGGCAACCGTGGAGTGGACGGAAATCGACCAGGCTTAGCCCTCCGCTGCGGGGGCGACGCGGGGGCCGAAGTCGCGTGTGCGGGTGGATCTTTGAACATTTGATGCCAAAGGAGGTGCACCATGGGACGTCGCAGACTTTTGGCCGCAGTACTGTTGGCCACAGCGCTCGTGGGGGGCGTGGCTACGGCGTCGCAGCAGAAGAACCTGGGGGCCGCATCCTTCTCCAGGGGCATGCGCCTGGTGGCGCAGACCGCATCGGCCGCTGGGAAGCACGCCTTCATCCTCCGGCCGCACTCATATGGGACCATCCAGGGCTCGGTCATTTCCAATCTCCGGGTGAACGGCCAGAATCCGGCGACCTTCGAGTTGGGGTCGGATGTCACCATTGCGTTCTCCTTCGATGCGGGAGAATCCATCGCTTTCCTGCACCTCTTCCTTGACTTCGATGGCAGCGGTACCGTCACGCCGGCGGACGTGGAGATTGGCGACAACGTGGCCTTGGTCGACAATAGTGATCTCGACGCCGACCCCACCGTGGGATCCTTCCGCGCGACGGGCCCCTCCTTCGAACTCTTCCCTGCCGTGGCCAAATATGTTTTGGCTCTCGAAGGCCAGAGCGGCTGGGCCACCTGTCCGATCGAAGTCACCGCTCCCCCGACCAATTACTCCTTCTCCGGAACCGTCACGACTCCCGCCAACGTGCCGGGGATTGTGGTGGGCGCGAGGTTCGGGGGGGACGGGGAAGATGAGGGCCTTTTCCTCGTGACCCTGACAGACGCGAGCGGCCGGTTCTACATCCCCGTCCCGGAAGCGCTCGCCGGTGACTCCGCCATGGTGATCGCCGTCGACTTTCTCAACGTGACCGGGGAGTATGTCTTCTCGATGCCGATCTTCGCTCCCGTCACGGGACACCTGACCGATCTGAACCTGGACATGATGCCCGCCAACGCCTGGGTACGGGTCCATGTGGCCGACCAGCTTGGGAATCCCATCGCCGGGATCGATGTGGGCCTCGAGGCCGAGACCCCATCCATCGATATGCGCACGGATGAGTCGGGAGTAGCCCTGCTGCGGGCGCTGACCCCCGGAACTCAACCGGCCCGAGTCCATGTCTGGGCCGAGAAGGTGTATCCCAATTACTCCGCAAGCCGAGAACGGGAAATCCAGCTGGTTCCGGGCGATACGGTCGAAGTGACGCTCCGAGCCTACGCCAACGACGCCACGATCGAAGGCTACGTATACATGGACGGGCAACCGAAGCCTGGAGTCCGCATCTGGGCATCCAACGATTCGACCCACAGCTACGGCTGGTCCGACATCGGCGGCCACTTCGTCATCCCGGTTTGCTCGCAGGCGGGACCTGGCTTCTGGCTGGGCGTGGACCTTGACCGATTGCCCGGGGGCTACATGGTGGTGGGACCGCATGACTGGGTTCGCGCCGGGAGCCGAGACGTCCGCATCGACCTCATCCGCGCGACCGCCGAGATCCACGGCTATGTGACCAATGCTCAAACAGGCCAACCCATCGCCCACGCCTGGGTTTGGGCTCAGGGCCTTTCCTACGGGAATGGAGACGACACGGACGAGTCAGGCTACTACAGCATCCCCATCATGCCCGGATCGTATGAGGTATCGTGCAACGCCGACAATTACCTCCCAGCGTCGGCGCACGTGGAGGTCTCCGAAGGGAGCCTCCGTCTGGACTTCTCCCTCACCCCGTTCGTCCCGGCCAGGATCAGTGGGAGGGTGTACGATAGCCGAACGGTTCAACCCATCGGGGGTGTCCGGATTGTGGCCGACGGCGCGGGAGCACCAGGGACCTACGGGCACGGGGAGGCGACCAGCGGACCTGACGGATCCTACGAAATCGTTGGCCTGCCCCCCGGCGACTATCTTGTCATGGCCTACGGCGACTTGTGGGCTCGGGTCTATTATCCGGGGGCGACGGATCCCAGAACCGCAGTGCGGGTCCATTTGGAATCTGGCTCTTCGCAGGAGAATATCAATTTCTTCCTCTCGCCGGCCGGGGCCATCCGGGGCCGCGTGACGGATGCTGTGACTGGCCAGCCCATCTCCCAGTGCCTAGTCACGGCGACCGAGACACGAACCTGGATGTTCTTCCAAACGACGAGCGCTTCCAATGGCACCTATGTTCTGGGCGGCCTTCCTCCGGGCGCGTATATCGTCCAAGCGAGAGCGATGGACGGAGCGTATCTCGAGCAGCGATATCGGTTTCATTACATCTGGGAGGGTCAAGACACGGTAGTCGTCCGAGAGTCGCAATACACGGACGACATCAATTTCGCCATGATCCGCGGCTGCGTGGTGGGGGGACAGGTTCGAAGTCGCGATCCCTTCCTACCTTTGCCCAATGCCGAGGTCGTTCTGGAATCCCGCGATGGTACCCGAATGTACTCGACGCTGACGGATAGCGCGGGGAACTATTTGCTTCTGATCACGGACATACCTACCGGCGAGTACATCATCAGGGCTTCGGCTCCGGGGTACGTGACGCAGTGGTATCCGGCCAGCGCCACCCGCGAAGGCGCCGGGACCCTGTTCTTGCAGAACGGACTCGCTCAACTCGGAATCAACTTCGACCTGGACCGGAGCGTCGGAGTGGCCGAATCGGCGGAGTCGGCCGTTCCCTCCGAATTTGCCCTTCGGGCCGCCTTCCCCAATCCCTTCAACCCCAGCGTTTCCCTGCGATATGACATTCCCGTGCGGTGCGACGTCGTCCTGGAAGTCCTGGACGCCACCGGACGGCACGTCCGGCAGCTGGAGCATCGTACGGTCGTCCCCGGCCGGTATATGGCCCGCTGGGACGGCACGGACGACCGCGGCCAGCCGGTCAGTTCGGGCGTTTACCTCTTCATACTGAAGGCAGGGGATAGACGGCTATCCACCAAGGCTACGCTGCTGAGGTAGAGCTCCCCTCCTCTCTCGGGGCCACGTCAGCCAGCCTGCCGGCGTGGCCCTTTTTCTTTGCCACAATCCGATGCCCGTCGGCCCGAGGAATGGGACGGGGGAGTCCAGTTCCAGCCGCTTCCGTACGGATCAGCGTAGTCCCGCCCGCGCGCGTTCATCCAATAGCTGCGACAACCGGCGCATGCTCCCCGGCGACCAGCCGAAGGCTTCCCGCCAGACCGTGTCGTTCTCCATGCACAGGTAGACGAAAACCTCCCGGGACGCCCCGCGGATGCATTCGTACACGTGACGGAACATGTTCACCCTGACAGGACGGAAGTAACGCAGTTTTCCGTCCATTCCCGGCAGGAGGGGACCGAACCTCAGTCTGGACTCCGGATGCCTCTCCCGCAGGATCCGATCCAAAGCCGGCGGATAGCGTAGCGCCCCCAGACTGATCCAGGCGATGCTCGAAGGGCTCACGTACGAAAAGATAGCCTCCACCACCTCCTGATAGGCTCGACGCCAACCGGGGTGATGAATTAACGGATCGAAGTGAAAGCCAATCCGGTAGCCGGCCAATTCGGCCAGCTGGGCCGCTCGCAACCGACGCTCCAGAGAGACGGCTTTGCCCTCCTCCTGGCTGATGACGGACTCTGGATTGACAGACCAGCTCAAGACCACACGGCCCCGGGGATCCACGTCCAGCAGATGCCCGATGCGGTCCGTCTTCGTCTTCAACTCCAGGACCGCATTTTCCGCACGAGCGAAGAAGCCCGCAAGCTCCTTCCCAAAGCCCGTCGCGTCCTCCAGAACGAGGCTGTCCGTCAGTTCTCCGGTGCCGATCCGAAAGAACCTATCCGGATGAGCCCTGAGCTCCTTCTCCACCTCCTGAAGGGCGTCCTCCAAGTTCGCATAGACCACGTACGTCGGCCCGCGAAGATAGCCCTGCAGCACGCAATAGGTGCAACCGAGGTCGCATCCTGCCTGGATGTTCAGCACCCTGTAGCCGCAGCAAATGTAACCCCTTGTTCCCGGGCATCTCTTGAGGAACCTGCCTCGAAAATGGGCGATGGCCAGATCACCTGCCCTCCACTGATCCGGCGGTACGGAGGCGATGCGCTCCACCTGAATGACCTCGGCCGAGGGGAACGATTGCCATATCCCCTCCGTTCGGGGCAGCGCGCGGGCCTCGCGCTCAACAATCACCCGTGCGATCTGGAAAGCGGCTCGGCTCATTGCACCTCGGTTGCCGTGGCAACGGCGTCCAACGCCACTGCGCGATCATGCTGTGCGTTTCGCAATCTCCCACAGTCCTTGCAAAGCCGGGTCTTGCGCGACGCGGCCGAGTTCTTCGGCGGCCTTGCGAAACTCCGCCGGGCTCCTTGCGCGGACCCGGAGCTCCAGTTCATCGGTCTCGAAGTAGGGCGAGTGGACGAGCGTGACCCCGCGGGGGAGCTTCAGGGCGCGCACCAGGTCGCGGAATTCCTGTTCCATCTGCGTCAGAAGCGGGTGACGACGCGCCTTCAACTGAGCGAACAGGTGTTGCGCCTTCTGCTGCATCGTCCACTTCCGTGCGAGGAGAGCAGCGACCTCCCGGTCCCGCAGGATCGCAGCTGGCGTTCTCCCTTCCACTCCGGCCAGCTCATCCAGGAGCCTGACCAACTCCCGCTGGTGCCCAACCCCGAGGCGAAGGGAAACCACCAGCGAACCCACCGCAAGCCGATCCTCCTGGGACCAGCTGAAGAGCATGTCGAGCACGTCGTCCGGGAACTCACCCTCTGCGACAAGTTCCAGCACCTCCGGTTCAAGCTCCGAGATGCGCAAGAGGCGCTTCACTTGCTGGCCCCCACCCATCCCGCACATCCGGCGAAGCCACTCCGCCAGCTCCTCCTCCGATGCCGAGAACCGATCCCTCAGGGTGCGCAGGATCAAGGCTTGCTCCGCGCGATTGTACGCCCGGTGCCCCACATCCTGCAGGACGGTCCACTCGTACAGCACCCTGGGTTGCACGGGAAACTCGCCGGGTACAAACGCCGGGATGAGGCGGGAACCTACGGCCGCCGCCGCCCAACAGCGGCGGAAACCATGCACGATGCGCCACCGCTCCCCCGAGCCCGTGGTCAAATGCACCGGCTGCACGATGCCCACCTCGGCGATCGACCTCCGCAACCTGTCGGGGACCACCGCCGGAAAGCTCCGGCAATAAAAGCGATCGTCGAGGTCGATCGTCGCCAGCTCCACCTCCACCAACCGCCAATGGATTCGAGGTATCCGTTGCTCCTGCGGGAGACCCATTTCATCCCCTCCCGTGGCCGATGTTTGATGTACCTTCGCTTTGCCCTGAAGCCGCGATGACCCCACGCGGCCGACCTGCAGCCTGCCGGTGGATAAACACCTGCGATCGGCCCGTTCCCGATGGGGCCAGGTGCCCTCCCAGCGGGAAGTCCCGAAACGCGGTTTCCCCGCACGGCGCGGGTCTGGATGGCGAAGGTTCACAGCGAAGGATCGGATTCAGTTGGACTGCAGCAACCGCCCGATCAGGTTCAGGAGGGAATCTACCTCGACGGGTTTCACAAGGCAAGCGGCAATCGAAGGGATTTGTCGCCGGATCCTCGTGGCGGCCCCGGAGTCCCCGGTAAGGAAAACAATCCGGGTTTCCGGCCACGCGGCGTGAAGGCGGCGGGCGACCTCCGCCCCGTTTTTCCCCGGGAGTCGATAATCGATGATCGCCACCCCACAGGGCGGCCCCTCCTCGAATAGGCTCTCGGCTTCCTCTGCCGAGCGAGCTGTTACCACTTGGAGACCCCGGGCTCCGAAGATCTCCTGCGCCAGCTCGATGAAGTCTTCCTCATCGTCGATCACCAAGATCCTTGGTCGCCCGGGCTCCACGGCGTCGCTCCTCCCGGTGGATATCATATGCCCAGCCCATCCAAGATATCGGAAGCCACCGAAAGAATCAACCGAGAGGGGCACGGTTACTAAAGTTTCTCAATCTTTCCTTCTGGGCTCCGATCTAGCCTGTCGTCGCCGCAAAAATGGCCGCGAGCCCGCAGCCCATTGCTCTCCCGGCCATTTGCCGCGGCAAGCAAGACGCCTTCTCGAGCCGGAACGGCGTAGAGAAGCCCCTGCCTTGTGCTGCGGCGTCGGACAGATCTTGTCAGTCTGGGAATGCTCTCGGTGAGGCAAGCTTGCCTGTTGAAGTTCCCCCGCGAGTGACCGTCAGCTTACCTGCTGCGCGTCCATCAAGGCTTCACGGACTTCGCTTTCGCTGGAGGCGCTCATGATGGCCTCGCGCACTTGTTGTTGCCGGAGCAGGCGCGAAAGGCCCGCGAGCAGTTTGAGATACCGGTTCACCTCGCTGGGCGGAGTTCCGATGAGGAAGATCATGTGGACGGGCTGACCGTCGTCTGCTCCGAAGTCCACCCCCTCCGCACATCGTCCCACAGCGACCACGATGTCGTCGAGCTTCTCGGTCCTTGCGTGAGGCAAAGCTACGCCGTGCCCCACGGCCGTCGAGCCCAACTTTTCCCGCTCCATGACCTCGCGGAAGAAGTCGTCCGGGTCCTTAACGACTCCCCGCTGCTGGAGAAGGTCGATGAGCTTCCGTATCGCCTCCGCCTTGTCCTGGGCCTTCAAGTCCAGCAATATGAGATCGTCGCGAATGTACTCGGAAATCTGCAAGGGTCTATCCTCCGAACAACGTCACCGATGGCAAACCGCTCACCCGCCGGCTTCCCCGTTGGAACGCCGCAATTTAGTCAGCACCCCCTTCTTTGTCAAATGCTTTTCCGCCTGACTGTTTGGCCTCGTCAATCCGGGATCCCTCCAACGCTCCCGCGGATCTTTCGGCCGTTTCTGGCCCAGCCGAAGCCCTCCCGCGATTCCGGCCCGCCAGCCAGAGCCGAACAAGCTCCTGCACTTCCCAATCGGTGAGTGTGCCCTCCTTCCCCAGCTGGATTCGGACCCAGCTGGTCACGTGATACAGCACGACGCCCACGGCCACCGAGATGTTAAAGCTCTGCACCAGTCCGGGCGTCGGGACGTAGAACTGAGCCGTCGCCAGCGCGGCCATCTCCTCCGAAATCCCGGAAACCTCATTGCCGAACACAAGGGCGAAAGGTTCGCCAGGATCGGGCGTGGGAGGTCGGCCCGTCCGGGGCCGGAGCTGACTTGCCCCTTCCGTCCTTCGGCTGCGGTCGGGGGCAGGCTCCCAACGAAATGGCCACGGGAACAGCGGGAATAGCTCGTGAATCGTGTACGCTTCGGGACCGAAGGCCGTCACGTAAACCTTCGGCGCCATCTCCCGAAGGCGAGCCAGACCCGCCTGATAGTCATGATACCGCTCCAGAGTGAGCCATCGGTGGGCATCCACCGAGACGCGCGGATTCACGGAGAAAAGCCGCTCGGGATCCAGAATCAGTACCCGCTGGACGCCCAGGAGCTCGCACGTGCGAAGAGTGGCACTGAGGTTGTGCGGATCCTCAATACGATCCCCGACGACGATCACGTTGCCGAGCCGGGCTTTGGCCACCTGCGTCATGCGTTGCAATCGGCGAACTGTCGCCATCGCCGCGTCTCCCATCCCTCTAGCAGAACAGGCCGTCGAATGGGGAGCTCAAACGCCGCTGTCTCACGGGCCCAGCCAGGTGACCGCCCGCGAGGCCATTCTCCCGTCGGCCTTCAAGCTCACGAGGTAGATCCCGGCGGGCAGGGGTACAGCATCGTCGGCCTTTCCGTCCCACTGGAGCCGGTGGCGCCCGGCCGGCATTTCTCCCGCTTTGAGATGCCGGACCACACGGCCCCGCAGGTCCAGGACCTCCACCGTCACGTTGCTGCGCTGAGGAACGACGAGCTCCAGCGTGACTGCGCTGCGGAAGGGATTCGGATAGCTCGCCAGCAGGGTCAGCGCGTCCGGAACGAGCTCCCGCGAGCCCGCCACCCAGGAGACTTCCTCCGAAGGCGCGCTCTCATTGCCCCGAAGATCGTAGGCCGTGACCACAAAGTAGTAGCGTACGCCCGCTTCCAGCCCCTCCAGCCTGAACTCCGTTTCCTTGCCGGCGTCCACACAATAGCGATGCCGACCGCTCCGCGTTCCGTAGTACACCCGGTACCCGGCGAGATCCGGTTCCGTGTTGGGAGCCCACTTCAGAGTCAGCGCTGCTTCCTGCTGAGCTGAAGCGAGCCCCGCGGAAAGAACCGCACAGAGCCCCGTTCCCAAAGCCCACCGCCGCTTCATGCCGCTGTCCTCCTGACCTCGGCCTGCAGCTTGCCGCGAGAAAATGCTTCCGACGGTCCTTGATCCCTCGACGGATGCAACGTCGATCCCCACCGGCCAGCTTCCGAGGAGGCGAACGAACCCACCCTGCCCCGAAGGTCACAGGTACAACCCAGCATCGCGGTGCAAGTTTCAGGCCGCTCAAGCAGCAAAGGAGGCCACGGCCCCGGGCAGATGTGATGTGAGGGGCGCCGCCGGGTGATTCAGACGTGCTTCTTCCAGCTGGGATGGGTGATTCCGAATTGCGCGATCTTGTAGTTGAGCGCACGGGGAGAAATCCCGAGCAATTTGGCGGCGTCTTTCTGGACCCAGTCCGTCCGACTGAGGGCCGCCAGGATCGCCCGCTTCTCAATCTCCTCCAGGTTGAGCGTGTCCGAGGTGAACACTACGGAGCCGTCGCGCCTTCGGTCCGTCCCACCGGCGGCGAAGTAGTCCTTCCCGGTCATCCCGAGATCGTTGGGCCCGATGAGTTTCCCCTCGTCGACGATGAGGACCGCCCTTTCCACCATGTTCCGGAGCTCACGGATGTTTCCCGGCCACCAGTGGTTGACCATCAGCCGCATGGCCTCCTCTGTGAACCCCGGCACATTCTTCTTGATCTCCGCGCAGCACCTGCGGCGGAAGTACTCGGCCAGGAGCGGGATGTCCTCCCTCCGCTCCCGCAAGGGTGGCAGGTGAATGGTGATCACGGCCAGGCGGTAGTAAAGGTCCAGCCGGAATCGCCCCTCGGCGATCTCCTTCATCAGGTCCTTGTTGGTGGCCGAGATGACGCGCACATCGGTGTAGATCGTCTTCAAACCGCCCACGCGCTCGAAGCTCTTCTCCTGAAGCACGCGGAGGATCTTGGCCTGGGTCGCAAGGGACATGTCGCCGATCTCGTCCAGGAAGATCGTGCCACCGTTGGCCTGTTCGAACTTCCCGATGTGGGTCCGCAGCGCCCCGGTGAAAGCCCCTTTCTCGTGACCGAACAGCTCGCTTTCCAGCAGATTCTCCGGCAACGCGGCGCAATTGACCCGCACGAAGGGTTTTTCCGCCCGGTGGCTAATGAATTGGATCAGACCCGCGATCAGCTCCTTTCCCGTGCCCGTCTCCCCGCAGATCAGCACCGTGGCGTCCGTCTTCGCCACCTTCTTCACGATCCGGTAGACTTCTTTGATCTTGCGGCTGCGGCTGACCAGCGGATAATAGTAGTCGAAACCGAAGTTCCGCCCCTCGCTCCGTTCGGGAATCCGGGCAAACTCCTCCTCATCTGGCACACGCACAAGCCCTTCCCACCCCTTTCCCATCACCAGCGGTGCAGACATCCGGCGTCATCCCTCTCCATTGGAACCGCTCCTCTCCAGCCGGAAACGCTTACGTTCTTGTACCCTGCCAGCTTCATTATCGTCACTGGGCAAGACGGCTTGAGGACCAATCCAAAGATCGTCGTTGCGTCCCAGTCCCGCCGCGGGGACGGGAGTCGGCTGACGAACAGCGTCAGGATGCCAAACAACTTCGCGATCCGGCTCGCTTTGCACGGAGAAAAGCTCGGTCCCGGCGGAAGCCGAGCGGCGGATCGACTGAGCTACTCGGCTGTCCGGGACTGGGCCTCCGGTGCATCCCCCGGGAGGGGAAGGGCCGAACGACCGGCCTCCGCCCTCTGGCGATCCCGATGCCCGATTTCCGCCAGCACACGCCGCACCTCCTCCAGGGAATAGACCTGCGGGGGAAGCTGGGGATGGCGCAGGCGCTTGGTGCACCACCAGTGGAGGAGACGGGGCAACCGGAGCCCCATCTCCCGAAGCAGGGTTTCGTCCGCGAAGAACGCATCCCGCGGGCCGTCGAAAACCACCTGCCCGCGGTGGAGCGCGACAATCCGCGAGCAAGAGCGTGCCACGAAGTCCAAGTGGTGGGAGATGAGCACCACGGTCCCGCCCCCGGAGTGGAACTTGCGCAGGAACTGCTCGAGAAGACGCACGCCCTGAGGATCCAGTCCGGCGGTCGGTTCGTCCAGAACGAGGACCTCCGGCTCCATGGCGACCACGCCGGCGAGGGCGACCCGCCGGCGCTCGCCCTCGCTCAGCTGGTGCGGATTGCGGGCGCCAAACCGCTCCGGATCAAGCCCCACCCGTTCCAGAGCTTGCCGCACTCGTTTCGCCACCTCCTCCGGAGGTAGGCCCAGATTCCGGGGCCCGAAGGCCACATCCTCCCAGACAGTCTCCTCGAAGAGCTGTGTTTCCGGGAACTGGAACACGAGCCCAATCCGCCGGCGCAGGCACACGAGGTCGACCCCCGGGGCGTTGACGTCCACCCCGTCCACCAATACCTTCCCCCGCTGCGGCTTCAGCAGCCCCGTCAGGTGCAACATCAGTGTGGTCTTCCCCGAGCCCGAGGGCCCCACTAGCCCAACGAATTCCCCTCTGCGGATGGAAAAGGACACTTCTCTCAATGCCGGACGCTGCTCCGGTAGAAGCCCGTCGTAGGAAAACCAGATCCTTTCCAGCTCGATGATCATCGCTCCGCCTGTCCAGGGCCACCCACTCCAGCCGGCGAAAAACGCCTCAACCCGCTCACGTGACCGAGACGCTCGGCCTCCGTGAGCGCGAAGTTGTCCGTCATCCCGGCGATGTGGTCGCAAATGGTCCGAGCAAGGAGGGTCGAGTTCTGCGCCCCCGCCCGGTAACTCAGGCCACGACCAGCTTCCGCGCCTGTCTCCTTCGGCAAGCGTTCCAAGACATAGGCGGGTAGCCGGCTGGGGTCCTCGAGGTAGGCGCGGAAGAGGAAACGGAGCAAAGCCACCGCCTCATCGTCTGCCCGGAAGATGCTGGCCGTGTAGATGATTTCCCGGTCAATGAACTCGTCCAGTTCGGCCTGCAGCGGATCCATCTCAGCGCTGAATCCCACGATCTCTTCATCGAAGACACGGTGCACGCCCTTGCGCTGAACGTACGCCTCGAGGCGACGCAGCGTTTCCCGCAGGACATCGGTCACCAGCGCCTCGATGAGCGCTCGGATGATCTGATTCCGGTACAGAAACGGATTCTCCCGGAGGAGACACCCGAGCCCTCGCGCCTCTTCTACCTGCCGTACGATCCGGACCTCCCGGACCTTCTCCAACGGGACGAATCCGGCACGGATCCCGTCTTCCAGATCGTGCGTCCTTTGCGCAATCTCATCGCTGATGGCCACTACTTGCCCTTCGAGGGAACTGGCAAAATCCTGCTCGTAGTGCAGGCTGCGCAGGTCCATATCGGGATAATGGACTGCCTCGCGAAGGAGCCGGGTGTGCTTCAAGATCCCCTCCCGGACCGGAGCCGTGAGATTGAGGCCCGGCCAATCGTATTTCATCTCGATCTGGTCCACGACACGTAGGCTCTGGTAATTGTGTTTGAACCCGCCTAGGTCCTGCCCTCCGAGGAAGCCGTCCAATCGGTCCTTCCCGGTCATGATGCCGTGGAGCACGGTTTCCCCGATGTGTCCGAAGGGCGTATGGCCCAGATCGTGGCCCAGAGCGATGGCTTCGGTGAGGTCCTCGTTCAGTCCGAGAGCTCGAGCCAGCGTCCTCGCGAGCTGTGACACTTCCATCGTGTGCGTGATGCGAGTCCGGTAGTGGTCCCCGGTGTCGGTGAGGAACACTTGGCGTTTGTGTTTGAGGCGGCGAAAAGCGCGCGAGTGGATGATGCGGTCTCGATCCCGCTGGAAAGCGGTTCGGTAAGCGTGCTCCGGCTCCTCGCGCATCCGTGTCTCCCCCGCTCCGCGGCTCAAGGTGGCGTAGGGAGCGAGCGTGCGCTCCTCAATCGTCTCGAGCTCTTCCCGTGTCCGAAAACGAAATTCGTTCATGGTGATTTCCGCAGCTCCGCCAGGGGGAGGGCCAGTTGCCGCCTCCTCCGGAAGTAGATGATTTCCTCGTAGCCGAGCGTGCCGAGGTAGGCCAAGGCCTGATCCAAACCCGCCGCAACGTGCTCAGGTTCGTGGGCATCCGTCCCCAGCGTCACCGGGATCCGGAGCTCAGCAGCCCGGCGAAGGATTCTTCCCTCGGGGTAGGCCTCGGCGATCTCGCGCCGGAGGCCAGCTGTATTTAGCTCCAAAACCAAGCCTTTGTTCCGGATCGCCTCGAGCGTCGCCTCCACCTCATCCCACAGCTCGGGCGGCAAGCGATGCCCGAACTTCTTCGGCAGATCCAGGTGCCCGACGATCTCAAAGGGGATGCGTTCCACCATCTCCCGGATCAGGTGGAAGTACCGATGGTAGACCTCGGCCCGATCCCTTTTCTCCCATTCCGCTAAGGCCCCCTCGTAGTCAAAATTCCACCCGTCAATGTAATGCACCGAGCCAATGACGTAGTCCAAGCTGGTCTGGGAAGCGAATTCCGTGATGAACTCCTCGTACTCGGGGATGAAATCCATCTCGAGGCCGAGCAGGATCTCCAGCTCCGGGTGTCGGGAGCGAGCTTCCTCCACCTCCGCCACATACGCCGGAAACTCGATGAGCGGCAGGTGCCAGCCGTCGATCTCCTCCGGAAGGGGGGCATGCTCAGCGAATCCCAGCACCCGGAGCCGGGCCCGCGCCGCTTCCTCTGCCATCTCCATCGCCGTACCGATGGCGTGCCGGCACCGCCACGTATGCACGTGCAAATTGATCAAGTCGAATCGCCTCCAAGCTAACCGGAGCCAGATCAGCCTTCGGACGGCTTGTCGAGGCTGGCGCCGAAGAGACCCTGCCCTTCATCGCCGCCTTCGGGCACAAGATCGCGGAGCGTTGTCAAGATCCGTTCGGCCTCGGCTTCGGTGAGATGCCCGGCGTCGCGCGCGACCGCCACACAACCTTCCGCCAGCGCGAAGTACAGGGCCCTCTCGAACGTACCCGTTCCCGCCTTCAACGCCTCCACGTGCCGGCGCACCGTATCGGCGTCCCCGCGGGCGTACGGACCTGTCAGCGCCAGAAGAGGTCCCACTTGGGCCAGGTTCTCGAGCGTCCTCATGGCGAGGGGCGCAAGAAACGTCCGCGTCTGCTGGGGAGTGAACGCACACTCCAGGGCGAGGCGCTCCACCAGATGCCACAGAACCACCAGAAAGTTGGAGGCCGCCACGCAAGCCGCATGGTAAAGAGGCTTACTCCCCGCCCGAAGCTCCACGCTCTTCCCGCCGAGGGCCTCCACCACGTCCACCAACTTCGCACGCACCGGACCCTCGCCCTCGATGGCAAAGCCGCAACCGAGGAAGAGGCGCCAGTCGTCCTCTCCGCCCCGGAAGCTTTGCATCGGATGCATGGAACCCACAGATATGCCGATTCCCCGCAGCGGGTCAAGTTCATCCACCGAGCGGGAGCCACTCATATGGATTGCCAGCCGGAAGCGAGGCGCTCGTTCGGCCAAGGATTGCGCCGCGTCCCGGATCTGATCATCGCCCGTGGTCACAAATACCGTAGTTGCGTCCCTCGCAAGCAATCCAACGTCTACCGCCTGGGCACGGGGAAGGAGGGAAGCCAGGGCCTCGGCCTTCGCCCTATCCGCATCGTGGAGAAGAAGCTCTAACCCAGCTTTACTCAGAAGACGCCCCCACGCTGCGCCGACCCTTCCCACGCCGACGATGCCCACCACGCCGAGAGTCTCCCGCAAGCGCTGTCCCACCGTTCTGTCCACTCCGACCTCCGGAGGCCCGCATCCGCCCCGCGGGACAGGCTAGTCCCCTGCCCCCTCCTGGGTGAAGACGATCGCGGCATAGCCGACAGTCCATCCGCCGCGTTCGCCGACGACGTCGGCCGAGTTGCTGCGCGCTACCACCTGCGCGCGGTTGGCCCCAAGCTGGCGCAGCGCCACCATCGCCGTCACCAGCGGACCGCCCCCGCACGCCTGGTATTGCCCCAGCTCCAGCCCGCGGCACAGCCCCGCGATGTCCCAGTCAAGGACGCGGCTCAAGGTAGCCTCATCGGTTACGATGCAGTCGTCGTACGAGTAGCCGTGATACAGGTCCGTGCTCGCCACAAGGAGGGCCCTATGCCCAGCGAGGCATCGCGCCAAAGCCTTGCCAAACCCGCTGCAGAACTCCTCGTCATACTCCCCGATGACAATGGGCACAATCGGGACGCCGGGCAACACCACCTGAAGGAAGGGAAGTTGCACCTCGAGGGAATGCTCGCTCCGGTGACCGTACCAGCTCAGATTCGCAAACTCTGAGGCGTGGGCCAGGGCATGCGCCAGCTCCCGATCCGACTCCATCGAGCCCAGCGGCGTCTCGTACGCCCTCCCCGGGAAAATCGAAGCACCGACGAAATGCTCCTGATGGCTCGGCGCCATCACAACCACCACCTCGTACCGGAGCCCGCGAAGAAGCTTGTACCCGTGCGCTGCCACAAATCCGGAGTACTGGTAGCCGGCATGAGGGCAGGCCAGCCCGAGGATCTTACCCTTCGGCTTCGGGGGGTTTGCGTTTTCCAGCAGCTCTTCCACCATTTGCCGAAGCAGCACAGGAGAGTCAGGGTAGAAGGTCCCCGCTACCGCGGCTTGGCGGAGGGCCCGATCGTCCTGGCCGTGGAATAACATCGCCTCCTCCAGTCCTTCCGGTTCATTTCTCTATTGTGGCAGCGGCGGAGCCGCAAGCGGATTCTCTCGGCCCCGCTCCAAGGGGCTCCTCTATCCACGCCAGGTACAATTTAGAAAATCGCTCGCGGCGGGCAAAGCTCCAAAACTGATTCCCCATCCGATCTCGGCGATGTCCCGGCTACGCCGGTTGACCTTCGGGCCGCGGAGTTAGCCCCCATGATCCACACCCGCTCCTTCCGCCGGCAGAGAGGGGATCGGCCGCGCCATTTCCCCGCGTATCTTTTTCCATTTGGGGCTTGAAAGCCAAATCCGTCACCGCCACGGGCTCAGACCTACCTACGAGTCGAGGAGCACGGAAGAAGCGGTACGGAGACGGCGCCTGCGACGGGGCCCGGCACCAGGCCGGACCCCGAACTCTGCCGCGCAGATGCCATCTCCGTTGGCTCTTAGCCTCGCTCAGCTCTCCTTGGAAACGCGGATCTTTTCCAGTGTGCAGTAGATCGAGGGGACGATGAACAAGGTCAGGAAGGTGGTAAATGTGAGACCGAAGATCACTGCGACGGCCATGGGCCGACGGAACTCCACGCCTTCCGACCGACCAATGGCCATTGGCAGCATACCGATGATGGTGGTCAATGCGGTGATCAGGATGGGCCGAAGCCGAGTCGCAGCTCCCTTGACGACGGCCTGGACCGCCTCCACCCCTCGGCGCCGCAGCTGATTGATGTAGTCGATCATCACGATCCCATTGTTCACGGCGATCCCCATGAGGATCAGGATGCCCATGAAGGCGGGCAAGGAGAGCGTCTGGCCGGTCACGGCCAGCCCGAACACCACCCCCACATAGGCCAGGGGGATCGTGAACATGATCACGAAGGGATGTCTTAGCGACTCGAACTGAGACGCCATGACCATGAAGATCAGCAGGAGCGACAGCGACAAGGCCGCCCCCATCCACTTGAAGATCTCCTGGAGCTGGTCGTACTGGCCGCCGATCTCGATGAAATAGCCCGAAGGAAGCGTCGCCTCCACATCCTTGAGCTGTTTACGGATGTCTCGGACCACGCTGCCCAGGTCGCGCCCGTAGATGTTGGCCGTCACCGTGACCACGCGGGACTGGCTCTCTCGCGTGATCTGGATTGGGCCGAGGGTGCGCTCGACGCGAACCACTTCGCCCAGGAGCACCTGGCGCCCGAGCGGGGTCTTCAGGGGAATATTGAGGATGTCGTTGAGAGCGTCGCGATCGGTAGAGACGAACTTAACCCGCATGTCCACCTCTTCGCCCGCATGGCGGAATCGCCCGGCCACCTTTCCCACCGTCGCTGTCTGCACCGCGTCCGCCACCACGGCCACCGGCAGCCCCAGACGGGAAGCTCGCTCTCGGTCCACCACCAGCCGGTACTCCGGCTTCGATTGCCGGATGCTCACATCCACGTCGCGGATGCCAGGCACGACACTCACCCGCCGGCTCACGACCTCCCCGAGCCCGCGCAGCTGGTCCAGATCCTTGCCGAAGATCTTGATCTGAATGGGACTGAGGCTTTCTTGACCCAGAAACTGTCCGCTCATGTCCAGGGCCTCGATCTTCGCGCCGGAGATCTTCGGCAGGCCGTTCCGAAGCGCCTCCAGGATTTCGTCCGACTTCCGCTTTCGTTCCTTCTTCGGCTTCAGGCGGAGGTACACGAATCCTTCATTGGGCCCCTGGGGTGCGCTCCCGCCAGCGAGATCGAGGGTGTTCTCCTCATCTAGCCCCACGCTGGTCACGAGCGTGCGGATTTCCGGCATGCCCATCGTGACCCGCTCCGCTTGCTGCACCACCTGATCCGTCGCCTCGAGGGACGTACCGACCGGCATGCGGACCCGTACCATGGCCATGGTTTGGTCCATCTTGGGCATGAATTCAGCGCCGAGGAAATAGGTACCGACCACGGCCGCACCGAAGGCAGCGAAGGACAACCCAATCAAGCGTCCCCGTCGCCGCAGCGCGCGCAAAAGCTGACGTTCGTACCAAGCCCGCATGGCGTCGATGAACCGGCCATGAACCATCCCCCTCAGCTTCTGCTGGACGTCCCTCTCGCGGAAAATGAAGGACGCCATGACCGGTACAAGGGTCAGGCTAACGAACAGCGAGGCGAAGAGCGAGAAGGCCACCGTGAGGGCGAGGCCCTTCGAGAGCTGGCCCGCGATGCCCCCGGCGAAGATCATGGGGAAGAACACCGCCACCGTGGTCAGGGTTGACGCCGTGATGGCCATTCCCACCTCACTCGCCCCGCGAATCGCGGCCGTCCGCCGGTCTTCCCCCTCTTCTTCCAAGTGACGGAAAATGTTTTCGATCACCACCACCGCATTATCCACGAGCATCCCCACACCGAGGGCCAAACCGCCCAGGGTGAGCATGTTCAGAGTGTATCCAGCGTAGTACAAGGCGATGAAAGTGGCGATGATGGAAAGGGGGATAGCCAGGCCGATGGTGATCGTCGGCCGCCAGTTGCGCAGGAAAAGATAGATCATGAACATCGCCAGCAAGCCGCCGACGACGGCGTTGTTGCTCGTCCGGCTCGTGATCCTCTCGATCATTTCAGACATATCCCAGGCGACGTACATTTCGACGCCCGGGGGCAGAAGCCGCTTCAGTTCCTCCAGCTCTTTCTTCACCTTCCTGGCCACGGTGACGGAGTTGGCCCCTGACTGTTTGCTGATGGCTAGGAAGACGCCCTCCTGCCCCTGGACCCTTGTGCGAAGCCGCACATCCCGGTAGGCATCCCGCACCTCCGCAACGTCCCGGAGGTAGATGGGCCTTCCCGTGGAGGTCGCGCCGACGATCGTGTTCCCGATCTCCTCCAACGACTGATATTCGCCGAAGGAACGAACGCGGTACTCTCTGTGGCCCTCCACCAGATACCCAGCGGGGAGATTGATGTTGGCCGCCCGGAGGGCAGTAACCACGTCGTTCAGGCCCAGACCCCGGGACTGCAGCGCGGCCCGGCTGATCTCGATCTCGATCTCGCGCATCTGGCTGGACTGGACCCTCGCCGATGCCACGCCGTCGATCCGCTCCAGTCGCCGGGCGATATTCTCGTCCACCAGATCCCGCAGCTCCCGGGGCCCCATGGGACCCACCACGCCGTACCCCAGAATCGGGAACTGCGAGATGTTGAATTTAGCCACGAGCGGCTCGGAGGCATCGTCCGGAAGGTACTGCTTGTAGAGCCCGATCTGATTCCGGATGTCCTGGGCGGCGAAGTCCAAATTGGTCCCCCACTCGAACTCCACCAGCACCACCGAAGCGCCTTCCTGCGAGATGGAACGCACCGATTTCACCCGATTGACGGTGCTGACCATCTGCTCCATCGGGCGCGTGAGCAGCGTCTCCACGTCCTCCGGCGATGCGCCGGGGAAAGTGGTGATCACGGAAATGACCGGGTAGTCGATGTTCGGGAGCAAGTCCAGGCCCAGGCGGAAGAACGAGACCAGCCCGATCACCACCACCACGGCCATGACCATGGCCGTGGTCACCGGTCGTTTGACAGAGATTTCAGGAAGATTCATCGCCACCTACCTCCAGGTTTGGCAGCGCTCCCCAGGGAAGCGGATCACTGGACGATCCGAATGGGTGCGCCATCGGAAAGTCCGAAGTTGCCCTCCACGATGACCAGCTCACCGGGCTCGATGCCCTGCAGAATCTCGGCATGCGTGTCGTTCTTCAATCCCACCCGTACGTGCCTCAGGACCGCCACGGTGTCGCGCGCCACGAACACGATGGAGTCGTTCACCACCGCCGAGAGGGGCACCACCACGGCATTCTGCCGCTCATCCAGGACGATGTATACGTCCGCGAAGGTCCCGGGTCGCACCTCCCAATCCGGATTGTCGCAGATGACCTCCGCGCTGAAGCTCTTGCTCACCGGATCGGCGCCCGGGTTGACCCAAGACACTTGGCCCGGGAATTGTTTTCCGGGGACGTAGGTCACCTCGATGTACGCCTTCTGCCCCTTGCGCACCAGCCCCACCTCGTTGGACGGGAGATCCACCGTCACCTTCACCTTGGAGGGATCGGCCACGGTGAGCACGCCCGGATTGCGCGTCGCCATCCCCATCATCGGGTTGACGACGTCGCCCACCTCGTACCATTTCCCCGTGATCACCCCATCGAAGGGGGCTTTCATGATGGAAACCTCGAGCTGGTACTCGGCCAGGTGGAGGTTGGCCTCTGCTTGCTGGCACTGGGCTTCGGCAGCCTGCAGGGCCAGCTGAACTTTCTCGAACTGTTGCTCGGTGATGGTGCCTTCCTTGTACAGTTGCTCCATGCGCTCGAACTCTTTGCGCGCATTTTCCAGATTGGCCTTGGCCACGGCCAGTGCCGCCCTGGCCTGCTCGAGCTGAAGCTCGCGGGGCCGGGTATCCAGCTTGGCCAGGAGCTGGCCCTTCCTAACCCGATCGCCTTCGTGCACGTAGATCTCCGCGATGCGGCCGCTGACCTCCGGCGTCACGTTCATGACCCGCCAAGCTTCCACCTGGCCTGTGTGCCGGAGCGTGTGGGCGAGATTCCTCACCGTCGCGGGTTCCACCTTGACCCAGGCCGCGCTCAACCCGGAGTTGTTGCGGGATTGATCTGACGACCGCGCCCCGCAGCCGGCCAGTCCCACTCCAAGAACGAGGGCCAGGAATCCCAGGCCCAGCTGTCGTTTTCCACCTCGTCGGATCAGATTCATCGTCTCACCTCGCAATGACTTCCTCATGGTAGCTCACTCCCTTCCTCGCCGAGGATCCCAATGGCTTTCCGGATCTCCGCGTCGGCAACCGAGCAATCATGGAGGGCCTGAGACCAATTCGTCTCCGCCTCCGTCAGAGCCAGCTGAGCGCTGATCACATCGAGATTCGTAATGAGACCTTGACGATAGCTCAATTCGGCAATTCGGACGCTCTCCCGAGCCTGGTCGACGTTGGTGCGCTGCGAGTTGAGCCTTTCCTCAGCTTCCTGGAATTTCAGATAGGCCTGCTCCACCTCGAGCCGCACCGTGCGTCGCGTAGCCTCCAGGCCGAGGTCGGCACTGGTGAGTTGCGCTCGAGCCTGGGTCACGCGGGCATGCGTGGTGAAGCCATCGAAGATGGGCAGCGAGAGAGCGACGTTCACGGTGTAGTAGTCGTCCCACCGATCGAGCTTGCTGGTGAGGACGTTACTGCGGAAATTGTAGTTGCCCACGAGTGCCAGGCTCGGGTTGTCGCTCGCCTTCACGAGCTTGAGCGCGTGCTCCCCCATGTCGCGCTGGATCTCCGCCTGCCTGACCTCCGGCCGTCTTCGCAGGGCAAGGCGGATGGCCTCTTCCAACGGGAGCTCTGGTTTGCGATACTCGAATTGGCCGATCAGCCGAACGGGGGTTTCAGGGCCGAGACCGACGACGGTCTTCAGGGCCAGGTAGGCCACGCGCTGGCCATTTCGCGCCTGCGCCAACCGCGGGAGCAGATTGGCCTCCTGAACTCGGGCGCGCAGCACGTCGAAGTCCGTCGCCATGCCGACTTGACGCTGCCGTTCCACCGTCTGCCGATGTTCTTGCGCCACAGCTACGGCCTGCTCGGCCACGCGCACGAACTCATCCGCCAAGAGACAGCCGTAGAAACTCCGGATCGTCTGCAGGATGATCTGCTGTCGGGCTTCCCGAACCTGCTGCACCGCCAGCTGCTGGGCAAGTCTCGCCTGCTGGAAGGAATGCCACAGCCGCCCGCTGGTGAAAATGGGTTGGGTGAATTGGACCGAACCTTGGTAATCCAGCGTGAAGTCCAGTTCGGTGCGGATGGGCTTGGCCGGAAGCCCGGGAAAGGAAAAGAGCGGCGGGATCTCCACCGCGAACACCTTTTCGAGCCAAGTGTAGGACCCTTGCAGATTCACTTGGGGGAGAAAGGAGCCCAGCGCTTCGCGGACTCGCCCTCGGGCGACCTGGGTCTGTTGCGTCACCGCCAGGTAGCCGGGGTTCTTCTCCAGGGCCATGCGAATGCAGTCGTCCAGCGTCAGTCGCAATGTGTCCTGCGCATGCGCACTCAGCACAGGGAACAGGACCACCGGGACGAAAACAATCCACCTACGCCTCATTCCGCCTCCTCCTTCCAATGAGCGAATCGGCACACGGGATCATGGACGGCAAGCTCCGTGAACGGCCTGGGTCCGGCGTATTCCCTCCAAACCATAGAGAAAGTGGCGCGTGATCACTTCCGCCCGCGCCACGAGAGGTCGCACATCCTTCCGAACAAGCCAATCGACGGTATGCATGTTCAGCATGCCCAATAGCTCCAGCGCCAGACTCCGACACTCCTCAGCGGGGAGTTCGGGCAGGAAACGAGCAAAGGCTTCCGCGAGCGAGGCCACGAATTGCTCCAGATGCAAACGGATCTGCTCGAAGCTCCGTTGCCATCGCAGGTCTGCCCGTGGCTGCTGCGCGTGGAAGATGCGGAATAGGTCCATGTTGTCCTGCCGCAGGGTCAACTGGGTGTAAACGAGGTCCGAAACCAGCCCCTCGACGGAAGTGGCCCTCTCCGCCACCGACTGGAGGGTGGGCAACAGCTGCCGGGCCTTCTCCTCCAGCAGGGCGCAGAAAAGATCCTCCTTGCTCTTGTAGTAGAGGTAAATGGCTCCCTTGCTCAGGCCGGCGAGCTCGGCCACGTCGTCCATCTTCGTCTCGTGGTAGCCCCTCTCAGCGAAGAGCCGGATGGCGGCCTCCATGATGCTCTTCCGCCGCTCCTCGCGAAGGTCGCCGCCGGCCGAAACGGAACTGTTGTCTGCCATCCTCTAATCCTCCTGAAGTGACTGACTGGTCAGTCGGATCATTGTACGTGAGGATACGCCCCTTGTTCCGGAGAGGGTCGTGAAGTTTTCGCCACAGGAACTGGGGATCGAGCGCGGGGAGGCCAGCCCGCCGATCAGACCAGGGAGCCAAGCACGCGAAATCCGCAAGGCGGAGCGGAAGATACCCCCTCGCCTCAGGTGCTCCGTCCTACGAGGGGTGAGATCCGTCGAGTTTCAGCACGCGGAATAGGCGTTCCTCGACGTCGCCGGGAACGGAGCTCGGCTGATCCGCCGCCCGATAGAGGCGGATCGTTTGCCGCACCGTGTCGAACACAATGCGACACTGCGGGCACTCTGCAATGTGCTTTTGCAACCGTCGGCACACCGGAGAGTCGAGATCCTCCCCCAACGCCTGGCAAAGGCGAAGAAACCCCTCGTGCATCTCCTGACTCATGCCCGAAACTCCCGCTGCTCAGGATGCGCCTACTTTCTCCCGGAAGTACTCGCTGAGCAGATTCCGCAGGAATAGCCGCGCTCGCCGGAGCCTTGTCTTGACGTTGTCCTCGGAAAGGCCCAGAATCCTGGCCGTCTCTTTGGTGGAGAGCTGTTCCAGATCGCGAAGGACAAATACGGAGCGGTAGAGATCTGGCAACGACTGAATGGCCCGCTCCATCACATTCCGCGCCTCTTCATCCAGAAGCTGATCCACCGGGTACTGGGACCAGTCGACCAAAACCGGTTTCACCAGCTCCGCGGTCTCCGCGTCGTCCAAGGGCACAAAGGTCTTGGTGTAATGTTTCGAGCGGAGTTTCATCAGGCTGGCGTTCACCGCGATCCGGTAGAGCCAGGTGTAGAACGTAGACCGCCCATCGAAATCGCGGATCTTTTCGTACGCGCTCAGGAAGGTTTCCTGCAGGACGTCTTCGGCATCCTGACGATTCCGCATCATGCGCAATGCCAGATTGTAGACGCGCTGGCTATAGCGCCTCACCAGCTCCGCAAAGGCGCTCGCGTCACCGGCTTTGGCCCGGCGGATGATCTGCTTTTCGTCGTGGCCCACCTTCTCCATCCCGCCCTTCCAGCAGGTCGGTGAGCCCGTGCCGCCGATACCTCCGTGACGCTCCTCAAGGAACCCAACCTTACATCTTCACCGCAGAGCCATTCCTCGGCGATCCGAGAGCCCGGGGACAGCCTCCAAACCAATTGGATGCGACAGAGGCTCCGCGGGGGTCAAGCAAGCTCGGCACGGGCCAGGCGAACATATCAAATCGCCCTCGAAAACGCAAGCCTGAGCCAGCTCCAGCTCGTTCGCACCCCCGGGCCCGAAAGGCATTGACAATCGAGGGTCGATTTCGTAGATTGCTCGAGCTGATAAGGCGTAGCAAATGATCAAGGATTTGGAGGCAAACGTTGCGCAGCGCGCGTAGGACATGGCTGGGTGCGATCCTTTTGGTGGCCGGGGCCGTGGCGATCTTCCTGAGCGGCATGCGGCACTCGTACCAGTACTTCCAAACCGTTTCCGAGTTCGCTCAAACCCCCGGCGCCTATGTCGACCGTGGGGTGCGCATCAACGGCATGGTGGATTCCAGCTCCGTGGAGTGGCAACCGGACTCGCTTCTCCTGCGCTTCCGCCTGACCGATGGGCAATCCTGGATCCCGGTGGAATACCACGGGGTAGCCCCCGATCTCTTCCAGGCCGGCCAGAACGTTGTGGTCGAGGGGAAGGTGGGGCACGACGGAGTCTTCCGGGCCACCCAAATCTTAGTCAAATGCCCCTCTAAGTACGAGCCCGTAGGGGAAAGTCCAAAGTCTAGCCTGTGACGTCTGCCCTCGCTGTCCCCCGGCCCGAGGCGGCCTCCAGCGCTGTCTGCGCCGGGCCTGGGGCGGGGAGGCGGGGAGTTCGCGGGACCCGCTCTTCTGTCCGCGGTAACAAGTAGGGAGGGAAGTTTGACTTCGCTCGTGGGTAGTTCGCTTCTTTTCTCAGCGCTGCTGTTGGCTGTCTGGGGGGCGGTCGCCTCATGGACTGCTGCCCGGCGCTCCTCCTCGCCGCATGCCCTCAGCGCCGAACGGGCAGCCCTGGCCGTCTTTCTGTTGCTGACCCTGAGTTGCGTCCTCCTCGTGAGGGCCTTCCTGGTGCACGACTTTTCCATCCGGTACGTGGCAGAATACTCGAGCCGCAACCTGCCCCTTTTCTACCTGATCTCCTCGCTGTGGGCGGGACAGGCAGGCTCTTTGCTTTTCTGGGTCTGGCTCCTTTCGCTGTACACCGTGGCCGTCATTCGCTCGGAACGGCGTTCGGGCGACCGGCAGCTCCTGCCGGCCACGCTACTCTCCCTCCACCTCACCACGGCGTTCTTTCTGGTCTTGACCAGCATTGCCACCAACCCGTTCGAACCACTGAGCCCCGCGCCGAGCGATGGGCGTGGATTGAATCCGCTCCTGCGCAATCCCATGATGGTACTGCACCCCCCGAGCCTCTACGTCGGGTTCGTCGGTTTTGCGGTTCCCTTTGCGTATGCCATGGCGGCGCTGGGCACGAACCGCCTGGACATCGCGTGGATCCGGAAGATCCGACGATGGACCCTGTTCGCCTGGTTGTTCCTCACTCTCGGCAACCTCCTAGGGGCCGAGTGGGCCTATGTCGAGCTGGGATGGGGTGGGTATTGGGGCTGGGACCCAGTCGAGAACGCCAGCCTTCTCCCTTGGATCACAGGCACAGCCTTCCTGCACTCGGTGATCGTTCAGGAGCGCAAAGGCCTCCTCCGCGTGTGGAATTTCTCCCTCATCATCGTGACCTTCGCCCTGACGGTCCTGGGGACGTTCATCACACGCAGCGGCATCATCAGTTCGGTCCATGCGTTCGGGCGATCGAGCCTGGGGCCGCTGTTCCTCGTCTTCCTGATAATCACGCTCGCCGTGTCCTTCGCAATGCTCTTCCGCAGACTCCCCTCCTTGCGTCGGACCTTGGAACTCCGGACCCTTCTCAGTGAGGAGTGGGCGATCCTGCTCACCAACATCGCGCTCTCCGGCTGGGCCCTGGTGGTCCTTTGGGGCACGCTGTTCCCCTCCGTTTCGGAGGCCCTCTTGGGCAGGTCCCTCACGCTTGGGGCTCCGTGGTTCAGCGCCATGAGTCGGCCCTTCGGAATCGCCCTGCTTTTCCTGCTCGCCATCTGCCGGGCCCTCAACTGGGGCAGGACTGACTGGCGCGCGTTTGCGAGGCGAATGGCCTTGCCATTGGCCGTCGCGCTGGGGGTTGCGGCGGTTGCCCTCGCTGGCGGCGTGAAACACGGGGCAGCGCTGCTGGCGTACGCCCTGGCTGTGGCGGTCCTGTTGGCGATGATTGTCGATGCCCTCCGCATTGCCAAGGCGAAGGCGAAGACAAGCCAGGTTTCGCTTGCCTCAGCTCTCTGGAATCTCATCGGGAGACAGCGGCGGCTCTACGGCAGCTACATCGTTCACATCGGTGTCGCGGTCATGTTCATCGGGATCGTGGGCTCGTCCACCTTCAGCCGCAGCGTAACTCGCACAGTGAGCCCGGGGGAAACGATCGATATCGGCAAGTACGCTCTCCGCTTTGAAGGATTGAAGACGGAGAGTCATTCGGATCGGACCTCGGTAGTGGCGCGCGTCTCCGTCACCAACTCGGGGAAAGCCTTTGGGGAGATGACCTCGCGGAAGGACTTCTACCCCAACTACGAACCCGTGACGGAAGTCGGCATCCGTAGCCGGATCCACGAGGACCTGTACCTCGTGTTGGCCGGATACGAGCGAGACGGACGGGCTACCCTCCAGGTTTTCCTCAATCCGCTCACGCTATGGCTGTGGGTCGGCGGCGCGCTGGCCGCAGTAGGAGGGATCGTAGCCTGGCTGCCGCCGCGCCGGGAGAAAACGCAGAGAACTCCGCCCAAGAAGAGGTGAGCGTTGGAAACGTGGATCCTCACCATTTTCATCGCGGGATTTGCCTTCGCATACGTGCTGAGCCCTCTGTTGAAGGCGCGAGGAACGGGCCGTCGTGGCGGAAGCCCGACGCCGAGCCCCGATCCTTTCGGCGTCATTCTCCAGGAAGAGGTGGAGCTGGAACTTGCGGCGGGGAAGCTGGATCAGGAGGAGGCCCAACAGCTCGAGCAGCTGCAGGTCCCTGAGACAGCCGAAACCGACGAGATTGAGCTCGAAATCCGCGCCCGAAGGCGGAATCTCAAACGAAGGTAGGATTGAGCGAAAACTCAACCAGTCCATCGACCCGTAGGTGAGACCGTGAAGCGAGGTGTCTGGTTGCGTTCGGGTGCAAGACTTGTCGTGGCCTTGGCCGTCTTTCCAGCGCTTCTCCACGGGGCCGAGATCCGTGGCCGGGTGGTGAACGGGAGCCAGGAGAATCAACCTCTCCCCGACTGCTCTGTCTCCTTGCTCCGTTTCTCTCGGGCAACCCTGGAGCGCAGCGTGCAGGATTCCGTCCGATCCGACCGCGGGGGAGAATTCCGCCTCAGGAACGTGGCGGCGGATTCCGCAGCTGTCTTCGTGGTCTCCGCAGCGTACCTGGGGGTGGAATACTTCAGCGAGCTCTTTCACGTGCTCGATCCGGACACGACGATCCGCCTCACCGTGACGGTCTTCGATACGGCACGGCGAACTCCCCCCCTGCACGTCCAGATGCACCACATCTTCGCGGAGCGCGACACGGCGGACTACTTGATCCGCGAGGTTCTAGTGCTGCATGCCGTCGGCAACAGGACCTTCGTGCCCCCGGTGGGCGGGCATACCGTTGCCCTCTCCATCCCGGCAGAGGCCTATGCTTTCCAGGTGGAAGGCGGTCTGGACGTGCACAGCTTGCACCAACGCGGTCATGCGCTCTACTCCGACCAGCCCGTGCCGCCAGGCCCACACCAGTTGGCCTACCGGTATCGCCTTCCTTTAAGAGGGGGAAAGCTCTACTTCCGGCGTCCGGTAGACTATCCCACGGCCATCGTCAGTTTCTTCTCCCCCGACCTCTCTGCGAAGATCGAAAGTTCGCTGCTTGCGCGAGCCGAGCCCCTTCCCCTCCGCGGGAGGCAATACGCACGCCTCACCGCTGAGAACCTGAGCCCGGGGACAATGCTGGAGGTGACGATCTCCCGAACCGGCTTGCTGACAACGAAGACTTCCCGCTGGGTGCTCACGCTCTTCCTGGTCCTGATCGCCGGGGTGCTGGCCTTGCTGTTTGTATTGCTGGTTCGCTACCCGAAGGTTAAGGAATCCCAAAAGCGGGAAGCGGACCCCCTCGTCCTGCGCCGGGAACAGCTACTGAATGAGATCGCAGCCTTGGACGAGGCGCACGATTCGGGGACCATTGCCGAACACGAATACCAGGCCAAGCGCAAGCAGTTGAAGGAAGAGGTCGTTCGTCTCACCGCCCAGCTTCGCGACCGACGCAAGACCTGACCTCACCATGCTCGAAGTCCGCTCGCTCAGCAAGATCTACGGTCTCCGCTACGCCTTGAAAGACGTCAGCTTCGTGGCCCAGCCGGGTCGCGTGCTCGGGATCTTCGGGCCCAACGGGGCGGGGAAAACCACCCTTGTGCGCATCCTCGCGGGGCAGGTGCGCCCCACAGCGGGGACCGTCTCCTTCTTCGGCCGTCAAGCCTCTGGGGACGAACCGGAAGTCAGAAGGCACATCGGCGTCGTAGGCCATCACACATTCCTCTACGACGATCTCACGGCTGTCGAGAACCTCCGATTCTATTGCCGGATGTACGGGCTGCGTTTGGGGGAAAGCGAACTTCTTGCGCGACTGGAGGAAGTGGGTCTGGCCTCTCGAGCGCATGAACCGGTACGGTACCTCAGCCGAGGCATGCAGCAGCGCCTGGCGCTGGCCCGAGCTACTTTGCATAATCCGGAGATCCTGCTTCTCGACGAGCCTTACACCGGACTGGATCAGTCGGCCGTAGCCCTGCTGGATTCGCTCCTTGCGCGCGAAAGACTCCGGGGACACTCCACTCTGCTGGTCACTCACGACGTGGAGCACGGGTTGCAACTGGCGGATGACGTGCTCGTTCTCGTCCAGGGGAGAATCACGGCAAGCGGTCCGGCGCAGCAATTCTCCGCCGATTCGGTAACCTCCTTTTACCAGAGCCAAGGAGAAGAAGCTCGGTGAGTTACCTGCGAGGCATCGCGGCCATCTATTGGAAGGACGTCCTGCTCGAATTCCGGACGCGGCAGTCCATCGGCACCATGCTGGTCTTCTGCTTGACCATCGTGGTGATCTTCAACTTCGTCTTCGAGCCAGGAAGCGAAGCCGTTCGCGAGGTGGCCCCGGGGATCCTGTGGTCATCCTTCGCCTTCGCTGGGATCCTCGGGATCAACCGATCCTTCTCCTTCGAGATAGACCGGGGCGGACTTCAGGGACTCCTGCTTTGCCCCGTGGAACGGAGTACGATCTACTTCGCCAAAGTCCTCGGGAATCTCACCCTCATGCTCTTGGTCGAGCTCGTGACGCTTCCCATTTTCGCCATTCTCTACAATCTTCCCACGCAGATAAATCTCCCCGGCCTGGCACTGGCGCTGGTTCTCGGCACCCTTGGCTTCGCCGCGGTGGGGAGTCTTCTTTCCGCCCTGAGCGCCAATACACGGGCCCGAGAGATCCTCCTTCCTGTGCTCCTGTTCCCGGTCTCGGTGCCTGTCCTCATCGCCATGGTGAAAAGTACGGGCCCGCTGCTGGCGGGCCGGCCGTTCGGCGAGGTGGCCGGCTGGCTCCGGCTTCTGCTGGGCTTTGATCTGCTGTTCCTGGCAATCTCGTCCATTATGTTCCCGTACGTCGTGGAGGAGTAGATGAGAAACGCGGAGGCTCGTACCCGGATTTTCGATGGCGCCCTCTGGGCCGTCACCAGCCTGGCAATCGCTGCAGCGCTGTACGCCGTGTTCCTGTACGCCCCCACGGAGCGCACGATGGGGGATGTCCAACGTATCTTCTATTTCCACGTCGCTTCTGCCTGGGTGGCGTTCTTGGCATTCTTCGTCGTCTTCTTGGCGAGCGTGCTTTACCTTGCGACGCGGAATCTCCAACACGATCTGATCGCCGCGAGCTCCGCGGAGATCGGCGTCCTTTTCACGACCCTGGTCCTGATCACCGGGCCTCTCTGGGCCAAACCGGTTTGGAACACCTATTGGACCTGGGATCCTCGCCTCACAACTACGCTGGTCCTGTGGCTCATTTACATCGCCTATCTGATGCTTCGCGCGTTCGCCGGCGAGGAGGAGAAGACCGCCCGTTTCGCGGCGGTATTCGGGATCATCGGCTTCCTCGATGTGCCCATCGTTTACTTCTCGATTCGTCTGTGGCGCACCCTCCACCCCAAGCCGGTGATCGGGGGCTCGGAGGGTAGCGGCCTTCATCCGACGATGCTCATCACACTGCTGGTGAGCCTGATCGCGTTCGCCCTGCTGTACGCAACCCTGCTGCGACTCAGGGTAAGACTGGAAAGGGCTCGTCGCGAAGTCCGCCGCGCGCGGCTCGCGCTGAACGCCTGAACTCCGCAGCCCTTGACCGTTCACCCGGAGAGCGAACCATGAGCAAACTCGGCTTCCTGTTCACTGCCTATCTGCTGATCTGGATCGTCCTGGCTGGTTACTTGCTCTCGCTGTTCACGCGTCAGCGCCGGATCGACCGCGAGCTGCTCAATCTACAGGAGCAGCTGAAGCGCCGCTCCTGACCCGCTGCGGCTGGATGCGAGGGTGGATAGATAGGAGATCGCCGTCGGCCCCGGGGACCGATCTCCGGGGAGGTTCCCTGAGGTCGTACACCTGCCGGTTCAGCCGCGGAGGCGAAATCAGGCTGTGCGAGATCGAGGAAAGTCGGTTCGGGGAATTCACTTAGGCCTGGCAGACGCAGACGGAAACGGAAAAGACCGCCATGTCGAAGCTCCGACGGCGCATCGATCTTCCCACGCAGATCCTCTTCGGGCTCATCCTGGGCACGGCCGCGGGCATGCTTGCCAATCGCTTCGGATGGGGCTTGTGGGTTCTCCGGTACGTCAAGCCTTTCGGAACCGCTTTCGTCCGGCTCATCAGTCTGGTCGTCGTCCCGCTCGTGCTTGCCAGCCTGGTGATCGGGACTGCAAGCCTGGGCGATCCCCGGAAGCTGGGACGCGTGGGGGCGAAGACCATCGTCTATTATCTCGTGACGACGGCCTTTTCCGTGGCGCTGGGGCTGGCGCTGGCCAATTGGATTGAGCCTGGAGCCGGCTTGCCGGAATCCGTGAAGACCCAGCTTCTGGCAAGCTACGGTGGCGAGCTGGGGGGAACTCTAACCCGCGCCGCCGAACGGCCGAGCCTCGCGGAGACCTTGCTGGAGATCATCCCCACCAATCCGATCCAGAGCCTGGCCCAAGGGGCTATGCTGCAGATCATCTTCTTCGCGATCCTAATGGGGGTGGCCATTTCCCTTGCGCCGAAGACGCGCACGGGCACGCTCCTAGCCTTTTTTGAAGGCCTGAACGACGTCATGATCCAGATCGTCCACCTCGTCATCCGCCTGGCTCCCTTCGGCGTCTTCGCCTTGATCACATCGGTCGTCGCCAACTTCGGGTTTCGGGTGCTGGTCTCGCTGCTGAAGTATTCTCTCGTCACGATCGTCGGGCTTGCCCTGTTGAATTTCCTCTACCCCCCGCTGGTTCGGATCCTGGCGGGCATGCGGCCCTCGCAGTTCATGCGGGGGATCCGTCCAGCCCAGCTGATCGCCTTCAGCACGAGCTCGAGCTCGGCCACCCTTCCCGTGACCATCCAGTGCACAGTGGAGAATCTCGGCGTGCCCACGGACATCGCGAGCTTCGTTCTACCCCTGGGGGCGACGATCAACATGAATGGCACGGCCTTGTACCAAGGCGTATCGGCCCTCTTCATCGCGCAAGTGTACGGCATGAACCTCACGCTGGGGGATCAGCTCACCATCGTCCTCACCGCGACGCTGGCGGCGATCGGAACCGCGGGAGCTCCGGGAGTGGGAATGCTCATGCTGGTGATCGTCCTCCGCCAGGTCGGGATTCCCTTGGAAGGCATCGCCCTCATCCTCGGCGTTGAGCGCTTCCTGGACATGTTTCGCACCGTCATCAACATCACCGGCGATGCGTCCGCGGCGGTGATCGTAGCCGCTTCGGAAGGGGAGCTTCGTCCGGTTCCGAGCACCGATGCTTCGTCCACCGCGCGCCGGGAAGGGGACGAGCAGGAATAGCCATCCGCCTCGGGTCGCTTGCCCTCAGAGGGCTGGTGTCGAACCGCCTCCTTCTTCCCGGCTACAAGAGACCCTGACCGCGCGACGGCGGAGACACCGTCCGGGCGGCAAGCGCAGGTTTCCCGCTACGGCAACGCGCTCTGGCAAATCAAGGAGGGTTCCCTTTCTTGTTTCGGCCAAGCCTTGCGAAGGAGGGATCAGCGGTTGGGTTCGGCCGTCGAGAGGCTATCGATTCCTGCCTCGAGGATCTCCAGGATTTCTTCCGCGGAACGGCCGTCCTGCGGGTAACCGGCCAGCTTCACCGTGATCGGCACTGGCCCCAAAGATTCCGTCAGCCGCTCGAGCATTTCCGCGGCCATCCTTCTCCCGCGAGGGGCGGGGATTCCGGATAGCACGATGAGCACGCCGCTACGGCCGTACAGCCCCGTCAAGCCGCCGGGGAGAATAGCCAGGATTCGGCGCAGAAGGCCATTCAAGAGCTTCTCGGCTCTCTGCTTGTCCATCCGTCGAGAACTGACGGCTGGGTCAAACTCCACGTGGAGGGCGGTGAAGGGCTTTTTGGGGCTCGACTCGGCCAACAGCTGTCGTAGGCGCTCGATCGTAGCTGCCGGTTCCAAAAGATGCTGGCGGAGATCTGGGTCAAGGAGGGTCGCCAGTTCGCTGGGCAAGGCTAGTCGGGCTTCAGTGGAGAGACCGGAACCTCCGTTCCCCGGCCGAGGCACCCGATACGTCCAGATCGTCCGTCGCTCCAGTTTCTCCGCGCTGAAGATTCGGCCGCAATGGAGGCAACGGCAGGCGACCAACGGCTCTGCGAACACCCGGCCGCACTGCACGCACAGGAAACGCGTCCCGATGGACCTCAGGCTCTCCGGCTCCACCCGCTGTCCGCACCGGGGGCAACTCCGGTCAGCACCCAGGAACTCGGACCGAGGAGCCACATGCCCGCAGCTCACGTGCCGGTAGAGCTGCTGGGACTGGATGTTGGCCGATTGGCATCCCGGACACACCTCGCGGAAATTGAGATGGAAGTGGGCGCAGGCGGGACACAAGTGGATCACATCGTAGAACTCCCGCTCCAAACGTCCCATCGCGGCCAATTCATCCAGCAGATCCAGCTCTTCCCCGGCCTTGGCTGGCCGCAGTATTTCCGCCGCCCGGGGCACGCTGTACCCGTAGCGGGAGGCGACGTCAGGCTGAGGGACCAGCTCCGTGAGCTCTTCGCGGTCCAGCAATTCCAGCAGGCGATCCACCCCGGAGGAAGGTCCCCGCTCCTCCGCTCGATCATGGAGAACCCGTAGCCAGTTCCGGATCTTGGCGAGGAGCTCTTCCCGGTCGTAGGGTTTCATGACGTAGTCGATCGCCCCCGCCCGGAGGGCTTCCAGGCGGCTCTCCGGGTCAAAGTCCTCCGTGAGCACCAGGAAAGGGACGTGGGCGTCCCCAAGGAGTTCCTGAAACCGCCGTAGGCCCAAGCCGGCGCTGGTTCCGGTGAGCCGGGGCTCCAACAGGATCAAGTTCGGGCGAAAGGAGGAAAGGAGGGAGGGGAGAGTCCCGAGGTCGTGGCTCGACTCTACGGTGTAGCCCTCCGCCGACAGCAGCTGCCGAAGGCGAGCGCAAACCGTGCGATCCGGATCAACGATGAGAACACGTCCCGGCCTCACCGATTACCTCTCGCTCCGCAACGCGCTGTATTGCTCCAGCCGGGATGGCGCGGAGGAGTTCAACCCGGCCCGATCCTCCACCAGATGCACGTGATCCTCGAGCGCCTCCGGCTGCCCTTTGGGGAGGGTAAAATGCACCGCGAAGTACCGCCCGTATTCCGACTCCGCCCAGATCCGACCCCCGTGGCTCTCCACAATGCAGCGGGTGTTGTACAATCCCAAGCCGGAACCGCGTTCTTTGGTCTCCTTCTTCGGAATATCGACAAACTTCCCGAAGATGCTGCCCAGTTGCTCCGGTCGGACCCCTTCTCCCTCGTTGAAGACCGTGATCCGGTACTGCTCCCCCTCGTCCCGGACGCTGTAGCGGATGGCCGTGCCTTCGCGACCGTACCGGATCGCATTGGAGAATAGGTTCTGCACCACAATACCCATGAGCTCCGGGTCTGCCCACAGATCGGGCGTCTCTTCCAGGGAGCCTTCTTCCCGCTCGATTCGCATGCGCCGTCCGCGAAGTTGCTCCTCCAGCTCGTTTACCAGCGGACGGATCACGTCAGACTCCAGGTTCACAGGGCTGCGATGGAGGGGCATCCGGCCGTTCTCGATCTTGGCCAGATCCAGGTAGTTCCGGGTCATCTCGATGAGCTTCCGCGAGACCCTGGCGATGATCTGCACAGCCTCGCGCTGTTCCTTGGTGAGATCGCCGAGGATCCCTTCGTCGAGGAGCTCCGCAAAACCCAAAATGGAAACCAGCGGGCTTCGTAGCTCGTGGGAAACGAACCCCAGCATGTTCAAGTACTGAGCATTCAGCCGGCGCAGCTCTTCATTTGCCTGGGTCAGCTCGTCGGTTTTGGCTTGGAGCTCACGGTAGGCCTCCTCCAGCTGCTTGTAGACCCTCGCGTTCTCATGCAAGAGGACAGCTTGCGTGGAGAACATCAGTAGGGAGCGGAGCTTCTCGCGCTGAGGCAGGCCGCCTTTTCCCTCGTGAAGCGAAAGGACGTCTTCGCCCGGGATCTCCTCGAAGCGGCTGATATACTCATCCAGGACTCGGTCAACGAATTGTTCCGGCGAGACCGCCTTCGGGATCAGATCCAAGCTCACGTTGAAATTGCGGCAAAGTTCCTCCAGCCGGATTCGTAGCTCTTCTGCGGGGTCGACCTCATTGGGACGCGACATTGACTCCCTCTGCGGCTCTTCCGCTGCCGTTGAACCAAGTCTTTGCTCTGGGGTCGCAGTGGTGGAAAGCCCGGCAAACCGGCTACGCTTTCCCTCCGGGAGTGTGCCCGGCCGCCGCTTCCATTTTCGGAAGCTTCGGGCATTTCCTTAGTGGTGGGCAAGAACAACCCCCTAAGCCGCCCCCGAGTTCGACCGGATCAATCGGGGCCTTGGCCTCCGTTGCGAACCTCTCTGCACCTGGCAAAACGCCACAGAACTACCCCCAGAGCTGCCCCTACCACGGCCAGGAACGGCAGAACTGACCTCTGGTAGTTCTGCGCCACGAGGTTTAGGCCTTCCAGCTCCGCCGCTAGCGCCTTCTCGCGGGCCTCCAAGGCCACGAGGTCCGTCTGGAGTTCCTGCTCCCGAATGCGCAGGCTATCGATTTGGCGGGAAAGGGAGTCGGGCGGCTGCGCCCGCTCCTCCGCAACCGCCGCGGGGGGCGCGGCGATCAAGGTCAGGCAGGCCAGACCGACCCCCCAGTGCCAAAGAGAGCTCCGTTTCAGGGGACTACCTCCGCCCGAATGAGGTTCGTTCGGCCCGGTACCCCTACGGGGGTCCCTGCCGTGACGATCACGCGATCACCCGGCTTGACCAGACCGGCGTCTCGGGCAAGTCGGATGCAGCGGGAGACCATCTCATCGGTGTCCCGGAACTCGGTTGTGAGGAGGGGAACCACTCCCCAGACGAGGCAAAGAGACCGGTAGGTGGTCTCTCGGCTCGTGACGGCGATTTGAAGTGCCCTTGGTCGACACCTGGCGACCAGGCGCGCCGTGCTCCCGGACTCCGTTGGGGTGAGGATCGCCGCAGCTCCCAGATCGCGAGCCATCAGGTTGGCGGCCCGACCCACGGCCCCCGCTACGGTCGTCTTCGCCTGCGCTTCCCCTTCGGGCCCGAGCTGCCAGTAGGGATACACCTCCTCTGCAGCCCGAATGAGGAGATCCATCACGCGCACGGATTCCACCGGGAACTGGCCCACGGCCGTCTCCTCCGAAAGCATGACGGCGTCCGAGCCGTCCAGGACGGCGTTGACCACATCGGCCGCTTCCGCCCGCGTAGGTCGTGGGTTCTCCACCATGGACCGCAGCATCTGGGTGGCTGTGACCACTGGTACCCCAAGTCGGTTGCAACGCCGGATGATCTCCTTCTGCACCAGCGGCACACGCTCCAGAGCCGTCTCCACAGCCAGATCGCCCCGCGCCACGATCGCCCCATCGGCCACCGCCAAGATTTCCTCCAGTCGGTCGATCGCCTCCTGCCGTTCGATCTTCGCAATGACCGGCAGGTCTTTCCCGCGGCGATGGAGGAAATCCTTGACCTCGAGGACGTCCTCTGGAGCCCGAACAAAGGACAGGGCGATCAAATCCACCCCGATCTTCAGACCGAACTCCAGGTCACTCCAATCCTTGTCCGTCATGGACCGGAGGCGCAGCCGGCCGCCCGGGAAGTTGATGCCCTTGCGGGAAGTGATCTGTCCCCCCACGACCACTTTGCAACGCGCTCCCGTCTCGGTGACGGCAATGACCCGAAGCTCCACCTGGCCGTCGCCCAGGAGAACCCGATCTCCCGACTCCAAGTCTTCGAGCAAATGCGGATAGTCTACGAACAGCACCTGCTTGTTTCCGGTGGCCTGGCCGGGGCGCAATTCGAGTTCGTCACCTGAATGAAGCTCAACCCCCTCCTCCTCGATCCGACCGATCCGAATCTTCGGCCCGGAGAGGTCCTGGAGGATGGCCAAAGGTCGCCCGAGCTCTGCGGAAAGTCGCCGGATCCGCCCGGCCCGGGCGGCGTGCTGCTCGAGCGTGCTGTGAGAGAAGTTCAAGCGCGCCACGTCCATCCCGGCAAGGATGAGCTCCCGAAGAATGGATTCCTCCTCAGTGGCGGGACCGATCGTGCACACAATCTTTGTCCGCCTCATGGCGCCCTCCCACGAGCAGGATCGCCAGATCCATCACATTGGTCCCGGTAGGGCCCGTACGCAGCAGCTCCCCGGTCCGTTCGAAGAAGGAGTACGAATCGTGAGCCTCCAGGTAAGCGAGAGGCTCCAACCCAGCCCGCCGCGCCCGTTCGGCGGTCTTCCCACCGACCATCGCGCCGGCTGCGTCGGTGGGGCCGTCGGTTCCGTCTGTCCCCGCGCACAGAAGCACGACCTTCTCGGACGGCGGCAACTCCAAGCAAGCCGAAAGCGCCAGCTCCTGATTCCGTCCCCCTTTGCCGGGTGCTTCACCCAGCCTGACGGTTGTTTCGCCACCGAAGAGCAAGCAAGCGGGGGGCTCCACGGGGCTTCCGCTTTGCCATACCTCCCAAGCGATGCTGGCGATGAATTTTCCGGCCTCCTTCGCCTCTCCTCGGAGACAGGACGTGAGCACCAGCGTACGGAAGCCGAGCTCCCGGGCGTGGCTTGCAGCGGCTTCCAGGGCAAGACGGTTGCTCGCCACAATCACGTTGGACACGCGACGGAAGAACGGCTCCGACGGCTTCGGCGTCTCCGGCCGTTTCCCCGCCGCCCCTTTCCGTAGGACTTCGAGGACGGAAAGACCCTCGAGCTTGGACTCCAACCCGTACTTGCCGATCACCCCCAACGCCTCGTCGAAGGTCGTGGGATCCGGAGCTGTGGGGCCGGAGGCAATGGTATCCAGCCGGTCGCCGATTACATCCGAGACGATCAGCGAAATGACTTGCCGTGGAGCGGCCCGCTGTGCCAGTCTCCCCCCTTTGACCGCCGAAAGATGCTTCCGCACACAGTTGATCTCCTCGATGGAAGCTCCGCACGCGAGCAAGAGTTGCGTCAGACGCTGCTTCTCCTCGAGAGGAAGGCCCGAGACGGGCTTGACGAGCAGGGCGGAAGCACCCCCACTGAGGAGACATAGGATCACGTCGTGCGGCGACGACGCATCGATCACGCGAAGGACCTCCTCTGTCGCCCGCAGGCCCCGTTGATCGGGCACGGGATGGCCCGCCTCCCGGACCGCGATGCGCCGCAGAGGGACGGAGTGTCCCTCCTTCGCGACCACCACTCCGTCGGCCACAAGGTCACCAAACACGTCTTCCACCGCCGCGGCCATCGGAGCGCTCGCCTTGCCAGCCCCCACCACGTGGATCCGCGAGAACTTGCCAAGCTCGATCCGTCGGCCGGCCACAAGGAAGGCAGGCCCGTCGCGGCGGAGCGCCCGCACCGTCGCTCCGTAGGCATCGGCCGCTTGGAGCGCCTTCCGGAAAAGCTCCCGCGCTACCTCTCGCAGCTCCTGCGAAGGCATGCTGTTCACTCGTCCAATGGGGTGACCCAAAAGCATTTCAGGTACTGCGATTCTGGCATCCCAAGCAAGATGGGGTGATCGCTCGCCTGCGTGGTCTTGCGGAGCAGTCTCAGTCGCACCGCGCAGTCCCTGGCCGCATCCCGCAACATCTCGTGGAAAAGCTCTTCCGTCATGTGATGCGAACAGGTGCAGGTCACCAGCACGCCACCCGGAGCCAGAAGGCGCAATGCCCGAAGATTGATCTCCTTGTATCCTCGGTAGGCACCCTCCAGGTTTCGCTTGCTCTTGGCGAAGGCCGGTGGGTCGAGGACGATCAGCCCGAACCGCTCGCCCGATTTCTCCATCTGCCGGAGCTGGTCGAAAACGTCCGCCTCGAGGAAAACACAGCGCTCGGCCACGCGGTTACGACGAGCATTCTCCCGAGCGAGCTTCAAGGCCGCGGACGAAGAATCGATCCCGACCACCTCCGTCGCCCCGCCCACGGCGGCCGCAACAGCGAAGCCCCCGGTGTAGCAGAACGCGTCCAGCACGCGCCTTCCCGCACTTAGCGGGCGGACAAGCATGCGATTCTCGCGCTGGTCGAGGAAGAAACCCGTCTTCTGTCCTCCGAGCGGGTCCGCCAGGTAGCGAACGCCGCACTCGTCAATTTCCACCGGTCCGGCTAACTCCCCTTTCCAAAGCTGACGCACCTCCTCCAAGCCCTCCGCTTGCCTTGCGGGGACATCGCTCCTTTCAACCACGATCGCAGGGGAGAGAATCCCGTCCAGGATCTCGAGGAGGACCTGACGACGCTGGTCCATGGCCAGCGTCAGGAGCTGAATTACCAAGCAGGGGCCGTACTGGTCCACAATGAGGCCGGGAAGCCCATCGGACTCGGAGAATACCCAGCGTACACCGCCCTCCGGTCCCAATCCCAGCACCTGCCTGCGGTAGGCGATGGCCGCCCGGATCCGATCGGCCAGGAAGTCCCGGTCGAGGGGACGATCATCCCGAGTGTAGATTCGGGCGAGGATGCGGGAGCGAGTATTCACGGTGGCCATACCGAGGTGATCCCCCTTTCGGCCCTCCACGGCGACCACGTCGCCGTCGCGGACCTGCCCGCGCGTCTTGGCTACCTCATGACGCATGATCCAAGGGTGACCCGCCCGGACTCGCGCCTCGGCTTCAGGGTTGAGAATCAGGGTGGCCATCATTCGTCCCCGGCAGACAGGAACTGGGACAGTGCGCGGTATTCGCGGAGGATGCGGAGGAAGGTCAGGAAGTCCTTCGGGGGTTCCGCGGAGAGGGTCATGCGCTTGCCCGTCGCAGGGTGGCGGATCTCAAGGCTCCGGGCATGCAGGCTTGGCCTGGCAATGAATGGCCTTTCCTCCTCTCCCTCCGCCAAGGCGAATCCAGGCTTGAACTCGGAAAGGTACAGCCGCTCTCGTCCCCCGTAGTCGGGATCGGTCGCGATCGGATGTCCAAGGGCCTGGAGGTGGGCACGAATCTGATGGGGCCGGCCGGTGCGGGGGCGGAGCCGCAAATAGGTGTAGCCGACGAAGCGCTCAAGCACCTCGAAGTCGGTGATGGCTTCTTTCCCGTGAGCGCTTACCATCACCAGGCCCGGCTTCTTCGGATGCGGGGCGATGGGTTTGTCGATCCGTCCCCTGTCTTTGTTCACCTCGCCAGCTACGATCGCCTCGTAGACGCGTCTCACCTCGTGGCTCTGGAACTGGCGGCAGAGGGCGCGATGGGCCTCCGGGTTCTTCGCGAAGACGATCACCCCGCTTGTGCCCGCGTCCAATCGGTGCACCACGAAGACGGAATCTCGGCCGAGAACTCCCTGGATCAGCCTGTACAGGTTGGGCCGTTTGGGATCCCACCGGTCCGGCAAGGTGAGAAGAGGTGCAGGCTTGTTGAGCGCCAGGAGGTGTTCGTCCTCGTACAGGATCTCCACCCGGCGTTTCTTTCCCGTGAGATCGCGGAGGATCAGTCGGTGAGCCATGATCGACGGTTCTTCGGCAACTGGCAAGTCAGGAGCGAAACTCGTCTCTCAGCTGAGGCGGGCGGCCCGTTTGAGTCCGAGAATCTCCTTCTCGGTAAGGTAGCGCCACTGTCCCGGCTTGAGTCCCGCCAGCCGCACGGGGCCCACCCGCACCCGCACCAATCGCAGCACCTGGTGACCACAGCGTCCCAGCATCCGGCGGATCTGGCGATTCTTCCCTTCGCAAATTGTGATCTCGACCCAACAGGTCGACTTGTTCCGGCGGAGGATGTGGGCCTTCGCGGGGAGCGTAATGTAGCCCCCGATGTCCATGCCGCTCCGGAGCTTCTCGAGGGTTTCCTCAAAGACCTGGCCCGCCACCTTCACCCGGTAGGTCTTCGGCACATGATATTCTGGGGAAGCGATCCTGTCGCTCAGCTGTCCGTGATCGGTGAGGAGGACCAGGCCCTCGCTGTCGTAGTCGAGCCGGCCGACGGGGAACACCCAGCGGTCGAGCTTGGGCAGGTAATCATACACGGTGGGTCGGCCCAGACGGTCGAAGCGGGCACACATCACGTTGACGGGTTTGTACAGAGCCAGGTAAACATGATCCCGCGGTTCCCGAAGCACCCTTCCATCCAGGCGGATCTCGTCGTGGAGCAGATCCACCCAGACGTTGTGCTTCTTGACAGTGACCCCATTGACCTTCACGCGTCCGGACCAGATCGTCCCCATGGCCTGACGCCGGGACATGACCCCCATCTTCGAAAGGGCGCGGGCGAGGGTCACCCACGCATGAGGCTGGCCATCGTCGAAGCTGGGCTTCCGCGACAGAAGATCCGCTACGCGCTCTCCCTCTTTGCCCATAGACTCCAGATCCTGCCCCTCCCCTTTCGCTGCCACCCCACGGCGGTCCATTCACGCGGCGAGCGACGCGGACACTGCGTCGCTCGCCGTCTTCACTCGGAGATCAATACTCGGGCGGGGGCGGGGTTTTGGCTTTCTTCTTCGGCTTCGGCTTTTCCACCACCACCGCCTCCGTCATCACCAGCACTGCGCTCACGCTGGAGGCGTTCTGAAGGGCTACCCGGAGCACCTTGGCCGGGTCCACGATCCCGGCTTCCATCATGTCGCAGAACACCTCCCGTTCCACATCGAAGCCGTAGTTGCCGGTCCCTTCGCGGACCTTCTCGTAGACCACGGCCGGATCCCAGCCGGCGTTCTCCGCCAGCTGTCGCAACGGGGCCGAGAGGGCGCGGCGGACGATGCGGACACCGAGCTTCTCGTCGCCTTCCACTTCGCGCTCAAGCTTGTCGAGCACCCGGGCTGCCCGCAGGTATGCCACGCCGCCACCAGGCAGGATCCCCTCCTCCAGGGCCGCGCGTGTGGCCGCCAGGGAATCCTCGGCCCGGGCCTTCAGTTCCTTCATGGCGACCTCCGTTGGGGCGCCAACCCGCAGCACCACCACGCCTCCGGACAGACGCGCGATCCTCTCCTGGAGCTTCTCCCGTTCGTAGTCGCTGGTGGTCTCTTCCATTTGCGCCTTCAGCGACTTGATCCGGCCTTCGATCTCTTCTTTCTTGCCCTTGCCGCCGACGATGGTGGTGTTATCTTTGTCGATGATCACGCGGTCGGCGCGACCGAGGTCCTCCAGCCGGGTATTCTCCAACTTCAGTCCCACTTCCTCGCTGATCACCCGGCCGCCGGTGAGGATAGCGATGTCCTGCAGCATCGCCTTGCGCCGGTCGCCGTAGCCGGGGGCCTTTACCGCGGCACAGCGGAGCGTGCCGCGCACCTTGTTCACCACCAGCGTGGCCAGGGCTTCCCCTTCCACCTCCTCCGCAATCACCAGGAGAGACTTGCCGGTCTCGGCCACCCTTTCCAGGACGGGCAGGATGTCCTTGATGGCGCTGATCTTCTTGTCATGAATCAGGATGTACGGCTCCTCGAGGATGGCCTCCATCGTCTCCGGTTTCGTGAGGAAATAGGGGGAGAGATACCCGCGGTCAAAGCGCATCCCCTCGACGATTTCGAGCTGCGTCTCCGTGCCCTTGGCCTCCTCGATGGTGATTGCGCCTTCGGCCCCCACTTTCTGGATGGCATCGGCGATCAGTTTGCCGATGTACTCGTCATTCTTGGCGGCGAGCGTGGCCACGCGCTTCATCTCTTCATAGGTCGAGATCTTGGTGGCCATGCTCTTGAGCTCGTCCACGACGCGCGCCACAGCCTTCTCGATCCCACGCCGGAGCGCAGCCGCATTGGCTCCCGCCGCCACCTCCTTGTGACCCTCCCGGTAGATGGCCTGAGCCAGGACCACGGCCGTCGTCGTGCCGTCCCCAGCCTCATCCTGCGTCTTCTTGCACACCTCGCGAAGGAGTCGTAGCCCGACGTTTTCCAGCGTCTTCTCCACCTCCAGTTCCTTCGCGATGGTAGCCCCATCATTGGTCACCACTGGGGCGCCCCACTTCTTCTCCATCATGACCTCGCGCCCCCGCGGACCCAACGTCACCCGGACCGTGTTGGCCAATAACTCCATCCCGCGCAGCAGCTCCTCGCGCGCCTGTTCCGAGTAGACAATCTCCTTCGCCATTTCCGTTCACCTCCCTTGCTGATCCCAGAGACAACACCACCGCAGACGGTCATGACGAAGTGAACGCTGTGCGGAACACCGCCTCAAACTGACGCACGGGACATGGTTCTCCCCCGCGCTGAAATTCGCAGTCCCCCCAGTAGGAGCAACGGTAGGAGCAAATGACTTCCGACCGGGCCTCCGCGGCCACCGGGCCGCGCCCGGCCTCGGCCGCCGCTTTCCGCATCCTCCTCCCCGCGAAGAAACCTTGCAGCTGCCCTTTGCCAAGAAAACGAACCGCAACGAGCTTTGCCAGACTACGCGCCGCCGGACCTTCCGGATTGTACAGGAGAAACGGCCGGTACTGATTCACCGCCTCCCTCACGGAAGGATCCCAGTCCACATGGCCGAGGTAACCGAGTTCCACCCCCAAAAGATCCTTGCAGGCGATCTGCAGCGCTCCCGCTTCTTTCCTCTCTTCCCCATTCCGGACCATGTTGAGCAGGAGCTGAGGACGCCAGGCGGCGATCGCCCCTTTCCACTTCGCCGCCAGCTCAGGTCTCTCGCGCTCCAAGCGAGAAATCAACTCCGGGATGGGAGTGCGCAGGGCGAGCCCTCGCCCGTCCATTCCCTTCCCCAGGACCCCCTCCCAGTGCTCGCTGGGACGGTCGCCCCTTCCGATCACTTTCCAAATGAGCCCCAACTTCACAAGGTTGAATGCCTCCTGAAGGGACATCGGATCTGGCGTCGCCACGAGGACGGGCACGTCCACCGAAACGAAAAGATCCAGCACCAGGTAGCTCGTCCCCGCGCCCAGGTCCAAGATCACGTCATCGGCGTCGGCGGAGTAGATCGCACGGAGGAAGCGCAATCGCTGGGAGGCAGGCGGATGGGCAGCTCCCAATACCCCTGGCTCGGCCCTCAAGAGGCGCAGGTTGGCCAGCGGGGTCTGGGTGAAGGCGTTCTCCGGCCAGAGCTTCCCGTTGCCTTCCTCCGAGCGTCCTAACAGCCCGAACTGCACGTGCAAATCAGGCCCGCCAAGATCCCCGTCGACCAAAAGGACCCGGCGGCCCATCACCGCGAGGGCCGTCGCCACCGATGCGCTCAACACAGTCTTCCCGACGCCGCCTTTCCCGCTAGCGAAAGCGATGATGCGTTTCGCTTCCGCTTGCTCGAAACTCGGCTTTTCCTCCGAAAGCAGTTTTCGGACCGGTTCGAGTTCCGCGACCTCCACCCAGCGGTCTCCCTCCGCGGACCAGACGCTATCGGTCAGCGCCAGCTCCCCGTTCTCAACCAGTCGCCGAAGGTCTTCCGCCGTGAATGGTCCCTGCGTGCGCTTCCCGCTGCTGACAAAGAATCGATCCATCCGCGCGCCTCGCCGCTTCGATCGTCCTGGACCCGCTCCGGCCGCTCCTCATCCTGACTCACGCGATGATGTTAACCTCGCAAGCCCCCCATCGAGTTCCGCCCTCACACCTCGCCACGGAGGATCTTCCGCAGGACGGCCGGGAGAATCCCGCCGTGGCAAAGGTACTCGATTTCTACCTGAGAGTCAAGACGAGCGAGCACGGGGAACTCTACGACCGTGCCGTCCCTCTTCTCCGCGAGCACATGGAGCTTCTTACGAGGCGAAAGTCCCTCCGCAATGCCTAAGACGGAGTACACCTCCGTCCCGTCCAGCCCCAGGCTTTCCCGGTTCTGCCCGGGTTCGAACTGGAGCGGCAACACGCCCATTCCCACCAGGTTGCTCCGATGGATGCGTTCGAAGCTCTCCGCGATCACCGCCTTGACACCCAGCAGGTGCGTCCCTTTGGCGGCCCAGTCCCTGGAGCTTCCGCTGCCATACTCTTTGCCCGCGATGATCAGGAGGGGCGTCCCCATCTCCTGGTACTTCATGGATGCATCGTAGATGGGCATCTTCTCCCCGGTCGGGAAGAAGATGGTCCACCCGCCCTCCGTCCCCGGCACGAGAAGATTGCGGAGCCGGACGTTGGCGAATGTGCCGCGCATCATCACTTCATGATTGCCTCGCCGGGCGCCAAAGGTGTTGAAATCGGCCGGTTTTACCCCGCGGCTGATCAGGTAGCGTCCGGCGGGGCCGTCGGCTGGGATCGAGCCCGCTGGGGAGATGTGATCCGTGGTCACGCTGTCTCCAAGGAGAGCCAGAACGCGGGCCCCGCGGATATCCGCGAGCGGCGGCACCTCGAGCGAAAAGTCCTTGAAGAACGGTGGCTCCTGGATGTAGGTGGAGTCGGGATCCCAAACGTAGAGCTCCCCGGTGGGGGCTTCCAAACCCTCCCAGGTGGGGTCACCCGTTTCCGCCCGTTGGTATTGAGCCTGGAAGGCCTCGACGTCGAGGGCTCCCCGGATCGCCCGCTGCAGCTCCTCCCGGGTAGGCCAAATGTCCTTCAGATAGACCGGTCGGCCGTTGGGGTCGTAGTCGAGGGGTTCGCGGGTGAGGTCGATGTCCACCGTGCCCGCGATCGCGTAGGCCACCACGAGCATGGGGGAGGCCAAGTAGTTGGCCTTCACCATCGGATGGATCCGCGCCTCGAAATTTCGATTTCCGCTGAGCACAGCGGCCACCACCAGCCCTTTGTCTTTGATCGCGCGAGCCACCTCGTCCGGTAGCGGGCCGCTGTTCCCGATGCAAGTCGTGCACCCGTAGCCAACCACGTGGAAGCGGAGCGCCTCGAGGTAAGGGAGAAGGCCCGCCTTGCGCAAATAGTCGGTTACGGCGCGGGAACCCGGGGCCAGAGTGGCTTTCACCCACGGACGGGTACGGAGGCCCCTCTCCACGGCCTTCTTGGCAAGGAGTCCAGCGCCGAGCATGACCGATGGATTGCTGGTGTTGGTGCAACTTGTGATGGCAGCGATCACAACCGATCCGTGCGAGAGTTGCACGGCCTCGCCATCCAGCACCACCTGCGCCCGAGGCTTCCGGGCCTCCGCTTGACCCGGGGTCGAAACTCCCCCTTCCGAGACCCAGCGATCGTGATCCTCCTCGGGGATGTCCACGCCGAAGTTCTCGCGGAGGGCGACGTGAAACCGTTTGTGGACTTCCCGAAGGGGAATTCGATCCTGCGGACGACGCGGACCGGAGAGGCTCGGCTCCACCGATCCGAGATCAAGTTCCACCACCTCGCTGAATTGCGGATCCGCAGAGGCCGGATCGCGGAAAAGCGCCTGCTCTTTACAGTACCTCTCCACGAGGTCCACTGCCTCGGGGCTCCGTCCGGTTAGCCGCAGGTAGGCCAGCGTCTCCTGATCCACCGGGAAGAATCCGATGGTGGCCCCGTATTCCGGCGCCATGTTGGCAAGGGTGGCTCGGTCGGGCAAAGACAGCCGATCCAGACCCGGCCCGAAGAATTCGACGAACTTCCCGACGACGCCTTTCTTGCGCAGGAGCTCGGTCACTGCGAGGACAAGGTCCGTGGCTGTGACGTCGTCGCGGGGCTCGCCGGTGAGCCTCACGCCCACCACCTCCGGCAAGAGCATGTAATAGGGCTGCCCAAGCATCACGGCTTCGGCCTCGATCCCTCCCACGCCCCAACCGACCACGCCGAGCCCATTGACCATGGTGGTGTGAGAGTCCGTGCCCACGACGGTGTCGGGGAAGGCCGTCGTCTGCCCCTCGTGCTGACGCACCTGCACCACTGGCGCCAAGTACTCCAGATTCACCTGATGGATGATCCCGGTCCCGGGCGGGAAGACGCGGAAATTGTCGAAGGCCCGCTGGGCCCACTTGAGGAGTACGTACCGTTCCTTGTTGCGCTCCATCTCCAGGGCCATATTCTGAGGGAGCGCGTAGTCGGTCCCGTAGTAATCCACCTGAACCGAGTGGTCGATGATCAGGTCCGCCGGCACGATCGGGTTGATCCGCCTGGGATCACCCTGAGCCCGAGCCACCGCCGAGCGCATGGCGGCCAGATCCACCACCGCCGGGACCCCGGTGAAATCCTGGAGGATCACACGCGCCGGCATGAAGGGGATCTCGCGATCGGAGGAAGCTTTCCCCCACGCAGCCACGGCACGTACGTCCTCCTCGGTAACGAGTCGCCCGTCCCAATTGCGGAGCTGGTTTTCCAACAACACCCGAATGGAAAACGGCAGCGCGCTGAGACGGACAAGGCCCTCCGCCTCCAGCTTGGGGAGACTGTAGATGGTCAGCGCCCCCGCCTGGGTACGGAGCACAGCGCGAAAAGCTCCCTTTTCCACGGTGACCCTCCTCTCCTCCGTTGATTGATCTCCTTCTCCTTCCTCCTTCGCGGCAGCCTCTGCGATTAATCTACACCATTTTCCGTCATTCGCAAGACAGCCGGGCAAGGCAATCCCGCCCCTCAGCGCGGGCCAACAACAACCCCAAAAGCCCAGCCCGCGGAATCGAAAATGATTCTTGACAGTGGGAGCCCGCGGGTGTATATTGCGGAGGCCGGGAAGGCCGCAGCACCGTGAACAGGCGGCGCATGGGTATTCCGGCATGCGCAGGCCGTTGCCGAGGGGGGAAAAGCGTCGCAACATAGCTGGAGGTGGCCGATGGCTGAGGAAGAGATGGAGGTGGGTTGTGCTCGACCGACAGGCGGGCCCGTCGGAGAGCCTGCCGCGGAGACACCCGGCCCAGAGGGAGCCAAAGCAGAGGAGGTGCGAGCCATGATCAGTGTAGGCAAGAAGGCCCCGGACTTCGAGGCCCCGGCTTACCACAGGGGCAAATTCGTCAGGGTGAAACTCTCCGACTACCTGGGGAAATGGGTAGTGCTGTGTTTCTACCCGGGAGATTTCACCTTCGTCTGAGCTACGGAGATTTCGGCGGTCGCCGAAAAATACCCTGAGTTCCAGAAGCTCGATGTGGAAGTGCTGTCCATGAGTGTGGACAGCGTGTTTGTGCACAAGATGTGGGACGAGAACGAGCTGTCCAAGATGGTGAAGGGAGGGGTTCCCTTCCCCATGCTTTCCGACGCCGGCGGCGCTATCGGGAAACTCTACGGGGTCTACAACGAAGAGGCAGGCGTGGAAAACCGAGGCCGCTTCATCATCGACCCCGACGGGATCATTCAAGCCTACGAGGTGCTGACGCCGCCGGTGGGCCGCAACGTGGCGGAGACAATCCGTCAAATCCAGGCGTACCAACACGTCCGGCAGAGCAAGGGCACAGAGGCGACGCCCTCCGGCTGGAAGCCCGGAAAACTCACGCTCAAGCCGGGCCCCGACCTTGTGGGCCGGGTGTGGGAGGTGTGGAAGACCCACATGGCCTTCGACTGAGCCTGGGACCGGCGCTTCACTCGCCCTATCCCGGGAAAAGCCAAGAGCGGAGCTGGCGCCGTACCTCACGGCGCCAGCTCTGTGTAAATGGCCGCTTCGAGCACCGAAGGACAGAACTGCCGGTCCTGACGGCGCCGAGGGATGGAGGTGAACGCGACGGCGAAGGAGGAGCAAACCTGGACCCGGCGCTTCCCCGCGCGAGCAGATCAAGTAGGAAATGCGCCGGTCACGCAGCGCCGAAGCCTTTTCTCACAGGGGGCCCGCTAATGCGGGATTCCCCGTTAGAACGAATGAGCGGCCGATGGGTGCGGTGACGGCAGAAAGTTCTTGCGAAAAGGGTAGATTCTTCATAACATTCCGTTTGGCGAGTTAGCGATAGGTGGACCAACTCGAGGGCATGGTTTTGGAGGACGGCAGTTGCAAATCCTCGAAACGATCGCGCAGAACACCGGCCTTCCGGTCACGGGCCATGCCTTCGACCGCGTGCTGGCCGCCATAGCGGCCACGGCCGACCCGTGGGAGATCGTCGACCTGGCTGATCAGCCCTTCAATCTCACGGTCGAGGCCGTCAAGGTACTGGCGGACGAAGGCCTGGTGAGATTTGAAGACGGTCGGGTGTACCTCACGGAGTCGGGTCAAGCCCTGATCAGAAAGCGGGGAATTGTACCCACCAGACTCCTCCGTTGTCCGGCCTGTGGGGGAAGCGGCGTCCAGCTGCAGGATCTGCAGCCAGCTTATGAGATCTTCCGCGAGATTGCCCGGGATCGGCCAAAGCCCAGCGATGAGTTTGACCAGGGCTGTCTGACGCCCCTTTCCGCAATGCGCCGCGTGGCCCTGATGAAGCAGCGCGGCGACCTTGTCGGGAAGAGGGTGGCAATCCTCGGGGACGACGATCTCATGACGTTGGCCATTGGGCTCGGCGGTCAACCGAAGGAGATCGTCACCTTCGAGATCGATGATCGGTACGTGCAGTTCATCCGCCACCACGCCGAGCGGCTGGAGATCCCATGCCGCGTCTATTCCTTCGACCTGCGGCAGAGGCTGCCGGAGGATCTCTTTGCCCAGTTCGACACGTTCCTGACCGATCCGCCGGAGAACTACGCGGGCCTATTCCTGTTCCTGGAACGCGGCTTCGGGCTCCTCAAACCAGGCGACGGGCAAGCCGGCTATTTCGGCATGACGCTCACGGAGTCGTCCCTAACCAAGTGGGCTCGCCTGCAGCAATGGCTGGTGGGGGAGCATCGGGTGGTGCTCACGGATCTGGTCTTCGAGCACAGCGAGTACGAGAACTGGGACTTCTTACTGGAGAGCATCCGATCCGACGTCGAGCCGTACACCCACTTCCCCCGGGTCAATTGGTACCGGAGCTCCTTCTATCGGGTGGAGACTCTAGAGGGGTTCGAGCCGGACAATCCATCTTTCGAGGGGACGGACATTTACAGCGACGAAGAACGCTTGGTCTATTCGAAGGAAGTGGCGAAACGGACCTCAAACCCAACCGAAAGGAGGTGAGTCATGGGGCATCTCGGTCGGCACCTGATCCTGGAGTACTGGGACGCAGTGAATCTCAACAACCCCGAACTGATCGAGCGGGCACTCACTGAGGCTGCATTGGCCGGAGGCGCCACCCTCTTGAGCGTCCGCACGCATCAGTTTGCCCCGCAGGGCGTCTCCGGGGTGGCGATCATCGCGGAGTCGCACATCTCCATCCACACCTGGCCGGAGTACAACTATGCCGCGATCGACATTTTCACCTGTGGCAACCGTGTGGACCCGCACAAGATGAACGAGGTGCTGACGCGCTACCTCCGGCCGAAGCGGCAGAATATCACAGAGATGCTCCGTGGCCTCCGCACGGAGATCCTCGAGGGGGAAACGGAGAAGGCCCTGGCGGTGGCTGGTCATCTCTGACTACAAGGCCCTTTGCCAAGAGGTCCAACGGGGCTGCAGGTGGCAGCCCCGTTCGTGTTTTTGGGGACATTGCAAGAGGCCATTCCGAGTCCGATCCCGCCTCTCCGGGACGGGACGCAGAACCCAGCGCCGGCGGCGGATCTCGTTTCCTCGGGGACGCCATTGTGGCGCCATTCCCGAGGAGAATCCTGCGGCCGGCCCTTGTGCCCGGGGCGCGACATTCGTAACTTCAGCCGGCGGGGATCAAGCCGAACCCGGACTCTTGGACGGACCAATCAGCGGAGAGGAAGAAAGGATGAAGCTCTTCGTTCCCCGGCGAATCTGCCTCTTCGGCGAGCACAGTGACTGGGCCGGGGGCTACCGTCGGATCAATGCCGACCTCGAGAAGGGCTACACGATCATCACCGGCACCAATCAAGGGATCTACGCGGAGGTTAAACCCCACCCTTCCAAGCTCATCCTCCGCGCGACTCTGAGCGATGGCACGCGCAGAGGTCCTTTCGAGCTGCCGATGGAACGCCAAGCACTCCTCGAGGAGGCGACGAAGGGAGGGTTCTTCAGCTACGCGGCAGGTGTCGCCTATCAGATCATGACCCATTATCGCGTGCGCGGCCTGGAGATCGACAACTACCTGACGGACTTGCCGGTGAAGAAGGGGCTTTCCTCCAGCGCGGCCATCTGCGTACTTGTGGCACGCGCCTTCAATCGCATCTACGACCTGAAGATGACGGTCCGAGGGGAGATGGAGTTCGCCTACCGGGGCGAAATCACCACCCCATCGCGCTGCGGGAGGATGGACCAGGGTTGCGCCTACGGCAATCGCCCCATCCTCATGATCTTCGACGGGGAGGAGATCGACATCCGGGAGATCACCGTCCCTCGCGACCTCCACTTCGTGATCGTGGACTTGCGGGCTGGCAAGGACACGAAGGAGATTCTCCGCAAGCTCAATCAGTGCTATCCTTTCCCGGACAACGAGCTCCAGCGGAGCGTGCAACGGTACCTGGGCCCCATCAACAAGCGGATCGTGCACGAGGCAGTGGAAGCTCTGGAGGCGGGAGATGCCGAACGGATCGGGGCGCTCATGCGGGAAGCACAGGCGGAGTTCGATCGCCATCTCATTCCCGCCTGTCCGTCGCAGCTCACAGCTCCGGTGTTGCACAAGGTGCTCAGCTATCCTTCCATCCAGCCTTACATCTACGGAGGCAAAGGCGTCGGTTCCCAGGGCGATGGCTGCGCGCAGTTCATTGCGAAGGACGAAGAGAGCCAGTCGCGGGTGATCGAGATCCTGGAGCGAGAGCTGAATATGCCCTGCCTGCGGCTGGTGATCCGTTCCCCAAGGAAAGTGCGCAAGGCAGTGATCCCCGCCGCCGGCTTCGGCCCAAGACTCTTCCCGGCCTCCAAGGCGATCAAGAAAGAGCTTTTCCCCATCATCGATCGCGATGGGCGAGCGAAGCCGGTAGTCATGACGATCGTCGAGGAAGCGGTGAACTCCGGCGTCGAGGAGGTCTGCATCATCGTCCAGAGGGAGGACCGCGAGCTCTTCGAGGAGTTTTTCTGCACCCCTCCCACGGTGGAGAACTACAACAAGCTATCCCGAGAGGGTCAGGAGTACTGCCGTTACCTCCTGGATCTCGGTCACCGGATCACCTTCGTGACCCAAGAGGTTCAAGAAGGCTTCGGGCACGCCGTGTATTGCGCGCGGGACTGGGTCGGCAACGAACCCTTCCTGCTGCTCCTGGGTGACCATATCTACGCCTCAGACAACGAGGTCCCTTGTGCACGGCAAGTGCTGGACGTATTCGAGCGCGTGGGTCGCAGCGTCGTGGGGCTCAAGGTCACGCCCGCAGAGGAAATCCACAAGTTCGGCTGCGTCACAGGCATCTGGGACCGTTCCGGGGAACAGCTCAGCATCACGGAGTTCGCCGAGAAGCCGGATCTGGAATACGCTCGGGAGCACCTCACCGTGGAAGGCCTGGAGTCCGACCAGTTCCTCACCGTCTTCGGCATCTACGTGCTGACCCCGAAGGTGTTCGAGTTCCTCGAAGAGGCCATCCGGCACAACCTTCGGGAGCGCGGCGAATTCCAGCTGACCCCATGTCTGGATCGGGTACGGCGGGAGGAAGGATTCACCGGATACTTGGTCAAGGGCCGGAGGTTCGACATCGGCACCGCCGAGACCTACCGCCAAGCGGTCATCGAGTTGCGCAACGCGTAGGCCCCTTTCCTCCAGGCCGCACGGTCGCAAACAGCACGCCAGTCCCGAGCCCGCCGTCGCTCCGTAGCTCGTTTTCCCGGGGCCGGGGGGAATGATCCTGGCCCACACGGTGAACTCACCATTCGTTTCGGCAAATGGGAAAACTCCCCTCCGCGCTGAGCCGGAACGTCCATCGCCTCCGCGCCAAGCAGAGGGAGCAAGACGATCTCCCTGCACATCGCGGTGAGAAAGGACTGAGCCGGGAAGTCCTCCTCGACCCCGTGCGCGCGGCCCTGCTTTCCCGCCTCTCCGGAAAATCAGCGCGTCTCGATGAGAGAACAGACAGCGGCGAACCGGTAGAGAACGCGAGGCGCACCCCGACCGGCCGACCCGAACCCTGCGCTCGCCCCTCGCGCCGGAGCGGAGCCGTATGTAGCCTGCGGCGCTCCTCACGCCCAAGGCCCATCGCGTCCCAATGCCTCCGCCGGAATCCCGCGTCCATCCTCGAATGGCAAGACGCATCACCGACGTGCAGGCGCTGCGACGGCCCATTTCCAGAGTGGGCTTCCGCTTTGCGCGGCGCCCCCGCGCCACCCGAATCATCGCATCTGGCCGCCCGGGATTCGGGGAAGATTCTCATCCACTGGCTCAGGGATTGCAAACCCACTTCCCGCAACGCGAGCTCGGGCGGCCAGTGTAGCCTCGCGAGCGACGCGTCGGCGCTACATGTAACGATCCGAGACAGAGCAGAACAGACTGCAGGAAGGACTGTCGCGATGCGAAGGGATCTCAAGGCGATCGCAGATCGGGAATTCGATCTCTTGGTGGTGGGGGGAGGGATCCACGGGGCGGCCATCGCCTACGATGCCGCCCAGCGGGGACTCCGCGTGGCTCTGGTGGAGAGGAACGATTTCGGCTCGGCGACCTCGTCCAACAGCCTCAAGATCGTGCACGGCGGGCTTCGGTACTTGCAGCATGCCGATTTCCGGCGAATGCGCGAATCGATCCGCGAAAGGCGCACGCTGATGCGCATCGCCCCTCACCTTGTCCATCCCCTGCGGTTCGTAGTGCCCACCTACGGCCATTTGATCAAGGGGCCCGAGGTCTTCGCCATGGCCCTGCTCCTGAACGGGATCATTGGCGCCGACCGGAACCGGCGGCTTCCCCCGGAGCAAAGACTGCCCTTCGGGGAGATCCTCTCCGCCGACGAATTTCGCCGCTTAGCTCCAATGGTTGATGGCAGCCATCTCACCGGCGGGGTCGTCTGGTACGATGCCCAGATGTACAATTCCGAAAGGCTCCTCCTCGCCTTCGTGGAATCCGCCGTGGAGCAGGGAGCCCAGGTCGCCAATTACGTGGAGGCCAAGAGATACCTGCAGCGAGACGGCCGGGTGAACGGGATCGAAGCCGTAGATCGCCTCACCGGAACCTCCTTCGAAATCCGAGCCCGCGTCACGGTGAATGCATGCGGTCCATGGTACAATGAGCTATTGCGGAGATTGGGCTTGGAAGGGCGGGAGGAACCCTTGGCCTTATCGCTGGCGATTAACCTGGTGAGCGTGCGCCAGCTCACGCGGGATTGCGCCATTGGCTTTTACAGCCATCGCCAATACAGAGATCAGGATTCCGTGATTTCCCGGGGTTCCCGCCTGCTCTTCGTCGCACCGTGGAGAAAGGTGAATCTCCTGGGGACGGCTCACCTACCCTACCGGGAGAGCGCCGATTCCCTCGCCGTGGAGCCCGGCCTGTTGGCCGACTTCCTTCGTGAGATCCAGGAGGCCATTCCCGGAGCCGAGATCGATGGCCGCGATATCCGCTTCTATCACGCTGGACTTCTGCCGATGCGACCCAATCGGAGCGCCTCCCACGAGGTCACCCTGATCAAGCGGCACCGCATTGTCGATCACGAGAAGATCCACAGTTTGCCCGGGCTGATTTCCCTGATCGGGGTGAAATACACCACGGCGCGCGCGGTGGCGGAGGAGGTGACAAACCTGGCCTTCCGCAAGCTCGGGCGGAAAAGTCCGCCCTGCCAGACAGCCGACACGCCCCTCACCGGTGGTGAAATGGAGAGCTTCTCGGGATTCGAAAAGTCCGAGCTCCCGCGACTGACCCGCTACGTTTCCCCCGAACTCGCCTCGACTCTCCTGCACAATTACGGCACTCGCTTCTTGCGATTGCTGACCTACTTCGAGACTTCGCCCCACTGGGCGGAACCGGTGGGTCAGGGGCTCCCTGTGGTCAAGGCGCAAATCCTGCACGCAGTGCGCGAGGAAATGGCGCAGAAACTCTCCGATGTGGTTTTCCGCCGCACCGATCTTGCCATGTTCGGATCCCCGGCGCCCGAAGCTCTGCGGATGGCCGCCGAGATCATGGCCAATGAGCTCGGATGGAACGGAAAGCGGATGCGGCAGGAGATCGAAGAGGTGCTCAGCGTGTTCCGCCCGCTGGAGGGATTACACTGACGGCCGCTATCCCAAATCCCATCCTGCGTCCACCGAGAGCTCAGAAGGCACGAGGCTCCTCCCCTAGCGTCGACGCGAACGCCTAGGCCCGGGGCCACTCGAGCACGCCCCTCGGCTACCCGCTATCGAAGACGGCCCCTGCCTCGATGGTATCGTCCCGGCAGGCGATCACAACCGCCTCCCGCAAGCACGCCGGCGACTGACGGTGATCCCTCCTCGGCCGGGCCGGCCGGAAACTGTCGCCCTTCCTTGCTTTCGAGTAGGCCAACAGGTGAAACAAGCTGCTCGCCGTAGCCCGTCGGGATAATCGCCTTGCGCCTTGGGCACACGATTCTTACATTTGCAGCTAGAGATTGCAGCTCGAATCCCTTTCGCACCGGATCCAGCGGGAGGTGTTGCCAAGGAACCGCCAGGACGCGCGGGGGTGGAGGCTGTTCGGGCAAAAGGAGCGGAAACGCACCAGTAAGCTGATCGACCCGCGTGGTCATTCGCGCTCGCACGGAAATGCCGCATTGACCTCGTCGACCCGAGAGGGATTAGCACGGGAGGGACGAATGCGTTCGGGTTGGAGATTCATGGCTTCCCTATTGGTGATCGCCGCATGGACCACGGGCTCTCCGGGCCAGGAACAGCCCTCCTGCTTTGACTGTCATGCGGATTCGAGCTTGACCAAGCTCGGCCCGCAAGGGCAAGAGATCTCCCTCTACGTGGACTCCGCCGCCTTCCGGCGATCGGTGCACGCTGAGCTCGGATGCGTCGCCTGCCACGCTGACGTGCGGGAGATCCCACATCCGGAGACATTGGCGAAAGTGGATTGCGGGACCTGTCATGAACTGGAAAAGCAGGGCTGTTTTGAGGGGGTGCACGGAAGAGCGCTCCAGGCTGGCGACCCCGATGCTCCGAAGTGCTCGACCTGCCACGGTGCCCACGACATCCGGCCCGCGAGCGATGTCCAATCCCGGGTGCATCCTCGGAATCAGCCGCGAACGTGCGGGCAATGCCATGGTCAGGCCGAATTCGCCCGCCGGCACAAGCTGCCGAGTGCCCTGCCGCCCGCGGATTACGAGCGGAGCGTGCATGCACGGGCGGTCCAGGAAGGCTTGGAGGCCGCACCAACGTGCAGCAACTGCCACATGCTCCCGGGCACTCACATTTACCTCGAAGTGGCTAACCCGCAATCGCCAGTCAATAGCGCCAATGTCGCCCGGACCTGCGGCCGCTGCCACGCCGACGTCGCGGAGGTATATCTCCAGAGCACCCACGGCACGGCGCTGGCCCGCGGAGTGAAGGAGGCGCCGACGTGCAACTTCTGCCACGGAGAGCATCGGATCCTCACCCCCGAAGAGCCTGGCTCTCCCGTCCGACCGGAACGAGTGTCAGAGGCGATCTGCGCGCCGTGCCATTCTTCTGAGGCCATGAACGAGAAACTTGGCCTGCCCCGGGACCGCGTTTCCACCTACCTCAATAGCTACCACGGGCTGGCCGTTCGTCGCGGCTCCAAAGTGGCCGCCAACTGCGCCAGCTGCCACGGGGTCCATAACATCTTCCGGCAGGACGACCCCCGCTCCACCGTCCATCCCGCCAATCTTCAGCAAACGTGCGGCAACTGCCATCCTGGAGCCACGCAGCAGTTCGCCAGCGTGAAGGTGCACAGCTATCGGAGTGCAGCTCAGCTCAAAGCTGCGTCCATCATCCGAAGCGCGTACGTTTTTCTCATCATCGTGATCATCGGCGGCATGTTCGTGCACAACTTCATCGTCTGGCTCTTCTACGTTGCGGAGAAGTACCGAAAAACACGCTCCGAGTCCGGCTTGCCACGCTTCAGCAAGGGAATGGTCTTCCAGCACTTCCTGTTGCTCGTCTCCTTCATCACCCTGGTCATCACCGGCTTTGCGCTGAAATTCCCCGACGCTTTCCTCTTCCGCTTGCTCCTTCGGCTCGGCGTGGATGAGCCGCTGCGGGGACTGCTGCACCGAATCGCTGCCTCCGTGCTCATCGCCACTGCCATCTACCATCTCTTCTGGATCTTCTTCACCCGGCACGGCCGACGGGAGATCCAGCGGCTGTTCCCGACGACGCAGGACGTGCTCGATCTCTGGAACACCTTGCGCTATTATCTCCGCCTGAGCTCGGAGCGGCCACAATACGCGAAGTACAATTACGTCGAGAAGGCGGAATACTGGGCGCTCGTTTGGGGCACGGTGGTGATGGTGCTCACCGGCTTCATCCTCTGGTTCCCCGAGACGGCCTCACGCATCTTGGGCCCGTGGGCTTTCCCCATCGCCGAGATCATCCACTACTACGAGGCGTGGCTTGCCACCCTGGCCATCGCCGTGTGGCATTTCTACTGGGCGATTTTCCACCCGGAAGAGTACCCGATGAGTTTCGTCTGGCTCCACGGGAAAATGCCGCACGAGGAAGTGGTGAAACATCGGCTTCCGTGGCTAGAAGAGGAACGCGAGCAACTCGCCCAGGAAGACAACAAGATGCTCCCCTCCTGAGGCCTGAGGGCGCGGTTCGAACCGCGCCCTCGCCTACCCCTGCGGGAGGGAGAATCGCAACGGGACCCAGCGTCACAAGGGGGAAGGCGCTTTGCGGTGTCGTTGAGGGGGTGGATCTGCCGCGCCGAAGGGGGGAAGCTTCGCGCTCACGGCGTTTCAGCTGGCGCGCGGACGGTTCCCTTGCCGTTCGTGCTAATGGCCGGATCGCAGACGGCGCAGCAGCTTCATCACCTGATTCTCCCCTCGACCGAAGTAATCATACAGCCTCCGGTACTCGGCGAGAATCTGGTCGTAGATCCGCATGTGCTCGGGAATGGGACGGAAGCTCTCGTCCCTGAGGTGCGCCATATGCCGGATGGCCTCCCGGATGCTGTCGTAGCCACCCGCGGCTTTCCCGGCAGCCACCGCCCCGTACATCGCTGCGCCGAGGGCTCCTGCCAGCTCCGAGCGCGCCACCTTGATCTCCTTCCCCAACACGTCGGCGTAGATTTGCATCAGCATGCGATTCCGAGTGAGACCGCCGCAAGCGTAGAACTCATCCACGGCCACGCCTCCTCGGACGAAGGTATCCACGATCACCCGAGTTCCGAAGGCCGTGCTCTCGATCAGAGCCCGGTAGATCTCCTCCGCGGTTGTGGACAGGGTGGCGCCGATGAGCAGGCCGCTGAGATCGTAATCGATGAGGACGGAGCGGCAACCGTTCCACCAGTCGAGGGCCAAAAGTCCAGACTGCCCTGGTCTCAGCGCAGCGGCCTTTTCCTCCAGCAAGGCGTGCAGGTCCACGCCGCGTCTTTTGGCCTCCTCGTGGTAGACCGGCGGCACTCCATTGCGGATGAACCAGGCGAAGATGTCGCCGACGGCAGCCTGCCCCGCTTCGTAGCCGAAGTACCCGGGCAGGATCCCATCCTCGACCACCCCGCTGATCCCTTCGATCGCTAGCCGCCGCTCGGACACGACCATGTGGCAGGTTGAGGTGCCCATGATCAGAGCCATTTTGCCCGGACCGTCCACGGTGGTGGCTGGGACCCCCACGTGGGCATCAATGACGCTTACGGCCACAGGCGTGCCCGGAACAAGCCCCGTGAGTTTCGCCATCTCCGGTGTGAGCTCCCCCGCCTTTTGACCGATGGGCACCACTTCCCCGCGCAGCTTCTCCTCCACAAGGTTTTCCAACCTCGGATCCAGCGCCTTGAAGAACTCCTTGCTCGGGTAGCCCACTCCCTTCTGCCAAATCGCTTTGTAGCCGGCGTGGCAGGAGCTACGCACCAGCTTCCCCGTCAGCCGCAGGACAATCCAATCGCCGGCTTCGATGAACTGGTCGGCACGCCCGTAGATCTCCGGATCTTCTGCCAGGATCTGCATGATCTTCGGCACGAGCCACTCGCTGGAGATCTTGCCCCCGTAGTACTTCAGCCATTCCTCCCCTCGCTCCTCAGCCACCTGCTTCAATCGATTGGCCTCCGGCTCCGCCGCATGATGTTTCCAGAGCTTGACCCAGGCGTGAGGCCGCCTCTTCAATTCGGGATGGAGGCAGAGGGGCTGACCAGCCTGGTCGATGGGAAGCATGGTGCAGGAGGTGAAGTCAATCCCGATCCCGATCACCTGTTCGGCCTTGACCTTGGCCTGCCTGAGTACAGCGGGTACGGTCTCGCGCAGGGCATCCAGGTAATCCTGCGGATGCTGGAGGGCCCAGTCGGGCTCCAACCGAGTTCCATCGGGCAATTGCCGGTCCATCACCCCGTGCGGGTAAACGAACACCTCGGTCGAGAGCTCCTCCCCGGTGGCCGTATCCACGAGCAGCGCGCGGGCCGATTCGGTCCCAAAGTCGATGCCCAAGGAGAATCTGCGTTCGCTCATGCCTGCCTCCTCCGGCTTGGAAAACCGCCTCCGTCTGCAATCGCCATCGGGATCCGCCGACTACTGCCATTGGTCCACATGAACCAGCGCCTTCACGACGCCGTCGCGATAGTGCACGGCGGTGCGCATGGCCTCTTCGGCACGAGAAAAGGGGAAGTGGTGCGTGATGAGGGGACGGAGGTCCACCAATCCCCCTTGGACCATGGGGATGGTGTGCTCATAGACATGCTTCATGCGACGCACCATGTACAGGCTCAGCCCTTTGCGCCGGGACGGCGTCGATCGGAAGCATATCCACTCGTCCACGGGAATACCGATCAGCACCACATTTCCTCCCGGCCGCGCGATTTCCACCGCCTGCTCGGGGGTTTCGCGCACTCCCGCGGCTTCGAACACGACATCCACGCCGCGCCCGTGCGTGAGATCGAGCACCCCTTGCACCACGTCCTCCCGATCCGAATTCAGGGATTCGTCCGCCCCCAAGCGCTTGGCCAGATCGAGCCGGTAGTCCAGACGATCCGTGACGATGACTTGCGCAGCCCCCGCAGCCCGCAGCAGAAGCAGGGTGCAAAGCCCGATGGGGCCCGCGCCGAGGATCGCCGCGGTCCACCCGGGCTTGAAGTGCCCGAGCCGGATCGAGTGCAGCGCCACACCCAACGGCTCCAGAAGTGCCCCCTCGTCGAAGCTGATCTCCTCGGGGAGGGGATAAAGCAGCTCCGCCGGGTACGCCATGAGCTCGCGCAAGCAGCCGTCGATCGGCGGCGTGCCGCAGAACTGGACCTCGGGGCACAGATTGGGATGGCCCATCCGGCACATTTCGCAGCGACCGCAATGCCGAGCCGGTTCCACGGCCACCCGGTCTCCCGGCCGGACCGCCGTCACACCTTGACCCACTTCCACCACTTCGGCGGAAAACTCGTGCCCGAGGATGAGGGGACCCGGCATCTCCTCGTCCCCGAGCTTACCGTGTAGATACCGGTGGCTATCCGACGCGCAAACCCCCACCGATTTGACCCGGATCAGCGCTTCGCCCGGTCCGGGCACAGGCTCCGGGAGTTCCCGGAATTCCATCCGCTCCGGCCCCAGCAAGTAGAGTGCTCTCATCTCAAACTCCTCTCGCGCTGCCCAATGCTCATGCCCCCGGAGAAGGACTCCATTCCGGAGCCGCACCATTCCCCGGCGCTTACCGGCGACATCTCCTCCTGCGCCCGCGCGAGGCTCCCCGCTACGAAAACCCGCCGCTTGCGGCGAGAAGCAGGGCCGTGCCCCGCCGGATACGCTTGCCTTGGCAGGGGCCCTGCTCACCGCATGGCAATCACGCGCTGCAGGGAGGAAGCTGCACCAGCCACGGGGCAAAGCAACGCTTTTCGCCCCATTCCAGCCGCGCGAGTCCACATGCGTTTTCGCGCCGAGCACCCCCTTCTCATGGCAAGCGAAAATAGGCAAGACCCACACCCGTGTCAAGCCCGGCACTGGGATCGGCGGCCATGGCCGGCGCTACCGTACGGCCACGGAGCTCTCCTGGGGCCCTGTCTCCACAACCTCGATGACAAAGGGAAGCAAGTCCCTCACGCCTTCGATGTGCGTGATCACGAAGATTTGCCGGAAGTGGTGGGAGAGCCCGTTGAGCACCTGCAGGATCTGCTGGCGGCGTTCTTCATCCTGGGATCCGAAAACCTCGTCGAGCACGATGAAACGGACGGGGTTGCGCGCCGAGCGCTCCGCCACCACCTGACTGATCGCCACTCGGAAGCAGAGGTTCACCAAGTCCTGCTCCCCGCCGGAGAACCGGTTGATCGGGTATGGTACGTTCAAATCGTACAGCTGCAGCTCGTAATCTCGGTCCAGGCTGACCAGCGTGTAGCGTCCGTTCGTGGTCTGGCGCACGAGCTCCGACGTCCGATGCTCGAGGAGGGGGCGCAATCGTCCCGCGAGCTCCAGCCGGAATTGGCCAAACAGATCCTCCAGCAGTCTCAGATCCTCGATCCTTGCCCGGGCTTTTGCCAGTTCCTCCCGTTTCCGTTCCGCATCCTTGAGGCGTTCCCGGAGCTCATCAACCGTGCGCAAGCAGGCCCGGTACTCGCCATGCAAATGGGTCCACACCTCTTGAACCCTCTCCCGCTCCGCACGCGCCTCCTCGTACTCCCTCTTCGCGCGCTCGAAGCTCTCCGGCTCATAACCCACCTTCTCGAGCCGTGCGCTGAGCTCTTGCATTTCCCCTTCGATTTCGTGGATCCTCTTCCGGAGTTCCGACCTCTGGCTTTCGAGCAAAGGCAAACCTTCGGCCTGAGCGGAGTATCTCTCGGCCTTTCTCTGAAGCTCAAGCAGGTTTTCCAGCTCCGTCGCGAGCGTACGGTGACGTTCGGGGTCAAACGGCAGGGCTTCAAGATGCGCGATTTTCTCCGTCAGCTGTTTCTCCTCTTGGTGGAGCTTGGCGAGGGTCTCCTCCTGTTCCTCCGCCGTCCGTTTTGTCGCTTCCCATTCTGCCTGGAGGCGGGAAAACTCCTTTTCTCTCTCCCGCAGGGATCGGAGAGTCTCTTCCGCTTGCTGTTTTTCGGTTTCAAGATTTTTCCGGCGCCCACAGGCCTCTTTGTACTGCTGCCGGAGCTTCGCCAGTTCTTCTTCGAACTCCGCCAGCACTCGCTCCCGGTGCGCACCGAGGGGTCTGCGGCAGACGGGGCAGGGGCTCTCCGGGCCCAGCTGGAGGATCTGGTCTCTCTTCCGCCCAAGGTCCTCACCTTGCTGCTTGATGCCGCCGATCTCTTCGCCGATCTTCTTGAGCTCCTGCTCGAGATCGTGGTACCGTTTTTCCAGCTCCGGGATCCTTTTCACTTCCCCTGCAAGCGTCTCACACCGGGTGCGAAGGACCTCCAGTCTTGCCCTCGCCTCTCCCAACTTCTTCCTGCGCTCCGTCTGCTCGGTCCGGCATTTCTCCAGCCCATTCCGCAGGTCCGGGAGTCGCCGGCGTTCCGCCTCGAAGCCGTCCATCGCCTCTTTCTCGCGACGGAGGGAAGGGAGCCGCTCCAGCTCCGGTCCGAGGCATTCCAGTTGGACTTTGGCTTTCGATGCTTCCTCGATCTGTTGGTCCAATTGTATGAGCTGCTCTTGCGCGTTCTTGAGCGCCACTTTCTTCGCGTCCACCTTGCCGGATAGATCGAGGTACTGTGCCCGCCGTTCTTGCTCCCGGTCGTACGCCAGCTTCTTCTCTTGTTCTTGCTCTTTGATCTTCTCGAGAGCCTGCTTGGCCTCGTCCGCCTTCGCTTTCGCCTCGTCCCTCTTCGCCTCGGCTTCGCGGAGGCGCGAGCGGAGTTGGTCGATGTCCTCCAAACCTTTCTCGAGCCCTTCGGCCAACTTCTGTTGCAGGTTTCGGAGCTCCCTTGCCTGCTGGCGCGCCCGGTCGATGAGATCGATCCCGACGAGCCGGTTCACCGTTTGCTTGCGCTCTTCCGGGCGGAGGTCCGAAAACGCCGCAAGTTCCCGCTGACGCGCCAGTACCGAGGCACGGAACGATCGCGCATCCAGCCCGATGAGGCGTTCCAGGCATTTCCGCACTCCGTCGTCCCTCTCGGCGACCGGTTTCTCCTCGGAGCCCTCGCGGTACAGTCGTACCTGGAGCGCGCCCGCCTTGCCGCGGATCTCCCGAAGGACTCTGTACTGCTCCCCGCCCACCTCGAACCACAATTCCACGGCGCAGTCTTCGTTCGGCCCGGCCCCTGTCCTTCGGAGCGATTCCTTCTCTTGTCGACCAGGACCGAGCCCCTGGAGCGCTTCATGCCCGTACAGCGCCCAGGAGATAGCTTCCACCAGCGTGGTCTTGCCAGTGCCGTTCCGACCGAGGATGCCAATGAGGTTGTCCGGGAACTCGACGAACACCTTGCGGAAACGCCGGAAGTTGGTGAGCCGCACCGCTCGGATCACCATGGCTCGCCTATTCCTCCTGCATCTGCTGGCTCAATAGCTCAAGCCCCAGGCGGGAAAGTCGCTCCCGATCCACATCCGAGAGATTCGCTCTCCGGAGGAACCGCTGGAACTCCTCCGTCAGGCTCCCAATCTCCGCGTGCTCCAGCTGCTCCTGACCCGGCGCTGCGAGCAGGACGGTTTTCTCAACCGCCAGGCAATGGGACCAGAGAGCATCGAGCTCCCGGAAATCCAGCTTCAGGTAGGTCTCCTTGGAGATCCCCACCAGCCTGAGATCCACGATGGCGCCCTCCGGCACTTGGGCTGCAAGCCTTTCAAGGCCGCTGAGGACCTCGGCCGGACCGGAGGAAGGGAGGAGTTCTAGCGTGAGGACCTTCATGGGACGGGCTGGGACGGGGACGTGGGTGCGCTCCACGCGTTCGCCGAGCTTCACCACGAGGTAGCCGGGCGTGACGTCCGCCTGGCCAAATCCGGTGCGCTCCGTGCTGCCCGAGTAGCTGATATGCTCAGCGATGTCAACCCGGCGATGGTAGTGCCCCAGCGCCACGTAGTCGAAGCGGAGGCCGCGCTTCTCCTCGACGTCCGGGATGCCCTGCTCTCCGAATTCCCCCATTGCGAAGTCCTTCTGGCCGCGCCATGTCCCGTGCGTCACCAGGATGTTCGCCTCGGCACCGGGATCCAGCTCGATCGCATCGAAGGCGCTCTGCCATTCCTTCTCGTCGAAGGTATGAGGGACGCAGTGGACGGCGATTCCCCCCACGCGAATCCTCCGATACTGGCCCAGGTAGGCCACGTGGACATTCGGGAAGAGCGCCAAGGTCTCGAAGATGGAGCCCGTCGCCCGGATCCGAGGCGTGGAGTGATTCCCGGAGATGAGGACGAAGGGAACTCCGGCCTCTCCTACCTGCTTGATCGCTTCCGAAGCCACGCGGATAGCCCGGTTGGTCGGTCGGGGGGTGTGGAAGAGATCGCCTGCATGGATCACCAGATCCGGCGGATCAGCCAGGACTTCGTCAATGAATTTCCGCCAAGCGCGGTAAAAATCTTGCTCCCGCTGGTTCAGTCCCGTTTCCGGATCGATCCGAGCGTACTCGAAGAAACCCAAATGGGTGTCTGACACGTGCACGATACGCATCCCGAACCGGCCCTCCCCTTCAGCTGAGTGCCCGGCCTGCACCCCCGGAACTGCGACTGCCTCGCGGATTGTACTTTACCACGCAACGCGCTGCAGAAGCCGGAGGGCATTCCTCCCAAGGATGTCTCGGCGTGCCTCCACGTCGAGCTCCGAGTAGACCACCCATCCGAACTGGGGGCGCGGGTCCCGCAGCGGGGCGTCGGTTCCGAAGAGCACCCGCTCCGGCCCGACGCGCTCCACCAGGTACTCGATCACCGTCAGGGGCACGTTGGTGATCGTCAGCTCCAGGTACACGTTCGAGTGCCGCTCAGCCAGCGCAGCCACCATGGAAGCGAACTCAAAGGTGGCCCCGGAGTGGGCACACAGGAAGCTCACTTCGGCATAACGATCCGCCAGCTCGTCCACTTCCGCCTCGGTCTTCTGCAAGTCGAAATGGACCAGGGCCAAAAGCCGGTGGGCATTGCCAAACTCCCACCACCTGCGGTAGAGGGGACTTGTGAGCGGCAACTCGTTGCGCGGGAAGTATGGCTTCATCCCCGGCCAGCCTTCCCGTACATGGAAGAATTCGATCTCCTGCTGGATTTGCTCCTCGCTCAGGTGGCTGGGGTCGATGGCGACAAAGCCTACGAGCTCCTCCGGCCATCTCCGAACGGCTTCCCGTAATTCTCGATTGCCTCGGCTCGAGTCCGACCAGATCCCCAGGAAGCTACTGACGAAGAGTTTCTTGACGCCGAGCCTCCGGAATCCGGCCAGCATTTGGGCCGGACTGGCTTCGGGCATCCGGATCCCCGCTGCGTGCTCACATCCGTCCCCCACGAGGTGCGCGTGGGCATCGACCACGGGCTCCGCGTCCAGAGCGAGACCCTGCTGGGCCAGCCGGATCAGCGGGTCTTCGCTCACCGGAGCCCGTGGGACCACCTTGCCGATGCCCAAAAGCCGACAAAGGTTCTCTCCGGCGATGAGCGACTTACTGCGCTCGTCCACCTCGGCGTAGTCCACCAGGGCCCGGGCCGCGCCGGGGCTCTTCACCAGCATTTCGCTCCCGAAGAGGATCCTCTCGGGGCCAATCAGTCCCGTGAGATACTCGACGATGCGGTGGCCCTGCAGACTGGAAAGCTCCACGTGCAGATTGCCGCATTCCGTGAGGACTGGGATCAGCTCGCGCAAGTGACGCCAATCCAGCTTCTGCACGAGGATGGGCAGACTTGGGTACTGCCGGCAAATCCGGTGGAGGGTAGAAAGATCGGTCTCCGGCAGCTCCAGCAGGAGGAGAGTTCCCTCCGCCTGGAGCGCCTCCAGGAGCTCGGCAACGTTGTAGTCGTTCAGCGTGAAGCGGAAACGCGTGGGGAAAAGCTTCGCCGCACGTACGCCGTGCTGGCGCATCCTCTCCACGAGGTCGGCGGGAGGGGAAAAGTCGCCCGAACGCGCCGGCAAAACAACCCAGCAGGGATGAAGGCGGTCTTCTCCCGCGATCTCCTCAAGAAGCAATTCGTTTCCGCGCAGCGGATCGTAGTGGGCCGCGAGCTCGTGGGTCACGAGAGCGGCATCGATCCCGCAACGGTCCATCGTCCGCAACAGGTCCTCGAGCCTCCACCGCTCGTGGGGGTGCTTGTTGGGCCGGGGTCCGTACCTCGCAAAGCTGTCGAAGTAGAAAAGGCTCATGGCTCAGGCAACCTGCGTGGTATGCTGTCGCTGGATCTCGCTTCTCCGGCCGTGGACAAGTCAGCGGCTCCACCTCTCCTCCGGAGGCGGGAGCTGCGGGAAGGGAGCATGCGGCTCCGTTTGGTACCAATAGGCCACTGAGGCGATGTCGTCGGTTAGGGGCTGAAACTTGCCATCCGGCCACCAGCCGAGAGCCTGGATCGTGACGCGCAGATCGCGCTGGAAGCGGATCGGGTCGAGGACATGCCAGCGATAGAGCGCGTGGCGTGGCACCTCGCCCGGCTCCTTTCGGTACAGGGGGTAACCGAGAAAGGCGGTCGAGTAAGTCTCCCCTCCGAAGCACCAAGCCCCTCCGAAGTAGTCTTCCGTGCCCGTGCCGCAGATGGTCGGGTAGTCCCGATCGCCATCGATGTAGAACTTGATCTCGCCTTCTCCCCACCAGCCATTGCTGAGCTGGGTCCAAGCGAGAAAGGTCCCGACGTAGTGACCGCGGCCACGAACTCCGTCCACGATCGTGTGCTCCGGACGCCTGCGCGAGGTCATCGAGCGGCGCCACTGCGCGTGAAAATACGCTGCCTGCTCCGGCACCTGCGTGAGGCTATAGGTGATCTGGTAGTAGAAGCCCGGGATCGGATCCCGGTGCTGAGATTCCAGAGTCACGCCAGCCTTCTGCCGAAAGGGCATCGGCCAGTAGCAGTTGAAGCCTCCGGAAGGATTGACGGCCACCGGGATCGAGTTCACGTTGTAGCGCAGCCCGTGCCCGTTGGCGAAGAAGTCCCCCAGAGGCACTTCGACGGAGGGTTCAGACTCTCCGTCCCAATAGAAGCGGAGCACGCAGTCTCGGTAGGCCTTCGGATCCACGGTCATCCAAATGTGCTGGATGATCCCGGGACCCTCGATCTCCGCCAGACGGACCGTCTGTCCCGGCTGCAGAGTGATGCAGGGGCGCACCTTCCATCCCTCTCCGAGCCGCGAGGCCGGCGACTTTTCCTCGGGAATCGCCCTGGCCCCTCCCCCTTTGGCTCCGTCCGGATTCTCCGCCGAGATCGAACGGGTCTCGGCATCCGAAAGCATCGGAAGCAACCCCATCACGCCGCCGAACAGGATGGTCGATTCCATTGGCCTCCTCCAGTTCCGGGTCCCAAGCTCTCGCACAGTTCACTTGGGAATCGCCAAACCCTTCCCTCTCGCCAACACGAAGGTGCAACAACCCTCGTATCTTTCCCCCGGCCGCGCGGACGGGATCAAAATCGCCGCTCCGCACTTAGCGGCACATTCGGCCTCGGCATCTGCCCGCGCCTTCCCGCCCACTGGCTACCTCCCTTTTCGCGCTACAATCCGAGCTCGGAGGGCATCGCAGGATACCTGACCTCGGAGACCACAGCTTTCCAGGCGATCGAGGATCTGGCTCGGGGTCAGGAACCGGCTTCTCATTCCGAACAACCGTTCGACGAGCCAGACCCAGCGAACGAGAAGATGCCGGATATCCGGCTCCTCAATGAGCACTGCGCCGCCCCTGCGCACCGTTCGCGCCGCCTCCCGCAGCGCTCTTTCTTGATCCTTGAAGTGATGTAGGGCGTCCACGACTACCACGAGATCGAAACTCTCGTCCGGGAAAGGCAGGCTCTCAGCCGATCCGCGCACCAACAAGAGCCCCCGCTTCTTCTGGGCCGCGGACAACATGCCGCGCGAGCGATCCAGGACGACGGCCCGCACCCCGAAGGGCACGAGGGCCGAAGCCACCTGTCCCGTGCCCCCTCCGAGATCCAGAAGTCTGGCGTTCCCTCCGAGCAAATCCAAATACGGATCCGGGGCAGGAACCCGTCGAAACCTATCGTACACCTGCGCCAGAAGATCAAAAGGATCCATCCGCTAGCCCATTCGGAAGGCAAATGCGGGCAGACCTCGGTCCTCGCCGCAGTGAAGTACGATCCGGCCCGCTCAACCCGACTCCCGGAATCCCTTCAGCCCGTACTTCTGCATCTTGTAGCGGAGATTCCTCTCGGTGATGCCCAGGAGCTGCGCAGCGCGGGTCTGCACGCCCTGAGAACGCTCCAAAGCCTCCAGAAGGAGGCGCTTCTCAAAAGCCGCCACTTTTTCGGGCAGCGTAGTTCCTTCTTCCTCGACGGGAGAAAAGCGGCTACGCAAGCTCGGAGGCAGTTCGGCGGTTGTGATCAGATTGCCTCGAGCCAGCACCACCGCCTGCTCGACGATGTTCTGGAGCTCCCGCACGTTGCCGGGGTAATCGTACTTCAATAGCAGATCGAGGGCCTCGCGAGAAAACCCCTCGATCTGTTTGCCATACTCGGAGGCAAAGCGCCGGACGAAGTGATCCAGCAGGTGGGGGATGTCCTCCCGCCGCTCCCGGAGAGGAGGAAGCCAGATCCGAACCACGTTGAGCCGGTAGTACAGATCCTCGCGGAAGGTTCGCTCCTCAACCATGCGGTCGAGGTCGCGATTGGTGGCTGCGAGAATGCGGACGTCAACTTTCAGCGTTTGCGAGCCGCCCACCCGTTCGAAAGTGCCTTCCTGGAGCACGCGCAGCAATTTGACCTGCACCTGAGGCGGAAGGTCCCCCACCTCGTCGATGAACAGCGTGCCCCCGTCGGCCAGCTCGAACCGCCCCTTGCGCAGGCGATCGGCTCCGGTGAAGGCCCCCTTTTCGTGGCCGAAAAGCTCGCTCTCCAGGAGGCTCTCGGGGAGGGCCGCGCAATTGACGACCACGAAGGGCTTATCTCTGCGCGGACTGGCGGCGTGAATGGCGCGGGCGATGAGCTCCTTCCCCGTACCGCTTTCCCCCAGAATCAGCACCGTGGCGCGGGTGGGGGCTGCCCGCGCCGCAATGCTGAGCGCCTCGTTCATCCGCTGGCTGACGGAGATGATGTTGGTGAAATCGTGGCGAGAGGCCAATTGCTCGCGCAGCCACCGGTTCTCGGAGACCAGCTGCCTGCGCTCCCGGGCCCGATTCACCACAAGCTCCAGCTGCTCAAGGTCAATGGGCTTCATCAGATAGTCAATCGCCCCCTGCTTCATCGCCTCGACGGCATTCTCAACGCTCCCGAAGGCCGTCACGACGATGAAGTCCACCTCCGGATTGATCTGCTTGCCTCGGTGAAGAAGCTCCAGTCCGCCCATCTCGGGCATGCGCATGTCGGTGAGCACCAGGTCGATGGGGCGAGCCCGAAGCTCTTCCAGCGCTTCCCTGCCGGATCTCGCAACGAGGGCCTCGAAGCCCTTCTTGCGCAGGAAGCCCGCCAGAAGCTCCGCCTGCTGGCGTTCGTCGTCCACAATGAGCACTGTGTAATTGCTCACGACGCCTCGCTCCTCGGAAGGTGCAGCACGAACCGGGTCCCTTTGCCCACCTCGCTGCGAACATCGATATAGCCATCATGAGCCGACACGATCCGGTGGACCAGGCTCAGACCAATGCCAGTTCCCTCCGGCCGGGTCGTGAAGTACAGGTCAAAGATCTTCGGCAAGATCTCCGGCGCAATGCCCTGCCCGGTATCCTCCACCCAGATCCGAACTTCGTCCTTGTCGGCCGAGAGACCGAGCAGGATTTGATCCCCCTCTTCGCACGCCTGAATGGCATTCTGGATCAGATTCACCAAAGCTTGCTTCAGCTGATCTGGATCCACGGTGGCGAGGACGGGCTCTTCCAGCTGCACCTGCAGCCGGATCCCCTTCTCGGCTGCGGCACTCTTCATGAGATCGACGCTAGATTGGAGCACATCCCTCAGGGCCACCAAGCGCTTGTCGAGCCGCGGAGGACGCGCGAATTCCAAGAACTGCTGGATGATCTCATTGACGCGCCGAGTCTCAGTCACCAACGTCCGCGTGAGCGACCGGTACTCTTCCTCTTCTTCCTGGGGGGAAAACTCGCGTGCCAGCCGCTGGGCGATCACCCCGATGGCGTTCAGCGGGTTACGGATCTCGTGCGCGATGCTGGAGGCGAGTTGTCCCATTGCCGTCAGCCGGCGCTCCCGGGCCAGCTGCCTCTCCAAACGCACCTGCTCGGTCAGATCTCGGAAGACGGCGAACGCCGTCTCCGCACCGCCGGCTTCGTCGCGCAACACAGAAGCACTGACCGCGAAAATCCGCTCCCGACCGGCCAGCTGACAACTGACCTCGGGCTCCTGCACAGGAAGGCCGGTGTCCAAAGTTCGACGGAGGATTTCCGCCAGCGCCGGGGCATACCCGGCCAACGGCCCCTCCATTTCCGCGGATCCTAGCCCCAAAATGCGCGTGGCCGCAGGATTGGCCCATTGGACCTTCCCTTCCCTGTCGACTGCCACCACTCCGTCCCCCATCCGCTCGAGGATCCCAGCGCTAAGGGTGCGCACGGAGTGGTACGCACGTCGCGTTTCGGAGGCCAGTTGGCTCGTCCAGAGGTACGCGAGGGCGAAGGCCCCTGCCAGCAGGATCACCAACGTGGAGACGACGATCCGGCTGATCATCCGCAGCTGAGCATTGCGGAGCGGCGCCCGGCTCACTCCAACGCGCAGCAGCGCGTTTCCCCCTTCATCCAGAGGGAAAGGACGGACGGCTTCGAAAACCCGCTCGCCGCCGAACTCCGTCTCTCTCCACACAAACCGGCCCTGCCGCAGTGCCCGCGAGAGCGCCGAATCGGAAGCAATGCTGGATAGCAGGTACACGTTCCCCGTGGCCGCGATGATCCCCGCCGTGTCCTGCAGGGCAATGTACACGATGTCTTCGCTCCGTGCCAGATTGCGGATCATCGTACCCACGCCGATCTGCCGCCGGAATGGCAGAAGGCGATCTGTGTCGCAACCGACGGCGACCGCCCTCCCATCCGCCCCGCGCACCACCGCGCGATACCATTCCCCGTGCTGGGTCTCGAGTATGTCGGCAGCTTCCTCCGTTCCCCCGAAAACCTCTTCCAACAAGGGATCGACTTTCCCCCAGTCCCTCGGTGGCGGATCCGGCCAGGAACTTTGCGGTCTCCTCTCCGCCCAGAGGACAACGACGTCCAGAGACTCAACTTCGGCATAGTGTTGAAGCTCAGCCACGGAAGGCACCCGGCCGCGGGTGAGGGACTCAATCCAATGGGCTGCGGAAAGCAGCCGCGCCAGGACCATGTCCTCCACCGTAGCCATCGCCAGGAGAGAATTCACGCCGCCCTGCTCGATGACGGCCGTTAGCTCCTCCGCATGCGCGCGCGCGAGGGCCTCCAACTCCCTCCGGGCCGACGAGTAATCCAAGAGCACAGCCCCGAGGACGAGCACGGACACAATCCCCAAGGCCAGGCCCAAGCTGCGGCCCCCGATGGTCCAGGGCACCTCGCGGACATGGCGCACCAACCTGCTCCAGCGCCCGCCGGTTCCGAGCGCAGATGACGCCTCCCCGGAGGCCGAAATCTCCCGCACCGAGCTCTCCTCCCCGCGGTCGCTGGACTGAATCCGACCGCGCAAAGGGTTCTCCGAAGCCACGCTCAAAACTACGAAATTCGGCTGGCACATGAAAACCCCTTCGTGACGCGAGACCGAAGGCGCCGAACGTCAGAGGAACGATCCCCGCCGCGAGCCTCACGCGAGACTGGAGAACCGAGACGGAACGGGAGGGAAGGATTCCGGGATGCAGCTCTCGCGCGGGCCCTGGGGGAGCCGAGAGATGTAGGAAGCGCGCAAGTTCCCGCCCCAAGCTGACCGTCGGGACACGGTGGCCGGGCTACGCGAGAGATCACGACAGGGGAACGCGCCCTCAGTTCGGAAGACGAGACGGATCAGCGACCCCCGATGCCCAGCTTGATTCCCCCGCGGCACCCAGGTCCGCTTTGAGAATAGACCCGGCCTTGCACGAGGGCAGGTTCTCGGGCTTGAGATCCTCTCGCAGATTCAGCGGAAGGAGGGAGGCTTCAGAATACCCCCGAGGACCAAAGCCGCGACCAGGGCCGTGTAGAAGCAGGACACGAGCAAGTTGAGGAGCCATTCCCGCCTCTTGGGCCGCGGCTTCGTCTGGCGCAGGAGGTCCTCCGCCCCGCGATGGATGAGAAGAAGCCCCAGGGCGTTCGTCATCCAGTAAGCCGTGATCATCGCGGGTAGAAAAAGGCGCGGCCAAACCCAGGAGACCAGGCTTCCCACTGCGTAGGCGATGGGTAGGTTCACGACCGCATCGTTCCACCAGCTAAGAGGCGAAAGGATATACCCCAAAGCGACCAGCAGTCCACTCTTCAAGCGTCGGAGGTGGGCCGTCCTCATGCGTATCCGCTTCGTGGCCAGCATAGCGCTCACCCCCATCGGTACACCGGTCCGCATCGGTCCTCCCCTTCGAAGTCCGACGGCTCGAGGCTGTCTTGCTTTCTAGCTCCGACTATTTGGGCAGAATTCAATCCCTTGGCAGAAACCGAACCCAATTGCTGCTCGCTTGCCGCCACGTCGCATGTCGTCGCACTGCCCCACTGCGCTCCGATGCCAAGAAACTAACCTGGCACCGCTCGCGTTCCCAGACACATCGCCGGAGATGCTGCCTCCGCCTTCGGGGCGCGGGGTTCGTCGCGGGACTTGCGGTAAACCTACTCCTCGTCCATTGCTTCTCGCGTCAATCCGCTGGGAAGCTCGAATTCCGAGGCCGGGATGCTCGCTTCCTGGATCTTGACCGCTATGCTTTCCTCTCGGACGAATCCTGTACCCAGGTCCACCGTCGTGATCGTCTTCAGCGGAAGGCCGTGAAGCACCTGAATCTCACTCTCCCCCTCCCCGCCTAGCAGCCCTTCGGCTTTCAAGAGCGAGGCGAGTTCTTCGCCCACATCGTACTGGTCCGTGACCCACGCCTCGAGGATCGGCTGGTCATTGATCAGCCCGATATACTTCTTGCACAGATGGCCAAGGATCTCGGCCGTCTCCCCGGTTTCCTTCCAGGATAACCGGAACTTCCCCTCCATTGCCTCCTTCGTCATTTTCCCCATCTGGCTCTGCATCATCTTTTCCATCATTTGCCGTTGCTCGGGCGGCAAGTTCTGAAGCTGGGCAGCCATTTCGGACTGGATCTGCCGGCTCCGCTCGCGCAGCCTCTTCTGCATTTCCGCCGCTTGCTGGAAAGTCATCTCCGTGTAGGTCTTCGCGTTCAGGTCGATGCTCCACACGATCTGCTTGTCCGCGCGAATGATGGTCACCCGATTGTCCGGCTGCTCGACGATCTTGATCATGCCCTGTCGGTAGTAGGTGGTCTGCGTCGTCTCCCGGGACTGTTCCCCTCCGAATGGCGTCTTCGACTTTTCCACGGATTTCATCTCCACGAGCCCCTCGAAGCGCTTCCCAGCTCCGAGCGCCGGCCAGGCGATGGCCGCGGACAGCAGAAGGGTAACTGCAAGTTTGCCTCTCATCGTCCGCCTCCCGATTGTGAGTCGAGGTTTGCGTACTTCCGCCGGGTTGACTATTTTCCTTCGGGTTCCGCCCGGAGCGGAGGCCCTACTCTTCAGCGCCCGGCAACGTGGAAAGTTTCCGAGCAGTCGGCTGCAAGGAGGATTTCTCGCCGTATTTGGTCGCGGCAAGGTGAGAACCCTTTGCTTGGGAGGTGCCCATGGAACTGCACGTCGTGACCATCGAGAAGCCGGAACCGGTGAACGTCATCTTGGGGATGTCCCACTTCATCAAGACGGTGGAGGATGTGCACGAGGCTTTGGTGAACGCCGTGCCCGGAATCAGGTTCGGTTTTGCCTTCTGCGAGTCCTCGGGGCCGAGGCTGGTGCGCCTCACGGGCACAGATCCTGACCTCATTGAAGTGGCCAAAAAGAATGCGCTGGCCGTCGGCGCGGGCCATTTCTTCGTTCTGGCGCTCGGCAACGTGTACCCAATCAACGTCCTCCGCGCCCTGTGGACCGTCCCAGAGATGGTCCGCGTCTTTTGTGCGACGGCCAATCCTGTGCAGGTGATCGTGGCCGAGACGGATCAAGGCCGAGGCGTGCTGGGCGTTGTGGACGGACAGCCGCCCCTCGGCGTGGAGTCCGAGAAGGAAGTCCTCGAGCGTAAGGAATTCTTGCGGAAGATCGGATACAAGCTGGCCTGAAACAGAACCTTGGCCACGCGCGGCGAAAGCTACTCCTTTCCCCCTCACACCAGCGGGAGAGGTAATGGACCTGCCCCTCCTCTCAGCTCGGAGCGCGAAGGGGGGAGGGGGCAATTTGCCTTCTCGGGGGCGAGGGCAGGCTTGGGCGCTTACGTCGCAGGACTGCGCCGAATCAGGGCGTCCTCGGCTGCGGGGTCAGTGCTCGGCACCGGCACCGACCCCGCCGTTCACAACCTCCTGGGGTATCCAATCAAACCCAGACGCCTCAGAAGCGGAATTGGATGGTCATCTCCCTTTCGACGGAAACCTCGCGCAGGATCTGCGCCAGGTTCGAACCCAGCACCGCTTCCACTTCCTCCCGCTTCCAACTGAGCTTGAGCAGCTCGGAAGCGATGGATCGGGCAAGACTCACCAGCTTCGGATCGCGGAAGTGCGGGTACAGCCCCAGATGGTCCGATCCGAGCCGAGGTTTCAGCGCGTTGAGCCTCTGAGCGACGTCTGTGGCCTTCTCCCGCGAGCAGTAGGGTACCAGGAGCAAGCCGCGGTTTTTGGCCACCGCATTCAGGACCTCTTCCCTGAGACTTTCGCCTTCAAGACCCGCTACGGCGGCGGGTTTGCTCGTCGCGGAGAGCAGCGAAAGGGCCACGGCTGGGGAGGGATTCTCGAGCAGCAGGAGCAGCCCGGTTTCGTTGGCGATGCGGACAGCCTGCTTGCCTCGCTCGGTGAGCTCGCGCCCGTCGGTCCACACCCCGTCGCTATCGCTGAGCACCAAGACGCGGTAGTCCAGTCTGGCCAGATTTCTCAGGATGGCTTCGTCCCAGTCGAAATCTTGGCCGCGCACACCGAGAAGCAGCTCCAAGGTCCCGCGATAGGTGGCCATCCTCAGCTCAGCCGGATTCGTGGCTAGATCGAATTCTTCGCTCTCCCGATCCGCCTCCCGTAGGCTGTCGGCGGCCCGCACCAGAACTTCCAGCTTCTCGGACAGACCCGCCTGCGGCTTGACCCTGGGGACGAGCAAGGCCACATCGATGTGGTGTTGGCTCATGCTCTCCAGTCCCGTGGTAAGCCAGGTGGGTTGCAGGAAAGCCAGTGCCGCGTGGCGGAAAACGTACTCGGCCTCTCGATCGGCCTCGAGCAAAGCCCCCGGGGCCTGGGCCAATGCCACGGCGGAGCGGTACGTCATTTCTCCGGCCACCTGGCATACTTCCGGCTGGATCTTGTCCCAGTCATCGGTGGGCTGGTGGTAATCCGGATGATCTCCGGAGGTGAGCAGGAAGAAAGCGGGCACACCCCGCACCAGGAAGGGCGTGTGGTCGCTTCCGCCGGGCCCTCCCCGCTGGGGCTCTGCGTCTTTCTTGAGGCTGTCCCCAAGCGCCTGCTCCATCAACTCCCACACCTTTGGCCCGTAATACTTGCCGCTGATCCGCACCTTGCCATTGCCGCGGCCGACCATGTCGAGATTGAGATAGACCACGGTTTGCTCCAGAGGCCAGATTGGGTGCGCAGCGTAGTGGCTCGATCCCAAGAGCCCCATTTCCTCGCCACTCCAGCCCGCGAAGATCACGGTCCGTTTCGGCCGGATCCGATTGGCCATCATCACGCGGGCTACCTCCATCACCGTGGCGATTCCGGATGCATTGTCGTCGGCGCCGTTGTAAATGGTCCCCCGGAAGTCGGTGCCCAGGTGGTCCAAATGCCCGCCGAGGACGACATACTCCTTCTTGAGCTTCGGATCCGAACCGGGGATCATCGCTAGGACGTTCCGCGTAGCCCGCTTTGGGTCGAAGGTGGCATCGACCCGGAGGTGGACTTCGACGCCGGTGGCGAAGCTCTGCCCCCTGCCCGACCGGAACATCTGGTTGATTTCCTGCTCCGTCTTGCCCGCCTGCTTCAGGATGTAGGTGGCGACCCGAGGATCCACCGTCGCCGCGACGAAGCTCGGATCATAGTCGAAGGGGCTCAAGCGCCCGCGCAATCGGGAAGGACGGCTTTCGGACGGAGGCGTGAAGATGAGCATCCCCACGGCCCCGTGGGCCTTGGCCGCAGCCGCTCTGACGGAGTCGCTGGGCTGATCCATCATGGGGCTTCCGCCTTCGCGGGGCATCTCCCGTGCGACCAGGACCACCTTGCCCCGGACGTCCACTCCGCGATAGTCGTCGCGCTTGGAAGAAGTATCCACCAGGCCTTGACCGACCCACACAACTTCGGCGCGCACGTCTCCGGATCCCGAAAACCGGAGCACTTCAAAATCCTCTTCGTACACGAATCGCCGGCCCGCGGCCTCCAAGACAGGTTCCGCGTTGAGCCGGAAGAACTGCACGGTGTACGGCTGGAAGTAGGTTCCCTTCTCTCCGGCGGGCTTGAGTCCCCACTGCCGGAATTTGGCGGCCACGTACTCCTCCGCCAGTCGGCAGCCCTCTGTGCCCGTCCCGCGGCCCATGAAATCGTTGCTGGCGAGCACCCGGATGTAGGATTTGATGGAGTCGCCGGACACCGTCGTCTGAGCGGCCCCGGCGGAAAAGGCTACCAGCCACACCAGCACCAGTGCCAACATCCGCGCACAATTCTTTCGCATGGGCTCACCTCCATCCGCAAGACTTGGACTCTATTCCGCGTAGAAGCGAATCACCCGCGCCAAAGCTCTCTGGCAAACCGGGCAGAAATCGGTGAGACTCTTCGAAAACATCCGGCAATCCAGGAAGGGGCGGTAAACCCCACTGGATGCATAGCCCGCCCCCTCGTAGGCTCCCACCTTGCCCCAGAAGCGTTGCGCCCGGAGCAGGCCGTTCATCGCGGCCTCGATCCGGGCCAAGCTGTCCGGATTTGACCCAGGTCTTGCCGCCAACGAAGCCCGCAAGGCAGCCAGACTGTCGTACTTCGCCTTCTCCCACGGAGTGGGGACCGGCACCCCGGGTTCCATGAGGTCGCGCCACTTCAGCTTTGCCGGATCGAGGAGGACTGTAAGATTGGGCTCCCATGGTTCGGTGCCCTTGGGATAGAAATCCAGGTAGGAAACGCTGGAGGCGTAGTACTCGTCTCCCAGCCCCCCGAATGCGTGACCGAATTCGTGGACAAACACATAATCCGCCCACCACTCCTCTCCCCGACGCTCGCTCCCTGCGTAGCAAATGGAGTACAGGTTGAAGATCCCGCCACCGCCGTACCGTTCGGAATTCACGAGGATGTACAGCTGGTCGTAGGGGGCAAGGGAGGCAATATCCCGGACCGTCTTGTTCTCGAAGGTCAGCACGTAGCGCGCGGTTCCAAAGGCGTTGTAAGTGCAACCCAAGGCGTTTTGACGCCAGATCCCCCGGTCGGGCTCGTCAATCCCACTTTCCCGAGACACCACCTCAACGGTCCAGACATTGAAATCTGAGGCATGCTCCTTGAAGGGGCTGATTCCGAAGAGATCGTTCAGGAAACGGGAAACGTCCTTGCGGAACTTCGGGAGCTCCTGCTCCGTGTAGCCGTCGCCCAGGATCAGAAGATCGACCTTCCGGCTCGGGTCCCCATCCCCGCGGATCTTCTTCACGGCGAAGGGATAGCTCGGCCGATCGGCGCGCACGTTCCCAGCGGATGGATCGATGGTGGCCCAAAAGACATCCCTGAAGGCGCTGCCGGAGTATCTTCCCTCCATCCGCTTGGCGATCACGAACTGGATGGGCCGGCGGGGAAAGGGGATGAGGGCCGACTCGTGGAACGTCCGGCAGATTCCTTCCCGAGCCTCCTCCGTTGTCTCCCATTCTCCAAAGATGCTGCAGAAGCCGCGGCTGTAGATCAGCTCGTTCGTGGCCAGGTCGAAAACTTTGACCAAATACTTCCCGAGGTTTAGCGTGTCGATGAGATTCGTCCGGCTCCCAGCCCACACAGGCTGTTCCACAAGCTGATCCAGAGCGAAGAATTCTTGCCCGCGGCATCCGGTGTGGTAGTAGTCCACCCGCAGGGTCTTGGGGAGGAAATGGCGGGAGAACTCCGGACCGGTGCCCGCCAGCGCCAGGACAGGCACTACAGCCAAGCACATCGCCAAACGAGCCGGCGTCAATCGCATCGCTACCTCCTTAGCCAGACCCATCGACCGAAACGACGTTGCTCATCCGTCCGGCCAGGGCCGAGGCCCTTCAAAACCCGGCACGTAAGTTTCCTGAAGGCCGGCCTCGACCCGTGCGGGAGAAGCCCGCTCAGTACCAACACAGGCGATGGTACTCATCCAGCATCGCCATGAAATTCTCGTACTTGGTGCCGACGGCGATGGAATGGCTGGATCCCAGGATGAACCGGCCTCCCTCCTTCGCGCAGGCCATGGCGCGCCGGACGTCATGGCGCACGTCCTCGGGCGAGCCACTGACCAAATTCTCCACCGATACTCCACCCCACAGGGTGATGCGATCGCCGATCCGGCGCTTCAGAAGGCAGAGGTCCATCCCTGCGCTCGGCTGGATGGACTGATAGACGTCGTAGCCGATTTCGAGGAAGAAATCGAGCAGCGCCTCGATCCGGCCGCAGCAGTGCTTCACCACCCTCTTCCTGAAGCGGTATCGGATGCTGCGGACGCGCTCGCGGTTCGCCTCCAGAAAGAACTCCCGGAACATCTGCGGACTGATGAATGGGCCGGTCTTGTGCCCGAAGTCGGCCGCCCAGAGCACAGCGTCGCAGTCGGGGTGGATCAGTACGGCGTCGGCGGCGTTCTGCAGCTGGAGGAAGAAACGAGTCGCTGCCTTCACCACCTCGGGCTCTTCGAGGAGGCGAATCAATCCGCGTTCCATCCCACCCAGAAGCACAATGCCGATCTCTCCCCCCGACGGACCGCAGATGAACTTCCGCCCCTTGAACCGCTGGATCACGCCGTCGAGGATCGCCCAGGAGCGAGGGTCTCGCTGGACCGGAGGTGGAGGTAGGCGAAATTCCTCGATCGTGTACCGCCTCTGCTCCTCAACGGGATCATGGACGCAGGTGATATCGTGGGTGATCTCCGAGAACTTGTAGACCCGACCGTACTTGTCCTCCCAGGTATTCTCGTTGATGCGCCGCGGAGGAGGGTCGTCCGATTCCGGCGGGATCTCCCACGTCGCCATCGGGAAGGTGACAATGTCCAGGTCCAGCTTCTCGTGGAGCGCGATGTGATCCTCCAAGTAGCTCTGGGCCACCTCGTCGTGTCGGCCCTCCCAGAAGGCGATCTGGGATTTCGCCTTAGCCCGGAGGTAGGTCTCGTGGCCGAGGATTTTCTCCACGGTGTCGAAATCGATGGCAAACTCGCCAATGGGAACGCGATCCGGGATCCTCCCCTCCAGCGTCGCGTACACCCGCTCTTTCGAAGTCATCCCGGAGCTGCTCCGCCGCTTTCCAATCCCTCCAGCCATCCCGCAAGAAACGGGTCCGTATCGAGCCACGGTCGCACCGTGCGTCCATCGATCCGTGACGCTCCAAATGTACATCTCCCGACGGGAAATGCCACAGGAAACTGATTCCCCTTCCGCGAATGGGTTGCAGGTCCGGCGCGGCCGTTGCTCACTTGGCCGCGCACTCACGGCGCTCCCCGGCCGAAGGACGAGGGACCGGAGCTCTTGCGCCGGGGGAAGCCCCCACACGTCCCCGGCGGGCCGTTCCGGGATCCGGTGCAGAACGTTCCTGCGTTCCCTCGGGGTCCGTGTGTAAGGCACGGCAGCACCCCCTCCCTCCCCCCGCGGGGCAAACCTCCCCCCGGCTCTCCGCCCTCCGTCCCCCTCCGCGGGTCCCATCGCCCGATCCCCGAGCCGTTCAGCGGCCGTCCCACGGCGATGTGCCGCACCGCCCTACCGTGCTGGACCGCGGGGAATCGCCCCGCCAGGCCGACGGATTTGGGACACCCCAATGGGGTTGGCGCTCCCCCTACGCCTGTGGTGCGGGTCGTGCGACCTCGACCAGCTCGATCTCGAAGGTCAGATCCTTGCCAGCCAGCGGGTGATTGGCGTCGAGCGTCACGCCTTCGTCATCCACTTCCACCACCACGACGATCAGCGACTGGCCATCGCTTTGGATCATCTCCAATTGTTGCCCGACGTAGGGCTTCAGATCTGGCGGGAACTGCTCGTGAGCCACGCGGAGCAACAGCTCTTCCCGTCGGGGACCGTACGCCTGATCCGAGGGAATGAGGATCGTCTTCTTTTCCCCTTCGTGCATCCCCACCACAGCTTCCTCGAAAGCAGGGATGATCTCGCCCTCGCCGATCACGAACTCGAGAGGCTCGCGATTCTTGGATGAATCGAAGATCGTCCCATCGTCGAGACGGCCTGTGTAGTGGACACGCACGCGGTCACCTTCTTGTGCCTGCATTGCGAAACTCCTGAATCTGCCGTTCGCTTCTTCGCCGCGCGACGGGGAAAACCGGTTGGGGTGGATACGAGGGGATGCACAGGAGGTCGGGGCCCGGGCACGTTGTCGCACGATTTCCGTCCGGGGGCCGGGCGCTGCGGTGATCCCTTTTCGTCCGCCGGCGGCCTTCTCAAACCGTAGACAAGCTACTCAAAACCCGGCACCAAAGCAACCTCTTTCGCCCCCCACAGCCTCCTTGACATTTTGAGCGGGGAAGGCTATTTTCGGTGGTTTCCGAAGTACGTCCTCGCCGAGCGTGCTGGTCAAGAGAAGGTCGCGCCGAGCTCAGAGGAGAGGCCGATGAACTGGGGCAATGTATTCGTGTGGGATGGGAGCGGCGAAGATCTCGACGCCTGCCTGGAGGCAGTTTACAAGCCGACGCTCCGCTTGCTACAGGCCTTTCGCATGCGCCCGGCAACCATTGGGATTCGCGCCCAAATCCTCCAGGACCTCGCCCGACGAAAGGCCCGCTGGGTCTTGAGTTCGCTTCGCGACCTAAGTGTGCTTCACCAGGTCGAGCTGGCACTGGTTCAAGATGGTGACTTGCCCCGAGAGGTATTGGAGAAAAGCCTCCGTGAGGAGCGCGATGCCCTACGGGAAGCGCTCGGCGCGGACGCGATCCTCCGCGGACTGTATGCCCCGGCGGAGCAAGACCCCTTCGAATTGGTGGACATGTACCGAGCCCTCGGGCTGCGCTGGGTACTGTTAAAGCGAGAGCAGGTCCTCGGACCCTTCGTGGATCTTTTGGACGACACGATCTACGAGCTCGGAGCCCCGGGCAAGGTGTACGCCTACTTCCCCGAGGAGCTAAGCTCTCGCCTGTTCCTCGAAGGTCAGGTGCCAACCTCGCGACAATTCAGGGACCATTTCCCGACCAAGCGGGACCGAAAGTGCTACTTGATCACACTACTGCGTGAGGCCGATTTGCTGGGCGCGACCCGGCAGACCTGGGACCTACTGGAGGACGTCTACTCCGACCCGTCCATCCGTAGCTGGCGGCTGAGCACCCTCGAGGAGCTCTTCACCAAGCGGAAGCTCCTTGATTCCTCGGCGCTCCCGAGGCTGGAAGCTGCGGGATAGCCTGCGCCGAGCTGAATCCCCGTCTCTGAGATCCTCGACGAGATGGGACGAATCCTCACCGACCGGCGATCACCACGTCCTGCACCCGGATGGTTGGTCCGCCGATGGGGGAGCCGAATTCCAGGTCGTTGCCGATGGCGTCGACGCGAGAAAGCCATTCGGCCAGCGTGCCGGAGATGGTGATCTCACTGACCGGGTAGGCGATCTCGCCCTTCTCGATCCACAGGCCGTAGGCGCCCTTGGAGATCTCCCCTGTCACGGGATTCGTCCCGTGTCCGAGCGTGCGCGTGAGGAGCAGACCCTTTTCCGTGCTGCGGACGATCTCCTCCGGCGAGGCTTCTTCCGGCTTGAGGTAGAAGTTGTGGGGGGCGACACCCTGCCCGCTGGCGTGTCCGGTCGTTTTGAGGCCCAGGCGACGGGCCGAGTAGGCATTCAGCAGGTAGCTTCTCAAGACCCCGCTCTCCACCACCGTCATCTTTCGGCTGGCGACGCCCTCGGTGTCGCACGGGCTCGATCCCAGGCCGCGGGGTAGAAGCCCATCGTCCATGACCGTGATATTCGAGCCGAAAACAAAATCCCCCAGCCTTCCCGCGAGGAAGGAGCGCCCGCGGTAGACGAGCATCCCATTCACGCAGGAGGCCAGGAAGCTCAGCAACTGGGCGGTCATCCTGGGCTCGAAGATTACTGCTGCCCGCATGGTCTTCAGCTTGCGCGGATTCAGCTCCCGTACGGTTCGTTGTACGGCCTTCCGAGCCACGACTTCCGGGGACTCCAGATCCTCCAGGTGGCGAGCGGTGCTCCACCAGTACTGCTCCACCCGATGATCCGTGTCGCCAGCCTGCAAGCCAAGGCCCAGCGAGGCCAAGCTGGAAACGAAGTGGTGTTCCACACCGCGCGAATTGGCGAACCAGTAGGACGAAATCACCGTGCTCATCCAGGCGCCAAGCGAATTCGAGATCCGGCTGTCCAGTGCAAGCCCGATGCGCTCCGTCTCGCGAGCCATCTTGATCTTGGCTTCCGGCATGAGCTCCGCGAGGCTGGGATCGAAAAGGTCCAAGCTCTCCGGCTCAACCGGCGAGCCGAACTCTTCAGGAGGGCCGGAGTAGGGGTCTTCCGTCGCAAGCTCGGCTCGCCGCACCGCCTTCTCCACAAGCCGCTCCAGGGTGTTGGGGTCGAACTCATTCGTACTCGTCAGAGAGACACGGTGCTGTTTCGTCACGCGAAGGCTGATGCCGCGCGAATCGGCCTGAATGAGCTTCTCGATCTCGCCTTGTCGGACCTCCACCTCGAACTCCGTGGAGACAGCCAGCTGAACCTCCACATCATCGGCGCCCAACTTCCGGCCCAGCTCCACGAGTCGGCGCACAAGGGTCTCTTCGCGCTCCCGGCTCAAACTCTGCCTCCCACCGTCATTCTTCGGATCTTCACCGTCGGGGTCCCGTCGGATACGGGCACCGACTGCCCTTCTTTCCCGCAAGTGCCGGTCTGCCGCCCAAACCGCAGATCATTTCCGACCATCTCGATGTTTCGGAGGATGTCCATGTTCGACCCGATGAGAGTCGCTTGTCGCACCGGGCGCGTCAGTTTCCCATCCTCGATGAGGTAAGCGAGACGCAGGGAGAAGGTGAATTTGCCCGTGTCCTCCACTTGGCCGCCCTGATAGCTCACCGCGTAAAGCCCCTTCCGCACGGAGGCGATGATCTCCTGTGGGTCGTGCTCGCCTGCGGCGAGGTAGGTGTTCGACATGCGGGGGATGGGCACATGCGCGTAGCTCTGTCGGCGGCCGTGCCCGTTGGCCTCCATCCTGAGCACACGAGCCGAAAGCAGATCCGTAAGATAGCCGCACAGTCGACCACGTTCGATGAGCAGGGTCTTGACGGGCTCGGTCCCTTCGTCGTCCACTTGGTACGATCCCCTCAGCCGCGGTAGAGTCGGGTCATCGAAGATAGTCACGAGCTCCGAGGCCACAACCTGACCCATTTTGTCCCAGAAAATCGATTGCTTCTTTCGATTCGCATCAGCTTCGAGCAGATGCCCGACGGCTTCGTGGATCATGGTTCCGCTCTCCCCCGGGGCCAGCACGACGGGCATCTCTCCCGCCGGCGGATCGGCCGCCCCGAGAAGGATGAGGGCTTCTTCCGCTGCCCGCCGACCGATCTCCTCGGGCCTCTGGGCCTCCCGGAAAAACTCCAGTCCCACCCGCCCGCCATCGCCATGGTAGCCTGCGTTTCGGGATCCGTTCTTCTCCGCCACGGCCGAAACGTCGAGGCGAACCAAGGGACGAGCGTCGAAGACCATCCGCCCCTCGGAGTTGGCGATCAACACCACCCGCAGGCCTTCGCTGAACGAAACCCGCACGTTCCGGATCCTGCTGTCCAGTCCCGCTGCGGCATCGTGCGCACGGAGACAAAGCTGCACCTTCTCTTCCAAACCGGCGAAGACCGAGGAGCTCTCGGGCTCGTAGAGGCGGAGGCGTGGGGCTGAGAGTCGGAGATCCGCCAGGCCGGTTCCGTGGTTCCCCGCTGCGACGATCGTCGACGCCGTGCGCGCCGCATCCTGGAGGGAGGGAAACCGGAGATCGTTCGTGTAGGCGTAGCCCGTCCGCTCACCCCTGATCACCCGCACCCCGGCCCCCAGTCCCACAGATTCCTCCGTGTCCCGGACCGCGCCCTCCTCGACGGTCACGGCCGAGTGGAGACTGTACTCCACGAAGAGCTCGGCAAAATCCCCGCCGCGGGCAAGGGCCCGCTCTAACGTCTTCGCCATCGATGAAATCTCGAGCCCGTAGCGCTGCGCAAAAAACGACGGCGGGTCAAAAACGTCCTCGCGCCCGATCACACCCGTTCCCCTCCTGCTCGGTGGACTATCGCCTCTCTGCTCGCCCCAATTCTCGCCCAACCGATTCTGCCGCCTCGAAGTCGGACATTCCCGCTCCGCGAGGCTCGGACCACAGCCTCGCCCCGCTCCCGCAAACATACGAATCCCCAACCCAATACACAACCCTGGCGAAGGAATGGCCGGCTCGGTGTCAGCATTCTGCTCTCGGGCCTCAGCCCAAGGGCCAGGGGTAGGGTTGGTCCGGCACGGCGATTGCGCCTTGAATTCGGGATCGGCTTTTTGTAAGTTCGTTAGGGCGACGGGGAGGAAAATCCAAGCCAGCCCGATCCGAAGCTCGAGGTCCACGTCAATCTTTCCGAGAACTGGACGACAAGAAGAGTGGTGGAGCCGTCCGGGGCTTGCTCCCGGCGGCTCGGGAGAAAGGCGATGGATGTGCATCGGAAGGAGTTTCCCATTTCCCCGGCCTTGCTCTCCCTTTCCGTGGAGGAAGTGCGGAAGCTTGACGAAGAGGTCACGGGCGGCGAGGGCTTTGAGTACTACACCGGCGGCTTCATCCGGAAAGCGGCCGTATTCCTGAACAAGATCTCAGGCCGCGTTCGGGAGGCTTACGGCGAGTACCTGGTCGAGGTCACCGCGGACGACTACCGTCTCTCGACCTCCTGCACGTGCGAAGCGCGATCCGGGATGTGCAAGCACGTCATTGCCCTGCTGTACTCCTGGGTCTTCGATCAGGAGTCCTTCCACGACGTTGGGGAGTCGCTTCTCGAGCTCAAGGCCCTGGACAAAGAGGATCTGATCGAGATCATCGGCAGGATGATCCAGTACGACCCACGCAACGCCGATTTCTTCGAGGAAAACCCCGACGCCGGGACCGAGCTGGACACGCCCGAGTACGGGGACCTCGAGGATTGGACCCAGTGATTCGACCTCTCGTGCCTCCGGGGGCAAGACCGGTCTGGAACGCGGAAAATGACGGAGCAGCCCGATGATGTCCGAGAGACGACCCTCTGCGGCATCCCGAAGGTTTCCAAAGAGCTCGGTCCTCGCTTTGGCTCTCCTGCTCACTTCTCCGACCGCGAAGGCTATTGATCCCAACGACATCCCCCGCAACGACCTCTTTCCGCTGCCCCCATCACTACGAGACAACGTCGAATTCTGGATCCGGGTGTATAGCCAATGGCATACGGATCAGCTGATCGTACACGATTCCAACCACCCGCTGGTCATATACGAAGTGGTGGACCTGAGGCAGCTTCTTGGAACCGATAAGGTCTCGGAGCGGACGAGGCGGGAGTACGTGGTTCGCCTGCGGAACAAGTACTCCGACTGGCTCCGGCGCCTCGGGCAGCGCAATCCCTCCGAGTTCAGCGAAGAGGAGCGCCGAATCCTGGACCTTTGGACTCCTTGGGGAGGATGGGAAGCCCTTCGTACGGCAAGCGAGAATGTGCGCGTGCAACGAGGTAACCGCGATTTCTTCCTCTTCGGTTTGCGCCAGTCGGGGCGTTACATCGACCGCATGAAGGAGATCTTCCGCAATCATGGGCTCCCCGAGGAGCTCACGGCTCTGCCCCACGTGGAATCCTGTTTCAACTGGGCGGCCTACTCCCACATGGGAGCTGCGGGCATTTGGCAATTCACCCGGCACACCGGACGTCTCTTCCTCCGCATCACCTACGAGGTGGATGAGCGCTTCGACCCCTTCCGTTCGACGGAGGCGGCGGCCCAGCTCTTGCGGAAAAACTACGACGAGCTGGGCACCTGGCCCCTGGCAATCACCGCTTACAATCACGGCCTGGCCGGCATGAAGCAGGCTGTGGAGAGCTTGGGTACAAGGGATTTCGAGGTCATCCTGAACCGCTACCGCTCGCCCAGCTTCAAGTTCGCCTCCAAGAACTTTTACGCCGAATTCCTCGCCGCCCTGTACGTACGCAGCAACTATCAGCAACTCTTCGGCGAGGTGGAGTTCGAGCCTCCTCTGCAGTTTCTCGAGTTCCAGCTGGAAGACCACGTGCCTGCGAAGATCGTGGCCCAGATCTTTGAGGTGGGGCTGGAGGAGCTCCGGCAGCTCAATCCCGCGCTGCGGGCGCCCGTTTGGCGCGGCCAAAGGCGGATCCCTCGGGGCTACACCCTTAGGCTGCCCGTCAACCTCAAGGCAGACCCCGACTCGCTCTACGCCCAGGTGCTCCAAAAACGCTCGAATTCGCCGAGCCCGCCCCCACCTTCTGGCGACCAGTACGTCGTTCGCAGCGGGGAAACGCTGAGCGATATTGCGAAGAGGCTAGGAGCTTCAGTCCAGGATCTCCTCAACTACAACGATCTCCCCGATCCCGACCGCATCCGACCGGGGCAGGTTCTCCGGGTACCCGGTGGTTCCGGCAGCAGAGCTGCTTCGCAGCAACCGCCGGCATCGGCTTCACCGCCGCCTTCGGCGAGTTCTCGCGCCGCCGGGGCCACATCCTTCGCATCGGCACCGCCCCCTGAGTCGAACCCAGCCCCGGGAGGGAGCTTGGCCGAACTCCACTGGGTCCCTTACGACACCACGGGAGTGTCCCGAAACGTGAATCCGAGGCGGCTGACCGATCGGGTTGAGATTCCGCGGGATGGCTGGACGCGGGTCCAGCCGGAGGAAACCCTGGGCCACTACGCCGAATGGCTCAAGGTGACCGCTCGGGAGCTGCGGCAGTTGAACGGGTTCTCCCCCGGGAAAGAGCTCCGAGTGGGGGAGCAGGTCCGCCTCACCTTCCGCAATGTGAGTCCGGAGGAATTCCACCGCCAGCGCCTGGACTACCTCCGCAGCATCGAGGAGGATTTCTTCGCCACCTACCGCGTGACCGGCGTCCGCGTGCACCGCGTCGCACGGGGGGAGAACATTTGGTACATCTGCCATAGCCTGTATGACGTCCCCTACTGGCTCGTCTGGTCATACAACCCCGAAGTCGACCTCGATCGCGTCCACGAAGGGGACGAGCTCAAGATCCCAATTGTGGAGGCCATCGACGCCTCCAAGCCGGAACCGAACGATGCGCCGTGACGAACCACTGCGGCTGGGTAGCTCCATGCGCCCGCTCTGCGGCGCACTCCTTCTCCTCTTGGCCGCTTCCGCGAGCTGCGGAGGAGGAAAACCTCGGGTGCGGGTGGGGGCCGACCGATTGCTCACGGAATATCGACATCTCGTGGCCGGCAAGCGGGTCGGGCTCATCACCAACCAGACCGGGGTCACCTCCGAGGGCAAACACCTGGCCGACCTACTCCACGCCGACCCAGAAGTGAAGCTCGTGGCCCTCTTTGCCCCGGAACACGGCATTCGCGGCACCGAGGAGGCTGGGGCAACCATCCATCACGGCCGGGACCCGCGCACGGGGATCCCCATCCTCAGCCTCTACGGGGAGACGAAGAAACCCAGCCCCGAAATGCTGCGCCAGATCGATGTGCTCCTCTTCGACATTCAGGATGTGGGCGCACGCTTCTACACCTACATCAGCACCATGGCGCTTGCCATGGAAGCTTCCGCTGACCAAGGGATCCCGTTCGTGGTGCTGGATCGACCCAATCCCATCGGGGGAGAAATCGTCGAAGGGCCAGTACTGGAGCCACCCCTCCGGTCCTTCGTAGGGATCCACCCCATTGCCCTGCGGCACGGGATGACGGTGGGTGAGCTGGCACGCATGTTTGCGGGCGAGGGTTGGCTCTCAAGCTCGAAGCCGCTCGACCTCACCGTCGTTCCCATGCGCGGTTGGCGTCGGAATATGCTGTACTGGGAAACAGGGCTGCGCTGGATCCCGCCCTCGCCCAACATCCCAACCGATACCACGGCCTTGTTCTACCCCGGGATAGGGTTGCTTGAGGCCACGAACGTGTCTGAGGGGCGAGGGACCCTCTATCCGTTTCGCCATCTCGGCGCACCCTGGATCGATCCGGCTCGTCTCCTCCGCTTGTTCGAGGCCAGCGGGCTCGGGATTGCCTGCCGGCCCACGTCTTTCGTCCCCCGCAATCTTCCGGGACTGGCCAGCCATCCCAAGTATGAGGGCCGGGTCTGCTACGGGATCCGGCTCGACCCAACCGATCCGGAGCGCTTGCGCTCGGTGGAGTTCGGCATCGGGCTGCTCTGGGCCCTCCGCTCTGCCTTCCCGGATAGCTTCCGTATCCAGCGAAGGGGCATGCAGCTCATGACCGGCAGCGAAGAATTCGCGCAGGCCCTCGAGGCGGGCGCACCCCTCGCAAAGCTCCTGGAAATCCAGCGACGGGGCCTGGATGAATTCCTGAGGATCCGCCAGAAATACCTACTGTACTGAATGCGCCCGAATCCTCGGCCTGGTTTCCTTCTGCCTTCCCGCGCATTGCTCGCGACCACCAGGGGGCAAATGACCACGCCCTTCCGATAGTGTCCAGCAGGACGGACCCCATCTAAAGTACCTCTCCCCCTTGCCGAAAATAGGGGAGGGCGAGTGGAAGCCACTTCATGGCGGTCGGCTCCTCTTCCCGTCTTGGTCATCACCGGTCATGGGTACAAGATCACAGCAGAAGGCCGCTCCCAAGTGGTGAGCTGAGCCGGAATGGAACTGGTCACCGTACTGAGGCAGGATTCGTTTCGCTCCGCGCTGGCCAGGCTTGCCGAAGGATCATCGGTCGGCATCACCCTGCGTGATGCGGAGGGGCACGTGCTGTTTTCGGAAGGATGCGATCGGGGAGGCGAAGGTCGGCCGGGTTTGTCCCGGCCTTTGGAGTTCTTGGGAAAACGCGTCGGGAGCCTGGAGCTTCACCCCTGGTGGCAAGTCCAGGCGGAGGAGCTCCGGGCTCTGGCCCATGCCATCGGGCAAATCGTGGAGGACCGGCTCTACACAGAACACGAGATCGCCAGCCTCGCCGCGGAGCTGGCGGGGCGGTACGAGGAGATCCACCTGCTGAGCAGGATCACGGAGACGTTGGGGTCGGTGTTCGACGTGCAGCAGGTATCGAAGATCGCGCTGGAGTTTGCCCTGAAGGCGGTACCAGCCCAGCGGGCTTCTCTCCTCGTGGTCGACGAGACGGAAGGCACCCTGCGCATTGTGGCTCAGCGGGGCATCCCGGAAGAGGTCGCACAGCAGACCCGGATCCGCCCCGGCGAGGGCATTTGCGGCTGGGTCTTCGAAAAGGGCGAGCCTTTGCTGGTCGAAGACATAAGCCGGCTCCAGCACCTTCGGCCGGCCCCAGTCCCGCAGGGACGCTATGCCACGAACTCCTTCCTCTCGGTACCGCTCGTAGCCACGCCCCTTCAGATCAGGGGCCGAAAGATGGGAGTTCTGAATTTGGCCGACCGGGTGGACGGCAAACCCTTCACAACCTCCGACCTCAAGACGCTGACCACCATCGCGTCGGTCACCGCCATTGCGCTACACAATTGCCATCTTGTGGAGCAAGCGAAGGCAGCGGAAAGGCTCCGGCGGGAGTTGGAGATCGCGAAGAACATCCAGCGCAGCTTGCTCCCGAAATACTGGCCCGAGATCCCGGGGGGTCAGCTGGCCGGGCTCTACCTGCCGGCGCAGACCATCGGAGGCGACTACTACGATTTCTACCACGACGAGACCGAACTCCTGAGCATGGTGGTCGCCGACGTTTCGGGCCATGACATCGGCGCGGCTCTCCTGATGATCGAGGCGCGCAGCGCCATTCGCTCGGAGATGAGTCGCTGGCGGGATCCCGCGGAGATCCTACATGGGACCAATCGGGCTCTCTACGAAGATCTCGAGAGCGGAGGGCTCTTCATCAGCGCCTTCTGCGCCCGGCTGGATCCCAGCACCTGGACTCTCGAATACGCCAACGCGGGCCACTGCTGGCCGATCTGGGTGGACGGCCGCTCCGGAGAAGTCCGTCGCCTCGATGCGGAGGGGATGATCATCGGGATTTGGCCAGAGGTGAACTTCGAAAAGAGGGAAGTCCAGCTCCAACCCCAGGATATCGTGCTCATTTTCACCGACGGCGTCTCCGAGGCGAAGTCCCCCGCGGGCGAGCCGTTTGGGGAGGAACGACTCGGCACGCTGGTCTCCACTTATCGCCAGGAGGAGCCTTGGCGCCTCACGCAGATTCTGCGCGATGCCCTGCGAAGTTTTACAGGAAATGCGGAATTCGTCGATGATATAACCGTGGTGGTGCTCAAGAGGTTGTAGAAGGCAGTGAGGGCGAGAATGGCGAAGATCTTGGTGGTCGATGATGACCGCTTCATGCGACTGGCCGTGGAGAAGTACCTGCGATCCTTCGGATACGACGTCATCCTTGCCGAGAACGGCCTTGAAGCGTTGGAGCTGGTGCAGGAGCACAATCCTGACCTCATCCTCCTCGACCTGATGATGCCCGGTCTGTCCGGAGAAGCCTTTTTGCAGAAGCTCCGCCTCGAGCTCGGGAAGGAGGATGTGCCCGTGGTGGTGTTATCCGCGCTTGCCCAAAGGGACAAGGTCGTGGAAGTCATGCGATTCGGGGCGGTGGATTACGTCACCAAGCCCTTCAACCCGAGCTCGCTCATACTCAAATTACGCAAGATCCTCACGCCGGCTGAATGAACCGAAGCTCCTGAGGTGGATCGACGAGATGGCCCAGACCCTTACCCCATCCGGAAGCGCGCACTACATTGACCGGCGGGCTGTAGAGCGGTGGCACCCCTTCCTCCACCTCTACTTCGAGAGCATGGAGGCAGGAATCGCCGAACTCCGCTCCCTGGCGCAGCAGTTCGGCGAGACTTCAAAGCCAGAACTGCTGCGCATGCTGCACCTTCGCTGTCACGGCCTGAAAGGAGCCTCGGAGACAGTTGGCTTCAAAGGTTTGGCCTCCCTCCTCCGCCGTCTCGAGCGCCAGCTGGAAAAGGATCTTGTTGTCCCCGGCAGAATCTCCGCAGGGGAATTGATCAAGCAGATCGAGACCATCGCATCAGTTTACCGCGCGAGCAGGGAGATGTTCGGAAAACCATCTGCAGAAGAGGAGACCAATGCCAGCGGCCAAGATCCTCGTAGCCGATGACGAGCCCTTCATTGCTCGGTCGCTCTCCTACGTGCTCCAGAGGAGCGGATTTGACGTCTACGTGGCCAAAGACGGCGAGGAGGCCTATCAGCTGGTGGAAAAGGTGCGGCCCAACCTCGTCATTCTGGACGTGATGATGCCTCACCGGACAGGATATGAAGTGTGCCAGCACATTCGGAGCCGAGAAGATCTGCGGGCCATGAAGGTGATCATCCTGTCGGCGAAGGGCCAGGCCTCCGACCTGGAGGAGGGGCTACCAGCTGGGGCCGATGCGTACGTGCCCAAACCCTTCAGCCCCGCCGAAATCATTGCGATGGTGCAGGACCTGCTTGGCGAGGCAGCTGCATAGCCGAAGGCCGATGTGTCCCCAGGAAACGGCGATCCGCCTCGCCTATGCGGTTGTTGCGGCGAGGAATACGTCAAATACCGGGTCATGCCCCCTCGAATGCGGGGTGATTCGAACAGCACGGGAGTAGATGGTCATGGAAGTCGCGACCGCGTCGCCAGAGATTGCCCTTACCATCCGTCGGATCAAGAATCTGCCGACCCTGCCCCAGGTGGTGGCTCAGCTGATGCAGGCGGTGAACAATCCCAATTCGTCCGCCTCCGACGTAGCCCGAATCATCTCCAATGACCAATCTTTGGTTTCGAAGATCCTTCGGATCGTGAACTCGGCCTTCTATGGCCTTCCCAAACGGGTCTCCACCATCACTCAGGCTACCGTGATCCTCGGCTTCAATACGGTGAGGAACCTGGCCCTGGGCGCCAGCGTGTTCGACGTCTTCCGACCTGGAGGAGCTTCTCTCGGCAACTGGGATCGATCCAAATTCTGGCAACACTCCATCGGCTGCGCCGTGGCGACCAAGCTGTTGGCCCGGGAAGTCCGGTATTCCAACCCAGAGGAAGCATTCGTCTCCGGGCTCCTTCATGACATCGGCAAGGTAGTCCTGGACCAGTACCTCCCTGACCAGTTTGAGAGAGTGCTTCAGACCGTGGTCCAGGAGCACTGCTCCATCGCCGAAGCGGAGAGAATGGTGATCGGCGTCACGCACAGCGATATCGGGCGTTGGCTGGCGGAGAACTGGAATCTGCCGGTCCAGCTCGCGGAAGCGATCGGGCTGCACCACGAGCCCGATCGAGCCAAGCAGGCCTCGCGGTTGGTAGGTCTGGTCCACCTCGCCGACTGTCTTGTGCGGATGGAGCAGATTGGATACCCGGGCGATGACATCGTCCCCGAGGTTCATCCGAGCGTGTGGGACACGCTGAGGCTATCCCCCGAGGCGATCGAACGCCTGCTCGCCAGCTTCTACACCGAGTTCGAGCGCTCGAGCGTGTTTCTTCAGCTCGCGAATGAGGAACCCAAGACTCCGGTCGAGTGACTTCTAGGCTCTCGGAAATGAGCGACGAGGCCCACAAACGAACCGGGATGCCTCCCGATCTTCGTGATTCAGGAGCCCGCGCGGGGGCGGAGTTTTCTCCGCAGGGCCACATCCACGTCTTCGAGAAGCTCCGGCAGACTTACGACGCCACGCTCGAGCTTTTCACGGCGCCTGACGCTCAGCAGATCATTGAGGCGCTGGGTCGCATCCTTTCCTCGCTATTTCCTACGGCGGGATGCGCCCTACTGTCCCGAGATCCCACCAGCGGGCTTCTCTACGCGAGCCAAGCGGTCGGGCTAAGTCCGGTCTACGAGAGGATCCTCCGTGACCCCGATGGGCTCCAAATCGGAGAGTGGGCGATCAGCGAGGGAAGGATCACCGTCCTACCGATCGATCCCACTCCGAATGGCAGGCCCTGCAGCAGCGTCTGGGTGCCGCTGACCGCCAGGGGTGTGGCGTTCGGGCTCCTTTTCATTGTCCTGGAGTTGGCCCCCGAGACCATCACCGGGATGGAATACAGCCTGCTCCAGATGGTGGCTACTCAAGCCGCTTTGGCATTGGAGAGTCGCCGCCTCTTGGACAACACCGAGCTGCAAACCCAGGCCATTGGCAACATCAAGGCCTATCTGGAATCCGTCCTCGAAAGCATGCCGAGCGGCCTCGTGGCCACCGACCTGGAGGGCCGGATCCATCTTCTGAATCGCACCGCAGGCTGGATGCTTTCGCTAGACCCGGAGGAGGCCATCGGATCTCTAGTGGAGGAAGTGCTGCGCCCGGACATCGCGCACGTTTTCCTCAAAGCCGTGGAGGCCGCCAACGAGCAACGCCAGCCAGAAAGTGCGGAAATCGAGCTTAGCCCCCAAGAGGTGAAGCTCCCCGTTCGCGTCTCGCCCAGTCTCTTCCGCGACGGGGAGGGCAAAGTCATCGGGATCGTCTTCGTGCTCATCGATGTGCGGGAGGAAAGGGAACTCAGCGAACTTCGCCGGCTGGACACCCTCAAGGATCAGTTCATCTCGGCCGTTTCGCATGAGTTGCGGACGCCGATCACGGCCATCCGCTCGTTCGCCGAGATCCTGCTGACCTTTGACGACCCGGAGCACCGACGCGAATTCTTGGAGATCATCATCCGCGAAAGCGATCGCCTCGCCCGTCTGGTGAACGACATCCTCGATCTCTCCAAGATCGAATCTGGCAACATGCGCTTCGAGATCGATGACTTCGACCTCCGCGAAGCTATCTTCTCGGCCATCGATTCGCTGCGGCCCTTGGCCACCGAGAAATCCCTCACTGTGGAGGTGGAGAATTCTGAACTCCCGCTGATTGTGCGCGCCGATAGGGAGCGCCTGATCCAGGTCCTGGTCAATCTCGTGGGCAATGCCATCAAATTCACGCCGGAGGGCGGGAAGATCACCATCGGCTACGAGACCATGCCGGGGCGTCGAAGAACGGATCCGGGGGATTTCGCCAAGGTCTGGGTCCGCGACACGGGGGTCGGCATCCCGAAGCGCTTCCTCCCCCTCATTTTCGACCGGTTCCAGCAGGTGGTGGAGGGCAAAGGTCTCACCAACCGCCCCAAGGGGACGGGACTGGGCCTTCCCATCTCGAAAGAGATCATCAAGCACCTGGGCGGCAACATGTGGGTGGAAAGCGAAGAAGGGAAAGGGAGCACCTTTTACTTCACGGTGCCGTTGGCCAGCCGGGTCCACGAAGTGCGCAGACTCGCCGCCGTCCAGACCAACTCAGCCGAAGAGCCCTCGGGAATCCAGGCTGTGGAGCAAGCTCAAGAAAGTGGCGACTGGGAAAGGCCGTAATCTTCCGGACGTTTCGGGCGATGAGAGCGGAGGCGACGGCCACGAAAGGCAAAGCTACAAAGGCGGAGATCGCGATCGTCTTGATGGCCCTCGCGCTCGTTGGCGCAGCTCTCTCTGCGCGCGAAAGCCATCGCCGAGCCAGAGAGAAGCAGGCCATCCTCGAAGCAAACCTATCCGCCCTCCGGCAGGCGCTCGAGGCGTACCGGCGGGACCATGGTTTTTATCCCTGCTCCGAGCTCGATGCCAATCGGAAGGGCGACCCCGCCATCTTTCGGCGACAGCTTACCTGGTACACTGACCCGGCAGGGAACGTTTCTGCCTCCCGCGATAGCGTATTTCGGCTCGGTCCCTATCTCCCCGCCTTTCCCCCGAACCCCTACTGGGGTTCCCGCGGAGGACTCTCCTCCGTGGAAGTGCGGATCGATACCTCGCCTGAGTTGAACCCTCCTCTCCGCCAGGGCACGAGCGCCGCGTGGTACTACAACCCGCGGCGCGGGGAAATCAGACCCTTCCCGCGCGGCATTTCCTCCCGCACCCTCGGTCTCCTGGCGCAGTCCGGGAACTGAGTAGGACCGATCCGAACCGTCGACCCACATCGAGTCCGAGTGGGGGGCTCCACCAAGCCTGCCCCAGGCGGTTGCAGCTTGTCCAGGTGGGGGATTTTTCGTATCATGTAGTGGGCAAGACTTATCGAGATGAGACGCGCGAGCAGGCCGAAAAGATGAAGGCGCTTGTCACAGGTGCCAACGGATTCATCGGCAGCTATTTGGCGGAATGCCTGGTGAGGGAGGGCTGGGACGTCCGCTGCCTCGTGCGGAGGACCAGTAATCTCCGCTGGATTCAGTCTCTCCCGACTGAGCGGGTGTACGGTGAGGTCACCCAGCCGGACTCCTTGCGAGCGGCCGTGGACGGGGTGCAGGTGGTGTTCCACCTGGCCGGACTCACCAAGGCCCGAAGGCGGCAGGACTACTTCGCGGTGAACGCTGAGGGCACGGCCCACCTCCTCCGCGCCTGCGCGGAAAGCGGGGACAGCCTGGAGCGATTCGTCCTCGTGAGTAGCCAGGCTGCGGCGGGTCCGAGCGACGGACCCACCCCGCGCAAGGAAGAGGATCCACCTCGTCCGCTCACTACCTACGGTCTGAGCAAGCTCCGGGCCGAGCAGATTGCGCGGGAATACGCCGACCGGCTTCCGATCACCATCGTTCGCCCGTCCGCGGTCTACGGGCCCCGGGACCGGGATCTCCTTGTGCTCTACCGCTACGCAGTCCGGGGCTGGAAACCGCTTCTGGGCCGGGCCCCGAGGCTGATCAGCCTCGTCCATGTGTCAGATCTGGTGCGGGGAATCGTACGTGCCGCCACAAGCGAGCGGGCAGTAGGGCAAACCTATTTCATCGCCAATCCGCGGCCGACCGAGTGGGGGGAATTCGCAGACGCGGTAGCACGAGCCGTGGGACGGAGGGCTCGCGCCTTGGTTCTGCCCACATGGGCCCTCTACCCGGCGGCCTGGGTCTCGGAACTTGCTGCCTGGTTCGCAGGCAGACCCGCTACGCTCAACCGGGAAAAAATCCGCGAGATCCGCGAGCGCTACTGGGTTTGCTCCGTGGACAAGGCGCGCGAAGAGCTCGGGTTCGAAGCCGAGGTCTCGATCGAAGATGGGGTCAGAGAGACGATCCTGTGGTGCCTGGAACAGGGGTGGCTATGAGCCCGGAGGCAGGGACAGATCGGAGTCAGCCTCGCTTCCTGGTGGACATCATGCTCGGCAGATTGGCGAAGTGGCTCCGGATCCTGGGATACGACACCGTGTACGAGCATCTCACCGACCAGCTGGTCCTGGAAAGGATCCGTCAGGAGGACCGGATCCTCCTGAGCCGGGACCGGGAGCTTGTAGCCTTGGCTGGCGAAGGACGCGCCTACTTCGTACGGAACCAGCGCCCCCTCCGCCAGGTGGCCGAAGTCATCCGAGCCTTCCGGCTGGACCCCGAGCGCTACTTCTTCACCCGCTGCAGCCTTTGCAATGCCCCGGTCGAAAAGGTTGACAAGGATCGGGTTGGAGCGGAAGTCCCAGCCTACGTGCTGCAGAGCCAGGAGGATTTCTGGCGCTGCCCAAGTTGCGGTCAGATCTACTGGCGCGGGAGCCATTTCGAGCGGGCCAAAGCGTGGCTTCACCGCGCGCTCACGGATCGGGGCGACTGGCCTGAGGAAATCCCCCCTGGACGGGGGGACGGAACCGCTTCCCTGCGCGGAGACCAGCGTTCCAATGCAACCTGACCCTGACGAAATCCGCGACGAGCTGCGCAAACGGAGATGGCTGCGCTTCCTCGTGGACCTGACCCTCACCATCATCCGCGAGCAAGAGGGACTCACAGTGGCTGAGGCGGTCCAGATGGTGGGACAGCTCCGGCGGACAGCTACGGCCATGTTCCCGGATTCGGGAGAAGCTTTCGACCTGATCTACAAGCCCCGATTGGAACGAGCCATTCGGCACCGCTTCGAAACCAATTGAGGGCCGCTGATGCGTTTCGGCGTGCACGGATGGGTGGGGATAGGTCTCCTCGCGTTGTCCGAAGTCCTGATGTTCCGCCGCATCTGGTTCTTCGCGGTGTACTTCACCCCTTTGGCCTGGACCGCCTACATCCTCCTCCTCGATGCTTGGCTCCAAAGGCGACACGGATACTCGTGGATCGGACGTCACCCACTCCGCTTCGCCGCGATGCTACTTTTCTCCGTCGCCGTCTGGGCGGTGTTCGAGGTGTACAATCTCCGGATCCGCAATTGGTACTACGTCGGACTACCCCGGAATCTCACCCTGCGCCTGATCGGTTACGCCTGGGCTTTCGCTACCATTTTCCCGGGCATCCTCTTCACGAGCGAGCTCCTCGACAGCTACAACCTCTTCTCGCGCTGGCGGGTAGGCCCGCAGCGCATCAGCGAGCGCACTTTGCTAATCTGGTTTGGTGTGGGACTCCTGTGCACGATTGGCCCCCTGCTTGTCCCTCCTGAGATCGCCCATTACCTGATCGCCCCGGTGTGGGTGGGATATGTATTCCTGTTGGATCCCGTACTCGGTTTGGCCGGAGGCGAGTCGCTTTTCGTCCGGCTCCGACGAGGAGATGTCAGCAAACTCCTCTCCCTCTTCGCCTCTGGTCTCATTTGCGGCATCCTCTGGGAATTCTGGAACTATTGGGCCCAGGCGAAGTGGGTCTACGCCGTCCCGTACCTTCAGAAGCCGAAGTTGTTCGAGATGCCCCTCGCCGGGTTCCTGGGTTTCATGCCGTTCGCAGTGGAAGTGTATTGCTTCTGGAACTTCTTGTCATATCTGGCCGGATGGGGACCTTCGGTCGGAGCAGAAGAGGGAGGGCGAACGTCCGGATCCCGGCATATGGGAGGTGGCTAAGGCGATGCAGTGGGAAGAACTGGTTGTTGTGTTGGTGACAGTATCCGCTAGCGCGGAGGGGGAAAACATCGCTCGCCGGCTTGTGGAGGAGAGGCTGGCCGCCTGCGTCAACTTGATCCCGAATCTGGGCTCCTATTTCCGATGGCAAGAGAAGCTCACGGAGGAGAACGAAGGCCTTCTCGTCATCAAGACGCGCAGGAGTCTCCTCGATGCGTTGATCGGGCGCATCAAAGAGCTGCACTCCTACGAGGTGCCGGAAATCCTCGCATTGCCCATCGTCGGCGGTTCCGAGGACTACTTGCGCTGGGTCATGGAGGAGACGCCCGCCAGGCTCGGCCGGTGAAATCGCTCCCCCAGGAGAGGAACGATCCTCGGAGCGCCCTGCGAGGGAGGGTCTTCCTTGCGGGCCCCAAGGGGATCAGCCCGGCGGCCAGGTCATCCTTCGGCCGCCGAGAAGATGCAGATGCAGGTGATAGATCTCCTGGCCGCTATCCTCGTTGCAGTTGATGACCAACCGATATCCCGAATCGGCCACTCCTTCGATCTCGGCCACCTTGCGGGCCACCAGGATCATTTCGCCCAGGATACCCACATCCCCCGGCGTGATCTGGTTGGTGGAAGGGATGTGCTTCCGTGGCAGGATGAGGACGTGAACGGGAGCTTGGGGATTGATGTCGCGAAAGGCCACGATCTGTTCGTCCTCGTAGACGAACTCTGCCGGCATCTCCCCACGCAGGATGTTGCAGAAGACGCATTCCAGCATCGCTTCCCTCCTCGCCTCTCGCGGAGTACCCTTTCGTTACCGGCCTTCCTTCGCGGGGATCATGTTAAGCAAGAGCGAGCACAAAAGCAATGCCGCGGTTTCGGTGCGCAGGCGTCGGGGACCCAAACTGACGCCGACAAACCCGCGACTTTGCGCCAGCTGCACCTCCTCCGCCGCGAATCCCCCTTCCGGTCCCACCAGCGCGACGAGTTCAAGCGGCGGCACCAGCCGCGCGTTGCAGATCCAGTGACCGACGAACATCTCCGCCTCGGGAATGGCCGCCAGTCTCGGCCCCGACGGGGGGAGCTGCTCAAGCCATTCCGCAAGCGGCATCGGGGCATCCACCTCGGGCAGGACACTGCGTTGGCACTGCTTCATGGCCGCGATCGCCAATCGGCGCCATCGCCCCGCCTTCGCTTCGCCATCTCGGGATCGAGCGTACTTCGTGAGCAAAGGGCTGATGCGGATAACTCCGAGTTCCGTAGCTTTTTCCACCAGCCAGTCGAAGCGCTGGGACCGAATCATCCCCACACCAAGCCACAGGCGCAGATAGCTCTCGCCATAGTCTTCCATCCAATCGCTGAATTCCAGAATCGCGCTTTCTTTGCGGATGGCCTTCACCCGCCCCACGGCCATTAGCCCTCGGCCGTTCGTGACCGCCACCGGATCCCCCACCCGGTGGCGTGCGACTCGGCAGAGATGATGGAATTCCTCTCCGGCCAACACAAGATCCCTCTGTCCGGCACGGAGCTCAGTCGCGTAGTACACATCATGGCCGCTGAGCCTCATCTTTTCCACCGCCAACCCTCTGCTCGATCCGAACGCGCCCCGACCTCTTTTCCGCAGTTAAAAGAAGGCCCCGAGATCCGCGATCGCCTGAGCTCTCCCGTGCTCGTCCAACGCCAGCTCGAAACGCAAGGCCTCGACATACGGGATCCGCAAGTGGAAACCTATCCCGTAGCCCCGCAGCCACCGCGAGCGTTCTGGCCAGCTCCCCCGGCTCCAAACAGCCCCGGCGTCCGCGAATACCGCCAGGTTGAGTCCAAATTTGAGCGTGGGCACCAGGTTTCGAGGCAGAGGAGATTCCCAGTAACGGAGAGGAAATAGGATCCGTCGCCACTCCACCGAAAGCACGACCTGTCGGCTCCCCTCGCGGTGATCGTAAAAGTGGCCCCTCACCCTTTCCTCGTAGCCAAAATAGACGCGATCGTAGTTGGGCACCGTGCCAAAGCTCAGGACAGTCAGCAAGCGCGCCGCCAGACTGTTCCGGGTGTCGCCCGCGTACACGCGTGAGTCGAGCAAGAAGCGCTGATAGTTGACCCACCTGGATCCTATCCCGTTCTGTTCCAGATTCAGCTTGAGGTACCAGCCTCTCCACGGGTAAGCCCGGAGGTCGCGGAAGTCCATGCGAAAATGCGCCATCACGGTGCCGAACCGGTCGCGCCCGGCCGGACTCACAATCACACCCGGCACCCAGGGCTTGGTGCCGTGATCCGTGTACATGCCGACGGCAGCCAGGTAGGTACTGTAGCCGAATCTCTTGCCAAGGGAAAACTCCAATCGCCCCCTCCGCTCGGTGTAGGGTAAGGCTTCGTGGGATTTACTTCTCACCGAACCGAAAGAAAGCACTGCCTCGCAGAACAGTCGTCTTGGCCCCCCGAACCAGGGATTGTAGTATTCCAGCTGAAGGCATGGGTCGTAGCCAGCCCAGCCGCTGCCGCTCAATACTTGCGCTCGGCCCGCCACGTTCAGGTGGACGATCCCCGCACCGTAAGAGAGCTTTCGAAAGTCCCGCTCGTTGATGAACAGGATAGGATAGGGGAAGAAATGCCACCGCTCCCACACTCGAACGGTCAAAGTATCCCCGTTGGGCCCTTCCTCAAGACTGATCTCCACCCGCTCGAAGAGCTGGAGATTCAGCACTCGGTCCCGGTCTTCGGCCAATCTCGCGGAATCCGGGATGTCTCCGACCTGCGTTTTCAGCTCGCGGATGATCACCCACGGCTTGGTGCTTCGATTCCCGAGGACCCGGATCGCCACCACGGGTCGCCGTTCCGTGGCACCCTCCGCCCCGGCCGACGCAAGGCTCACCAGAACCGCGCCCTGCAGGAACAGTGCGAAAACTCGCTGGGCTCTGCTCCGAAGCAAGGTCTCACCTCAGCTTCACTATGATCATCGTGATGTCGTCGAATCCCCGTGACTTCTCCCCGAATCTGCGGATGGCGTTCAGAATTTCGTCTCGCAATTGGAAGACGGAATCCCCGTCCCACAAGGCGAGGAGTTCCTTCAGCCGCTCATCCCCGTATTCCTCGCCTTCGGGACTGAAAACCTCCGTCACGCCGTCCGTGTAGAGGAGGACCGCCGATCCCGGTTGGAGCTGCACCAACTGATCCACGTAGACGGCGTTCTCCATCACTCCGAGCACAAGATCGCTGTGGGAAAGGCTGACGACCTCTCCACCCGGGTGGCGAACTAGCGGGTAATTGTGTCCAGCGTTGCCGTACACCAGACTGCCCTGACGTCGGTCCAAAATGCCGAAGAAGAAGGTGACGTAGCGATCCCGGCTGGTCCGCTGGACCAAGTGCCTATTGAGGATGCTCAGCACTTCGGCGGGGGAGCGGCGCTGGGAAGCGAGCACCCGGAAGGCCGACTGGATATTGGCCATCAACAGGGCGGCTGGGACCCCTTTCCCGGCCACGTCCCCGAGGGCCACGCCCAGGCAGTCCTGATCGAACTCGACGAAATCGTAAACGTCGCCTCCCACCTCAGCGGATGGGATATTCAGCGCCGCAATTTCGACCCCTGGCAGTTGCGGAGTGAAAGCTGGTAGCAACTGCTTCTGGATCTGCTTCGCCACCGCCAGCTCTTCCTGGATCTTGCGCTTCTCGAGGCTATCCCGGAGCAGGTGGGCGTTTTCCAAGGAAACTGCTACGTGCCGGGCCAGCGAGGCCAAGAGTCCCACCTCCTCCCCGCGAAGAGCACCGCCGCTCCCCGGATCCAAGATGATGACTCCCAGCATTTCCTCCCGGTGCCTCACAGGCACAAGCAAGGCCTTCTCGCTGAGGCCCGATCCCACCAGCAGGCGTTCATCCCGGAGCTCCTGGCGAAGTTCTCCGAGGTCGATGGGGGTTTGCAATGCCCGGATCACGGCTCTCCAGCTGCCTCCCCATTGCCATTGCGCTTCGGGCGAGGAGGTGGACACAAGCAGGCCTCGCTGAGGATCTTCGACCAAGAGGTACGCGCGGCCCCACCCCAGCTTCGTCTCGAGCGCTTCCCTCAACTGAACCTCCAAATCCTTCGGCTCAAGTGCGGCCAGACTTTGTTCTCCGAGCCGCTGCAGTATCTCCTGCGCATCCAACCATTCCCGGGCAAAGAGCCGCTCCATTACGCTTTCGAGCGCTTGGACCAGCGGCTGGAAGAGAAATACCGCCAGCATGAGGAAGAGCAGATGGAGAGCGGGAGCCACATGCCCCAGCGCCGTGAGGGCCAAGCGCTGTAGCTGGCTGTAGGCGATGAGGTAGGCGGCAGCGATCACGCCCAAGGAGAGCGAGTATACCAGCCCCCTCCGCACGATCAGGCGCACGCCCAGGAATTGATACCGGATGACCGTCCAGGCCCAGGCGGAGGCCCCGAGCAAGAGGGCCAATAATAGGAGGACGTGACGTAGCCAGGGCGCCAGAGGCAAAGGCAGAAGGCGCGGCAGAAGAAAGGCAAGCGCATACGTGCCCACGCTGAGCACAAGGCCAGGTACGAGAAGCCTCCCCTCCTGCCGAATCTTTGGGTCCAATTGCTGCGCGTAGCCCCGAGCCAGGAAGAAAAGCGCCGCGGCGGAGAATACAAGATTCACTACTTCGAACGTGTATGCGTGGAAACGCAACAACGTCTCCGCTCCGGCCGAACCCAAGATGATCAGGATACGAATCGGGGCCAGGATGCCACGTGCCCATGCCATCTCCCACGGCGGGATCTCGATCGTCGAGGGCAGAAGGGCCACCACCAGCAGGTGGAACACGTACGGGGCATAGAGCCAGGGCAGGAGGCGAGGCAAATACAGGCTCAGCCGGTGCTCTTTCGGATACAGCAGAGAAAGTCCCAGAAGCGTGGGGAAGAATAGCTCCCACACACCGCCGAGGCGGTGAAAGAGTGAAGGCAGGGATCCGTACTCGGAGGTGACGGCCATCGCCACCCCGGCGCTGAAGGCTCCGAGGGCCGCGAAGAGAATCGTCCAGGCGGCGTAGCGACCGACGCGAGTCTCCCCCGCATGACGGAACGTCATCACCCCGAGGATGAAGAGCACGAAGGCGACCGTGAGGTAAACAGCCGCGCCGACTTGCGGCCAAAGATTCATCGATCTCGACTCCCCCGGAGCTTCTTCACAAGCGTGACCAAGGTTCCCCCCTGGCTGAAATCGAACTCCACTCGGTCCATCAGTGCCCGCAGGATGAAGATGCCGCGGCCGCGATCCTTCAACAGGTTCTCAGGGGCCAGAGGGTCATCCAGCTTCTCAGGATCGAAGCCCTCCCCCTCGTCCTTCACGGCTATCAGCACTTGTTCCGGCTCCACTTGGACCGAGATCCTCACCTGTTTACGAGGGTCGAGGCGATTCCCGTGGTAGATGGCGTTGCTCAGGACCTCCGTGAGGGCGATGGCAAGGCTATCCCGGTCGTCCTCCGAAGCCACCCAAGGTGACAAATAACGTTCTACTTGCGCTTCCACCTCCGCGATCTTTTGCGGATCACTGCTGATCGTCAGCTTCAACGGCGGAGGGTATCTGCGCCTTGCCTGGGCCATCTACCAACCCCAGCGAGCGATAAGGGTGATGAAGTTCGTGGAGTAAGGGGACGAAAGCCGGGAAGAGACCCGCTGACGATGGAGGTTGGCCCGAATGCCGGTCGCCCCACGTCCCCAGAACTGAAAGGAGAGGATCGGGCCGCGGGCGATGTACCGTCCGGAAGGAACCCGCTCGTACCCATTGCCCCGCAGCTCAAAGCGGGACTCTTCGCGCTCGTAGTAAGCGAAGCCGGCCTCCAGCATCGAGCGCGATCCGAAGCTCCGCCGCAACCCAATTCGGACTCTCCGCTCCACGCGGCCGACCAACGGGCGTTCCTCGAACTTCTGCCAGTACAATCGCCCGTTTTCCTCCGCCTGCCACCCGAGGGCGACCTGGAGACGCAAGCTCGCGGAAAGATCTACGCGGAGAGAGTCCTCCGCCAAGAAGCGGCGGAACACGAAGCTCCGCGTAGCCTGAAGGGGCTCCTCAAAGTCGTAGTCCACGTAATTGGCCATCACCTCGAAACGCTGGCGGAAACGCACCGCGCGGCTTGGCCGCAGCTCAACGGTCGGGGACAAGCGGAACACCCGGCTCCACTGATTATCCGCGCTGCGCTCACCAAAGATGTACACCAGGTGGTACAGACCTGCACCGGCCCGCACCTCGAGGATGGAAAAAGGATTGAGCCGGCGCTTCCAAACGGAGTTCACGTCCACACGCAGCTCATCGTGGTCGTCGAAATTGTTCGTGTCGGGCGTATCGTACTGAAGCTTGCTGACTCGCAGCGCAAGCGTGAGGGAATCCCGCCTGCTCGGCGTCAGTGCAAGTCGGGAGGCCAGCGTCAACAAGCTCCAGCGGTTATCTGGCGCCACAAGGGCGACGCTGCGGGAAAACGGCACGTGCGACTCGGCCTGCGGGACGAGGTAGCGCGCCTCCTGCGTCTGGTACGCAAGCTCCAGCTCCTCTTTGGAACGGCCACCCCAGCGTCGCAGGAAAAGGCTATTCGCCAGACCCCCCTCTTTCCGCGCGCGGGATCGAGCGCTCCGCCCTCCCACCAGCTGCTCCACTTCCACTGCCTCGGAGATGTAGCGCGTAGCCAAAATGGCCTGCGCGCCTAAGGGCAGAGCGTACTGAAGCCGGTTCTCGAGGCGTAGGGAGGAGCCTCGGAGGCGTTCCCGTTCCAACTCCGCATTCACGTACTGGTCGTGCCGGTAGCGATCCCACCCGACCCGGATCGTATCGGCGGAACCGGCCAAGAACTCCCGCCCCACCATGTACACGAGATGCTGATCCTGATTGGTCCGGCCACCTACTTTGCTCCCACCCCAGGTCAGGGTACCCTCCTGGGCATAGCCTCCGATGTCAAACCCTGGCACCTCCGAGACCACCTCCCAGTGCGATCCCCACTCCTCGCGAGCGTAGCGGACCTCACGCGCCGGTCCCGCTTCGAACCGGGCCCGCCCCACCCCTCTGCGCACCAGCTCCGTCCCCATGAACAGTTCCTGACGGCTGAAATCATTGGGTAACCCCGACTGCCGGTCCCAGAACCTCAAAGCCCTTCCTCCGCCGTGGAGGAGGATGCTTCCGGAAACGGGCCAAGCCAATTCGGCAGCCAGCGTCTGGTCATCCTTCCAGCGATCGCCACCTTGCCCCAGGGCCAGAAGAGAGCTGGAAAGATTCTGCCGGAAGGAAAACCTGCAAGAGCGACCCAATGGCTGCGCCAGGAACGCTTGCCAGACCCAGCGGTAGGAGTTGAATTCCTGGCCGAAACTGCTTGTGAGAACCCTCTCTTCCTGCGCTCTGATCGGGCTGAAAGGGACCGACCACAGGGCCGCAAAGCTTAGTACGGAACAGCTGCGAAGAAGTTTACCGCGCATCGGCGGGATTGCTCGTTTCATCGGCGGGGGATTTGGACACTTCGGTCGAGACCCGCTTGCGACCGAGGCTGACCACCGGGGGGATAACCGGGCCCCGCTTCTTCGGCGAGGGCCAGAGATGCGGAGGGGCGAGCCGTTGCACCTGGCGTCGGTCGTGTGGTACCACAGCTCCCCCGCTAATCACCAGTTTCAGCGCCTCTTCGATCGGCATCTCCAGCTCGATCACCTCCGCCCGTGGGACGAACAGTAGAAAGCCCGAAGTCGGATTGGGAGTGGTCGGCACGAAGACCCCGACGATGTCGCTCTCCATCTTGTCCTGAATCTCGCCCCGCGTGTCCTGGGTGTAGAACCCAACACAGTAGGAACCCTCCTTCGGGAACTCAACAAGGACGGCCTTCTTGAGGAACTCCCTGCGCTCCGCGAAGAACGCCTTGCTGATCTGCTGGACGGTCATGTAGATCCGATTCACCAGAGGGACGCGGGTGATGAGATTGTCCCCGATCTCGAATATCTTCCGGCCGAGGTAGTTCCTCGCGGCGGCGCCGGTACCGAGGATCAGTAGCAGGAGGGCCAACAGACCGAGTCCTGGAATCCGCACCGTGGCCTCGTAGCCGAAGATCTCCGCGAGGAGACGATTGATCACACCCCCGAGCAGGCCGTCGAGAGCCTTGAATAGCTGATACAGGATGTACACCGTGGCCACGACGGGGATCAAAATGAGGAGCCCCGTGATGAAGGAGCTGCGCAGATTCCTTCGCCAGTCGTCGCCTTTCCGAGAGCTATCCAAGGGCAACGTCCTCCTCTTTGCGCGCACTGGCCGGAAAAGCCGGTCAGTCAGTCGTTTCGCTTGCGAAGGACGTAGATCCTCTCATTCGGTCGTCCGAGGCGATACTTCTCCCGTGCCACCTTCTCAAGGTAAGCGCGGTCGGAGCTCAGGCGTTCGAGTTCAGCCGTCAGTTGCTCCCGCTCCCGACGCAGGTCATCGATCTCGCGGACAATCCGATGGCGCAATCGGATGAGCCGGAAGTAGTTGTACAGCCCATAGTCTCCGAAGACGAAGACGTACCCGATCCCCACTCCCAGCGCGATGTAGAGCCAGCGGCGGGTCTTCGGATTTCCGCCGCTAGCTCTCGTTTTCCCAAGCATCCTGAGTCTAAAACTTCCGCTTGATCACGCTCATTCCGGCGAAAACCGCCGCTTCCTGCAATTCCTCCTCGATGCGCAGGAGCTGGTTGTATTTGGCCACGCGATCCGTACGGCAAGCGGAGCCCGTCTTGATCTGGCCGAGGTTGGTCGCCACGGTAAGGTCGGCGATAGTGGTATCCTCGGTCTCGCCGCTGCGATGGCTCACTACCGCCGAGTAGCCTGCGCGCTTGGCCAGTTCGATGGTTTCCAGCGTCTCCGTGAGTGTGCCAATCTGGTTCAGCTTAATCAGGATCGAATTGGCCACGCCCATGTCGATCCCGCGCTGGAGACGCTCCACGTTCGTCACAAACAGGTCATCGCCCACGATCTGGATCTCATGGCCCAGACGGTCGGTCAGGATCTTCCAGCCTTCCCAGTCATCCTCCGCCAGGCCGTCCTCGATGGAGACGATGGGGTAGTTCTTAACCAGGTCGGCGTAGTAATCGACCATCTGCTCCGCTGTCAGTTCCCGGTTCTCGGAGGCCAGGATGTATTTCTTCTTCTCGGGATCGTAGAACTCGCTCGCCGCTGGGTCGAGGGCGATGAACACCTGCCGCCCGGGCTCGTAGCCAGCTTTTTGGATCGCCTCCACCAGCAGATCGAGCGCCTCCCGATTGGACTTGAGGTCCGGGGCGAAGCCGCCTTCGTCCCCGACCGAGGTGTTGTACTTCCGCTTCTTGAGGACATCCTTGAGGGCGTGGAACACTTCAACTCCCATCCGAAGGGCTTCCGAGAACGTGGGCGCTCCGGCCGGCATGATCATGAATTCCTGCAAATCCACGTTGTTATCCGCGTGCTTACCGCCATTGAGGATGTTCATCATCGGCACGGGGAGAGTGCGGGCTCCTACCCCGCCGATGTACTGGTAGAGGGGCATTTCGAAAGCGTTGGCCGCCGCCTTGCATACCGCCAGACTCACCCCGAGGATGGCATTGGCCCCTAGTCGGCTCTTGTTCTTGGTGCCGTCCAGGTCGATGAGGATCTGGTCGATGACCGCCTGGTTGGCTGCATCCTCACCGATGATCTCCTCGGCGATGATCTCGTTCACGTTCGTCACGGCTTTCACAACGCCCTTGCCGCGGTACCGGGTATCCGCCTCGTCCCGAAGTTCCACAGCCTCGTGTTCGCCCGTGCTGGCACCCGAGGGGACTGCCGCGCGACCGATGGCGCCCCCTTCCAAGACCACGTCCACCTCAACGGTGGGATTCCCGCGAGAGTCCAAGATCTCCCTGGCGACAACCTCGACAATAGTGGTCATCCTGCACCTCCAGTTCGTTTTTGGACTACCAGTCTGTCATCCGAAAGGACTACACGACGAGGGAGGCGATGGCAACTCCGGCCATCGCGCAGACTCCGTTCACCACGTCGTTGTTCACCCAACGCCACCCACGAAATGGAACCGTCTGCACCGCGCAGTGATGGGATTTCTCCGTGACCTTGCCACACATCGGGCAGAGGTATTGGGCCTGGATCAACGCCCCGAGGATGCTGTCCACCAGGCTCGCCGCTACACCGATCCAGGCTAGGAGCCAGATCCACGAGCTCGGCACCGGAATGACCCCATCTGCGCTGATGCGGGCCACAACTCCGATCAGCACCCCACCTGCCCAGGCAGCCGCAAGCCCAGCCAGACTCACACCCCCCGAAGCGCCCACTTGCACCCTCCGCAACGTGATCGGAGAGCGGGGTTGCATCCCCACGATCACTCCGATCTCCGTGGCCCACGTGTCGGCGGTCACGGCCGCCAGCGACGCCAGGTACAGGAAGTACACCTCCGGCTGCGGCCTCCAGTGCCACACTAGCAACAAGATAGTGGCCACACCCCCGTTGGCCAGCACCTGCGCAAGATCTCGACGATTGGACTTCTCGAATTCGGCCACCACTTTTTCTCGCAGTCGACGCGCCAGCTTGGTGAGCAGGCTGGACGCCACAAAAAACAGGAGAATTGGACCTGCAAAGGCCCATCCCCCGAGCCCGAAGATGAGGCTCCCCATCACAAACGCAAGAACAGCCCCACCCGCGTCGAGGAAGCCAACCCCGTACGAAAGCGCCGCGACGGCCAACGCCAGGACCATCCCCACCGCAAGCACGGCCTGCTGGCTGGGCCCCGACCCGAGAAAGACCTCCAGCACCAGAGCCGCCGCCAGAGGAGCCGACAGATTATCCGAGCCCCACGCCGAGATAGCCTCCCCGGCCGTGGCCAGAAAGGCCGCCAGCACGGATGCCAGCAGAGCCGTGCGGAAACTCAACCCGTCGCCGAGACGAGGACCCAGCACTGTGAGCGTCAGCAGCACCACCCCCCACGAGGCCACCCACATCCCGAGCGAGCCCTGGAGCGATTTTTCCTCCAGCGCAAGCCGGAACCGTCGTGGACGGGTCACCAGTTCCCCAACCGTGGCCGCGACGGTATCAGCGACCCCGAGGACCAACATCGCGGCCACCACGGCCACCGGATGAGCTTCCCACAGCCAGAGGAGCAGGATGATGAACGTCACGGGGAAAAACACCGTTCCTAAGCTCCTTCTGGCCGTACCATGCATCCCCTCGAACCACCCGGCCAGCACGCCGATCAGATTGAGACCGGCGAATATCCCCGCGAGCACCAGAAGCGGTGTCCGAGTGGTGAACAGGAAAGGGGTGGTAGCCACGAGCAAGCCCGTTCCCATGTGAACAAACTTGCGGGTCAGCTCAGCGGACCAACTAAATCGCCGACGTGCTAGATCAGCCGTTGCCACAAGGCCGAGCAGCGTGGCAAAGAAGAAAGAGAACCATCCCCAGTCGTTCAAGCATCACCTCGTAGGCTATCGGGAACTCTCTCCGTGCGGCCGCGAGGACATTGCCGGGATCCGTTGCCTCAAGCTTACGCATTTCTGTCCTGAAAATCAATAACCAAGGGCCAGCCCCTTTTCCAGTGTTCCGACATCCCGAAGTTATCCACAGTTTCTTCACAAGCAGAGGCATTCCGGCAAAGGACCGCTCCCCGGAGAACTGGCGAAATTCCGACACTTATCCCGCCGCCCAACATGCTGGGATCTTCGCCGGGCAGCCACCAGGGACGTCGGGATAATTCGCGCAGAGGAAATGACTTATCCCGATTCGGCCCGAACGAGGGTTTCCTCTTCGATGGTCAAGATTCGGCCAGCGTCCATCCCAGGCTTCTCGCCCTGGGCCTAGCTGATCGCAGCCTCCCGCAAGTTATCCACATTCTCATCACAACGGCGATTCGGGTTTGCCTTCCCTGCCGGATCTGGCTATATTCACCGCAAAATACGGAGGCAAGAGCAGATGGCGTCACAGAGCTTGATCATCTTGGCGGTGGGCGCTTCTGAATCGGAAACCCTTCAACGTCTGGCAACGGCTTTGGAACGCCTCGGCCATCACGTCGTCCACGCCGCGAATGCCCAGGAGGCCCTTCGACTCGCGGATCAAGAGCGGCCAGACGCTGTGTTGTGCGGATCGCTCAGTCCTCCGCTGGACGCGGTGGAACTGTGCTGGGCCATTCGAAAGACCTCCCGGGTCCCGCTCTGCACGTTCGTCATGTTTTCCCCCGGAGCCTCTGCCGAGCTCCGCACCCGCGCCTACCGGACAGGGGTCGATCTCGTCCTCGAGCGGGAACCCAGCTCTCAGGAACTGGATGCCTATCTCCGTTCCCAATCCTGGCTAAGAAGTACCATGGAAGTGCCCGACCTGCTCATGGCGGGAAACCTGCAGCACCTCGGACTCCTGCCCCTGCTCCAGATGGTCTCCAACCTCGGGGTCACGGGTCGACTGGAGCTCCGCACGCGGGATGGTGGACGAGGTAGCGTCGGTCTACGCAAGGGACAGATCGTCCATGCCGAAATAGGAGAGATCCGAGGCAAAGAGGCCCTGCTCCGCTTAATCGACGAAGGGGCAAGCTACTCTCTGTTCCGGGAAACCGTGGTCCGGGAGACGAGCATTCAGGAGCCCACGCAGCAACTCATCTTGGATGTGGCCCGCAGGCTGGACGAGCGATCCCCGCAGAACTCCGCTCCCTCCTGAATACCCTGCCGCAACTCTGCGCGCCTACCGAGCTCCTTGACCGAGCGGCCACGGGGCCAGCAAGGAAAGGAGCACGCACACCGGGTACCCCCAACCCCACAAGGGACGAGTCACACGAGGCTCTGCCCTTCGATCCCCGCGGGAATCGGTTTGCCCGTCAGCTTCAAGATCGTGGGGAACACGTCGACCGTACGCGCCGGCCGGGCGTCGATGGGGTGACTACAAACGATCGGCACGATCATCTGCTCGCGGAGAAGGGCTCCGTGGGAAGCGCGGTGCTCGGGCCACTCGAAGTTCGCGCGGAGGTCGTGTCCCTTCGTCGCACTCACGATCAGATCCCCGGACCGCCGACTGTTGAACAGCTGGACCAGTTGGACGAGCGCGTCCGGGTACTCGCTCGTGAACGTGGCCTCCAAGGACTCCCAGGCGGTCATGACTTCCGGGAGCTCTCCGTAGCCGAAGGGATCCCCGGCCAGGGGCCGATATCGGACCACGCCGTCCTCCCATTTGAGGCTGGCGGCGCCGCGCTTGCTCATGATGTGGATGCCCCCCTTGTAGTCGCGAAGAGCCAGGACATCCACCGCCTCCTGTTCCATTAGCGCGACGAGGAACTCGCCATCCGCCCTCTCGAGGTCTTCGCGGTAGGTGCGACCGTACCAACCGCGGCTATTCTGGAGGTAGACGTTGGCCATGGCATTTCCGGAGATCATCACGGCGGCGCGGGCATTGCGGCGGAAGACCCTGGGATAGTCCATGGCTCTGAAGCCGCGTCGGTCGAGGAAGTCGACCAAGTCGAAATGGGAATGGGTCCAGGTCATGCCGTGATCGCTCACAACCATCCACAGCGTCTCGTCGTAGCCCGCCAGCTGGAGCAAGGCGTGGGCCGCCCTCCCGATCACGTGATCGAACCAGCGGTAGGCCTCCAGCACGCGGCGATCGAACGGGTGGGACCGATGGGTCAGAGAATCCACTCCGGGGAACACGACCACGATCAAGTCGTTGCGCCGGTCCTTCACCGCACGTAGGAGATGCCATCCGGCCACGCGGTCCACAAGGGACCAGCACTCAGCGAAGTGAGCCGCTGCGTACAAAAGGGGCTTCGTGTAGCGGGATGCATTGCCTCCTTTGCGAAGGCCGGCAGTAATCATATTAAAAATGTTCACCGGGTGGCGGAAATGACGGAAGAGCGTGCCTGCCGGGGCGGCCAGGTCGCGGCTGAAGAAGATCGCCTCGTAGCCCATGTAGCTCCGCCGCCAGCCCTTGCCACCTCGCGCCCGAAGCTCCTTGTCCATCCAGCGGATCCCCGGAATCTCCACCGTGCCCGGAAAACAGCCGGTGAGGAAGGGGGCGTAGGCAGGACCGGTCGTCGAGGGGAACGAGGAAACGGCCGGGATCAGACTCCCCCTCGCGAGGATGTGTTGTTTGACGTTCGGAAGCTCGCCCTTGTGCAGCAGGTTCCGCAGAACATCGTACCTGGCCCCGTCCAGGATGACGAGCACACATCTCCGATATTCGCCTTTCACCGCCCACCCCGTTCAGCTCGTTTCTGCCGCCACCGGTCCGACAGCCTTACGGACGCGCATCCGCCCGGGCAACGAGACGCCAAATCCGCACGGTATTCGTTGTACCAGAACCACCCCAAGAGCCCAGGGGATCTCCTCGGGGAAATGCGCGGAATAGGACGAGGGCGTTCTCCGATCACGCTAAGGGGTGCCCCGTGGATGCCGCCTCGTCCCAAACGCCACCGACTCGAGAGAAGCGATCCCTCCCGCAACGCCAGTAACCGCCGCGATCAATACGGAGAAACTGGAGGTGCCATTTCCGCCAGATGCGACTCGGGAATGCGAGATCCGACCTCGAGTTGGATCGGCCCGAGCCGCGAATTTCCAGCCGCAGTCCTCGGCATGAGCAAAGCCGCTCAACCCGATGGTGCTTGACGCGTGAGGCGCGGACGCGTCGGCTGCCCTTCCCGTCTCCATTTGCGGGAAGAACCCCGCGCGCCGATCGCGTCTAGCCCCGGTCAGAAGAATCGCCCGCCGGCTCGCTGCGGCGAATCTCTGCGGCCTCCGGCGAGCCGCCCCCTCTGAGCCAGCCCTCGGGCACCCGGCCCGACGATCGATCCTCTCAGGGCACAGCCTTGCCTTCTGCGAAGGTGACTGCCGCCAGAGCATCTCGTCTTTAGCTCTTGCCGTCATTCCCCGAGGGCAAGTTGACCCAAAGGTACAAAACCTCCGGCAGCTCCGCAATGGCTGCGTCGGCCGCGGCAAGCGAGGAATTTTGGCTGTTGACAGCGGGCAGTGGCAGCCGTATCTTAGCTCGTCAGCCGCCTTTGCGGTTCGAGGAAAGCCCTGGCCGGAGGCCTCGCGGGAGCATCCGGCGTCGGTCTGCCAGCGGCGAGGAAGCTCCTCCTCAGCCTCGGTCGATGAACCGGCAGGGGAAACGACCCGCTCGAAGAAGATGGCTGTCAAGCGACGAACCAACGCCCGGACAGGGGCAGCCGGAATTGGCTTGAGCGATTCGGCCAATTCGGAGATGACGCGATGGCTCACGAGGACATCGACCGCCGCAGAATGGATTCTTCCCATCCTGCCATCACGCTTTCCCGAGACGGCAGGGAAGTCAAGGGGGGCAAGCGCTGCGTGCCCAGCGCAGCTCGGGAATTCGCCCGGGTCCTCGAAGTCGTTCGGGACCATCGACTGAGGGAAGCCAATTCACGAGTTCTGGATGCCAAGAGCATCGGCCCCGGAGGAACGAACAGCTTGGGCTCGGTTGCGCTGTCCTGCAGGAACCAGTCTCTGTGTTGCGAATGTTGGCTTAGGGGCTGATCTCTGCAACGAATGGGGCGTACGGTGAAGGAGCAAATGACGGCCTTCACTCCGGCGTACCAGGAGCACTGGCAGCGCGGCTTGCTTCCGGAAACCGCTTCACGCCTCCGAGAACTTTTGGCTCCTTGCCGGCTTTGCCCGCGCCGTTGCTTGGTGAATCGCCTTGCTGGCGAGCTGGGAACCTGTCGAGGCGGCGTCCGGGCGCGCGTGGCCAGCGCCTTCCCGCACTTCGGCGAGGAGGAACCGCTGGTAGGTTGGGCAGGCTCCGGGACCATCTTCCTGAGCCATTGCAGTCTCCGCTGCGTGTTCTGCCAGAACTACGATATCAGCCATTTTGGGGAAGGCAGAGAGGTGGATCCGAGCGAGCTGGCCTCCCTGATGCTCACCCTGCAAAGGCGAGGTTGCCACAACATCAACTTCGTCACGCCTACCCACTACGTGCCGCAGATCGTCGAGGCGATCGGGATTGCGGTCGAGCAGGGCTTAGAGATCCCGATCGTGTACAACTGCAGCGGATACGAGAGCGTGGAGACCCTCCGCTTGCTCGAAGGCATCGTGGACATCTACATGCCCGACGTCAAGTTCTTCAGCCCTGAGTTGTCGGAACGCTACTGCCATGCTCCGGACTACTTTGAGGTTGCCAGCCGGGCCCTTCTCGAGATGTACCGACAGGTCGGCGACCTCCGCATCAACCGGCAAGGGTTAGCCGAGAGAGGAGTGCTGATCCGGCACCTCGTCATGCCGAACGCTGTGGAAGACTCCAGGCGCATCTTGGAATTCATCGCAACGCAGGTCTCGCGAGAGGCCTACGTCAACATCATGGCGCAATACCGGCCCTGTCACAGGGCACATATGTACCCCGAGATCGCCCGGCCGGTCTCGCTCTCGGAATACCGCGACGTGATCCGTTACGCCCGCTCCCTCGGGCTTCACCGCGGATTCCCGTCTTCGTGACGGCTACTCGGGAGAAAGCCCCCGAAAGTCAGGGAGGTACCGTTGGTTCGCAAGAGGCACGTGAGGAGAGACCCTGCGCGAGGGAAATCCCATGCAAGAACGAATGGCTCCGTTCCTGGTCGTTGCGCTTGCAGGCTTGGTTGTGTCCCCTTCGGGTTGTCGGCGCATTGAGACTCCACCTCCAGGTTCCGTGCGCACCAAGGTGGTCTATGCCTCGGACAAGCACTTGGGCTTCCCCGGCGCGGTGCGGCTGCACGACGGCACCCTCCTCGTCGCCTTCCGCGAGGGCTCGGGTCACGTCAGCCCCGACGGCGCCATCCTCATCACCCGCAGCACCGACAATGGTCGGACGTGGACGAAACCCGACACTCTTGCCGACACGATCTTCGACGATCGCGATCCCTCCCTGGCGGAGATCCCCGGCGGCATGGTCCTGGCGAACTTCTTCACCATTGAGGACGGCCCTCGGGGTCGATCCATTTTCCTCCACCTGGCTCGCTCTGCGGATGAAGGGAAGACGTGGTCCGAACCAATGCCTGTCCGCGTTCCGGGGATGAGCTGGGTCGCCTGCTCCGACAATATCCTTCCCCTGCCCAATGGGGCCCTCCTCCTTCCGGCGTACGGCAATCTGGAGGGGGACAGCGTCAATTCCGCCTTTGCGCTCATCTCGGAAGACCTCGGCATGACGTGGAATCGATGGGTCCTCATCGCTCGGGATTCCACGGGACAGGTCGGGTACAATGAACCTGCGCTCGCCATCTTGCCGGACCAGAGGTTGCTCTGCGTCCTCAGGACCGCAGGAGCGCAGCATTGGATGGCCGTCAGCTTCTCTTCGGATTGGGGATTGACCTGGAGCCAGCCCGTCTTCGTCGATGTCCAGGGTGAGGCCCCAGATGTGCTCGTCACCCGGGATCGTCGCCTCGTCATGGGTTACCGCGATTTCTCCCCGCGCGGGGTCAGCCTTCGCTTCAGCTACGACGGAGGACGCACCTGGGAGGGCGAATGGCCCATCTACTCCGGCTTCGGTGACCTGGCCTACGCATCCATCGTGGAAGTGCCGGACCACCAGCTTCTCGTCTTCTACTACGCTGATAGAGCCGCGTGGCGATTTGGCCGCCCGGAGAAACGGGCGGCGATCCTCATGGCACGCCTCGCGCTCGACCCGATGCGGCCTCCGACCGGGCTCTCCGCCTCCTACAAGGACACAGCGACCGTGAGTCTGCGCTGGAATCGGGTCCGCTCCGCCCACTACTACCGTATCTACCGCACCGAGCGTCCAGACGCCCTCGGCGAAGTCATCATCGAGTGCACGGAGAATCAATGCCTCCTGCGCGTGGACCCCGCCGATTCGCTCGCGTACTACCGGGTCACAGCTGTCTCCAGCACCAATGAAGGCTTGCCCGACTACCTCGTTCAGACTCCGCCCTCGGAGGCCATCCGACCGCGGCGAAGCCCGCACAAACGATGACCCTCCGCCCGGGCAGAGGGCCTGACGCCGTGACCGGGAGCAACATTGGACTCGCCGGGGGATGGGCCGCTCGCTCCGCCCGAGGGTGGGGATGCGATGGGCGCGGAACGGGAGTGTTCCCCGGACTTGGCTCCCTGGTGACGCCGCCCGGCTTGGCGAAAAGAGGAGTAGCACCGTCCCGATGGGACGCTCAGAGAGGAGGTCGCCCATGGCAGAGATTGAACAGCACCTCATCGAGCTGGAGCAAAGGCAGGTGGATGCCTTCAACCGCGGGGCGATCGAAGAGGTATTGGAGCATTTTGACCCCGCTCTGGTGGGCTTCAGCTCCACCCGGCACGACCGCCTGCACGGCCTGGAGGCTCTGCGGAGGACATTCGAATATTACCTGAACCAGGCCCACACGGTGACCTACGAGATCACCGACCCGGAGGTGGTCGTGTACGGCGACGTGGCCATCGTCACGTTCTACTGGGTGGTGAACCTCACAGGTCCCGGCAAGACCCGCTCCGTGCACGGGCGGGGAACGCACGTTTACCTGAACCGCCGAGGCGCATGGAAGATCGTGCACGAGCACTTCTCCCGCGCGCACCACGCCTCTTGAGGCTCCTCCTCAAGCGTTCGCGTGGGCGGGACGGAGGGACGGTCGGGGGCAGCCAAAGCGTCTCTCCAGTGCTCGGATGATCAGCTCGGCGGCATCGGCTGGCTCCAGGTATCCCGTGTTGATCACCAGATCGTAGCCGGTCGGGTCATCCGGGTCCGCATGGAACATCCGGCGCATCCAGTCGGAACGTTCCGCGTCGCGGGTGACTATCATGCGGCGCGCTTCGTCCCGGCTGATCCCGTGCTCCCGCCGCAACACCTCAATCCGCTTCTCCACCGGCGCCGTAATCCACACTCGCACCCCCCGCTCCGGCGGAAGCACCAAATACGCTCCCCTCCCGATGATGACCGCCTGCCCATGCTGGGCAATGGTGAGCAGGACCTGCAGTAGGTGTCGAAGGTAGCGATCCGGCCCCAAGGCCCTCCGGTCGATGATGGTCTGGATCCAGGTCTGGATCTCGCTCTGACGTTTTTCGTCGAAACTCTCCACCACGCTCTGGCGCAGGTTCGCCTGGCAGGCGATCTTCTCCACAATCTCACGGCCGAAGACCTGCCAGCCCAGCGAATCGGCCACGATCTGAGCCACCTGACCGGCGCGACTGCCCACATTGCGCGAGATGGCGACGTAACCACAGCACCACGGGTCCTTGAGAGGCTCCTTCCCCAGTTCGCGCAGCCTCTCCCTGACCGCCCAGAGCTGCACCTGCTTGGCGATCAGCTTCTCAACGGGGATCTCTGCACTGATCTTCGCCAAAGCCCATCACCTCCCCTCAAATCTTGCCGGCCAACGGAAGGTTCGACTTCCCTTGCTGCGCGCACGCACAACCGGCTTTCCTACCCGCGCCCAGCTGCAAGTTAGCGCGCCCAGCAAGCGATGTCAAGTGCTGAAGCCCGTCCCGCGTTCGAGCATCAACACCGTTCAGCGCCCCCGCCTCGTCCGGCCTTGCAGATGCTGTGCCGGGTGTGTAAAATGTGCTTTCCGGGCGAAGGCTGGGAAACTCGCATAGGCGCAGGGATCCCCGGAGATCCGATTCCTGCCGTACGCTGCTTGCTCTCGGGTGTCGTCATGATGCCGTTTGATCGCCGGTCACACCTCCTGCACCGGTTGACGCCGCTCGGTCCATGGGCCATCGTGATCCTTGGGCTAAGCGCAGGCGTCTACCAACCCGTCGGACCCGACGTCCTTGTGATCTCCTCGGCCCTGATCGGGATGAAACCCCACTGGGCCGCCGCGCTGGCCTTTGTATCCACTTGCGCAGGCTCCCTCCTGGGCTACGGGATCGGGGCAGGCTTGTTCAAGCCTCTCCTGCGGGGTCTCTTCGCGCGTCGTAAAACAACCCTCGAACGCGCACAGATCTGGCTCCGCCGCTGGGGCTTCTGGTTTGTGGCCCTGGCGGGCGTCAGCCCAATCCCCCTCACTCAGGTAGCGTGGGCGGCGGGTTTCCTGCGGATGCCGTGTCTCCGATTCCTCCTGGGGGTGATGGCGGGCCTTCTCCCCCGTTTCGGAATCGAGGCCTTGTTCGCGAAAGAACTGGCGAGGTACCTAAGGTAATTGCGCGCATCCCCGTCCGACTTGACCCTCCGACCGCACGGGTCCCGCAAACCTGGACGATGGATCCTTCCCCTCGAAGAAAAAGATCCGGCCGCTCCGAAAAGACCTTGGTCCTTCGTCGCCAATTGCGGAAATTCGAGGCACCGCGCGTTTCGCCACGACACGCTCGAGCGCGCGCCCGGCTCTACCGGCAGGGAACGCCCGCGAATCCGCTCGAAGCGCCGGGCCCGATCGACACAAGCGGCTGCAAGAACTTCTCCCACATTGGAGGTCCCTAAGATGACAGTGAGCGAACGAGCCAGAAGCATCCGAGCCATAGTCTTGCCGAAAGACGGACCCATTGTGCAAATCACGGCGGCCGAAGCACTTCGCGCTTCGGGACTCTTTGCCTCGAGGTGCGAGCTCCGTACTTCGGAAGAACTCCAATGGGAGCCGGGGGTCTTCCTCGTGTGCGCGGAAGAAGGGAAGGCGGAACAATTGGCGAGAGAACTCGGGGGGCCGCTACCGCCCCATTCCGCTCTGCTTTGGCTGGGGCCGAACGGCTCCGGCATGCTCCTCGCTCGAGCCCCTCATCTGATCATGGCTGCCTGCCGGCATCTGCTCGACCTTGCCGATCACCCGGCCGAGGAGCTCGAACGGGCAAAGGTGCTAACTCCGACGCTACCGAACCTTCGCCCGCTCTTCGACTACTTCTTGACCCAGACCTGGCGCACAGCCCGCGGATTCGACGCCGAAACGTATGTACGCCTGTACGCGGAGCTCGGTTACTCCCACCTCGAGGTCAACGGATTGGCCTCCCCGTACCCGCTGGAGATGGGCCATCCCGACGAGGTGTACCCGCGCTTCTATTCCTACTGCCCGGCGCTCGACCAGTTCGTAGACAGCCGGTTGAATCGCGGGATTTACCCCCGGGACTACCTGCGCAACAACCTGGCGCTCCTGCGTCGGAACGCAGAGCTCGCCGTGAAGTACGGGCTGAAACCTGGACTGCTGGTGTTCGAGCCGCGTTCGGTCCCGGAGACCCTTTTCGAGCGCTACCCCATGCTGCGCGGCGCGAGGGTGGATCATCCCTTCCGCAGCATGCGGCCCCGGTTCAACCTGGCCCTTTCCCACCCCGCCGTTCGCCAGCACTACCGCGAGCTCATCCAGAACCTCATACGGGAAGTCCCCTCCCTGGCCTACATTCAGGTGTGGAGCAACGACTCGGGCGCCGGTTTCGAGCACACACACTCCCTCTACGTGGGTCGCAATGGCGGGGCGTATCTCATCCGCGAGTGGAAGACGCACGAGGAGATCGCTCGCACCGCCGCTCGCAACATCGCCGACTTCCTTCGACTCCTGCGCGACGCTGCCCGGGAGATCAATCCCGAATTCCGCGTCATCCTCCGCCCCGAATCTTTTGACAACGAGAGGGAATACCTCTGGCCGGAGTTCAGCGATGGCCTCGATGTAGAAGGGGCCTCGATCCTCGAAGCCCCGAAACGGCTCGAGTACCGGCATCCCCACGTTCCGGAGTGCAATGAAGTACTCATGACCGTCCACCACGTGCGGCTCTTCCCCGAGGAAAAGCAGCGGAAGGAACAGCTGGAAGCCAGAGGTTCAGCGGCGCACTTCACGATCTCCCTGGGGCAGGGATTCCAGTTCGAGCCGCTCATCGGTGTGCCCTGCCCGTGGATCGTCGCGGAGAAACTCCGCTCCTTGCGCGGGATCGATGCGAAATGGGTGGCCATCCAAGGCGGCACAGCGCCTCCCTCCCTCGCCCCGTGGTGGATCAACAACGAAGTGCTCCGGGCGTTCCAATTCGAGCCTGAGCTCAGCACCGAGGAAGTCGTCCGCCGCACCGCAGAACGATGGGTCGGGGTTCGACATGCCCCAGCCCTTGTGGAAGCCTGGCGGCTGACCGACCACGCCGTGCGTTGGTACCCGAACCCCAACTTCCTCTACAGCACCTTCGGCGCCGTGTGGTACCGGCTCTTCGTGCGACCTCTCGTGCCGAACATCGAGGCCTTGCCGGAAGAGGAGCGGGCCTACTACGAGGCCCATTCCTGCAATCCGCCCCACAACCCCCAGCGAGTGGACCTGGCTCGGGATGTCCTCTTCGTCCTCACGACCCAAGATCGGTGCGAACGTTCGCTGCCCATATTCGACAACGAATGCCTACCCGCGCTGCAGAAGGCGATCGACCTTCTGCGCGCTGAACTTGCCAGGACGGAAGCCGCCGGCGAAGCCCAGAAAGTGCTCCAGGATCAGCTTGACCGCATCCGGGCGCTTCGATGCTGGTTCCGCACTGTCCGAAATTGCGCCGCGTGGGTTGCGGGCGTCCACGGCTACCTGTCGACCACGGACCCAGCGGCGAAAAGCCGCTATCGGACTCTGGTGCGCCAGATGATGCTGGACGAGATGGAGAACGTCAGCGATCTACTGGACCTGTGGAATCATTCTGGGTCCGAGTGGATGGCGGTGTCTGAGCTTGGGGAGACCATGTTCATCTACGACCGGAATTTCCCCCGCCACCTCGAGGCCAAGCTCCGCCTCATGGCCGCCCATCTGGAGGACGAGCCGTACATCGACCCGGATTACATGTGGAAGAAATCCGCGCCCGAGGAACTGATGCGCGAGCCATGACGCTAGGGGCTACCCAACGAACACGAGAAGGGGTGACCCGCGTGAGGGTCACCCCTTCTTGCATGCGCCTTCCTTGTTCGTCCAGGCGTGGCGTTCCGTCCACGTGAATTCGGCTCAAGGGATCCAAGCCGCCCTTACTCCACCTTTCCTGATTTCTCCAGTTTGGCCCAGGTATCTTTGAGGGTCACGGTGCGGTTGAAGACCAGTTTCTCGGGGGTGGAGTCCGGGTCGACGCAGAAATAGCCGACTCGCTCGAACTGGAAGCGATCGCCCGGTTTGGCATTGGCCAGGCTCGGCTCCACAAATGCCTCGACAATCTCGAGCGAGCGTGGATTGAAGTTGGCCGTGAAGTCCTGCCCCTCCTCCACGTCGTCCGGGTCCGGTTTGGTGAAGAGGTAATCGTAGAGGCGAACCTCCGCCTTCATGGCATGGGCTGCGGAGACCCAATGGAGCGTGGCCGGTACCTTGCGCCCGTCCGGGGCATCGCCTCCGCGCGTGGCGGGATCGTACGTGCACCGCAACTCGACCACCTCGCCCGTGGCGGGATCCTTCACCACATCCACGCAGCGGATGAGGTAAGCGTAGCGGAGTCGCACTTCTCTCCCGGGCGCCAAGCGATAGAACTTCTTCGGCGGGACCTCTCGGAAGTCGTCGCGCTCGATGTACAGCACTCGCGAGAAAGGCACCTTCCGCGTCCCTTGACTGAGGTCCTCGGGATTGTTGATGCAATCCATCTCCTCCACCCGCTCTTCCGGATAGTTCTCGATTACCACCCGGAGAGGGGAGAGGACGGCGAAGCGTCGGGGAGCCCGTTTGTTGAGATCCTGGCGGACGTAGTGCTCCAGAAGGGCGATGTCCACGACGGAGTTGCTCTTGGCCACGCCGATGCGCTCGCAGAATTCGCGAATGGCCTCGGGGGTGTATCCTCGCCGCCGCATCCCAGCGATGGTGGGCATCCGGGGATCGTCCCAGCCCCGTACGTATCCTTCCTCCACGAGGCGACGAAGCTTCCGCTTGCTCAGCACCGTGTAGGTGAGCTCCAGTCGCGCGAACTCGATCTGCCGGGGATGGTGTACGCCCAGGGCATCGAGGAACCAATCGTACAGCGGCCGGTGATCTTCGAACTCCAAAGTGCAGATGGAGTGGGTGATGCCTTCGATGGAGTCACTCTGTCCGTGCGCCCAATCATAGGTCGGATAGATGCACCACTTGTTCCCCGTGCGGTGATGCGGATGATGGATGATGCGGTACATCACTGGGTCGCGCAGGTTCAGGTTCGGCGACTTCATGTCGATCTTCGCCCGCAGGACGCGGGAACCTTCGGGGAACTCCCCGCGGCGCATCCGCTCGAAGAGCTCCAGGTTTTCCTCCACAGATCGATTCCGATAAGGGCTCTCGATCCCCGGCTCCGTGAGCGTCCCCCGGTACCGCCGGATCTCCTCTGGGCTCAGATCATCAACGTAGGCCTTCCCCTCCTTGATCAGCTGGACGGCCCACTCGTACAACTGATCGAAATAATCGGAGGCGTAATATTCCCGCTCGCCCCAGTCGAACCCGAGCCACCGCACATCCCGTTTGATCGACTCCACGTAGTGCGGATCCTCGGTGAGGGGATTGGTGTCGTCGAACCGAAGGTTGCATTTCCCGCCGTACTGCTCAGCCAGACCGAAATTCAGCACGATGGACTTGGCATGCCCGATGTGGAGATAGCCGTTCGGCTCGGGCGGGAAACGGGTCTGAACGCGATCGAAGCGGCCCGTCCGCAGATCCTCGTCGATGATGTCGTGAATGAATGTGCGAGGCCTCTTTTCCTCATCCCCAGCCATCTTCAGGCCACTCCTCCGCTTCTCCAATCACCGTGTCCGCTCCGTAGACGATTCGATCCCTTCTGGCGCGTGGACTCCCCCGGTCAGAACAAGTGCCAGCGACCGCGACCCTTCGGATCCTTCACCCAAGCTACCCCCTCACGGTTGCTTTTCCAGGTACCTTTCCTCGAAGGTCGGTTGGGTACCCGCCATCTTCAGGAAAATGTCCAACGGCACTACCTCGAACTCCGGTCCCAATTTGTCGAGGATGCTTTTCACACGTGCCACGTCGCTGTATTCGCGCACGTGGACGAGGAGGAAGTAAGGCCGTTTGGAGTTGATGGCAGCGAGCTCGTACAGATCAGCCACCACTTCCTCCTCCGTGCGGGTGGGGGAAAGGTAGTAGTCGTATGAGATCAGCGGTCTTCCGTCCCGGCAAGCGAAGGTGAACGCTGGTGCGTAGCCATTCAGGAAGCCGATCGCCCCGGGCATCCGCTCGTAGTACACATCCACTACCTGACGGGTGAGCTCGGTATTCCCCTCGACGGTGGCACCCTCGGAGTAGTCCATGATCTCAAAGACCCGCAGGTCGAGCTTCTGCATGAGCTCGTACGCCATGTCCACGAGCTTCGGCAGCAGGGCGGGAGGCACTGCCTTCGGGTACATATAGCCGGGACCCGATAGGCATCCAATGAAGTAGTCGTTAGGCTTGGCATCCGTGTAGAAGTACTCTAACATCATCGGGGCCATCCACAGGAAGTTCATGGGGACTTCCCAAGCGTACGGGATCTCTCCGCGCCCCGGGCGCGTCCACGCTCCCAGTCCAATGCCATCGGTTTGGACACACGCGATGTACACCTTCTTCTTCGGGACATAGCGCTTGCCCGGTTCCGCACGGTGGTTGTTGAGGAAACGGAAGCCGGGCGTGGGGGGTACCTGGCTCACAAAGCTGAAGTTCGGCAGGGTGTGGAGACCTTCGACCCGATGCCCGAAGTTGGAGGTGAGCGTGACGAATTCCCTCTCCAGGTCTTTCTTGTACGAATGCCAGCCCATCACCATCGAATGGGGGTTCATTTCGGACAGAAGCTTCCGGGCGAGCGCGTACTCCGCCGTATCGGACTTGCGACAAGACAGATCGTTGAAGAAGGCGGACTTCAGGATTCCCCAGTCCGCGACCCCCGGCTTCATCACGTTGCCGTATTCGCCACCCATCCAGATGATGAAATCCTTGCTGCATCGCGGCCAATACTGTTCGTAGGCCCAGGTGTAGATCTCGGCGTCGGTCTTACCCACCAGTTTGCCCCGGAGGTCAGCCACTTGGCGAAGGCCAGCCGCCTCCGCCATGGGGATGAGATCCTCGCTCACCACAATGGCATCCTCGAGCCCAGCGACGGTGAAGGCGACGATCAGCGAGGCCCGAACGTTCTTGTCCCAGACCACATAGCCCCGGACGTACTGCTTCAAGCTATCCAGGGCCTGGGCGGGCGACTTCAGCTCGGTGAAGGTGTAGTATCGGCGCTTCATCAGGAAATCGTACACGTGCGGCGTGTAGCGGAAATCCCAGGACTCTGGGTAAATGAAGTATAGGCGGGGACCGCTCTTGTTGGCTACACCCTGCAGGCTGATGAGCATGGCCTGCGTCGGTAGCTTGCCATCCAGCCGCCAGTCGTCCTCCAACCGCATCATGAAGGCGCGGCGCGTCCCAGCGCGCTTCAGGATGTAGCGGAAGTCGGAACCTCTGGTTCGCGTCTCCCTCCGGACCGTGTACTCCAGGATGTCGGGATCATCCAGCAGCCGATAGGTGTGTATACCCCGGACCGTACGCCGGCCCTGCGAGCCACGAAGTGGCTCCTCGAGCTCCACTTGCAGCGCCTTCCCACCTTCGGTCCAGCGCGCGACGGCCCTGCGTTTCGCGCCGGGGATCATCGAAATGCCCATGAAAACGTTCGTGGGCCAAACCCGATGGGCGACCGGGATCCAGTTCTCTCGCCCGTCGGCCACGATCCGGAAGGTGTCGCTGAAGCTGCGGGATGTCCCCCATTTGTGGACGATCTGGACTTCATCGCCATCCACGACGAACTCGAGGCTGAGGGCATTGTACAGGCTGATCTCGGAACTCACCTGCGGGACGAGCTCCCAGCGACCAGCAAAGCCGTCCGCAGCGCGTACGACCGTCGGGATCAGCCCCCATGCAAGTGCTGTCAAGAGGATTCCGCTTGTCCGAACCATTCCGCGCATCATCTGCCTCCATTCCTTTGGAGATCCGGGATGCAGGGGTCTTCGCACGGCCACAATTTTAGGCACAACCGCCCGCAAAATCAAGCCAATTCCATTTCACCCAGATCGATGCCGTCGAGCCTGCCTTCTGACCGCGGAGGCAAAGCAACCGGCCGGACTTGCGCAATCGGACGCAGGGCGCTATCTTAGCGCAGGGAAGCTTTTGACCTGCGGGACGCAGACATTCCCGGCCTCACAGGACAGACCAGAACCCGCCGGGAATCGGCACCAAAACGCGAGAGGAGATCACACAGTGAGGGAGGGCAGCATGTTCAACAACCTGGACATCGTGATCCTGAACGTGGCCGACCTCGAGGAATCGAAGAGGTTCTACAAAGACGTACTTGGGCTCAAAGTGAAGAACGAGAGCGCCAACTGGGTGGAATTCTACCTCGGAGAAACTTCCCTCGCGATTCGGCCCGAGCCCGAGGAGCTTCAGGATCCGAGGAAGGTGAAATGGGGGCACGCCCTGGCCTTCAAGGTCGACGATGTCGACGCCGTGTACGAACATCTGCGGGCCCGGGGCGTCCATTTCCTGGTCAAACCCCGGGACGAATTCTACGGCCGCCATGCCGAGTTCGTCGACCCGGACGGCCACATCTTCTCCATTACGACCCCGAAACGGTGAGAGCCGATGGGCCCACCGATCCCGGGGGAACACATTGCTGCCCGGCCTGCAGCTGTCTCGAAATCCTATCCCCTCCCGGCGACCGCGAGGGATAAGCCCCGAGCCTCAACGGCGTCGGAGAGAGGGGCAGCCGTAGCGCTCTGCCTCCGTCACCCTCCGGTCACGAGCAGCCGCTTCTCCAGAACTGCAAACCAGTCGCCTCCGAGGTGATGCAGCGGCCGGAGATGGGGGTCTTCAGGCAAGAGCCACGTTTCGCCGAAGGCTTCTTTGTCCGCAAAAGCGGCCACGATCCGTCCAACGAAGACCGTGTGGTCCCCTGCGGTGATCTTCTGCTCGACGACGCACTCCAAGTGACCGAGGCACTCAGCCACACTCGGGGCCCGGATCCGCCAGCCGGGCTGCGGGGTCAGTCCCACAGCGGCGAATTTGTCCTCCACTTCCGACCCACTCAGATCCCCCGCACGGGCTACCTTGTCAGCGATGGCTAAGCCCGGCACGCTGAGCCCGAATTCACCGCTCTTCTCGATGAGTCCATGCGTGAAGCGCCCCGGACCAATCGCCACCGCGCAGAGCGGCGGGTCGTGACTCACCGGCGTGACCCACGCCGCAGGCATGAGGTTACGGCGACCGGCGTGCTCAGCCGTGACCAAGACAACGCAGCCCGGGTTGATGAGCCGGTTCGCCCGGCGACTCGGAATCTCCACCTTCATCCTGTCCACCTCCCTTCCTCGGCAAGCGCCCCGTTTCGGGACCGTCCGGAAGGAATGCCCAGCTGGAGACTGATCCCGCCAAAGCGCAGCTAGCCCCCGTAGCTCGATCGACACTCGGAGAGCCCGCCCGGCGATTGGCCCCCGGAACGATTGCTCCGGAAAACGGCGCTCCGGTCCGGCGAAAGGATCTCGCCCCGGGGAGACTCTCGAGGTTTTCGGCGCTCACGACCGGGCTCGGCAGCGAGGCCCCGTCGCCGCGAGTCCCTGAAAGCCACTGAGGGGAGCTCTCTCGCGACGCATCCCCCGCCTGCAGCGAAGACCTTCGCCTCCGTCCGCTTCCGAACGTCCTCAGCCCTGCATTTCTCTCACGACGCGTTCCAGCGGGAGCACGCCGCCGCCCGCGCGCCGATTCTCCTCCCGCAGGACGGAGAGGATCTGTTCCACTTGAGCGGGCTGGGCCGGATTCGGGGGAGCGTTCAACAATTGCTGCACCCGAGCATGTGCCCTCTCCGCGGCGGAGGATCTCCCCTTCTGGGCCCATCTTTCGTAGCCGTCGCGGTCGATCACCGGCGACGGGAAGAACAGCTCCTCCCGGAACCAGCGCAAGGTGACATCCGAAGTGAGGAAGAGATCGCCCCGCGTGAGATCGCCGTAGAGATCCGCCGCCAGCTCCTCGTCCCGTTTCTCGATCCCGCGGGCGGCGCGCAACGCCATCCCGCAAAACTCGTTGTCGATGACCAGCTTCTCCAAAGAGAAGCAACTCTCGAAGTCCATCATGCCAGGCCCGGAGACGACGCTCACCCCGGAGAGAGCTGCCAGTACTGCCCCGAGGGCCGCCTCCGCCCCAGCCTGGGCATCCAAGAGCTTGGCGTCGGTGAGACCCATGTAGGCGTGCGTGGGAAGCCCGAAGGAGCGACCGATCTCATTGTAGGCCGCATCCATCATCATGGTCTCGATCGCGCCCATCGGCGTGGTGCCGGTGCGGAGGTCCGTGGCCGCAGGGGATCCTCCGTAGATGATCGGTGCACCGGGACTCGCCAGCTGGTGAATCACGATCCCGCTCAGCGTCTCCGCGGTATGCTGGACGAGGCTTCCGACCAGCGTCACCGGCGCGGTGGCACCGCAGAGGGGCATCGAGACCAGCTCGGCCGGGATCCCCGCCCGGGCGCAATCCAGAAGGGCCTGGCAAGTGAGGTGGCTCCACTTCAGGGGAGGCGAGGGACAACAATCGAAGATAGCCAGCGGCTTCCGCCGCAACTCCTCCTCGCTACCGCGCAGCGCCAGGAGCATCTGCCGCATCGGATCGAACCCATCCTCGCGGAAGGTCCCGGTCACCACGGGCTTCGAGCCGAAGATCAGCGCCACACCCAAACGATAGCGATCCGCGATTCCCGGCGGCACGTCGGAAGGAATCACTGCCGTGCTCTGAAGCGCCAGGTATTCCAGAGACTCCGTCAGACGAGCGACCGCAATGACATCCTGCGTCTCCGCCTTTCGCTGGTGCTGCGTGTTCCAGTCCAGCACCGTGAGCGCCGCAGATCCCGGATTGAACACGGACGGGTCCCGCCCGAGTCGGACCACGAGCTTCCCCTGCCTGTCGAAGAGCTCAATTGTGGAAGGCGCTGAGCTCAGAGCTCTTTCCACCAGGCTGGCGGGGATGGTGATCCGGCCCGTCTGGGTGTTCTGCCGACAACCCGCATCAAGGAGGAGAGCCCTTGCCTCTTCGTGATCCACAAGCACACCGACCTTCTCCAGCACGCGGAGCGCTTCATCCCGGATCTCGTGTACCAGACCGTCGCTCAGGAAGCGGAATACTGGCCTCACCGTCTTCCCTCCCAGCCTATTCCCGCCAGCCGAGAATCCGCTGCCTCCACCGGTGAACCACCCCTCTGGGCAGCCCCAGCATGGTGTCGCCCTCGCCCCTTGTGCCGAAAGCCGGGGCACGCCTCAACCCGCGGGGAAGCTCAGCCCCAAGAAGGCAAAACGCCACTGCGCCCCTTCCCATGCGCGGCGGAGCCGTAGCCTCCGGGAGGTCGCTTCACCCGCCTAGCCGCCGGCGCAAGGGAGCTTTCGCCCCAGCGGCTCAGGTTCTCCTCGAGGCGGGAGCAAGCCGTCTCAACGGCACAGGATGAACCTCGCGACGGCCGAGCGCGATCCAGCCCGAAGATGACACAGATACACGCCGTTCGGAAGGGGGAAACCCTGCGCCGTGCACCCCGACCAGCTGAGACGGTGTGCGCCCGCCGGCCGGTAGCCACTGTCCAGCTCCGCCACCGTCCGACCAAGCGCGTCGACGATCCTCAAACGGACGTCCGTGCCCATCGGGAGGTAGAACTCGATCTCTACCTGCCCGCTCCGTGAGGCGGCGAGGACTTTCACCTCCAAATCCCGGGGAACGGTCTCTTGTCCCCGGCGTCTCATCCCGGTTCCGGAAAGCATGCGCTCGAGGGTTTGGGAAAGCGCATGAGGCTCATAGAGGGCGCTGAAATACGCGACTCTACCTTCCGGATCCACCACGACATCCCGGGGGAAAGGAGCTACTCTCGGCGCCCGTTCCCCATTGTACAGCCGGTACACGGAAGCGTCCTCGTTCACCAACAGGGGGAAGGAGAGGCCCAGACGCAAGCCGAACGCGGCCACTTCCTCCGCCCTTTGGCCCCGGTTGATCGCGAGCACCTCCAAGCCTGAGTCCCGATACTGACGCCAGAAATTCCATTCCAGGTCCGCAACCTGCGGGCCGCAGGCCGGTCACCACCCGGCGAAAAAGGTGATCAACACGGGCCGTCCGCGGAGTTCGGAGAGCCGGATCGTACGGCCATCGAGTGCATTCACCAGGGAGAAATCCGGCGCGACATCACCTGGCCCGAGATCGCGCGTGCCAGCCAGGAGGGGAACGTCCTGCACAGGTCGATCGGCGTCGTTCGAGATCACTCGAAGTTGCGCCTCAAACCTGCCGGCACTGGGTGGCTCGAAGGTCACGGTGACCAGGCTTTCCTCCCCGGGCTCAAGTGCCAATGAACGGGGCGCCGCCGAGAACGCGGGATCCGACGCCTCGATGCCCGAGATGAAGACGGGACTGTCGCCCACATTTCGGCAGAGCAGCGTACCGGTCTCCGCGACTCCCGGCTCAAATCCCCCGAAACCGAGGAAGGAGGGGGAAAGGAAAAGATCCGCCTCGGGGCCTTCGCCTCGCTCCAGAATACGGACTTGCTCCCAGTCCGCAAGGAACACCCAGGACCCGCGCGCCGCGATCCCGGAGATCCACTCGGCGGCAGGCTCCCTTCCGAGGCGAATTGGGTGCGCAGGATCCCGAAGGTCGTAGACCTCGCACTCCAATCCTTCGGCCAGGAATAGCAGAGAATCCGCGAGGGTCAGGTGGAAGCAAGCACCGAGCGGACCGATCTCCGCAACACATCGCGGATATCTGGCATCCTCCAGATTGTACACCCGGATCCCGGCCGAGCCACGAGCTACGCAAAGAATCCCTCCCGAAGCAGCCAGGAACTGCGCCCCCGTCGCTGAGCTGTCACGAGCCACAAGCCGCGGCCTACTGAGGTCCCTCACGTCGTACACGACCAGACCTTCTTCGAGGTCTGCGACCAGGAGATGATCAGCAAGGAGCTGGGCAGCAAAGGCTCTGCGTCCCGGCACGAAGCCCAGGTGGCGCGGAGCCTCCGGAAGGGAGACATCGACGAGCTCGACCCCGCGGCCGTAGGCTCCCAGGCAGAGTGTGTCCCCCGTGCGCGTGATGCCCTCATACGCAATCTCGCCATCGAAGCGGTAATTCCCCACCAGGCGAGGATGCGCAGGATCGGTGGCGTCCACGATGTCCATCCCTCCCTGCCGGCGCGTCAGATAGACGTAGCCCCCCTTCACCTCCAGCCTCCAGTAGAACGTCTCCGTCGCGGAGGTGATCGGATTGAGATTGGACAACTGTCGGGGTGCCCGGGGGTCGGTGATATCGAAAATAGATAGACCGCCGTATCCTGCGGCGAAGAGGAGGTTGCCCTCCGCTTTCACGTCCAGGACATGGATGATCTTCAGTCCACTGCTAACCTCGGGGACGAGGGTAGCCACCGGCAAGAGACGGTCCCCGCCCTCCGCTCGTCCCAGGCACAATGCCAGGAAAAGGAAATGGAGCCCGATGCGTGCCTGTCCGCGACCGATCATCTTCCCTGCCTCAGCGAAGTACGACGAACTTGCACGAAGCCAGCACCCTGCCGTGGCTCACAAGACGGGCAAGATAGGTCCCCGAGGCGACTTCCCTTCCCCGAAGGTCCGTGCCGTCCCAGAAGAGAACGCGCGACAATCCTTCAGCGCCCGTCTGGTCCCACCTCCGGAGGAGCCGGCCGTCCACGGAGTAGACGACAAGCGCCCAACCGGCCTCGGGCGAGATGATCCTGAACGAAATGCACCCATTGGAAGGGTTGGGGAAAGCGGAGATTCGAAATTCGGTTGGGGGTTCAGCGCCGCAGCCGGAGCGCAAGCCAGCTGGCAGGAGCTCAATCTTCGCGCGGATCAGCAGATCTACGCTGGCGCGCCACCAACCGCAACAGTCTCCGAGGCTGGCACGACCACTGAGCGGCGCGCGGTCCTCCGCCCCGAGCTCCAGAATGGACTTCCCGTCCAGTCCGAACACGAGGTGAAAATCCCTCTCCAGGATCCAGTTGTAGGGGCGCAAATCCAATTCGTTCCAGCCCAGTACCCCACCCGTGACCGCCACCGGCCCGTAGAGCACATTGGCAGGTTCTCCCGAATTGTCTTCGTGGACGGAAAGTCGGAAGCTCGTCCCATGCGAGGTGTCCCGCAGGAAATACTTGGCCGCAAGAAGCCGCACTGGAAAAGCGGGCGGACTGAACCGCATCGCGAAAAGGCTCGCGTCGCCGAGGTACAGGGTATCGACCGGCTCACCGTCGTCGTACGCCAATTCCAGCGTGTCCGGCAAGCTCTGGCCCCTCCCGGCGATCGGAACGAGGACAAGACAGAGCACAGCGAGCCCTTTCCTGCTTCTCGACCGCGCCATAACCACCTCAACGTGCATTCACCGAGAACCGCATCGAATTTAGCCCCCTTCCGCGGAGGGCGCAAGGGAAACGTCCACACCCCTTCGCTACGGGAGAAGCTGGCAGATCTCCCCGGCCACCGGCGCCCCGTAAAATCGAGGGACAAAGACCTCCCACGAGGGGGGAAATCCGGTCCCACGGGCCCAGTTAGCGATCAGTTGGATCCATTCCCTTGCAAGACGGGTGAAGCCTCGCCAAGGAGAATCCCGGACGAGCCTCTCAACGCCAATCCGGACCTGACCGGATACGCCCCCGGCGGATGGCGTCGGACGGCTATTGGGCAAGAAACCTCCTGCTCCAGCGCGTCCGCAGATTCGCCGCCATCGCTCCGCCTGAGCCGGAGTGGCCCGTAGTGGCAACCAGCGGCAATGGAGAGGCGCAGAGACGATCCAAGCTAAGGAGAGGGGGGTCGCGGCTGGACCTACTGGACTATCCGACAAACCTCTGGACCTACTGGACTATCCGACAAACCTGATCGAGCAACGTTTCCCAATGAGGGAGATCTTCGGCGCACGGGGCCAAATCGATCCGGAGAGCCAACCACGGAAGCCCTTCCCCACTGAGGAGAGGCTGGGCCCGGACGAGATCCTTCTCCGTCGTGACGACAGCCTCCGCCCCGAAGCGCCGGGCACGCGCTTCGATGGCCACCAGCTCTCGGGCCCGGAACCAATGGTGGTCCGGGAAACACCATTGGCCGAGGATTTCCACTCCCGCCTCGGCGAGCGTGCGAAAGAACTGCTCCGGTGAGCCAATACCGGCCACCGCAACCACCTTTGCCCCGCGTAGGGTGTCGAGCCCGACAGGGCTGCCATCGGACCGGATGTAAGCGATGGCCCGAAGCTCTGCTCGAGTCACGGGGCAGGAAGCCCTCCTGCGAAGCTCCACCCACAAGTGTGCACCGAAGGGATCGTCCGGACGAAAGCGGGTCAGGACCACCTCGTGTGCCCGCCGCATCTGCCCGATGGGTTCTCGAAGGGGACCGGCGGGGACTACGTACCGATTGCCCAAGCCAAAACCGGAGTCCACCAGCAAGATGTCCAGGTCGCGGGCGATCGACCAATGCTGGAAGGCGTCATCCAGCAGGATGACGTTGGCGCCGTATCGTTCGATGGCGAATCGGCTTGCCCGAATCCGGTCAGCGTCCACGATCACGACGGCGCTCGGAAGCCTGCGGGCGATCAAGTAGGGCTCGTCGCCAGCCTCCCGGACAGAGGCAAGGATCCGGCGGCCATCCGAGACAAGGCGTAGGCCTCGAGATTGGCGTCTCCACCCTCTCGACACGATAGCCACCCGCAGTCCCCTCCGCAGAAGCTGCTCCCCCAGCCAGATGACCCATGGCGTCTTGCCGCTACCCCCCACGGTAAGGTTTCCCACGCTGATCACGTAGGCCTCCACTCGGACAGGCCGCTTGAGGCCCGTCAAGTACGCCATCCGGCGGAGACCCCAGCCAATCAGGTACAAAGCGGAGAGGGGCAACAGCGGGATGGCAAGCCATCTACTTTTGAAAATGCGCATCAGCCGCGGCTTCCAGTTCGATCATGGCCTGCTCGAGGCGTTTGCCCTCGTGGAGAACCTCGCGAGGGGACCAGCAGGGGGGAATGACGATGGGGTCCCCGTACCAGAGGATGCATCTCGAGAAGGGCAGCCAGATGGTGAATCGATCCCAGCTGTTGAACTGGATCATCCGGCTGGAGGAGAAGGTGGCTGGGACGATGACCGCCTCGGCCTGTTGCGCCAGGAAAAGCACCCCTGGTTTGAGTCTGTGCCTCGGTCCGGTGGGCCCGTCCGGAATGATGGCGCCGTCGCTGCCCTCCCGCAGAGCTCGCACGAGTTCCCAAAATGCCTCGTGTCCCCCCTTGCCGCTGCTCCCGCGAACGGTGCGATACCCCAGGCGGTGCAAGAGCTGGGCGATCATCTCACCATCCCGGTGACGGCTGACCATGGCGCAGATGCCCTCCCCCCGGTGCACGAAGATGGGCAGCAATATGCGGCCATGCCACAACGCGAAGAGAATCGGCTTCCCCTGCCGGCGCAGCTCGTCCACCTTCTCGCGGCCGATCATCCGGATCCGCGCGCTCCTCCCCAGCCCCAGGACGAGGAGCCAGCCGAGCCGTGTCGCAAGAAAGAATTCGACCGACTTACGGATGTCCGCGCTGATCAGCTTGCCCACGTCCGCCAGCCCGGATTTCTCCCGATCAACGCATCAGCTGAACGTTACACCTCGCCGGCTGCGTGCTCAGCGCACCCTTCCTTTCCCCTCGCCTTCCAATAGCCCCAGAGCCAATTCAGCTGCCCTCCGCGGCGCACCGGGCGGGCCGAGGGATCGGCGAACCTCCTGGAGATTCTGCCTCATCTGCCGTCGCATTTCCCCGTCCGAGAGAAGTTCTCGGAGGACCGGCCTGAGTTTGTCGGCGCGGAAATCCCCTTGGAGGAATTCGGGCACAATCCGTCGCCCAGCCACCACGTTCACCAGCCCAATGTAGGGCAACGTGATCAGGCTCTTGGCCAAGTGATACGTCACCGGAGAGACGCGGTACACGATCACGAACGGCGTACCGATGCAGGCCGCCTCCAGGGTAGCCGTTCCCGAAGCCACCACCAGGACGTCGGCATTCCGCAACAAGGCATAGTGCTGATCCGTGAGGAACATCCGGCCCGGAGGCGCAAGCTGGAGGTACTGTTGATAGACATGCTCGGGCACCGAGGGCGCCTTGGAGATCACCCCCACGAGATGGGGATCGTCGCCAGCCCACTGCCGCACGAGCCGGGACATCTCGGGGAGTAGCCTCGTGACCTCCTGCACCCGGCTGCCGGGGATGAGCCCGAGGATCGTACTGGAGGGGGACAATCCAAGCCGTTGGCAGAATACCTCTCGCGGCGTCTCGTCGTAGGCGATCTCCACGATTGGATGGCCGACGAAGTGAGCGTCGATCCCCGCCTCGCGGAATATCGGTTCCTCAAAGGGCAAGATCACCGCAAGTCGATCGACGCGCCGCGCAAGCTTTGGGATTCGATTCCGGCCCCACGCCCACACCTGCGGGGCAATGTAGTAGAACACGGGTATGCCCCGGCGCTTCGCCCTGGCCGCGAAACGCAAGTTGAACCCCGGATAGTCGATGAGGATCACCAGTTCCGGCCGCCGTCGGTCCAGGAGCTCCGTCATGGCACGAAAGACCCGCAGGAAAGACGGCATGTGGCGAAGCACCTCTGCCAATCCGAGGTAGGCAAGGCGTTCGATGTGGAACTGGAGCTCCACTCCAGCCTCGCGCATTCGATCCCCGCCAATGCCGAAGAACTCCAGATCCGGTCGCAGGGCCTTCATCGCCTTCACCAGATGGCTTCCGTGCAGGTCTCCCGAAGTCTCTCCGGCGATGACGAGGATGCGGCAAGGCATCAGCAGACCCTCCAGCGCAGCACAATAAGGGCCAGCATCAAAGCCAACGTACCGAAGGTGGATCGCTCGGTCCGAAGGGCACGGGAAAGGGGATCCGGGGTCATGCGGATTGCTCCCTCCCAGGGTCTGAGTCGAGGGATCACGGCGGGGACCTTCGCGCGGTAGGCCTCATACACCGTCCCAAACCGGTGCGCCAGGTACTCCTGCTCCAACGAGATGATCAGCCCGTACTGGGTCACAAAGAGGGCAAGGGCAAGGAGGATCATCCACGGCATCCAACTCCAGGCGGCCACGGTCAGCCCGACGAGGTTCAGGAAATTGCCCAGGTAAAGTGGATTCCGGACGTATGCATACGGTCCTCCGGTCACGAGCACATCTCCTCCGACCCCCCGCGTGGTGCGCGTGGCGCCACCGGCGTACCGGACAGCCCAAACCCGCAGGATCTCCCCCAGTACGCAACACACCAGGCCGGCACCAACCGAGGTCGCCGAGGGCTCCGCCAGCCAAATCAGCGCCACGAACAGGGGAATCGGGGTGTACCCGCGCCAGTTGAAAAGCTTCTGCCGAATGTCCACGCTCTCACACCATCCCTTCTTCGATTGCGTGCTTTCGCACGGTTTGCTCCACGGCCAGGGCTACCTCCAGGGCACGTCGAGCCTCCTCCGCCGTCACCCCAAGGCTGGGTTCTCCGCGCACCGCCTTGACAAATTCTCGAAGTTCCATCTCGAGGGCATTCAGCTCCGGTGCGGCAAGCCGCTCGTAAGAGATTGCTCGCCGCCTTTGCCCTCGATCAATTTGCCCCAATACGAGGCGCGCATCCTTCTCCGGCGGGGGCGCCTCTCCCGCTTCGAGCCGAAAAACCTCGGCCAGACCGAGAAGGAGATCGACGGACACATAGGCATCTCGCTGAAACAGACGCAGCTTCCGCATCTTTCGCTGCGAGATCCGACTGGCCGTGAGATTGGCCACACAACCGTCATCGAACTCCAGGCGCGCATTGGCGATATCGGCATCCTCCGACACCACCGCAACCCCTCGCGCGTCGATGCGGCGGATCGGGGCCCGTACCAGGCTTAGGACCAGATCGATGTCGTGGATCATCAGATCCAGGATAACCGGAACGTCCGTGCCGCGAGGGTCGAAAGGAGCCAATCGGTGCGATTCAATGAACCGGGGCCTCAGCTCCACCCCGCGCAGGGCCATGATGGCCGGATTGAATCGCTCCACATGCCCCACCTGCAGGACGCGCCGCGCCTTCTCGGCCGCGATCCGGAGGGCATCGGCTTCCTCCAGAGTCGCCGCCAACGGTTTCTCCATCAGCACATGGACCCCGGCTTCCAGAGCGACCCGACCGATGTTCAGATGGGCCGAGGTTGGTACGGCGATGGACACCGCCTCCACGTCGGCCAGGAGAGCCTCAAGCGATGAGTACGGCCTGATCCCCCACAGCGCCGCCGGCTCTTCCAGGCGGCCGGGGTCCGCATCGTACGCTCCCACCACCTCCACCTCCGGGATCCGCAAGTAGTTCTGGAGATGGTATCGCCCCAGCTTGCCGACACCCACAACCCCTACTCGGACCTTCTTCACCCGAGAAGCCCTCCCTGTTCAAGCCGACCGTAACGCGCGAACCGCCTTCGCATGCCGAACCCGGCCGCCCGAATCTTCGGGCCAAATCTAACCTGTCGACCCACCACAAACAAGCGGAATCGAGCACCCTGCCTGCGATCAAAGTCTCCGAGAAGGAACACCGCCCTCCCGCCTGAGACGCCCCCACTAGCCCGTTTCTGCCTCCCCCTGCGCCTTCAGCGGATCGGACGACCGAGGTCGCCACCGATCATCGAAAAAGGGCCACCCGGATTCACCCGGATGGCCCCAGCGCAAAGGGCAGAAGCAGCCGAGCGGCTACTTCAGCAGCATCATCTTTTTCTGAACCTGCTGCGCCCCTTGCGACAGCTTGTACACGTACACACCCGTCGGCAGCGGTCTACCCTGTCCATCGCAACCATCGAACCTCAGGCGATAAGTCCCGGAGGCCAGGGGGCCATCCACGAGAATGCGCACGCACCGCCCGCTGGCGTCGTAGATGGACAGGCGCACCGCCCCGGCGCGGGCAACGCTGAACACGATCTCCGTGCTCAGATTGAACGGATTCGGGTAGTTCTGCGCTAAGGCGAAAGCCTCCGGCAAACCGGGGGACTGATGGGCTACGCCGACAGGGGTCGTCGAGCGCACGACAATGTCGTCAAGGAGGATTTCGTCCCCGCCGGGCGGCTGCCCGAAGATGGCGAACATGTTGAAGGTGCCGGTGACTCGAGGCTGCGGATCCTGCGCTTCAATCAGCCAGGCCGCGGGCTCGTCCGCGAGATCCCCCTCCCAAATCTTCAGCTTGAAGTCCGCATCCTTCAGGAGGAATTTGAACCAGTAGAACACGTCGAGCTCGAAGGTGTACTGCGCCTGGCCGAGATAGGTCCAGCTTTCCGGCTGGAGAGCAGCCATCGGGCCTTCGTATTTCGCCAGCGCGACCGTCTTTTGCAGCGGGCTGACCATGATCACATAGGCGGGGCTTTGTGTCGGGTCTGCGTCCGGGACTTTCTCCGAGGTGTCCGTCTGGACCATGCGGGCGGCCGCCACGAAGATCGAGCTCGTGATCTTCTTGAAGTCCACGCGGAAGGTGGTGAGCTGGTTCGGGCTGCTGTAGTTGTTCGCCACCAGGAGTCGGTGCGTCTTGGCAAGGTCATTGGGATCCACCTCCGGCACCCCGTTGGTCTCCACCAGACCCACGCCTACGATCTGGTAGTTCCCGCTCTTGATGTACAGCACGCCATTCCCCTCGATAACCCTCTGCTCCACTACCTGGCCCACGAGACCATCGGACTCGCCATAGTAGAGCCACCCCACGTTCTTCTGCGCTGGGGGATCTTCATCCTCGAAATGATCTTCCCACAGCACCGGGAATTCCTGGGCCACGGAGGTTACGGCCCAGGCCAGCACCCCAACGGCGCCCAGCAGCAGATACCATTTGCCTTTTCTCATCGCTCCCTCCTCTCATTTGGTTGACACACACCGACCGGTTTGCCGCCCACTTGGCCACCGTCAGAACAGGAATTCCAGCGAGAAGCGGCTCACATCTTTGAAATAATTGGCGGCAGTGTAGGCGTAGTCCAGACGTGCTGACACGCCGCCGACATGGAAGCCGAAGCCAAGGCCAAGGCTGAAGGTCTCCACGTCGTGGTTGAATTTGTACCCAGCTCGGGCGGCGAAGCGGTTCCAGAGGACGAGCTCCGCCCCCACGTGCACCCGTTCCGTGTAGTCGGTAGGATGCAGCCCATCGACGGCCACATTGAGGTCGACGCCTTCCACTGTCGGCGCCAGGAAGTCCATCAGATTGGCGCTCAAGCCGATCCGGAACACCAGCGGCAGCGAGAACTCCTCGTACCAGTATTTCACGTCCGGCGAAAGGTTCTGCATGGCCATTGCCAAGGATAGGCTCTTGAAGCCGGTGGAGTAGTAGCTCCCGAAATCGAAGCCCCAGGAGTTGATCGCCCAGTCCTTCACGGCGCGCTCCCGCACCAGCTGGCCGGTCTGCGGGTCGGTGTATTCCCGGATGGCATAGGCCGCCTCGCCCAGGTCCTCGTGGACCCGCTTGTATCGAATCCCGAAGGCATAGCGATCGCTCACCCGGTAGGCCCAGCTGATCCCGATCGCGTAGTCCTCGATGCTCAGCGGCCCCGTGAGGCGGTAGCCGCGGATATCCACGGAGCGGTCGACGACCTCTGTGCCCATGATGTCTCCGTAATCCATGTACACGAGGTCGAGGGCCAGGCTGCCCCAGCGGCCCAGGCTGTACGCCGCTGCCGCGCCGTAGACGCGCGTGTCCACCAGCCAATTCACCTGATTCAACGCCGCGCCGAAAGAACGCAAATCGGCCAGAACCGCCGGATTGAAAAACACCCCCTGCACTCCTTGCGTGGACGCCACCGAGGCATCGCCCATCCCGCTCTCCCGAGCGCCGAGTGTCACAGCCAAGTAGGTCATCCCCGACTGGGCCACCTTTTTCTTCCACGCAAGCGCCGGAGACGCGACCACCAGCCAAAGGGCGATCGCTAGAAACCCGTATCGCAACGTTCGACACAGCATGGTTCGCTCTCCTGCATCTCGATCGAGCGGCTTCATCGGATCACCACGAACTTGCCCGTGGCCGTACCGAGGGGCTTGCCGTTCTCGTCCCACCCCTCGACGTAATAGAAATAGACCCCGCTCTTGATCGTCTGCCAACTGGAGCTGATCTGGAACCAGGCTTCGTCAGCCGTACCCGGCACGGAACGGGGATCATCCGGGTTTGGGTGGTGGAGCGTCGCCACCAGATCGCCGTGCACCGTGAAAATCCGGATCACCGCCTTGGCAGGTAACCCGACGAACATGATCTGATCTTCCTTTCGCGGGATCTCCGTGTAGTCCTCCTGCAGGGTCCCTCCGTAGGCAAGCCCTTGCGCGTGGAAGGGATTCGGCACGACGTAAATGGAATCGAGGTTCTTGTGCGGGGCATCCAGCGGCACGGCCGCATACTGGTAGTTGCGATTGTAGTAGTGGCTGGAAGTGTTCCCGTATCGATCGTAAGCCACCACGTAGTAATAGTAATTTCGGCCTCGGGTCACGTTGCGGTCCACAAAGAGGGTGGTGGTGTCGGGGATCCCCGTCTCTCCACCACACCGCCAGATGAGCCGGTACGGCATCGTGTACCGATCCTCCGTCCGGTAAACCATGTAGCCTGCAAAGTCCAGCTCCCCGGTGTCGGGATCGGGCTCGGTGTGCACGGGATCCCACTTGAGCGTCACTTTGCCGGGACCAGCGTCGATGTTCAAATTGGGTGGGGGTGGACCATCCGGCACGGAGGCGAGTCCCTGCCTCCAGGTCCGCTGAGCTCGGGAGGCGAACAGGAGTAGGGAATCGAGCCCGGTGGCGATGATGGCATTCTTCGCCGGATCCCCCCGGAGCCCATGCCACTCCAGTCGGCCTGCCTTCCAATCTTGCCCGAACTGGACCGCCAGCTGCTGATCGATCGCCCCGGCCACCTCGTACAGCACAATCCGAACATCCTGCCCGAACGGGATGTCGTACGGACCGAACGCGAGCAGAACCACAGGCTCCTGGACAGGCTCCATCCAGGGGTAAGCCCATTCCCCCGTATCGGTGCCCCGGCTCTGTTCTCCCGAACTCAACTCGGAGTAGAGGGTGAATTCGTCATCCCCTTTCAAATGCGAGCGTACGGTGCGCGGGGTGCGGTAGGCTACGGTGGCCGGTTGGGCGGGATCGTCGCTCGGGTCATTGGCCGTGCGGTCCGCATGGAGCACTCCAACGCCCAGGTACTGCGGCGAGAGGAACTCCCCTGTGGTTTGGTCCGGATCTCCGATGTCATCCCGGGGGTCCCGCTGGGAGTCTCCGTCGTAGCAATACCAGAGTCCGCGCAGTGTATCCCCTGTCTGATTGCCGATGTAATGCACCCAGTCGTCGAACTCCCGGACCTGCTGATGCCCCATGTCGCCGCCCGGGACGAACTTGAACCAGAAGCCAAAATACACCCCGTGCAGGAACTGGCCGGGAAGCTCGATCGTGCTGGGCGTCTGATCGGCATTGCCCGTGTTCTTGAAAGTGAAGCTGAGGATGATGTAGCTGTCGTGGAGCCGGTTGGCGAAGGCGTAGGAGTTGAGCGTCACCTCGATCCCGACGTCCGTCGTCCAGACCATCTCGATTTGTTCATCCGCCTCCAGGGTGGATCTTTTCGTCGACCCGGTGCGAGAATCGAGCAACCTCGTTTCCTGCACCCCATTGACCTTGACGATGCATAGGCGATTGCGCACGAACTTGCGACTCCGAATCGGGAACAAGATCCCGGGAGCCTCATGGTTCATGTAGCCCCCTTCGCTGACGTAGTAGGGCTTGAATTGGCCATCCTTGTTGGTCCAATCCTTCACCCCAATCCAGATACCCCGCCGCTCCAGGTTCTTCCGCATTTGGAAGAAGAAGTCTCCACCGGGATAGCACATCTGATCGGACACGGGATTGTACTCGGGGAATGACCAGACCGGTGTGATCGTCTCCCACAGCCGACCGATCTCGTGGCTCTTGTGGGCCTGTTGCGCACCGGCAGCCGTGGCCAGGAGGAGCAAGATCCCGGCGGCCACGATCCCTTCGAGCCCAAACCGTCTGCTTGCCTTCATCCGCACCTCCTCACGCTACAGGCTGAGCCTGAGACCGAAGATCACCGTCTTCAAGCGGGCCCAGTAGATGTCGTCCGATTCGGTACGGAGGATGGCCGGATCGGATACCTTGTCGGTACCCACCTTGTCCAGCCGGCCCGTGAAGTAGAGGTCATCGAAGTAGTCCTCGCCCGCCTTTCCACCTGGGGGATAGCGGTACTTGGTATGCAGGACGTTGCTCACATCGAGGTAGAACTCGCCGTCAAGGCGGAGAATCCTGAAGTAGTGACCAAGCCGGAGGTTCGCCCAGTATCGGTCCAGCTCTTTGAATAGCACATCGGGATGGGCATCTCGGAACTGGCTATTGGGATGTCGGAGCTGCGCCCCTCCCTGGTAGTAAAGCAGAAAACTGAGGTATGTGCCTCCGAGGGGGCGAAGCCAGCGGATCGAAGGCTCCCAGTCCGACGGCAGGCTGAAGGTGATCACCCCGCGTGCGTTGGGGGCGATGTACGGGATGTTCGGACGCGGCACGCCCAAGAGCTCGCCGTGCACGCCCACGGTGGGGTCATCAGTAATGATGGGGATCTGGCTCAGGTTCGGCACGGACAGATCGATCACGCTCTTCTTGATCCAGTTGTAGTTGATCCATCCTCGAACGTACCTGCCGAGGGCTTTCCTCAGCTCGATCTCGATGCCCCGGATCTCGCGGTTTTCCCGCTGGCTGGCCCACTCCACGATCAAACTCTGGTCCGAATGGGCGTACACCATGCCGCTCACCTGGTCGTGGTAGTCCTTGTAGAAGGCCCCGACATGGAGCTGGAGCCAGTCCCGGATGTTGTGGTCATAGCCCAGTTCGAAGGCGATGGTTTTCTGCCAGGAAAGCTGGCTGTTCGGAAGCCATTGCATCCGGGGAATTTGGTAGTCCAGGACCATCGAGTACATCGCCTCGGTGGGGCATTCCTGGACGAAATGCCCGTAGTTGAAGTAGATCTTGCTATTCTCCGTCAGGGGATGGGCGATTCCAATCCGCGGGCTCAGATACCAGAGCGGTTTGGCGCGCACCTTGGGGTAGGTCCCGTCACGCACCGCCTCAAAGATCGACCGGTTATCGCGGTAGGACAGCGCCGCATGCACGTCCCACACATCGCTATTGGTGGAGTAGTAGTCCAGCCGCAGGCCGACATGGGCCACCATCCCCCGAAATTCGATCTTGTCCTGAAGGAAGGCGGCGAAGGTGATCGGCTTGACGTGGAAGAATCGAATGAATTTCTGGGTGGAGTCTTCGTTGTGCCAATGTACCCGGTCTTCGTGCAGGATGTCGTAGTAAAGCTGGAAACCCGTCTTGAGCTCGTGGCTACCCGAAACCTGGTAGGTCAAGTTGCCTTCCGCCTGGTATCGCCGATTGTACGATCGGTCCCAGGTGAGGGCTCCCCCGTACATTCGGTAGCCGCTCGCCAGATCATCGAAGCCCTTCTCCTTCGGGATCCAGCCCGACTGAGGATCGTAGTAGAGACGGCCATGGAAATAGCGCCCATCCTTGGCCCGGGCTGAGTCGGGACGGCCGAGATTCCACTTCACGTAGAAGTGCCCGACGTTGAGCTGGTAAAAAAGCCGGGGCGTCAGCGCATGGACCCACTTGAGCCCGAACAGGCTGGTGTAGCGGTTGATCACAGGCTTGTAGTAGGGGTAGTAGATCTCATAGCCGCCCCCATCGTACGAGATCAGGTCCTCATTGCTCCACTTGCTCGTCGAGCTCCCTTGGGTTACCGACCGGACCTCCGAGTACAATCCATCGAAAACAAGCTTGATATCTTCCGTCGGCCGATTCACCAGCTTCAAGGAGCCGATGCGCTCGTCATAGCCCTTCCGCGCGTGGGGAATAAAGAAGGGATGGAACTCGTACTTCCCTCCCAGCAGGAACTGCGTGCGCGGCAGGATCGGGACCGGCCCTGATAGGCTCAGATCCACGTTGTGGCCAGCGAGATGGCCGTACTTGCGAGGGCGGTGCGTCCATTTCCACAGTTCGTAGGCCTCTTGGGGGGTCAGGTCATTGGTGGGATCGGCATCCTTCAGCAAATTCTCCGAGAATTTGTTCCAACCGATCCACGTCTTGATAATGCCCTGACGGCCCTCGCGGAGGACCAACGTGTCCCCTTCAAAAGCCTTGGGACCGTCCAACAGCCGGTACTCCCAGCGCTTGGACGGATCGAAAATGCTGCGCCCGTAATGGGGCCGATGAGGCGGATCCAGCTGATAGTCGATGGTGAAGTGGAACTCCTCCCCGGGATCCTTGGTCACTACATTGATCATGCCGGACCGAGCCTGGCCGTACTCAGCCATGAAGCCATTGCGCATGATCTTGATTTCCTGCACAATCCCCGGATTGATGGAGATCACCGGCCGGTTGAACTTCCGATCCACCATGAACATGTCATCGATCAAGAAGCCGATCTCGTGGGTATCCCCCTCCCGAATCTTGATCTCCCCTTCGATCACATTGCCCGAGATGCCGGACTGGAGACTGAGCACATCCTCCACACGATTGGCGAAGGGCGTCTTGCCGTACTGCTCCTCTGTGATGTACGTTTCCGTTCCCGCCACGTCCACCTGGATCAGGTCCCTCCGAGCCTCGACCACCACCTCCTTCATCTCGAGCACCGTTGGCTCCAGCTGGAAGGTGAGGGCCGCGGTACGGTCAACGTAGACTGCCACTCGCTCCAGCGTTGAAGGCGTGTAGCCTATCATCCGGGCGGTCACGTTGTACACGCCCGGAGGCACATTGAGGATGATAAACTCCCCCTTCTCGTCGGTGGCCGCTCCCATGGGTGCGGGTAGCCCCACCAACTCATCCCCCACCCAGCGGTGGGAAACGACCACATTCACGCCGGGAAGCAATTCCTGCGTGCGCTGGTCCCTCACCACGCCCCGGATCTTCCCGGTCACCCCAGCGAAGGCCTCAGCCGACAGAACCATCCCTCCTCCCAGAGCCAAAAGGAGGGCGCAGCCGATCGCTCGCCTCATGGTTCTCTCCGGGTTTCTTACGCAGGCCCTCAAGTTCGATAATGACACTTGCTTCGAAGCTCAAGCCCTTCGGGCATGCCGGAATGTCGCTCGGCGGATGGGATAGCGGAGGCGTCTCTGTCCGGTTGGGGAGGTCGTTCGCCCTTCGGATCCGGAGTGGTGGAATAGCATTGCGTCTCGCAGCCCGTCTTGTCCCCCCTTCGCGCCCCCAACTGCCAAAATCGGATCGCCTTCCCGCGTACCCTCCTTCCTCCGGCACCGGCAGTCCACCGATCTCACCGGCGCTCCAAATATACGACCGCGACATTCGCGGCGCAAGAGCTGATTTCGCCAGTGTCACAACCAGGTATCCAGCGCGACGGAGTTGGCCGCGGGTTACCTCTGACACGACCTCGCCACCCTTCGCTCAAACCGGAGCCGTTCATGCTGGCGCATTTTTCCGGATCGGCGCCGATCTAAGGTTTGCCCCCCATCCGACGATTATTTAGCCAGAAGTGCACGGGATGAAGCGGAAGCCGTATTCGAGACACCTCCCGGCCAGGGAGGCACCTGGCTGCGGAGAGGCTAGGCTCATCCCTGCGTCTCGGATCCACCCCGCTGGGCTCTCGCGCGGAGGCTTCCCCTGCCGGGGGGAACTCCACGCACCACAGATGATGGGGCTACTAAGGCTGAACCGTGAGGATCGACCCTTGAAGAAGACGGGCTCCCTTGGGGTCTGGTTCATCGGGCTCCTACTGGCAGTCGCGGGCGGGGTAGCACAGGGCGCCGACACGCTCCCAGCATTTCTGGATGACAAAGCACCCCCTACGTTTGACCAGAGCCGAAAGCTGTATCTGAATCGCCAAGCCAGACCCTTCGTGAACGACCTCGTTTGCCGAGAGCGGTTTCTGATCAGCCTGGTGGACCAGATCGCCGCCGAAGTGAACGCGCGCGGCGTGCAGGGCTGGTCTCGCTCCCGCATGGGATTCGACCTTGTCTACCGCCGGGCCGATAGCCTCACCGAGGCTTATGGCTCCGAGCTTCGAAAGCTGCTGCGGGTGGCGGGAACGCTGGACTCCTTGGAGCGCCAGGCACTCCAGGACGAGCGGATGGACCTGGTGTGGGCCATCCGCGATGCGAAGTCGCAGATCGCCGCTGCGATGGACAATTCCGCACTCGAGGCCAACGAGGCTCAGCGCCGCCTCCTGCTCTTGCGTCGCGTCCAGTTCGAACTGGGAGAGCTCGTCCGCATCTACGATCAACTGGAGGGCTTGCGCAGAGTAGCCACCACCCTCGGCCGCTTCGACGTGGTGGCCGAAATCGATGCCAACCAAGACATCCTGCTCCAAGCCGTTTCCACGTGGGGGAAGACCGAACCCCTCGATTCCAGGCTGGTGGATGAGTACATCTACGAGCTTTCTCGCCTCGTGAACGTGCTCACCCAGCTCGACGAACTGAGCGAGCGCGCTAGCGAATTCTCTCCGATGCTGGAAAGCCTCATCGGGGAGGCCAAGGCCAACATTCTTGCCACCCTCGATCCACGGATTCTCGAGGCCTTCGGCTATTCCCGGTTCACCCGAGGCGAGGGGGTCCCGCTCGGGGAGCTCCTGAAAGAGTGGGAGCGAAGCGAGTGGGTGGACTACCAGGTGGCGAGCACGTTCAACGAGATTATCTACCGAAAACTGCTCGAGACTGCGACCCCCTCCGAACGAGAGCGGATGCTCGCCCGGGCGCTGGAAGCCGGGGTCCAAGCCTACAGCAGTGGGGAATTCGCGCTAGCCGAACTTCATCTCTCCCACGCGCTGGAAACCTTCGAGCCATACGGATTCAACCTGGCCCCGGTCCATTTCTACCGCGGGGAGTGCCTGCTGGCGCTGGCGCGGTATCGTGAGGCGCTGGAGGAATACCAGCATCTGACGAAGGCCCCTGGCGTGCCTCCACAGTATGCCGGCCTTGCCAGCCTCCGCATGATCAGCCTCGCCTTCCTCGGCCAGGCGGTGGATGTGGACGAGGCTTACGTCTCCTTCGACCAGAATGCCGAGGCTCTCAGCCCTCAGGACCGGGCAGCAGGGCATTTCCTTGCCGGGCTGTGGTATCTGCAAGAGGGCCGTCCTGTCGAAGCGAAGAGATCGCTCGATCAGGTGTCCGATGGCTCGCCCTTCGGCTTGCAAGCGCGATTCCTCCGCGCCGTGGCTTTGGCACGCGTTGAAGGGTACGAGTCGGCGAAGCGGATCTTCCAAGAGCTTGCCAGTCTCTTGGACGCTCCGGGCCGTGGCCCACTGGAAGCCTCCATCGCCAATGCCTCGCTGGTCAAACTCGGCCTCATCGCCTACGAGCAAGGCGAATACGAGCAAGCTGTGGCTTACCTCGAGAAGGTCCGCCCGAACCTCCCAGCCTATGAGGAGGCGTTGCTTGGCCTGGCGTGGTCCTACCTCAAACTGGGCGATTATCAAAGCCCGATCCCAGCGGCGGAGGAAATCGTCCAGCGTTTTCTCGAGTCAGAGTACGCGTACGAGGCTACCGTCCTGGCCGCCCACTGCAAGCGCATCCTGGGCCGGCGTGAGGATGCGCTGGAGGATCTCCGCTACGTGACCAACGCCCGCATGGTGGAGGATCTCGCGCGAGAGTGGGGTAAGGAGCGCCTCCGCTTGAATCGGATCAAAATCTCGCTGGACAGCCTCGAGCAGGTCATCATCGAGCGAGGCGACCAACAGCTTTACCCCCAACTCCTCGAGGCCAAAGAACAGGTCAACTTCGCCCTTTGGATGATCGAGAACCCCGGCCCCGCCGGAGCCCGGATGCTTCAGGAATTCAACTCCGAGCGCTCCCGGATCGCCACGTTGCTGTCCCGCTGCGACCGACTGCGCGAAGCGGCCGAAGAGCTCGGCCGAAAAGATCTCGTGTACCGCGTGGACAAGGTCCAGCACCGACTCCTGCGAACCATCGAGACGTACCACGGGGACCTGACCATCACCCAAGTGAATCATTTCATCGACTACCCGTTGGCTTTGCGGGAGAGCACGTCGAGGTACGTGGTCTCGATTCTCGACTCCATGCGGCGCGAAACCGACTTCGAAGTGAACCGACTGGCCCAGATCAAACTTGAGCTCGATTCTTTGCGCGCGCTGGCGGAGCGGCTGGGCCGCCGCGATGTGGCGTTCGAGGCGGAGTTCCTCGGCAACCGCCTCCGCGGATTAGCGGGCGACCTCTGCTGGACGCAAGGCTGGATCGCCAGCCGGGATGCGCGCATCGTCGACGCCGACTTCGACCGCTGGGCCGACTTCTCGGGCTTCGGCATGAGCGATATCACGCTCACGCTGCTCCGCGATCGGGAGCAAACCATGGCGCGCTACGCCGAGCTCATCCAAGCCATCGACCATCTCCTGCAGCAGCGACGGGAGGAGCTGGAGCAATCCCTCGCGCTCACCAACGAGAAGCTCCGCCGCCTGGAGCGCGAGTTGGAAGGGATCCGCCTCCAGCAGGTCCGGGAGCAACAACAACAGTACTTCGAGCGGGAATACTTCGATCGTTCCACCACCGAGACCCCTGCCAGCGGGTCTGAGGGAGCGTCCATTGGGCAGCCAGAACCTACAGGCGCAACCAAACATGCGACGGGCACGGAGTGAAATCGCGGCCATCTTGGCGCTTTGCCTCTTCGCGCTGACGGGAGGGATCGCGCAGACAGCGAGGGCGCAGAGTTCCGGGACCCCGGCGGGTGCGTACCCGGACTCCCTGCGCAGCTTCTCCCCTGAGGAGCTGATGCGCTACCGCCAATTCTACCAGCGCGAGATCGCTCGCCTCGAAGAGGAAATCCGGCAACTGCGCGATCACGGGATCCAAGACAGCGAGGATTTCCTCAGCCGTCATCCCGAAAGCAAAGTAGTGGACAAGATCCTCTTGCGCCTGGCCGAGTTCTACTACTACCAGACCCAGGAGGACTTTCAGAGAAGAATGGAGGAGTATGAGCAGCTCCTTGCCCGACACGACCGTGGCGAGCTGGCCGAGCTACCCCCGGAGCCGAAGAAGGATTACCACCGGGCGCTGAGCCTCTATCGCACCCTGATCGAACAGTTCCCCCAGAGCAAGTACGTGGACGATGCCCTCTACAATACGGCCTTCCTGATGGAAGACGAAGGCCGGCAGTCCGAAGCCCTGCAGGTCTACCAAGAGCTGATCGACCAGTTCCCTCAGTCCCCCTACGTGCCGGAAGCCCTGATGCGAATGGCGGAGTACTACTTCAATCCGCCGGTCAATCAGATTGAGAAGGCGATCGAGCTCTATCAGAAGGTCCTGGCCTTCCACGACACGCCCCGGTACGACGAGGCCCTTTACCGACTCGGATGGTGCTATTTCCGCCTCGGAGACTATCCTCGCGCCATCTCCTACTTCACCCTGCTGGCGGACGATATCAACCTGGCCAAGCAATACGACCGCGATCAGAAGATCAGCAACCCGGCGCTTCAGGAGGAGTCCATTGAGTACATCGGGATCAGCTTCCTCGACTTTGGCGGACCCGAACGAGCCGCCCGTTACATCCGGGAGATCGGAGACCGCGAGTACGGCTTCACGATCCTGAAGAAGATCGGCGACGTCTACTTCGATGAGAAGGAAGAATTCGGCAACGCCATCGAGGCGTATCGCGTCCTCCTTTCGCTGTACCCGAACCATCCGAAGGCGCCGGAGATCCAGAACCGAATCGTGCTCGCCTGCCGGAAGCTACAGGATGACGGGCTGGCCATGCAGGAACGGCTACGTCTCTTCGAGCAATACGGGCCGGGGGGACCGTGGTGGCAGCAGAATCAGCACGAGAAGGACGCCCTCCGCACGGCCGAGCTCCTGGCCAGGTCAGCTCTTGCCGACAATCTGAGCCTCCTTCTCGCCCAAGCGACCGAGCAAAACAGCCCGTCGCTCTATCGCGAGTACGTCCGGCAGGCCCGCATCTTTCTGGAGCATTTCGCGGGCGACAGCCTAGCCCCGCAGATCCATTGGAACCTCGCGCTGATCCTGGACACCAAGCTCGGCGAGCGGGACGAAGCGTTCCGGCAGTACCTCTCCCTCAGCAATACCTACCTGGGCTCACCGTATCAGAAGATGGCGGCGGAGAACGCCGTCGCCTTGGCCAAGGAGATGGTCGAGGGCGGGACGGACTCGGCTTCAGCGCACAGAGGAACCCTTTCGGAGCCGGAAAAACGGCTCGTGGAAGCGTACGACAACTTCATCCGCCTCTTCCCGGACGACCCGGAGACGGGACTGATGCTGGCCGGAGCGGGTGCGCTCTTCTACAATCACCGTCAGTTCGACGAGGCCTTGCGGTATTTCAAGACCCTGGTGAATCGCTTCCCGCAAAGCGAATATCTGGAGACGGCGCGCCTGACCATCGTGGAAAGCTATTTCGGGAAGAAAGATTACCGGAGCACCGAGATCGCGGCGAAGCGCATCCTCAGCACTACGCAGACCGACGAGCTGCGCCAGAAGGCCAAGCGCCGCTTGGCGGAGGCCATCTTCCTCACGGCCGATTCCCTCTCGCGCCAGGGTGAACATCGTGCCGCGGGAAAGGAGTTCGCGAGGGTCGCGGCCGAAGTGCCGGACATCGATTTCGCAGACCTGGCCCTGTTCAAGGCGGGCACGGAATTCGACCAGGCCCAGGACTTCGCGACGGCGGTCAGTGTGTACGAGAAGCTCCTGGCCGATTACCCGGATTCCCGCTACAAACTGGACGCGATGAACAATCTCGCCCTGGACTACGGCGAGCTGAAGCGCTACGGCGATGCCGCGTTAACGTACGAGAAGCTGGCGGACCTTCATCCCGACAGCACACGCGCGCAGGATGCGCTGTACAATGCGAGCGCCTTCTACGTGCGCGCCGAAGACTGGCGCAGCGCCATCCGCGTCAACCGGCGGTTCGTGGAGCGCTATCCCCGGAGCCGGGAAGCGGATGACCTCTTCTTCGACATCGCCTCCTACTACCTCAAACTCGGCGAGTTAGCCAGTGCCAACCAGATCTACGGCGAGTACGCAGAGCGCTTCCCCAATTCGCCAAGAGTAGTGGAGAGCTACTTCCGGAGAGGGGAGTATTACCGGGCGCAGGGCGATCTTTCCCAGGCCAAGGCGGAGTTCGAAAAAGCCATCCAGCACGCCTCGATGCTGCAACTCCGAGGTCTCGAGGCGAACGATTACTTCCATGCTGAGGCTTTGTTCGCCCTGACCGAGCTCAAGTACGCCGAATACACCCAAATCGCCTTCCGCCTGCCTGAAGAATCCCTGCGGCAGAGCAAGCGGCGTAAGGCGGATCTCCTCAAGGAGCTGGTGGATGCGTACGCCAAGGTGGCGCGCTTCGGTACGCCGCGCCTCTACCAGTCGACGTACCGCATCGCTGAGGTGTACGAGGGATTTGCGGACACGTGGGCATCCCAGGAGGTGGCGGAGACGGATCCCACGCGCCGGGCCGTAAAGCTCAAGACGATCGACGAAGAGGCGGCCCAACTTTACGAGAAGGCCCTCAGCGCCTACTTGGAGGCCGTGAATGTGCTGGAGAGGGTGGCCAAAGAATATGCGGCAGCCCATCCGGATACGGCCTCCCGCGAGGGGCGTGCAGCAGCCCTCCTGGATACCACGCTCCAAGCGGCCCAGCGGTGGACCAGCCTTGCCAAGCTCAAGGCAAACCACGTGGCGTACAAGATCGCCGAGGTGAGCTTCGAAGCGGCAAGGCGCCTGGTTGCGGCCCCGGTCCCGAAGGAGCTCGGGGAGATCGCCGAGCTGGAGTACTGGAACCAGCTCTACTCCAAAGCCGTGGCGCCGATCGTGGAGCGGACGCTCGCCTATCACCGGCGGAATCTGAGCCTGGCTCGCCAGCTGAGCACCGAAAACGAATGGGTGTCCAATTCGCGGCGGCGGATCGCGGAGATCGGGCTGCTCATCCCGAACGGCTATCAGGCCCTGGCCGACTCGGCGCTGGCCCGCTACACGCGCGCCGTGCTCGACTTCGCCTATCTCTTGGCGAAGGCCGACTCGAACCCGAACCTGGAAAACCAGATCTACGAGAAAGCCGGCCAGGTGGGCCACCTGCTCGACTACACCAAATCCTTCTCGAAAACGGCGGCGGAGCTCGGAATCTCATCCCTCGCCGCATTGGACAGCCTCGCTTCCGTATCCGGGATGACGGAGGAGTACGCCAGGCAATTCCACGAGCGATGGTCTGACTTCGGCTTGCGTTGTGATTCGCTGAGTCGTCAGGCCAAGGAGTGGAAAGAGCAGGCCCTCGAGCTCCGCAAACGCACGGGAAACTACGTCTGGGAGGACGCCTCCCTCACTTTCGAGGATGCGCAGTTCTCGCTGGAAGATGCCAGCCTTTCCGCGCTCGAGGCGGCCTACCGACTGGCCGAGGGCTACAAGCTGCGCAGTCCACGGATTGGCCCCGTCGTGCTCTGCCTGCTCCAGAAAGACCCGGAGAAGTACGCGCCGCTCGTGGGACTTAGCCTCCGACACGACACCACTGCGGCGGACACCTCCTGGCACGCGGAGCTCATCGACCCGTCTTCGCCGGACCGTTCCGTGGGCCTGGGACGGACGGAAATCGTCGAGACGCTGGGAAACGCACCGCAACCCTTGCCTGTCCTCGCGATCCGGGGTCCCGCAGGTTCATCCGATACCACCCGGTCTTCCCGGAGCATTTGTGACTCCCTGCGGTGGCGCGTCTCGCGGGAAATCTCGATCCCAGGTCTCCCCGCCGAAGGGCAGATCCGGGTTTTCTCCACCTCGACCTACGATCTCTTTCTCAATGGGCAGTACATCTCCCATGTGGAGATCGAGAAGGGCTCGCAGGGCTCCTGGCATATCCACAAGCTCACCGAATTCCTGGCCGAAGGCCCGAATCGGGTCGAGCTTTGGCTTCCGGCGGGCAGCGACACTACGTCGTCCCGTTTCGCCGCCGAGCTACGCTTGACCTTCGTCGCAGATTGGCAAACGCAGAAATACCGCCTGGGGCTCGCCCCAGCGGATCCCGAACTCGGTCGGCTCCTGTATTTCCACAAGAATCTCATCCCGGACTGGCAACTCTCGCGAGGGAAGCCCTATGAAGAGAAGTTGGCTAACGGTGGGAGCGGCCACCCTGATGTTGACCTGCGCCGGCTACAGCCAAACCGCCTCGCCGACGAAGGCAGGACGGTCACCGGCGGCCGTAAAGGAAATGGATCTGGGGACGATATACATTGAGGCGAAGGTAGAAAAGCCGCGGGTGGCGCTCCTTCCCAAGAGGATCCGACCGAACCTTGCGGAAATCGAGTTCGTCGACCGCAGCTTCAAGCGGGAAGTGGAACGTCTGCCGGAAACGGATCTCCTGGTTCCCTCTTCCCTCTTGCGGCCCAGGAAGATCCGCCCCGTAGACGAGCTGATCGTCAAGGAATGACGTGGAAGGACCCAAACCAAGGAGGCGATGTCCATGGCGGAGATGGTACGCAACTTCAGCCCCGACACGGCCGGATGGCTGTTCATGTGGATCCTGCTCGCCACGGCGATGTTCATGGTCGCCATCGCCGTCGAACGAGTGCTCTACATCCGCAAGCGTGGCAGCTTGGACGCTCATCGTTTCGCAGCGGAGATTCGCAAGCTCGTTGGCCAGGGCGAATACGACAAGGCCCTGAGACTGTGCGAAGCCTCGGAGGACAAGCCTCTGGCCCACGTGCTGGCAGCCGGGCTGAGGAAGATCGTCCAGGGGAAGTCCACCGACCCGCGCGCCGTCCAGAACGCTGTGGACGAGGGCGCGCTGGAGGTCATCCCCAAGCTGCAGGAGCGCACGGGCTACTTGGCCACCATCGCCAACGTGGCCACGTTGATCGGACTCATGGGCACCATCTACGGGCTCATCATCGCCTTCCGTAGCATCTCGGCTCCCGGCATCGACCCAACGGAGAAGGCGCGTCTGCTGGCGGCTGGGATCTCTACCGCCATGAACACGACGCTCCTCGGTTTGCTCATCGCGGTGCCTGCGGTGCTGGTGTACACCTACATCACCAACCGCACCACCCGGATCATCGACGAGATCGACGAACACACGGTGAAGTTCGTCAACCTGCTCACGGAGAGGCAGTGACCATGGCGTTCCGTCCGTCGCTTCGCAGCAGCCACGTCGACACATCGCCCGAGATGAACATGTTCCCCATGATGAACCTCATGGTCGTGCTGATCCCGCTCCTGCTGTCCACGGCGCAGATCGTCCGTCTCAGTATGCTCGAGATCAATTTGCCCCCATCGGCGGGCGCGGGAGGACAGGGACCAGCAGCCCCGGTTGAGGCCGAGAGGAAGCTGGATCTGGCTGTGACGATCACGGACCAGGGGTTCTTCATCTCGAGCTCGGCCGCCGTGTTGAGCAACGCCTCCGGAGAAGGTCCCACCATCCCGAAACGGGACGGAGAGTACGATTTCGCAAGGCTCTCGGAGGTCCTCTACGAGATCAAACAGAAGGTGGAGGGACGCTTCAAGGACGACAACCGGATCATCATCGTGGCGGAGCCTCAGATCCGCTACCAGACGGTAGTGAGCACCATGGATGCCGCGCGCTGCATCGAACGGGACGGGAAAAAGATCCTCCTTTTCCCGGAAGTCGCCGTCGGAGCCGGCGTCCTGTAAGGGTACGGACCTGCTAAGTGCCTACGGGGAAAGCCATGAGCGTGAAACGCAGCTGGTTAGGGTTCCCAGCCTCGCGGGCTAAGAAGCACAGCTCGGGCCCGAGCAAGGTGGCGCTGAATCTGACCTCCATGATGGACATGTTCACGATCTTGCTCGTCTTCCTGCTCCGGGCCTACTCGCTGGAAGGCCAATTGGTCCACCCTTCCTACTACCTGACGCTTCCGAAGTCCACCGCCAATCAGCCGCCTGAACTGGCCCTGGAGCTGGTGGTATCCAAGGAGTGGGTGATGGTGAACAACAAGCCGGTGGCCCGAACCTCAGACGTGCAAAAACAGAGGGAGCTCATCATCCCCGAACTCAAAGCGGAGCTGGATCTCCATGCCCGGGAAGCGAAGAAGATGGAGTCCCTCTACGGCACTCCCTTCTCGGGGAAGATCACCATCCAGGGCGACAAGGATCTACCGTACGAGACCTTGGTGAAGGTGATGGCCACCTGCGGCCGCGCAGAGTTCCCCAACATGCGATTGGTGGTCTACCAGCGTGAAGGGTGATCCGGAGGCAGTTCCGGCTATAGCCAACCATCGAAACAGGGTGACCGATGCGTGTCGAGGATCGCACACCTAAGGCAGAGCGAAGCGGGATCGTCGCCGAGGAGCTTCCCGTGGCGGATCTTTTGCGGGAATTCCGCCGGCGACCGTTCGAAGGATTCGACCGCCGCTTCGTCAGCATCCTGTTGATCTCCTTCGTCGTGCATTTCTCGCTCGGCTTGTACTTCGCTCTTAACCCTCCGCCCCAGGAGTTCAGCCAAGAGGAAATCGAGAAGATCCAGAAGCGATACGTGCGCTTGGTTCTAGAGCGGCAGTTCCCCCGAGCCGAGAAATACGCCGGCACTGGGGGCGGGGTGACGGCTCCCGAGGCGGCTCGTCCGCAGAAAGGCGCCGAAGGCGGAGAGGCCGCCCAGCCAGGAGCAGGGCGCGAGCGCGGCGGTGCGGCCACCGCCGAGGCGCGCGCAGAAGCACGAAGCCGCGCCGCCGCCGCAAGACAGGAGGGTAGGGCCCAGATCGTCCGCCAGGCCTCGGGGGCAGGGGTATTGGCCTTGCTCACCGCGAGTGGCGGATCCGGCACCGGCTCCGGGGAAGGCGTGCAGGATGTCCTCGGCGACGTAGGTTCCCTCGGCTCCGATCTCGACACGAAGCTCTCCGGGGTCAGCGGCCTCAAGACCGGCGGCGCTCCCGGCGGTGGATCCGGAGGCGGATCAGGATCCGGAACCGGGGGCCGGGGCATCCGGGGCGGCCGAGCCAGCGCCCTCACCAATATCGACGATCTCGTGAGCGGACTCAGCGAAGCCGAGGCGGCTTCCCTCACCCGCAGTGGGGATCTCATCGTCTCCACGGCCTCTCCTGTCTCGGACAGTCACGGGAAGGCCGGCAGCCGCGATCCTGACGCCGTCTCGGCCGTCGTCAACTCCCACAACGCAGCCATCCAGTATTGTTACCAGCGAGCGCTCCGCCGCAATCCGGATCTGAAAGGCAAACTGGTGGTACGCTTCACGATCACCCCGGAAGGCACGGTGAAGAACGTGGAAGTTGTGTCGTCCACCCTGAACGATCCCGATGTGATCGACTGCATCCTGAGCCGGATTCGACGCTGGGACGACTTCGGCGCTATCGACCCCTCTCTCGGCGACGCCACCTTCCGCCAGGTCTACGCCTTCGGCTACTGAGTTGACGCTGAGCGCATCGGCGTTCCCATGCTGGCGGCCCCTGGCCGCCTTTTCTGTTTCTCACCTGCCCATCGGTGGCCCGGACGACCCCTCTTCCGGCTCGCCCCATGACCTTCCCAGTTAGCCATTGCATTTTGCCGGTCGATTGGGTAAAATGAACTGGCGCGGGCAAGAGGCTCCGCGCAACCCAAGCCGGGAGGGAAGGATGCGAGTGCGAGACAGAGGGTGGAGGAGGGGTAGCCCGCTTGGAGCCTGTGTATTGGCCACTGCCCTTGCCCTCGGGCAGTCCCAGCGCGCCGAGGTCATTCATCCCACGTTGCAGCGCGCGCTCGAACCGGTGATCATCTGGGGAAGCGCTCTCCCGGAGCTCTGCGGGATCCCGGTGCACTCGATCCGTGCCTTCCGCTACGATGCCGACTCTTGCCGTTGGCAGGCCATTCCTTTCCAAATCGATGAAGTCCGCAATGGCGACTACTTCCAGGCCGACGACGGTCTGCTCGATGCGGACGACGAGCTGGTGCTCTTTTCAGCGGACGTCGGCGCGCGGGTCCCGGACGGCTTCTGGCTCCCCGGCGAGGAGGTGAGGCGGTGGCCGCGGGTCGAAATCGAATTGGCCGACTCCCTCGACACCTCGCAGCGCGGCTGGGTCTACCTGTTTGTGAACCCGCCCGAGACGCTGCTGACTTCCGTCCCCAGCTACCTGGACTACGACCCGCGGACCGACCGCGTACGGGGCCGCTACTACCTCGTGGGCTACAATAGCCGAGGGATCTTGGCAGACATCCACATTACCAGGGCCGGCGGAGGAAGCGACGTCGACCTTGTGGACCGGCAGAAACAGCGCGTCAAGGGGAACTACAAGGCCGGCCCCGTCACCTACAACTACAAGGCCAGCGAGGAGAACATCGAACGCCAAGGGGTGGACTTCCGCCTGGGACCAGTACGCCTGCTCCGCCGGCTCCGGGCCAAGCTCACCTACATGAACCTGGTCCAACTGGAGGTCAGCTTCACGACCCGCTTTTACCCTCGGTCGTTCTACCTCAGCGGAAGCGGCAACATCAGCTCAGAGCTCGGCGTCTATCACATCCGGCAGTCGTTGGACCTGAACGCCAACGCCGTTGGGATGCAGTTCCTGAGCGAACGGAACGACTCTATCCGCATCGATGGTTCTCGGGACAATGTGGACAAGGCGCTCTCCGCTCCGGGGCGCCACTGGCTCATGGCCACAGGTCCTCAGGGCACAATTCTCACGCTGGTCGAAGTGCCGCGAGCGGGCGATTATCAACTCCTGTACTACTGGGACGCGAGTTCTGGCACCGGGGACGGCACCGACGACACCGGAGATGGGCGCTCCTACGGGGATGCCGGCGTGTACCTCTACAGCAGCGGCGGGCGAGTCATCACAGGGCAGGCCTCCTTCGCCAGTTGGACCTACCTCCTTCCCGCCAACCAACCCCGTGAGACGGGCGAGCGACTCCTGAGCTGGTGGGAAAACCCGCTGAAGAAAAGGATCGAATTGCAATGGCCGGACACCATCCCGCCGGCGCCCGTCACCGATCTGGTGGCCCTGCCCGAAGGGTTGGGCGGCATCCGGCTCGAATGGACCGCCCCCGGGGACGACAGCGCGCGCGGCATTGCCGAACGTTACGAGATCCGCTACAGCCCATCCCCGCCGGAGTCGACATCTTCCGGCAGCCTGAACCTGGAGCCCTGGTTCGAAACCGCCACGCCGCTGCCCGATTCGTCCCGTCCGTCACCGGCCGGCACAAGGGAGATTCGCGTGTACGCCGGCCTTGAGCCAAGGACCCGCTACTTCTTCGCGCTGCGAGCCATCGACGAGGCCGGCCTGCGCGCGCCCGTCTCCAATGTGGCCGCGGTGCTCGTCGTGCCGGTGGAACTCTCGACTTTTCGAGCGCACTGCGCGGGAGACTCGGTGGTCCTATCGTGGGTCACCCAGTCGGAGACGAGCAATTGGGGATTCGCCATCGAGCGAACCGCAGAGGGTAGCAGCTGGCAGACCATCGGATTCGTGCGAGGCATCGGGACCTCCGATTCGCCGCGGAGCTACCGCTTCGTCGACCGACCAGCCACATCCGGCAGGTACGCGTACCGACTTCGGCAGATCGATTACGACGGGAGCTTCGTCTACTCGTCCACCCTCTACGTGGACGTGAACCGGCCTCAGCGAGCGGGGATGACCGTAAACCCGAATCCTTTCAACGGACGGACCCTCATCCGCTTACAGCTTCCTGGAGCCACGGAGGCGAGGATTCGTATCCTCAACGTGCTGGGCCAGACCGTGAGGGAGGAAACCTTCTCGTCGTCCGGCGGTGGGATCTTCGAGATGCCGTGGGACGGTCGAGACGATCGGGGCAGAGAGCTCCCTTCGGGAACCTACATCGTGCGAGCCGAGAGCCCAGGACGCCAGTTTCTCGCGAAAGTGTTGCTGGTGCGATGAGGAGTCGACCTGACTATCCCCTGCCCCTTGACGCAAGGGGAGGAGCGGGAGTAGCCCTCTCGGGCCCTGCCAAAGCCGTGTTCTGCGCGCTCGTGGGTCCCCTCACCCTATTGGTTTTCGGATCGGCAGCTGCCCAGGACAAATTCCCCAGCCGCCGCTACGAACCCGTAATCGTTTACGGAGGGTCCCTCTCGGTGCTGCAGGGCGTCCCGGTAGGAGAAGTGGGCGGGTACGCCTACGATGCTTCCTCGGGGCGATGGCGGGCTATCCCCTTGCAGGTGGATGAGGTCGCCCCTGGCGAAGGGGCCTTCTTCTCCCCGGATGATGGCCTCCTCGACGGGGATCCGGAGCACCCGGATGAGGTAGTCTTCATGCTCCGCGACGCCGGCGACCAGGCGCCGAGGGAATCATGGCCGGCTGGAGCAGACCCGGACTGCGGCCGGATCGAGGTCGAATTGCAAGACCCCGCCGGAGGCCGTGGCTTCGTCTACCTCTTCCGCATCCCGGGGGGATTCGTCTCGCCCACCCCGTATTCCCTACGGTACGATTCACTCGCCGACGAGGTCTCCACGCGCTTCTACCGCGTATCCTTCGGAAACAGTGCGGTCATCAAGGATCTGGCCATCCTCCCGGAAGGAGGGGGCAATGGCCACGACCTGGTTGACACGCAGAAGATCCGGCTGAAGATGCGGATCCTTTACACGGCCTACGAGATTAACGAGTCGAACGACATTCAGGTGCGAACCGTGGAGGTCCGCGTAGGACCCGTCCGGATCCTTCGACGCACCACCTGTTCCATCCAGGCCCTGCAGATGACGTTCACCAGCACCTCGCGGCTGTATCCCTTCGCACTCGAGATGGGGACGGGTCGCCGAGATTTTCCGGCCTCTCTGAACATCTCGCTGATCCGGCAGTCGCTCGACCTCAATTGGAACGCTCAGGGGATGCGCTTCTTCAACGCTCGGAACTCCGGGATCGTCATTGATGGCACGCCCGACAATCCGGTTCGCACCCTCGATGTTCCCGGCCTGAACTGGGTGCTACTGACCGGCCCTCAGGGGAGCATCGTCAGCATTCTCGATGTGCCGAAACTGGGCGATCGCCAATCCCTGTACTACCACGATAATGCCTCCGGCGGCACAGACGACGGGACCAAGGACACAGGCGACGGAAAATCCTACGGGGACATCGGGGTCAAGCTGGAGAACAAGATATCCGGCGAGTACGACTTCTCGAGCACGCGGCTTTACCTTTTGCCGGCGAATCAGACACCGGCGGTGGCGGAGACTTTGCTTCAAAACCTGCTGTACCCCATCGAACGGCTTGTCCGCTCGCAACAGATCAGCCGTGTGAACCAGCCCGGGTCGACAGCGCCGCGGGACTATCAGGTGGTCACCGCTCACCCGAATCCGTTTGTCGAAGCGACGGAGATCGCCCTTTCCGCCCCCCTGGAGCGAGCGCGCTATGTTCAGATCTGGGACCTTTCGGCTCGCTGCGTCCGCCGGATCACACTGCCCCCGGGGGCGGCTCGGTTCACGTGGGACGGGAAAGACGACTCTGGCCGGACCCTCCCGTCCGGCTTGTACATCCTCCGGGTCTACGGTCCGGAAGGACCCATCGGCAATCTGAAACTGCTTCGGGTCAGGTGATGCGGAAGAAAGCCATACAGGACCTGGCGACTCTGGCCTTGGGAACCGGGCTCTTGCTCTTCGCCTGCGAGGTCGATCACGGGCTGGGTCCGATCCGGAGCAAGATTCGGGGGCGGGTGATCTTCGTGGACAAGCTGCCCCCGAATACGGACCAAGTGCAGGTGGCGGTGGCGAAGACATTCCCCCCGAAGGCGCTGCTGGACCTGGGGCTCAGCGGACCCCTGCCTTTCTGGCAAGATACGGTGGAGTACGAGATCCTTTTGCCTCTCGGCCATTACGAAGCCGTTGGGGTTCTTTGGAAAGAGAAGGGTCGCACCTGGTCCATCTCCAGCATTCTCGGACTCTATACGCGTAGGAACAGCTTGCTTCCCCAGGCGATCGATCTCACAAGCGAGCATCCCGTCAAGGATAGCGTGGACATCTACGCCGATCCAGCCCTGATCATGCGGGGCGCATTTCTGGCCGGCCGCATCACGTACGTGGGCCAGTGGTTGCCCGATATCCAGATCATCGTGCTGGCGGCCTTCCCGGTGATTCCGGAAGTGCAAGTCGATTACCTCACCGCGCGGGGGATGGATCTGACCCGTCCCGTGGGGGTGCAGTACGACGATTTCCTCCTCGACGTGACACCAGATACTCTGAAATACATCGCCGTCTTCTCAATTTCCCAGGTGGCGGGGGAATTGAAGTTCCGCGAGCTCGGCGTGTACGAGGATCCCCTTCATCCGGGCGAGCCCGGCAAGGTCTACGTGGCCAAAGGGGATACCGCCCGGGGAATCAACATCAGGGTCGATTTCAGTAAGGTGCAGCCTTGAAGTCGCCGCTCAGTCTGTGCGCACTGGCTCTGCTGATGTCGGCCGAAGTCACGGGAGCCGGCTCATCTTCTTCCGGAGTAGTGAAAGGAATAGTGGTGGACCGCCGCACGGGGGAGCCTCTACCGGGGGCCAACGTGCTCGTGCTGGGTACCCACTGGGGCGCCAGCTGCGATCTTCAAGGCGTCTTCCTCATCCCGAAATTGCCTCCCGGCGAATACCAACTCCGCACCTCCATGATGGGCTACGCGCCCCAGGAGGTTCGGAACGTGGTGGTGCGCGGCGGAGAATCGACGACGGTGCGCATCGAGCTCCAGCCCACCGTGGTGGAGGTCTCCCCGATCGTGGTCACTGCGAGCCGGTCTGCCGTGCCGGTGGAGGAAAGCCCGCACAGTGTGTCGGTACTCGCAGCCAGCGAGATCGTTTCCCGGGGTTCTTTGCGCATCGATCAGGCGTTGCAGAACGTCCCGGGGATCCACTTCGTGGGCAATCATGTGAACATCCGCGCCTGTTCCGGCTACAGCCGGGGCGCAGGCACGCGCGTGTTGTTCCTAGTAGACGGCGTCCCCACTCTGGCCGGCGACACCGGGGAGATCAATTGGGACATCCTGCCGGTCCTGGACATCGAACGGGTGGAGGTGGTAAAGGGGGCAGCCTCGGCGGTGTACGGCTCGAACGCTCTGGGCGGGGTCATCCACGTGATCACCCGGCCCCCGTCGCACACCCCTCGGACGCTCGTGCGTGTAACCGCTGGCATCTACGACCGCCCGATCTACCCCGAGTGGCGCTGGACCGATCGCGTCCTCTACTACGATCGCTACGACATCTCCCATTCCCGGTACATCGGCCCTGTCGGGGTCGACATCACGGTTGGGCGGCACGAAGGAACGGGCTACCAGCAGAACGGGCACTTTCGCCGCTACAATGGCTCCATCAAGCTGCGCACGGGCTTCCCTTGGGGTGGATCCCTCGTGGCGTACGCCTCCTACGAGAACGACAAGCGGGGTGAATTCATCCAGTGGCTCAATCAGAACCATCCGTTTGTGGTACCGGTGTCCGACCGGAAGATTCGGGCGAGGCTCAACGCCCTGAACACCTACCTGCGCTATTCGCAGCCCGTCTCGCCTAGCTTGAGCTTCAGCGTCCGGGCCTCGCTGTTCCAGAGCCTCATGGGAAACCAGTACCGGCGTTCCGGCGATTTCAACCCCGCCTTCGGTCTGGGCGCGGAGCTCCAGGTGAACTGCCTGCCCCACCCTCGGCATGCCGTGACCGCTGGGGCAGAGTACAAACGGGACATCGGCCACAACAAGTACATCGGCCGACACCGGGGAGAACAGATCGGCCCCTATTTCCAGCACGAGTGGCGACCGACAGCCCGTTGGTCGCTGCTCTGGGGCGGTCGGTGGGATACCTACAGCCTCATTGGGGAGAAGTTCTCAGAAAACCACCTCAGTCCTCGACTGGGCGTCAGCTTCCGCCCTTCTCGCAGTACCGCCCTGCGTTTCAGCTACAGTAAAGGCTTTCGCGCGGCCTCCGTGACCGAGCGCTTCCTGCGGCTGGATTTCGCCGGGCTACACATCATCCCAAATCCGGCATTGAAGAGCGAGGTTTCGGAGAACTTGGAAGCGGGGTTCCGACAGCAGATCACACATCAGTGGTACGTCGATATCGCTGCCTTCCGGAGCGACTACTGGAACCTGATTGAAGCGGTACCGGATCCGTTTCTCACCGTCCAGTTCCAAAATGTCACCCGGGCGCGCATCCAGGGGGTGGACCTCGGCAGCGAGGCGAGCTGGTGGAAGGATCGGCTCGGACTGCGGATTGGGCTCACGATCCTGGATCACCAGGATCTGAAGTACCACCTCCCCCTGGCATATCGTCCCAGACGCCTGGCGATCGTGAGCCCGTGGCTACGGGTGGGGGCTTTCGAGCTCAACGCCGACTACCGGTACGCGAGCCGGGTGGAAAGGGTCCAGCTCTTCCCGCTGGACCCTCGGGTCCCGATCAAGGTGCTGGATGTTCGGTTGCTCCTGCACCTCGGCCGCTTTACGCTTCAGCTGGCAGCGAACAACGCCTTGGCGTACTACTATACCTTCATCGAGCGAAACATGGGTGAGGTCCGCAACTTCTCCCTCACCCTTTTCGGAAACCTCTGACGGCTCCTGACCACGTCTCTTGCCCGGAAGCGATGCGTCCCACGAGAGCACCCGGACGGAAAGGAAGCGCGGAATTCCGCAGGTCCGTCATCCTACCGCTCGCGCTCGTCGCCGCGGGGGTATGCACCTCTGCCATTGCCAAAGCGGAGGCGACAGGATTTCGTTTTCGCGTGCACTACCTGGGCATGAGTGCGGGGGAGCTCACGTTCACAGCACGCGATTCCCTTCTCCCACAGGGAGAGCGCGTGCGCGTGGTTCAGGTCGAAATGCGTACGGCGAGCCTTCCGTCAACCCTCTTCCTGATCGATAATACCTACCGGGCCATCTACTCCCCGGAACGCCTTCAGCTCATCGCGATTCAGAAGAGGGTGCGGCAGCGGAACCTCGAAGGGGAGTGGCGGATCCGATACTCCGGCACCGAGGCCGTCCTGCGGCGCCTGGGGCAGCAGGCCGACTCCGCCCGCTGGTCCCCCGGCAGCGCATGCCTGGAGGTCATATGCTTGATGGATTTCCTGCTTCACCTCCGGCACCCGGACACCACCTTCACCGTGCCCGTGGACGAAGAAGCCGCCCCGATGGAGGCGCAGGTGCGCATCTTTCGGGACCACGAGCGGAACTACGCCCTCGCCCTTTTCCGGCAAAGAGGGCCATCCTCCAGGAGATGGAGGACCGACCTCCTGACGAACCGTTTTTCCAAAACGGGGGCGCGACTGGAGATCTACTTCGACCCCCAACGTCCAAACGTACCAAAGACCGTCCGTTACAGCCTGGGCAGCTCCATGGCGACGGCCGAGCTGATTGAGCCGAAAGGAGCGCGAAGATGAGAGGTACAGGTTGAACCGCGAGAGGCGAGGGCCGCCGGACAAATGACCACGGGAATCCTCGACGCGCCCGTGGTGGTGAGGGCAAGAAACCCACTCCAGAGACCCGGTAAATCGCTGGAACGAAGGTTCGCGAACACGAACTCCCGACCGCTCCGGAACGCAACTGTCGAAGCCCTGAGGAGCCGAATTGATCGCGTTTCCCATTGCCTACGCCGAGACCCATTTCGGCCCGAAAGTCATCCCGAACATCCTTCGCAAGGCCGAACCGGAGATCGTGCTGGATGTTCCCCACCGAGTCGAGCCGGGGCATCCGCTTCCGGTGTTACTGCTGGTGAAAGATGCCGACCGTTATCCGGTACGCCTGCTGGAGGTGCGGGTTCGCGCCCGCGTCACCGGTCATCCGCCCTTCCAGCGCGTGTACGATCTCGGCGGCGAAAGGGTGGATAGCCGATGGTACTGGAAAGTCTTGCCGGTGGAAATCCCCGAGGGACAAACGGGGCAGGCGTCCATTCTGCCGGAGGTCCGAGCTCGGGTGGGGCAGACGGAGCGGACCTACGCCGTGGACAATTACCGCAAGACTTCCCACGAGCCGTTCGAGGTCCAAATTGCGCGAGACCCGCTACCCTATTCTCCCAACTGGCACGCAGGGGACATCCACACCCATAGCCATCTCACGTCCGATCAGGTGGAGTTCGGCGTCCCCTGGGAGCCGGCGGTGGAGCTGGCCCGCGCCCAGGGTCTCCGCTGGTTCGCCGTCACGGATCACAGCTACGATCTCGATGACGATCCGCACGACCCCCTCTCCAACCATGCTGGCCTGCCCAAATGGCGGCAATTGTGGGAGGAACTGGATTGCCTCCGACCCCGTCTTCACGATTTCGCCATCCTACCCGGGGAGGAACTGTCGGTAGGGAACGCGCGACGCCGCAACGTGCATCTCCTGATCCTGGGCAGCCGGCGTTTCTTCCCGGGACATGGGGATAGCGCTGAGCGCTGGTTTCACACCCGTCCCTCATGCCTTCTCCCCGAGATCCTGGAGCAGGTAGAACCCGAAGCGCTTGTGGCGGCGGCGCACCCCGGCGCGTCGGCTCCCATCCTGGAATGGCTCCTTCTCCGGAGGGGGAAATGGACGCTACGCGATCTTTCCCACCCGCGCCTCGATGGTCTCCAAGGCCTGAACGGGGCCTTCGATGCGTCCTTCGACCGCGCTTTGGCATTATGGCGCGAGCTCCTGAGGCACGGCCTTCACCCCGCCCTCCTCGCGGGAAACGACGCCCACGGGAACTTCGGCCGCTTCCGACAGATCGGTCTGCCGTTCCTCAGCATGCGCGAACACGGGCGGCAGCTTTTCGGCAAGGTGAAAACTTTAGTCTACCTGCCTGGGCCGATTGCCGGCGACGGCCTGCTACAGCGACTCAAACAACGCCAGGCGATCATCACAGATGGACCCTTCCTGGAGATCAGAGCCAAAGGCAGCGGCACGGAAGAGGGGTTAGTCGGAGAGGAGATGGCCGAGCGCCCCAAGGTCCTTTACTTACACGCTCGCTCCAGCCCCGAGTTTGGCTACCTCCGCGAAATACGGATCTGGGTAGGTACCGTGCCGGATGGGGAGACCCTGGGGCACACGGTGCGAACGAATCGCCCGTCCTACTCGCTCGAGGCTGAGATCCAGTTGCCCCCTCTTCGCGGACCCGGTTACCTCAGGGCCACCCTGTTCACTCGCGAACGAGGCGACCACTTCGCCCTGACGAACCCCATCTGGTTCCCGTGAAGCGCAGATGCGTCCGCCCACAAGGGCAATTGCCGGAACGCCGGTCTCAGAAGAGCCGGATCTTCTTGATGATCCGCTTCAGGGAACGGCCGAACCGCTTGGGACGGATCTCGACATGGCGCTCCTCCCCCTCTCCTTGGCTTTCCGTTTCGACCCCGTCCACGTCCTTGAGGGCCGTGTGCACGAGGTAACGTTCGTAGCTCCCCATGGGGGGTAGGCTGACGGGCTGCCCTGTGCGCAACACCTCTTCCGCCTTCTCGCGCGCCAGCTTCTGGATATTTCCCACCGGGATGATGTGAAGCCTGTAGTTGTCGCCCTCGCGTACCGTGCGCGTTTCCACCCCCTCCACACGCTCGAAGAACCGATGGATACGCTTCCGCTCGAAGGAATCCAGCCCCTCCAGCACAACCCGGTCGATCGAATCACGTAAGCGACGCTGCACATCGATCAGGATGCGATCGATCTTGGGGATCCGCGCCTCTTCCCCGCGCCCTCGCCTGGGAGCCTGGCGTCCGGGGCGCCGCTGCCCCTGCCGGCCTCCTGTCCTGCCTCCGCCGGGACGATGCTCCTTCTCTGTTACCATGGCAAACACCCGCCTTTCGTACCCGCTCTATGTCCTCTGCGATCTCATTCGAAGTGCATGCAATAGCTTTTCATGGATCCCACCGAAGGAACCGTTGCTCAGTGTGATCACGACGTCGCCGCGATCCAATAGCTCCAACGTCCTTCGAGCCACATCGTCGATGCTGCCCTCCGCCCAGGCCTGGATTGCCCGACTCCGGAGATCAGCGGCCAGACGCGCCGTGTCCAGCACGGGGTCACCCCCCGTTTTGTCCGGACGATGCACGGGGGCGATGATGACAACGTCCGCCGCGTCAAATGCCCGCGCGTACTCCTGCTGGAAGATGGCCCGGCGGCTAGTTGCGGTGCGCGGCTCGAAGAGAGCCACAATGCGCCGGCCCGGAAACCGGAGTCTCACCGCCTTGAGCGTCTCCCTCACCTCGGTGGGATGATGGGCGAAATCGTCCAATAGCAGAACCCCGTCCACCTCGCCGTACACCTCCAACCGACGCCTCACTCCGGCGAAGCTGGCCAACCCAGCTGCGATCTCCTCCGCCGTCAGGCCAAGCCAGTGGCACACGGCAGTGGCCGCCAAGGCATTGCGTACATTGTGCTCCCCGTACAGGGGCACGTGGAATCTGCCGACGTGGCTCCCGCGAAACCAGGCGTCGAAGCTTGTGCCTCGCTCGTCCACCGCAATCCCCGTTGCCCACCAGTCCGCCTGCCCTTCCTCCCCGAACGACACGACGGGGCAGTGGGCACGCTCGAACAAGTCACGCACATTCCGGTCTCCGGCCCAGCCGATGAGCACGCCTTTCCGCGGCACCAGGTTGACCAGCCGTCGGAAGTTGGTCAGGATGTCATCCAGGCTGCGGTAGATGTCCGCGTGGTCGAACTCGATCGTGTTCACCACGAGCACTCGGGGCAAGTAATGGAGGAACTTCGGGCCTTTGTCGAAAAAGGCCGTATCGTACTCGTCCCCCTCGACCACGATGTGCTGCCCTGTGCCTACGTGATAGCCCCGTCCCCAGTTGTTCGCGATCCCGCCGAGGAACAAGCTGGGGTCGCGGCCGCTCCGCGTGAGGATCCACGCGGTGAGGGCCGTTGTCGTGGTCTTGCCGTGCGTCCCCGTGACCACAATGCTCGTGCGCCCGCGGATGAAGAACTCCCGCAGCACCTCCGGCAAGGAGGCGTACCGGATCCCCTCGTCGAGGATATACTCCACCTCGGGGTTTCCGCGGGAGAGCGCGTTTCCGATCACAGCGAGGTCCGGCGGCGGTTGAAGATGGCCGGGATCAAAGCCCACATGGACAGGGATCCTTTGTTCCTGGAGAAAGCGGTCCATGGGCGGATAGACGTGCTCGTCGGAACCGGAAACCTCAAATCCCCGCTCCTTGAGCATCGCCGCCAGCGTGCCCATTGCGGATCCCGCGATTCCCGCCAGGTAAATGCGCCGCAAGGCGGGCGTTTCGAGCAGATCCAGACGGATCACCTTCCCCTCCCGGCAAGGCCAGCTGAGATGAGGATTCCCGCCAGATCCGCCTCGATGCTGGCGGTGGCGCGTTCCACAATCCTGCCCACCTCCGTAGCTCCCTTGCGGACGAGGAAGGTAGGGACAGCCTGGATATCGTATTGGGCAGCGGCGTCGTCTGCCTCGCGGAAATTCCGCGGCACACCGAAGTACCTCACACTGAGGTTCCGATTGCCTGCCACATCCAAGGCCTTCATGAAGTGGGGGACCTCGCGCTCGCTATCTCCACACCACGTCCCCAGGAAGACCAAGATTTCCACCGGATCTTGCACCTCGCGCAGGACCCGGACGGCGGCGCTGTCCGGCTGGTATTCCCGGTAGCCTCGCTCCCATTCGGGCAATCGACGGAACAACTCCTCCGCATCCAATCCCCCCAAAACGACGGGACGATGATCCCGCGCCTGACGGGCACACCCCAGCGCGAGGACAACCCAGCATAGCCATGCTCCGATCCTGACCCAATCCGCTTTCCGCCCTTTCCCCATCGCCTCCTGCCTCATGGTGTGAGACCAGCACCCTCAGGATTCCGCTGCGAGCCAGGCGCCCGCCTGCGCAATTCCCCTTTGGCATCGATCCATACTTCGAGGACTTCGCCCGGTTTCCCGAGCACCCCGAGGTCGCGATCGTTGAGGGCCACGGCCAACCCGCCGGCATTTCCGCACTTCAGGTAGAACTGGCTCGCAGCCTCGATCGTGCGCTGGACACCGGGAGTGAAGAGAAACTCATACTGCAAGCTATCATCCGCGACAATTCTCACCCAGCAACTATCCGTGCTCCGGAGGACCAACTTCATCAGGCCTCGGGCGCGGGCTTCGGCTGTGGCCTGCGTGTCCGGCGGAGGCGAGACAAGCTCCTGTTGCTCCGCCACCCCTTTTTCCAGGGGGATCTCCTCCACGCGCGCGCTTTCGGCCCCGAGCCATCGGGCCCGGAACCGGAAATACCCGTAGGCTACGCTGCCCACGAGGGCCAAGATTAGGCCCATGACGACGAAATCCCCGAGGTGACTGGGTTTGGCGCGTGTCCGCCGCCCAGAGCCAGGTGTCTCTTCCGATGGTTCCGGCTGCCACGGGTGCAGGATGGCTTTCACCTGCTCCAGCAATGGCTCCGGGTCCAGCTCAAGCGCATTGCACAGCGTTCGGAGGAACCCGCGCACGTAAGGCTCGGGCAAGAAATCGAACTTGTCTTCTTCCAGATAGCGAATGTATTGGGGTAGGATCCGGGTCTTGGCGTGCAGTTCCTCGCGGGTGAGCTTTTTCTGCTCTCGGGCCGCGCGGAGCACGCTGCCCACCGACGGTTCTATCATGGTTCACCCAAGAATTCCCGCATCCGCAAATACCAACGGGTGAGGGGGAATCCCACCACGTTGTAGAAGCAACCCACTATCCGATCGGCAAACACTGCGCTCTGATCCTGGATCCCGTAGGCGCCGGCCTTGTCCATCGGGCTTCCGGTGCGGATGTAGGCCCAAATCTCCTCGTCCGTCAGCGGCCGGAAGTGAACCTCGGTCACCTCGTAGTCGGACATCCATCGTCCCGACGGCTTCTCGATGACGGTGAAGCCCGTGTACACCCGGTGCACCCTGCCACTCAGTTTGCGCAGCATGGCGAAGGCCTCGGCTTCATCGCGGGGCTTGCCCAGAATCTCTCCCTCCAGCACGACGATCGTATCGGCCCCGACGATGTAGCCCTCGGGGACCTGCGCCGCCACAGCCTCGGCCTTGCGCCGGGACAGGGTCAGCACGTGTTCGGCCGGCTCGGCCGGCGTGTGGTTCTCTTCCACGAGCCCGCTATTCCTCACCTCGAACTCGAGGCCGAGAAGCCGGAGGAGCTGTTCCCGCCGCGGAGAACCAGAAGCCAAGACCAACCGTTTGCCGCGCAGATCCAACACCTCAGATGCTCCGTTCCTTCCGTCCAGATCCTCTGCCGGTAAGCTCAATGCTCCGGGCTATCCAGAATGATGGTGACAGGGCCCTGATTGTGGATCTCCACTTCCATCACTGCGCCGAACACGCCCTCCTCCACCCGCAAGGGGCTTTCGCGGAGGCGCTGGACAAAGCGCTCAAAGAGCGGCCGCGAAACCTCCGGGGGCGCTGCCAAGCTGAAACTCGGTCTTCTGCCCCGGCGGGCATCGGCATACACGGTGAACTGGGAAACCACCAGGACCTCCGCCCCCACCTCCAGCGCCGACAGGTTCATCTTCCCCTGCGGATCCTCGAAGATCCGCAGGTGGAGCAGCTTTTCCGCCAGATAGTCCGCATCTTCCTCCGTATCTCCGACCCTCACCCCGACCAGAGCAACCAATCCCTGCCCGATCTCCCCCACGACCCGGCCATTCGCACTAACTCTCGCCCGACTGACACGCTGAACGACCGCTCTCATCCCTGCCGTCCCAGATAGATGGCCAGGAGGCCCACCAACATGTCCGCCTTCAGCAAGTTGCTCATAAACGCCAGCCTCTTCGGCCGGACATCCCTCCAAAAAGCGATGATGCAATAGAGGAGCACCGTGTCCACGCCGAAAAGCACGATCCAGAAGTAGCGCTGGCTGTAGATGCCGTAGAGGTAGGGGAGAGACGTCGCCACGATGAGCAGGGCGAAAACCAGGGTCACACCCCACTGCGCCGCACGCACGCCGAAGAGCACCGGTAGGGTCCTGGCCCTCACGTGGCTGTCCCCTCGGAGATCCTCCACATCCTTCACGATTTCTCGGCCCAAATGGAACAAGAAGGCGAAGCCCGCTGGAATCAGCGCTGCCCGAATGCGGCCAACGGCCATACCTCCGTAGACGAAGGCCGCCGCGGTCACGGTGCTCACGGTGAGGTTGCCCCACAGCACCGTGCGTTTCAGCCAAAAACTGTAAGCTACGAGCAAAAGCGACGCCCCTACCGCCAGCAGGATTGCCTCGAGCCCAATCCCCACAGCCAAGCCCACCCCGCTTGCGAAGAGCGCCATCGCGAAGTACAAAGCCTGTTCACGTGAGACTCGCCCCGACGGAATCGGACGCCGAGGCTTGTTGATGCGGTCGATCTCCACGTCGCAATAGTCGTTGATGGCATTCCCGGCGGATCCCACCAGAGTTCCGGAGAACGCCGCCAACAGGACCTTGCTCCCTGGCTCCAGTGTACCCGTCACGAGAGCGCCCATCCCAATGGACAGGAAGCTGATCAGGGCATTGACCGGTCGCGTCAGGGCGATGAGACCGGAAAGCGTGCGGCGCCAGGCCACGGCAATCCTCAAGCGCTTGTTCGGGCATCAAAAAAGCTGCCTCGCCAGCGCGGCAGCCCCTCTTCCTCCTAATCTAACGGCTACCCCCGGAAAATGCAAGGCTAATCCCGGCCGCAGCCTTACACCTTACAGATCAAAAAACCGTGATTAGCCGGACGTGCACCTTCGCCTCCGAGATGTTTTCCCCCGTTCCAAGCCCGAGCTCTATGCCGAACTGGCCCAGTCCGGAGACCGGTGGCAACCTCACACCCATTCCGTACCCGGTCCGCCAAAGGGGGCTTCCCACGGGCCGACGCCCCACGTACCCGACATCCACAAAGGCGAACGCCCATGAACGCTCGCCCAGGATGTAGCGGTATTCCAGATTCGACCATAGGACATCCGCGCCCACGAACTGATCCTCCCAGTATCCGCGCAGGGAGGAAGCACCGCCCAGTCGGAAAAGCTCGGAAACCGGGATCTCCGACTTCGCCGAACGCAGGGAGCGCAGGTGCAATTGGACGGCCGTCACCTGGGACTCGGCCAAGGGCACGTAGGTCTCCACATCCATGCTCACCTCGCGGTCGTTGCTGGGAGAAAGACCTTCGTAGGTCCGTTGGAGGAGGCGAATGCCGGTGCGGTAGACGAACCCCTTCCGCGGGGTTTGCGGGTCGTCCCGCTGATCCACAAGAAGTCCAGCACCCAAGGTCCAGCTTCGGCTCCGAGATGCCGCCGTCTGACCTCGGGGGGAAAACACGGTTTCCCTGCCCAGTTCCGCCGCAACCTGCCAAGGCTGGCTACCACTGAATACCAGCCGCATCCCAAAGCCCCGCAGCACGTACGTGGAGTCCTGTACACGCTGTCTCACTTCCACTTGCGCGCCAACGGGCGTCGGTCCCAGGAAGGGCTCGGTGTACGAAAAACTCGCCTCCTGACTCCAGCGATCCTTCCGATCCCAATGAACTCCCAGCATGCGTCCGGTGCCGAAGAGATTCCCCAGACGCAGGTCGAGAAGGCCCACCACATATCCCCCGGGGCCCGACCTCTCCGGCATGTACCCCGCAACACCTTCGAACTGGTTCACGCTCCTCTCTTTGAGCCAGACACGGAGATGCCCCCTCTTTTCCCCGTCCAAGGCAAGCTGCCACTTGTCGACCCCTTGCACGTACGGCAGCCGGCGGAGGTTCTGCAGCCCCCGCTCCACATCCCGTAGGCGAAAGGGATCACCCGTCCGCACGCCGAAGTATCGGGCCAGAGTCGAGGGTCGGGTCTGACGCACGTCGGGAAAGCTCACCGAAGCCAAGATGACCTGTGGCCCCTCGTCGAGACGGACCCGCAGCCGGAGCGCCTGTCCTTCAAGCCGCAGCGAATCCAGACACACGAGGTAGTACGGATGTCCCGAGTTCAAAAGCCTCTCCTCGAGCCGCCTCAGGTTCTCAGCTACCCGCCGCAAGTTCAACCCGCCAGCGTCGTTGAGGCTGCGCAGCTCCTTCGGGATCCGAAGAGAGTCGGCGAATTCCAGCTCCACCCGGAGGCTTCCCGGACCCGGACCGGGGGCGTAGTAGAGGTGTACGGCCAAACGGCCTTCCTTTTCTCCAAGCACAGCGGAATCGAGAGAGGCCAGGGGATAGCCCTGTGCGGCCAGCCGTCTCAGATCCGCGATCACGGTTTCTTCGATCCAAGGCAATAGCTCCACAGTGTCGGGGATGGCAACTGATTCCTCCAAACCCCTCCCTTCCGGCAGGCCATGACGGAAGAGGATAACCCGGCCCGGAGATCCCGCCAGACCTGCTTGGACGATGCCCCAAAGGGTCAAGGCAAGGGCAGCGAATTGAGCCGCGCGCCTCACCTTCCCATCTCTGCAATGGCCTGCACAAGCCACGCTACATCTCTCCTTCCAGGCAGGGATCGCCCACGGCGACACGGGCGCCGCTGGGCTTTCTCCGGAGCATCGACGCGGGCGACTCGCCGGACGGGCGCGGGCCCCTCGCACCCTGCGGGCGTAGGGTGACGGTAAGTCCGGCGAGCTCCATCCGTCTCGCCAATCCGGCACCTCCATCCACCATCAAAAATAGGCCCGCACTTCCAGCTGGAGACGCTGGACGAGGCGCGGCCTGAATGGATCCGAGCGGGCCAGATATTGCAGTGACGCAGTCATTCCTTTGCCGAGACTGTATTCCGCACTCAGGCGAGCACTCACGGACCTGCCCGGCTGAAGTCCTTCCGCCACCTCGTAGGGCAAGGCCCGCGACGTCGGCTCGCTACTGAGGTTCGCCCAGCGCGTCTCGCACAGAACCCGGCCCCGTCGTCGAAAGCTCAGGCTCAACCGAGGCTCGATCATCAGGAACCGGACTTGGGTCGAGGGGCGCATGGCGCGATCCTCGGCGAGTCCGACCGTCGCTGCGATCCCCGTTTCCACCAGCGGATTCCAGCGGTACGACGTCAGAACCCGAAGCCGACGCTGCGTCACCTCGCGGTCCACTCCGGGACCGAGATACCTTCTTTCATCGAAGCGCTTTTCCAGCTCCACCTCGGCGCCCAAGCTGGGCCACGGGGAGAAGAGAACCAAGGCGGAGGCCAACTGGCTGACGGACCTCTGACCTCCCTCCGCGTACGTGTTCACCAGGGAGGTCTTTCGGTTCCAGCGAAGACGGAGGCTGCCGTCCCTCCGACCCCGGCGGTAATACACGTCCGCCTGCCGATGCAGAGAACCGAGGAGCGTGTACCGTGGGTCCTGAAATCGACTCCACCGAAGCAGGTAGATCTCCGCCGGATGGGGATAGCGCGTCTGCTCTTCCAGGCGAAGGACTGCCTCCGCGCTCACGTCCCGGAGAGCCCGCCCTGTACGCATACGGGAGTCTCGGCCAAGCGTTCGGGAAAAATCCAGCTGCACACTTGCCCCGGCGCGCAGGTTTGTGACCGGGACAAATTCCTCAGTGGGCACGAAACGCAGCACGTAGTCACCGAAAGGATCCGGCACGTATTCGCGGTAAACAGGGTCGAACCGGTAATTGCCCATCCCTTCTTCTACGCGGAGGAAAACCCTTTCCTGCTTGGCGACCTGCTCTTTGTCCGCTTGGTAGTTCAGGCTCAAGGAAAACCCGCCACGGAAGGCCCGCGTCAATGTCTCCAAGTCCAGCAGGTCGGTGATGGTGTTCGTCTCCGGGCCCCATCGGTAACGTCTCTCGCGGTGGATCAGGTTCAGATTAGCCGACAGCGTCTCGCTCTTGCGCCAGGTGAACTCCAGCTGTGCACCCTTCGCTTCGGAGTACCGACGAAGCGCCCCGCCGTTGAGCCGATCATCCGTCCGGTACTCCCCGGCGAAGCCCGCCGAGAACCCTGCCGGATCATTGTAGCGGATCCCCGCTCGGGTCTTCATGAAGGCGAAGGCTGTGCTAAGGCTATCGGGATGCCCCTGCGTCTTGCGTTCCGATTCGTATTCCAGGCTCGGGGTCCAGCGGTTCAGGCTCCAATTGACCGTGCCCTTCCTTCGCACCCACCTGCCAGAGTCCTTCGAAGTCCCGGGCTGGCTCGCAATCCATTCCTCGCGGAAAGAGGCCGACGGCAACCTGGGGCGCTGGAACCCGAAGGTCCATTCCCGACGATCCGCGGAGAAGCCCGGCTTGCGGATCCTCCCCAGGCCGAGGCTGGAGGAAAGGCCGGAGCGCATCTCCAGAGCGGCACTGGATTCGAGAACGCTCTCCGCCCGATTCGCATTGTCCGGCAGGTCCCAGCGCCGCCAATACTCCGCCTCCTCTGTTCGGTGGACCTCGCGAAAGCGGGCTCCTACTTGCCGAAGCTGGGTCACCCAGCGGGCCTTCCCCCAGCGGAGAGAATCGGATCCCAAGCGCAAGCGCACCAGTCCGGCCGCGCCGAGATTGTCGTCGTCATCCCGCGGGGAAACCACATTGCGATCAAACCGGCTGAGCGCCAGCTCCGTCTCCAACGCAGCCGCCTGCCAGGGCTGAAGGGAGGCGTAGAGGCTCAGTTGCTCCTGTCGGGCGGGGAGCGGGATCCTCACGACCGGAAGGTACTTTCCCATCCCCTTTCCGACGTAGGCAAAGTGCCCCACCCCGCGATACGCGTAATCCCCCTTCCCTTGGCCCACATCGCTGAAAACGACATCGTAGTCCCCTTTGCTCGGGCCGACATATTCGAAAATGGAGTCCCGGCGGACGTAGCTCCCTTTTCCGGCGCCAACGTACCGCGATCCTTCCTCGGAAGCCAGGGCCGCGGAATCTCCGGCCGCCGCCAGCAACGCCGTTCGGGCAGGACTGAGGGAGATACCGATGGGGTTCTTCGCGTCGTCGGACTCGCGAACGAAGGTGGACCGCAGTTGGAGGCGGCCGCCATTATCCTTGTACTGAATCCTCCCCGCGTACAGGCTGCGGGGATACTTTTCGTCAGAGTACTGGAAGTCCACGACGATGCGCGACTCGTCTGTGATCAATCGCCTTCGGGTGAAGGTGATCTGCGCGGTGGAATAGTCGATGACGTAGTCGCGGTCCTCGCCCCTCGTCATGAGCTCGCCATCCACCCACACGCGCTCACTGCCCGCGATCACGAGGATCTCGGTTCGGCCCCCCTCGCCCTGAAGCTGGTAGGGCCCCTGTACTCCTTCTCGGCCGAGGAAGCGGTTCGTCATGAACTTGCCCCGGGAAGAAGCCCCCGCGAAGGTGACCTCCGCACGCCCGGCCGCGAGCTCCACCTGCCCGCCCTCCAAACGACGATCGAGCCGATCGAATTGCCCGCCCGGAAAGCTCAAGGCGAAATCCCCGAGCATTGCCTTCAGGGAAGGCGCCCGGATTTCGACGAAGACGTTGTCGATCTCCCGCAGGGTTTGGGTGTTGCCTTGAGGCTGGATCGGCGTGTCTTTGTCGCTCAAGGATGCCAGCACCTCGACCTTGTCCGCCAGTCGTCCGGAAAGCTGCATCCGCAGCCCGGATTGAAGGCTGAGTGACTGGTTGCTACCGATCGTCAGACCCCGGACCAGGGTCCCGCTCTGGCGCAACCCAGGAGCAGGTTCCCACAGCCGCCGCACACTGCTTGGAGCGTCCCGCGTCCGGACACCGACCGGGACCTCCGGCTGATAGCTCACGTAGTCGAGTCCGCGCAGACCGCGCGGCAGAAGCAATGGCAGGGCTTTGTAGCGAACGAGAAGCTCGGCTTCCCTCGGCGGACACAGCAGGATCACCCGAGAGGAGGAATAATCAACGCGAAAACAAGAGTCGGGGACCGTTTCTCCTCCGCTTTCGATGCGCACCGACCCGACGACGACAAAGCTGTCCGGGAGGAGGATCTCCGTCGGGCCATCGGTCCGGACGGCGAGCTTCTTGTCGACGAGGGAAAAATGGCGGATCAGGACAGTGTCCCGTGGAGTGCCGAGCGCCACTGCCGGGCAAAGGGACAAGGCCACGGCCCACATGCGGGCCTGCGCACCTCTTCCCCTCACCCCCTTTCGGGCGGCCGGGCCCGCGGGTCGGACCTTCCGGTCAAAGGCAGCAAGATCGAATCGGGCCATCCACCTCCGGTCTCCATGGCCAGAGGACTCCCCCTCTTCCCCATTGGGCCGAGCCAGATCCTAGCTGGGGATGCTGCGACAGCGTTGCTCCAGGTGATGGTATGCACCTGGGCCTGTCCAGCACCCTATTCTTCCGCGCCCAACCTCCGGATGCGGCCGCGCCAAAGCTCCGCTCCTTGCCCTTCCAGGAGCAGGTAAACCTCGCCGCGAGAGGCAGCCACCTCTCGCACCTTCCCTTTCGGCTGGGGCACGATCGGAATAGGCGAAGCCAGTTCTCCCTTCAGCCACAGCAGTCCGCGCTTTGCGTCCGCCACTACCAGAAGCTCCGGAGGGATCCAGCCGAGGCATTGGGGTTCCTGCAGTTCTCCTTCCCCAAGAGAGCCGAGGTAGTTCCCGAACATGTCGAAGACGCGGACGGATCGCGTGCCGATGTCGAGCACGTAGACCTTGCCGTCCCCGAGGCAAAGTCGTATCGGATCTACCAGCTGCCCGGCACCGGCCTCGAGTCCGCCGAACGCCAATCGCGGCCTTCCCATGGAATCGAAACGGATCACCTGCGCCGGATCCCGCACCAGTAGGAAAAGATCCCCTTGCTCCGACTGATCTACGGAAACGGGGTAAATGAAGCTGCCTTCCCCTTCGAGGTCTTCCCCTTTGAGTGAGGCGATGTAATTGAGATCCTTGTCGTACCGTTCCACGCGGTGATTGAAGTAATCGCACACAAAGACGTCGAGGCCGTTGGCTGCACAGAGACCCGCCGGGTGCCGAAATTGCTCCTTCCCCCATCCGAAGCCGCCGACACTTCGGACCAGCCGTAGGTCCGGACTCAGGAGGTGCAGCTTATTGTTTCGATCGCACAGGTAGACGCGCCCGTAGGGGTCGACCGCCATGGCCGTGGGGGTGAGGGTGTCCAATCGGACCTGCTGCTCGATGCGGAGCCACAAATCCTGCTCCGCTTGGGCGAGGGACATGGAGCCGGGGAGCAGAACCGCCGTGGCGCAGAGCCCCAAGGCCACAGCAAGCCGCACGCACCCCCTTCGGGCCGAATGCTGGATCATGCTTCGCATACGTCCCTCCCCGGATGCTTTCCGCCGGCGTCTTCCGCAGCCCCCGTGCGAGATCGAAGCCACGTCGGGCTCACCGAGGCAGTGGCCAATCCCCTCACTCCGCAAGCGGAGATTTCCCGACCCGAGTTTCGCGCCCGCACGCCTTCAGGAGTGTTTTACGAATTGTTGCACGAAGTACCTTGGGGTTAGTTCCTCGCCGGTGGCACGGCGGATCATTTCGTCCCAGCGGTAGCGCGAGCCCGCGGAGAAGACCTGCTGCCGCAGGAAATCGCCTACCCGAGGCTCCCCGACGTAACCGAATTCCGCATCCCCGGAACGTCCGACAGCGCGCCTCAAGATCGCAAAGTGGAGCTGAGAGGCCAGGAGTTCTCCGAGCATATAGTTGTGGTAGTAGACCGGGGCCGACGTGAAATGGATCTTCGCGGCCCAATCCGGTTGCCTCCGCTGGTCCGGCCTCCGCACGAACTGATACCGCTCCACCAGATCCCACCACAGGGTATTCAGATCCTGATCCGGATCCTCGTAGAGGGCGCGTTCGAAGCGGACCATCACCTGACACCAGCGCGAAAAGATGAGCTGCTGGGCGCGCAGGCTGCGCTCCACCTCGGGGGCGAGGCGTCGCACGGTGGCCTCATCCAGAGATAGCATCGCGCCCAGCCATGCCGGATTGCGGGAGAGCCGGCCGAAGAGCATCGCCACGGCTTCCGTGGTGAACGTATGCGCGGGTTCGCGGAGGAGAAAAGGCAAGGTCCGATCGATGTACTTGTCGTACACTGCGTGCCCAAGCTCGTGCAGAATGGTGTTCATCCAGTATTCGTCATTGCGCAGGTTCGCCAGCACCCGCACATCGCCGGCGCGATCGATGTCCGTGCAGAAAGCGTGTTGATCCTTGCCGTTCCGCTCGTAGAGGTCACTCCGCGCCAGGATGTCATCCACCTCGAGGCCGATGGAAGCGAAGAAGCCCCGCGCCAGCTCCTTCACGTCCCGCGAAGCATAGAAGCTATCCAGATCCACCTCGAAGACCCGAGGCACCTCCTGGAAGAAGGGATCGTGATAATGCCAGGGCCTAAGTTCTTCGGGGGAAAGACCGTACATCCTTGCCAGGGCCCCATCCAGTTCCGCCTTGAGCTCGGAGAAGGCACCATCGGTCAGCTCGGCCAACTCATCGAAGATCCGCAAGACCTGCTCCGGATCTTGCTCCGACAGTTTCATCGACATGACGTAGTAGTTAGGGAAGCCGAGGGAACGAGCTGCCTGGTTCCGCAGACGGACGAGCTCCAAAAGCTGCGGCGCAACCACCTGGCCGACCTGCTTGCTCGCCTCCCAAGCCTCTTTCCGACGCGCCGACCGCACCTCGTTCCGCAGAACCTCGAGAATCTCGTTGTTGCTCACCCGCTTTCCTTCAAACCACGCCCTGTGGGTGTTGAACTTCTGCTCGATCTCCGTGCTCTTGTCCACGATTTGGCGAAGCAACGTGGAATCGATTTGATTGGCAAGGTATCGGTTGTACAGGAGCGTAATCTGCCGCAATAGGTCACCGCGCAGCTTCCCCGACTCGTACCAACGCTTCACGCGTTGGAAATCGTCTTTATCGGCGTACACAGTCCGGTAGCGAAGCTGGAGCTCCCGGTAGCGATCGTATGATTCCTGCGTGCCGGTTGTGGCCGCCTCCCAATAGGCGAGATTCATTTGCCTTTCGAGCTCGCCGATCCTCTGAACATGCTCTGTCAGGAACTGCTGCACCGCCCTGTCCATGCCCATCCTTCCGCAATTGGTGAGGGAAACCGCCGCCGCGAGAATCAGAACATACCCGATACGAGCCGCCACGTCGTCCTCCTGCAGATTAGCCCTCCAGTCCCCATTCGCCATCGCCCATCCGCCGGATCTTCGATCCTCGGTCTAATGTAGGAATTGCCCTCTGAAATGCAAAGGGCTCCCCTGGAGTCGGCAGACAAGCGGTTGTCGGCACGGCCCAATCGATCGGACCTCACCCCGATAACACAAAGGGCCAGCTTGATGCTGGCCCTTTCCCCGATCCCCACGTCAGCCCTGGTCACATCTCCCCAGCCTTGTACTCGTGGTACAGCTTCACAATGCTTGGGACGTAATGCTGCGTTTCCCGCTGAAGCTGGTCGCTCTTCTTTCCCGAGGCCAGCCAGCGGATCGCGGATCGTTCCCCCGCATTGTAGGCCGCCAACGCCCCTTCCACCCCGTAGAGTCGAATGAGATCGGAGAGATAGCGAGCACCGATCCGCAGATTGAGGATCGGGTCGAAGAGAACTTCCTGCGCCGAGGTCCAGCTGATGCCCTCAGCTTCGGCCACGTACATCCCCGTGGCTGGCATCACCTGCATGAGACCGATGGCCCCTGCGGGGGAAACCACCTTCGGATCCCAAGTCCCTCCGGTCTCGTGGGTGATCACCGCGCACAGGAAGTCGGGCGTCAGGTTGTCGAAGCGCATCGAAAGCCGGTAGATCTCGTCGGCGATCCGATACTTGAGCTCGGCGGCCATCTCCGGATTGTGCTTGTTGATGATCGCGACGATCTTCTGAATTGTGGCGTAGCGCTCGCTGTCCACGTTCACCATGGACTGGAGATCCCGGATCGTTTGCTCCAGCTGGCTGATCCGCCCTCGCAGCTCGGTCTCCCGCACGTAGCCGACGGTGAATCCCAGCGCACCAATCACGCCGAACGCCAGCGAACCGTACACCAATCCCCTTCCCAGGAGTCTGCCCATCCCTCCAGGCATTCTCCCCTTCTGTCGCATGTCCATCCTACCTCCGAAGTTACTCCCACTGACCAGCGCACGCAACCAAAATCGCTCGACGCCCACTCCTTGGACGACACCTACTGCCTTTTCGACGGATCCGCCATGAAAACGTTGCAGGCGATCCCGCTTCAAATCGTGATCCTTCAACAATCCGGAGGAGTTCAATGTTCCCCGAACGCCCGGGCAGGAACGTCCTCTGTGTTGCGCATCACCCGAAGGAGGATTCTCCGACTCGGCGCTCCGGTCCGCTCACTCGCTTCCTGGCAGGTGCTAGCGGAGGAGAAGCAACTTGCGGGCTGCATGGACTTGATCCCCCACTTGCAGTCTCGCCACGTAGACTCCATTGGGGAGAAATCGACCGCTCACGTCTCTCCCATCCCAATGGAAATGGGAAGCTCCCGAAACCGGGAGGCGGCCGGTGAAGCGGGAAACCTCCCTCCCCCGGGCATCCACAAGGACCAACGCGAATTCGGATCCCGGCGGGCCCTGCACGGAGAAGACCGTTCGGTCCACCACCGGATTCGGATGAACCTCATCCAGCTGCCATCCGCGCGGCACGGACTCCGCGCTCCGCGATTGGCTCACATGAGCCGGCTGCGGAATGAGAAGCAGCTGAACCGGCTTGAGCGGATCCCAGCTTGCCAGAAGCAGAGAGATCTCCTGGCCCGGCGAGCCAGATTTGCGGAATTCCAGTCGGAGCTGCGACGTCTGGCCCGACCAGAGTACCAGGGAACCTTCCGACAGCCGGATGCCACCGGGATGGCGGGTCGGAAGAAATGCGCGCCAGGGCCCCGGATCGGGCGCATGATCGAAAACCCTGAAGGACCCGTGCCACTTCGCCTGCACGCTGAGACAGAACGGGACCACGGCGTTCGTGTCCAGCGGCGAGAAAAGACTTTCCGGAACCGCCACGCTGAGGTCGCAGCCGTCGAAGGAGACTCCCGCCAGACTGAGGATCGGCCTCCAGGCGTTCGCCTGCCACACTTCCAAGGAACCGGAAGTGAGGTCAGCGAGGATCCGCAAGTCCGCCCCCAAACCCCCTACCCGCTCCCCGGTAGCCGTGTCCTGGTCGCTGTCCAGGAAAAACGCCCACTGCCATTCCAGAGTGTCCGGGAGAGGGCTCCAGTGAGAGACGGTGTAGCGGATCCCCTCGCCGTCGAGTTCAGCTGAAATGGACTTCACATCCGCGAGCGAGTGCTCCCTGAGATCCCGCCACAGTTCGATTCGGAAAGGCGCCGGTCGTTCCCCCGGCAAGGGCCTCACCACCGCCCCGGGCAACGCTGCCACGAAGAGATCGCCGGCGCCTGCGTTCCGAACCTCCACCGTCGCCTGCTGAGAATCGGGCTCCCCCGGGAGTTCCTCCACCACCAGCACCCTCGCCTCCAGGACCGGCTTTCCAAGCGCCAAATAGATCCTGCCCGTTTCCCACTCCGGAAGCGAGAAAGGTGCAGCCAGGGACGGGAAGTACCCAGCCGCCGTGGCCTGCGCAACATACTCGCCGGCAGGGAGAAGACACCGATATTCGCCGCTGGAATTCGTCCTCGTCCAGATGACGGAGTCCGAAGGAGCCAAACGTGGGCGAAAACTCACGGTAGCCCCGGGAACCGGGAGGCTGGTGGCGAGCTCCTGCACGCTTCCTCTCACCCAATGAGCTCCGGCAAGGCGACAGAAGAAGCTGCGGGTAAAGGACCGCCCTTCGTGGGTCTCGATCACCAGTTGTACCGGGACTGCGGTTGCGCCCTCCGGAAGTCCCTGGAGCCGAAAGACGTGCGAGGCGGTCACGGCGATTTCCTGAGAGGCTTCCACCCCGGGAAAGGAGATGCACGTGTCCAGTGGGATCACCCAGGGCAGTGAGGTTCGGAAACGAAGAACCCCTCCTTGCGTGGGCTCATTCCCTTCATTGCGAAGTCCGATGCGGAAGCCGAATTCTTCTCCTGGGTCGAGGACTCCGTTCGCCGTTGCCGCTGGCTCCAGCACTTCCAACGAGGTCACCAGCGGGATGGGGGCGCGGAGGCCGCTCGCCTCGAACACGCGCGCGATCCCCCAGCCGTACGTATTGTCAGGCCGATGCGCCTGCGAGGCTGTGGAGATGAGAGCTTGGCGCGCGTCCCAGCCGGTCCATTCCGGATGAACCTCCAGCAGCAACGCACAGGCGCCGCCGATTAGAGGTGTAGACAGGGAAGTGCCACTCGCCGAACCGAAGGAGCTGGGGCTCCGACGAGTGGCGCAGCGCGTCCCAACACCGCGTGCGCACACCTCCGGTTTGATCCTGCCGTCGAAGGTGGGCCCCCGGGAGCTCCAGCTGGCGATCACTCCGTTGGCATCCACTGCCCCGACGGCGATCACGCTGTCGCCATCCGCCGGGGCGCTGATATGGCCCCAAGGGGTATTGTTCCAGTTGCCGGCCGCCACCACTACCGCGATCCCCTGTTTGGCAGCCCAATCCGCAGCCCTGGTGCAGACCGCCGTATTGCCATCCATATCCTCAAAGCGATACCAATCAAAATACCCGAGGGAACTGGAGATGACGTCAGCCCCCAGGCTGTCGGCCCACTCGACGGCCGCCGCCCAGTAGTCTTCCTCGACGGGGGTCTCGCTCCGCTCGTCCTCGGTCTTCGCCAGGAGAAAGTCCGCTCCGTAAGCGGGACCAATCAGTTCCCCTTCGCAGAACCCTGCCAACGCTGACCACGTGTAGGTACCGTGGGAATCCGAGTAGTCTGTGGGATCATCCCAATTGCGCTCGGTGTCGCCATCGCCCATCACAAAGTCTCTCTCGGCGACGATGCGCAAACGGGAAAAGGCCTCGTGCCTCTTGAAAAAGCCCGTATCGAACATCGCCACCAGCACGCCCCGTCCCGAGTAGCCGAGCTCATGCAGCAAGGGCACCTGGATCTGTTCGAGCTGGGCCTGGGACGGACCGTAGTCCAGCCGATACTTGGGCACCGAGGGTTGCAGGACCTCGCTCCTGGTCTCGATCGCCTCGGAAGGAGGTTTCTCTCGTTTCGCTCCCACCACCGGTCTCAAGAGAGCCACGAAAGGCATTTCTGCGATCCGGAGAATCTGACTCGGCGTGGCCCACACGGTGACGGCGTTGAACCAGCGCGATCGCGTCCGCAGCTGGGCGCCTGTGCCGAGGACGGCCCGCACGTACGGCTCAAACACTGGCAGATCCTCGAAGCCGCTCACCTGCCCTTCGCGTCGGACCTTCAACCGACGCTGGATCGCTCGCTGCGTGAGGCACCTCTCGGGCACAGACAAGGCCTCAGCCAGCGCGATCTCGGAGCGGAGTCCCTTGTCGGTGAAGAAGACCCACACTTTGAGACGTTCCGCCGGGGCCGAAGTCTGGAGCCGATCGGCCAACGGAGGCGAAATCTTAGGAGAGGCCGGAAGCCGGATCAGCTCGCTCTGGATCCCCTGGCCGAAAGAGAGCGCCCATGAAGCCAAAAACAGCAGGGCAGCGGTTGACCCTCTCGCAAGTCTCACTTTCCACCCGCTCTGTGCTTGCGTTACTCGGCGTGGGCTCCGCGCCGACTCACCGCGGCGGACTCCGGAGCCTCCTCGGGCGCGACGCAGACAAAGACGCCAGCCCCCGCGGAGTAGGACTCCCTCCTCCGACAGAGCGGAGGAACGAGTTGCGTCCTCCGCCCCCGGGGAGGCAGTTCTCTGGCATCGCCGCGCAGGAAAGCAGGTGCTCTCGCCCCGCGACCGTTCGAAACATCCTGCAAGCGCCGACCGCCGGTCGACCGAAAGATCCATTCTTGTGACCGCAGTCCCCCTTTCGCAGCCCAGGGATCCTCGACCAGGGACATTCCACCTACGATGAGCTGTTCCTTGGCCGGCGGAGCTGTTGGCGGATCTCGTCCGGTGTAGCCGTCCCAGTGGTGAAAAGCTTCTTCACCACCACCGAGGCAGCCGCATTAGCCAAGGTCACGGCCGTCACGATGTCGCTTCCGCCGGCCAAGGCGACGGTGAGCATCGCGGCGAAGGTATCCCCGGCTCCGGTCACATCCACTTCGCCCGCCGCGGTCCAGGTGGGGACGGGGATGGGTTCCTTCCCTGCCTGGAAGATCATGGCCCCCTTCTCCGCAAGCGTGACCACAAGGTACTGGGGGCCAGTCAGCTCCAGAAAGCGGAACGCCGCGCGCTCCAGCTCCTCGCCCTCCAGGCAGGCGTTCTCCGGCAGGCCCAAGCCGAGGGCCAGTTCCACCTCATTGGGCACAAGGGCCGTGAAGCCGCGGAACCGCTGGATGCGACGTCGGGAATCGCCGACAAGCACAGTGCGGCTTCCGGCGGCACTCCGGGTGAGGGCGTCCAGGATGGGAGCTGTCACCACTCCCGTCTCCTGGACCTCATTGTAGTCATCGACGATGATCGCATCCCAATGCGGGGCTTCGGCGCGCAAGATCTCAACCAGTCGCTGCTGGTCCCTCGGGCTCACAGGCTCCGTATTCTCCTGGTCGAAACGAGCCACTTGCTGCTTGCGGCCGTGGTAGGAGGAAGCGTAGATCTTGTTGAAGGTGGGGGTGAGCCGATGCGGATCTCGGATCAGGTACCGGGTGTCGACGCCTCGCCTGTCGAACTCCCGCACCATGATTTCTGCTGAAAGATCGTCCCCGATGACGCCGACCGCATAGGTCTGCGCTCCGAGGGCACGCACGTTCAGGGTGGTATTACCTCCGCCCCCCGGGAGGTACTCATCGTGCTCCACCCGCACGATGGGAACGGGCGCCTCCCGCGAGATGGCCTCCATATTCCCCACGATGTAGCGATCGAGGTAAAAGTCCCCGACAACGGCGATCTTGAGCCGGGGCGCCGCCGCAAAAACCCTTTCCGCCGCCTGCTGCAGGTCCATTGCGTCCCTCGCTTTCTTCAGATCAGGTCATCGGAACCATCCCAACTCCGCGCATTGGCCGCCCCGGCCCTCGCCACGTATCCCGTCGAGCGCCTCTTCTGGAAAGCCCACCGTTGGAAGACGTGCACTTCTTCGCGGCCCCCGCTCGCGTGTGGCCCCCTCAGGCCGCAATCTCCGCATTCGCCCGGGAAAGGAGTTCTCGGCGAATCACCGGAAGCGGCAAGTTCCCTTCGCTCTCCCCCGACGCATTCGCACTTGCCCTTCTGGCGAGATGCTGAGCGCCCTCCGCCGCGCCACGGTTCAGACCCGGTCCTCCAGCCGCGGATCAATGCGACCCCGCGATCCCGCCCAAATCGGTCCCTTCGGCAAGAACCAACGCACCGGATCCGGCACGACCGGAGTACCGTCTCGCCGGTCTCTGCGAATCCGCGCTGGATCTGGAAGGTCCCGTCGCTTCGCCTGTGGAGACGGTGAAACCTGACCCGCCGATTCGTAGCATTGCCCCGCTGGGCGAACGGGTTACGCCAGCCGAAAGCCGATGTCCCCCGGATCCGTCCAGTGGTCGAAGCTCAGATTTCCAGGGATTCGCCGAAGGCCAGAACCTTCGCCTTGAAGCCTTTGGCTGCCACCTTCTGGGCAAATTCCTGGGGATCCTGATCGATTACGCCGAAGGTCTTGTAGTGCATCGGGATGGCCAGCGAGGGCTTCAACAACTCCACGGCCTTGACTGCGTCGTCGATGCCCATGGTGAAATTGTCGCCAATGGGAAGCAGAGCAACGTCGATGCGGTTCATCTCGCCGATGAGCTGCATGTCCAGGAAGAGGCCTGTGTCGCCCGCATGATAGATGTTGCGGCCATCGATGGTCACCAGATAGCCGCAGGGATTGCCCATGTAGGCCATCTTGCCATTGATCTCCATTCCCGAGCCGTGGTGGGCAATGGTCAGTTTGACGCGCCCAAACGGGAACGGGAAAGACCCGCCAATGTGCATCGGATGCACTTTGGCCCCTTGGGACTGGCAATACATCGCCAGCTCATACGGAGCGATGATGGTCGCCCCATTGGCCTTGGCAATGGTCAGGCCGTCCCCAACATGATCGCCGTGCCCGTGGGTGAGGAGAACGAAGTCCGCACGAATCTGCTCCGCCTTTGCCGCCGCCACCGGATTGCCGGTGAGGAACGGATCGATGACGAGTCGGTGGGTCTTCCCTTCCACCAGAAAGGCGGCATGCCCAAGGTAGGTCAGCTTCGGCATAGTACCCTCCTCCTTTGCCTCGCCCTCTCCTGCACTTCCACTCGCCTCGAGACATCCCCCCGGATCCCGCGCTCGAGATGACAGATCGGCGGGGCTTCCCCTGCCTCACCTCGGGACCTCCAGGTGGAGGAGGTCCAGAAACTCCTTCCGCAGCTCTGCGCTCTCGCGGAAGCAGCCGTGAAGGGATCTTGTGGTGATCAAGGAGTCTTTTTTCTCAACTCCCCGCATCATCATGCAGAGATGCTGCGCCTGCACGACCACGCCCACTCCCTTCGGCTTCAACACATCGCAAAGGGTCTGCGCGATTTGCTCTGTGAGACGTTCCTGAACCTGAAGTCGCCGGGCGTACATCTCCACGATGCGCGGAATCTTGCTAATCCCGATGATGCGGCCATCCGGAACGTACGCGACGTGCGCTTTCCCGAAGAAGGGGAGGAGGTGATGCTCGCACATGCTGTAGAAGTCGATGTCCTTGACCACGATCATGTCGCCTGTGCTTTCTTCGAAGATCGCGTCGTTCACCACCTCTTCGAGGCGATCCCTATACCCTTTGGTGAGGAAGAGCCAGGCGGTGGCCACTCGCTCCGGCGTGCGAACCAGTCCCTGCCGCTGGGGATCCTCTCCCAGAAGCGCAAGGAATTGCGCGATGATCTCGCGGATCTCCTTCTCGCGCGCCCGCAACTCCGCCTCCTGCACCGGAACTGACTTGGATTTCATCTCCCGCAACTCCGAACTCGACAACGGCCACCCTGCTGATTGCCCGAACCAGGGGCATCCAGTTTAGGAAATCGTGCCATCCCAGTCAAGCTCTATCGTCCCTGCGGGCCGAGGCTCCGCTTCCGGTCCATTCGTGCCCGCGATAGAGGTCGGGAGGCTCACGGACTCTCGGGAGCTTAGGCGGCAAATCCCGTTCAGCCCGCTAGGCTGATGGGTGCCAAAAACGGTAAAGGCCTCTCCCCGAGGGGTGGGAGAGGCCTTGCGCCGTGAGAGAGGAACGGACCAAAGCCATGGAGACTAGCTTTGGACTTGTACCCCCGCTATCTATGAGCTCTGCTTCCCCTTTCGGTAGAGTTCCAGGATGGCGGGCACATACTTCTGCGTCTCCTCCGGGAGACGATTCGACTTCGCCCCTGCCATCCAGAAAGCCGCACCCCTTTCTCCAATGTTGTAGGCCGCCAACCCCCCCTCCAGTCCGTAGCGAGCAATGAGACTTGAGAGGTAGCGACACCCTATCCGGATGTTATAGATGGGATCGGTGAGCACTGTGACCGGGTCCGACCAGGTTATGCCCTCGTAATAGGCGATGAACTGGCCCGTCATGGGCATGACCTGCATCAGACCGATGGCCCCTGCCGGGGACACGAGCTTCGGATCCCAGGTGCCCCCCGTCTCCTTGGTGATCATGGCCACGATGAGGTCCACATCCAGGTTCGTGTACTTGAGGCTCATCTCGTAGATCGTGCTGGCGATCTCGTAACGCTCGTCCGAAGGCAATTCCGGATTGGCCTGTTCGATGATCTTCATCAGTCTTTGCACATGGTACTGTCGCACAGTATCGACGCTGAGCGCGGCCCGCAGCTCATTGAAAGCCTGTTCCAGCTTCTGGATCTGATCCGCCCTGCGCTGATTGTCCCGGTAGTTGAAAGTGAACCCCACCACGAAACCTACCCCTACCACAACCGCCAAGACTCTCAGCACCGCGACCCACACCCTCGTATTGAACCTCATCCTCTCCCTCGCACTTGGACCCACCTTCCATATTCCATAGATGTAGCTACAACTATCATGCCTGTCTCGGTGTGATGGCCCTCACCGGGAGCCCGCTTTGCCTCATTTTCCGTACGCCCAACTGAGTCCCGATCTCGGAAGTCCGGGCCCTCCAGCACGGCGGAATCGGGGTGGTCGATTTTTGTCAACAATTGGCCGAAAATCGTTTGGAGATGAGACAGGGGATCGGCTGGTCCCTACCGCAGGAGGTCAGGATGGGTCTCTCGAATCCATGAGGTTCGATTTGGGACTGCGAGAGACCAGAAGGCGGAGAGCATTGAGCCCGACGATCAGCGTGGTACCCTCGTGGAGGATAATGGCGAGCGGGATGCCAGCCAATCCGGTAATTGCCAGCGGAACCAGGATCGCGATCACGATCAAGGACAAGCCCAGATTCTGGAGAAGAATGCGGCGGCTGGCACGCCCCAGCGCGATCGCCGACGGAAGGTGGGTGAGCTCGTCCGACATGAGGGCGACATCCGCCGTGTCCAGAGCCATTTCCGAGCCCGATGCCCCCATGGCAATCCCGACCGTGGCCCGGGCCATCGCTGGGGCGTCGTTGACCCCATCGCCCACCATCGCGACGGTCCGGAACGCTCGAACCAGATCCTCGACAGCCTCAACCTTGCCTTCCGGGAGCAGCTCGGCCCGGACGTCATCGATCCCAAGCTCCTGGGCTATGGCGTGCACCGTCGGGTACGCGTCTCCGGACACCACCGCCACGCGCTCGATCCCCAAGGCCCGCAGCTGCGCCAACACCGACCGAGCCTCCGGCCTTGGGGAATCCCGAAATCCGATAAGGCCGACACAGTCTGTATCGACAGCCACCCAGGAGACAGTGATCCCGCGAGTCCTCATCCCCTCTTCCATCCGGATGATCTCCGCTGGCAACGGACAGCCGAGCTCCTCCAGAAGCCTGCGGTTCCCCACGGCGATCCTCCGGCCGTCGACAGTCGCGACGAGCCCCATGCCTGGCCTGGCTCGAACCTCCCTCGGGGGACCAGTCCGGATCCCCGAGCTCTGCGCCTTCCGCACGATGGCTTCGCTCAGCGGATGGGGAACCCCCATCGCCGCGGACGCTGCCACCTCGAGCACGCGCCCGGCAGCAATCCCCGGGGTCCCCACAACCTCCACGACCTCGGGTCTCCCGCGGGTCAGCGTTCCGGTCTTGTCGAAGGCAATCGCGCGAAGAACTCCGAGACTCTGCAAGATCGTCCCCCCCTTCACCAGGATCCCTTCCCGGGCTCCGCGAGCCAAGGCCGAAAGGGTAGTTGCTGGCGCGGCCACTACTAAGGCACAAGGCGAAAGAGCCACAAGCACGGCGATGCCCCGCAATGCCGCCGTCTTCCAGGGGAGCCAACCAAGCAGCGGAGGCAAAACCGCCACACAAAAGACCAGAGCGAGCGCGAGGGGCACGTAGACGCGTTGGAACCGTTCCAGGACGAGCTGCACCCTCGGTTTTCGGGACTCGGCCTGCTCAATCAGCCGCAGCATGCGGGACAGCGTCGTGTCGCCCGCAAGTCGATCCACCTCGATCTCCAAAGTCCCCGGACCGTTGAGGGAACCCTGAAGGACCGGGTCGCCCGCGCCTTTCGCCACGGGGACGCTCTCGCCAGTGATCGGACTTTGGTCCACTTCGGAGGCGCCGGATACGACTTTCCCATCCACGGGGATGCGTTCCCCGGGCCGCACGATCACCACGTCCCCGCGAAGCAGCTCTTCCACTGGTAACTCAAGAAACTCGCCATTCCGCCGGACTCGAGCCCTTTCGGGCCTCAGTCGAGACAAAGTCTCGATCTCCCTGCGAGCTCGTACCAGCACGAACTTCTCTAAGCTGTGGCCCAGGCTGAACAACAAGAGAAGAAGGGCACCCTCGGGGTAGTGCCCCAGAACAGCAGCCCCAGCGGCAGCCGCCACCATGAGCAAGTCCACCTCCAGTCGGAGGTAGGCCAGGGCCAGCAATCCGTGTTTCGTCGCATCCCAGCCGCCAGCGAAGTAGGACACGAGGTACAGCCCGAGAGCCTCCCTCGGCAAGTGCAGAACCTCATCGAGGAGGAAAGCCAAGGCCAGGCTTGCACCCGAGACCATCGCGCGCGCCAGCTCGGCGTGTCTTCGAATCCACCCGCGAGGCTCCCTTCTCGGAAGCTCGACGGTGTAGCCCAACTGCCGCACCCGGCGAACGATCTCTTCCAAGCTGAGCAGGTGGGAGTCGTACTCCACGTACAATCGCTCTGCCGGATAGCTGACGCTCACGGTCAATAGGCCCTCGACCCGTCGTAGAATATGCTCGATGCTCAGGGCGCAGTCGGCACAGTCCATGTCCGTGATGTGCAGACTTTCGTGCCGATAGCGGCTGGAGATGGCCGCTCCCTCCCGCTCGACGAGGCGACGCACCTCGGCCAGACTCAGCTCCCTGGGATCGTAGTGCAGGCAGAAATACCAATCCCCGTTGGCGCGCTTCACGTGCGCTTTGAGGATGCCCCGCTTGGCCTTTACCCTGTCGAGAAGTCGGTCCACGCACTGGTCTTTCTCGGAACCCACCTGAGGCAAGACCAGTGGCAGCTCGACCAGAACCGTTTCTCCCGTCGCTGGCGTCACGGCCGTATTCCCGTTGATCAGGCTCCGTCTACTCTGCCCCGGAGGCCGGCCCCGCAGCTGCAAGCTGACTCTTTCGAAGCACCTCGCCCAGGCAACCTCCATAGAAGCGAGCGAGGTACTCCTCCGATTCCAGCAGGTGTTGATCCTGTACCCTCAACCCTCTTTCCAACATGAACTTCAGTTCGGCAAGATCACTCGACCACCGGAAGCCCGTCCAAAATTCCGTGCCGCTGAACTGCGTCTTGTAGAGGGCGTTACGGGAGTAGCAGGTGCCCAGGTAAAGGAAACGGTAACCCTCCCGCGCAAAGTGATCAACTGCCGTGGTCATCATGTACATTCCAAGATTCCGAGGGTAGTAATTGAGATCGTAGAAAGCGTAGTAATAGTAGCCCATCTCCGGCGGTTCCAGATACAGAGTGACGATGCCCACCTCCTGCCCATTGCTGTCATCGCGGTAGACGAGGAGGTGATTGACGATGGGCGATTGGAACAGGGAATCCAGACGTTCGTAGGTCATGATGTCCTTCCCCCATTTGATGTCCGCGTAGGTCTTGCAGAATTCCCGCCAGTCCTCGTTGTAAGGGAACTCCTCGCGGGGTACCAGCCGGAAGGATATGCCCGCGCATTTCCGCAGAATGCGTCGATTTTCCGAGGACAATGCGAACTGCTCCAGGCGAACGCGAAGGTGTCGACACATGTAGAAGCGACTCAAGTCCCTGGCCCCGGGGAGGAATCCCCGAGCGAAGATCTGCGACGGCCTTTCCCCCTCATCCGGGATCGCCCAGATGGCGTAGGGGAAAATGTAATGGGAATAGTCTGGCGTGCATTCCGAGAATAGGATCTTCATCGCAACCCCATCCGCCAATGTTCGCGCACGGGCTTCGGAGAGTTGCCGGTTCGGGCGGCCGTCTCAGGACGGCGCTTCCTCCTCGAAAAGATGGATGCGGGACAATCTCGGGCCCCATCCGGCCAGGATGTCGTAGGAAACTGTCCCTCTCCAGCTGGCGATGTCGTGAGCTGTGATCTCCTCCTGGCCGTCGCGGCCCAGCACCGTGACCACGTCCCAACGGCTCACGCCCTCGATTTCCGTCACGTCGATCATCGTGGCATCCATGGCATTTCCGCCGACGATGGGGGCTTTCTTGCCGCGAACGAGCATGTAGCCCCGGTTCCGGACCCTCGGGAATCCATCGGCGTAGCCGATGGTCACGACTGCGATCCGTCTCGGGCTTTCGGCGACGTAATGCATCCCGTAGCCCACCACGTCGCCGGGCTCAAGGTCCCGGAGGGCAGCAATCCTGGCTCGCACGCTCATGACCGGGCGGATCCCCTCAATGCGGCGGCAAACTTGCGAGGGGTACACACCAAGGGGAAGAATACCCAGCCGGACCAGGTCGAAGTGAGCACGCGGGATATCCAGGAATCCGCCGCTATTGCACATGTGACGGTAGCGCACGCGGATGCCATCCTCGCGCATTGCATTCAGCACGGACTCGAAGCGACCCAACTGTTCGTACGCGAAGCTCTTGTCCAGCTCATCGGACTGAGCGAAGTGGCTCATGACGCCCTCGAACTCCACCTCCGGGGCCGAAGCCACGGCACGAATCACTTCCATGGCCCGCGTCCAACGGACTCCGTACCGGCTAAGCCCGGTGTCCACCTCCACGTGCACGCAGGCCCGCTTTCCCACTCGCCGGACGGCCTGGCGTACGAGGGTGAGCATCTCGAGCTCGTTCACGAAGAAGCTGAGCCGCTGCTCCAGGCAGACTTCCACCTCCTCCGGGGAGCGTTCGCCGAAGATCAGGATGGGGGCGTTGATCCCCTGCTCTCGCAGTTCCAACGCCTCGCCCAGCGTCGCCACCGCGAGGTAGCAGGCCCCCGCCCGGAGGGCCTCATTCGCCACCGCCGCCGCGCCGTGACCGTAGGCCTGGTCCTTCACCACCGAGAGCACGCCCACCCCTTCCGGCTTGTCGCGGAAGATGCGACGGAAGTTCTCCCGCAGGGCGCGGTGATCGATTTCGATCCAAGCGGAGCGAAACAAACGGCACCTCCTCGTTTGCGTCGGATCCCTAGCTAAGGCCTCTTGCTCATTCCGAACCGGGCGGCCAAAGGCTCTTTCCGATATCCGTACGGTAGTAGCTCGCCAGGCATCGAATCTTTCGGATGTTTTCGTAGGCGATCCGAATGGCTTCTTCCAGTGTGGGAGCCAGAGCCACGACATCGACGATCCGGTGCCCCGTAGCCACAAGCTGCCCCGTGGCATTGAGGCCCACCTCGTTCCACCACGCATCGCAGGTGAGCTCGCCTTCTACCCTCACGGGAAGGGAGGGTCCGACGATCCTGACGTACGGGTAGCCGTAGCCCGCCAGGGTCAGAGAGCAACCGAAGCGCCTATCCGGATGGAACTGCGGAGTCGGACGTCGGTCGTTCGCAACATCCCAAACCACCTCCAGCGGATTCTGGAGCATGCGGAGGATCATGGGACCGGAAGTCACTCCGAGGCGGATGTTGTACTCCAGCACGTGCCAGCGGCCATCCCTCAGGGCCGCGGTGACCTGCACTGGTCCATGGTATCCCACCTGACGGAACCACGGCAGAAGCGGCCGGAGGAGGTGGCGAGCCAGGCCGTATTTGTCCTCGGGATCCTGCTCCACGATGCCGCCCAGTGGAGCTCCGGCTACGATCCCCATGTTGCCGTCAAAGGCTCTCTTGTATTCCTGATTGGTGACAAGGGAGAAAATCTCGCCTCCGCTCACGAAGGCGATGTGGCCGATCTCCCGCCGCCCCATGTACTCCTGCAGGAACACGCCCTCCGCGTAGTCAATCTTCTCCAACCACGCCCGCGTATCTTCCACCGTCTCGCAGACGATGGTATGGATTGGGCTCGTCGGCGAACAAAGCGGATTCTTGATGACGAAGGGCCTCGGGTTCGTCCTGAGGATCTCCTCCGCCTCGAGCCGATTCCGGGCTACGTAGGCTTTCGGAAAAGGGATCCGAAACTGGCGGCACAGTCGCCTCGCATAATCCCTCTCCCTCTCCAGCTTCATCCCTTCCCCAGTGGGAGAAAGGATGGGCACGCCGCTCCCAACAAGTTCAACGGCCCACGGCTCCAACGCCCAATCGATGGACATTGGAATGACCAGATCGATCCGTTTTTCTTCGATCAGCCGGCAGGGGTTGGGATAGACTTCGCGCAAGTAAGTTGGCCCCTCCAAGGAAGGAGGATAGTGGGCATAATCGCGCGTCAGGTACGTGCACACCTCGGCGCCATCTTCTTTCAAGATACGGAGGACCCCCTGCGTGAACGCTCCGACGCCCAACACCATCACGCGCAGACGGGCTTTGGACCGTTTCCCACTCCGTTCCCCTTCTTCGCTGGCCATGGCTCCTCCACCTTCTCCGACTCCGACCGGCGATCCAAGCGCCTCCAGCACGCAAGCCAACCACGCACACTGGCTCGTGCAATCGCCGGCAAAGATATCTGATTGGCCGGCAATTTCCAACGCCAAAGGCGCCGGATTCGATGAGTCGTCCCCAGGCGGCGATGATTCCACCTGAGCAGGCGGGATACGTAATCCATTGATGGGAATTTCGCTTGCGCGGGTCAGCGCTTTGGCGTATATTCCGCCGACCTGGATGAACCCGGGCAGTGAGAAACTTGAAAATCTTTAAGGAGACTCAAGATGAAGCGCACACTGATGGCGGCAACCTTCGCCCTTGTTGCGGTCAGCTTGCTGGCCTTCGTCGGCTGCCAGACGAAGGAGGTGACCTCCGCGAAGGTGTATATCCAGCAAGACGACTGGGACAAGGCCATTGAGCAGCTGCAGGCGGCGGTGAAGCTTTATCCCAACGATCCGGAGGCCCATTACCTCCTCGGCGAAGGCTACGCAGTGAAGGGCGACTACGACGGGATGAATCGCGAGTTCCAAGCTTCCCTGGCCATCAGCCCCAAGTTTGAGCAGCAAATCCGGGCGAGCCGCGAGAAGTACTGGGTCCGGGCGTTCAACAGCGGCGTGAACAAGTTCAATGCCCACGCCTACGATGCTGCAGCGCAGGATTTCCTCACGGCGACGCAGATCGACCCCTCTCGTCCCGAAGCCTACGTCAACGGAGCAACTGCCTACGTCGTCCTTGACAGCTTGAACCGGGCCATTGAGGTGGCGGAGCGGGGGCTTCAGCGCTGCCCCAACGATCCCAAGCTCCTCAATCTCGCCGGCGACCTTTACCTCCGGGCGGAACGGTATGGGGACGCCATCACTACGCTCGAAAAGGCGGTGGCTGCGGATCCGAACAATGCCAACGCCGTGGCCAACCTGGCCCGAGCCTACCACAGCGCCGGCAAGGGGGATCTGGCGTTGGAAACCTATCGGAAAGCCCTTGAGTCAGATCCGGAAAACACCGACTTGATCTTCAATATGGCCCTCCTTCACTTCAGCGCCAAACGGTATGACCAGGCAGCGGAATGCTTCGCGAAGGTCATCGAGAAGAACCCGGACGACTACGAGGCCAACTGGCGCCTGGCGGTCACCTACCTGGTCGTGGCCGATAGCCTCAACAAACCCGTTGCCGAGCGGCTGATCAACGGAGAAGATGTGCCAGAGCAGGAGATCAAGAAGGTGCAAGAGGCGTACGGGAAGGCGATCCCGTACCTGGAGAAGTGCACCCAGCTGCGGCCTGACGACCCCGATCTCTGGCTCTACCTCGGCCAGGCATACGTCCGCTCCGGAAATCCCGCCAAGGGGGAAGAAGCCTTCAAGCGGGAGAAGGAACTTCGGGGAGAAGGGCAGAATCGGAACAAATAGCCCTCAACTCTGAGGCAAGAATGGAAGCCCCACCTGTGTCCGCGGGTTGGGGCTTTTTTGTCGGGGAAAACTTTCTTCCCTTCTCCGCGTTGGACAAGTAGCCGGACTGGGAGAGCGAACCAACCCACTGGATCAGAAGCCCATGCCCCTGGAACCCTGGGAACAGGAAGTCATCGATCGCCTGAAGTCCCGCGGCAACCTACCTCGCCACGTAGCAGTGATCATGGATGGAAACGGCCGGTGGGCCCGACAGCGCGGGCTGGAGCGCATCCACGGCCATCAGGAGGGAATTAACTCCGTCCGCGCTGTGGTGGAGGCTTGCGGAGCCCTTGGGATCCAAGTGCTCACCCTCTACACCTTCTCCACGGAGAACTGGAAGCGCCCCCGGCGCGAGGTGATGGCCTTGATGCGCCTTCTCATCCAGACCGTCCAGAATGAGTTGGACGAATTGGACAGGAACAACGTCCGCCTCCGGACCATCGGCCGACTCCAGGACCTGCCCCGATACGCCCAGCGCGCTGTACGGAAAGCGATTGAGCACCTACAGGACAACAACGGCCTCACCGTTGTCCTAGCCCTGAGCTACAGCGGTCGGGAAGAAATCGCGGAAGCCGCGCGCCGATTGGCCACCGATGTCCTTCGCGGCGGACTCAAACCCGACGAGATCACCCCCGAGATCTTCTCCAGGTACCTCCAGACGGAAGGGCTTCCGGATCCGGACCTTCTCATCCGGACCAGCGGCGAGATGCGCCTGAGCAATTTTCTCCTTTGGCAACTTGCCTACACGGAGCTCTACATCACCGATGTCCTGTGGCCTGACTTCCGAAAGAAGGAATTCTACGCCGCCATCGAGGAGTATCAGCGGCGAGAACGACGCTTCGGCATGGTCAGCGAACAGCTCCGGACCCGGAAGAAGGCCTCAGATTCCGAACTGGTGAGAAGCGACTATTGGGCCCCCGCCCACAACGATGGGAACCCGGCCAATCCCCGCTGAAGCTCCTTACGGCTGCAAGCGGGAAGCAAGAGAGCCCTTTGCCGGCATATGAAGACCCGGAGATGGACCTTACCCGTGGCGCTCATCCTCATCGCTTGCGTGGGCGCCGCCCTGACCGGCCGGCTCTCCACCGAAGCCAGTCGCCGCCTTGCCGCTATGCTGATGGAGCGCCTCGAGCCGCTCCTCCAGAGCGGCTGGTCCGTGGATTCCGTGAGGGTCAAGTACGGCTCGGTCCACCTCTTCGGGGTACGGTATCGCGGGGCAGGGCCCTATGAGCTCTGGCTTGAAGACGTTCGCGTCGGCTACAGCATCACCAATCTCCTGCGATACCGCTTCCATGCCGAGAATCTCCCCAACTCCATCCTGTGCCTAAGACCCCACCTCGTGCTCCACCTGTATGCACGGCGCGATTCAGTTTCTCAGTCCCCCTCGGAAGCCTCCGTCACAGCTCTGGCCCTGCAGAGGCTGTCGTTTCTGGAGAACATCGTGGTCGCCGACGGGCAAATCTCCTGCTCCGATTCCTCCGGAAATCGCTGGTGCATCCTTGACGAGGTGGACGGCTGGGTCTATCGTGCCAACGATTGGAGCGCATGTCTCCAATTGGCGGCAAGACCGCACGGAGCCGGAGACATCAGCGTCGAGCTGCTTGGCCGTTTCGACCTCGGCCGGGGCCGGCTGGACACGCTGAGGGCAAACGTGCGAGAATACGAGATCGGACGCCACTTCCCATTCCTTCTCCCCAGCTTCTTGGAGGTAGACCGGGGGCGATTCGCCGGGAATTTCACGCTTGTGGAAAACCCCCTTCTGCCCGAAGGTTTCGACCTCAAAGGGCAAGCCAGGTTGAGAAGGGGTCGCATCCTCTTCCGGAGTACCCAGCTTCGCTGCGATTCCATCTTCTTCGAAGCCAGGGTGGAGCACTGGAACCTTCAGCTGGACTCCGTGTTCTTCCGCCTCAGCGGGAGCCCGGCACGTGCGTCCGGCCTGGTGCAGAATCTCTTCGACCCCCGCCTCGACCTCACATTGCGCTCCGACAGCGTCGACATTGGAGCGCTCCGAAACCAACTCAACTTGCCGCCCTCGGTGTACCCCACAGGGACCGCAAACTTCTACGCTCGCCTCTCCGGGCATTATCGCAATCCTCGCCTCGAGGCCGAACTCCGCATGCCCGAAGGCCGACTCGGATCCCGCCCGATACGTCACCTCGAGGTAAGGTGTGTGTTATCCGACAGCGTGCTTCGCTTGGCCACTTTCTCGGCAAGACTGCCCGCGGGGGCGCTTTCGGGCCACGCGATGCTCGACCTGCGCCGCTCCCCTGCACACCTCGACGCTTCGGCGCTGTTCGTCATCCGCCCTCTGGCCCTCGGCACGCAAAATACCCTTTTACACGATTCCCTCGCCGCCCGCTTCCAAGGCGAGGTTTCCGGAGGGGAACTTTCCGTCCAAGCGGCTCTTCATGCGCCGGGACGTCCTCCTCTCCGTCTCCGCGGGGAGGGGCACGCCAGTGTGACCGGCGCGCGACTGTCTCTCGCATCCCAGCCGGCGGGGTTCCGCGCGGAAGGAGAATGCTCGCTCACACGAGACGGCTCGCTCCGGGATTTCCGTGTGGATGTGCGCGGTCTGGAGCGAATCTCCCCCTACCTGGGTGGGCCGGCTCTGCCGCGGTTCGTCGACAATGAATTGGACATCGGCGCGCGCTTTTCCGGGACCCCCCATCGCGTACGGGCGAGCGGGCAGGTGGTGCGGGCCGACGCTACCAACTCCAGAAGCTTGCTCAGCGCAGAAGGGGAGCTCCTCTCCACCGGGCGCAAGCGATGGGAGGGGAATTTCGATCTACAGTACGTCCCCGCGCCGGGCCAAATGGCGAGCGGGACCCTGCGTATCCTCGCCGACCGACGCAAGTATTCCTCCGCGTACGCTCTGCTGCAACTCGGAAACTGGCTCCGAGCCGAAATGGAGGAGAACCAGCGCGAGCCCCTGCGCCGGTTTTCCGTCCAGGTTCAGAGCGCCCCTCTCGCAATGCTCCTGGGGAGTCATGCTGAGCATTATCGGGGATTCCTCGACGCCGCCTTCGCGTACGAAAAGCGGACTTCCGAGCCAGTCTTCCAGTTCAGCCTGGGCGCCACAGACGTGCTTGGTCACGGCATCGGGCCGTATCGGCTTCAGCTACATGCCGCAGGGCAAGGGAATCTGATTACCGCCGATTCTCTGCGGGTCCTCTTCCGCGATCGCCCCGCCGTCAATGGGATTTGCACCGTCGACCTAAAACGGAAAGAGGTCCGGGGAACCATCCGTGGCGACACTCTGCGACTTCGTCCGCTCTTGTCTACCTTCGGCGCGCCGGACACGGTGGTGGACGGTTCCCTTTCGTTCTGGGCAAACATCCAGGGCCCCTTGGAAACACCCGAGATCATGGGTGAGGCCCTGGCCTCGGATGGAAGGGTCTTTTTTGAGCCCTTCGACATCCTCCGCCTTGCATTCTCGTCCGACACCTCCGATTCTCTCCGCCCAGGTCAGGTCAGCATCGACCACGTCCTGATCCAACGCGGAAACACGTACCGTCTGGAAGGAGAGGGCCGCGTCCGGCTCTCCCGTGGCCTGCCGCTCCAGTTGAGCATTCGAGGTTCAGCTAATGTGCTGCAAGTGATCGCCGATGCGCTTGGCTTCTTGCGCAATCCATCCTGCGACGGGCGCGTTCGGCTCGACCTCGAAGGGCCTCTCACCTCCCCTCGTCTGACGCAGGCGGCGATCAGCTTCACGAACGGCCGGTCCGAGTTCTCCGGCATCTTGCCCAAAGCCACGGACGTCAAAGGGCAAGTCCAGCTGGAAGCGGACGGCTTCGTCCGCCTCGTGGATCTCAGTGGCAAGATGGGAGGGGAATGGTTCCGCATCACGAATGCGCGAGCTTCGGAGGCACCGTGCAGCGTGCCGGTGGAGGAGTTCGCGGCGCCGTCGCTGGGCCTCTCCTTCGGCGTTCTGGTCTTTGAGACCGGAACACGGGGAGTGCCGCTCAATCTCTACGGCCTGCAGGAAAAAGGCGACTTCGGCTTCTATCAGTTCCTGGGAGCCGAGGCGAATGAAAAATTCGTGCTGGCCGGCCCGTGGGAGAAGCCGCACATTCGCGGGACCTGGATGCTGCGCGACGTGGCTTTCCAGTATCCCTTTGTGGAGGGAGCGGGGGGCAAGAGAAGCTGGGTGCTCGATTTCTTGTCTCGGGCTGAGTGGGACTTGCGATTGATTCCGGCGCACAACGTCCGGTACGTCCGGACCATCCCCAGCGCTATCGATAACGTCTATGTGAACCTGGCCCTGGATGAGGGGGGAGAGGGGGTTCGGCTCATTGGCTCGCCCGGAGAAGGAACCTTCCGCCTGGCCGGCCGTATTGAGTCAAGGCAAGGATTTGTCGAGTACCTCGACTTGACCTTCCGGCTGGAAAGTGCGGGAGCCGAGTTCGATCGCGAGTCGCTCTACCCGGTGGTCTGGGGCCGGGCTCGCGCGACCGTCACGGATACCACGGGGATGCCAGTGTCGTTGTATCTGACGCTCATGTTGGAGGACTACTCCGAAGAGCGGCGCCTCGACCAACGGGTCCGCGACCGCCAGTCGCGCGGCAGGTGGGACCGGATCCGCTTTCAGCTGAGTACCGACCACGCGGGGAGCGGCGAAAGCGAAGCGGAGATCCTCGGGATGCTGGGCTACTCCGACCGCAAGCTCAAAGAGAAAGCGGCTGAGATGGTGGGAATGAGCGCCGAGAACTGGCTGGTACGGCCTCTCGTCCGCCCATTCGAGCGAGGTCTCCAGCGCGCCCTCAGATTCGATCTGGTGCGCTTCCGTTCGCGCATCGCGCGCAACTTCATCGAATGGAACCTCGCGAACCAAAGCTATTCGCCCTGGTACTTGGTGCGCAGTACCCGGTGGGAAGTGGGCAAGTACCTGATGAATGACGTCTTCCTCTTGTACACAGGCGAGGTACAAACGGGACTGCGGTACGAGCCCCATCAGCAGAAATTGGGGCTCCGGCACACCTTCGGCCTCGAGTACCGGCTGAGCCCGGACCTGATCTTGGAGCTGGCGTACGATTACGACAGCCTTCTTCTCTGGCAAAAGACGGACAAGAAGATCCTGCTGCGCCATTCCTTCCCATTTTGAGATCGCCCGCCTCCATCGGCAAGGAGCACGGGAGGAAGGTGGCGGGAAGGAATGGAAGTCGCGGAATTCTTTCGGTTTGCTATTAGAGCTCGAAATGGTATATTGCATCTTAGGGTACGGGACAAGGGAAGGGATCCGGAGATGAGCTGTATGGGTGGGCGGAGGATTGCCCCGGCCATTGTGTTCCTGGTTTCGCTGACCTTGGCGTGCGGGCAGCTGTGGGCCCAACGGCGCACCGTCAAGGTACTCGGGGTGAGCGTGGAAGGGAACCGCACCACGGAGGCGGACATCATCCGGAGCAGTTCGGGGCTTTACCCGGGACGGGAAATCACCGGTGATGACATTCAGAAAGCCGTGCGTCAGCTGTGGGCCATGGACCTGTTCTCCGACATCGAGATCCTCCTGGACCGTGAGGTTTCGGAAGGTGCCTATCTGACCATCCGGGTGAAAGAATACCCGCGGCTCGAATCCTACACCGTGGAGGGCAACAAGAAGCTCAAGAAGAAAGAGGTGGAGGACGCCCTCGATCTCTACCGCGGGCAGGTGGTGAGCCCACGCCGGTTGAAACGTGCGCAGGTCAAGCTCCAGAAGCTCTACCGAGATAAGGGATTCCTCCTCGCGGACATTCGCATGGACACGAGCCGGGTGAGCGACTCGACGGTGAACCTCAAAGTCACCATTGAGGAAGGCGAGAAGGTTCAGGTCAAGAAGATCGAGTTCCGTGGCAATCAGGCATTCTCTGATGCCAAGCTGCGCAAGCAGATGAAAGGCACGAAGGAAGATCGGTGGTGGCGCGGCGCCGACTTCGACCGCAAGAAGTACGAAGAAGACCTGGAGAAGGTGCTCGACTTCTACCGGAACGAAGGATTCCGGGATGCGGAGATCGTCTCCGACACCATGTGGTACAGCGAGGATCGGAGCGGCCTTTTCATCGCCATCACCGTCCACGAAGGGAGAAGGTACCGTTTCGGCAAGATCACTTGGGAAGGCAACCGGATCTTTCCGGTCGAGGTTCTGGAATCCCAACTCGGCTTCCGAGAAGGCGACACCTACAGTGCCGAACGCCTGCATAAGGCCGTCTTCGAGAGAATCGGAGGGCTGTACTACGATTCCGGCTACATCTTCGCAAACATCACCCCGAGAGAGATTCCGGCCGATTCCGATGTGATCAACATCCATTTCATCATCAGCGAAGGCGAACCGGTTCACGTCCGGAAGATCCACATCGCGGGGAACACCAAGACCAAGGACAAGGTCATCCGGAGAGAGCTGCGGATCCGGCCGGGGGACGTTTTCAGCCGCGATGCCCTCATCCGCAGCCAGCGGGAAGTGTTCATGCTCAACTACTTCTCCAATGTGGTGCCTGAGGTCAAGACCGTCGACAATCAGAACGTGGATCTGGTGGTCAAAGTAGAGGAGAAGTCCACCGACACGGCCAACATGTCGGCTGGCTACAGCGAACGAGACAAGATCATCGGCATGATCGGCGTGTCGATGAACAACCTTTTCGGCAACGGCCAACGGCTGAGCTTGGACTGGAGCTTCGGCCGCTATTACCGATCCTTCGAGATCAGCTTCACCGAACCCTGGCTCATGGACACACCGACGCTGGCAGGGTTCAGCATTTACGACCTCAAGCGTGACCCCTACTACGTGCCCTACCGGCAGCGGAGCCAGGGTGCTTCGGTTCGGCTCGGCCGGCGTTTCCGCTGGCCAGACATCTACTTCCGAGGGGACTGGATCTACCGCATCGACCGCACCGAGCTCTCGGACTTCAGTGAGAGCATCATCCAACTCAACCCGAATAATATTGTGACGCAGGAATGGCCGTTGGTCACCAGCAGCTTCACGCAGATCCTTTCGCGGAATAGCCTGGACCGACCGGAGTTCCCGACGCGCGGGTCGGAGATGTCCCTATCGGTGGAATATGCCGGCGGTCCCCTGGGTGGGAACGTGGACTTCCTGAAGTACATCTTCAGCTCCGATTGGTTCGTGCCGGCGTTCTTCAAGCTCGTGTTCTATTCGAGCTTCCAAGCAGGCTACATCCAGACCCTTGGGAAACGAGGCCTCCCCTATCTCGAATACTTCTTCATGGGCGGCGACGGAATGTCGCAGGCCATTCCCCTCCGTGGGTACGAGGACCCCTTGGCCACCTACTCGGCACAGGAGGGTGGGAGGGCCATGATGAAGTACACCTTTGAGCTTCGCGTGCCCATTGCGCCGAACCCAACCATTTTCGCACTGGTCTTCGCCGAAGCGGGAAACACTTGGCCCACGCTGGCCAGCGTTGATCCCTACAACATGCGGAGATCGGTGGGCATCGGAGCCCGGATGTTCATGCCGATGATCGGCGTGCTGGGCTTCGACTACGGCTACGGCTTCGACGTCGATCCGGTGATCGGGAAGAAGAGCGGGTGGAAGCCCCACTTCGTCTTCGGACGGGCCTTCTGAGCCCGGCCGTTGCAACCTGCTTTCGGTCGTGCAGAGTTTGTGGACATAATTGGCGGTAAGAACCATGCATCAGGAGGCAACCGTGAGAGGAATCGGACGAGCAGCGTGGACGACATTGTCCCTTTTCACCGCGGCAGCACTGCTGCACACGACCGTCGCTCAAGCCCAGGCGGTGAAACTGGGTTATGTGGACTCCCAACGCATCCTGGCCGAGTTTAAAGAAGCTCAGGATGCGCAGAAAAAGCTTGACGATGTGATCGCACAGTGGCAGCAAGAACGGCAGCAGTTGCAAAAGCAGCTGCAGGATATGCAGGAGCAGTACCAGAAGCAAAGCTTGCTCCTCAGCGAGGAGCGTAAGCGCGAGCGCGAACAAGAGATGCAGCAGCTTTACACCCGGCTGATGGAATACGACAACCAGAAGTTCGGGGCCCAAGGCGAGGTCTACCAGAAGCAGGCAGAGCTGTTCGAGCCCGTGTTCCAAAAGATCCGCGACGCCATCGCCAAGATCGGAAAGCAGGGAGGCTTTGCCTACATCTTCGACATCGCCTCGAACGCAGTCCTGTACAAGGCCGACGATCAGCCGGACCTGACGGACCAGGTGCTCGCTGAATTGAACAAAGGGGTCACCACGTCGGGGAGATCGACTCGCTAACGGAGACCCCGGACATGGAGCTGACTCTGTCGGAGCTGGCCGAGCACCTTCAGGCCCAGCTGGAGGGCGAGGGGGGGACAACGATCCGCGGGGTAGCCCCGATTGAATCGGCGGGGGAGGGAGAGATCTCGTTCATCGCCAACCCCCGCTATGCAAGGTACGCGGCGGTAACCCGTGCCAGCGCGCTCATCGTCTCCTTCGACTTCCGGGGGGAAGCGCGAGTCCCGCTCCTGAGGGTTGCCAATCCCTACCTCGCCTTCCAGCGCGTGGTCCAGCTCTTCCATCCCGAGGCGATCCGGCTGCCGGCCGGGATCCACCCCACTGCCGTGATCGACGCGTCCGCGCGTCTGGGGCGGGAAGTTGCCATCGGTCCCCACGTCGTGGTGGAAAGGGGAGCTCGGATCGGGGATCGAACCCAGCTCTTCCCGGGCTGCTACATCGGACCGGAGGTCGAAATCGGCGAGGACTGCGTGATCTACCCCAACGTGGTGATCCGCGAGCGAGTGCGGATTGGCAAGCGAGTCGTGATCCATGCCGGCGCCGTGATCGGGTCGGATGGCTTCGGCTTCGCCCGAGAAGGGGAAGTGTACCGCAAGATCCCGCAGGCAGGCACAGTGGTCATCGGCGACGACGTGGAGATCGGCGCTAACTGTTGCATCGACCGGGCGACGCTGGGCGAGACGCGAATTGAGCGCGGTGCCAAGCTGGACAACCTCATCCAGGTCGGGCACAACGTGGTGATCGGCGAGAACACCGTCGTCGCGGCTCAGGCGGGGTTCGCCGGCAGCACCATTGTGGGCCGGAACGTGATGGTCGGGGGCCAAGCGGGGTTCGCCGGACACATGACCATCGGCGACGGCGCCCTCATCTCCGCCCAGTCGGGCGTGAGTAAGGACATCCCCCCCGGATGCCGCGTGTTCGGATACCCAGCCCGACCTGCAGAGCAAGCCTTGCGGGAAGAGGCAGCGCTGCGTCGCTTGCCCGAACTCCTCAAGCGGGTGCGCGAACTGGAAAGACTGGTTCAGGAGTTGAAGGCGAAGACGGAGGGTGACGGCCACGGGAATCCCTGAAAAGTCGGAAGCTATGCCTCGTGGCCGACGCAGAAAGTAGGAGAGGCGAAGAAGATGCTCTTGCACCAACAAACCATTGGGAAAGAGGTGAGTCTGTCCGGGATTGGCCTGCACACCGGGAATCGGACCACCATCGTTTTCAAGCCGGCGCCACCGAACCACGGCATTCGCTTCCGCAGGGTGGACTTGGAGGCCAGCCCGGAAATCCCGGCAATCATCGATAACGTCGTGGACATCTCGCGGGGCACTACGCTGGGGAAGGACGGCGTGGTGATCCACACCGTCGAGCACGTCCTGGCCGCCATCTACGGCATGGAAATCGACAATGTGCTGGTCGAGCTGGAAGGGAATGAACCCCCCGTGGGCGATGGCAGTGCGCTCCCGTTCGTGGAGAAGCTGCAAGAGGCTGGGATTGTCGAACAGAACGAGCCGAAGGATATCCTAGTCATTGACCGCACCATCACCTACCACGATGAGAAGAGACGGGTGGACATCGTCGTCACCCCCTCCGACCAGTTCCGCATCACCTTCATGGTGGATTATCAGAATCCAGCGCTGGGCACGCAGTACACCTCGCTCTACTCGCTGGCCGACGAGTTCGTAACCGAGTACGCGCCGGCCCGCACCTTCTGCTTCCTCCACGAGGTGGAAGAGCTGTGGGAGCAGGGGTTGGTCCGCGGCGGCAATCTGGACAACGCCATCGTCATCATCGACCGCGAGGTGACGCCCGAAGAGCTCGAGCGCCTGCGGAAGATGTTCGGGATCAGCGAGTCGGTGAAGCTCGGCAAGAACGGCATTCTCAATGGCAAAGAGCTGCGCTTCAAGAACGAGCCGGTCCGACACAAGACGCTCGACCTGATCGGCGATCTGGCCCTGGTCGGCGTTCCCATCCGCGGGCATATCCTGGCCGCGCGTTCCGGACACGCCGCCAACGTGGAACTGGCGAAGATCCTCCGAAAAGAGTACGAGAAGCGGCGTCTCAAAGCCAAGTACTCCATCCCGAGGGCCAAACCTGGGGTGGTCTTCGACGCGGAAGCGATCCAGAGGATTCTGCCCCACCGTTTTCCTTTCCTGCTGGTGGATCGCATCGTCGACCTGGTGCCCCAGGAACGCGTGGTCGGCTACAAGAACGTGACCATGAACGAGCCCTTCTTCACGGGGCACTTCCCAGGCCATCCCATTATGCCCGGCGTTCTGATCATTGAGGCGATGGCCCAAGTGGGAGGGATTCTCCTGCTGAATGCTGAGGAGAATCCGGAAGGGAAGCTCGTGTACTTCACGGGCATTGACAATGTGCGCTTCCGCAAACCGGTGATGCCGGGCGACCAGCTTTGGTTTGAGGTCGAGATGCTGAAATACCGCCGTTCCATCTGCAAGATGGCCGGCAAGGCCTTCGTCGACGGCGAACTGGTTTGCGAGGCCGAGCTGATGGCGGCCGTGGTGGAGCGCAACTCGGTGTAGCTCCATCATCGGCCAACATGTCCTCAACCCAACGTCTCCTTCTTCGCAGCTGCGCGCGAAAAGGATCAGTGGAAACAACTTGCAGGAGGTGGATTGGCCGGTCGATCTGTTCATCATACGGCGATCGTAGACCCCTCAGCGGAGCTGGGCGAGAACGTCGAAGTCGGCCCGTACGCCGTGATCGAAGGTAACGTTCAGGTGGGGGAGGGAACCAAGATAGCCGGACACGCTCTGGTCGCGTGGGGAACTCGGATCGGGTCCAATTGCCGGATTCATTACAGCGCCGTGGTCGGCACGATCCCGCAGGATCTGAAGTTCGAGGGCGAGGAGACGACGTTGGAGATTGGCGACCGGACGGTGGTGCGCGAGTTTTGCACCCTCAACCGCGGCACGCGCGAGAGCGGAAAGACCGTGATCGGGAGCGATTGTCTGCTGATGGCCTACGCGCACGTGGCTCACGATTGCGTGGTGGGCGACCGGTCCGTTCTGGCCAACGGCGTGCAACTTGGGGGGCACGTCATCATTGAGCACGATGCCGGTATCGGGGGTTGGACGGCGGTCCACCAGTTCGTCCGCGTGGGGCAATACGCCTTTGTGGGCGGCGGCTTTCGGATCACCAAGGACGTCCCGCCTTTTGTGCTGGCCTCGGGAGAACCCTTGCGCTACTACGGCCTGAACCTGGTCGGCTTGCGCAGAAAGGGCTTCTCCGCAGAGCGGATCGCGGCCATCAAACGGGCCTACCGGCTGATCTATCAGTCCGGGCTGAACGTAAGCCAGGCACTGCGACGGATCCCCGACGAGATGGAGATCAACGAAGATGTCCGCGCCATCATCGAATTCATTGAGAGCAGCGAGCGCGGCATCATCGGGCGGTGAACCATGGGCAGGGACCGCTGGCGGTTGCTGGTCACCCGGGGGCTGCGGGGCTCGCTCAACATGGCCATCGATCACGTTTTGGCCGCCACCGCAAAGCCGGGAAGCTCCCCCGTCCTACGGCTCTACGATTGGAATCCCCCGGCCATTTCCCTTGGCTTCCACCAACGCGCCTCGGATATCGATCTCTCACGGGCGCGGGATTGCGGCATCGACGTGGTACGGCGTCCGACCGGCGGACGTGCGGTCCTCCATGCCGAGGAGCTGACGTACAGCCTCGTGGTGCCTGCCGGTCCCTCCTCGTTCTCCCCAAGGCCCCATCAGGTGTACCAGACCGCGAGCCACTGTTTTCGCCGGGCGCTCGCGCTGTTGGGGCTCCCCGCCGAGCTCGAGACTTCGGAGAGAGGTCAAAGCCCTCCGGCGAGGTCGGTGGGCGGAATTCCTTGTTTCGCCGCCTCGGCGCGGCACGAGCTCAAGCTCCATGGCAAGAAGATCCTGGGCAGCGCCCAGCGGCGCTACCCCGGCGCGGTGCTGCAACACGGCTCCTTGCTCCTCGGTCCGGCTCACCTGAAGCTGACAAGCTTCCTTTCGCTGGGGGAGGAGGAAAAGCGACGGCTCCACGAGTTGCTCCGTCTCCGCACCGCGTGTCTCCAAGAGGCGGTCGGGCGGTCTTTTAGCTTCGAGGAGGTAGCCACTGCGGTGGTAACGGCTTTCCGAGAGGAGCTGGGGATCGATTTCGCCTTTGAGGGGTTGTCGGAGGAGGAATTCTCGCTCGCCCGCCAACAAGAGGCTTCCTTCGTGGTCGAGGGAGGTGATCGCCATGCGGAAGATGTTGGTGACCGTGTGGGCCACTTCGCTTTGCGTCGCGATTTCAGCTGGAGCGCAGGATTTCCGCTTCGGCATCTACTCGCCCCGGGAGATCGATGCGAAGGCTAAGGATCTGGCGGACTTCCTGGGCACTGTCCTCGGCGCGGGATTGGTCCACACGGCGAAGCTCCACAGCGCCGGAGGTATCGATGGAGGTGTGCGCCTGGTGTCCGTGTTCATCCCTGCTCAGTACAGTGAGGTCCAGGCTGGCCCTTTAAAGGACGAGGAGTTCTTCTCCTTGCCACTGTTGCATGCGAGTGTTGGTCTTCCCGGCCGCCTGGAGTTGATGGGCAGGGCTATGCAGCTGCGCCTTGGCAACCATCCCACGCGCGGCAATGTGTCCATTCTCGGCATCGGGGTCAAATACGGGATTTTCCAGGCCCCACTCCTGCCGCGACTGACTGCGGTGGCAAGCTATCACCACCTCGACGCGCCGCGAAAGTTCGAGATCCGCGGGGCGCAGTGCATCAGCCTGAGGATGGTCGTCAGTCACGGATCCCAGCTAGTAGGTTTCTACGCCAGTCTCGGTCCCGACTGGAGTCGCATGAAAGTCGCCGTCCCGCCCGGGGTCTACAGCAGTTTCCCGCGCGGGTGGACACGGGACATCGATCGCTTCGGGTTCGTCGGTGCGCTCGGCGTCAGTTTTTCGCCGTGGCCGGTCTTCAGCGCCAATCTGGAATACTCGGCGGCGAAGTTTTCCGGTTTCAACGCAGGACTGAACTTCACCTTCCGGTGACCTCATGAGAAGCACATCGTCGCAGAAGAAACTCATCCTGTTGGGCGCCACGGGCTCGATCGGACAAAATTGCCTCGATGTGGTTCGGCGCCATCCGGAACGATTTCGTATCGTGGGGATGGCCAGTCGGAGCCGAGTGAGGGAGCTTCTTTCGGCCGCCGCCGAGTTTCATCCTGAAGTGGTGGCCATTGCCGACCCGGAAGCGGCGGAGACGTGGCGAGAGCAATTCCTCGCTTTGGGGGCCAAGGTCCTGACCGGGACCGATGCCTTGGTGGAGATCGCCACGTGGCCGGGCGCGGAGCTTGTGGTGAATGGCCTGGTCGGCGCCGTGGGGTTGCTACCCACCTACCATGCCCTTCGCCAAGGCAGAGACGTGGCCCTCGCGAACAAAGAAAGCCTTGTGGTGGGAGGAGCCTTCATCGCCGCCGCGGCGCGGGCCGGGGGCGCATCCATCATCCCCATTGACTCCGAGCACAGCGCCATCTTCCAGTGCCTCCAGGGCGAGGATTCCGGAGCTCTACGTCGGATCCTGCTGACCGGCTCCGGCGGGCCTTTCCGCACCTGGCCTCCGGAGCGAATCTACCAAGCCACGGTTGACGAAGCTCTGGCGCACCCCAATTGGGTCATGGGGCCCAAGATCACGGTGGATAGCGCCAGCCTCATGAACAAGGGGCTTGAGGTAATCGAAGCCCATTGGCTCTTCGAACTGCCTGTGGAACGCATCGAGGTGCTGATCCATCCCCAATCGATCATCCATTCCATGGTGGAGTTCGAAGATGGCTCCATCAAGGCCCAACTCGGAATGCCCGACATGCGGGTGCCCATCCAGTACGCGCTGAGCTATCCCGAGCGGCTGAAGTCGGATTTCCCGAAGGTCGACCTGTTCGCCATTGGGCACCTGGATTTTGAGCCGCCGGATTTCGGGCGGTTTCCCGCTCTGGCACTGGCCTACGCGGCGGCTCGGGAAGGTGGCACAAGCCCCGCCGTACTTAACGCGGCAAACGAGGTGGCAGTCCACGCATTCTTGCAGCGCCGCATCCCCTTCGGACGCATTCCGGAGATCATCGAACGCACGCTCGCGGCCCACACCTCCCACGAGCCCGCCGATCTCGAAGACCTGCTGGAGGCGGATCGGTGGGCGCGGCAGCGCGCGGAGGAATTTGCCCGCGAAGGGTAACGCCTTACCATCTCAGCTCTGAGGAAGGATATGCCGGTGACCATCGTTTCCTTCATCATCGTACTCGGGATTCTCATCTTTGTGCACGAGTTCGGCCACTTCCTGGCGGCCAAGGCGGTCGGGATACGGGTGGAGCGATTTTCCCTCGGTTTCCCACCCCGGTTGGTTGGCAAGAAGATCGGCGACACGGATTACTGCATCTCCGCTATCCCCTTCGGCGGCTACGTGAAGATGGCGGGGATGATCGACGAAAGCCTTGACCAGGAGGGAATCAGGGGCGAGCCCTGGGAGTTCATGTCCAAGCCCCTGTGGGCTCGCTTCCTCGCCATTTTCTCCGGGCCCCTGATGAACCTCCTCTTGGCGGTCTTCGTCTTCGGTTTCTTGGCTTACTGGACGGGAATCGGCGTGCCGGTGGGACCGGTGATCGGCGAGGTCCAGCCGGGGATGCCCGCCGACAGTGCCGGCTTCCGCCCCGGCGACCGGATCCTCCAGATCGATGAGCACAGGGTTTCATCGTGGAGTGATGTGACCCGCTGGGTCCACGCCTCTCCGGGCCGCCGCCTAATGATCGTGCGCCAGCGCGACCAGGCGATCGACACCGTCTTTGTCACTCCCATGCGGGACGTGGTCCAAAACGTCGGCCTGATCGGGATTGCCCCCGAGACCCGGATTCAGCGGGTCGGACCGGTCAGGGCACTCACCAGCGGGGCTTCGTACTGCTGGTACCTCAGCAAGCTCTTGGCGCGCTCGCTGGTCCTCATGGCCAGCGGGCAGGTCTCGTGGAGAGAAGGATTGGGGGGACCGGTGCGGATCGCCCAGATGGCCGGAGAAAGCGCCCGTCGCGGCTTCTCCAGCTTCTTGGCCTTTCTGGGCTTCATCAGCCTGAACCTCGGGTGGATCAACCTCCTCCCGGTCCCCGCCCTCGATGGCGGGCACTTGCTCCTGTTGGCCATCGAGGGGGTGACCCGCAGGCCGGTCTCCAACCGGGTTCGCCTCATCGTCCAGCAGATTGGGATGGTCCTGCTGATCGCGATCATGATTCTGGCCGTGATCAATGACCTCCTCCGCATCCTGTGAGATCCGTCGTGCGCGGAGGGTTCGAAGGAATCCAGCCGTGGCCGCACTCACAGGTCTCGGATCATCGCGATCTCGTCGCAGGTGGCGAACTTCACGCACTTGAAGCAGTCCTTCCAGAACTTGTGGGGCAGGGTTTTCTTGTCCACCACCTGGAAGCCCAACTTGGCGAAAAAGCCTTCCTGGTAGGTGAGGGTGAAGACCTGCGGCAGGCCCAATTCCCGCGCTTCCTCGAGGAGCTTCTCCACAAGGGTGCGGCCGAATCCCCGGCCGATCACTTCGTCGGCCACCGCCAAGGAGCGGATTTCCGCGGCGTCGTCCCAGATCACGTGGAGCGCAGCACAGCCCAGAACCCTCTGACCGTCGGTCAGCACCAGGAAGTCCCGAATGTTCTCCAGCACTTCTCCGTAGGATCGGGGTAGCATCATCCCCTTGCGGGCATATTCGTTGATCAGCGCCACGATCTGGGCAGCATCGGAGATCCGCGCCTTGCGGATCGTGAGTTCCTTCATCTCCCGAGCTGCGACCGTCTTGGCCGCACTCTCCACCGCCTTCTCAGCCACGCACATGCTCGTCTCCCTTCGCCGAAGATATCGCCGCGCCCCGTAGCTCCAGCCCGGAACTCAGCCCAGCCGCATCCCGACGGGCGCTTCATCGCCGCAAGCAGTCGGAGAGGACACCGAGGGCGAAGTCCATCTCCTCGTCGGAAACGGTGAGAGGAGGCAAGAGTCGGAGCACCCGCTCACCTGCCGAACAGACCAAAAGCCCGCGCTCCCGACACGCACTTATGAGAGGCTTCACTTCCCTCCGAAGTTCCATCCCCAGCATAAGTCCCAGCCCGCGGACCTCGGCGATATCGGGAACTTTGGACGCGATGTCCTCGAGGCCCCGCTTCAGTTTTTCCGCCTTGGTCCGCAGGGAGCGCAGGAAATCGGGGTCGCTGACGGTGTCGAGAACCACCTTGCCCGCCGCGCAGGCCACGGGATTCCCGCCGAACGTGGAGCCGTGATCCCCGACCCCGATGACATTGGCGATCTCCTGCTTTGTCAGGATTGCCCCCAGCGGGAGGCCTCCGCCCAAGGGCTTGGCAAGCACCAGGATGTCGGGGACCACCCCATACTGCTGATAAGCGAAGAGCGTCCCCGTTCGGCCCATCCCGCACTGGATCTCGTCGAAGATCAGCGCTGCCCCGGCACGGTCGCACAGCTCCCTCAGCCCCTGCAGGAATTGGGGCTGCGCCGGATGGATGCCCCCCTCCCCCTGCACGGGCTCCACAATCACCGCCGCAGTCCGCTCGTTGACCTTCCTGGCGGCATCGTCCAGATCGTTGAACCGGGCGTGCCGCACACCCGGAAGCATCGGCCCGTAGCCTTTGCGGTACTTGCGTCTGCCGGTGACGGTCAGTGCCGCGAAGGTCCTTCCGTGGAAGCTGTTCTCGAACGCAAGGAACTCATACTTGGTCCCGCCAGACCTGGTCTTAGCCCACTTCCGCGCGAACTTGAGAGCGCCTTCCACCGCCTCGGCGCCGCTGTTGCAGAAGAATACCCGATCCGCAAAGGACACCTGGACGAGCCGCTGCGCCAGTTCCGCTTGAGGGGCGCTGTGGAAGAGGTTCGACAGGTGGAGGAGCTGGCTCGCTTGCCCTCGGATTGCCTCCACCACCTTTGGATGGCAGTGACCCAGGGCATTCACGGCGATGCCCGTCACGAAGTCCAGGTATCTGTTCCCATCCGCATCGAAGAGGTAACTGCCTTCCCCGCGGACAAACAGGATTTCGGGCCTGGCGTAGGTTCCGACGAGCGACTCCTCGGCCACGCGAATCAGAGGATGGGCCATCGACTCTCTCCTATTGTCTCACCCGTGTACCGAGATTCTCTCCCCTCTTCAACACGCGTTCCAACGTGTCCGTCCCTGCCCAGGACAGGATCAGCACCCGCTCAACCCCGGCCGCGGACGCGTAGAGCGCGGATTGGAGTTTCGGGATCATGCCGCGGTCGGCTTGCCCGGAGCGGATCAGCTGTGCCACCTCGGCCCCGTCGAGTTCCGGGACCGGCCGTCCGTCGGCCAGGACCCCCGGTGTGTCCCCGAAATAGAGCAAGCAATCTCCCTGCCAGGCTGCGGCGATCTTGGCGGCTGCCCAGTCGGCATTGACGTTCAGGGCGCTGCCATCCGGCCCACTCGAGATGGGGGAGATCACCGGCAGGAACCCTGCCGCGCAGAGGGAGCGTAAGAGTGCCGCGCGCACTTCGTGAATTTCGCCCACGAGCCCTAGCTTCTCGTCCTCCCCTGAGGCGCGCTGGGCACGGAGGAGCCCTGCATCCCGCCCGCTGAGACCCAAGGCTGGAATGCCCGCTTCCACCAAAGCTGCCACAATGGCTTTGTTCATCTTGCCGGAGAGCACCATCTCGGCCACTTCCAGCGTGGCTTCGTCCGTGACCCTTTGCCCCGCACGGAACTGGGGTTGTAGGCCGAGACGGCGGAGCATCTCCGAGATCGCCGGCCCTCCTCCGTGTACCAGCACCACTTCCTCGCGCCGGAAATCGCGCAGCGAGCAGGCCAGCTCCCGCAGTAGATCCGGCTCCTCGATGAGCTTCCCAGTCACCTTAATCACGACTCGCATGGTCTTCACACCAAGCCCAGCCCTTCTTCCAGACCGAAGAGTATGTTCAGGTTCTGTACAGCCTGGCCGCTGGCTCCCTTGCCGAGATTGTCGATGGCCGAGACCAGCACTGCCACCCCGCCCTCCGACCACGCTAGTCCCAGCTCGCAGACGTTGGTCCAAGCGACGCGCTTCGTCGCCGGCAACCCGTGCTCTAGCACGCGCACGAAAGGCTCCTGGGCATAGGCGGCCCGCCAGCAATGCAGTACGTCCTCCGGCTTTGTCCCGCTCGTCAGATGAACGTAGATTGTCTCCAGGATGCCGCGATCCATGGGGATCAGGTGCGGCACAAAGATCACCTGCACCTTTCGCCCCGCAGCCAGAGTCAAATACCAGTCGATTTCCGGGACGTGCCGGTGCATGCGTCCCGGACTGTACGGCGCCACGTTCTCATTGGCCTCCGCGAAGTGCAAATGCGGCTTCGGCGTCTTCCCCGCGCCCGATAGCCCGCTCTTGGCATCGATGACCACGGTGTTCGCCTCGATCAGCCGCGCCCGCACCAGGGGAACCAGGGCCAGGAGAGCCGCGGTTGGATAGCATCCCGGATTGGCCACGATCTGAGCCCGGCGGATCTGGTCGCGATAGAATTCACTCAAGCCATAGCAGGCGGCCCCCAACCACTCGGGACACGGATGATCGATACCGTACCATTGGCGGTAGAGCGCAGGGTCTGGCAGGCGGAAATCCGCACTGAGGTCGATCACCTTCTTCCCCTCTCCGGCCAACCTCGCTCCCACTTCGGCCGACTGCCCGTGGGGAAGGCAGAGGAACACCGCGTCTGCCGCCACGCAGAGCAGCTCCTCGAGGCTGACGAGCCGCAAGCCCCGCAGCTTTTCCCCCCTTCCCGGGAAAACCTGCTCCAGCTCCTGACCAGCCATCGATTCCGACGAGGCGGCCACGATCTGCGCCTTGGGATGCCGGGACAAGTAGCGGATCAGTTCCGCGCCGGTGTAGCCGGTGGCTCCGGCAACCGCGACTCGGATGGTCTGTTCCCCGTGCTCCAAGCTTCACCCCTCAGCTACGATAGTGGGCGTTGATGCGCACGTACTCCTCGGTGAGATCGCAGGTGTACACCGTCCAGCTTGCTGAGCCCTGTCCGAGCCAGAGCTCGATGAGCACCGTCGGCCCCGCGAAAATCCGGTTCTCGGTCTCCGGCGGCACCTCCACGGGTCTCCCCATGCGGAACACCGTGACGCCGTCCAGCGAAAGGCAGATCCTTTCCGGATCGAAAACGACGCCGCTCGCGCCGGCCGCCGACACAATCCGACCCCAATTGGCATCACCCCCAGCGATCGCCGTCTTGACGAGAAGAGACTGGGCAATACATTTCCCCACCTGCTGCGCCTGGTGCGGATCGGCCGCTCCGTCGATGCGGATGATCACGCGCTTCGTAGCCCCTTCCCCGTCCGCCACAATCTGCCTGGCCAGCGAGGTACACACAGCCAAGAGCCCCGCCCGAAAGCGTCTCCTGTCCTCGTCCGTCTGAAGAGCCACCCCGCTCGCCCCGTTGGCCAAGAGGAGCACGGTGTCGTTCGTGCTGCTGTCGCCATCCACGGTGATGGAGTTGAAGGTGGGCTCCACCGCCTCCCCTAAGAACGTCTGGAGGTCACGAGCAGGCACCCGCGCGTCCGTGGTGAGGAAGGCGAGCATGGTCGCCAGCTGAGGGTGAATCATGCCCGCGCCCTTAGCCACGCCGCCGATCGCCACCGCTCCGCCGCTGAGTTCCACCCAGACCGCCGCCTCTTTCGGCCGGGTATCCGTGGTCATGATGGCGCGCGCGAAGTCCAAGCCTCGCTCGCGGCCAAGGGAATCCCAGAGCTGCGGGAGCACCCGCTCGATCTTTTCCACCGGGAGAGGCTGGCCGATCACACCCGTGGAAGCCACCAGCACCTGCTCCGGTTCACACGCAAGCAACGAAGCGATTCGAGCCGCTACCCTTTCCGCCGCTTCCAACCCTTCGGATCCCGTGCAGGCATTGGCCACACCGCTATTCACGACCAGCGCGCGGAAGGGGAACTTCCCGACCCTCCGAAGGCAAAGGAGCACCGGCGCCGCTTTGACCAGGTTCCGAGTGAACACCCCCGCGGATTCTGCGGGTTCGTCCGATACCAAAAGGGCGCAATCCAGACGTTTGCCACGGAGGCCAGCCTCGGCAGCTGCAGCTCGGAATCCGCGAGGAAGGAGCAAGCCGCTTCCGGCCCAGCTGACGCCCTGTCCGGAAAGCTCAGGCGGGAAAAAGAAACTGTCCTGTCCAAATGGTGCTTGCATTTTGCCCAACCAAACCTGACGAGTAACTACTGATTTCTGTACGACTCGGGAAAACTCAAACGACGGCTGGACGCAAAGGAGGTATCAGGCCCGAGAGGGCCTGGGGAATGGGCACGGCGGGAAGGTTAGCAAACACGGGTTCGTCATCTCAGGTCCACACGCAAGGGGCTATTACCTGCTTCACCTGAGTGAATTTAGCAATCCATTCCAACCTGCGCAAGCTTAACTTTGCAATCCGCCGGCCCCAGGGAGACGGGATCCCACGCGGTTCCCCGGGGGCCCTATGGAGAAGACCTACGGGATCGAAGTCTCCGCGGGCGTCCCCTCTTCCGTCACCCGCTCCGCCCGGCGCATCAATCCACTCGCTTCAGTTCGTAGAGCCCATTGCCCGAATTGTCCACGAACGTGAAGCGCTTGCGAAGGTGCGAGTAGTACCATACCTCGTAGGAAGCCTGCTGCATCTGAGCCGGTTCCTTTTCCACGTGTGTCGGATGCCCGTAGATGATGTAGATACGCCCTCGGTCTGTACGCCAGCCCTCGATATCCAGGTCCGGCACCGAAAAGTGGCGATTGGCAAAATCGAGGCGACGGAAGAATTCGTCCCGGAGTTCGTTCTCCGGCGTGTCGGGAGTGGGGTCGCGCTGTTTCCAGAAATCCTCGAACAGAAGCCGCTGGAGCGAGGGTGAGGCTTGCTTCATGCGCTCCACATCTTCGGACTTCGCGATGTAACGCATGGCATCCAGAATCACGTCCAGATTGGACGTGTCCACGAAGGCCTCGCCCCAGGCCACGGAGAATACCCTTTGGGTTTCCGCTTTGTACTTGCCCAGCTCTGCGCGCACCCGGAGCTCGTACTGTCCAGCTCTCCTGGCCACCTCGTGAAGGGGCAAACAAATGCGGCGGTAGCCGCTAATGGACAGTTTCCCTTCGTGGATGGCCTGCCCAGCTCGCGTGCCCCCGGGCCGGGAACGGTAGCCCTCAATCGGTAGCATCTCCTCGTGAAGCGTCCGCCCCTCCCGCGTGGCTACGGACCAAGAAAGGGCAACAGTCCCCGTGTCCGAGACGGGCACGACCTGTACGATGGCCACAAATCCCGACTCCGGCTTCGTGAAACGGGAGCCGAGTGCGGGGAAAAAAGGCGTGCCGGAACTATCGTTGGAGCAGGCCGTGCTGTCCGCGAACAACACGTCGGACAGGTGAACACCCGGCGAGCTGAAATCCCAGATCGTCACCGTCTTCGTTCGAACCAGGCTCTTGTTGGACTCCAGATCCGTGAGCCGCAACTCCAGGGTATACTTGCCAGGCTCAGGCCAAAAGGAAAGGCATCCGGACACGCGCAGGGACCGCGAGTTCGTCTCGGGGTAGCTTCCCACCGTAACGGTCCGTACGTGGGACTTGACCTCGACATGCCCCCCTTTCTCCTTCCGCAGAAGAGCCGAGGCCTCGTACCGCGAACGATAGGTGTCGCCCTCCACCCGTACGAACTGCAAGACGTCGTAGACACAGGAATAATAGACGTCCAACCGGCCTTTCCCGGCGACGGGATCGTACACGGTGAAAGCGTCGTAGTCCATCAAGGGGCCGCCGAAGAAGTCCTCCGGAAACTCCTCGAAAAAGGGGAACTGGGCCAAAGCGGCTTGGGAAATGAGGAGCAAACCCAACAGCCAGCGACCCCAAGCGAACAGCCGGCGCATGCTCCCTCCAGGTACTCGCCTCACCATTCTGCACCGAGCGAGAAGTAGTATCGCGTCGAACCGGAGCGGGCCAGGTCCGTGGGCCAGGCGATGTCCAACATGAAGACGAAGGAGCCCATGTTCATCCGGATGCCGAGACCGTAGCCCATCAATACGTCTTGGAGCTGGATCCATCCCATCTCCGGCTCCTCTCGGAAAATGCGAAATGGCTCATTCTTCGACCAGGCCGTCCCGATGTCGGTGAATAATGCTCCCCGGATGTCCTGGAACCCGATGGGCAGCGGCCAGCCCAGGACCAGGTAGCGAATCAGCGGGAATCGGAACTCGAGATTCGCCAGGATAAACCGGGTCCCCTCCCGTTCGTAATAGCGCGCCCCGCGGAGCGGGGTCTCGAACGTACTGAAGTAAATGTCATCCGGATCCTCAACGCGCAGATTGCCGCGGAAGCTGTAGTTGATCCAATTCTCCACGCCCCCGACGAAGAATCGCTGGGGCGTGTCGCCCTCGCTCACCCCACCGGCCAGACGCAAGCCGAAGGAATAGTGCTGCCCGAGACGAAGGTATCGACGGTAGTCCCCCCGCACAGTCACGAAACGCATCTGACCGGGCCCAAGTCTCGGGCTCACGGTCACCCCCAGACTCGCACGGGTACCCGCGACCGGCCCGGTGTAGCCCCAGATACTCGTGTCCCGGACCAGCGAAAGCCCTCCCATCCACGCGCGCCTCTTGATCTTCGGGAAGGGGACAAGTTCATACAGGTACTCCCGGTCCACGGCGAAGTAGGTCAGACCCAAGTCCACTCGCTCGTAGCGGTTGAAGGGGTAGCTGGCATACAGATCCAATCCGTAGTTGCGATCCCGAATCAGGCTGCCCCATTGATCCAGGAAGAAATAGGCGTGGTGGTATCCCCCCGCGCCGAGATCCGTCCGGTGGGGAAGATAGAGATAGACGAGCTCGTAGTCCGAGTTGCGGTAATCGTAGAACAGATTCGTGTAGACCGCAATCCGGTGATTGCCGAGGACGTCCGAGAACATGATCTGACCTTCCCCCAAGACCCCGAAGTACTGGCTATACGCAGCTTCGCCGTAAACGATGTCCGGCGAGAAGCTGACTTTGTAATCGTGGACTTTGTATTCCCCCGTCGGGAGCTTGAATTGCGTGGAGTCGAGGAATACCTGAGCCTTCGCCTCTTCCGGGAGACGCACAACGCCGTTCTTGAAGTCATCATCGAAGACGTAGCGGCGCAACAGCTCCTCCCGCCGGCGACGGAGGAGACGATCCTCTTCCCGCCAACGTTTCTGCTCGCGCGCCAATTGCTGCTGTCGTCGTTCCTCCACCTGCTTGCGGAATACGGTCAGAGGGACGTCGATTGGTCGGATCTCGTTCGGGTTCTTCAGCAGGTAAAGGTCGTAGCCGCCGTTGTAGAAGCTGGTGAAGACCATCCGGCTTCCATCCCGGCTCCAGGCCGGCTGGAATGCGGAGGTCAGCACGTTGGTGATGGCCCATTCGTCGCCGCTTTCAAGGTCCTTGAGGTAGATATTGCTGATCCCTGAGCGATCGCTGATGAAGGCCAGCCGACGGCCATCCGGTCCAAAGGCCGGCGACCTCTCCACGTACGGCCCCGTGGTCACGCGCACGAGGGAATCCCCCGACGCCGACACGAGGTAGATGTCGTAATTCTGGAAATCGTGGTCGGCGATGTCGAAGGTCGGCGGAAGCAGCTCCGGCCGCACGTAGTCGCCCCGATCGCTGGCGAAAGCGATCCAGCGACCATCCGGGCTCCAGTCGGGTTCCACGTCGCTGAACACGTCGTCCGTGAGCCTGGCGAGCTGGCCACTGCTGATCGTGTACACGTATAGATCGGATCGGCCCCGGGACACGCCGGTGAAGCAGATCCGATCCCCATCCGGGCTCCACGCCGGATTGTAAATCGCATCGAGATCAAAAGAATAGGTCCGCACAATCTTCCTGCGTTCCACGTCGATGATGTTCAGCCGATCCCTCTCCCCGGCTTTGGAAGACATCACCAGGTAACGCCCATCGGGGCTCCAGGATAAGTTCCGGCCACGCAGCCAGTGCAGTTCCTCGAGGCCCCCACTGCGCTGACCCCCCACAATCCGACCGAGCGGTTTCCCGTCGATGGCGCTCATCAGGTACACGTCGAAGTACCCGGTGCGGTCGCTGATGTAGGCGATCTTGTCTCCCTTCGGATTCAGGGCCGGGCTCAGGTTCACAAAGCTTCCGTCCTTTGTGTGGTTCGTCAGGCGCTTGGCCACGTCCTCGGGTTCATCGCGTCCCGCGATGTCAGGCCAGTACCGCTTCTTCAGGTACTTCTGCCAGCGATCGGACAGCTCCCGTTCATCCAGCCCGATCGCCTGCCGCAGACCTCGCTCCACACTCCGCGAGATCTTCACCTTGCCCATGATCTCGCCGACCTTCTCGTCGCCGTACTTCTCCGCGATGTAGGCCCAAACCGACTGCCCCCCCTTGTACGCCATGAAGCCGTCCAGCATCGGGATCTGCGGGACGTACCCATTGATGGTGGCGTCCCGCATGAACATGTCGCTCTCCGTGTCCCAGCCCCGGCTCTCGTACTCGGCCAGCCCTTCGACGAACCACAGAGGCAGCTGCAGGCGCGTCATGCCCATGATGATCGACATGACCCCCGCACCGTACATCATCTGCAAGGAAACGGCGTGCGTCAACTCGTGGTGGGTGACGTGGCGAAACTTTTCCCATTCCCCTTCGAAGGGGATCACCACGCGATTCTTGAAGAATTCGGTGAATCCCCCGACGCTCTCCTCCGGCGGCGACAGATCGACGTTCGTCTGCTCAAAATCGTTGTGGCTCCGGTAGACAATGATGGTGATCCGGTCGACCAGCTCGTAGCGGAAATCCTGGCTCATCCGCTCGTAGGCCTGCTCCGCCTTCTTGGCCACGAACTCAGCCAAGCTCTTCCCCCCATCGGTGAAGTAGATGTCGAAATGCTTCGTCTGGAGGTACTGCCAGTGGAAATGGGTGTATTGCACCTTGTTCTTGCCGAAGTACTGAGCTCTCAAGGTCACGGGCAGGAGGGCTAGCCCGACGATCACGGCGAGGATTCTTCGCGCCATTCGCAGCTCTCCTCCTTCGCTCAAACCGATGCGCTGCGATCTCGCGCCACGCATGCTCCAGTTGATTAGTTCCGTCCGCCTAGGACGAAAGCCTTCAGGCGGCACTGTGTTAACGCCCCCTCCGGCCTGGGGTTTCCCGCACTGCCCGCCGAGCCCCCGAAAGAGAAACCGCCGGAGCTCGAGCTCCGGCGCCAGCAGTATTCCTCACCCCCCGGATCGACTGCCCGGAGCTCAGAGGCGACGGGAAATCGCGTCCCGGCCCGCAGGCCCGAACCTGTTCCCTCCCGACCCTGCCGTGCCGAACCTCGCGTCACCCGAGTTCCACGTACTTCCGGGCCACCTCGTGGGCCACGTCCAGCGTGGAGGAATTGCCGCCCATGTCGTAGGTGCGCACTCGTCCCTCCCGGACCACTGTGGCAATGGCCTGCTCCAACCGATCCGCCTTCTCCTGCTCGCCCAGCCACTCCAGCATCAGCCGCACCGCAAGGAGCATGGCCATGGGATTCACTTTGTACTGGCCCGCGTACTTCGGCGCGGACCCATGCGTTGGCTCGAAGACGGCGTAGTTGTCGCCGATGTTCGCCGCCGAGGCGAAGCCGAGTCCGCCGACGAGCTGAGCAGCCAAGTCCGATATAATGTCCCCGAACATGTTGGTGGTCACGAGGACGCCGTAGTCCTGCGGGTTCTTGAGAAGCCACATGCACATGGCGTCGATATTGGCTTCCCAAAGCTGGATCTCGGGATAGTCCTTGGCCACCTCGCGCGCCACCCGGATCATTAAGCCGGAGGTCTCCCGCAGGACGTTCGGCTTCTCCACAACGGTCACGCTCCGGTAGCCGCGCTTTCGAGCATATTCGAAGGCATCCCGCACGATATTCTCGCATCCCTTGCGCGTGACAATCCGGAGTGTCACAGCGATCTCCTCCAAGGGCACGGAGGCGAAGCGGGCCATCTTCGGATGGTTCTGGACAAGGATATCCATCACCGCCTTCGGGAGCGGATGGAACTCCACGCCGCTGTACAAGTCCTCCGTGTTCTCCCGGAACACGACGATGTCGATATCATCCCGGTAGTTAAGGGGATTGCCCGGGTAGGCCTTGCAGGGTCTCAGATTCGTCCGCAGATTGAACTCCTGGCGGAGACGCACGATGGGACTGGTGTACACGTACCCCTTGCCTCGCAGCTCGGGCGCGAGTTCCGCCTCCGCCTCCTCCTTTGGCTTGGAGGTAATCGCCCCGAAAAGGGCGCAGTCCGTTTCCTTCAGAAGCCGGATCGTGCGATCGGGAAGAGGATTGCCCTCTTTGCACCAGAATTCCCAGCCGATGTCGCCCGGAAGGTACTCAGCATCCAGATCGATCTTGTCGAGCACGATCCTTGCCGCGTCCATGACATCTTTGCCAATGCCATCGCCAGGAAGCCAGGCGATCCGATACTTGGCCATAGACGACCTCCTCGCTTGTTCCCCAGGCTACAAGCTCAACACCACGCCGAAGCAATGGGCCTCGCCGAATCCCTTGCGGAGGGGCAGAAAAGCGTAATCCAGTCCCAGACGGCCCGTCCCCACACCAATGCCCAAGCTCCAACCCCGCAGCTCGACGCCCGCAAGGAAACCGCCCCGGATGGCCAGAGCCGCGTACGGTCTGACCTCCAGCCCGAAGGAACCTTGCCACTGACCGCGCCAGTAGGCCAGGTCGGCTTCGGTCACAAGAGCGTCCTCGCGCCCGCCGACAGCCCATTGTCTTGCCAGCCCCAACGCCGCCGCAGTTCTCGGCTTCAGCAACCCTTGGCCCAGTTTCTTCCCAATGCCCACATTCTTCACGGCTAGAGCAACTGACAGTCCTCCCGGCAACTCCTGTTCTTGGAGACCGAGATCCAGGAGGATGGCTCCGGCTTCGTACACGTCGATCTTCTGGAAGAGCCACTCCGCAGCGATGCCCGCCCGCAACCCCGCTCCCAGGGTCCGGCCCAGCCCGGCTCCAGCGCGCAAATGGTGGGCGGCAAACTCCCCGATCCGCTCGTCCCTGGCAGTCCTGCGCTCAATCCCAGGCACGTTGATTAGGGCCCCCCAAACGGCCCAAGCCAGGGTGCGTCCGGGCTGCGCGAAAACGACCTGCTGCGCGCGGGTACCCGCGAGCCAAGACACACTTGCCACGCCGAGCTGGGCTCGCGCCGAACTGCCAATGGCTGCCGGGTTCGCGTACGGCTCCTCACAGCCCCACGCGGTGGCCACCAGTGCGCCGCCCATGGCGGCATGCCGGGGAGCAAACGGAAGCTCCGTCCAGGCTGTGGAGCTCTGACAGAAACCCTTCTCCAGGATCATCAGGCCTGCGGCCAGCGCAGCCACAAACCACGGCAAAGCTTCAGACCACTTGCGCATTATCCATCCCATCGGCCAGACCGTATCTCGCCGGCATGTTCCACGTCCCGCTAAGCCCGCGCGCTCGCATCCCTTGCAGCGCAACCGTGAACCTGTGCCTTGCGATCCCAGCTCAAAACTCCAATTGCCATCCGAACCAGTGGTCAGCTCCGGGAGCTTCCGGTTCCGCGAACAGGGCGTAGTCCAAGGCGAATTCCCGCCCAAATAGTTTTTGCGCCACCCCCAATCCGATCCCGGGGCGATTCCTGCGAATCCCCACCCTCAGGGACAATCCGTCGAACACCACCCATTCGCCTCCGGTCGCCCAGCGTAGGTCCGACCCCTCCCGACCTTCAAGCTGGAGGAGCATCATGGCACGTTTCCCCTCGTCCCGGTAGGCAGCGCCGAGTCGCCAGCCCCTCGGAAAACGGTCGGTCTTGGTCGAACCGTGCTCCCAGAGACCTTGGGTGTTCCAGGTGTAGTGGGCGTTCAGATTGTCCACGCAAAGGCCGAGGGAAAACCCGCGGAAGGGCTCGGCGTAGGCTCCAATATCCAGACCGAAGCCCTGCGAAGTGACGGCACTGCCATCTTCCATCAAACCCGGGAAGCGATTGTACAATACCTTGCCGGCGATCCCAAGGGCCAGGCCGCGGCGAGGCTCGAGAGCGAAGCCGAAAACGAACGCATTCTCCGAATTGCTCAACATCCCCGTGTGCCGTCCATCGAGGTCGCGTCCGTCGATTTCCTCGACTCCCGCACGAATCCAGGCCACCCCCACCCCGGCACGCGGCCGCTCTCCGCCCCCCACTTCTTTTCCCGAAGGGGAGCGAGGCCCCACGGACGTAGCGAAGCCGAGGAAACTGAGCTGGCGATCGAGCGGGAGGAGAGCGTAGCTCGCGGCGAGCTTCGGTCCGGAGACAGAAATCAAGGCTGCGGGATTGAAGTGAACAGAGTAAACCGTATTGGCCACTGCAGCAAACGCACCGCCCATGGCAACCGGCTCAGCTCCGATGCCTAATCGGAGAAAAGCCCCCGCTTTGCCCCCACCCCCAGCGGGGAAGACCGTACTGATCGGCAGAAGCGCGCACGTGACCAGTCCCCCCAACATCCCGATTCGTCGCGTGCGGAAGAACGACAGCCTGCCGCTTCGCGCCCGCGAAACCTCTCTTCTGCGTCCCGCCCTGAGTTCCCAATGCACCGGCATTCCTCACGCTCTGCTGGGGAGGCAGGCAAAATCAGTCCAACACAACCAACTTTCCCCAGAAGCTCCCTTCGCCCTCGATGTCCAGGCGGTAGAAATACACCCCGTTCGCCACCGGTTCGCCGCGGCTGTTTCGTCCGTCCCAGATCTCGGCGTAATCACCCGGCACAGGACGTTCCTTGCCGGTGACCACCGTCGCCACGAGCTCCATCGCAAAATCGAATATCCGCAGAGAGACCCTCGTCGGTCGCGTTGTGTTGTACTGGAATCGCACGAAGCCCTCCCCGCCCATTTGGTTGTGCCGTGTGGGCGAGAACGGATTCGGGTACGCGTACGTGCGAGGCGAGGAACCCACGCCGGTGGGCACGAAGCTTCGGTAGATGCGCCATGTATTCCCGTTGTCGGGCGTCATCGCCAGACCGTCGGCGCCACCCGCCCAAAGGCGTCCCCTGGGGTCCACTGCCGCGCCGTAAAACTCCGTGCTGAGGTACCGGTGATCCCGCGTTGCGTCGTAGATCTCCCCGTACTTGAACCAAGTCTTGCCGCCGTCGACGGACTTGAACAGCCCCTCGTCCGCACAGACGATCACGGCCGAGTCCTGGAAAGCGAAATTGTGGGCGAACACCCCGCGCAGCGCCGTCTGCCAGGTGAGGCCGTCGTCGTCCGACCAGCTCACGCCGCGGAACTCGCTCGTGTCCCCGGTTTCCGATGTGGTCTCCACCGTCGCCGCCCAGATTCGGGTCCGACCCCGGTACCGCTGGGCAGCTAGCGCAACCACGAAATTCCCGGAAATCGGATGCCGCTGGTTCTGGTGGTTGAAGTTGACCCAAGTCCTCCCGCTATCGAGCGACCGGTTCACGCCCTTGGCTGTGCCCACCCAAAGGACTCCATTCACGGCGATCACGGAAAAGGCCCGATGATTCAGATTGCCCAATGGGTCGAAGAGGAAGGAATCGGGAGGCACGACGTCCCATGTCTTTCCCCCATCCTGGCTGCGCCGAAGTCCCCCGCCCCAGCTGGTGATCCATATCGACTTGCCCAGGATGGCGATGTCGTAGGTGACGTTCTGCACCGGGGTGGGCCCTGGCTGCGGCACGTGCGTCCACGTCCGGCCCCGGTCGGTCGAGTAGGAAAGTCCACCCCCAGCGGGCAGGCGACCGGCATCTTTGGTCAGCGTATCGAAGGCCGTAGCCACCCAGATGATGCTGTCGGTCACCACCAGTGCCGAGACACCTCCCTTCCCCAGACCGTGCCGATGATCGAAGGACTCCCAGGTCTCGCCGTCATCTATCGATCGGCTCAGCCCGCTACCGGTCGCCACCCAGATGGTGTCCCCGGCGAATCGGATGTCCGTGACGCTGTTACTGGCCAATCCGGCGACCGGCGGCGGAGTCTCCGTCGCCTCATGGGCGAGTCGGTAGGTCCGCAGGCTTTGCGCGCTCGCGCCCGCCGCAAGGAAAGCGAAAAGAAGCGCAAATCCCAGCTTCCGGTACGCGTCAGTACACAACGAATACCCTCTCCACAGTCTCGCTCTTTTGACCAACCCAATCCATGGCCTGGAACCGGAATCGATACTCGCCCTTGAGGACCGGCGGAAGGCCTGCCCGCGCCGCCTCCGCATCGGAATACACCACCATCGTGAAGGTGAAAACCCCGTCGCCCGCAACTTCGTCGCCGTAGAAAGGTTGCGGATAGAGGGCTGGATCGAAGGGAAGTCCATTGTCCACCATCGGGATGGGCTGACTGTTGTTGGCGTAGGTTCCGTCCGGCTTCAGGGAAAGGAATCCGACGGACCGGATGTCCTCCAGCCCCTGGGGATCGCGCACCTTCGCCGTGATGCGCACCGCCACGGAGCCAGACGGAGGCTTCGCCACGGAGTCGGGCAGGTCAACTTGTGCAACGACCGGGGGTCCATTCTCGATCCACAGGGTTTGATCCCACGGCGAGCTCTGAGCTCCGGTTCGATCGAAGGCCTGGGCCCGCAGCAGGTACTCGCCCGCTTTCCCCGCGCCAAAGCTCGCGTCAATTTCCAGCTCGAACCAGCCGTCGTCGGGATGCCGATCCCCGTGCGTGCCGTCATCGTACAATCTTGCCGAAAACGCCTCGACGCCGGACCGGAGTCCCTGCAACCTGACCATCGCCACATCCGCTAATCCCTCGCTGTCGGCCACCATGGCCCGGAAGCGCTGAGTGCCCTCGAACCCACTCGGGAGCCTCCCAGGCGCCTCCAACTGCAGGATCGCGGGGGGATGGTTTCGCCGAGCCAGGATCAGACACTCCACCGGCGCGCTCTCGTGGCCTTCCCGGTCCACCGCCCGCAGCGCAAGCTTGAAGCTCAACTCGACCGAACCACTCCACCGCCAGACGATCCGCCCGGTGAACACGCCGTCCCCCGCCACGACGTCCCCGTCCTCGGGGTGGAAGTAAGCTCCGTCGTCAAACAGGGTATCCACCGCGACCAACTCTCCGCCTGCGGAGCGAATCTCCACCAGGACGAATCGCACCGTCCTCACGCCCTGGGGATCCGTCACCCGAGCCGAAACGACCATCGTCTGGCCAGGAACAACCGTCTGCGGTACCTCAGCTTCGAGAATGGCTGGCGCGACGGACGGCCTTGCCTCCCCCCCTTCCTTATCGCAGCCGGAGGTTAGAACCCCCACGACAACGCACCAAACCGCCGCAAGCGACGCCGCGGCTCGGGCCAAGGGTGAGCCAAGCTTCACAGGAACCCGCGGATGCAGGTTGCTCTCTCGCACGCCGTCGAATGAGCGAAGCATGCCACAAAGTACGAACCCGGTCCCTAAGTTGCAATGGCTTTTGCCGCCCGACGCAGCAGCCGGCGCAGCCCCCCGGATTGGCTCCAGCTACCACCATCCGCAACTGGCAGACACGTGACCCGCACCGATCCGTCAGAAGTACACCACAGCTGCGTAGCCAACCCAGTGGCGAAGAGAACGCGGCGCCGTGACTCCGAGGCCCCCAATGGTTACGGGCATTTGCCCCAAGCCCCAGCTCGTATCGTAGCGGAGGAGATGTCCGGTTGGGGTGTGTCTTCCCAACTCCGCGGACAGATAGTACCCAAGCAGCAAACCAAACGGGATCGAAAAGCGTCCACACCAGGTGATTCGGTACGTCTGCAAGTCCTTCGGATCCACCAGCTCATACAGGAATAGGCGCAGGCGAGCGGGGGAAACGGCGTCGAGAAGGTAATTCTGCAGCAGGGCGTACTCCCGCTGCACAGCCCTTTCGTATCCTGCCAAATCGGCGCCGAACGGAGCGTAATTCCTCCCGCCCCAACTCTCATCGCCGTAATGGACGGCATCGGAAGAGATGACAATGACGAAGTCGCTCCCCCAATTCAGGCCCTGGGCGCGAACCAGCTCTGCGAGTCGACCAGCCAGCTCTCGCGCAATGGTTTCCATCCGCTCGAAATGCATGTACGGCACGAGCACGGGAAGGATCTCCACATCTCTCACCGAGAACTGGAGCCACGGGATCAAGGCCTCCAGGGAGTGCTCCTCAGCATGATAGTTGTTGGAGACCGTGAACAGCTCCGCGGGCAGACGCTCGCGCAGCGAGTCCCGCAAGCTCCAGACGCGGACGGGACCCCAGGGCCCACGCCATCGGTCAAAGGAATCGAAAATCAGCCGATCCGCTTCCCCCCAGCGCCACGCGCGATGGGCAACCCCGATCAGAATCGCGTGTCGCGCTTTGTACTTGCGGAACAGGTGCCAATAGACCCGTCCGGCGTACACGTAATCATCGTGCGGCGAGATGGCCATCACCCAGTCGCTTTCGGCCTTGGCCCAGAGCCTCTGGTCCAGCGCGCGGAGGCTATCCTTCTCCAGGCTATCGGCAACGGCGACGATGCGCTCCATCTGCACGGGGAACCGGGCGAACCCCACCGTGTCCACCAGCCCGCGCGTGATCTGTGCAATAACTGATTCGCTTGGGGAAAGCACTGCCGCCAGTCCGAGGAGGAGAAGCGCCCTCATCGACGACCTCACCTTCAACGGAGTAGGAGCAGCTTCTCACCAGCCGTCCACAGCTGGTCGCTGGCTCGATCCCGGGCCCGCATGCGACAGAAGTAGACCCCCGAGGGAACGTCCGTCCCGGCGGAGTCCTTCCCGTCCCAATGCACCTGATACTCTCCCTCGCCGGCTTCCCCATCCCACAGGATCCGCACCACCCGACCGCGGCCGTCCAGGATGGCCAACTCTACCGCTGACCGCTCCGCGACGCGGAAGGAGATTGTAGTCCCCTGGTTGAAGGGGTTGGCGAAGGCAGGACGCAGTTCAAACCGGCTAGCGGCGTGGCGAGCCTTTCGGTTCACCCCCACGGGAGTCCCGAACTCGACGCGTACCGGAACCGACACCTCTTTGCCCCCACTCAGGTTCATCTGAATGCGCAGCCAGCCTTTCCCTCCCGCGGGACCGAGGGCCCGGGGATCGACGATCACGCGGACCGGAAGCTTCCCTCCCTTACCGATCACTGCTGAATCGGGACGGACGGAAAGCCAAGGCACGTCCAGTCCCGCCCGCGTGACCCGCAAGGCAGTCCCCTCCGACTCGCTCACTTGCAAATGGACTACTGACCACTCTGGGCCCAGGACTTTCTCCGGCAGGGCAACTTGCACAACGCCCGCGCGGACCTCCGCCGGAAACGCCACCAACCAGCGCTGTTCGTCTTCGGAGGCAAGGTAGACCCGTTCCTGTCTGCACTCCAGACGGTACTTCTCCCCATCCGGCCACGTGGTCAAGCGTGCGGATGAGGAAGCGGGCCAGCGCAGGACCAACACACCTGACTCACTCGAGGCGGCGACAGCATTGGCAGAACTCTCCTGCTGCGCGCGGATCCCCGCGGACCTGTCGCCGATCCCGCCCTTGGACCAGAGCGGAATGGCTTCCAGGCCAGCGAAGGATTCACACACCGACGCTTCTCGCTCCCTCCCCGAATATACCAACCCGGCTCCGATCCCGGGGCCTTCCGTCTCGGCCCGGATCCGGACGATCAGGTCCAACAAACCTCCATTCGCGATCCAAAGGGTGTCGACAAGCAGCTCCGCACCGGCGACCGGCACGACGATCCGGATCGAATCGGGCCAAATCCGTGGGCTCGGGCCGTCGTCGGTGACCCAGAAACTGTATGCATGGTCCGGCGCCGCCACGGGATCGCGCACGACGTTGCCATCCGCGTCCCGCGCTTCTACGTAGTACTCGATGTGAGTCCCGAGCGGCTGGCCTGGTATCTCCGCCACGTACCAACTCTCCTCCCGGCGCATCGGCAGCCGAAGCCACGCGGAGTCCGTCCTGTAAACGAGCTCCACACGCACTCCGGGTGCGTCATCTTCCACCTCCGCCGCAATCAGGTAGGGACCCTCCATATCGGACGTGTGGCGCGGCTGAAGGAGAAGAGCAACCCGCGGCGTCCCCTCGTTCCGAACAGACCAGGAGACGTCGTCGATGTACCAGCCGAAGTCGGTGACGTAGTGGTCGCTCCCAAAATGGAACTGCAGCGTCACGGTGTGCCCCACGAACGGTGTGAGGTCGAAGGTCTCGAGCCGCCACTGTTCTCCTGTACCGGGAGGTCCACCGTAAGCGGGCTCGCCGCCGAGCACGGCGTTGTACGAGTCGACGACCCGGTCATAGCCCCGTTGACTCGTCTCCAAAACCTGGAAAGGCCCGCCATCCACCGAAATCTTCAGATTGCCGCCGTCCCAGAGCGTCCCTTCCCCGAACTCAAACCGATACCAATGCCAGAAACGAAAAGTGGCCGCCCGGGCGTGGGTGAGGTCAATTGGGGGCGTGTTGAGTCGGGCGTCGGCCAGGTTCCCGTAAGTTCCGTCGAGTCGGGTTGCCCAAACCCTCATTCCCGAGTGGGCACCCTTCGGCCCGGAGGTGGGAATGCCCCATTCCCATTCTCCTCCCGATGCGACCACCAATCCGGGACTGTCTTCGAAGTCCAGGAGCCGGTCGGGGACGAGTCGGAGTTGGTACCAGCCCGTATCCGGAGCCACGGCCACGTTCCCGCGCCTGGAAGCATCCTTGGCGAGGATCCGGTACCACACGGTCTGCCACGCCCTTGCCGGCGCCAGCGGAATCGAACCCTCGAACTGGTCGCGGCTCACTTCCACCATCTCGGCGCCGTAAATGACCCACTCGTCCATTCTGTACTCTACCCAGGCCGAATTGATCCCCGACGCGTCCCGGATCGTCGCGCGCACGGGACAGGCAGGATCAAAGACGGACCGCTCAGCCAATGGGATGTGCTCGATCGCGGGAGGAAGTGTGTCCGGTCTCGCCCGGAACTGGAAAACGGAATCCGGCGCGCATCGGGGCGCTGCACCTCGCTTGCCCTCCAGACTGCGTGCCGAGATGTAGTAGCGATACAACCTCCCACCCCGGACGGACGGAATTGCCGCGGCGTACTCGTCCCGCGATCCGGTGGGCATTAGGCGCACGGAGTCAAAGGGGGCACCGTCGACGGAGTAGTGAAGCCACAATCCCTCAGGATCGAGGTTCTGCGGACGGGTGAGGGGAATTGCGGGCCGAATCTTTGCGCGGACCACATACGGGCCCACTTCGTCCTCGGTGTCGGGCAAGGGGATGGTCTCCACAATGGGCTCCTCCCCGGCAGCCCAGATCGCGTACAGGACCGGTCCGAGGTTCTCCAGGATGAGGTCCCGGATCTCGGAGGTATCGGGATGGAAGGCGTTCCCGACCTCGAGGGTGAAACCAAAGGCCTTCTCTTTCTCGATCTGCTCTCCGTAGAGCCAGTCCCCCGCATCCCCGTTGGTGATGTAGATGGCGCCGGAAGCCGCATTGCCAGGCCTGTAGCGATTGTAGCGGACCATGCTGTCGGCCAAGGCGACAAAGACCTCGTGGTCCGGCGTGTTCTCCCGGACATACCCCCACGGGAAGAGCACGAGTCGACCGTAGCTGTGCAGGGAGATCACGATCCGAAAGTGGTGGGTCAGGCACAGGTCCCGAAAGGCCTGCGTTTCCGGCTCCGAGAACGGCGCCTCCCCCCGGTATACTTCGGAACTCGGGTCTCCACTCGAGCCGATGTCATCATAGCCCCACTTGTACCCGTAGTTTCGGTTGAGGTCCACCCCGTAGACCCCGTCCGTAATTCGCCGGCGATTCTTCCGCCACCAGCGATCGACCTTGTGGACGTAGTCAAGCCCGTCCGGATTCAAAGTCGGCAGGATCCAGATCTGCCGGTGGTCCACGAGGTAGGTGACGTACGGATCCTTCCCGTAGCGCTCAACCAGGTAGTTGAGCAGGAAAACGGCGATCTCGGGGGTGATGATCTCCCGGGCGTGATGATTGGCGACAATGGCCACCTCCGGCTCATCTTCCTCCAGCTCCACCTTGTCCGAGATCTTGATCGCCAGGATGTCGCGATCGGCCAGTCCTTGGGTCTTCTCCCAGCCGTCCCCGAGATCGTAGACGCGCGCGATCCGGGGGAAGCGCTGCTCAGCCCGTTCCAGCTCCTCCTTGCACCGGGCGTAGTCGTGGAAGTACTCCATGTAGCCGCTTTGCCGCAGCGCCGACTCGAAAGCAGCCAGATCCTCGATCTGGACCTCGTACTCCAAGCCCAGGCTATCCATTCGCGCGAGATCCCGCGCTCTCGCCAGGACGTGCAGACTCCGGCTCTCAGCGTCGTAGCCCGCCACGTCCGGTCCCGACCGCAGGAACTGGAGGAGCGCCGGATCTCTGAAATCCCGAACACGAACGGCCACCAGCTTCGCGGGACGTTCCCCACGTGCCGGCAAATTCATTCCCAAGAGCCACAGGGGGAGGAAAAGGAGTACCGTTGCTCTTCGCATCGTGGAGGCTCCCGTGCTCGTCCCTGCCCGAAGGCGCTCGCGGGCTCCGTCTCCCGAAGCTACCTCCCGGCGTAAACCGATAGACGGCCTATCTTAAAAGAAGGAGCTTCCGGACTTCCTCCGACTCTCCAGCTCGGAACAGGACAAGATACACACCGCCGGGCACAAGGCGACCTTGCCCGTCGCACCCATCCCATTCGACGCGGTAGCTCCCGGCTTCCTGTGAGGCGTCCACCAGCGTCCTCACCTCTTGACCCAGAAGATTGTAGACCCGCAGAGTCACTCTACCGGCCTGGGCCACATCATACCGGAGCACGGTGGACGGATTGAACGGGTTCGGGAAATTGGGGTAGAGCCGGCTCTGCCGGGGCAGAGAGGTCTCTCGCATCGCTTCGACGCCCCCGACCACCTCGGCCAACACCTGCACGTCATCGACGAACCAACCGTAGAAGGGGGGCACCTGGGTGGCATCGCTCTTCATCCGGAAACGGATGCGCACGTTGTCTCTGCCGGGTCCGGCAAAGGAATCCAGACGGATCTCTCGCTGCACCCACTGGGTCTGCACTCCCGTAATGGGCTGCCCCACTACCTGCCAAGTCTGCCCCCCATCCGGACTCACTTCCACGTAACCGTAGTCGTGGTTGAACTCGAGATAGTACTTGGTCCAGAAGCGCAATGTCACCGAACGGGTGCGGGAAAAGTTGAATCCGAAATTGGTCTCGAGGCTCACGTCGGCATCGTTCGGGTACTGCCGGCCGGGGCTGTCGTTCACGGAAAACCGGCCGCTGTGAGCGTACATCGTCTCCAGTCCCCAACCGCCTTGCGGCGCATTCCAGTAAGTCAATCCTGTCTCGAAATCCTCAAGACCCACCACGAAGCGGAAGATGTCCGAAACAGCTGTGTTCCTCGCCAAGGAGGAATCGCTGGCCGTAATGTAGTAGCTCACCGTATCCCCGTAGCTGAAAACGGGAGGGATTTGCCCCCGAAATTGCGCCCGAAGCTCGGTCCGGGAAAGGGCAACGCTGCCCTGCGCGCTCCGGGAGGAGTAATGGACGCGGACCGAGCCGCCATCTACCGCCAAGTTGTCCACAACAGTGGCCACCACTTCGAACGGAAACTCCCCATTGATCGTGTTGGGCAGACCCGCGTGGGTAATGACCGGCGCCTGGGTGTCGGGGCCCACAAAGTAGCGGAAGACCTCCTTTGGCGCACCGGCGGGCTTACGCCAATGGAAGTAGGAAGTCGAGACCTCCAGGTAGTACTCAACGGTTGTGGACTGCCCGGGCGCAGGGATCGTGGCTTCGTACACCCCCGGGGAGACCCGTTGCATGGCGACTTCGCGGAAGCCCGTCTCTCCCGAGCGCCGCCAGTACAGCCGGACAGCTTGCAAATCCTCGAACGTCTCTCCTAGCCGAACGGTGACGCGACGATCGGCGTGCACATCCTCGATGTCCGGCAATGGGTCATGCCCCAGGGGGCTGAGATACTCCAGGACTCGAGCCATCAGTTGGTCGCGGACCACGCTTTCGTCGCTGGGTTTGGTGGAGCGCGTCGCGTCGACGGCCTCGAAGCCGAACCCCATGTAGACCACGCGATAGGCTCCGGAGTAGCGCACTGCTCCCGCCAGGCCATTCGGATACTGGAGAATCGCACGCGCATCCGGCATCGGCGCCATGACATCGGGATACTGGTTTTCGACCTCTCTTCCGGGCTGGTAAATCCGGAAAGCCAAGCCGTCCGTGATGGGATCCCCCGGGATGCCAGCGACCTCCGTCGCCTCGGCGTCATCGGCGATGTAACGCGCGTGAAGGTAGTCGTTGTAGAAACTCCTCGCCTCTTCCGATGCATTGTCGCTGCCGGGATCGCAGAGATCCCATCCAATATCCTGGCCGTGAAGGAACAGGCTTCCCCCGTTGTCCAGGAACTGCCGCAGCGCCCTCCTGTCGCCGGGATCGAGGCTCGGAAAAGCCCACTCGCAGGACCAGATCACGATCGGGAAGTGACGGAGATATTCTCCGCTGGGGTGCCCGTTCCTCTCGATGTCCCACACGGAGTAGCTGATGCCCAGGCGATCCAGGCACGCTGTCATGTACCCTTCGACCTCGTAGTCGCCCGTGTTCCCTCCCACTTCATCGTGATCATCATCCACCACGAGCACCGGCGTCACGCCGATGGGCACCGCCACTGTATCGGACTCCACCATTCCGCCAGCTTCGTGGGTCAGTACGATCTTGGAAATATGTCCCTGAGCGTCGGGCCGGATCCGAAAGCTGAGCGTGGTAGACACCGGTTCCGTGGATTCCGGGGGAAGGTAGGGGATGAGGTACTCCGGGCTCACGATCTCCAGCGAAGGATCGGAGCTCGAGAGCGTCACCCGCACGTTCTGCGCCGCTCCCACGGAATAGTTTCGGTACGTCGCCACCACCGTGACTGTCTCGCCATGTTCGAATAGTCCGTTGCCATTCCCGAAGTCCGCGTCGTTCACGGTCGCGTTGATCAACCGAATCCTCGGTCGCACGCTCGGAACCGTGGTTGCAGACACCGCTCCGTACGCATTCACGAGCCCATCCCCGATCATCCCTTCGTAGCCGGGATTCAAGGCATCGATGTTCACGCAGGTGCCGACGATCCGCTGCTGGATTTCCAGCCAGGAAGCTGATGGGAAGCGCGCACGCACCAAACCGGCGACGCCCGAAACCAAGGCGGCTGAGGCCGAGGTGCCGGCCGTCAGATAGCCCTCCTTCGTGCGGGCGCGGTAGAGTTGGGTGAAGCCATACTCAGGGAAATAGGGCGCCGTGGAGATCATCTCCGCCGGAGGGCTGGAATTGAAATCGC
>JAPWUV010000007.1 GCA_028275345.1 bacterium
CTATGCCCGGCTGGCTGCAGGTCGTGGCGCGGCTCCTTCCGCTGACCTACGCCGTTGAAGCCCTGCAGGCCGCGTTCGCGGGCCGTTCGTGGAGCACGGCCGGGCTGGACCTGGGGGCGCTGGCGGTGTTCGCGGCGGTTCTGTTCGGGCTGGCCGTGCGCACCCTGGCCCGACGCACTGGCTGAGGGAAAATCGTGACTGGACGGTCCCCGCTCTTTTCGTTCGATCACCAAGCAAGAGCGGGTTTGCCCTTCAAGGGTTCCCCGCCTCGGCGGGGAGCTTCTCTTGGCGTACGAGCCTGCGGAATGGTTTCTCGAGAAGGCCTCTTGGTCCGCGCCAGGAGGATTGTGAGTGCCTTCGGCCTAGGGTCGAAGCAGGGATCTGCTGGGGACGTGGATTCCCACTCGTTGATCCGCAACCGAAAGTTCTGAATCGGGCCTGCTCGGAGCGGAGCAAACCGCCGGTATTGGCCGGAGCCGATTAGGGCGAGTGGCGGATCAGAGGGATCTCGCTTCTGCCGCTGGTTCCGTTCTCTCGAGGAGGGGGCTCAGCCAGGGGACCTTGCCCTTCCGGGTCCGCATCTGTTCCGCCAGGTCGCTCAGCTTCGTTTGTTCCAGCGTCCGCCAAAGGAGCATCTCGATGTGGTCGATGGCCTCGTGGATGGGGCAATCGGGTCCGGGCTCGCAGCCGCGCCGATCTGAGGCGCAGCGGAGAATGGGCTGCTGCCCCTCGATGGCCGTGATCACCTGGCGGAGGTTGATCTGGTCCGGAGGGAGGGCGAGGGCGAATCCTCCCTTCGCCCCACGGTAAGAAGCCACTAACCCTGCTTTCACCAGCTGCTGGAACACCTTTGCCAGATACGTTTCTGACACCCCCTGGGCTCTTGCCACCTCCGTCACCAGGGTAACCTTGCCCTTCGGCTGCAACGCCAGGTAAATGAGGCTATGAATGGCATATTCCGTGCTGAGCGACAAATGCATGATCGCACCCTCAGATAGATTGTGGCTTGCATCCTCAGGGCAAACGACCTTCCCGTATCAGGGTTCCGCCAGGTTTGAATGATCCCCCGAATCCCTCCTCCGGGCTCTGGCACCAATCTGTGAAACCTCCGTGGATCGGGCTCTATTCCCAAATGGTTTTCATGCTCTCGCGTCTCACCGGGCATTCATCAGACCGGGCGTCCCCCTTGCGCGGGATGAGACGGTCCTGCCAATCCCCTTGGGCGCCGACTACCCAACAGCGGCCTGGACCAAGATTGCGGCGGCGGGCCAACATTCCAGCTGCCCGGCTTCGTCTCGCGAACCCGGTGGTGCGGGCTTTCCTCTCGCTGCCTCCCCGCAGCGACGGGAAGCATAGAGAGGCTGACTGATGCCGCTCGCAGCTCTGGCCAATTTGTCCTTGGACGTCAGGCGGGGGATGGTTATTTTCGAGCGCACATGGGACGGACCGACCCTTGGGTGTTTAGAAGATTGTCCCCGCGAGGAGCCGCCGCGGACCAACCGATGTGATCGGCCCATGCCCCGACCCGACGACCAACTCCCTCGCCTCAATCTCGAAATCAAGTTTCGCGTGGCGGATCTTGAGCCGGTGCGCCAACGTGCTTTGGCAGCGGGGGCCTCTCCCCAATGGCGCGGCTGGCAGGAGGACGTATTCTTCGCTGTGCCTCGAGGCCGGCTTAAGCTCCGGCGTCAAGAAGGACAAGTTCCGCAACTCGTGGCATACCTGCGGAAAGATTCGCCAGAGATCCGGGAAAGTCGCTACGTGATCGCCTCGTGTGCGGATTCGGCCGCCGTGGAGCAGGCGCTGCGGCATACGATCGGTGTAGCGGCGTCGGTACGAAAGCTTCGCGAGGTGTACAGCTGGCGGGGCATCCGTATCCACTTGGATCGCGTCGAGGGTCTCGGCGAGTTCGTGGAGCTCGAGGCGGTGGTGGAGCGGGAGGGCGATCCCTTGACCGCCCGGCGTGACCTGGAGGAGCTGGTCGAGCACCTCGGCCTGGGTTCGGCGGAGAGCATCCCGGTGGCGTACGTGGATCTGATTTCCTCCCGTGAGAGGTAGCGAGGAACGCGTCCGACGGGTCCACTCGCATGGGACTCGTGAGGGTGGCGCTGCCACGAGCGTTGGGTCCCGGGAATTCGATGCGGTGGGGTCGCGCTGTTCCCAACCGGAGCCCGGCCCCGACTTCCGGAGAGAAGGCCGGAAAGCGACGGAGTGAGCATGACCGACCGAGATCGCTGGCACCGAGTGTTCCATTTCCGAGCGGTGGACCACGTTCCGGACATGGAATTCGGATACTGGCCGGCGACGCTCCGGCGCTGGCAAGCAGATGGATTCCCGCCTCACCTCAGTACCAACGAGGAAGCCGAACGCTACTTCGGGCTGTGCCGGCGGCAGAAACTAGCGGTGAACGTAGGTATCTGTCCGCCTTTCGAGGAAGAGGTGCTCGAAGAGGCTGGCGATTACCTCGTCGTCCGGAACGAGGAAGGCGCCCTCTGTCGGGTGCGACGTGATGACCCGAAGGGCTCGATCCCGTGCATCCTCAAGTATCCCATCGAATCGAAAAGGGACTGGGAGGCTTTCAAAGAGCGGTTGGATCCGGAAACGCCGGGGAGGTATCCTGAGGACTGGGAGACAATCTGCCGGCAAACTCACTCCAGTTCGGAGCCCGTGGGGATCGAACTGGGTAGCCTCTTCGGATGGATCCGCAACTGGATGGGGCTCGAGCGGCTCTGCTTCGCCCTGTACGACGATCCCGGATGGGTGGAGGAGATGATGGACCATCTGGTGGAGCTGGTGCTTGCAGTGATCCCGAAGGCGCTCGCAGAGGCTCGCCTCGACTTCGGAGCTTTCTGGGAGGACATGGCTTATCGCAATGGGCCAATGATCTCGCCTGCGATGTTCCGCCGGCTCCTCGTCCCTCGCTATCGCAGGATCACCGAGTTCTGCCGGCCTCACGGGTTAGACCTTTTCTACGTGGACTGCGACGGGAACATCGTCGACATCGTAGACGGATGGCTTGAAGGAGGCGTCAGCATCATGTTCCCGCTCGAGGTGCGGGGTGGATCGGACCCGAGGATCATCCGCGAGCGTTTCGGGACGCAAGTGTTGTTGATGGGTGGCGTCGACAAGACGAAGCTCATCGAGGGGAAGCAGGCCATCCGGCAGGAGATCCGTCGGCTAGAGCCGTTGGTGGCCCAGGGTGGGTACATCCCGCACGTGGATCATCGGGTGCCGCCGGATGTGTCCTACGAGAACTACCTGTACTACCTGCAGCTGAAGCGCGATGCTTTTGGCATTCCGGAACCCGAGGGATATCGCGAGCGGGTGATCGACCGCTTCCAGCGGGCCACCGGTCGTAGGCTACCGGTCTCGTGAGACAGGTCTGTGGACGCATGGATCCGGCGAAGCAGAGGTCGTAGTGTGCGGGCGCTGGGTGTTCCGGCTCGGAGAGGGAAGGTGGGTAGGGCTCGACCTTCGCTGCTGTGGCTCGGCGGGCTAGTTATTGCCCTGAGCGGTTGCGCGAAGGACAGATGCCTGGATCTTCGCCACTATTACGATTACGATCGCGGGTTGCCCTTGGAGGCTGTGATCGATACGGTGTATCGCCGGCCGGACAAGGTGAGGCTGCATGTCCAGTACACTTCCGTCCACGATTGCCGTGTGAGCGCGCTCTGGACGCTGCCGAGGAAGGGGACGGGTCCCCTGCCCGCCATCATCGTCCAGCACGGTCTTGGCGATCGCAAGGAAGTGGATTACGTCGAACTGGCCGATAGCGCCTTCACCGAAGCGGGGTTTGCGGTTTTCCGCATCGACTTCCAGTATCATGGGGAGCGTAAACGCGAGGGCCGTTCCGTACGCTTCGACGCTGGCTTGCCCTTCACCTCGCGGGACGCTTGGGCGCAGACGGTCTTCGACCTACGCCGGGCCGTCGACTTTCTGGACTCCCGCCCGGAGATCGATCCTCTGCGTACGGGCTACCTCGGCATCAGCCTCGGGGGGATCATCGGGGCCGTGTTCTGCGCGGTCGAACCCCGTGTCGAGGCGCCGATCCTGGCTCTTGCGGGGGGAGGCCTGCGGTTCGTTCTGCGAGGCAAGGCCTTCGAGGACAGCGTGCGTCGGCTTTTTGCCCCCATCGAACCTCTCAATTTCGTGCAGTGGATCTCACCGCGTCCCGTCCTTTTCGTGCTGGCCACCAAGGACGAGATCATCCCTCAGGCTTCTTCGCTCCTGCTGTACCACGAGGCGAGAAAGCCGAAGCGGATCTGGTGGTACGAAGGCCATCACAGGACGGTGCCGGTGTGGACGATCATGCACGATTGCGTCGTTTGGTATCGAGCAGTGTTCGAAGGACGGGGGCTTCCCCGGCAGCCCGCCGGACATCCCGAGGGCTGAGTTGGCCATGCGGAAAGGCCTTGGAGCAACCCAGAGGCGGATTGCATTTGTCCGGGGCCCGAACTGACCTCGGATCGGGGAGCGATCTACGGAGGAGCGCAAGACGGTGACCCCTTCGGATCGGCAAATCCATCTCATCGCCAATGCCCATATCGATCCCGTCTGGCTTTGGGACTGGCGGGAGGGGCTTCGCGAGATCCTCGCCACCTTTGCCACGGCGTGCGAGCTGATCGAGGAGCACCCCGAATATCGGTTCACCGCGAGCTCGGCGGAGTTCTACCGTCGGGTGCAGCAGCTGGATCCTCCCCTGCTGGAAAGGATTCGCACACATGTCCGCAGCGGCCGTTGGGCGGTGGTGGGCGGCTGGTGGGTCGAACCCGACCTGAACTTGCCGTCGGGAGAGGCTCTGGTCCGGCAGGGGGTGTACGGCAAGCGCTTCTTGCACGCGTTGCTCGGCTGCGACGTGACGATCGGCTTTTGCCCCGATAGCTTCGGTCACCCCGAGGGGCTGCCGAAGATCCTCGCGGCCCTTAGGCAGGATTGCTACGTCTTCATGCGGCCCGGCGAGACGGAGAAGGAGACCCCTCCCGTCTTCCGATGGCGCTCGGCCGACGGTTCGGAGGTGATCGCCGTTCGGATCCTTGAGTCGTACGAGACCGACGGCTCCAGACTTCCTGACAAGTTGCGGCGGCTGGCTGACCTCGCAGCGCGCCTGGATCTGCCCGCGGTTGCTTGCTACTACGGTACCGGCGACCACGGAGGCGGGCCGAGCCGAGTCACGTTGCAGATCCTCGACGAGCAGCGAAAGGAGCTGGGCGTCCAATGTGTCTACAGTGATCCGTACCAGTATCGCGAGGCGCTGAGGGGAGCAGAAGGCCGTCTTCCGGTGGTTGCGGATGAGCTCCAGCATCATGCCCGAGGGTGCTACTCCGTCAACCGCGTCATCAAGCTGAAAAACCGACGTGCCGAGCACGCCCTCTTGGTACTGGAGCGTTGGGCTGCCGTCGCTTGGCGCGAGCTCGGGATTTCCTTCCCGGGGGAAGAGCTTGAGGCCCAGTGGCGCTGCCTCCTGTTCCACCAGTTCCACGATGTGCTGGCCGGCACCTCCATCGAGCGGGCGTGCAACGATGCGGAGGACGCCTTGCGTAGCGTCCTCCACTTTGCCGACGAACGCACGGAGATCACCTTGCGCCGCCTTGCCGCCAACATCCCCGTGGAGAATCCCCGCGGCGCGTTCGTCGTATTCAATCCGTGGCCCTGGCCCGTCACGGCTCCGTTGGAATTCGAGTACGTCTTCGGGGAGCCCGAGAAGGCGAGCAGCTTTCTGGCGCCAGACGGCCGCCCCCTTCCCATCCAACACATCCGGAAGAGTGACCTGGCCAACTCGAACCGATCCCGCTGGGTTCTGGTCGATGCCTTGCCTCCGCTTGGCTTCAAACGGTACCAGTGGGGTCCGGTAGCCCGGCAAGCCTCTGGCCCTCGACCCCTGCTGATTTCCCCGACAGAATTGGAGAATCGCTGGATCCGGCTCGAGTTGGATCCGGTCACAGGGGAGTGGCGCCGGCTCTTTCATCGGACGAGCCATCATGACGTGCTCGCGGGGCAAGGCTGCACGCCCGTGGTGCTCGAAGATCTTTCCGACACCTGGTCGCACGAGGTGGTGGAGTATTCCGGCAAGCTGCGGCATTTTGGGAAGGCGAAGATCGCCGTGGAGGAGTCCGGGCCGGTGCGAGCGGTCATTCGCGCGGTGCGGCGGCTCGGCGGTTCCGAGATTCGCTTTCGCACCCTCCTGTATGCGGATCTCCCTTATCTTGTCCTCGAGGTGGACGTGAATTGGCAGCAACCGCGGGGCATCCTACAGCTCCATTTCCTGATCCATGCGACGGAACCGACCGTCGTGGCTGAGCAGGCGTACGGCTGGATTTCCCGGAAGCCCACCGGTGGGGAGGAGCCATGTCAGCAGTGGATTGACGTCTGCGGCGAGGCGGGGCGTGGCGATGGGGCCACCGGGCTACTGATCGTCAACGACGGTCTCTGGAGCTACTCGATGAAAGACAACGTCCTTCGACTGACGCTCTTGCGGAGCCCGATTTACGCTCACCACGACCCGGCCAAGCCACAGGTGGGAGAGTCCCACCGGTACATCGATATCGGGTGGCATCGCTTCCGCTTCCTGCTCTACCCGCACCTCGGGGATTGGCGATCGGTGGATCCCTTCCGGCTGGCGCTGGCGTTCAACGAACCCCCTCGCACAGTGGTCATGCAGAGGACCCGAGGCGGCTGGGAGCCGGAGGCCAGTTTCTGCCAGGTCGAGCCGGAGAATGTGGTGGCGACGGTGCTGAAGAAGGCCTTCGATGACGAGCAGCTGGTCCTCCGTTGCTTCGAGACCCATGGTCGGCGTACGCTGGCCCGGGTGAGTTTCCCTCATCGTCGTGCCGAGGGGCAATTCGAGATCGGTCCCTACCAGCTGAAGACCTTGGCCATCGCCGAACGCGAGGGGCGGTTGGAGTTCCGCGAGATCAGCGCCCTGGAGTGGGAACTGGTAAGACCCGGAGGTTGAGAGCCGTGGTCCGTGTGGCCTTACTTGGCTACGGTTTCATTGGGCGCGTCCATCTCGCCCATCTCCGCAGGTTACGGGGCGTGCAGGTTGTGGCCGTGGTGGAATCGGACCCCGAGAAACTGCGGACCCTGGTTCGAGGGAACATCCCGGCCGGCGAGGAAGAGGCCAGCGTGGAGGGCCTGTCGTGTTTGGCGGACGTGCTGGGCCGACCGGATGTCGATGTCGTAGATATTTGCCTTCCCACCCATTTGCACAAAGACGTGGCTTTGCGGGCGTTGGAGGCGGGTCACCACGTGATCTGCGAGAAACCCCTCGCCCTTTCACTAGCCGACGTGGACGAGATCCTGGCTCGGGCGGAGCGTTCCGGTCGCCGGCTCCTCGTGGCCCATTGCATTCGCTTCTGGCCCGAGTACGAATTCTTGCAGTCGCTGGTGCAGAGCGGGCAGTTCGGCCGGCCGAGATCGGCAATCTTCCGCAGAGTCAGCCCCTTCCCGACCTGGGGCGGGAGTGACGGATGGTTCTCCGACCCGCAGAAAAGCGGCGGCGCTCTGCTCGATCTGCACATACACGACGTGGACATCGCCCAGCTGCTTTTCGGGCGTCCACGAGCCGTGTTCGCTCGGGCGAGTTGGAATTCGAAAGGCGCTTCCACCTGCGTTTTTGCCCAGCACATTCATGAAGGGGGACCCCTGGTGTTTCTCGAAGGGAGCTGGGAGCACGCCGCGTTTGAGATGTCTTTTCATGTGGCCTTTGAGGAAGCCGAGGTACGCTACAATAGCCAGGCGCGCCCCGCCTTGCGGGTCATCCGCAGGGGCAGAGTAGAACCGGAATTCCCCGAGATCCCGGGGGAGGATGGTTACGCGCGCGAGTTGCGTTATTTTGTCGAATGCCTGGAGAGTGGGCGCGAACCGTCGCGTGTCTCCTTGCCCAGCATTCGGAGCGCGATGGAAATCGCCTTCGCCGAGCTGGAATCCGCGAGGACGGGGAACGTCGTGTTCCTCGCAGAATGATCAGCCCTTTCGGCGCGGGAATCGAGAGAGGAGGTGGAATTGTCCGAGCAGCTCGTTCTTGGGATCATCGGATTGGGCGTGGGGCGGAAATACGCCCTCGCCGCCAGAGAGAAGGGCCTGAAGCTCGCGCTCTGCGATGTCGACGAGGGGAAACTGCGTGAGGCAGGCCGCGAATTCGAAGCCCAGGCAGTGACGGCAGATTGGCGTGAGCTGATCACCTGGCCCGAGGTGACAGCGGTGGTGGTTGCTTCTCCCGACCCGTGGCACAGGCCCATGGTACTGGAAGGGCTGCGACACGGGAAATGCGTGCTTTGCGAAACCCCGCTCGATGTTCGCCGGGCCGGGGCCGAACTCGTCCTCGACACTTGCCTGGATACGGGTCTTCACGTCCTCGTGGCTCATCGATACCGGTTTCACCCTCTGGCAAATCGGTTCAGGGAAGCGCTACCGCGCATTGGGACCATTGGACTTGTGGAGGGTCGGTGGGTACGTCCGGCTTCGTCCCTTCCCAAGGGTTGGCGCCTGGATCCCGAGAGCCGGAAGAGCCTCGCCCTGGGGGAGGCAGTGGACATGGTGGATCTGCTCCGCTACCTGGGTGGTGAGGTGTTCGAGGTGACGGGATTCGCCACTCGGAATTTCTGCCCGGATTGGCCATTTGCCGACACGCTGACGGTCTCCGGCCGCATGGGGAGCCGCGCTGCGCTTCACCTGCTCTTGAGCGTCTCCCCGCAGTGGCCCCGCACCACCTGGCTCGCCATCCACGGAGAGAACGGGTCGCTTGAGCTGGATCTGGAGGAAGGGTGGTTCCGTTTCCGGGATGATCAAGGTCGGGAATCGCTGGAGTTGGGCCCGGTCCGGGATCCCCTTGAGCCCGAGCGCAGCATTCTGGACGCTTTTCTGGCTTTGCTTGAGGACGGAAGGCGCAATCCCTGCTCGGCGGAGGAGGCGGCTGGCACGGTGGCGACCGCCGTCTCGATCCTCGATGCCACGGCGGTGAACCTGCCCTCCCGGATTCGGCCTGTGCTCCGAGATTGAGAGACGGTGACGCTTTCCCGGGTCGCCGGCCCGTGGTGCGAAATCAATGGAGGCTTGCTGATGCCCCGAGCCATCCCGAACGGTGTGGCGAGCGGTATTCTCCCTTTGAAGCTCGGACTCGCCGCTCTCATCTGGCTTTGCCTGAGTGGGCCCGGCGCTCGCGCCCAGCGCATGGACGAGCTCTTGACCCCGAGCACCACTTACCGCGATTTCTTCTCCAGCTTGGATCTGAAGCGACCATCCCTGGCCGGGGTGAGAAAAGCCGTTCGTCGCGGAGACGCCAAGGCCGCGGTGGCCGCGCTGGCGGCGTATTTCCGGGACCGTCAAAGTCCTCGCGGGCTGCTCCCTGCGAAGCCGGAAGCGGCTTCGACCTCCAGCTCCGAGCTGATCGCGGAGGCCGAGCGCATCCTAGCTCATCGCCTGAGCAGCGTCGGAATCGAGCACCAATTCGGGCCGGAGATCGACTGGCACTACAATCCCACCTACGAGCCGGACTCGCCGTTCGATCGGGATAACGAGTGGACCTGGCAGCTCAATCGCCACCACATGTGGGAAACCCTTGCCCGCGCCTACCGGCTCACTGGGGAGGAGCGCTACGCCGAGGAATTCGTCAGGCAGATGATGCACTGGATTCGCTCCTGCCCGGTCCCCCGCGGGGAAGCTGACCAGCGGCCCTTCTCCACCTGGAGGACGATCGAAGCGGGGATTCGCATGGCCTACTCGTGGCCAGAAACTTTTTTCTCGTTCGTGAACTCCCCCAACTTCACGGACCAGGCCCTCGTGACCATGGTGGCTAGTTTCGCTGAGCACGCGCGCTACTTGCGATCCTTTCCGACGCGGGGCAACTGGCTGACCATGGAAATGGACGGGCTCTTCCACGTCGGCCTCCTTTTCCCGGAATTCCGCGAGTCGACCGAGTGGAGGCAGTTCGCCGTGGAGACCCTCTTTGCAGAGCTGGATCGGCAAGTCTATCCGGATGGCGCCCAAATTGAGCTCACTCCCGGCTACCACGACGTGGCCTTGCGCAATTTCCTCCGCCCCTTGCAGCTTGCCTCCCGTAACGGTCAGAAACTGCCCGATGGCTATCTGCAGCGTCTAGAGCGAATGTTCGCCTTCTTGCTCTGGATTTCCACGCCCGATGGGGATGTCCCGCGCTTCAACGATGCCTGGAGTGTGGACGTACCGGAACGCCTGGCGGAAGGAGCTCGGCTGTTTCCCGAACGCCGGGATTTCCTGTGGCTGGCGACCCGTGGGCGAGAGGGGACTATGCCAGATCATCGGTCGCACCTGTTTCCGTTCGCGGGAATCGCCGTCATGCGCAGCGACTGGACCCGAGAGGCGAACTACCTTGCCCTGGACGCCGGGCCCTTTGGCTTCGGACACCAGCACGAGGATAAGCTCTCCTTCGTCCTCTACCTTCGCGGCGTACCGTTCATCGTGGATGCGGGGAGCTACGCTTATGACGCCTCCAAGTGGCGCCGCTACGTGCTCAGCGCGCGAGGGCACAACGTGGTCCACGTCGACGGCAAGGAGCAGAAGCGGCGAGGCAAACCGCGGGAGGCCTACGTGGTGGACCGGCCGGTCCCCCTCGTCTGGAAGTCCGCAGATCGCTTCGACTACCTGGAAGCGGCCTACGGAGGTCCCGACGAGCTCTTTGAAGACAGCCTGCGAGCCCGTCACACAAGGCGCGTCCTTTACCTACGTGGCTCCCGGTCGGAGAAGGACCTGTGGGTCATTCTGGATTCTCTCGAGCCCTTCGACGACCGGCCTCACAGCTACACTTCCGTATTCCACCTCGATGTGCCCCAAGTGGAGGTGCGGCAAGACCAAGCGCTGCTCCGTGCGACCAAGGCCGGCGTGACGATGGAGATGCGTTGGGCCAGACTTCCCGGACTTGCCGTGCGCGTAGTGGAGGGCCAGGAGGAGCCTGTGGTTCAGGGCTGGATGCCGCTCGCGCACGGACGGCGGGGCGTCCGAGCCATCCCAACTCCGCACTTCGAGATCGAACGCTCCGGTTCCTTCCACCTCGGCTATCTGATCTCCACCGCAGGGGAGGAAGTCGGCGTGAGAATCCTCTCGTTCGATTGGGCCGCGGATCGCTGGGATCGACCCGCGCTCGACATCCGCCTCGCCGACGGTTCCACTTTGACGATCCAGTGGGAAATCGATCCTCCGCCTGCGTGGGAATCGGGCGGCTGGGCCAGAAGTCGGCGCGTGTCTGTGGAACGGCGCTCTGCATCCGGGGCGCGCGAGTCCATCCAGGTCCTGCCGTGAGCTGGGGGACGGGATGCCGCGGTCCAGCGGCAAGGGAGCCCGAAGAAGCTTCGCTGTCATGGACGCTCGGAGCGGCGGAGACCCAGGAAATGAACAAAGGCGCAAGATCGCGATTTTTGATCCTTCTCGTTTGTCTCGCGGCTGCGGTGCACGACGTGGGCGCCGGGAGGCAGTGCGGGTCAGCGGGGGCTCGAATTCGGGAAACTTTCTCTCGCGGACTTTCCCGATGGTTCCTCCAACCGGTTGGCAACTGGCAGCTCAGCGTCGAAGGAGGCGACACTGTGCTGTGCCTTGTTTCCCCGGGCCGGCTCGGCAAAGTCCGGGCTCCGGCGGCGTGGGCCGTCCTGCGCGATCTCGACGTATCCGGTTTCGTGATGGAGGGGCGTTTCCGCTGCACAGCCAGCGAGGAGAACCCGCACCGTGACCTTGTGGTGGTGTTCCACTTTCAGGATTCGCTACACTTCGGCTACGTGCATTTTTCCGCTCGCAGCGATCAGGTGCACAACATCATCGGGCTCGTCAACGGCTCGGATAGGGTGAAGGTGAATCTCGAGCCCGCCGGGGAGAGCGTGGCGCGGCTCGTGGACAAGGCCTGGCACCGCTTCCGAGTCCAATGTGACCCCGTTAGCGGGCGCGTCGAGGCCTTCCTCGATGATCTCTTGCAGCCGATTTTGACGGCGGTGGATACGACGCTCCGACATGGCTCGCTCGGCGTCGGCTCCTTCGACGACACGGGCTGTTTCGATGAGTTGAATGTGGAGCTCCTGCCCGGGGCGCACGGAGCCCGCCAGCGTGCCGCGGTTCGAGAGGAATGAGGACGGGGCTCCGTCCCGGTCCTCGGTGAGTGCGACAAGATGCGCGAAGCCTCGTCCGTCGGTGTGTGAATCCGGATCGGGTGGTATGCCGTGACTCGTCGGGACTTCCTGCGAAACGCTGCTCTCTTTTCGGCGGGATGGGTGTTGCCTGCCGTCGCCCTGCCTCGGGCCGAGGTCCTTCCGACTCTCGGCCCGGTTCAAGCGCCGGTGGAGGGTTTCCTCCGATCCGCCCGAGAACATCTTCCGGCTCGTCCGACGGGCCTTCGCCGGTCCGATTACCTGGACGTCGTGCTCGGGATCGTCCGTTTCTTCCGGAACTTCCAGGACGAACGGGGCGCGATCCTCGATCCCTACGAAGAGAAGGAGCGGCAGTACAGCACCCCATGCTACGCTCACTGCTGCGCCGTGCTGTGTTCGGCTCGATCCGAGCTTTGCGGAGAGCTCCTTGAGTCGGGGACGCGGGCCATGGATTGGGCGGTAAAAACGCTCGTTCAGGGCCAAGCAGCGGACGAGCATGGGGACTTCTTCCCGGTGAAGCTGGTTCTGGCGCTGCGCCATTTCCGGGGGATGGCGGATCGGGAGAAAGTCCGCGCCTGGGAAAACGAGTTGCGGCGGCTTGATCCGGCGCGGTCGTATCGCGATATCCTCGAGCGCAAGGGTTCTCCGGAGAGGGTCCACAACTGGAATTTTGTGGCTCTGGCTGGCGAGTACCTGCGGGCGCAGGAAGGGCTCGGCGGGCTCGACTTCGTGAGCCGCTACCTACCCCTGCAGATGGACCGTTTCACGGAGCGCGGGATGTATGTGGATCCCGGCAATCCGATGGCCTACGATGTCTTTGCCAGATACCATCTGGCCTTGCTCCTCGCGAATGGATACAATGGGCCGGAACGGCCGGGGCTTTTGCGGCATCACCTGCGGGGCGGGTGGACCGCCCTTCTGGTACAGTCCCCGGCTGGAGAAGTTCCCTGCGGCGGGCGAAGTGCGCACCACCAGTGGAATGAGGCCGCCACAGCAGCCACCTTCGAAATCTTAGCCGACCAGTACTGGCGCTGGGGCCGGGACGTGGAGGCGAAGGCCTTCAAGCGCGGTGCGCACCTTGCGCTGGCGTCGATCCTGCGCTGGGTTCGGCCGAGCGGCGAGCTCTGGATCGTGAAGAATCGCTTCGAGCCGTCGGCCCGATGGGGGTTCGAGAGCTACTCCTACCACTCCCAATACAACCTCCTTGCAGCGTCGATGCTGGCCAACGCGTACACTTTCGCGAATGAGGAGGTCCCGGAAGGGGTGGCGCCCGCCGATCTTGGAGGATTCGTGCTTACCCTCGACGATGGCCAACGGAGCGATTTCCAGGCCCCCGGCTTCCACAAGACGGTGGCCAATTGCGCAGGCATGTACGTGTTGTTGGAACACGCGGGCGATCTGGCCTACAATCCCACCGGGATCCTGCGGATCCACAGGGGATGGCTGAGGGGCTTGTCGGACGGGAGTGTCAATACGGCTCATTACCCGAAGCGTGGCTGGATGCGATCCACAGACCGAGCCGGTACCATTGCGCTGGGCCCGGTGTGGATCGGGGGAGAGGCGTTCGATGCCCTCATGTTCTACGGCTCTCAGCAACTGGCGCGATCCTGGCAGGTCGAGGACGAAGTGGTTCTACTCGGCTCGGTGGAGTTTCGCCTGCGGCACGAGCTCCCGTCCGGGCTCACGATCGTGCAGGATTGCCGGCTTTCTCCGGCGAAGCTGACGGTGCGCCTGGAAATCGTGGGGGCCGACGCGAGAGTCGGGGTGGTGTGGCCACTCTGGGTTTTCGACGGATCTCGGAAGGGCGAAGTCGCAATTGGGGGCAATGGGGCGGAATTCCAGATGGGGGATGCGCTTCAGCGCTACCGGCTAGTGGCTCCCGTGGAGGGGACGGTGCGGATCCGATCGGGCCAATGGCCTTTCCGCAACGGCCTCCTCATGGCTGCAGAAGCCTGGAGCCAAGGCAATTGGTTGGTGTACGAGGTTGAACTGGCTGGGGCCGGGGTCCAAGGGTGAAAGGGAAGGGCACGAGGCAACCTGTGACGAGGTAAGGGAGGCGAACGATGCTTCGACGTCCCGGTGGCAGGATCCGGATCGGGCTGCCGATGGTGGAGGAGAAAGACCCTGAGGCGCTGGCCCAAGAGGTGGAACGTCTGCGGCAAATCAATCGCGAGGGGAACGTGCTGCGCCGTCTGCGTGGCTATTGGAGCTTCACAGGTCCGGGCTGGCTCCAAAGCGCCATCACCCTGGGGGCGGGCACGGCAGGGAGCTCCATTTTCGCCGGCTCGGTGTTCGGCTACAGGCTCCTGTGGGTCCAGATCGTAGGGATCTTCTTAGGGGTGATCGTGCTCTCGGCCATCGGGCATCAGGTGCTGGTGACTCGGGCCCGGCCCTACGACGTGTTCTGGGTCAAGCTGCATCCGGCTATGGCACTGTTGTGGGCCTTCAACGTGCTTCTGGCCTCCATCGTGTGGGCGTTTCCGCAGTACTCCTTGGGAACGGCGGTCGTCCAGGACATGCTTGATGTGGCGGGGGTGCACGCACCACGATGGCCAGTGGCACTTTTTCTACTCGTCTTTGTGACCGCCATCGCCTGGACCTACGGCTCCGGCCGGCGCCGCGGCGTTCTCCTCTTCGAGCGCACGCTGAAGTATTTCCTGTACGTGATGATCCTGGCCTTTGCCGCGGTGGTCTTTCGGACGGGCGTCGACTGGGGCCAAGTGTGGCGGGGGATATTCGGCTTTCACCTGCCTCGAGATCCGCAAGGGATCACCATCGTGCTCGGAGGGCTCGGTGCGGCCGTCGGGGTGAATCAGACCTTCCTCTTCCCCTACAGTTTGCTCGCCCGGGGATGGGGCAAAGACCACCGGCCGCTCAAGAATTTCGACCTCGCGGTCTCGACCTTTCTGCCTTTCGTGCTCGCGACCTCCCTCGTGGTGATTGCTTGCGCCAACACGCTGTACGTCCAAGGGATCCGGGTGAAGTCGGCTGTGGATGTGGCCCACGTGCTGGAGCCGATCATCGGCCTGACCCTCGGGCGCATCGTTTTCTCCGTTGGCGTGCTGAGCATGTGCCTGACCACGGCGATCCTCGAGATGGTCATCGCCGGCTTTGTGCTGAGCGAAACGCTGGGCTTCGAGCTCAAGGGATGGCGTTACCGCCTCTCCACGATGGTGGCGAACATCGGGGTGCTGGGCGCTTTCTACTCCCTGCCATTCTGGCTCCCCGTGCTTGCGTCCTCCTTCAACCTGATTATGCTGCCCCTCGCATACGTGGGGTTTTACATCCTGCAGAATCGGACGGACTACCTGGGCGAGTTTGTGAATCGTGGCACGAAAGGCTACATTTGGAATGCGCTGCTCCTCTTGGCCGTGTTCGTGGCTGCCCTCGGTGCTTGGGCTAAGATCCTATCGGCTCTGGGGTTCTGGCCGCAGTGATCGCAAAGAGGGAGGTGAACGGTGGAGCGCAAAGTTCTCGGGATGTCGGTGCGCAGCTGGATTGCGGTGAGCGTTTTTCTCGCCGCACTGCTGGTCGTCGTGGGATACGTCCTTCAGCTCCGGGGAAAGATGGGTCCTACTTTGACCTACCTCGGCTTGGTGTGGGGTGTTCTGGCCATTGGGATCGGTGCGTTTCCGGCGGAGGTGCGTCAGCGTTGAGGTCAGACGGGATCTCTAGGTTGCGCATCCGGAAACTGGGACGGGGCTCGAGGTGACTGGGATGCCCGAGATGACGCGTCGAGAATTCGGCAAGACGGCCGCGGTCGGGGCGTTCGCCGTGGGCGTCGGGCTGCGAGTGCCCCTCGGGACAGGCTATGACTCCAAGGGATTGCCCACGCGCATCCACGGCCGTACCGGCGTGAGGTTGCCCATCATTGGGTTCGGGGCGGGAAGTCGGTTCTGCGCGGTGAAATCAGAAGAGGAGGCGGAGAAACTTCTCCACACGGCGCTCGACAACGGGCTCTACTACTGGGATACCGCCCACGATTACGTCTTCGACGGCGTGGCGAGCGAAGAGCGGTTAGGCCGGGTGCTGCGACACCGGCGAAAGGAGGTCTTTCTCGCCACGAAAGTCGGCACACGCGACGTGGAGGAAGCTAAGCGCCACCTGGAGGAAAGCTTGCGTCGTCTTCGGACGGATTCCCTTGATCTCTACCAGCTTCACTCCCTGAACGACATGGACGACGTCGAGCGGATCGGCAAGAAGGGCGGAATCTACGAATGGCTCCTGAAGCTGAAGGAACAGGAAATCACCCGGTTCATCGGTTTCACCGGGCATCTTTCCGCCCAGGCGATGAAGGCTATGGCGGAAAGGTACGAATTCGACTCCATGCTCATCGCGCTCAACCCGTATCAGAAGGGTAAGCAGCCCTTCGAGGAGGAGGCGATCCCCGCGGCGGCTCGCAGAGGCCTCGGGGTTTCTGTGATGAAGGTGATCCGACCATTGGAGAAAGCGAAGGAGGTCTCGCCGGAGCGGCTTGTCCTGTACGCCCTCTCCCTTCCCTCCGTGACCGCCGCGGTGATCGGGATGGACAGCCTCGAGGTCCTGGAACGAAACCTTCGGCTGCTACGCGATTTCAAGCCTTTGGCACCGGAGGAGATGCAGAAGATTCGCGTAGGGTTGAAGCCATTCTACCAGGAGGATGATTTCTCCTGAGTGAGTTCGGAGCGCGCGGATGAGAGATTCGCATGAGCTCTTTCCCGAGCCGGATGCGGGACCGACGACCAGCTACGGCGGCAGCTACAGGCTCTTCGATTTCACCCGAGTCGCGAGGTATCCCTTGGCCACGCGGCAGAACAAGGTGCGGCTGGAGCATTTGCTGGACCCGGCCCAGGTCCTCGAGGCTCCCCTCGCCTTCGACTCGCCGGAGCTGCGCGCCGTGGCCCGGCAGCTGGTGGAAGCCCGAAGCCGGGGACTCCCCGTGCTCTGGTTCAACGGCGCCCACCTGATCAAGAACGGGATGGGCCCGCTGGTGATCGATCTCATTGAACGGGGGATCATCAGCCACTACGCCACCAACGGGGCAGGTTCCATTCACGATTTCGAGCTGGCTTTGCTCGGCCAGACCAGTGAGAATGTACCCAATGCCCTCCGACTGGGCCAGTTCGGCTTCGCCTACGAGACAGGACGTTACATGAATCTGGCCATCAACCGGGGCTACGCAAAGGGATGGGGTTTAGGAGAGAGCCTTGCCCGCTTCATTCTCGGCGAGACCAGCGGGGGGGAGGTGCATTTCTCTCACCCGGACGTGAGCGTTGTGGCCCGAGCTTACCGCAAGGGGATTCCCGTCACCGTGCACGTGGCCATCGGAACCGACATCCTCCATCAGCATCCGGAGTTCCGGGGAGAGGCGACGGGCGCGACGACGGGCTGGGACTTCGCCATCTTCGCGGCCTCCGTGGAGAGGATGAGCCAGGGAGGTGTGTTCGTCAACGTGGGTTCGGCAGTCATTGGTCCGGAGGTTCTGCTCAAGTCCGTGAGCATGTGCGCCAACGTCGGTTGCCCTCCGATGGGCCTCATTACGGCGGACTTTGACTTCCGGTTTGTGGAGCTCAGCGATGTGCGGGATGAAAGCCGACCCGGCTACTACTTCCGGGATGTGAAGAGCGTGGTGACGCGCATTCCGGAGGCTTTCGGAGGCCGTGGATTTTACGTACAGGGCGATCAGCGCCTCACGATCCCTGCCCTGTACAAACTCGTCGTGGAGATGATGGCGTGAGAGCGCCGAAATCGGAAGGAGACGTCGAGGAGTTTTCCGACGCCCTTCGTTGGCTATCCGAACGGAAGGCGGGGCTTCGTGCTTTTCCGGAGCTCGAAGAGATCTTTCGGGCCTTTTGGGAGGAGCACCCGGAACTGCGAGCCACCGTCGGTTCCCTTTTGAAAGCCTTCTGGACGTTAAGGGAAGCCTTCGGCAACGGGCACCGCCTGTTCCTCTGCGGAAATGGAGGCAGTTTTGCAGATGCCCTCCACATCTCGGGCGAGTTGATGAAATCCTACCTGCGCGCTCGGCCCCTGCCGGAAGAGCACCGCACCGCCCTCCGGGCCCTGGGCGGAGAGGAGCTGGCCGATTCCCTGCAACCTGGGCTCCCCGCCATCGTCCTCGGGCTCAACCACTCCCTGCTCTCGGCCTTGGAGAATGACGTGCCGGTGCCGAGGATCGGCTTCGCGCAGGAACTCTATTGCCTGGGGCGAAAGGGCGACGTGTTGCTGGGGATCAGCACGAGCGGGCGAGCGGTGAACGTGCTCCACGCCGTTAAGGTGGCGAAGCTAAGGGAGATGGGCACGATTGCCATGACAGGGCGGGAAGGCGGGCCCCTGGCCGAGCAGGTGGATTGCGCGATTCGCGTACCCGCTGCGGAGACGCGTCGGGCGCAGGAAATGCATCAGGCTGTGTACCACACCCTTTGCGCCATGCTGGAGGCCGAGTTCTTCCCTGACAGAGGGACTCTCCCCCCGCCCTGAAGGCGGCGCGACCCTGCTCCCGGGAGGGAAGGCCAAATGAGTTGGCTACGAATTCCGTTGGCCATTGTCGGTGGCTACCTGATCGGGTCCATTTCGACGGCCTACTGGGTGGCCCGGTGGGGCGCGGGGATCGACATCCGGGAGCACGGAGACGGCAACGCTGGCACGGTCAATGTCTCGAAAGTGCTGGGTCTCAAGGCCGGCCTTGTGGTGGCCGTGGTGGACCTTTCGAAGGGGCTGGTTGCCTATGCCGTAGCGCGGTGGATGGGTTTGAACCTGTGGGTCGCTTACGCTGCGGGCTTCGCCGCTATCGTCGGGCACATCGCCCCGTTCTATCTCGGCTTTCGCGGAGGGCAGGGGGCCGCGACGGCCACCGGGTTGCTCCTCTATTCTCTGGGCCAGTGCCTGTGGCGGGGGTGGCTGCCGCTGGGGGACTTGGCTTTCCTGGCTTGGGTTGTTGCGGTCTTCGGTTGGATTAGCCTGAAGGGCGAGGTGATCGCCTGCGCGGTCCTGCCTTTGCTCGCCGCGGAGCTAATCCTTCGGCTCCCTGCGAATCCGGTCACGCGCGTCGCAGCTCTCCTCGCGCTTTTCCTTCTGGGCGTGAGCCTCACCAATCTGTTCCATCGCAAGGTCCTCGTGCTGCGAAGAGAGGTCCGCGAAGGGATCAAATGGGGCCGGTTTGGGCTTCGGCCCGCGGCAATGGCTTTCCCGGCAGCGGAACAATGGCTGGGTAGCCGCACCGGCGTTGGTCTCGTCACCGCAGTGACGTTGGCGGCGTTGGCGGGCGATGCCCTCCGCTTGGCCCGACGGAGCGTGGCCTCCGCAGCCTGGAGCCGCATCAGGGTGATCCTGAAAGACAAGGAAGCCCATCGCTTCTCCTCGATCTCCTTGTTTCTCCTGGCGTGTACAATCACGCTGGTGGTGTTCCCACTGCCGATCGCTTGGCTAGCGCTGCTTTACTTGATCTTCGGCGACATGTGCGGCAAGTTCTTCGGCCTGCAGTACGGGCGACACCCGTTCTTCCACAAGACGGTGGAGGGCACTCTGGCTTGCTTTGCGGCTTGCACCATCGTCTCTTTCTGGGTGGCGCCCGCGGTGGGTGTGCCTTTCGCCGTGGCCGTTGCAGGGGCATTCGGGGCGACGGCAGCCGAAGCCCTTCCCCTCGGTGTGGACGACAACCTGAGCATGTCCTTGGTCTCCGGCGCTACCATGTACGGACTGCTTTACCTGTGAAGCTCCGGGAGCGATGTTTGGGCGCCGGCTCTTTCGAACTGAGCGGGCACGAGGTCGTACAACAAGTGTGGCTGATGGTGCGCCAATTGACGGGCCAAGAGGCTGGAGGTCGGCCATGAGGAGCAAGATCGCCGTGTTGGCAGGAGTCCTCGTCGTTTGGGGGTGTGCGTCCCGATCGTCCTTGGTGAGCAATCAGACCTACTACGAGCTTGAGCCCGTGAAGGCGCTCGACATTGATCAATCTCTTCTCCCGGTCAACCTGGTGGTACGCGTGCACAACGTGGCCGATATGGGCTCGAGCTACAAGAACCGCTTTGAGCTGAAGGTGAATGGCCGGCTCATTGCTCCCGTCACAGAGGTGAGCAACGTCCAGAGCGATTACGAGTACCAGCTGAAGCTCAAGCCCGGCTACTACGAGGTGAAAGGGACCTATTTCGGCGCCGGGGGCTGGTCGGAGGAGCGCGCCGAAGTGCGCACGCGCGATTTGGTCCGCATTGAGCCGGGGAGAAGGACGATTCTGGAAGCTTGGATCCGCAAGAATTGGGACGGCACGCCGGCCGAAAAGGTGATGTTCTTCGACGTCAGCTACCAGCCGATCACCGAAAGCGGGGCGGGGCCGGGAACAGGTCCGGCGCCGGGTGTCCGGGGCGAGAGGGAGACCGCCATGGCTTCTCAGCCTCCTGTGGAGGTGACCGTGCCCACAGGGGTGCAGCTCTCGCGGCCTGGTGCCTCGGCGATCCTGCGCAATCGACCCGTGATGATCCAGATCAACACGGATCCCGATCATTGCGACGTGATCGTGGATGACCAGGCTGTCGGGCAGTCGCCGCTTCAAATCTGGATCGATAGCTCCACAAGCCACGTGATCCAAATCAGTCGTCCCGGCTACCGGACTGCCATCCGCTACCTGGATGCCTCTCGTCTGGCTGGAGAGGAGAAGATCACGCTGATCGAGAGGCTGGAGAAGGAATAGACCCGCCGACTCAGCTCGGATTTGAGTTGGGCAACTGTGATCCTCGAGGTCCCACGGGCCGAGCGAGGGCCGGACTTCGCGCGCGGGAGAGGTGGAGCCTTTGGGCACATCGGAGAAGCGTCGGAGATCGGATGAAGGTCGTGGCCATTGACTACCTCGACTACGACGCGGCGTGGGAGCGCGAGCAGCTTCGGGATCTACCGGTCGAATTCCTCGACTACCATCCTGCTCACGGGGAAGACCCGCATCTGACGGAGCGAGCCCGAGATGCGGAGATCCTGGTGGTGGCAGCGGCAAGGGTCAGCCGGGAAGAACTTGAGCAGCTGGAGAGGCTCCGACTGATCATTCGCCTCGGGGTGGGGGTAGATAACGTGGACGTCGTGGCGGCCACGGAGCGGGGAGTGATCGTGGCTAACATGCCGGGTTTCTGCACGCGCGAGGTCGCCGAGCATGCAGCCATGCTCATCCTGGCATGCGCCCGACGCGTGCGCGGATGTCAAGAGGCCATGACCAAAGGCCTCTGGAGCCGAGAGGCCACGGAGGCGCCAAAGTTGCTGGCGGGTAAGACGCTCGGAGTGGTCGGATGCGGCCGGATCGGCAGCGAGTTGCTTCGCCTGATGCGGAGCTGGGAGTTCCGGCGCATAGTGTACGATCCGTACGTGGCCGAGCGCCGCATCCGGCGGCTCGGTGCCCAACGCGTGGACTTCGAGGAGCTTCTCGCCGCAAGCGACATCATCTCGGTCCACGCCCCCCTCACGGACGAAACGCGCGGCATGTTCGGACGCCAGGCGTTCTCGCGCATGAAGCAAGGGGTTATCTTCGTGAACACCGCCCGCGGGGCCATCGTCGATGAATCAGCCCTTCTCGAGGCCCTCCGCTCCGGAAGGGTGGCATGTGCCGGGCTGGATGTGTTTGAGAAGGAACCCCTTCCGTCGGATAGCCCCCTTTTCCGACATCCCCACGTGATCCTGACGCCTCACATCGCCTGGTACTCCGAGCAGTCGGAGAGCCGTCAAAGGGCCTGGGTGGTGGAGGATATCCGGCGCTTCGTCGCCGGACGTCGCCCCCGGCATGTCGTGAACCCGGAGGTCTTCGCTCCCCGACGTGCCCGGCGGAGCCAGAAGCGGGGGTAAACTCCTCCGAAGACACGGAGGTCGTTTCCGCTTGGCCAGACGAGCGGGCTGAGGGGCGCCGCGTCCCTTGGTCCGGAGGCGACGACCGCTTAGCCCTTTCCATCAGAGTCGTGCGAGCCGCCGGCTTGCGCCAAGAATTCGGAGCGTGCCGGAGGATCGATCTCCGGCATCGCGTCTCTCGGCTCCGCGCACCGAAGGCGTCCCCGGCGCCTGCTCCCGCGCCCGCGAGCCTTCGCGTCTACGGCAGTTACTGGATGACCCCGGGGGTTCCCTGAGCGAGGCATGACAGTGCCGCCCTGCGAGGCCCGGCTTTGCGCGGCCGGGGGCGGCAAAGTTCTACCGTCGGCCTCTTGAGCTGGTCTTGCAAAGGTTGGCCCAGGTTTTGGTTCGAAATGAAGTTCCCGCGGGGTTCGCGGCGAGGCGACTGCCTGCTCGCTGGACGGCGGGCGGGGGATGTCCAGCTTCCCGGGCGGGGCGGAGATGCGCGCCACTGCCCGCTGCCCGGTTCGCCGTCTCTGCGGCAAAACGGAGCTCCGAATTGCTCAGGTGCGCGCCTTGCACTCGATTCGAGCAGGCCCCGTCCGGCCGTACCGGTCGAGGCTTCGGCGCTTCGTGCGCGAGACCGGCCACTCCGTATTGGGCATCCCGCATGGAGCATCACGAAGAGGAGAGGCCTTAGCAAGTCCCGTTCTCCGGCAGTTGCTCGGAGCGCTTTCTGGCTTAAACCCGCCGATCCGTCGGCAGCAAAGCCGTCGCCCCGGGCATTTGCCCTTGCTTGGGGCGTTGGCTCCCGTGATCCGGAGGGTAGCTTCAGGCAGAACTCCGTGGTGGCCTGGGGAACTCAGGTAATGGCGCCGTTCCCCGCTGGTCATTCGGAGAACAGGTAGTCAATGAGTGTGGCCTGCTCCCGGAAGTCTGGGACGAGGATGTGGGCGCCGGCTTTGCGGAGGCGCCGGACTTTGGCGCGATTCCAGCCGTAGCCTCGCATTTCGTCGGAAGCCACCCCAATGGCGATGGCGCCGAATTGCCGTGCGAGGCTGATCTCCACCGGACCATCTCCGAACACAGCCAGTTCCGGTCCGGAAAGCCTGTGTTCCTCGATGAGCCTCCGCATCACCTTCTCCTTGTTCGATTCCTCGTACGTACGCAATGCCCCGTAGATGCCGTGGAAGTATTCGGCGATGCCGAGCTCCTGCGCTTCCCGAAGTACGTCCGCCAGGTCGGTGCCGCTGGCAGCGTACAAGGTCACGCCACGTGCGCGCAGAGCCCGCAGCAGCTCCACGCTTCCACGGAGCAGGAAATCCTCCCGCTTCTTCTCGCCGCGGTGGATCATGTCCAGCCGTTCCGTGACCGGACGCAGGAGCCGTGCGTTGTAGATTTGTTTGTAGCCCCAGGGGTCGAGAATCCGGTCCTGCGGCACAAGTCCGTATTCGCGCACGAACTGCACTAGCTTTTCCATTTGGAGGATCGTCTGGACCCCGGTGGACTCCTCAATGTATTCCCGGACACGCCTGCGGATCTCCTCGGTGGGCGGATTGTCCCCGCAGATCATCTCGATCATCAGGGGTTCCATGATCCGCTGCCAACCTTCGCGGAGGAGGCTCAGGGTGCCGTCGAAGTCGAACAACGCGAAGTGAATCCTCCCCCGGGGGAAGCCCGGATCGAGGATGAGGATATTCTGCCCGAGTCTTTGGATTCCGGTCTGTGCCATTGGTGCGGTCCCTGTCCGCTGGGGAGGAAATTGCGCCCGCTGAATCCGACGTCCCAATGGGGCTATTTCGAGGTGTTGCTCTCGGTGTACGCGGCGAGGATCCGACGGATCAATTCGGTGGTGGACATCCCTTCCACGCCCGGGAGCAATGCGATCTCTCCGCCGTATCCCTCGACGATGCGGCGCTCTTCCTGGTTGATCGTGTCCACGGTGTAGTCGCCGCCCTTGACGTACACATCGGGCTTCAGTTCCGCGATGATGTCCTTGGGGGAAGGATCATCGAAAATGAGCACGTAATCGATGCAGCTCAGAGAAGCCAAAAGCCGCGCCCGCTGGGCCTGGTGGACAATGGGACGTCCCGGGCCTTTGGTCGCCCGCACGGAGGCATCGCTATTGATGCCGACGATCAGGAGGTCTCCAAGCTGCTTGGCCTTTTCGAGGTAGAGGATGTGTCCCACATGCAGCAGGTCGAAGCACCCGTTCGTCCACACCACGCGGAGGCCACGGCGCTTCGCGTTGGCCACGATCTGTCGAAGCTGTCCCAGACTGACGATCTTTTCGGCCTGTAGAGCTGCCGTCCTGCGCTGTTCGTAACGCAGGAGCTCCTGCGGATGGACCACGGCTCTTCCGGGGAGAGTGACGCTGAGGCTTGCAGCGCGAAGGGCCAATTCGGCCGCCGACCTCCAGTTCATCCCGGCGCCGAGGGCCATGGCCAGCACGGACGAAACCGTTTCCCCGGCTCCAGTCACATCGAACACCGGGACCGCCTCGACGGGTAGGAGGAAGGTGCCTTCGTCTTCCACCGCCGCGATTGCCGGTTGGGATCCCCTCGTCAGGAGGAGGCAGCGGACGCCACACCGAGCGCGAAGATTCTCGGCCAGAGCAATGCCTTCTTCCTCATCCCGCGGCAGTTTGCCGGCCGCTTGCGCCGCCTCCTCCACGTTCAGCACTAGAGCATCGAGGCTTCGTGCGCTGAGGGCCTGGCTCTGCAAATCCCCGACGACCACGGGAGGCCGATCCGCGCGTTTCTCCAGCTCGTGGTACACACCTCCGGGGACGAGGCCAAACCCCTGTTCCACAAGGAGAACGGCATCCAGCGTTGGGAGGCGTTGGCGCAAGGTCAGCTGGAATTCGCCCTGTTCCTTCTCCGGGAGCCGTGGGCTTGGGTTTTCCCGCAGGCGGAAGGCTTCGTGCGGCGCCTCACGCTGGGACATGGCCAGGACCCTCGTCACGACCGGCGTGGCAAGCCCGGCGACGCGGAGGAGCGTCGGGAGAATGCCGCGTTCCTCCAAGAGCTGGCCGGCGATTCGGCCCGGTTCGTCGTCTCCAGCAAAAGCCAGGACTTCCACCTGACAGCCGAACGCGGCCAGAATCTCCGCGGCATAGCCCGCGCCGCCAAGCAGATGCCGACGACTCTCCACCTCGAGCACGGGAGTGGGGCCCTCTGCCGCTACCCCTGTCATGCGTCCCAGCAGGACCCGCTCGAGGAAGAGGTCGCCCACGACCGCCACTCGAAGTTTCCGGAAACGCTCGAGCTGCTGCGAGAGGGTCCCCTCCACGGTGCTCACCCGTCTTACCTCCACGTTTTCTGAGTCACCCGCTGAGATGGTTCCCAATGCATTGCCCCTGTCTAACTTTGGACGCCGGGTCGTTCCAATTGGCCGCCCGCGCGGGCGTCGGCCTGCTTCAGCAAGAGAGCGAAGAGAAGCCCCACCACGCCGAGCCCGGCGAACATGATCATGCTGGCCGTGTATGTATGCGTGGCATCTCGTAGCAGCCCATTGAGTGCGGGGAAAAGCGCCAGACCGATGTTCTGGATCATGGTCATCAGGCCGAAGGCCGTGCCTACCCTCTCCTCGGGCACGATCAGGGGGACGGATGGCCACATCGCCGCTGGGACGAGAACGAAGGCGGCTCCCAGCAGGATCATCGGGAAGGCGGGGTAGATGTGAGTGAGCCCCATCGCCAGGTGGCTCGGGATCATCAAGAGGGAGCCGAGGATCATCAGGCTTGCGCGACGGCCAACCCGATCCACAAGCCGCCCCGCGAACGGCGCCAGTAGCATCGAGGCGAAGATGATGATGGAGCTAATTCCACCCGCCGTGCCGAACATGTGCAGGAAGTTGTTGAATACCTTGTGAAGGAAACCGCCGGTAGCCTCGGCGAATCGGGGGATTCCCCATTTGTCGACGAAGAAGTCGGTGGAAAGCGCCGTGAACGGGAAGATCGCTGAGTAGAAGGTGACGCAGAGCAGAGCCACGTACCAGTAGGATGTGGGGAAGGCACGGATGTCCCGCAGCTGGATGCTCTCGTGCGCGGACTCGTCCCGGAGCCCGAGCACTTTCTCGCCTCGCTTGTCCATCACGACGTAGCAAAGGTTTCCGAGGAGGGAGATCAGGCACAATAGGGCGGCGGCGAAAAGCGCGTAGCGGTAACTCCCGAACTGGGCCGTGATGAGCTCGCCGGTATTGAATGCGAAGAGCGTTCCGAGCCGGCTCACCGTGAGGGTGATCCCGAAGGAAAGCGCCAATTCCTTTTGCCGGAACCACCTGGCGAGCATGGCGCTCTGAGCCACGATCAAAGGTTCGGAGCCGGCGCCGAAGATGAATCGGCCCACGAAGAAGACCGGGAGCGAACGCGCCACCCAAACCAGCGCTGAACCCGCAAACACCAAGGTGGAGAAGAGCAGGCTGGCCTTCCGGGTGCCGAGGTGGTCAATGAGGAGGCCTCCGACGAAGACCGAGAGGATCGCCGCCACGCTGTACATCGTGTAAAAAGCTCCCACCGTCCCGCGGGCTCCGCCCAGTTCCTCCACCAATGTGGGCGCGATAGCCCCCACGATGTCGTACGCGAAGTAGCTTCCGAAAGAAAGGGACGCGATGAAAAGCAGAGTCGTGAATCGGTACAGCGGGCGTGTGGGGTGAAAGAGGCCGGGCCGTTGCTGTGGGGTCGAGTTCATGCCTCCTCCGCTCAATCCATTCCTTCCCTCGGGTTCGAATCGCGCAAAGTTACGGAAAGCGGCCCACGGAAACAAGCACTCCCGCCCAGTCCACAGCCGGCATTCCGAAAACTCCGGGGAACCTTGTGGGAAAAGGAAAGTAGCAGCATTGCAGAATCCGGATCGGGGTGCCAACTTGAAAAGACCTCGATCGGGTCCCGGGGGTACGAGGAGGCCCCACCGGGCCGGACGTTCCGATGCCGAACGCCCATGCGGGATGAATGCGAGTCCGCTCGAAAATGGAACTTTGGCATTGCTTTTATGAGCCCCGTTTACTACTTTGGGCGCCGATTTGGGGAGGCGCCTGACCTTGGTTTTCGAGAAACTTCCGGAGGTGCGAACATGAGCTTCCGAATGGCTGACGACGATATCTATCGTCTCCAGGATGACGATAGCGAAAGCTGGTACGAACCTTGGGAGGATGAGCCCGACGAAGACTGGGAGGAAGAGGAAGAAGAGGACTGGGAAGAGGAGGAGGGAGAAGAGGAGGAGGAAGAGGAGGACTGGGAGGAAGAAGAGGAGGAAGAAGAAGACGAAGAAGAGGGCTGGGAGGAAGAGTTCGAGGAAGAGGACTGGGACGCTGAGGACTGGGAATCCGATGAGGATGAGGACCTTGGCGAATTCTGGTCCGAAGACGACGAGTGAGCTGCTCCATCTCTTCGACAGCCCGGACGACTCCGGAGGCGCAGGCAGGGGAGGCGAACCCTATCCCGTCCTCGCCGTCGGCGGACTCCTCGTCGAAGAAGGCCGAATCCTCCTCGTGAGACGGAAGAATCCCCCCGCCAAGGGGCTCTGGACTTTGCCGGGCGGCCGAGTGCTGCCCGGCGAAAGATTAGCCGAGGCCACAAGAAGGGAATTCCTCGAAGAAACTTCGCTGGAAGTGGAACCTGTCGGGTTGGCAGGCCTTTTCGAGATCATTGACCGAAGCGAAGAAGGACACCTCCGCTTCCACTACGTCGTGGCCGACTACTGGGTGCGCCGGGTCGGAGGACATCCGAAGGCTGGCTCCGACGCGGCAGAACTCAGCTGGTTCCCCGTCGACTCCCTGCCGATTGATGAGATGCCGGCAGCATCCGCAGCGTTCGTGAAGGAACTGCTACCCGCCCTGCCCGGCGAGATGCGGTGACGGGAACGGGCGCGGCCATCGTCTCGGAAACCCGCCGGCGATGGCTGGTGTCTTTCCGCAACTCCCGCCCAAACTCACGCTCGCCGACTCCTGCCGATTAGCCCTTGATAATTTGCTGCTGCGTGCCTAAAATGTTCGCGCCCGGTGAATGCGGGAAGGGATCGTGAGTTGCGGGTTCAACAGAGGCGGAGCGCGTTGAAAAGGCACCGCAGGCAGCGGGATGAAACCGCGCCGGACTTGAAGCATGTCCGGCGGGTCCTAGTGATCAAACTCAGGGCCATCGGGGACGTGCTGATGAGCCTGCCCGTGGTGGACAATCTGCGGCTGGCCCTCCCCGAGGCTGCCATCGATTTTCTCACCGAGGGCGAGGCCTATCCCATCGTGCGTGGGTATCCGGGGATCCATTCGGTGTTGGTCTTTGACCGCAAAGGACTGGAAGGGGCTTCGCCGCGGGTCGCCGGGAAAGCGGGACTGAAGCTGATCCAAGAAGTCCGGAGTCGCAACTACGACCTGGTGATCGATCTATTTGGCAACCCACGCAGCGCGCTATTAGCGGCGCTGTCGGGTGCGAGGTGGCGCGTGGGTTTCAATTGGCGAATCCGAAGCTGGGCGTACAATCTCGTGGTTCCTTCCCGCGCTAGCGAGGTCCACGAGGTGGAATTCAACCTGGACGCCCTGCGAGCTCTCGGAATCCCGGTCGTGCGCCGCGAACTGCGGCTCTGGATTCCTCCGGAGGCGGATCGCGCGGCAGAGACCTTTTTCCAGGAATTGGGCCTGCGCGAAGGTGAGGTCATCGCCTTGAACCCGGGAGGAGGCTGGGAGGCGAAGCGCTGGCCCCCTCACCGTTTTGCCGAGTTAGCAGCTTGGGTGGTCCGAGAACTGCGGAGGCCCGTGCTGGTGCTTTGGGGCCCGGGCGAGTATCCGCTGGCGAAGCAGGTTTGCGACGACACGGAGAATGTGTTCGCAATTCCGGAGACGGATCTCCCAGGTTTGGCGGCCTGCCTGAGGCGCTGCGAGGCGCTTGTCACCAACGATAGCGGACCGATGCACATCGCGGCGGCGTTGGGCGTGCCCGTCGTGGCCATTTTCGGCCCTACTCGGCCGGACCTCCAAGGTCCTTGGGGCGTACCGCATCGCATCGTGCGGAATTCTTCCCTGGATTGTCTCGGCTGCAATTTGACACGCTGCTCGCACCCGAGCTGCATGGCGGAGCTTCCCGCGGGTGCGGTGGCCGAGGCGCTCGCGGATCTTCTGGGTGAGCTGGAAGGCGCGCATCAAGCTGTGCGGGAAGGACTCAACGTGGCCCGGTAGGACGGATGGCGGCGTCCCGTTCGGCAGCGAGTAGCCCTCTGATCTCGGCCGTGGTGATCGCTCGCAATGAAGCCCACCAGATCGCCGAGTGCCTGGAGACGCTCCGCTGGGCCGATGAGCTCGTGGTGGTGGACGGCGGAAGCATTGACGGGACGCCCGAAATCGCCAGGCGCTACACGGATCGCGTCTACGTGCGGGAATGGACGGGCTACGCGGACCAGCGGCGTTTCGCTTTGAGCAAAGCAGCCGGGCAGTGGGTTCTGATGGTGGACTGTGACGAACGAATTCCGAGCGCCCTCGCTACGGAGATCCGCCGTGTGGCAGAAAGGGATGGCGACGGCTACGACGGCTTCTACATCGCTCGGAAGTCCTTCTTCCTCAGGAAATGGATCCGTCATGCGGGGTGGTACCCCGGTTATCAGCTGCGTCTTTGCCGCCGGGCGCGGGCGGGCGTGACCGACCGGGCGGTGCACGAAGGCCTCGTGGTGGAGGGCCGCGTGGGATACCTCAGCGAAGCCATGCTTCATTTCACGTACCCGAGCCTGGAGGCGGCGCTGGAGCGGATCAATCGCTACACCACGCTCGAAGTGAAGGATCGGCACCCGGCACGACGCGTGGGACCGCTCGATTTTCTTTTCCATCCGCTGGCGGAGTTCCTGAAGAAGTACGTCGGCCGAGCGGGATTCCGGGAGGGGATGCATGGGCTCTTGCTGGCGGCGACCTCCGGATTCTACAAGCTGGTGCTGTACGTGAAGCTCTGGGAGTCCCAGCGCGGCACAGCGACCCTGCCTGTGCTGCCGAAGCCCTCCGAACTCGCTGGAGATCGGGCCCCCGTGAGCGTGCTCGTCATCGCAAAAAATGAGGAAAGGAACATCCGGGATTGTCTCCTCTCCGCCCGCTGGGCCGACGAGGTGGTTGTGGTCGATACCGGGAGCACCGATGCGACGCCGCAGTTGGCCCGCGAGCTCGCGGACCGGGTTCTCTTGCGTCCCTGGCGGGGCTACGCGGCCACCAAGCAGGAGGCGCTCGCGGAACTTCGCAACGATTGGATCCTCTGGCTCGATGCCGACGAAAGGGTGAGCCCTGAACTGGCTGCGGAGATCCGGGAGGCGATTCGCCACTCGGACTACGCCGGCTTTGAGATCCCCCGTCTGGCTTGGTTCCTCGGCGGGTGGATTCGGCATTCGGGATGGTTCCCGGGATACGTGGCGAGGCTGTTCCGGAAGGACAAAGGGAGCTTCACCGACTCGCTGGTGCACGAAGGCCTTGAGATCGAAGGCAGGGTGGGGAGACTCCGGAATCCGCTCATCCACCTCACGGACCCTGAGCTCCAGCACTACATGGAGAAGTTCAATCGCTACACGACGCTGGCCGCTCAGCAGGAGAGAGGACGCGGGCGACGATTCCGCCTGTGGAAGCTGCTGTTCCACCCGCCGCACATGTTCTTTCGCATGTACGTCCTGCAACGCGGATTCCGCGACGGTACGCAGGGCTGGATACTGGCTCTCCTGTCGGGCGGGTACGTGTTCTTTAAGTATGCCAAGCTGTGGCAACTGGAAACCTTGGGTGAGGAAAACGTCACTGTTCAAGATCGTCTTGGACGAGAGAAGGCATCGTCTCGGGCGGCATGGGAACGAATGTGAACGTTTGGGGGACGAGGGGCCGAGGCCGGAGGCGCCAATTGCGGTGGACGGGTTCTCCCTCCGTAGGACATTCGTTCTTGTGGAGGCCCTTTCTGCGGGGGGTGAGAAGCATCGGAGGTCGACGATGAACTTCGGCAAGGAGCAACTGGGAGATATTCTGGTGCTTCGGCTGAAGGAGCCGAGGCTGGATTCCACCATTTCTTCGGACCTGAAGGCGCAGCTCCTGATGCTGGTTCGCGAGGGCAATCATAATATCCTGGTGGATCTGACGCAGGTGGAGTACGCCGATAGCTCTGGACTGGGGGCGCTTCTCTTCGGGCACCGCCAGGCCCGCGAGGCCGGGGGCTCCCTCAGGATCTTCGGGGCCAAGGGACGAACGGCGAGCCTGATCCGCATCGCTCGGCTGGAAAACGTGCTGTTGAATTACGCCACGGAACAGGAAGCGATCGCCAGCTTCGGTGCCAGATGAGAACCGTAACAGGTCTAGGCCAAGAGGAGGGGTGCAGATGCCGATCTACGAGTACCGCTGCCTGCGTTGCGGAAGGCCGTCCAGCTTCTTTGTGATGCGCATCGGAGAGGTGCCGCCTTTGCGCTGCCGGTACTGCGGCCACACGGAAATGACCCGCATCATGAGCCGCTTCGCATCAATTCGCTCGGAAGAAGATCGGCTCGAAAGCCTGGCAGATCCAGCCAAATGGGGCGACCTGGACGAGAACGACCCGAAGAGCGTCGTCCAATTCATGAAGCGGATGGGGCGTGAATTCGGGGACGAACTCGGTGAGGATTTCAACCAGCTGATTGAGGAGGCTGAAGAGGAAGCTTATCGCGCGGCCGAGGGAGAGGAAAGCGGGACCGAAGCGGGCGAAAGCAGCTTCGACGAGGGACTGAGCGGGGGCGGGAGTTCGCTGGATTCGTCGACCCAGAGCTCAGGTTCTTCGAAGCCTTCGGCACTGGATTGAGGCAGAATCGAGTTCAGCCCCGCTCGCTCGTGCGAGGGTAAGACGAAGAGACGGCGGGGTTCCGTCCTCAGCTTGTGAGAGGCCAATGGAAAGCTTGGCGATTTATGTGATCATCGGCCCGCCCATCCTGCTGGCCCTGACGATCCACGAGTATGCCCACGGGTGGGTCGCGGATCGTCTGGGGGATCCGACGGCGAGAATGGCCGGGCGCCTCACGCTCAACCCGCTCGCCCATCTCGATCCGATCGGGACCATTCTCCTCTTCGTGGCTCGCATCGGCTGGGCCAAGCCAGTGCCGGTGAATCCCTACTACTTCCGGGATCCCAGGGTCGGAATTCTGTACGTATCTCTGGCGGGGCCCGGGGCGAACCTGCTGGCGGCGCTCGTTTTCGGGATCGCTTGCCGGGGGCTGGGGCTACGTTCTTTGGCTCCGGTGCACGGTGGGGCGTTGGGCGTCTTGGAAATCATGCTGGTCTTTGCGGTGTACATCAACTTGGTGCTCGCCGTCTTCAACCTTATCCCTGTGCCTCCCCTGGATGGATCCAAGATCCTGGCGAGCGCAGTGGGCGGGAGCGTGGCACGGAGCTACGAGGAGTTCTCTCGCTACGGTTCATTTGTGCTATTCGGAATCATCCTCGCAGAGATGCTGACGGGCGCGCGAATCCTGTGGGCAGTGATCGGGCCATTCGTGCGCTTCTTCAGCGTGCTGTTCGTCGGGAGTCCACTGGCCTGAAGCGTGGAGGTCCCAGATGAGGAATCGCATGCGGTCGGTGGGGTGTTGCCTGGCAACTTTCGTAATTCCCGCGGCGGCCGTTCTGGCTCAGGAACCGCTTTCGTTGGTGGACGCTCCGACGGCGGGCGTGCTCCGGCGCGGAATGTACCAGATCACGATGCGAGTTTTCTCGGGAGGCGGCCTGCTGACGAGCGCCGACGTGGGACTCGGCGACCATCTGCTCATTGGCGTCTCGTACGGGGGGGAGAACGTGATCGGCCGCGGCGAGATCCGCTGGTATCCGCAGCCCGGCGTGCACGCCCGACTTCGAATCTTGGACGAAACCACAGCTCTCCCGGCGGTGAGCCTCGGTTTCCTGTCGCAGGGCTACGGCAGCTACCTGGATGACCTCGACCGGTACGAGGTGAAGTCCCGCGGGTTCTTCGCGGCGGGAAGCAAGCACTACCGCGCGGGAATCCTGCTGGGAGTCCACGGCGGGCTGAACTACAGCCTGGAGAAGGACGACGGAGATGACGATTTGGACGTGTTTGCCGGGATCAGCCTCGGACTGAGCCGCCAGTTCGAATTGATGGCCGAGTACGATCTCGGATGGAACGACAACGAGGCGAGGAGCCGCGGGCGAGGGAATGGCTTCTTGAACGCCGGCTGCCGCTGGTGGGCGGGTCAGAGCATCAGCATGGATTTCGTGTTCTACGATCTTGTGCACAACCAGAAGGGCGTGAACTACGCAGGTCGATTTGTCGTGCTGCGCTATTGGGAGCGGTTGTGACTCCGGTCTCCGCCTTTGCGGCGGGGAACACCCGTGCCGCGAGAGGGGCGGAGTCGTTTTCCCTACGAGGAGGTGATGTGGCTTGCGGCGATTGGCGGGATTGATGCTCTTGGCTTGGGTCCTGGTGGGCTGCTACACCGTGTTGAAGCACCCGGTGTTGCGTCCGGAGGGCGCGGAGGGGGGCCTCGTTCGCGTGTCAACGAGGGACGATTGTTGGTCGTGCCATTCCAGCGTTTCCGAGCACTTCTGGCGCGAAGAGATGCCGCCTGCCGCTGTCGGGTATTCCGCCTGGGATTACTACTACGCTACCCCCTGGTGGCTGGATGCTCCCTACTACGGCGAGCAGGCCGGAGGCGAAACCCGTCTAGCGGAACCCCGACAGTTCCGCCGTCGCGAGACGGCGGAACCTACCCCCGGCGCCCCTGCGGTGCAGCAGCCGACACCCACGCTTCAGGGAGTTTCGCGCAAGGCGGCGAGCGACCAGGAGGCCCGGTCTGCTTCCGAGCCGCCGAGGTCTGAAGACCGGCGTCGCACGGTGGCGCGGAGGGACACCACAGTGGGGGACTCGACGAAGGAATTGCGGCGCGAACGGAATCCGTAAGAGGCCACTTGCCGGCCCCGCGTAGGCAGTGGGCTGAATACGAACGGAAGGGTGTACGTGAGGGGGGCTGCATTTTACCTGAAGGAGGGGGATTTCGGGAGATGTGGAGGTTCTGTCGGGAGGGGAAAGGATGTCCAGGCTGATCCGCAGCGTGCTTGTCGTGTGCCTCATGTTTCTGTCCCTTGGTCTCGTCTGCAAGCTGTTTGTGCGGGTTCCGGCTCCCACGTATGAGGGTCGTCTCCCATGTCCCGGTTTGCACGCGGAGGTCCGGGTCGAGCGCGATGCGTACGGGATTCCGCACATCGGCGCGGCGGATCTCCATGATCTGATCTTCGCCCAAGGATTTGTGGTGGCTCAGGATCGCCTGTGGCAGATGGATTTCTTCCGCCGGCTGGGAAGGGGGAGATTGTCGCAGATCATCGGGCCGAAAGCCCTGCTCTTCGACAGCTTGTTCCTCACCCTTCGGCTTTCGGACATTGCTGAGCGCTGCTGGAGTGCGCTGAGTAGCGAGAGTCGCGAAGTGCTTCAGGCCTATGCCGACGGAGTGAACGCTTGCATCCGGCAGCGCGGGGAAAAGCTCCCCCTTGAATTCGCCCTGCTCGGGTACCGGCCCGAGCCCTGGCGACCGCAGGACTGCCTCGTCATTTCCCGTCTCATCGCGTGGGGTCTTTCGATGGGATGGGTCGCCGATCCTGTGTACTCTCAGTTGGTGGATAGCCTCGGGCTGGCGAAGGTGGCGGAGATTGAGCCGGAGCCAGGCGTGTTGAGCTCGCTCCTGCAAGACTCAAGCTGGACCAGCGGAGTGGAATGGGATCACTGGCTGGCGCTGGCGGGATTCCTCCCCGCGGCCTCCCCTGGCAGCAACAACTGGGCTGTCGCAGCCCAACGGAGTTACGGCGGCAAGCCGATCCTCTGCAATGACCCGCATTTGCTCTTCCTCTCGCCGGGGTTCTGGTACCTTCTGTCCCTTCGAGCGGAGGGGTACGAAGCTATTGGCGCGAATATCCCCGGGGTACCTGGGATCCTCGTCGGGCGAAGCCGGGCCCTCGCCTGGGGGGTCACCAATGGTATGTTGGACGACGTGGATTTCTTCCTGGAGGAGCTTTCGGCGGATAGCAGCTCTTGCCGTGGGCCTTTCGGAGAGGAAGCGGTACATTCCGTCTGGGACACGCTCTACGTTAAGGGCGAGCCTCCGAAACGGTTCCGGGTGTTGCTCACGGCTCGCGGTCCGATTGTCTCCCGACTCCTGCGGGAGGAGAAGCCCGTGTCGCTTTGCTGGGCTGGCCAGCTGGTATCGGATGAGGTGCGCGCCTACGTGCGGCTCGCTCGGAGCCGGGATGTGCGCGAGGCGATCGAGGCTTTGGGCGACTACCTTGTGCCTGCCCAGAATTTCGTGCTGGCGGATAGCGCAGGGCACATCGCCTACAAGCTGGCGGGACGGGCCCCGCGGAGGGAATGGCCGGGTCTGCTCGTGCGCCGGGCCTGGGTGGCCCGGGACCGTTGGTCCGGGATGATCCCCTTCGAGGACATGCCCCAGGTGATTGACCCGCCAGAGGGATTTGTGGCTTCGGCCAATTACATTCCCCCTGGTCTTTCGGGCTACCTATCCTGCTATTGGGAGCCTTCGAGCCGAATCGACCGGATTCGCCAGCTGTTGTCGTCGCAGACAAGCTGGACCGCGGAGCAACTCCGGCAAGTGCAACTCGATACCGTCTCGCTCTACGCATTGCGCTTCATCGAGTTGGCCTCGAAATGGATTCCTGAGGACAGTCTCGATCAAAGGCAGAGGGACTTTCTGCTCCTGCTTCGGCAGTGGGACGGGAGCATGGGGCGCGAGAGCCTTCAACCTGCCGTCTACGCTGCATTCCTCTTGAAGACGGTGGAAGGCGTATTCAAGGACGAGATGGGCGATACGCTCTTCGCCCACTTCTGCCTGCTGCCGAACCTGTCCATGCGCGTACTCCTCCGCATGCTGGCCGACGGCACCTCTTCCTGGTTCGACGACATACGAACCCCGGAAGTGGAGTCGGCGCGCGAGACGATCCTGCGATCGTACCGCCAAGCCTTCGCCTTTCTGCGATCGAAGCTGGGCAACGACATCGGCCGCTGGCGATGGGGTGAGCTGCATCGTCTGGTCTTTCGCCATCCGCTGGCCGTCAACTGGTTCGCCGCGCGCACCTTCAACACAGGCGGCTTTGCGCATCCCGGGGGGATCTGCACCATCAATAACGCAGCCTTCGGGCTTCGCGGAGATTTCAGCGCCGTAGTCGGGCCCTCGCTGAGGATGGTGGCTGACCTGAGCGCTCGGGATGGCCGCATCCTGGCGGTGCAGGTGCCCGGTCAATGCGAGATCCCGCGCACGCCGTACTTCAGCAACATGATCGAGACCTGGAGACGAGGTCGTCTGCTTCCCGTGGGCTTCGACGCACCCGCGGAGAAGAAGGTGCTCGTGCTTTCGCCTTAGGGGAGGGAGGATGTGGTCACAACCGCTAATCGCTGAGTTTCGTCCCGCAGATACGGTGATCGGATTCTTCGTGGTCCGCAAGAAGCAGATCAGAACGCAGAAGGACAGCGGCGATCCGTATCTCTTCCTCGAGCTCGGCGACAGCTCCGGCCGGATCGGCGCCACGCTCTGGGAACGGCCGAAGGAGTGGTACCAGGAAATCAACGAGGGGGACATCGTGAAGGTCCAAGGGACGGTGATGGAGTTCCAGGACCGGCTCCTCCTGAGCGTGAAGCGCATCCGGCGGGCGACGGAGAATGATCCCCTCTCGGAATTGGACCTCCTACCTCGCTCGAAAGAGGACCCGCAGGTCCTTTTCGAGCGGCTGCTCGAAGAAATGAGCAAGATGGAAGACGAAGCGCTGCGGTCCCTCGTGGAGCGGACCCTCAAGGAGCCGGGAACGCGGGAGCGCCTCCTTCGGGCCCCGGCGGGAAAGCTGTGGCATCACACCTACATCGGAGGACTCCTGGAGCACACTCTCTCCGTCCTGCGGATCACGGAATTCCTGGCCTCGCACTACCCCGGGGTCGATCGGGAGTTGTTGCGTGCCGGCGCCCTCTTGCACGACGTCGGCAAGGCCTTCGAGCTGGATACCGGCGGTTTCATCGAGTACTCCGACGCCGGGCGCCTCTTGGGACACATCACCATTGGCGTGCGCCTAGTACACGATGCTGCCCAGCACGTGCAGGGACTCAGCGAGAACCGGCTCAATCAGCTCCTGCACCTGATCCTCAGCCACCACGGCGACAATGAAAAGGGGAGCCCCGTGAAACCAGCCACTGTGGAGGCCATCCTGCTCCACTACGCCGACGAGATCGACTCGAAGATCGCAGGGGTTCAAAGGATTATCGACAGGGAGGAGGAACCAGGTCGGCGGTGGAGCAGCTACGTGAAGCTACTGGATCGCTACATCTACTTTGGCGAGAAGGAATAGCGCGGGGCGTGCGGGCGGCATCGGCTGTGAAACAGAAAAGCCCCTCTTCGGGGGCGCGATCCAATCGTGCCGGGGGCGGGAGTCGAACCCGCACGGGCAAAAGCCCGGGGGATTTTGAGTCCCCTGCGTCTACCAGTTCCACCACCCCGGCTCGAAAGCCGTCAAAATTTACGAATCTCCCACCCAAATGCAAGCCTTTTCCCTGGCGTGACGGCCCGAAGCGAATAGGGCCATCTCCATGGTTTGCCGACGGGGTGACGCAGGACAAGCTGGGCGAAATCCGCGCAAAGACAGCGGAAAGGCCACCGGACCGGTTCGCGAACTTCTTGGGCTCCGGCTACAGCTGCCAGATGCGCGCAAGCGTGCCCGCGAAGCGCAGACGCCAAAGGACTCTACCCCGTGGTTCGCCCCGGCCACGGCGGAAGGGCGGGCGATCTTCCTGGGAATATGCGACGTTCGGAGGCTCCACGGCGACTTGTCGCAGGGCGAGAATCACCCATCGGGTTCCCAGCAGCGAGCCGGAGCAACGCGGGGATAGCTGGCGGGCCCTGCAAGATCCGGGCCCTCACCTCCGGGGATAAGCCGCTTGTCTCGGGGCCGATGTGCGGTGCTCTCGGACTTCCCATGGGGAAGCCCGGACTCTTGAGGAAGTCGCGGGAAGCCTTTTGGGCCGCTGCGGCTCCTCGTGGGGACCTCAACCTGGGCCGGCCGCGCAGCGGGATGTCCTTCCTCGGCATTCAAGCCTGCACGTGGCATGGCCTCTTGCCCGCTCACACCGCCCTTGCGAATCACGCAGAAGCTTCTAACTTGCGCTACCGGGTTTCCGTTGGACTTGCCTGCGGGGCGGCGAGTGTGGACAACGGGAGGTGGCCAATGTGGAGCTGCATCCGTAGGGGACTCGGTGCCGTAGTGCTTTTCTGCGGAGTGATGGCCGTGAAATCGTTCGCGAACCCTGCGGTGGAGCCGCAGACCGTTGCTCAAACGGTGGCGGCGATGAAGGAGAAGTACGGCGAGGCCCACGCTGAGCGCATCGAGAAGGGAGTGGAACAAGTGGCGCGGCTGTGGCGCCCTGAGGACGGCGATGCGGAAGCCTTCCGGCAGTTCTGTCTCGAACACTTCCTGACGGACGACAGCCTGCTGGAAGAGACCCTGCGGCGCTACGACTTCAATCTCGAGATGATTTACGGCCACAATGCGGAGCTCCGCAGGGAGCTGCATCGGCCGCTGGATCTGGACCTGGGGGAGCCGCTGCGCGTCGATTACCTCTTTGCCGCGTACGACCCGTTCGCCCACATCAACGAGGATCTGTTCAAGACGAAGGTCGCTTTCGTAGCCCTTCTGAATTACCCTCTCTACCCCCTGGAGGTACGCCTTCGGGAGGGGAGCCAGTGGTCGCGCCGGAGGTGGGCGGAATGCCGACTCGCGCAGCAATTCGCGCGGCGCATTCCCGCCGAGGTGCAACAGGCCATCTCCGAGGCTTTCCTCAAGGCGGACAATTACATCAACCGCTACAACATCTACATGGGGAACTTGCGCACGCCGGCGGGGGAGAAGCTCTTCCCGGACGGCCTTCGACTCATCAGCCACTGGGGGCTGAGGGACGAGCTCAAAGCGCAGTATGCGAATCCGGGTGGCCTGAAGCGCCAGCGCCTGATCTACAGCGTGATGCAGCGGATCGTGCGGCAGGAAATCCCCGCCGAGGTGATCGACAACCCGCAGGTGGTGTGGGATCCGGTGCGCAATCTGGTCCTGAAAGACGGCAAGTGGCAACCGGCGGAGCGCGAGCCGGATCGGCGCTACGAGCATTGGCTGGAGGTGTTCCGCGCGGTGCGCCGAGCGGATCCGTATTGCCCGGATCTGCCGACCTTCATCCTGCGGCGATTCGAGGAAGATCGCGAGATCCCCGAGGATCGAGTTCGGGAGCTTCTGACGCAGGTCATCGATTCGCCCGTCACGCTGCAGGTGGCTCGGCTGATCGAGAAGCGGCTGGGCAGGAAGCTGGAGCCTTTCGACATTTGGTACAGCGGCTTCAAGCCCCGGGCGGAATTCCCGGAGGAGAAATTGAACGAGATCGTGCGGGCTCGCTATCCCGATCGCGAGGCATTCCAGGCTGATCTTCCCCGGATCCTCACGGACCTTGGCTTCTCCGCGGAAAGGGCCGAGTTCGTGGCGTCGCACGTGGAGGTGGACCCAAGTCGAGGGGCCGGACACGCCATGGGGCCCGGGCGGCGGGTGGACAAGGCCCATCTCCGGACTCGAATCGGCAAGAACGGGATGGACTACAAGGGATACAACATCGCCATCCACGAGTTCGGGCACAACGTGGAGCAGGTGTTTTCATCCATCGCCATCGATTACTTCTTGCTTCGCGGCGTGCCGAACACGGCTTTCACCGAGGCCTTCGCCTTTGTCTTTCAATCGCGCGATCTGGCGCTCCTCGGTCTCCACAGCGATGAGGGACAGGCGGAGGCCCTGCGCGCGCTCGACACCTTCTGGTCCACAGTGGAAATTGGGAGCGTGGCACTGGTGGACATGGCCGTGTGGCACTGGATGTACGAGCATCCGCACGCATCGCCCGCCGAGCTACGGCAAGCCACTCTCGACATCGCCCGGCAGGTTTGGAACGAACATCTTGCGGGGCCTTTCCGGACCCGCGACGTTGAGCTCCTCGCCATCTACTCCCACATGATCGATGCCGGGCTGTATCTGCCCGACTATCCCCTGGGTTTCATCATCCAGTACCAGATCGAGAGCTATCTCAAGGGCAGGAACCTCGGGGCGGAGATGGAGCGGATGTGCCGGCTTGGTGCCCTGACCCCGGACGAGTGGATGCGCCGCGCCGTGGGCTCTCCCATCTCGGCGGAGCCCCTCATCCGCGGTGCTGCTCAGGCCCTGCAGCGACTCGGAGCGAAATAACTCCGGCGGAAGATCGGAATCGCTTTTGCCGGGGGGAACAGGAGCCGGTCCGGAGGCTGCGGGGATGGGTGTGGACGATTCGCCTCGGGAGCGTGGTGAGGGAACGAGATGAAGCGCGCTTGGGTTGTCGGGTGGCTCTTAGTTTTTCCGGCTGTGGGGTTCGCCAAGGACCTGCCTGCCTTCCCAGGAGCGGAAGGCTTCGGCTCGCGCACGGTGGGCGGGCGCGGGGGGAAAGTCCTGCTGGTGACGAACTTGAATGACTCGGGTCCGGGAAGTTTTCGGGAGGCGTGTTCCCAGTCCGGGCCTCGGATCATCGTGTTCCGCGTGGGCGGGTTGATCGACCTGGACTCGGCCATCGTCATTCGGGAGCCGTTTGTGACCATCGCGGGCCAGTCGGCGCCCGGCGACGGGATTTGTCTGCGCGGAGCCGGGCTGATCATCGACACGCACGACGTAGTGGTCCGGTACCTCCGTTCGCGCCCGGGCGACGTCCGGCGACTTGTAGGTGATGCGATCAGCGTGGTGGGCAATAGCTACAACGTGGTCATCGATCACTGTTCGGCGAGCTGGGGTACGGATGAAACGCTCTCCGTTAATGGGAGGCTGCGCGACGTCACCGTCCAGTGGTGCATCATCGCCGAGGGACTGCACCACAGCGTGCACTACAAGGGCCCGCATGGGATGGGGACGCTGGTCCGCGGAATTGGCGGGGTATCCCTGCATCACAACCTTTGGGCCCACAACGACTCCCGCAATCCCCGTCTGGGCGACGCCTACGGAGTTCCCCCTTATCCTGTGTTTGATGTGCGGAACAATGTGATCTACGACTTTGGGTCAATCTGCACCGGGCTTGTGGGCGGAGTGCTCAAGGCCAATTATGTGGCCAACTACATCCGGCCCGGCCCCTGCAGCCGGAGACGGGCCCGAGTCATTGCTTTGAACGACGACGCCCGCACCGAATTCTTCCTCGACGGGAACTTCGTCGAGGGATGCCCGGAATGCTCAAAGGACGCCCGGCACCTCTTCTCTCAACCGGGCGGACAGGACAGCACCGTGGTCCGCCTGCTTTCTTCCCCGATTGCTGCTCCTCCGGTCACGACATGGTCAGCCCAGGATGCCTTCCGACAGGTGTTGGAGCGCGCCGGGGCAACTTATCCCGTGCGAGACGCCGTGGATTTGCGGATCGTGAATGAGGTGAGGGAGGGGGCCGGTTGCATCATCGATTCGCAATGGGAGGTGGGAGGGTGGCCCGAGTATCGCGGGGGGCGCCCGCCCCGCGACTCCGACCGCGACGGCATGCCCGACGCCTGGGAGAAGGAGCACGGGCTGGATCCGGGCGATCCCTCCGACGCTGTCGCTGACCGAGACGGCGACGGCTACACCAACATCGAGGAGTATGTGAACTCGCTGGTGAAGTAGTCCCCCGCTATGCCCCCTCACAAGGAGACCACCTTCATCCGAGAGGGCGGAGGCTTGCGAGCTTTCCGTCGCGCCTTCCCGGACAGGAGGTCTCGCGCGGGAAGCCCCCGTTCCATGCCCGCGAGGTTCGACTGGTCTTGCTATCCGAGGCGGAAGCGGGCTATTCTCTTCGCACTAGCTGTTCCAGCTGGGTCAAGGGAAGAACGGTGGTTTCCTTCGGGCTCGAAAGCACGATGCTGGTGCGTGTATTGGCCACGCCCGGCCAGGAGCGGATTTCCGACAGCAGACGTTCCAAGGTGGAAGTGTTCTTTGTGCGCGCCTTCAGTAGATAGGAGCCCTCACCCGTGATGGCATGGCATTCCAGGATTTCCTCATTGGCCTGCGCCCGCTGGATCACGTCGTCGAAGTACTTCGACGATTCCACCTCCACCAGGATGAAGGCCATCACCTCCAGTCCCACCCGCACCGGATCGAGCAGAGCGGCGTAGCCGCGGATGATCCCGATCTCCTCCAGCTTGCGCAGCCGCTCGCTCACGGAGGGGATCGTCAGACCCACCTGGTCCGCCAGTTCGCTGCGCTTGGTTCGCCCCCGTCTCTGGAGAGTCCGCAGAATCTCCAGATCGATCTCATCGAGTTTGTGACGCATGGTGCACTCCTCTGTTTGTCTCGCACTCCTCCTCTCTCCTCCCATCGGCCGCTTGGGCCGCCGTGCTCGCCGTCTCGCGGAGCAAGCGCGGCAGCTCAAGCCGTCCCTCTCCGACTGGCGCCTCGAGCGGGCCAAGGGCCCCCTGCGGATTGTCCCGAGATCCTGGTCACCTCCCAGCATTTGCGCCGTGCGAGCGTAGGAACGGCTTCAGCCGCCCGATGCTGCCCGTCCACTGGGGGCAGGCCCGGTCGGCGGACAGCTTGCCGTCTGGGGTAAGCGTGCCGTTGGACCTTGCAGCGCGCGGGTCGCCAAGCTACCTTCCCTCAAACTTTGCGCTCCGCTTCTCGAGGAAGGCGCGCACGCCTTCTCGCTGATCTTCCGTAGCCATGCAGCGCGACAACGCGTAGGCCTCCTCGGTGGCGGCGGCTTGACGGTCCAGCGGGTAGCGATTCAGCATCCGCTTGGCCAGGCGGACCGCTACCGGGGCGTTGGCCGCAATCTCGCGAGCTACCTCCAATACCCGCATTTCCAGCTCCTCGGGGGCAAAGACCTGATTCACGAGCCCGAGCTCGCAGGCCTCCTCGGCGAGGATCAGCCGCCCGGTGAAGATGAGCTCCTTCGCCTTATCCAGCCTCACCAGTCGCGGGAAGCGGAACGTGCCACCCCAGCCAGTGATCATCCCGAGCTTAACCTCGGGGTATCCGAGTTTGACGCCGGAGGCGGCGTAGCGCAGGTCACAGGCGCAGGCCAGCTCAAGGCCTCCGCCAACGGCATGGCCATTGAGAGCGGCGAGGGTCGGGGCGGGGAAATCCTCCAGCTTGTTGAGCACCCGGTGTCCATCCCAGCACCATTGCTCTGCCTCGCCCGGGCCGAAATGGGCCAGCTCGCGCAGGTCCGCACCGGAGCAGAAGGACTTGCCAGTCCCGGTCAGGATGAGCGCACGCACGTTTGCATCCCGCAGGGCGTCGAGGCTTTCTTCCAGCTCCAGAAGCATCGCCCGATTCAGTGCGTTGTGGAGCTCGGGGCGGCACAGTCGGATCCGTACCACCCCGAGCTCGAGTTCCTCACGCATGACGTAACTCGGGGTCAACTTTCTCGCTCCAGCCCAGGTTCATCCTGCCTTCCGCGAAGATCCTCGGATCCATTAGCCTGAGATCGGAGCTGATCTCGGGCACGAATTCCATCTGCGACAGCACCTGACTCTCGAGATCGACGCCGGGTGCGATCTCCACGAGGCGGAGGTGTCCTTCCACCAGCTCGAAGACGGCTCGCTCCGTCACGTACAGCACCGGCTGGTTGTGGAGGCGCGCATACTCGCCGCTGTAGGTGACGTGTTCCACCTCGCGGACGAATTTCTTGACGGATCCTTCCTTCTCGATGATCAACCTCTGATCTTCGCAACGGACTCTGAGGCCGCCGGTTGTGAACGTACAGCAGAAGACCACACGCTTGGCCGTCTGGGAGATGTCGATGAATCCACCGCAGCCCGCAATCGTGTTGCCGAACTTGCTCACATTGACGTTTCCGCGCGCGTCCACCTGGGCGGCCCCGAGAAAGGCGATGTCGATCCCGCCGCCGTGGTAGAAATCGAACTGGCTCGGGGCGTCGATGATCGCATCGGGGTTCCAGCCGGCCCCGAAGATGGCCCCTTTCGCCGGCACTCCTCCGATGATGCCCTGCTCGATCGTGAAGGTGAGGCGCTCGCAGAGTCCCTCCTCGGCGGCCACGTCGGCCACGCCGTCGGCGATCCCGAAGCCGAGGTTGACCAGGCTCCCGGGTTTGAGCTCCAGCGCTGCACGCCGGGCCACGAGCTTCCGGACCCCGAAGTCGAGGGGAGTGAGGATGTCCGGGGGCACACGGATTTCGCCCGAGAAGGCGGGATTGTACTCCGCCTCGCAGGTTTGCCACTGCCCCGGATGGACCACAACCACATCGACCAAGTGGGCCGGGACCTTCACCAGCCGGGGATTCAACGTCCCGCGGCGGGCCAATCGCTTCACCTGCGCGATGACGATGCCGCCCGAATTCCGCGCCGCTTGGGCAGCCGAGAGGACATCGAGGTTGGCGGCCTCCCATTCCACGGAGATGTTGCCGCTCTCGTCGGCGGTCGTTCCGCGGATGATGGCCACATCCACGGGGAAACTGCGGTAGAAGAGGAGCTCCTCGCCTTCCAGCTCGATGAGGCGGACCAAGTCCTCCTTTGCCGCCCGGTTCAATTTGCCTCCCTGCAGACGGGGGTCGACGAAGGTCATCAGCCCCACGCGAGTGAAGAGCCCCTTGCGCCGGGCGGCAATCTCGCGGGTGAGAAGCGAAAGGACTCCCTGTGGCAGGTTGTAGGCCTCGATCTGTTCACTGAGGGCCAGTTGCTGCATCTTCGGCGACCAGCCCCAGTGCCCCCCGATCACCCGCCTCACCATACCCGGGTGGGCGAAGCGGTCCACTCCGCCCCCTCGTCCATCCCCGATCCCGGTGATGTGCACGATGGTGAGACCTTGAGGATGCCCCGTCTCAAGGAAGCGGCGCTCGATGGCCTCGTAGATGAAGTCGGCATCCATCAGGCCGCCCCCCGAGCCAGTGAGAAGGAGGGTGCTGCCGTCCCGGATTAGAGTTGCCGCTTCGTCGCGCTTCAGCAGCCGAGCCATTCGGCAACCTCCGAGCGAAATCGCTCTCACCTACCGAGGACCGACGCGCTCGCCGTACCTGTCCGAACCGTTGTGCGCAAAGGCCTGATCTTGTTCAGCTCGCGATCACCAGGACCTTGGCCCCTCGGATCTTGCGCTGTTTCAGCTCCAAAAGGGCTCGGTTGGCCTCCGCTAATGGGTACTCTTGATACTCCGGGCGAATCGGAATTGCGGCCGCGAGCTGCAGGAACTCGCTCACATCCCGGCGCGTGACGTTGGCCACGCTCTTGATTTCCTTTTCCAGCCACAGCTGCGAGGGGTAATCGATTCCGGCCAGAGCTTGCTTGTCCAGATCTTCCTTGCGGATCGCGTTGATGACTAGCCTTCCTCCGGGCGCCAAATTTCGCAAAGCTTCGACCACGGGCGTCCAGACCGGCGTCGTGTCGATGATGGCATCGAGCGGTTCGGGCGAGGTGTCGGTCGTGTCGCCGGCCCAGCGGGCGCCCAGTTCCAAGGCAAACTCCCTCTCCCTTTCGCTTCGGGCGAAGACGTAGACGGGGACCTTCGGGTACTTATGCTTCGCCATCTTCAGCACGAGATGGCCGGAGGCTCCGAAGCCGGTGAGGCCGAGGCGGGAATCTTCCCTCAGATTGGCCAGACGCAGCGACCGGTAGCCGATGGCTCCGGCGCACAATAGAGGGGCGGCTTCGGAGTCCGAGAAGATATCGGGAATGGGGTAGGCGAAATCCTCGGGCACGACCATGAACTCGGCATAGCCTCCGTCGGCATCGCGGCCCGTGGCCTGGAACTGGGGACAGAGGTTCTCCTGATCCGAGAGGCAATAGCGGCAGCGTCCGCAAGCCCGGTAAATCCAGGCCACGCCCACGCGGTCCCCGAGCCGGAATCTCCTGGCCCCTTCCCCCATTCCCTCGACCCGGCCCACCACCTGATGGCCGAGGATCCTCGGCAGGCGGCTCGGAGGTGTCCGGCCTTCAATCTCATCCAGCTCCGTGTGGCACACCCCGCAGCGGCTGACGCGCAGCAGAAGCTCCCTCGCTCCCGGCTTCGGGTCGGGAACATCCTCAAGCGAGAGGGGGGTCTTGTCCTCGGCGAGGCTAGTGAGACGCCGCAGCAGCATTGCCTTCATGCGCGGGTGAACCTCCCCACTGCGCCCATTCCCTCCTGAAAGGAAGACCTCCGGCTCCGCAGCAGAACTCTCCTTCGCGATCTGAGAGGCCCTCTTCGGGATCCGATCGGCTCTCTAACATCAGGCCCGAATTGGCGCCCGAAGAGAAGAAAAACTGCGCATTCGCCCTCGTACCTCTTAGATTCCGAGGCGGCCGAAATTCAGAAAATCGCAGTGAACTGGCAAGCAAAACTTGCAGGCGAGCCTACTAACAAGAAGCCCAGGCGGGGTGCCCTCCGGTGGCTCCGCGCCACCAGGGATCAACCGGCCAGACCCACTCGGACCGGACCAAGCAACGGGTGAAGACGATCCCGCTGGAGCGGACAGTCTCGGCAGAAGAGGGTGTTCTACCGGGCTCAACCCCCGGTGGCTTCGTGGTGGGCCAGTTTCGGCCCGCCCGTTCCCGACGTCGCGGAAAGAGGCGGGCGGCAAGGACACTGGTCTAGGTGGCCGCCGCCGAGGAAGACTGATCGACAAGCTCGAGTAAGATGCGGCCGAGCTCCTCAAGGTCGAAAGGTTTCTGAATCAATGGCCGGCCGGCGAGTTTAGTACGGCTTTCCAGGGTGGAGGCCGGATAGCCCGACATGAACACCACGCGGACCCCGGGACGGACCTCCGACAGCCGATCTACGAGGTCCGGCCCGTTCATCCCGGGCATGATCACGTCGCAGACCACGAGGTCGATGCGTTGAGCGGGATCACGGGCAATGTCCAGCGCCTGTTGTGCGTTGGCAGCGGACAGCACGCGGAAGCCGAAACGGGCCAGGGCGCGGCTCGTGACCTGTCGCACGCGCTCATCGTCTTCGACCAGCAGGAGCGTCTTGCCTCTTGCACGCCTTGCGGGGATTGCCGTCTCGGGGTCTGCTTCGTCCGCCGGAACGCTCGGCTGCGCGGGGAGGTAGATCTTGAAGGCGCTTCCAACACCGGGTTCGGAATACACCCAGATGTAGCCGTCGCTCTGCTTCACAATCCCATACACTGTGGAGAGGCCGAGGCCGGTTCCCTTTCCCACTTCCTTAGTGGTGAAGAACGGCTCGAAGATGTGTTTCAGCGTCTCGGCGTCCATGCCAATACCGGTGTCGGAAACAACGAGTTCCACGTAGCGGCCGGGGCGAGTTGGAGGATGGGCCTGCGCGTAATCCTCGTCCAGATAGACCTCTCGGGTTTCGATGCGAAGCACACCCCCTTGGGGCATGGCATCTCGTGCGTTGACCGCAAGATTCATGATGACCTGTTCGAACTGGGCGGGGTCCACGAAGACGGGGGCCAGGGGCTCCTGCAGTTGAAGTTCGAGGCGGATGTCTTCGCCGATCAGCCTTCGTAGCATCGGCTCCAGACCGCGCACGACGTCGTTCAGGACCACGGCTTGCGGTCTCATGATCTGCTTTCGAGCAAAAGCCAGGAGCTGGCGGGTGAGGGCGGCTCCCCTCTCTGCGGCCTTTTGGATCTCCAGTAGATCTCGCCGCAGAGGATGGCCTTCCGGCAGACTTGCCAGCATGAGCTGCACCGAGCCGAGGATCACGGTCAGAAGGTTATTGAAGTCATGCGCGACGCCTCCCGCCAGCACACCCACGGTCTCCAGGCGCTGCGCCAGCATCAGCTGCTCCTGGAGTTTCTTGAGGGGTGTGAGGTCCTGGACGGTAGATCGGAGTCCTACTACCCGTCCTGTGCGGTCCCGTAGGAGACGGCATTCCAAGAGAACCGGCAATAGGCTTCCGTCCTTCTTGCGTAGCTGGATTTCCCGAGCTCGCGTTTGCCGTCCCTTCGCCTTCAGCATCTCGAGAAAGAACTCCTCGCACTGCGGCGGATCAGCGGAGAACTGCCAGTAGGGCTGGCCGAGCATCTCTTCCCGGGTGTAGCCGAGGAGCTGCAGTTCCGTGCGATTGATGCGCGTGATCCGTCCGTCAGTGTCGAGATCGTGGTAACCGACGGGGGCATTTTCGAAAAGATCGCGGAACCGCCGCTCACTCTCGCGAAGGGCTTCCTCCGCCTGATGGAGCTCCGTCACATCCTCCAAGATCCCGACAGTGCCCACCACGCGGCCGTTTTCATCTCTCCACGGGAAGGCGTGGTCGCGAATCCATTTGACGTTCCCTTCCCGGTCCAGGATCTGGTACAGGGCGCGCCATTCTCGAAGCTCGCCCGAGTGCATGCGCTGGGCGATCTCGGTCAGATCGGTTGCGTCGGAACCAATGACCTCCATTCGGAGGATCAGAGACTTGAATCCGATCTCCGCGATCTCTTCCGGCGTGTAGCCGGTCAGCTGTTTGACGGCCGGACTCATGTAATCGTATTTGCGGTCGGCGAAGCGCAGGCGGTACAGGGTGTCGCGGATCGTGGCCGTCATCATCTGGAAGCGTTCTTCGGAGGCTCGCAGAGCCTCTAATGCACAGCGTTCGGCGGTGACGTCGAGGAAGGTGATCATGGCTGCAGGGCCTTGGCTCACGATGACCCTCGCGGCATAGGCCTGCACGTGGATCATCTCCTCATTCCGGCGGATCCCGCGGAATTCGATCCGGGCCGACACGACCTTACCCGTGAGGACTTCGTTGATGAGCTGGCGCAGAGATTCCCGGTCCTCTGCGTGGACGAAGCTCTTCAGCCAGGTTTCGAGCTCGCCACTCGCCTCCGCCTTGGAGCAAGCGAAGATCTCTGCGAGACGATCGTTGGCATAGGTGAGGCGGCCATCCTGAATGATGCACACGCCCACGAAGGAATGCTCGACCAGCGTGCGGAAGCGGCTCTCGCTTTCGCGCAGGGCCAGTTCGGCTTCCATCCTCGCGGTGACGTCGGTCAGGTAGTTCAGGGTAGCTGGTTTGCCGTCCCACTCAATCCGGACGCCGGATAGCTCCAGCCATTTCACATTACCGGCCCGGTCGATGACGCGAAAGCAGTAGGAGGCGTCGGGATCCTCGCCGGAGATGCGCCGGCGGTAGCTTTCAACTACGCGCGCGCGATCTTCCGGGTAAATGAACTCCAGGAAAGGGACCGAAAGGAGCTCTTCCTGGGTGTAGCCCACGGTCTCGGCGGCTTTCGGATTGACAAACTTCAGCCACCCATCCTGGGCAACGATGATGGCCTGCCCAGCGTGCTCGACCATGAGCCGGTACTTATCTTCCGACGCGCAAGGCGCTTCGGCTGGCCGAGGTGGGGAGCCGTTCTCCTTCTCACGTCCCAACACGTATCCCTCCGCTCCCGCCGCGAAACTTTCTCCGTCCCGCACGTCAAGCGGCTGCGAGGGAATAGGCACAGATGAACGAGAAGGTCTCATCAGATCGTTCGCAACCGCATGGACTGCCCGGACCCGTCCAGGAACAACTCTCTCGTGCAACCCGGGGTCCCAGCCAGAGGGTCCGGGGGCGTTGGGAGCCCTGTCTGTGGCGCGGGCTCACCCTTTCGGTTATCGGCATTGTCGGAAAAGCGTTGAACGGCGCATCCGCAGCACGGAGCCGGCGCGCCCGCTGCCGCCGGTGTGGGCAGGGAAGGGACCTGCGCTGCGAACGGGTTTTCCCCGTGCGGGGGTCCGCGCCGGATGCCCGCTGCGGACCCGTGACGGCCAAAAAAGACCCCCGTAGTCGGCGAACCACGGGGGTCGGGTCCGATAGCTTGGTTATCTCTCGTCACTTGACGAGGGTCAGCTTGATGGATCTCTCCACGCCGGCTGCCCGGAGGCGGCAGATGTACACCCCGCTCGGGAGCGAGCCGGCATCCAACTGGATCCGGTGGATGCCCGCCTCGAGCTTGGTGCCCTCGAGGAGCGTAGCTACAACCGCCCCGTTCAGGTCGTAGATCATGAGGCTCACCTCCGCCGCCTTAGGAAGGTGGAATTCCACCGTGGTGGTTGGGTTGAACGGGTTGGGGTAATTCTGAAGGAGCCGGAACTCCGTGGGCAGGACCTCCGGTTTTTCGGAGTTCACGCCCATGGGGAGGCTCAGCTTCTGGATCTGCTCGGCGGACAGCGGCGTGATGTACAACATCTGGGCGCTGTCCGCTGTGCTCTTCAGGAGAGCCCACTGGTTGGGATCGGTGGGAGCTGCCGGATCGCCGTTGTAGGTCAGGAAGTCCAGCTTGAACGCGCGCTTCCAATCCGGCGGGACCGGGATCACGCCCTGGGTGTTGACGACCTTCTTCTGGGCATCATCCCAGCGCGCCAGGACAATTTCGCCCGACAGCTTGTATTGCTGGATCACCGAGTTGGCGTGGCAGTCGGTGCAGCTTCGACCCTTGGCCGTCACGGAGTGCGAAGTGTAAGGAGCCACCGCATAGAAGCTCTTCCCTTGATAGCTCAGAGCCATGAAGGTGGCGGTTGTGACCTTGCCGGTTTTGGAATCCTTCGCCAGCAACACGTAGTTTCTGAGGCCTCCCCAGGCCCTTCTCACCTGACCCTGGACCAGGCTCTCGAGATGGCAGTTGTAGCAAGTGATCACGGTCTGGAGGTGGCAGGCCTTGCAGTCCACCGTATTCGCATGGATGAGGTGCGAGGTGTTGCTCGGGACGGAGGTGTGGCAGTCGCTGCAGGATTTTTCAATAGCTCCCGCATCAAACATGGAAGCGTAGGTGTTCCCGTCCCCGTGGACGTCTTTGCTTCCGTGGCAGGAGGTGCACTGGAAGCCGCGGTCACGGTGCACATCAGTGAGTTTCATGGTGTTGATTTCCGTGCCTTGGCGGCTGTGGCAACCCATGCACACGGACGGATTGACCTGGTATCCGGCGGCGAAGTTGTGGCAGTCCTTGCAATCCGGCTTGTAGTTAGCCGGGTCGACCGGGGTCCCATCGGCGTACGTGTTGGCGTGGCAATTGACGCAGCCCAGCTGCTCGATCGGAACCCCGGTAAGAGCCTCGAAGCCGCCGTTCTGGGCCCCGTACCACGTATTCTTGCCGCGGCGCGTGGCGTGCAGGCTCACGTAGTACTCGTCGTGCATGCGCTGGGAGAGAGCCTCCATCTCCTCGGCTCCGAGGGGTTGCATGTAGAGCATCTGCGCGCCGTCAGCCGTGGACTTGAGCAGGGCCCATTTGTTTGGGTCGGTGGCGCCGGCCGGATCGCCATTGTAGGTCAGAAAATCGAACTTGAGGGCGCTGCTCCAGTCCGGCGGGATGGGGATGACGCCCTGCGTCACCACCACCTTCTTCTGGCTCGAATCCCAGCGCGCTACTTGGATTGAGCCCGTGCTCTTGTACGCCTCCACGTTGCGATTCCCGTGGCAGTCCGAACAAGTACGGGCATCCGCCGAGATGGTGTGGGCTGTGTAGGGGGACAAGGCGTAAAAGCTCTTGCCCTGATAGGACAGGGCCATGAACGTTCCGGGGCGGACCTTGCCCGTGGCCGCATCCTTGCCCAGAAGGATGAACCCCTTCACACCGCCCCAGGCTCGCCGGATCTGCCCCTGGGTCAAGCTCTCGAGGTGACAGTTGTAGCAGGAGATGGCCGTGGTCATGTGGCAGGACCGGCAATCCACCTTAGCGGTGTGGAGATCGTGGGCCGTGTTGCTGGGCACGGTTTGGTGGCAATCCTCGCAATCCCGCTCGATCGCGCCCGGCTCGAACAGGGAAGCGTAGACATTCCCGTCGCCGTGGACGTCCTTTTTCGTGTGACAGCTGGTGCACTGGAATCCCATCGAGCGGTGGACGTCCGGAAGCTGCATGGTGTTCATTTCCGTGCCTTGCCGACTGTGGCACTTGAGGCATTGCTGCTGGCTCACGGACGTCCCTTGCGCGAAGTCATGGCAGTCATTGCAGCTCGGCTGGTAGGTGGCCGGGTCCACCGGAGTGCCATTGGCCAAGGTCCCGGGATGGCATTTGAGACACCCCAGGTTCTGGATGGGTACCTGGGTGAGGGTTTCAAACCCTCCGTGTTGCGTGCCGTACCAAGTCACTTTCCCCTGGCGCGTGGCGTGCAGGCTGGTGGAGAAGTACGCCTGCCCCAGCACCATGCCGGGAATCAGCGTGAGCGCCATTACCCCGAGCCCGCGAATCCCTCGCATGGATTGGCCTCCTTTCTTTCTCCTCAGACCTGACGCGAGCTGGTCTTCCTTCGCATCCCCCGCGCTGCTCCCCCGAGGCGCGGTCCTCGGACTTCGCGTACCACCAACCTCCTCCCCTTGCGAGGCGCGACGGAACCACGCTCCAAACTATAGCGACTTCTGTAGGCAAAGTCAAGGAGAATTTTGCGACTCATTCGCAAGTGGCGGGCACTTCGTCAAGCCGGTTCCCCGACACCGGAATTGCGCGTCCGGGTTCCCCTCGCACGGATAGCACATCGGGACCATTCCGACACGGACCAGGATCGAACTGCGCCTGTCCTCCGCCGGGTGGCCCACCGGGTCAAGGGCCCACTCGCTCGGCATTCTCGTCAGTCCACTCAATTCGGTCAGGATCTGGGAACTTGGCGAGCAGCCGCTGTTCGAACTCCCGTAACCCTTCCCAAGACTCCGCAGGATAGTACGCAGTAGCGAGGGTGCTCCGCCTTCAGGATGGATGCGTGCAAAACCAGCCGGCCGTGATACGGAGAGGGCAATGACTGGACGCGGGGAAGGGGTTCGTTCTCGATCCACGCCTGCAGCTTCGCTCGTTGGAACAGGCGGGTCTCCTTCTCGGGGAAGTCTGGGAAGAACCGGCCCCAAATGGTTCGGCGACTTTGGCTTCGGAAGCGCGTGTACGCCAAGGCGACCCCTCCGGAAGGAAACACTTTCGCCAGTTCCCGGAGAAGACGGTCGCGATGGGAATGATGGATCACACCCAATCCAAAGCGGCCGGCGCCGCAGCCGATGTGGGCCCCAGCCGGGCAAATCGGATGTCGGGTTTGGCGACAGGCTGCCGGGCGGGGATGAACACGCGATGCCCGCGTGCGTTTCACCCGGCGCCAAATGCGCAGCGGCCTTGGAGGTGGCAGCGATCGTAGCACAAGCGAGACTTCGGGCCCCATCAGCTACCTTGCGATACCGGGGATCCCTTCCACCGAGAACGGGGTTCAGCTCGAAGGTGGAGGTAGAATTCTGGAGGCGCCAATTCTGGGGGACGGAAGCCTTGACGATAGAGATGTTCCCGGAGGTCGGCGCACAAATGACACTTGGCGATGTAGCCTGTCTCCGACTCGGTGTATCCGAAGTTCTACTGGGCCCAGCGGAAAAGAGTCTCGAGGTCGTCCAGCACCAATCCGCGCAGGAAAGGGCGTCCCTCGAGTTCGGTGCCCTCGTTGTAGAGCTTGCTCAGCTGGAGCCCATTACCCACGGAAATCCCGGCACAGAGTCCGCCGATGTAGTTTCCGTAGAGGTCGATGTGCACGTGGCCAGGGTAGGAAAGCTCCTCGCGACAATTGGAGGAGAAGAACTGGCGAGCCGGAAACGATGGGAAAAGTTCCGCGAGCCGGAAGGCGCCGCGACCATTCGGGACGAACTGGTAATTGACCCGGATCAGGCGGGCAAGCCAGGCCGTCGGTACCAGCTTTCGGTACTCCTCGAAGGCCAGCACGCCGCGGATTCCGAGGGACTTGAAATGCTCGTAGAACTCGGGCGTGAAGAGGAGCACGTTCCACCGGCCGAAGACTTCCTCAGCCAGCCGCACGGCTCTCTCCGTCCTCTCGAATGGAATCTGCTCCAGGTGGAAAGGGGAGACGCTGATGAGGATGGCTCGAAGTCCCGCACGCCGCAGGGCCTCGAGCTTGGCCCGGGCTATGTCCTCGCGCGTGGCCCAGTAGGCGTTCGTTTCCACGTAGGCGAGCGGAAGATGACTCTTGCTCAGAAGTTCGACCGCCTCGACGAGGAATTCGAAGCGGAGAAAGGGCTCTCCGCCTGCCAAATGAATGCTCCGCAGATGATCCCGGAACTGCAGGAGCTGGTCGACGATGGCCATCAATACTTCTCGGGACATCCACGCCGAGGCCTGGGGAGAGCAAGAGTAGAGGCAGTGGCGGCAAACATTCGTGCACTGGTAGCTCAGGATGATTCCCACGGACTGGAGGATCCGCGGCCGGAACCTGCTTTCCGAAAGTGGTGGATGGCTCGTCGCCATTCCGCTCAACTCTGGAGACAATCGCGTGTCCCTTCTCCCTCGGGCTCGGGGGAGGTGAAGCCCTGCGCGCGGTGTTCGCGTCGTTTTTCTTCTTCCCAGATTTGGTCCATTTCCTCCAGGGTGGCTTCGCCCGCCTTCTTGCCTCGTTCCAGGAGAATTCGCTCGACCGCCTGAAAGCGGCGGATGAACTTCTCCACGGTCTGCCGAAGGGCGTCCTCCGGGTTCACGCCGATGAAACGGGAGAGGTTCACGAGAGAGAAGAGTAGATCCCCGAATTCTTCCTCGATCTCGGCCGGGTTCTTCCTGGCGCAGGCTTCCTCCAGCTCCCGCAGCTCCTCCCGGACCTTCTCCCACACCTCTTCCACTCGGTTCCAATCGAAGCCGATGGTGGCGGCTTTGGCCTGGACCCGGTGAGCCCTCAGCAAGGCCGACAACTCTCGGGGCACACCTTCCACGGCGGAGCGCTTGCCCTCTTCGCGCTTGAGCTTCTCCCAGTGGCGGGTTTGCTCGGATGCTGTGCGGACAACGGCCTCCCCGAACACGTGCGGGTGCCGCCGCACCAGCTTCTCATTGATGCCTCGAAGCACCTCTGCGATGGTGAAGCGCCCTGCCTCCGCTGCGATCTGAGCATGGAACACCACCTGCAGCAGAAGGTCCCCGAGCTCTTCCTGGAGATCTTCGTACCGCTCCTGGTCAATCGCTTCGATGACCTCGTAGGCTTCCTCCAGCAGGTATTGCCGGAGGCTGCGGTGCGTCTGCTCCTTGTCCCAGGGACAACCCTTCTCGCCCCGGAGGGCGGCCATGAGTTCCACCAAGCGCTCGAATTCGCGTCCGATTTCCGGCAATTCGTCCTCCACAGAAGCGGCCCGTTACGTGGCATCTTCGAACTCAGGAGCGGAAAAGGATCGCGCAGTGCCGTGCTACGGGCTTGAGCCCGGCGTGGCTCCCGACAGGAGGGCCAGAGCGGCGGCTTTGGCTCCCACCCCAGCCTCCGTAGGCGGTCCGACGCAGGAGGGGCAGCCGTCGGTGCAAGGGCAGTTGCGGATGAGCTCCGCCGCAGCCTCGAGAAGCTCGTCGTGGATCGCGAACAACTTTTCGCTCAGGCCCACGCCACCCGGGTAGTTGTCGTAGATGAACAGGGTGGGGTGCCCGGTGTGAGGTGCTCGGAGCATGGGCACGGCTCGAATGTCTGCCGGGTCGCACATGACGAACACGGCGGCGACGTGATGCAAGGCATAGGCAAGGCCTTTCAGCCCCTCCCCGAAGTTGAGCCCTCGACTCTTGAACTGTGCCTCCGTTTCCGGCGGCAGCTCCCACCAGTACGCCGTGGTGTGCATTTCCATCTCGGGGAGGTAGATTCGGCCCCAACCGACGTTCTCGTGTGAATGGAAGCGGATCTTCTTGTAGATCGTGGGCAGAGTGGTGACGCGCACCTCGCCGAAAGCCTTGGAACCCCGGCTCGTCACCTCCTCCTTCATCGTTTCGAGGATGCCGACATCGGTCTTCAGCTCGGCATCGGTGTAGTAATCCACTTCTACCTCGTGTACGTAAGCCTTGCGCCGCTCCCAATCCAGCTTGTCCACGTGGTACTGACGACCGCCGTGGAGATAGATGGCGTCGTCGTGCACGAGGAGCGGAGCGCTGAAAAGATCGACCTCCCCGATGACTTGGTTCCCGTTGCTGGTGTCCACGATGACCACGTTCTCGGGGGAGGCACTGCGCAAGCTCACCTCTTCAGCCGGATAGACCTCGCTCGTCCAGTAGTACTTGCCCTCGCGGAGATGCACGACGTGGTGCTCTTGGAGGTAGTCCAGGATCTCGGGCGTGGACTCGACGCCGAAGATCTCGTCTTCGCGAAAGGGCAATTCAAAGGCCGCGCACTTGATGTGGCTCATCAAAATCACCAGGTTGTTCGGGTCGAGCGTGCCGGCTTCCGGGTCCCGGTCGAAGAAGTAGTCGGGGTGGGTTACCATGTACTGGTCAGTGGGATTGCTGGAAGCGATCAGCACCGCCACGGACACGCCTTGTCGGCGGCCCGCACGCCCGGCTTGCTGCCAGGTGCTGGCCACCGTGCCGGGATATCCGGTCATGATGCAGGCTTCCAGCTGCCCGATGTCGATCCCGAGCTCAAGGGCGTTGGTGCTCACCACGCCCAGCACTTCCCCGGTTCTCAGCCCCCGCTCGATCTTGCGCCGCTCGAGAGGAAGATAGCCACCTCGATAGCCCTGGAGGCGGTGCTCCGGGATGTGGTGTTTCCGCGCGGCTTCGCGTAGGTAGCTCAGCAAGACCTCCACGCGGAGCCGGCTGCGGGCAAACACGATCGTCTGCACGTGGGCGGAGAGGAACCTCTCGGCGATCCGACTGGCTTCGTTCACCGCCGATCGTCTCAAGCCGAGCTGCCGGTTGATCACCGGAGGATTGTACAGGATGAAGTGCTTTTCCCCCCGCGGCGCCCCGTTCCGGTCGATGAGCTCAACCGTCTCCCCAAGGAGCTTCTCGGCAAGCTCTTTCGGATTGGCGATTGTGGCCGAGCAGCAGATGAACTGCGGATTGGAACCGTAGTAGCGGCAAACTCGCTTCAGCCTCCGCAGCAGGTTGGCCATGTGGCTTCCGAACACACCCCGATACTGATGCAGCTCGTCGATCACCACGTAGCGCAGGTTTTCGAAGAGCTTGATCCAGCGCGTGTGGTGGGGTAGGATGCCCTGATGCAGCATGTCGGGATTCGTGACCACGACGTGCCCACTGGCCCGAATCACCTGCCGCGCGGACTCCGGCGTGTCGCCGTCGAAGGTGTAGGTCTTGATGTCCGCCCCGAGCGTTTCCACCAGGCTGTGCAGTTCAACCACCTGGTCCTGGGAAAGGGCCTTGGTAGGAAAGAGGTAGAGCGCCCGACTATCGGGCTCTTCGAGCAAGGATTGCAGGACGGGGAGGTTGTAGCACAAGGTTTTGCCCGAAGCCGTGGGTGTGACCACGACAACGCTTTTCCCCGCCCGAATCTGCTCGATGCTCTCCGCCTGATGGCTGTAGAGCTGCACGATCCCGCGTTGCTCCAGTGCCTCCCGCAGACGAGGATCTATCCACGAAGGAAAGGGAGAAGTCAAGGCTGGACGCGCGGGAAGAACTCTCCACGCCGTCACGTTGGACATGAACTCCGGATCGTTCCTCAGGGACTCGAGCACCGGCTCCAGCCCCCGCGGACGGCTCAGCACGGCTTCACTTTCCACAAGCATGCCCTGACTGTCGTTTTGTTGGTCCTGCCCATCCCGAATCCGTTCGCCTCGCGCCTGCCCTTGATTCCCGCTCCTCCACGTCCGAGCCATTGGTTCTTGTGTCCACGAAGTGCCAGTGGCCCGGGGCGGCGCTGCCGCTTCCCCCTGTGTCGCAGCAGTTGGCTCGATCCGATCTTCGAGGCTGCGGTTCTACTCCGAACGGCTGTTTCCTCCGGCTGGAGAACCATCCAGCGATTCCCGTCACAACCCAATCCCGTCGATCTCGGCCCCGCAATCCGGGCATTTGCCCTCGCGTACGCGGTTTTCGAGCACGGAGAAGCCCCAGCGGCGGATGAGGAGGCGACCACACCGGTAGCAGAACGTATTCTCCCCTTCGTCTCCGGGCACGTTGCCGCTGTACACGTAGCGCAACCCTTCCTCCAACCCAATCTGTCGCGCCCGCTGAAGCACGGATACAGACGTCGGGGGGCGGTCCGTCATCCGGAAATGGGGGTAGAAACGACTCACGTGCCAAGGGGTTTCGGGCCCCAGCTCGTCCCGAATGAAACGGGCGATGCTGCCGAACTGCTCGTCGGTGTCCACGTAGCCCGGGACGCACAGAGTGGTCACCTCCACCCAGATGCCGAGTCGCTTCATGCGCTTCAGTGTATCCAGCACTGCCTTGAGGTCCCCACCGACGATCCGTCGGTAGAACTCTTCGCTCCAGCCTTTCAGATCCACATTGGCGGCATGGAGCACCGGCGCGATCTCCTCGAGGGGTGCGGCGGAGATGAAGCCATTGGTGACGAAGACGTTCAGAATCCCGCGCTCAGCCGCCAGGACCGCGGTATCATAGGCATATTCGTAGAACACGGTCGGCTCGGTGTACGTGTAGGCGATGGTCTTGCAAGCGTAGCGCTCGGCGAGCTTCACCAGCTCTTCCGGAGCGATCTCTTCACCGGGCACCTGCGCGTGGGAAAGTCGCACCTGGGAGATATCCGAATTCTGGCAGAAAAGGCAGCGGAAGTTGCACCCCACGGTGGCCAGAGAAAAGGAGCGCGAACCCGGGTGCACGTGGAAGAGCGGTTTCTTCTCGATCGGGTCCACGTGGACAGCGATGGCGCGCCCGTAGACGAGGGAATAGAGGGTTCCCCCCACATTCTGGCGCACGCCGCACACGCCGACTTGCCCGTCTCGAAGCATGCACTCGTGGGGGCAAAGAACGCAACGCACCCGCTGGTCTTCCAGCCTTTCGTAGAATCTGGCTTCTTTCATCGCTTCGGGTCCGTGGAGGTGCTTTCCCGTTCGCGTCGCTTTTCCGCTTCCTCGCGCGATCGCAGGCTGTAAAGGCAGCCGCAGTAGTTCTGCCGGTAAAGCCCCAGTTCCCGGCTCAACTCTACGGAGCGGCGGAAGCCGTCTTTCTTCTTCAGGTCCGTGGGTACGTATTGCACCCCGAATCGTTGGCCTATCTCGGCCCCGATGTCGTTGATCCGCCGAGCATCCTTGTGGGGGCTCACCGTGAGGACGGCCGCGAAGTACTGGCAGCCCGCCACCTTGGCTTCCTGCGCTGCTCGTTCCAGCCGCATTCGAAAACAGACCTCACAGCGGCGGCCCTTCTCGGGCTCGTCTTCCAGCCCTGCGGTCAACTGGAACCACCGATCGGCATCGTACGGACCGACTCGGTACGGCACTCCGAGCTGCTGGCAGAGCCGGACGAATTCCCGTTTCCGGAGTTCGTACTCAGCCTCGGGGTGTATGTTCGGATTGTAAAAGAAGGCCGTGACTTCGTAAGCATCTCCGAGCCGTTCCAAGCCGACTGTGGCGTCGGGCGCGCAGCAGACGTGGAGCAAGAGCTTGGCCATCGATTGCAGGCTTCCCTTTGCGTCCGGTTCCGCCATGCCTTTCCCTTCCGAGCTTTAGCCCCGCTCGTCTTGCTTCTTCGCCCCGCGGTTTCGAACCAACCGTATCGGAGGAACCTTTGCCGTCCTCGAGCTGGGAGCCGAGGCTTTCCCCGCACCGTTACGGGAGCTGGAGCACGATCTCGATGCGCCGGTTTTTCGCCCGGCCTTCGGCGGAGTCATTGCTGGCGATGGGCCGGGATTCCCCGTAGCCCACGGCGGTCACCTTGTCCTCGGGGATGCCCATGTTGGCCAGCAGGTACTGTCGCACCGCGTTGGCGCGTTCGAAGGAGAGCTTCTGATTGGCTGCATCGTCGCCCTGACTGTCGGTATGTCCTTCCACGGAGACGTATGCCTCCGGGAACTCGCGGATGGCTTCCTGAACCTTGGACAGGAGGGCGAGATGCTTGAGCTCGATCACGGCCTGCCGCACGGGGAACGAAAGCCCGTACAGCCGGATCACAACGTTTTTGCCGATCGTCAGGACCTCGGCCTCTTCGGGCTGGAAGAGGTTCATGACCTTCCGGATTTTCGCTTCGCGAATCCTCTGCGCCTCCAGCTCGCGCTTCTGCGCGGCGAGCTGTTCTTCCAGGGAAGCATGTCGGAGTTCGATCTCCTGGATGCGGCTCCGCAATTCGGCCAGCGCCGCCTCACGCTCAACAAGGCTCTTCTGGAGCTTCTCGTTATCCTGTTTGAGCTTCCGGATTTGGCCGAGGATCGCTTCCGTTGTGGTTTCGGCCCGTTCACCTGGGGCCACCCTCAGGCCAAACTCGTTCGCAAGGCGAAGAAGCTGTTCATTCCGGCTGGTGATGGCTCTCTCAATGAGCCCCGGGGTTTTCCAAGCGTCCTCGATCTCCTTGGCCAGGACCGTAGCCTGTAGGAAGTTCCACTCGGCGCGGGAAGCCAGCTCGGATGCCCGTGCCGTGTCGTAGCGATCGGCATCCAGCACCTTCTCGGCCTCCGCCAGGAGCGATACACCCGTTGAGAACGTGAGAGGAGCAAATCGCTCGCACTTTTGCATGGTCGCGTCCAGCTGCAGCGCTTTGGCTTTTCCCAGGACCAAAGTCTTGATGGCTACCAGCTCCGCGTTCCGGAAGTCGGATTCGGCCTTTGCCCCGCGATCTTTGGCGCTCTCGAGGTCACCCCTTTCCAGGAACCGGACGGCTTCGGCGAATCGTCGCTCTGCGAGGCGGAAAAGCGTCGGCGCCAGGCTATCGGCTCTGGCCCGGATCGCCGCATCCCGAGCGGGAAGCAGGGTTTCGAAGGCGCGCTGGCCTTGTTGGGCGACCTCGCGGGCCCGTCGCGCAGCTTTCACCGCCTCGTCCAGAATCTTGCGGATATCTTGCAGGTCCTTCCCCTTGTCGAAGGCAGCTTGGGCGTCGCGCAGTCTTTCGCGCGCCGAGCGCAGCAGTTGAGGCGCCAGAAGCTCAGCTTGATCGGCCCGCGCTTCCTCCACGGCCCTTTCGGCAGGCTCGAAGAGGGTGGCGCGATCCACCTGCGACTGCAAGGTCGCCCACGGGAGAGCGGCCAGAAGGGCTACCACCACTCCTCTCAGACTGAGGATCGCCGCTTTTCTCATTTCGCCTCCCGCATTTCCGAGTTCTTCATGGGTTCCTGAGCCTTCAACTGAGCACTGGCCTTGTGGCTTTGGAACAGCTCTGCTTAGCCTCCTTTCCAGCGAGGCAGACCCCGCCGTCGATATTAGACAAAAAAGCCCTGAATGTCAAGCACGCAGCCGGCTCTTCCCCGGGAAATCCCACCGCAAGAGGCCAACGGCTGCGAGCCCCACCCGCTGCAGTGCGCATTCGGAGTCTGAGCATGGGACAGCAGGTGAAGAGTTGTACGAACTCCGGCAGTTGGAGGTGGCGGCTGAGATGCCGGCTGAGGATGCGAATTGGTACGCTTCCTTCCGCCTCGGAACGGCCGGTCCAACGTTCCGTGCAATCATCCTCCGTCCGGGGATGGCCCCCCTCGTCGATCTCGGGAGGAGCCGGCGGGTTTGTGGAGTGGCCGCCGGCCCCTCGACGACTTGCTACTCGCTGGCGGCCGCGCGCAGGGTCTGATTCCCTTTGGCCAGAAGCGGCTGAATGAGCTCGATGGGGATGGGGAAGATGGTGGTGGTATTGTTCTCGGTTCCGATCTCCAGCAGGGTCTGTAGGTAGCGCAGCTGGAGGGCGATGGGATGCTTGGCGATGATCTCGGCGGCGTCCGCCAGGCGCTGCGAAGCCTGGAACTCGCCTTCCGCGTGGATGACCTTGGCGCGCCGCTCGCGCTCCGCTTCCGCCTGCCGTGCCATCGCGCGCTGCATCTCCTGCGGAAGGTCGACGTGCTTGATCTCCACAAGCGAGACCTTCACGCCCCACGGATCCGTATGGTGGTCGATGATCTCCTGGAGATTCTGGTTGATCTTCTCGCGGGCTGATAGGAGTTCGTCCAATTCCACCTGGCCCAGGACGCTACGCAAGGTCGTCTGCGCCAGCTGCGAGGTGGCGTAAAGGTAGTCCTCCACTTCCACCACCGCCTTGGCCGGATCCATTACGCGGAAGTACAGGACGGCGTTGACCTTGACTGACACGTTGTCCTTAGTAATGACGTCCTGCGGCGGCACGTCCATGGCCACCGTGCGCAGGCTTACTTTGACCATGCGATCCACGATGGGGATGAGTAAGAAGATGCCCGGGCCTCGGGCACCAACCAGCCTTCCCAGGCGGAAGACGACACCCCGTTCGTACTCCCGCAGCACCTTCACGGCGCTGATCAGGAGCAGGAACAGAATCGCCAGCACAACGTACAAAGGTTGCATCGCACTGTCCTCCTTGCGTGCTGAGCCCCTTCTTGCCTAACCTGTCCAGCCGCTGCCTCTCCTTCCCATTCTGCCGGCCGGGAAGATCGAGGCGGGCGGCTTCTCGCCTCCCCTGCTATGGAGCCTCGCGGGATCGGATCGGCTCGACCTTCAGTGTCAGTCCCTCCACTCCCACTACTCGGATGCGTTCGCCCTTCCGGACCGACTGGGTGCTAATGGCGCGCCAGATTTCCCCGTGGAGCTTCACCTGCCCCTCCTCATCGGGCCCCAGATGGCTGAGGGCCACGCCCTGTTCCCCGATCAGCCCTTCGCGACCCGTGGTAGGTTTGGTACGTTTGGCCTTCAGGGCCATCCCGAGCGCGAACACGAAGAAGGCTGCCGTTGTGAGCGCGGCCGCCACAACCACGCTCAGCGACACCCGCAGAGCGGGCAGATCGTACGTGTTGAAGAGCATCAAGGAGCCGATGATCATCGACACAATCCCGCCGAGTGTGAGAATCCCATAGCTCGTCACTTTGACCTCGAGGATGAAGAGGACGATGGCGAAGAGGATCAGGAGCAAACCGGCGTAGTTCACCGACAACGTCTGCAATGCGAAGAAAGCGAGGATCAGGAAGATGCCACCCACCACGCCGGGCAGAATGGCGCCCGGATTGCTGAGCTCGAAGAACAGGCCGTAGATTCCAAGAATGAGGAGGATGTAGGCGACGGTCGGGTGCGAGATCTTGTAGAGAATCCGGTCCCGGAAGGTCATGGGAAGGTTGACCACTTCCGCCCCTTTCGTGCGGAGGATCTTGCTGCCCGCTGCCAGCTGTACCTTGCGGCCATCTAGCGCGAGAAGGAGGGAATCCAAGGATGGAGCGACGAGGTCGATCACGCCCTGCTTCAGCGCTTCTTTTTCCGTGCAGGAGATGCTCCGTCGTACGGCTTGTTCGGCCCAGTCGGCGTTTCGTCCCCTCTTTTCGGCAATGCTGCGGATGTAAGCCACAGCCCAGTTGGTGACCTTTTCCTCCATCACGCGCGAGGTGTCGCTTGTCTCGCCGATGCTCACCGGGTGTGCGGCTCCGATATTGGTCCCCTCGTCCATGGCGGCAATGTGCGCGGCCAGCGTGAGGAATACCCCGGCGCTGACGGCTCCGGCCCCGCTCGGGGAGACATACACCACGATGGGCACGTTTGCCGAGAGCATGCGCTTGACGATGTCCTTCGTGCTCTCCAGAAGGCCGCCGGGCGTGTCCAGCCGGATGATCAGACATTCGGCGCCCGCTTCTTCTGCTTGCTCAATGTGCCGAAGGATGTACTGCGCCGACACGGGGTTGATGATGCCGTCCACGTCGATCAGGTAGATGGTGCCCGCCCGGACGCTGTCTTGGGTTTGTGCCCGTACTGAGCCCGTTAGCAGGGCCAAGAGCCCCAACGCGAAAGGCACCACCCCCGCACGGATCCGAGGCCCGAGCCCCATGAGGTTTCGGGGACAAACGAGGGAACGTCTCGACACTTGTGGGGTCATCTATCGCCTGCCGAGCAAGTAGAGTAGGAGCGAGAGAACGATACTCAGCAGCACGCAGGTCGCGAGCGGAAAGTAGAAGGTGAAATGATCCCTCTCGATCCGGATATCCCCAGGCAACCTGCCGAGGAAGGAGAGGTGCTTGCCGTAGAGGAGAAGTAAGCCCATCCCTGCCAGCATTAGACCCAGTACCACGAGGGCCCTTCCGAACGGTTCCATCCCGTGCGGCTGCATATCCTACTCCGGCGCATCCTCCTGTACCGCTGAACGCAAGCCAATTTAGCAAAGAGGCCCTGTTTTGTCAATCCCCTTTTCCGCGGCGGCTTTTCCTCCGGAGGTGACGCATTCCATGGCTTCGAGGATCTAGTTCGTCCCCGCGGATACCGGACCCTTGCCCCGGTGCCCCGTAGCTTGAGGATGGGCTCGGCCCAGCATCTCGGGCGCCAACATCCGACGGTACTGGGGTTGTCGGGTGGCAAGCGGCGAGGCCTGCGTTCCCGCCCCCGGCCCGATCGAACCCGGAGTGGGCGAGTGGGCGTAGCGTGGGCGGGGTTCAGGACGAAGCGATCGCGATCTTGCTTCGTCGCAAAGGACAGGGCTCCGCTTCGGGGGGACGAAAGTGTTGCGGCGAGGCTCGGTCCGGCTGCAGTTCGGGCTGAACGGCTCGCGCTGCGCGCTCCGGCGCATGCCGAGGCTGGCCCTCCCCGTTCTTCCTACTTGAGAAGGGCGGCGAGCTCGTCATGCTCGGAATCGCAGGTAGCGGCGACATCCCGGATCATGGCTTCGAGCAGGCTCGAGGTCGCGAGGTGTGTGGGTACCTCCCATTCCACGTCGATGTCGCCATTCTTATCGTCCCAGGAGAACTTCGATCCCGGAACTTCGCTGTTGTAGCGGAGCAGTCTGTCCTTGAGGCGGGCGGGGAAGCTGTAATTGTCGTCCATGTCCAGGACCGTGCAGCTGACGCAGATCCAATTCTTCCTCGCATTGTTGTAGGCCACTCTGACCAGCCATCTATCCACGCCCGTGGCACTGTCCGCCTTGAACGCGACGATGTAGACCGCGCGCTCCGTCCCTTCGAAAATGAAGTAGGACAAACCCGTCGCTTTCACCAAACCCTCCAGGACGTCCTGCCCCTGATCTTTCTGTGCCAGTGCAGTCCGCACGGACAAGGAAATTGCTGCCGATAGAAGGGTCGCCACCACCGAGCTCGACGACATGCTGCGCCTCCATGTTCTTGAAACCTCGTTCGGCCTCCGCTCAGCCGTCTCTCTGGGACGGAGAAGCAATTCGTCCCCGCCGGACTGACCTTTCCGCCGAGGGAAGGGAGCTGAAGAACCGCCCGACAAACGCCCCATTCTTCCCCGCAACCCGAGGCTCGACGGCGCCGTGATCCGGCCGCGACAGATGCTCTCCCCCGCCTCCCGACTCACTTCCATTGGGCCGGGGATCGGGGCGGCTTCCGCTACCTAGCAATGTAACCACTTCGGCCGCCAGCTTCAATCGGGAAATTCATGGCCGAGCGTTAGGGCTTCAGTTTCCCCTCCGCATCCGGCTGGGGATGGACAGCCGGGCCAAGCGCGGCCACTCCGGTGAGAGCAGGCCGGAAATATTTTCCCCGCAGGTGGCTTTGCCTTTCCCGTTCGATGGAGCGCGTGCGGCAGGAGTGGGCCAGGTTTCCCCGAACGAACGCTCGACGGACATGAGTCCAGGCAGGGTACGAGGATCAAGCTGGGCGTGGCGCGGCCACCCATGGCACATGCCTTGCAAAATCGCACGGCCGGCGGGCCTGTACCGAGCCGATAGCGGAGGTGATCGATGATCGTGCGGCGGATCCTGAGCAAGACAGCGGTCCCGATCCTGGAGAAGAGCCTGGATGCCGCGGCGCTGCGGCAGAAGGTCACGGCGATGAACCTGGCCAATGTCTCCACGGCGGGTTACCGTCGGAAAGTGGTGGTCTTCGAGCAGGAACTGGCGCGGGCTCTGGAAGGTCCGGCCGCGCAGGTGGCCCAGACGCACCCAGCCCACCTTCCCGTGGGTCGCCGTCGCGTGGAGCAGGTGGAACCGGAGATCGTGGACGACCGCGATCCCGGCAATGGGAGTGGCGTCAACAACGTTGATGTGGATCGCGAGATGGCGGATTTGGCCAAGAGTCAGATCTACTACGCGTACGCCGCACGCCTGATGGCCCGCAGTTTCGCCATCTTGCGGGAAAGCATCCGCGGCAAGACTGGCGCATGAGCTCGTTCGCGGTTAGCGGAGGCAATAGCATGGCACTCAGAGGGATCTTCACCGCGATCGACATTAGCAGCAGCGGTCTCTCGGCCCAGCGACGGAAACTCAACGTCATCGCAAGCAATCTCGCCAATGCGGAGACCACGCGGACTGAGACGGGTCAGCCTTACCGGCGGCGCGTGGTGGAATTCCTCCAGACTCAGGAGGCGGCGTTTGCCTCGGTCCTGCGCCGGGTCATTGGCAAGCTCGAGACGACCCACCCGCACCACATCCCTTCGGCGTCGGAGACCATCGAGGCCGAGGCGCAATACGGGCGCGTCGAAGCCCAGGAGGTCTTGGACAACAGCCCCTTCCGACTGGTGTACGATCCCAGCCATCCGGACGCCGATGCCAACGGATACGTGGCCTACCCCAACGTGAACGTCGTGACGGAGATGGTGGACATGATCACGGCGTCTCGAGCGTACGAAGCCAACGTTGCAGCCATCAACGCGGCGAAGGACATGGCCAAGCGGGCTCTGGAAATCTGACGTTGCGACTCAAGGAGCGTACCGATGCGGGTGAATCCTGAGTCCATATCCATCTGGTTGCGGGAATATCGGGCGAATGGGGCAAAGCCGGAAGTCCCCGAGCCGGAGGGCGTGGAGTACGCCAGGTCAACCCCACGCTCCGGGTCTGGGCCAACTCCGGCGAAAGCCACAGAAAATGAGGAGCCTCTGCCGGGACCGACGGACCTGAGCGCCCTCTTGAGCCCCGAGGAGGAGCAACTGATCCGCGCGCTGTTTCCTCACTCCGGGCCGGACTGGGGAGCCAAGGCGTATCGCGCGGCCCAGCGCACCGAGACTCCCGAGCGTCCCGAGGCGAGCAATCACATCGACCTTGTCGGTTGAGCAGGAGGTGGGAGCGGATGGCCATTCGGCCCTTGCAATCGCTGGAGCGTTTGCCCCAGCTGACGGAATCGAAGGCGGGTTCCCGCGTCGACGGCGGGCAGGTTCCGTCGTTTGGGGAGACGCTGAAGAGATTCCTGGTGGATGTGAATGACCTCCAGCTGGAAGCGAACGAACAGATGCAGAGGTTGGCGGCTGGGCAGGCGGAGGATCTCCACGACGTGATGGTCGCTGTGGAGAAAGCGAGCCTGAGCTTCGAACTGCTGCTCGAGATCCGCAACAAGGTCCTGGAGGCGTACCAGGAACTGATGCGGCTCCAGGTGTAAGTTGCTCCAATCGAGAACCGGAACGCCGAGAAGCGACTTGACGAACGGGTGGGTGGAACGAGATGCCGGACGCCTTGCGCCGACTTGTGGAGAAGATCAAGCCCTTCTGGACGTCGCTGAGCGCGGGCCAGCGTGCCGTCCTGATCGGGGCCGTTGTGGGCTCGGTGCTCCTGGTGGTGGCCGTGGTGCATTGGGCATCGCGCCCCAACTACGCAGCCCTTTTTGCCAACTTGGATCCGAAGGATGCCTCCATCATCGTCGAGCAGCTCCGGGCCAAGAAGATCCCCTACCAGCTTCGGGACGGAGGGACCACGATCCTGGTGCCGCAGGAAAGGGTATACGAGCTGCGGCTGGAGCTGGCCGGCCAGGGATTGCCGCTGATGGGCACCGTGGGGTACGAGATCTTTGACCGGAACAACATCGGGCTCACGGACTTCGTCCAGAAGGTGAATTACCGCAGGGCCCTCGAAGGGGAACTGGCGCGGACGATCTGCACCCTGAGTGAGATCTCGGCTGCGCGGGTGCACATTGTGGTGCCAGAGCCTTCCCTCTACTCGTCGGAGCAAAAGGAGCCCACCGCCTCGATCGCCCTCCGGCTGAAACCGGGAGCCAGGCTCACCCCCGTCCAGGTGCAAGGGATTGCCAACCTGGTCGCCTCCAGCGTGGAGGGGTTGCGACCGGAAAACGTCACGATCGTCGACAGCTACGGCAACGTCCTCAATGCCCGCAAGGACAAGGATACGTTCGCCAGCCTCACCGCCTCCCAGATCGAGCTTCAGCGGGACGTGGAGGATTACCTCGGCCAGAAGGTCACGAGCCTGCTGGAAGGAGTGGTTGGGCCGGGACGGGCTCGGGTTCGGGTGACGGCGGAACTGGATTTCGACCAGGTTGAGCGCACGCAGGAAACCTACGATGCTGAGAATCCGGCCATTCGCAGCCAGGAGACAAGCCTGGAGATCCTTCCGCAGGGTCAGGGCGGAGGGCGGAGGGAAACGAATGTCACCAACTACGAGCTGAACCGCACCGTGGAGCGCGTGGTGCAGTCGCCCGGGGCGGTGCGCCGGATCACTGTGGCGGCCATCGTCGACGGCCGCTACCAGCCCGTCAAAGGGGCCAAAGGCAAGGAGAGCCAGCAGTTCGTCCCGAGAAGCCAGGAGGAACTGGACAAGCTGACCGCTCTGGTGCAGAGCGCCATCGGCTACGACGCCAAGCGGGGCGACCGAGTGGAGGTGACTTGCCTCCCGATACAGATGCCTGAGGAGGAAGAGCTGAAAGAGGTGAGTCGGCGCGGCTTCCTCATGGACGTCTTGGAGAAGGTCGCCCTTGGGCTGGCGGTTCTTCTCCTCTTGGGGCTCGTTCGCTCCGGGATCCGGGACCTGCGAGAGGTCGCCCTCGCCTATCTCAAGCGCTCCTCGGAGGAAATGGAGGAGCCAGAGGCCGAGAAGGAGGCCTTGGAGCGGCTGGATCGGCGCCGACAGGTGGTGTATTTCGCCCGTCGTAAGCCGGAAGATGCGGCCAAGCTGGTACGGACCTGGTTGGTACAGGACCATCGGTGAGCTATGCCACTGAGGGATATTCGATACGAGGAGCTCACGGGAAGCCAGAAGGCGGCCATTCTGTTGATCGCCCTCGGCGTGGAGGCCGCTTCCCTCTTAGCGCGACACTTCTCCGACCAGGAGATCGAGGTGATCACCAAAGAGATGGCCATGCTCCACGATGTGCCGGCCCAGGTGATCGACCGAGTGATCATCGAATTCTACGACATGCTCCGCGCGCGCGAGTACATCGCGCAGGGGGGTCTGGAGTACGCCCGTCGGATCCTGGAGCAGGCCTTGGGGCCGAAGCGGGCCAATGAGCTCTTGCAGCGCATCGAGCGTACCTCGAAGCTCAGCGGCTTCGAATTCATGCGCCGGGCCCACCCGAACCAGATCCTCAATCTCATCCAGAACGAGCACCCCCAGACGATCGCGCTGATCCTGTCCTTCGTGGAGCCAGCGCAAGCCGCGCGAGTGATCCTGCGGCTCCCGGAGGACAAGCAGAAAGAGGTTGTCTACCGGATGGCAACCATGGAGCAGGTCCAGTCCGAGCTTCTGAGCGATTTGGAGCGCGCGCTCGAGATGCAGTTGGAGAGCATGGAATCCTCGCACGCCACCGCCGAGGCGGGAGGGGTGAAGGCCGTGGCGGAGATCCTCAACCTCGCGGGCAAGACCGCGGAGAAGATCATCCTCGATGAGATCGAGGCGCGGAATCCCGAACTGGCGGACAAGATCCGCGATCTCATGTTCACCTTCGACGATCTGGTCCTGCTTGATGATCGGAGCATCCAGCGCGTGTTGAAGGAAGTCGATACACGGCAGATGGCCCTGGCCCTCAAGGGCGCGAGCGAGGAGGTCAAGCAGAAGATCTTCAAGAACATGTCCGAACGGGCGGCCACCATCCTGCGCGAGGAGATGGAATACATGGGTCCTGTCCGCCTGCGAGATGTGGAGGAGGCGCAGCGGCAGATCGCCAACATGGTTCGCACGCTCGAAGAGGAGGGCGAGATCGTGATCGCCCGAGGCGGCGGATCGGAGGAGATCCTTGTCTGAGCGGCTGAAGCGGGTGCTGAAGCGGCACGAGGTCCAATGGAGTCGCAGGTCGAGGGCCCAAGCTGTCCTGGAGGAGGTAGCAGACCCTTTCTCGGGTATCCTCCCAGGAGGGACGGCTTCGGCGGGGCCTGGGCCGCACTCACCGTCCGCCGATCCGCCTACCGACCGAGTACTGGAAGAGGAGAGGAAGCAATCATGGCAGGCGGGATTTCAGGAGGGGTATCGGCAGGCTCAGGAGGACCTGCGGCCGATCGTGGCGAGCCTGAAGGAGGCGGCCCGCTCCCTGGCGGAGGAGAGGGAGGAGCTGATTCGGAGCGCGGAGGTGGCGGTTGTCCGCCTCGCCTACGAGATCGCCAAGAAGATCATCGGGTATGAGGTACAGGCGCGCTCCGATGCTATCCTTTACATCGTGCGGGAGGCACTACGGCGCATTGCCGACAGGGATCGAATCGTGATTCGCCTGAACCCTCAAGACGCCCGTTTCCTGCGCACTCGTCCGGAGTTCCGCCACGAGCTCCTCGATAGCTTCGCCGAGGCGGAGATCCGCGAAGACGAAGACGTAGCACGCGGCAGTTGCCTGGTCGAGACGTCTTCCGGACTCATTGACGCCAGCCTCGAGACACAACTTGCGGAGATCGAGGCGGCTCTGTTTGGGGAAGAGTAAATGAGGGATCCGTCGGTCAAAGCTCAGGATCGCTGGTCGAAGTACGAGCAGCGCATCGCCGAGACGAATACCATCCGCGCCAAGGGGAAAGTTGCGCGGGTCGTGGGCACGGTGGTGGAGTCCGTGGGACCGGCGGCTTCCCTCGGGGATCTCTGTCTGATCCGCAGCCGCCGCAATGGCGACGGGAGCCTGGCGGAGGTCGTCGGCTTCCACGATCGCCGGGTCCTACTCATGCCCTTCGGCGAGCTGAACGGCATCGCCCCTGGGGCTGAGGTCATCAATAGCAGGTCGGCGCTCATGGTGAGCGCCGGTCGCTCCCTCCTCGGGCGGGTGCTGAATGGGCTCGGCAGGCCAATCGACGGTCTGGGTCCCATTCGTGCGGAGGACCGCCTGCCCATCTTCAACCAGCCGCCTCGCCCTCTGGAACGCCGGCGCATCCAGGAGATCCTTGTCACCGGGATCCGAGCCATCGACGGGCTTTTGACCTGCGGCAAAGGCCAGCGGATGGGGATCTTCGCTGGGAGCGGGGTGGGCAAGAGCGTGCTCCTGGGGATGATCGCTCGCAATACCTCCGCTGATGTGAATGTGATCGCCTTGGTGGGGGAACGCGGAAGGGAGGTCCGGGAATTCATCGAGCGGGATTTGGGGGAGGAAGGTCTCCGGCGCTCGGTAGTGGTGTCCGTAACCTCCGACGAGGCTCCCCTCCTCCGAGTGAAAGGAGCCTTTGTGGCCACCACCATTGCGGAGTATTTCCGGGATCAGGGCTACGATGTGATGCTGATGATGGATTCCCTGACGCGAGTGGCGATGGCCCAGCGGGAGATCGGCCTGGCCGTCGGCGAGCCCCCGACCACCAAGGGCTACACCCCTTCCACCTTCTCGCTATTGCCACGCCTGTTGGAGCGCGCGGGGAACGCCAGTCGCGGCAGCATCACAGGTCTCTACACCGTGCTGGTGGAAGGAGATGATCTGAACGACCCCGTGGCCGATACCGCCCGTGCGATCCTGGATGGCCACATCGTGCTGAACCGGAGGCTGGCGAATCAGAACCACTACCCCGCTATTGACCCTCTGCAGAGCGTGAGCCGGGTCATGTCCGATATCGTCGAGGCGGCCCATTTGGAAGCAGCCCGGATCGTCACCGGCCTCCTGGCGACCTATCGGGAAGCTGAGGATCTGATCAACATCGGTGCGTATGCGAAAGGCAGCAACCCAGAAATCGATCGGGCTCTGGAGATGCTGCCCCTGATCAACGATTTCCTTCGGCAGTCCGTGTCGGATCGCGGCGAGTTCTCGGAGACGCTGAACTGGCTGATCGATCTCGCGGAGAAAGCCAAGGCGAAGTAGCCCGGGAGCCTGCCCATGGCCTTCCGGTTTCGGTACGAACGGCTCCTGCAGCTGGCTCTTCAAAGGGAAAGGCAACAAGCCTACGTGGTGGGCCAGAAGATGGCAGAGATAGTCCGGCAACGCGAGAAGCTGCAGTCGCTGGCAAGGGAATGGGCACAAGCGCGGCAGTCTTGGCTTGCCCAGGTGGAACGGGGCGCCAGTGCCGCCGAGCTCTCCAGCGGGCTCAGGTGGATCTCCTCCCTGGAACGCCGGATCGACGAGCAGAATCTGCATCTGCGCAAGCTCCTCTCCGAGCTGGATCGAGAGAGGGCCAAGCTGGTGGAGCTCGTCAAAGCTCGCCGGATCTACGAGAAGCTAAAAGAACGGCATCGCGAGCGCTACGAAGAACGGGAACGCCGCGCCGAGCAGGCTGTCCTGGACGAGGTGGCAAGCCTGGCCGATTGGCGGAGCCGAGCGGAATTAGCCTCTGAGGAAGGGGTCGCGCAATGAGGCAGACAGCGGCAGGGGTGGACAAATGAAGGCCGAGCGCGATTTGAGGAAGCTTCCGGGGTTCCTGCAGGCGAAGCTGGGGAAAGGCTGCGGTGTTGGGCTCCGCCGAATGCGACCGAGCTGGAAAGGAGCGGTTGGTCCCGCCGGAGGCGGGGAACCTGGGAATTCGCTGCATTTCGGCGGTGCATTTCGGGACCAGTCCGGGAAGATCTTGACCTGGATCATCGGGTTCATGGCTTCCTACGTGGTCGTCTTCGCGCTGACGTTTTACTTCCTCAATGGGCGGAGCTTCCGGTTGCCGCGAGCCGTCCCCGAACAGGCCACAACGCCATCGGAGCAGGACACCCTACAAAGTTCTCTGGCCGACTCGCTGCGGTTGCTTCAGGTTCGAATTGCCGCAGCCCGGGCGGTGCTGGATTCCCTGATCACGGAGTCCAACCGTAAGCAGGTGGAGATTCGAGCCTTGGAGGAGAAGCTGTCTCCTCTGCTGGATCAGGAGCGACAGGAAGAGCTGCGGCGGGCGCGGAAGCTGGCAGCCATCTTGGCTGCTCTCCCCGACAGCTCGATCACCAGCACGGTCGCAGGGATGGATGATGATCTCCTGGTCCTCGTGCTCCAGAAGAGCACTGAAAAGGGGGCGGCGCGGGTTCTGGCCGCGCTCGATGCGGCACGAGCAGCGCGGCTGTCTCAACGGCTGGTGCTGGCGGAGTGAGGATGCGGATTCGTCGGCTGTGGCGGGAAACGGTCGAAGCGGGTACTGACCCGCGATCCTGAGAGCAGGGTGCGCGAATGCAGACTCTGGCGGCAAACTCGATGGGAATCGAAGGGATACTCGGGCAGGTCCTCGGCAAGGGAACCAGTCCCGGCACCGGAAACGATTGCAGCCCAGGCCTTCTCCGCCCTGAGGAGAACGGATTCTCGCTGCTCCTTGCGGAAGCGGTGCGGGAGGCGGAAGCCGCTGCGGTAGCCAATGGATCAGCTTCGGCGCCGGCGGGCTGGGTTCCGGCGGCTCGGCCAGGGGATGCCGGGAGTGTGGCGACGAACGGCGCTGTTCGGATCCACGGCGAAGGCCAGCCTCCCGTCGAAGTGCGGACGACTGCAGCCCTTTGGATCCCGACAGAAAGGGACGCACAAGGGGCTGAGGGTGTCGAACCCACAAGCTTAGCCGATGGCATCGCACGCGCCTTCCAACCACCTCAGTCCCCAACCATGCCGGGAATGTCGCCGGACGACTCCGCACTTGCCGGAGCCCTTTGTGCGGAGAAGCGCGCGGAATCGGGACTCGCGGCGGACGTGCCGGCGGAAACCGAGGCTCCGGTCGTCCGCCGTCCTGAAAGATTTGGCATCCGGGCGGAGTTGGGATCCCAGGAGCTCGAAGCGCCGGAAGGAAGGGAGCTGTGCTCGGTGAACTCGCCCGGCGAGACGCTCCCAACGGCACCGGCCGGAATCCCAGACGGTATTTTGGAGGTCCTTGCCGTGCCAATCTCGGAGGGGGAGAAGGTGCACCTTTGTCCCGAAGCCTTGGAGGAGAGCTCCGGTCGAGAGAGCTTCGCGATGTCAGCTGATCGCGGGGTATTTCCGGGGGCCGGCTCCCGGCTTGAAGCGCAGAATCCGGAGGCTCCAGCCTTCCCTGCCGAGCCGGTCGGCATTCTCGAGCCACTGTCCCCAGCGATCTTGCACCGGGGTGGCGCGGGCGTTCCGGAGTCTGGTTCGGGCAAGTCAACCGCAGCCACGCCGAGACTGTTGGCCGAAGTTCCCGTCGGCTCGGCCATGACTTCTTCCCGGCCCGAGCCGATTCCTGCGGCGCTATATGCCCAGAGGACTGCCGCCCCCGCGGGGGCGTCGGCGGAGGTCGCTGTCGCCACCGCGGAGGTCCTCCGTACAGCAATGGGGACCGGCTCCCAGCGGCGGCCGCTCTCCTCCGCGCGTGTGCACGAGGCCATTGAGTTGGCGTCGGCAGGCGTCGGTTCGCCGGGTAAGCCCTCCCGGATGGCTGAAACGGTCCCGGCAGAGAACCCGTCCCGCAGCGGGAAGGATCCGATCGGTAGGGACAGGGAAGCCTTCCTCGGCACGTTCCGCATGGGCTCCAGTCTTCGCGGCGGCACGGCGCAAATGACCGCCGACCTGCCGCGGGATGAAAGCGGCAAGACCGCTCCTGTCCGGATTGTCTTTCCCGCAGAGGATCTCCCTGCCCCGTCTGGCTTGGACGCGGTCGCGACCGCACAGTCGCGGCTGGAAATGGATCGTGTCCAAGTCGCGGATCCGCCGCCCGCTCGGCCTCGTGGGGGAGAGGCCTTCGAGCCGCCGCAGCCTGGGCTTACCTCGGCTGCCCGGCCCGATCCGGTTCCGGCATTTTCCGGCTTAACGATTGTGGCTGACTCACCCCCGGGTGTGCGGGAGGGGCGCTCGCCCTCGGCTGGCGGCGAGGCAATCGCTCCCCGGAATGACGTGGAAGCAGTCTCTTGGGGGATTGCGGGGCTGGCTTCGCTCGCGAAAGTGCCCGGTGAGGAGCTGAGAGGTGCTTCGTCCGCCAGCTTCCCGGTCCCGAACGACGCGCAGCCGAATCGGGGGACTGGGACGTCTCGCGGCGTCTGGGGCCGGATGACGCTGAGCGGGGAGGTGGCGGAACAGCGCCCGAGTCCGGGCGATTGGCCCGGGGTGGAGCCGCAAGTTCGGGACCTGCAGCAGGCCGTCGAGCCGGGGCGGGGTTTCCGACGGGGGTCGGCAAGTTGGACTCTCGCCGACGAGCTCGGGATTCACTCGGTGGAGGTCAAGACCAGCGGCTCCGGGGCCCGTGGAGAAGCGGCGGTGGATCGACCGAGCCGCCTGGGAGCGCCCGATAGCACCTTCGCAATGGCCGATCCGGTCGTGTCCTCACACACGCCCGCGGAAGGGCACGTACCGCAGCATGTGCGAGATCGGTCCGATTCGGTCGTGAGCCGGGCGGAGCAAGATGGGAGGCAACATCCCGTCGAGCCCTTGCGCGAGGCCGATCCGCGCGAAGCAGCGGAGACCCGACCGGCGGGGACGGGGAACGCGACTCCATCCGCCCCTCGGGAGACTGATGGGGTGAAGGCGGAAAGGCAAGCCGCCGAGGGTGGCACGGAGGTGCCCGACCAGCCTGTCACCGAGATGGGGGCTGATGACCAGCCGAGGGCGCAGAGTCAGGGCCCCGTGGAAAAGAGGGAGGCGGCGAAGTCCCATCCTCAGCTTCGGGGCTCGAGCGCTGACGGTTCGGTGCGGGAAGCGCGTGCGCCGGCGGATTTCGGCCGGCCGGTGGTTGGGCTGGATTCCGCCCGCGAGACTCGGCCGACGGCCAGGGGCGGAAACCAGGCCTTCCCGAGGCTGGACTGGCCGCAGCTCAGTCACCAGGTGCGGCCGGCTCTGCAGCGAATTGTGGCCCAGGGAAGTGCTGAGGTGGTGGTTCATCTCCGGCCGCCGGAACTGGGCCGCTTGCGCATCGAGGTGAAGTCCGAGGCGGGCGAGGTGACCGTGCGGCTGGAAGCCGATGTGGATGCCACCCGCCAGCTCTTGTCCGAGCGCGCCGGGGAGCTGGAAAAGGCACTTGCCGGTCAGGGTCACCATGTGGTGCGTCTCGAGGTCCACGCGCCTCAACCTGGGGGGCCGGGCCTTGAGGATGCACCTGATCGCCGTCCCCGACCCGAGCCGCAGGAGAGGGAAGCGCGCGCCTTCCGTCGGCATGAGCCGGAGGGGGACAAAGGCCAGGGCTCAGGCCAGTCGGGCCACGGTCAGGGGTGGATCGCATGAGCCAGCGGCAAAGGAGGTGAGGAAAGCATGCAGGTGAGTCAGACGAGCGGCTCCACGGGCACGTTAGTAGCTCAGGCCGCCACCCAACAGGTTCTCGGCAAGGAGGACTTCCTCAAGCTCCTGATCACTCAGCTCAGGTATCAGGACCCGCTGAGTCCGCTCCAGAATGAGGAGTTCGTGGCGGAGCTGGCTCAGTTCAGCAGCTTGGAGCAGATGCAAAACATCAACTCCAGCCTGCAGGACAGCGTGAGGATGGACTACCTCCTCAACCAATCGCTCAACAATTCCTTGGTGGCGGCGCTCATCGACCGGGAGGCGAAGGTGCAAGGAAACCAGTTCTACCTTGCCAGCGGCGAAACGGCGCAGGTGGAATTCGCGCTCCCGTCTGCGGCGCAGAAGGTGGTCCTTCGTGTCTACGACGCTGGAGGCAGCCTCGTCTACCAGGAGGATCTCGGCGCCTTGCCGGCCGGGAGCCACGGCTTTCAATGGGATGGCGAGACCCGCAGCGGCCGGCCCGCCCAACCGGGATCCTACCGGTACGAGGTGGAAGCCAGCTCCGATGGGCAGGTAATGGAGGTTCAAGAGTTCGTCGTGGGTCGGATCACGGGGGTGCGCTACGCCAACGGGGTTGCCACGCTTCTTCTCGGGGGACAGGAGGTGACTCTGGGGGACGTGGTCGAGATCCGGCGACATGGGTGAAAGAAGGAGGTGATGCGCTATGAGCCGGATTGATCCCCTGATGTACCCGCATCTAAGGCCCGTCCAAGGGACCACTCCGAGTGGGGTGCGACCCTCGCCGAGGGGATCGGACGGGGCGCCGCAGTTCTCGGAGATCCTCGAAAGCAAGCTGGGAGAGGTCCGCTTTTCCGCCCATGCACTGCAGAGGATGGCTCTGCGAGGCATCCAGTTGACGCAGGAGGACCAGGCCCGCTTGCGGGAGGCTGTGGATCGTGCCCAGGCCAAGGGGGCTCGCGACTCGCTGATCCTGATGCGGGACTTGGCCTTCGTCGTGAGCGTGCGGAATCGCACCGTGATCACGGCCCTGGACGGACCGTCGATGCGGGAAAACGTGTTCACCAATATCGACAGCGCCGTGATTCTGTGATGGCTGATGGAACTGGGGCTGGACCCCTCCGGGGAGGCCCCCTACCGCGGATCGACGGAAGCGGTAGAAACCCGAAAGGAGGTTGGTCACCATGATGCGCTCACTGTTCGCTGGGGTTTCCGGACTCCGTAATCATCAGGTCCGGATGGATGTGATCGGCAACAACATCTCCAACGTCAACACCGTTGGTTACAAGGCCTCGCGAGTGACCTTCGAGGAGAGCTTGTCCATGACCCTGCGCGGGGCGACGATGCCCAACAGTCGTGTCGGCGGCACAAATCCGATTCAGGTGGGCCTGGGCATGACGGTGGGCACGATCGACACGATCCTCAACCAGGGTAGCCTCCAGGCCACTGGCCAGCAGACGGACCTGGCCATTAGCGGCAACGGCTTCTTCGTCCTCAGCGACGGCCAGCGGTACTTCTTCACGCGGGCTGGGGCATTTCAGTTCGATGCCCAAGGCCGCTTGGTGAACCCGAGCAATGGGCTTGTGGTCCAAGGCCGAATGGCGGATGCGCGTGGCCGGATCAGTTCCACCAGTGCCATCCAGGACATCGCCCTTCCGTTCGGGCAAAAGGTGCCGGCGCGGGCGACCCGGTCCATCACCTTCACGGGGAACCTGGACGCCGGCGAGAAGCCGCTGGGGACGATCACCAAGACGGCCCCCTTCCTGGCAGTGGAGGAGGCGGGGGATAACACGGACATGGCCGGCCTGTACGCGCGAGGTAACACCAACTCCTTCATCTCCGGGATGGTCTCGGGGGTCACCACGGTCACGGTGAACGACGGCACCACGGAGCGGACCTATACCTACGTCTCCGGCGACTCCGTCGTGGGCAACGGCGAATTCACCACCTTGCAGGACTTGATTGCGGAGATCAACCAGGACTTCAGCGGATCGCTCAAACTTACGCTCACCGCGAACGGCGCGGTTAAGGTGGAAGACGCCTCGGGATCGGCGCACGTCGTGACGTTCCGCAGCAACAGCGCGGCGCTGCAATCGGCCCTCGGGGCGGCCAACGGCACGATCGACAGCTCCTCGGGCAAAGTGACCTTCACCGATGAGTTCAGTCACCGGGCAACGAAGGACGAGGAGCTGTCCAAGCTCCGGAACTCCGTCGGAGAGCCTCTGGGCATTTCGCCCGGTGACGTGATCTCCGTGAGCGCCATCGTGGGCGGTGAGGACAAGTCGGGCACCCTAACTGTGACCACCACCACCAAGCTGGGAGACCTCGCGGACTTCATCCAATCGACCTTCGGGATCACCAACAGGAACGGAGTGCAGGTGGATGAGCGAGGGTGCCTGGTGATCAACGGGGATCCTGGGGAGGACTACGCCATCGAGGCGCCCTCCATTCGCATCTCCGGGAACACGAAGTTCAACACCGCCTGCGTGATGAACGAGCTCCAGAAAGCTCAGGATGTGACCCATTCGGCCAGCATTACCATCTATGATGAACTGGGTATGGAGCACATCGTCACGTTGACCTTCACGAAGACGGATGTGGAGAACCAGTGGCGCTGGGAGGCCACCCTGGCTGGCGATGAGATCATCTCCAGCGGCAGCACCGGGACCATCAACTTCAACTCCGATGGTTCCCTGAACTCCTTCCTGTACGACAATGGGATGACCTCATTCAAATTCGATCCCAACAACGGGGCGTCTTTCATGGAGATCGTCTTCGACGCCGGGGACATCGGCGGATTCAATGGGATCACCCAGTTCGCCTCTCCCTCCACGGCCGTAGCTTCAAGCCAGGACGGATACCCGAACGGCGATCTCACGACCATCAACATTGACGAGACCGGGAAGATCACGGGCATCTTCAGTAACGGGGTAACCCAGACCCTCGCGCAGATTGCCCTGGCGGTGTTCAATAACCCCGCTGGGCTCCTGCGGGCTGGCGAGAACCTGTATCAGATCTCGGCCAATTCGGGCACGGCCGTGCTAGGCTTGGCTGGGGAGAGCGTTCAGGCGAAAATCGTCCCCGGCCATCTCGAGATGTCCAACGTGGATCTGGCGGAGGAATTCACGAACATGATCGTGGCCCAGCGCGGATTCCAAGCCAATGCCCGGGTCATCACGACGACGGACGATCTTCTCAATGAATTGGTGAATCTCAAGAGGTAATCGCTCTGGTCGCGGGCGGCTCGGCGGAGACCGGGCCGCCCGCGCGTAGGAGGAACCGCCATGATCAAGGTGACCCGCCTCAATGGCAAGGAACTGATCATCAATGCGGACTTGATCGAGACGGTTGAGGCCACGCCGGATACCATCATCACCCTCACTACGAACTCCAAGTACATGGTCAGAGAGACCCCCGAGGAGATCGTGGAGAAGGTGGTGGAGTACCGACGGCGCATCAGCCACTATACCTTTGCCAACGTGAACGACGTCGATTCCATGAGCAACTGAGCCCCTCCGGAGCCGAGTCGCCAACCGCCATCGGTCCGCACGCTCCCTCCGTGGCATGCTCTCTCCGCGGCCGGCTGAGTCCGGCCATGAAGTTGTGGGGTTTCCGGGGCCCGGACACGGCTTCCGGGAGGCTTGTGCTGCACCCCCGCCTTTCGCAAGGGGACCGCCGACTCAAGATTTCGCATCGGGCGACGATTTGGGGATTGACAGCTGCTTCGTGCCCATCGCATGCATGAACTTCGTAATAGACGAACCGGGACGCCATGGATCTTGCGACCATTCTGGGCATCCTGTCGGGCGTATTCCTGATCACCGCCTCGATCCTGAGCCAGGGCAGTTTCCGCACGTTCTTCGACTTCAGTTCAGTGCTGATCGTCATCGGGGGTACGATGGCTTCTACGCTCATCAACTTCCCCTTGAAAGAAGTGCTGAGCGTGTTCGGCGTAGTGAAGAACGCTTTCTTGCACAAGGACCCTGACCCGCGCGAGACGATCCGGCAACTGGTTCGGTTTGCGGAGATCGCCCGACGGGAGGGAATTCTCTACTTGGAGCGAGAGCTGGAGAACGTGCAGGATCCCTTCCTCCGGCAAGGCATCCAGCTGGCTGCGGACGGTACCGAGCCGGAGATGATGCGCGCGATCTTGGAGACGGAAATTTCCTACCTGCAGGAACGGCACGAATTGGGTCAGAGCATACTGGCGGCGATGGGTTCTTACGCCCCAGCCTTCGGGATGATCGGTACCCTTATCGGGCTGATCATCATGCTGACGAACATGTCGGATCCGTCCAAGATAGGGCCTGGAATGGCCGTGGCCATCATCACGACTTTTTACGGGGCGGTTCTGGCAAACCTGATTTTCCTGCCGCTGGCGGGGAAGCTCAAGACCCGCTCCAAGCAGGAAGTGATGATGAAGGAACTGATCCTGGAGGGAGTCCTGGCCATTCAGTCGGGGGACAACCCCAGGATCGTGGAGCAGAAGCTGATCTCGTTCATCGCTCCGAAGATCCGCAAGGACATCGTCCGGGAAAAAGCTTGAGATGGCGCGCAAGAGGAGGAGCGAGGAGGCCAAGGGAGGAGCCCCGGAGTGGGTGGTCACCTACGGCGACATGATGAGCCTCCTGCTCACATTCTTCGTCCTGCTTCAGTCCTTTTCCTCGATCCAGCTCGCGGAGTTCCAGAAGGCGATGGGATCGTTGAAAGGGGCCCTGGGTGTTTTGAAAGGCCAACCTTCACCATCTCCGGCATACAAGATCCCGTCGCCGGACATCAGCCCTCAGTTCGAAGGGGGCAAACCGCCGGAGCTCCAAGAGCTCAAGGAGTACATAGAACAGCAGGGGATCGAGGAGGAGGTTACGCTACGACAGACGGAGGAGGGGATTGCGGTGACGATCGAAAGCCCGATCCTTTTCGATCTGGGCCGTGCGGATCTGAAGCCCCAGTTCCTTCCCCTGCTGGATCGCATTGCTGAGATGGCCCGGAAGGCGAAACAAGTCGTGATCGAGGGGCATGCAGATGACTTGCCCATCAACACCCCCCAGTTTCCTTCGAACTGGGAGCTTTCGGCCGCGCGCGCACTGAGCGTGCTGCATTATTTCGAATCGCGCGGCATTCGGCCTCAGGACATGGTTGCCGTAGGATATGGGGAGTATCGGCCGAGGGTTCCCAATGACTCCGAGGAGAATCGGAGGAAGAATCGGCGCGTAGAGATCCTCGTGAACGGTCTCAAATAGGACGATCCACTGGCTGCAGGAGGCCCTATGGCGGAAGAAGAGGCAAGAGAGCAACAACCGGCTGGAAAAAGCAAGGTAGCCTCTCTGGTGCCCAAGGTGCTCATCGCTATGGCGGTGATTGCGCTGCAGGCTGTCGTGTCGTTCGTAGCGGTGAAGGAATTCGGCTTGGTGAGACCGCAGCCAACCGTCGCCGTACAGGCTAAGAAGGCTGAGCCAGGCAGCATCGTCCGGGAGTTCGGGGACGTGTACCTTGTGGAGGACATCATCGTCAATCCCGCCGGGAGCTCGGGCAGAAGATTCTTGAATGCCACTGTGGCCTTGGTCTATTCGGGGAAAGTGGGCTCCGAATTGGAGAAGCGGAACGTTCAGATACGGGACATCATGCTCCAGACCCTCGGCTCCTACCCCATCGAAACCCTGAGTAATCCCGCCTTCCGCGACTCCCTGCGCTCCGAAATCCTGCACAAGGTAAATGGTGTCCTCACAACGGGCAAGGTTTCGGGGGTGTATTTCAGTAGCTATGTCATGCAGTAGTCTGTGATTCGGGCGCGTTGTGGCGCCAGCGTGGGGGATCACCTGTTCCGCCTGTCGGGCAATTCTTTCCCCTCGGTCCAAGCCTCCCGCTTGAGTTTTACCCGTCCCGCCAGGGTTTCCCTTCCCCGCGAGCCCGGGAGCAGCCCAGCCGCAAGGCCAGGGCCCCGGCCAATCTCCTCCCAGTGGCATGGATGTTGTCAAAGATGGCGGCGGAGGCTTCCTGATGGGAAAACCCGGCTCGGCCTGATGGACTGAGAAGCGGGGAGAGCCGGCTTCTACCGCCACTGGCTGGCGGGCGTGACCAAGGCGCGGGAGGGTGAATTGGCGGAAATTCTTTCACAGAGCGAGATCGACGAACTCCTCGAGCAGTTCCGCCAGGGGGCATTGGAGGACCTGGAGGTGGGGGACAGGGAGCCCCGGGAGGAGAGCAAGAAGAACATCGTCGTCTACGACTTCCGGCACCCCAATCGCGTTACCCGCGACCAGATCCGGACCCTCCGCGTGATCCACGAGAGCTTCGCCAAGCAGCTGGAATCGTACCTGAGCGCTCGGCTCCGGACGATTGTCAGCTCCAAGGTGGAGGCCGTCGACCAGGTCACGTATTCGGAATTCGTTCTTAGCCTCTCGGACCCCAGTTGCATCTGCGTCATCGGGGCCGACGAGCTGAAATCGGATTTCGTGATGGAGATCAACCCCACCCTCACGTTTCTGGCGGTGGACAAGCTCTTCGGAGGAGTGGGGGGCAAAATCGAGGAGTTCCGGGAGCTTTCCCTCATCGAGGAGAGGGTGATCCGCAAGCTGGTCGAGGGCATGGTGCGCTACTTCGACCAGGCCTGGAAACCGGTCACCGATATCCACTGCAAGCTCAAAGCGATGTACAGCCGTCCCGGTCTCACTCAGATCATCCCGCCTGGAGAGACGGTTGTGGCGATTTCCATTGGCTTCGCTGCTGGGGAAATTGCAGGCGGCGTGAACCTTTGCCTGCCCTACGTGATGCTCGAGGACCTGCTCCCCAAGATGAGCCCCGGCAAAGTGGCCTTTGGTGCCCACGTGCGATGGGACGAAGTCAGCCGCAAGTCAATCGAAAAAAACCTCCGTTCGACACCCGTGCCGGTTGAGGTGGAGCTGGGGCAGACCCGCATCACCTTGCGCGAGCTGATGGAGCTCCAGGAGGGGGATGTGCTGGTCCTGGACACGCGGACGGACGATGCCCTGCCGATCCGCATCGGAGGGATGATGAGGGCCTACGGCACGCCGGGCACGCGCAGGCGTTCCCTCGCGGTGCGTGTGGTTGAGCTAGTTCAAAATGGCGGGTGAAGCCCAGCCGGGGACTTGAAGATGGCTCCAGCGAAGATCTCGGCAGATGCGCTCCAGTCCGCTCTTTCCCCACTGCGAGATGTGGCGGAAGTCGCGGCGACTCTGGCCAATCAGGAAGCGGCCGAGAGGGGCTCGGACGTGCGTCTGCAGCCGGTAGCAGTTTCTTCCGCTAGTTCGGAACAATTGCGGACGGAGCTTGGGCGGGGAGCCACGGCTTTTCCACTGCGCTGGGGTGCGGACACGCAAGAGCGTCTTCTTTACCTCTGCGGGGAGCTGCTCGGAGGAGAGGAGAGCCTCGCGCTGCTCCGCGCCAACGCTCGCCACTTCCTGAGCGGGTCGGCGCAGGCTTTCGAAGGTGAGCTTGAGGGAGAAGGACCCGAGGTTTCGGACACTCTCCGCCCAGAATGGCTTCCCCCGGATCCTTTGATCCGCCTAAACTACTTGCTGGTGCATTCGGCTCAGGAGGTCCCGGTTAGCATGGTCCTCTCGGCCTCCGTGCTCGGAGGTCTTCTGCAAAGGCAGCAGGAGTCGGAGGTGGGCGCGCAACAAGCAGAGACGGAAGCCATGGAAAAGGAACGCAAGATCGAGGTTAGTCCCCCGAACTTCGAGCCTCTGGCCGAGGAATCGGCCGAAAGAACGCCGAGGAACCTGGATGCGCTGTACGACCTCGCGCTGACGATCTCCGTCGAGCTGGGTCGGACGGAAATGACCGTCGGGCAGATCCTCGAACTGGGCAAGGGGAGCATCATCGAGCTGGACAAGATGGCCGGCGACCCGGTGGATCTGTACGTGAACGGCCGGAAGTTCGCGGAAGGGGACGTTGTCGTCGTGGAAGACCGATTCGGCGTGAGGATAACCTCTCTCGCTGGACGGACGGAGCGGCTGCGCTCTCTCGGTGGAGGAAGTTGACGTGAAACGTATCCCTGCTAGACCCCAGAGGCGGAAGCCCGGGCTGGGTCCGGCCGCCGGCCTTGCGTTTTCGCTCCTGATCCTGTTGGCCTTCGCGGCCATGGCCTTCCAGCCTGGCCAGCTCGTCCCTTCCGGATCATCGGGGGCGGGAACCCAAAGCGGATTTGCCGTGATTTTCCGACTTGCCCTGGCTACCGCCTTGGTGCTGGCCCTCGCCTGGGCATTCCTGTGGCTCGTTCGGAGGTGGATGGTGGGGCAGAAGGCCTCGACGCCCGACCGGTGGCTCACCGTGCTGGCGACTTCCTACCTCGCGCCGAAAAAGCAGATCAGCCTGGTGAAAGTGCTCGATCGGTACCTGGTGATCGGGGTTAGCGAGAGCGGGATTCATCACCTGGCGGAGCTGGATCCCGGCTCGGTTTCCCGTAGCCTGGAGCAGGTCGAGTCGGCAAAGAGAGGCGATACGCCCTTCAGCGGGTTGCTGAACACCGTCCTGACGGCGCGAGCCTCGCGAAAACTGCGATAGGGATTGGGATGGAATGGCGGATGAGGACAACTTCTCCCCCTGGACCGCGGAGAGGGTGGATTATCGGATGCGCGCTGATGCTGGGTTTGGCCGGTCTCCTGGTGTTTCCGGTGATCGGGAGCACACAGCCTTTGCCGAAGATCACGCTCGGTGTGGATCGGGCCAGCAGTCCCAAGGATGTGGCCGTCACGCTGGAGATCCTGGCGCTGCTCACGGTGCTGTCCGTGGCGCCGGCCATCCTGCTGTTGATGACGAGCTTCACGCGCATGGTGGTCGTCTTCCACTTTCTGCGCCAGGCGCTCGGGCTTCAACAGATGCCGCCCAATCAGCTCATCGTGGGGCTTTCCCTGTTTCTGACTTTCTTCGTGATGCGCCCCGTGCTGAGCGAGATCAACGACAAGGCCCTCCAGCCATACCTTTCGGAGCAGATTTCCCAGGCTGAGGCCCTGCAGCGGGCGCAGCAGCCGATTCGCGATTTCATGCTGCGACAGACCAGGGAAAAGGACTTGGCCCTGTTTGTCAAGATGGCGCGACTGGAGCGGCCTTCCTCTCCGGATCAGCTGCCGCTGAGCGTGATCGTCCCGGCGTTTGTGATCAACGAGTTGCGCATCGCCTTCCAAATCGGCTTCCTGCTGTACATCCCGTTTCTGATGATCGACATGATCGTGGCCAGCGTGCTCATGTCCATGGGCATGCTGATGTTGCCCCCTGTGATGATCAGTCTGCCCTTCAAAGTGCTTCTGTTCGTGCTCGTGGATGGCTGGTATCTCATTGTAACCTCCCTTGTGAGCAGCTTTCGGTAAGATCGTGACGGGAGTCCGGCAATGACGGAAGAGTTTGTGGTCTCTCTGGCCAAGAATGCGATGCTCACAGCCCTCCTGGTCTCCGGGCCTGTCTTGTTGCTCGGACTGATCGCGGGTCTCGCGGTGGGGATTTTCCAGGCGGCGACGCAGATCCACGAAATGACGCTGACGTTCGTGCCCAAGATACTGGTGGTGGCCTTGACCTTCTTCCTCTTCGCTCCCTGGATGTTGAGGATGTTAGTTTCCTTCACCCTGCAGGTCTTCGGCTACATACCCACGGTGGCGCATTGAGGGTCCTGTCGATGGATCTCAGCTGGTCGCGACAAATCGAGCTTTGGACGCTGGTGTTCATCCGCCTGCTCAGCGGGCTTGTGGCGCTTCCGGTGTTCAGCGACCGGCGGTTCCCCATGCTGAGCCGAGTGGGCTTGGCGGCGGCGTTGGCGGTGTTGCTTCTCCCGGGTGTGGCCTCGCCGCGGATTCCTTCCCAGCTCCCGGTGGGTCTGGTCTGGCTCGTGGTGAAAGAAGCGGCGGTGGGTCTAATCCTCGGTTTCGTGGCCTTGCAGATCCTCCACGGAATGCACTTCGCCGGGCAGGTGGTGGGCTTTCAAATGGGCTTTGCCGTGGTCAATGTGCTGGACCCGCAGACCCAGGAGCAGGTATCCCTCATGGGCGAGCTCCAGTACTTGGTGGCTGCGCTCCTGTTCCTGACGTTGAACGGCCACCACCTCCTGCTGACGGCGCTCGCCCGGAGTTTCGAGTTGGTGCCGCCGTTCTCCGTAACTCCGAATCCGGAGCTTGCGCCCAGCCTGATCCGAATCACCGCAGAGGTGTTCACCATCGGCGTGAAGGTTGCGGCGCCGGCCATGGCTGCCCTGTTCCTATCCAATGTGGCTCTGTCCATCGTGGCTCGCACGGTGCCGCAGATGAACATCTTCATGGTCGGTTTTCCAATTGGGATTGCTGTTGGACTCGCGGCAGTGGCCTATTCCTTTCCCCTGGTGAGCCAGCTCTTCCACAGCCTGCTGGGTCAGTTGGAAAGGGATCTGGCATCGGTTCTTCAGCTCTTGTGACGCGCTATGCCTGAGGGATCCTTCCAAGAGCGTACCGAGCAAGCGACGCCAAAGCGTCGCGAGGAAGCGCGCCAAAAAGGGCATGTGGCGAAGAGCATGGAGGTGAACGCGGCCGTGGTGCTGCTGGCAGGCGTCCTGGCATTGTACGCAATCTCCGGAAGCTGGCTTGTGGGGATGGCGGACCTGTGGCGCCGTTCTTTCAGCAGCCTTGCGAGCGCTTCGGTGAGCGCCGACTCCGTGGGGAATATCCTCGCCACAACGGCCCTGAATCTTGCCCGTTTCCTCGCCCCGGTCGTGGGGGTTGCGTTTGTCGCGGGCTTGCTCGCCAATGTGGCTCAGGTCGGATTCGTCTTCTCTGGGGAACCGTTGGTTCCGAAATGGGAACGGATCAGCCCCGTCCAAGGGGCTCGTCGATTGCTTTCGGCGCGCTCGCTGGTGGAACTGCTCAAGGGCATTTTGAAGATTGCTCTGGTGGCATGGGTCGTCTGGGCGGCGCTGAAGGCGGAGAAGGAGAGGATTCTACTCTTGACGGAACAATCGCCGCTGCAGATTTTGGCCTACTTGGGTTCGGTGAGTTTCAAGGTGGCCTTGCGCGCTGCGCTGGTCTTGTTGGCTTTGGCCCTCGCGGACTACGGCTTTCAGCGCTTTGAGTACGAACGCAGTCTGCGCATGACCCGGCAGGAATTGAAGGAAGAGCTCAAAGAGACGGAAGGGGATCCCCTGATCAAGGCTCGCATCCGGTCCATCCAGCGCGCTCTGGCTCGCCGCCGGATGATGAAGCGCGTGCCGGAGAGCGATGTGGTGATCACCAACCCGACGGAACTGGCCGTGGCCCTCAAGTACGATCCGAAGACCATGGCCGCGCCGACGGTAGTGGCGAAAGGGGCTCGCAAACTGGCCCAGCGGATCAAAGAGATCGCGAAGGAGCACGGGATCCCCATTGTGGAGAACAAGCCCCTGGCCCAGCTCCTCTACCGTTCCGTCGAGGTGGGGATGGAGATCCCGGTGGAGGCTTATCAGGCTGTGGCGGAGATTCTGGCGTACGTGTACCGACTGAAGGGCAAGGTGAGGTGAGTAGGGCATGCTGAGCTCCGCTGCGGCAAATCCTCCGATGACTCGTCTTGCGCGCCAGAGCGACGTCTACCTGGCAATCGGGGTGATCACCATCCTGGGGGTCATGGTGGTGCCCCTACCCACCCCCCTACTGGATGTGCTGCTAGCTTTCAACATCTCCTTCTCGCTCATTGTGTTGCTGGTGTCGATGTACATTACCCAGCCGCTGCAGTTTTCGATCTTTCCCAGCCTGCTGTTGGTGGCCACGCTTTTCCGCCTCTCCCTGAACGTTGCTTCGACGCGCTTGATCCTGGGCGAGGGCTACGCAGGGAGGGTGATCACCGCCTTCGGCACCTTCGTGGTGAAGGGGAATTACGTCGTCGGCATCATCATTTTCCTAATCCTTGTGGTGATCCAGTTCGTGGTGATCACCAAAGGTGCAGGACGAGTGGCGGAGGTGGCTGCTCGCTTCACCTTGGACGCCATGCCCGGAAAGCAGATGGCCATCGATGCCGACCTCAATGCGGGGCTCATCGATGAGCAGGAGGCGCGGCGCAGGCGAGAGGAGATAGCCCGGGAGGCGGACTTCTACGGCGCGATGGACGGTGCCAGCAAGTTCGTTCGCGGCGACGCCGTGGCCGGACTCATCATCACCGCGGTGAATATTCTTGGCGGATTCGTGGTGGGGGTGGTCCAGCGCGGCCTTTCCCTGAGCGAAGCATTGCGAACCTACACCATCCTCACCGTAGGCGACGGCCTCGTATCCCAAATCCCCGCCCTGATCGTGTCCACGGCGGCCGGGATTGTGGTGACTCGCGCGGCCTCCGAAAGTCACTTGGGGGAGGACTTGGTGCGGCAGGTCTTTTCTCACCCGCGCCCATTGGCCATTGCCGCCGCGGTGCTCGTCGTGTTCGCGATTACCCCGGGCTTGCCGGCTTTGCCCTTCTTCCTTCTGGCAGTCCTGGTGGGATTGGCGGCCTCCAGTGCTCGGCGTAACCAAGAAAAGTTGCAAGCGGCCGAGGCTCAAGCCCGCGCGAAAGGAGAAGCCCAAAAGAAGCGTGCTGCGGAGGAGGGGGTAGAGCGGTATCTCCACGTCGATCCGATGGAGCTGGAAATCGGGTACCGGCTCATCCCCATCGTGGATCCCGAGCACGGAGGCGACCTGCTCCATCGGATTTCGATGATCCGCAAGCAGTGCGCTCTGGAGCTGGGAATCGTGGTGCCGCCGATCCGCATCCGCGACAATATCCAGCTCCCACCCAACCGATACGTGATCCGCATCCGGGGCGTGCAGGTGGCCGAAGGCGAACTGGTACCTGGGCACTGCCTCGCCCTGGAGTCGGGCGCAGTTTCGACCCGTGTGGAGGGTATCCCGACCGTCGATCCCGCCTTCGGACTTCCGGCCGTGTGGATACCCGAGATCCGCAAGGAGCAGGCGGAGCGAGCCGGTTACACCGTGGTGGAGGCTCCGGCCGTGCTGGCGACGCACCTCAAGGAGGTCATCCGGCAGAATGCGCATCGCCTACTCACTCGCCAGGAGGTGAGCCGTTTGGTGGAGAACATCAAGAAGGAGAATCAGGCGTTGGTGGATGAGTTGATCCCCGGAACCCTCACCCTGGGTCAGGTACAGAAAGTCCTGCAGAACCTGCTGCGGGAGCGGGTTTCCATCCGCAATTTGGTGACGATCCTTGAGGCCCTGGCTGATGCCGCGCCGATGACCAAAGACGTCGACATCCTGACCGAGTACGTCCGCAATGCTCTCGCCGCCGAAATCTACCGGCCGTACGTGGCGGAGGATGGGAAGCTCTACGCCATCACGCTGGATCCGGCGGTCGAGAAGATGATCACGGACGGGGTACGGCATGCGGAAAGGGTAACGGCTCCGGACCTTCCGCAGGCGGTGCTTCGCCAGCTCTACGACGGTCTCCAGAGACTGGTGGATCGCATGACTAAGGAGGGCCACGTGCCCCTTGTCCTTTGCTCCCCGGTGGTGCGGCCGTATCTCCGGAAGCTCCTGGAGCCGCTATTCCCTTCGCTGGCCGTGCTTTCGTACACGGAACTCCCGCCGCAGCTGGAGGTGCGGACGGTCTCCATCTTGAGGCTGAGCCATGATCATCAAGCGGTTCACAGCTAAATCCGCGGCCGAGGCTCTTTCCCTGGCCCGACAGGAACTTGGCGAGGATGCGGTGATCCTTCACACCCGCCGTGTGCCAGAAGGGAATCCCTTCGCCATTCCGGCGGGGATGGTGGAGCTCACGGTGGGTCTCCCGGAGAAGGAGGATTCCCAGTCCCTGTTTTCCCCGCATCCCTCAGACTCTGCGGGCCAGCCTTCCCCCCGCGAGATCGCTGAGCTGCGCCGGGAGCTGGAGTCCCTGCGCGAGACGATCCGGCGTCTTGCGACCTCCAGCCTGAAGCCGCGATCCTCCCCATCGCTCGCCAGCGCCCTGCTGGCGCGGGGCCTTGATCCGCAGCTACTCCACGAGGTCGCCACCGACGTGGGCGAAGACAATCCGGAAGTCTCCCGGTGGGTGGGAGGGTTGGCCTCAAGGATCCCCACTTCCGGCGGGATCGGGAGCCGGCAGCTAGGACCCTACGTGGTCGTCTTGATTGGTCCGACGGGCGTGGGAAAGACGACCACCTTGGCCAAGCTTGCGGCCCAGAAGAAGATCTTCGAGGAAAAGCGGGTGGCTTTCATCACGGCGGACACGTACCGCATCGCCGCCATCGAGCAGCTCCGGACCTTCGCCGATATTGCGGACATCCCCATCGAGGTGGTCTACACCCCGGCTGAGGCGCAGGCGGCCCTGCGCAGATTTCGCTACCTGGATTACATCTTCGTGGATACCGCCGGCCGCAGCCAGCGGAATGAGGATCACCTCGCGGACCTCCGCACCCTCATCTCCGCGCTGGAGCCGGACGAAGTTCATCTCGTGCTGAGCCTGACCAGCCGTCCCGAACTCTTGGACGAGGTGGTGGAGCGGTTTTCCTGCGTCTCCATCACCCATTTCCTCTTCACGAAGCTGGACGAAAGCGGCGACTGGCTTCCCATCGCCAACCTTTGCTGGAGGCACAAGAAGCCGGTTTCCTACATCACCAATGGGCAGTGCGTTCCCGAGGACATTCTCCTGGCCGACGCACGGCAGATCGCCGAGAACATCATCGGGCAAGAGCCATGATCGATCAGGCTAAGACGCTGCGGGAGCTCGTCAACCGGACTCCGACACTTCACTTGCGCCTGGAGGCAGAACGCGAGCCGCAGGACAAACTCACGCTCGTGATCACCAGCGGGAAGGGAGGAGTGGGGAAAAGCGTCCTTGCGAGCAACTTGGCGGTAGCCTTCGCTGCAGCCGGTCTCCGGACCCTGCTGGTGGATGGAGATCTCTTGTTCCCCAACCAGGACCTTCTGCTAGGGCTGAAGCCCCGTCTCACGATGCTGGAGGCGGTGGAGGGGAGGCTTCCGTTGGGGAAGGCCTGCGTTCCCGTGACCGGAAACCTCTGGCTCTTGCCCTCGCGTGCGGTGGAAGCCCAGTACTTGGGTCTGGAGGCAGAGCTTGTACGCTGCCTGATGCGTTTCCTGGAGCTCGAGTCGGGGTACGACGTGGTGGTGGTGGACACGGCCTCGGGTCTTTCCGGCCGGAGCGTGGATCTCGCAGGGGCGGCTACAGAACTGTGGATCGTGACCACGCCTTCGGCTCCGTCCATCGCCGATTCGTACGCCATGGTCAAGCACATTTGGTCGCTCGGACTCCCGACGGAGCTCTGTCTGTGCATCAACGGCGCTCGAAATGAACGCCAGGCCCGGGACCTGCACGCGCGGTTCAACCAAGTCACACGGCAGTTCCTGGGCCGGGAGGTGGCATTGGCGGGATGGCTCCCGCAGGATCCGCGGGTGGAGGAGAGTTTGGAAACGGGTCGTCCCGTGGCGCTGGCTGAGCCGCGCTCGGGCTTGGCCAAGGCCATCTCCAGGGTGGCGCGGGAGTTCCTGAGTCGCCATCCGCTGACGGCGTTGAGGAATTCGAAGAGCGATACGGCTTCGGCATGGTGAATGGATGATGCGCTTGAGACCCAGGCGTCTGGCTCTCTCTCTTGCTTTGCTGGCATTCCTTATTTCGGAATGGCGAGGGGCGAGCTTGGGCCCGGCCGTCCGGAAGGCGCTTGTGGTCTACGTCCTTGTGTGGCTGCTCGAGGTCCTCTGGCGGGAGGTGTTTTGGCCCTGGCTCCGCATCCTCGCGGCGAAGGCGGTCGAGCAGGCGGAGGCATCCGAGGGTTCCACCACGGCGTCGGGAGAAGCTGCGCAGCCGCAAATCCCCGAGGAGGCCTGAGGCGAGAATCTCGATAGCTGAGCACTGAGGGGAAACCGACATGGCCAAGAAACGGGAGCAAACCGAACAGGTGGACGTGGCTCGGCTCTGGGCCAGATACAAGCAGGACCACGACCCGAAGATCCGGGAGGAGTTGGTGCTCCATTACCTCCCGATCGTGAAGTACGTGGCCACGAAGATGATGCAGACCCTGCCAAGCAGCGTGGATTTCAACGATCTGATCGGGGCAGGCGTGGTGGGCCTCATGGGTGCGCTGGAACGCTTCGATCCCAGCTTGGGGGTGAAATTCGAGACCTTCGCTTTACCGCGGGTCCGCGGCGCCATCTTGGACGAGCTGCGCGCGCTGGACTGGGCGCCGAGATCCCTGCGCTCCAAAGCCAGAAAGTGGGAGAGGGCTGCCGAACAGCTCGAGAAGGACCTTGGCCGCTCGGCATCGAGCGAGGAGCTGGCCGAGCACATGGAACTTGATCCGCAGGACATCCGGGCTTTGCTCCGGGATCTGAACGCGGCCACCTTGGTCTACTTGGATGAGCACTTGGACGACGAGGAGAACGGGAAGACCGGACTGTACGAGGTCATCCGCGACCCGCAGGCGGAAACGCCCCTTCAGGTGATCGAGAAGGAGGAGCTCAAGCGCGTGTTAGTCGAGGCCATCAATGAGTTGCCGGAGCAGGAGAAGCTGGTCCTGGCGCTGTATTACTACGAAGAACTGACACTCAAGGAGATCGGGCAAGTGTTGGGCATTACCGAATCGCGCGTCTCCCAGATCCACACCAAGGCCATCGCCACGCTACGGGCACGCTTGCGCGAGGAGGTGCTGGAATGAGTGCGAGGGATAGTCGAGATCGGCCGTGAGCCCCTCGCGAGGTTCCGGCCGGGAGGTCGCCCGAATGATCCGTCCTGTGGATTTGGCCGACAACATCTCCAAAGCACCCTATGCCGATCGCGTGAATCAGCTCCAGCGCAGGCAGCCGGACACGGAGCAGCAGACCTTCCACATGCAATGGCTGGAGAAGGCGGCCCAGGAGCAGAACCGACCGAGGAAGGCCGAAGAGAATGAGCGCGTCAGAAACGATCAGCAGGAGGGCCAGAGCTCGGCAAAGGAAGAGCAGGAAAGCGAAGAGCGGAGAGAGGCTCTGCGCGAGCCGGAGGAGGAGCCTCCCAAAGACGATATCCTCGGAAACGTGGTCGATATGCTTGCGTGAGCCGGTGGAGGGTCGGACCGGCCGGTGACTGGCATGTGCCGGCGAGCCCGAGAGCCTCAATCCGGCCCCGAGGGAGTCCGTTGGGAGACTTGGCAGTAGGAATTGTGGACGAACCAATGGGCGTAGCCATGACGGCGACTGCTTACCGAGAGGTGACCCGCGCGCCGATCGAGGTGGCCGGGGCCGCAGCCGATGCGGAGCGTATCCGCAGGATAGCCCAGAGCGTGTTGTCGCTCCCCACGCTACCTACGGTCGTTGCGAAGGTGGTGGAAATGGTCCAGGACCCCAGGACCAGTGCGCAGGATCTGGCGCGGATCATTTCCGCCGACCAGGTCCTGACCGCCAGAGTGCTGAAACTCGCCAATTCCTCCTACTACGGTTTCCCCCGCAAGATCGGGACGATCAATCTGGCCATCGTGCTCCTCGGCTACGAGACGGTGCGCGATCTCGTACTGAGCGTCTCCGTGATTGAACGCTTCGGCCAGTCGGAGGGAGATCTGTGGTTCGACTATTCCCTCTTCTGGGAGCACTCCGTGGCCACCGGCATTGCCTGTCGGCTGTTCTCCCGGCTCTTCCAGTTCCAAGTGGTGGGCGAAGCCTTCGTGGCGGGATTGATCCACGACATCGGGAAGCTCGTTCTGAACCAGTATCTCCGGAAAGAATTCCGCCAGATCCTGCGCAAGGCGAATTCCGAGAATCTGCTCTTTTACGAAGCCGAGGAGAAGGTTCTGGGGGTGAGCCACGGAAGAATCGGCGCCTGGATGGTGGAGCGTTGGAATCTGCCCAAGACCATCGTGGAGGCCCTGGCCTTCCACCACCACCCAGCCAATGCATTCCGCAGCAGCCAGCTCTGTCATCTGGTCCACTTTTGCGATGCCCTTGTTCGTCGCGGCGGATACGGCCACTCCGGGGATCCTTGCATCCCCCCGCTCGACCCAGCTACGGCCGACGTGCTCGGACTCAAGAAGACGGATGCGGGGCGAGTAGATTTCGAGCCTTATCTCGATGAACTCCACCGAGAGATGGAAAGGGCAGAGAGCCTGGTGGCAATGGTAGTCAAGCCCAGGGAGGTGCCGGCGTGAGCATTTGCCGTGGTTCGGTGGCGTGCGCGCTGTTGCTGTTCGGCGCTGCGACTTCCGCGCTTCCCGTGGACGTCCGACACAACTTTGATGTCCTCCGCTGTGAAGTGTCCCTCCGATTCTCCGCACTTCAAGATGTGCATTCGGTCCGCACCCAAAGCGGGGAACTGGTCCTGTCGATCTCGACTCCCGAAGCCGGGTCTCTCCGGGGGCTTCTGAGCTCCTGGAAGGCGGATCCCCTGCTCCAGGAGATCCGCGTTGATCGACAGGCTGGCGATACGCTGGAACTGGCGATCCGCCACCGACAGCGGCCAGCTTCTGCTTTGCGCTGGGAGCGCAGGGCAAATGAGCTGATCCTCGAGGCCCGGCTAATCCAGCCTGCGGACGCAGGCTACTACCGAGAGGCCGGATGTTACCTGGCGTCCGTCCGTGAGTTCGACGCCGCCCTCGCCCAGCTTCGAAAAGCCCTCGCCCTCGACCCACAAGATCTCCGTCCGTACCTCGACCTTGCCGAGATCTGGGCTCAGCTGGGGCAGAAGGATCTTGCCGCGGCCGCGGCACGCTCGGCCATGCGGGATCCCCAACTGAGGGCTCGGGCGCGCGCGCTGGTGACTTCGCTTCAGGGCGGAAAGCCTGGCCATCCGGGGACGGACGTGTCCGAGGAGGTTCGACGGGAGAGATCCAGCCCGGATTCCTCGAGGAAATCGGCTACAGAAATGAGAATGGTTGCCGAAAGTAATATCGGTCGCGGCGAAGAACCGCCCCCCGATGTGCCCTCGACTCCGAGCGCTTCGCCGAGGCCAAATTCGGCTGGGGCTTCCGCGGGGGAAGACCGCTCGCAGATCCTCTCGCAGGCGAGAGTCCGTGTGGAGGTGATTGGCGCCGCCGCCCTATTGGCTGCGGGACTCATGGCGCCTATCGGAGTTGTGACCTTGCACCTCCGGAGGAGGCGCAGGAAAATGGATGTCCTCCCGGCCGGGGTCAATGACCAAGAGAGAGTCGATCTGACCGGCTCCGACGTGTTCCAGCTCCTATTGGCGGAGCGCTTGTCGCGAAAGGAGGCTACAGGCCTCGAGCCGGCAAAAGAAGAAGAGGCCGGGGAAGAGGTCGAGCCTGCTGGGCTCTTTGATTCGGTTGAACCCGCACCCGCACCGGCGGGGAAAAAGGCAGGGCGAGGGTCCGAGACGGCGGGTGCGTCGGTCCGTGGCCAGCTCGAATCCGTCCTGGCTCTGGCGGATCGAGGATTCTCCGTGGAGGAGATCGCCCGTAGACTGCAGATGGGAAAGGAGGAAGTGCGTCTTGCCCTTCAGGTCCGCCGATCGAAGCCCTCGCTGCGCGTCCCGCAAGGCGACAGGCGTGGCCTGAGGCTGCAATTGGTGGAGGAATGATAGGTGGCTCCGAGGACGGACACAGTCCAATGTCGGGAGGATCCGGAGGGCCCGAAAGCAGCCTTGTGGCGCGTCGGCCAAAGGGTGAAGGCCACAGTGGTCGGCCGGCTGCCGGACGGACGCTATCTCCTGCGTTCGCCCGACGATCTTTGGACCGCAGTGAGCGAGCGGACGCTGGAAGGAGGCCAGGAAATTCTTGGACGGGTCGTTCGCACAGAGCCGGTCCCCTGCCTGAGGCTCCTGGCCGTCCAGGGGAAAGGGAGCGTTGGCACCGGCTCCGAAAAGTCCGAGCAACGGCGGCAGCTCTTCCTGGACGACGAGGCTGCGGAGGCAGCCCTGGCGTGGGAAAAACTGACGCCGGTGGATCCGGAGGTGGTCGAGACCTACCGGATGGCCCTCATCTTGCGAAGCCAGGCGTTGGGTCTCTTGGGCCTCGGATTTTGTTTCCAAGGGGATCGTCTTTTCCTGCACATGCGGTGCCAGACGGCTCTACTTGCCCAGTTCCTCCGCGGAGCTGCGGAGGAACTGGAAGAGGCTCTCGCTCGCAACGGGATGCATCCGGTGGCGGTGAGGGTTGAGCCTTGGGACGCCGTGCCGTCTTCCGTGATGCAGTTCTTGTCCCAAGTCCCCTGGCAGGACGACATCGACTGGGTCACGTGAGTCATGAACCAGGACGCGGAGCAGGTTCTGCAGGTCCGAAGGGACACGGATCCCGTCAGCCTCGGCCGATGGGCCGGACTGGACGGATCTGCGCCAGAGGCGCTCTTGCTTGCATTGCGCGAAACTCTCATTTGGCTTAAGGATATCCGGGTACGCTGGCTCCAGCGGGATGGACAATCCGGTGAGCACGACGAAGGTACGTAGTCTCACGTACGCAAGTTCTCCGCGGATTTTGGCGGATTTGCGGCGGCAGGTGGCCGAGATGGCGGAGCAGTGCGGGCTCTCGCCGGAGGAGATCTACGACGTGAAGTTAGCGGTGAACGAAGCTGTGGCCAATATCATCGAGCACGCGTACCAGTGGCGAGACGATGGGCAGATCATCGTCGATCTCCTCGGCCGGGAGGGTGAGCTAGAGATTCACCTTCGCGACTTTGGTCGCAAGGTGGAGGCCTCGCGTCTGCGGTCGCGAGACTTGGACGACTTCCGCGACGGCGGAATCGGCCTGTTCTTGATCCAAACCTTGATGGATTCGGTTACGTACGATACCTCCTCCCCCGTCGGGACGGAGCTCATCATGGTCAAACGCCACCGGCATTCCTGCCGCGGGCTGGAGCAGCGCACGGGCCATGGCGTGGATGCCGGTTAGGGAGCGGGAGGTGTATCGCCCTAGCGATGGTTGTCGCACGGGGGCGCACGAGAGCGGCCAAGGATTGGATGCGGAACGAGATTCCTCTGTTAGCCGTGAGGTGAAGGATGCCAGGGACTGCGACGCTGAGCCGCGAGGTGATGGTGCTGCGCCCACAAGGTGAGCTCGACGTGCAGACTTCCCAGCCCTTGCGGGAGCAGATCCAGGACAGCCTGCGGCGCGGAAACACGAGGCTCGTGGTGGACCTTTCGGAGGTGACCTATGTGGATAGCTCTGCACTTGGGGTTCTGGTGACGGGTCTGAAGCAGGCCAGGAAAGCCAATGGCTGCCTGAAGCTCTGCGGACTACGAGGCAACGTGCTGCGGGTTTTCGAGCTGACGCGACTGACGAAATTCTTCGAGATCTACGAGACCGCCGAGCAGGCCATCAAAAGCTTCTGACGAGTGGTGGACATGGACGAAGCCAAACGAGCTCCGCGGGTCCAGCAGATTGTCCCGGGGCACACCTCTCTGGACGTCAAACGCGCCTTCCAGCGGCTTTCTCAGGCCTTTCTGGAGCGAATCGCGAGGCAGATCGACTTCGCATGGGGCACGGTTTACCTCCTGGATCCCGGCAATGGCCAGTTGCGGGCCGTCGCCTATCGCGGGGAAGAGGTGGATTTCATCGCAGCGTTCCGCTTCCGATTTGGCAATGGCCTCTCCGCCTGGGCCTTGGAGCGGCGGAAACTGATCCGCCTGCGGAACATTCACCACGGACGCCGGCACCGGCATCATCCCGTTCGTTCTTTTGTGGCGGCTCCCATCCTGCACGGGAACATTGCCCTCGGCACAGTTACCTTGGCACACAAGAAGCCGAACGCGTTCACTGAGGAGGAATGCCTGTACTTGACTCGCGCCGCCGATCGCCTTTCCCGCCTGCTTTTTCCCATCCTCATGCCGCCGGCTTGAACGAGGTCGGGGGATCGAATTGTAGGGCACTCCCGGCCCGGACGGCGTCGGTTTCCCGCAGGGGGTGGGTTAGCGTTCTTGGTGGAGATCGTTGGCAGTTCTGCAATCGCCTTGTGCGGTGCGCAGCGAGGGGGCCTCACTTGGGCTTCAGCCTGACAGTCCAAGCGTACTTGCACGGTGGGTTTCTTGAGAGGTCAGGAGGGATCTCAACGCAAATTCCCTTTCCCACCTTTTCCCAGCGCAGCGAACGGCTGGTGCCGAGCAAGGTGGCCGTCACAGCATGCTGGGGATGGTAACCGTAGGTCCAGATCTTGGACGGTGGCCTCGTTTCATCTTCTTCGCCGAGATAAATTAGGAAGACGGAACCATCCTTTCCACGGGTCATGCGAAGCTTGCCCTCCCCGTAGGGGGCGATGGGGCGTGTGGCATATATCGCTTCGCCATTGATGCGCATCCATTGTCCTATCTCCTCCAACAAGGCGTAGGCGTCTCTATCCCAGGTTCCATCGGGTGCAGGGGCCACATTCAGCAGAAGGTTTCCTCCCTTGGCCACGATGTCCACGAGCAAGTGGATGACTTCGCGTGCGGACTTGTATCTCGCTCCGGGGACGTAAGACCACGAGTGTGTGGAGGGGATGCAGGATTCCCAAGGATATGGGATCATCGTCTCGGGGACGGTGTTCTCGGGCGTTAGGTAATTCTCGAATGGACCATGTACGCTCCGGTCCACCACGATCAGTTTTGGCTGCAGCTGGCGGAGTTTTGATACCAAGCCGGGGATATCGATATCTTGACTTTGGATTCTGTAGATGGATTGATTGGGCTGGAATTTCAACTGATCGATCTCTTGAGGAGTGAGAGGGCGTACCCAACCTCCATCGAGCCACAGGATGTCGATTGGTCCGTAGTTGGCAATGAGTTCGAGGATCTGACCGTGCGTGAATTCTACGAATTTTCGCCATCTGTCGGGGTAACGTTGGATGTCATAATTGACGTTTCGGTCGGGGGTGGCAAACCTCCGCCACCAATAGCAGTCGCAATGCCAGTCGGGCTTCGAGAAGTACGCTCCGATCCAAAATCCTTCCTTTCGAAACGCGTTGAAGATCTCCCGAGTGATGTCGGAACGCGGGTTTTTGCTGAATGGGCAATCCGGACTTGTTATCTTGTAATCCGTGTACTTCGTATCAAACGTGCAGAAGCCGTCGTGGTGTTTGGCAGTGAAGATGACGTACCTCATCCCCGCTGCCTTCGCGGCCTTGGCCCACGTTTCCGGATCAAAACGTGTCGGATTGAAGGTGAGCTTCAGTTTTTCGTATTCTCTCTTGTAGGTCTCGTAGTCATCGTATGGTCGGGAGCACCACGGTTCATCCTCGGAGCACAGGGTCCAGGACTCGACAATTCCCCACTGGCTGTATGGTCCCCAGTGCATCAAGAGCCCAAATTTGAGATCCTGCCATTCCGCGATGCGCTGCCGCACGGCAGGATCCGGATCGGGTACGTACTGATAGTCGCCCGCAAGCACGAGACTCGCCAGCAGAAGCCCCGCTGTGACGACGCTCGCTGTGCCAGCGCCTCGCATTTCCCATCTCCTGGTTTTCCGCGTTCCGAGGAGGTTCGGTTCGTGCCTTGCCCGAGCCGTTGCGAAAAAGCGGGGCGAACCGAAGGCCCGCCCCGCTCTTTCAGCCCCAAGTGAACCGAGCTTGCTTCAGGTAGATCATGGTTTTGCTGGCCTTGAAGCTGCCGGCTTCCATCGTGTAGATGTACACGCCGCTAGAGACCTTGGTGGCTGTTTCATCGGTACCATCCCAATCCACGGAATGGAGTCCCGCCGGCATGACGCCGTCCACGAGGGTCCGGACGTGCTGCCCCCGCAAGTTGAAGATGGCGATCTTCACGTGTTCCTGCTTGCTCAAGCGGTAATAGATGCGAGTGATGGGATTGAACGGGTTCGGATAATTCTGTGAGAGGGCATAGTCCTTGGGCAGGAATCCTCCCTCACCGGATTCCTTCACCTTCGTTACCCAGAGGGCTTTCTTGTCCGGGTACCAATTGAGGTCCCCGAGGGGAAGGCCGTCCGTGCCAGCGGTCAGCAGGGCCGAATTGGAGTATCTCAGGTTTTCCGGCGTCATCGTGCGTTGCGATAGCCCGTCCTTTCCGCCTCTTCGCTAACGCAAGGCCCGCATACACTTCTCTGTTCTCAGCTTTAGCGTAACTTTAGTGACAGGCCGCAAGAATGTCAAGGACAATTTTTCCTCCCAGGGGCCGCTCTCTTTTCACGCTAGGGGATTCGGGCACCTCCTCTCAGGCAGGAGCAGCACGGATTGCCCGTGGTCCCGTGAGCGGAATCCATCCTGTTTCGTGAGCCGATGAATGGGGGCCGTTATCCGCAACGGGGCCGGCGGCGATCCGGGCCACAATCCCCTTGTTTTTCGGGATGGCGAGGGCTATCTTCCCTTTCCACGGATGGTGCGGAAGATCCTGAGGCGAGTTGGTGTTATCTCCTTTGGCAAGCGTTTTGGGAGACGAGGGAAAGGATGGATCCGACGATCATCTCATCCATTGTCGCGGTGGGCGGGCTTGGGGTGATGTTCGGGGCCGGGCTTGCTTTGGCCAGCAAGAAGTTCGCGGTCGAGGTCGATCCCCGCATTGAGAAAGTGGCCGAAGTACTTCCGAACGCCAATTGCGGGGCGTGCGGATATCCGGGCTGCGCGGCTTTCGCGGAGGCTGTCGTGGCTGGGAAGGTGGCTGCGGACGGCTGTACGGTAGGGGGTGCTTCGGTGGCAGCCGAGATCGCGAAGATCTTGGGCGTGGAGATCGATGTTACAGCCGAAAAGAAGGTGGCGGTGGTCCAATGCCAGGGCGGTGAGGCGGAAGCCAAGGAAAAGTTCGTATACCGGGGCATCGAGGACTGCGCGGCCGCCGAGCTCGTGGATGGCGGGCACAAGGCCTGCAGCTACGGCTGTCTCGGTCTTGGCACATGCGTACGGGCATGTCCCTTCGATGCGATGTACATGAATGACAACGGCCTGCCGGTGGTCATCGAGGAGAAGTGCACCGGCTGCGGCATCTGCGTGCAGGTGTGCCCGCGCGGGATCATGGCCCTGATCCCCGTCAGTCAGAAGATGTACCTTGCCTGCGTCTCGAAGGACAAGGGCAAGGCGGTGCGCGACGTTTGCACAGTGGGCTGCGTCGCCTGCGGCGTTTGCGCCAATCCCAAGTTTGTGCCATCGGGCGGCATCGTGATGGAGGGCAACCTGCCGAAGATCGTGAATTATCGCGTCGATGACCTGCCCATCGCCTGGAAGCGCTGCCCCACGAGCAGCTTCGTTTGGCGAGGAAAGGTGCCCGAGGGCTACGAGGATGTGGATAGGCCGGTGAAGGCGAACGCCGTTGTTCCTGGGGAAGCAAAGGCGTTGCCCCAACAGCACGTGAGCGAGGAGGTGGAGAAAGCCAATGTCGGAACTCAATCGTGAAGCAGTCGAAAAGGCGCTGGAGCAGATCCGGATCGCGATCCAAATGGATGGGGGAGATGTTGAGCTGGTGGACGTAGAAGGCAATGTGGTCCGGGTTCGTCTTACGGGCGCGTGCGGGGCTTGTCCCTTTTCCCAATTCACTCTGCAAATGGGCATCGAGCAAGCTCTACGGGAGCAGTTCCCGGAGTTAGATCACGTAGAGGCGGTCTGAGCTTCGACCCGAGCCAGCCCAAGGGGGTCCAGAAGAAGCTGCCAGTTGCTTTGCCTCAAAGACCGCCCGGGAGTCCGCGAGACGCCCGGGCTTTTGCTATTGCGGTGACTTCGGCGTGAACGGCAACCGGAGAGGGTGAGGATGGACCGCAAGGCGAACGCTCAGATGGAGTCCGACACGGCAAGGGGCCTGACCAAGCGGGAGTTTCTCAAACTTGGGGGCCTTGGCGCCTTGTCTTTACTCTCCATTGCTGCTTCGCTCGGCGCCTGCGGCGCGCGGAAAAAGCCGAAGAATTGGGCCTGGCTCAGCGAGGACCGGTTCCCCTCCCGGGATGCATGGGGCAGGATGTTCGACAAGATGAAGCGGCATGGGGTGGATGCTGCTCTCGTCCTCGCGAAGCCGGACACCATCCGGACGTTGGTCCCCGTGGCGCGCGAAGCAGGGATCGAGCTTCACAACTGGATCATCTCCCTCATGTGCGGCGACGAGGACGTTCGCAAGAATCATCCCGACTGGTTCGTGGTGAATCGCCTGGGGGTTTCGTGTCTGGAGAAACCCCCGTACGTCCCGTACTACACGTTCCTCTGTCCCTCTCGGCCCGAAGTTCGGGAGTATCTGGCGGCCAGGGTATCGGAGCTGGCGGAGATCGACGGACTGGCCGGGATTCATCTCGACTACATCCGCTACCCCGACGTGATCTTGCCCGTCGGGATCCAGCCCAAATACAATCTGGTTCAGGATCGCGAGTATCCCGAATTCGACTATTGCTACTGCCCCGTTTGTCGCCAAGCCTTCAAGAGTCAAGCGGGGGTGGATCCCTTGAGCCTCGAGGACCCGCCGGGCAATGCAGATTGGGTCCGGTACCGTTACGATAGTGTGACTCAGCTCGTGAATCAGCTCATCCCTCTCGCCCATGGTCGGGGCAAGATGCTGACCGCGGCTGTTTTCCCTTCCCCAACCATCGCTCGGAAGTTGGTACGTCAGGATTGGCCGAGCTGGAGGTTGGACGCCTTTCACCCCATGATGTACCATGAATTTTACAACGAGGGCGTCCCGTGGATTGGCGAAGTTACGCGCGAAGGGGTGGAAGCTTTGGCGGGGAGGGCCAAGCTTTACAGCGGATTGTTCGTCGAATGGCTGCCTCCGGAAAAACTGAAGAGAGCCTTCCAGCTTGCCATGCAGAACGGCGCTGCGGGCCTTTGCCTGTTCACGGCAAGTCATATGACCGATGAGCAGTGGACCGCGTTGAAAGAGGCGGTCCGAGAGTTCCGCGGTTGAAGCGCGGCGCCTCCGCCGCAGGGCAGGAGTTGGCTAGCGCGACCGATGGAAATGGAAAAGCCCCGCCCTTGGTGAGCGGGGCTTCCCTTTCCGGCCTTATCTGGAAGTGGTTTAGAGCTTGCGCACCTTGGTTGCCTGCAGGCCCTTTTGGCCGCGGACGACCTCGAACTCCACCTCCTGGTTCTCGGCGAGGGTCTTGTAGCCCTCATCCTCGATGGCGGTGTAGTGGACGAAGACGTCCTCTCCGTTTTCCTGCTGGATGAACCCGTAGCCCTTCTGCTCGTTGAACCACTTCACTCTGCCTCGTTGCATCTTACTAACCTCCACAAAGATGCTGCAGGCAACCACTGCCTTCTCTTCTTGGACTGTCCCTGTGAATTTGCTTTTCGGCAGTAGCACCCGCTAACCCGTCCAAGAAGCGCACCCAAGGTACGGCGAATCTTTCCCAATGTCAAGCTATTTCTCACGGTTTTCGCTCCGCACCCCTGCCTCCGTTGGCTGCTTCGGGTATCCGAACCCTCGCTGCGGAGCGAAAACCTCCCGGCCATCGCAAGTCGTTCCCTGCTGACCTCCCCGAGCCTGCGTCCGAAAGGATTTGCAATCACAACGCGGCCGAGGTACCTTCGTGCGGAGCTAACGACGGATCAGGTACACCGGTCCCCTACGGAGGAGCGTGATGCGAGTGCCCATTGTCCACCCCAAGCCTGATGTGGAGGAATTCCTTTCGGTAGTACTCGGTCGACGTCCCGTCGGCAAACGCCCACCTTTGGTGGAATACATCATCGACGATGCCGTCAGCCGCCCGATCCTGGAGGCGATGGGGCGGCGCTGGGTCCCGCTCGCCGTCGAACCGTCGGCCTACTGGGATAACTATGTAGAGTTTTGGTATCGCATGGGCTACGACTTCGTGCGCTACGAAGTGAGTTTGCCTTTCCGGGAGACGAAGCGCCAGGGGCAGGATCCAACTGTGCTCGGGGGACGACGTTCCTGGGCGGAGACGGGGCGAGGCCCCATTGGTTCCTGGGACGAATTCGAGCGCTACCCCTGGCCAGAGGTGGAGGATGGTCTGTTTCAGCCCTTCGAGGAGATCAGCCGCCGCCTGCCCGAAGGCATGGGGTTCATCGCCTGCCACGGGGCCGGGATTCTCGAGCACGTCAGAGATCTCATGGGCTACGAGACCCTCTGCCTCTGCCTCTACGATGACCCGGGATTGGTGGAGGCCGTCTGCGAGGCGGTCGGATCGCGGATCGAGCAGTTCTACCGGAAACTGCTGCAATTCGACAGACTGGTGGCTGTTTTTCAGGGCGACGACATGGGCCACCGAACGGGCACGCTGATCCACCCGGATCACCTGCGCCACTACTTCCTGCCTTGGCACAAGAGGTTTGCTTCACGGGCTCACGAGCGCGGAATACCGTACTTCCTGCACTCTTGCGGGAACATCCTCGCGGTGATGGAGGATCTCATCGAAGTGGTGGGAATCGACGGAAAGCACTCCTTCGAGGATGCCATCCTGCCGGCGGCTGAATTCCACGCACGCTATCATCAGCGGATTGCCACTCTCGGCGGAGTTGACGTGAACGTCCTCGCCAGAGGTACCGAGGAGGAGGTTCGGGGCGTGGTCCGGGGCCTCGTGGAGCGGTGTGCGCCCCTTGGGCGATTTGCGATCGGCTCGGGCAACTCCATCCCCAGCTACGTGCCGCCGGAGAACTACTTGGCAATGCTGGACGAGGTCCTAAGTCTCTGAAAGGTCGGCGGGTACAGGATGTCCCCGGAACCCAAAGCTGACGAGGGGCTGATCGCGGCGGGTTCGCGCTTCGCCGATCGCGTTCGGGGAGCCCTCCTCGGTGTGGCGGTGGGAGATGCGCTGGGCACGCCGGTGGAAGGCCTGCCTCGGGCTGTCCTTCAGCGCCAGCCGGTCCGGGATTTCCTCCCTGTGAGCCGCTGCAATTACCCTCCGGGCACCTGGTCGGACGATACTTCCCTCACGATGTGCCTGGCGAGCAGTCTCTCCGAGCTTGGGCGTCTGGACCTGAAGGACGTGGCTTGCCGCTTCGTGCGATGGGTGGAGGAGGGCTACTGGTCACCGCACGGGGTTGCCTTCGGTATGGGTCGAACCACTCGGCAAGCAATCTCGCGGCTCCGAGCAGGCGTCCCTCCCGAAGGGGCCGGGGCGAAAGGGGAGTGGAGCAACGGGAACGGGTCGCTCATGCGAACCTTGCCGCTCCCCGTCTTCTTTCACGATGCCGATCCGCAGGAACTGGTTCAGGCGGCGCACCGGGTCTCCGCTTTGACGCACGCCCATCCTCGCTCGCAAATGGCTTGCGGTATCCTTTGCCTTGTGGCTCAGAATCTCTTGTCCGCGCTTGAGCCCCTCGCCGCGGCACAACAAGCTGCGGCCACGGCGGCTCGGATCTACGCATCCCCACCTTTCGCGGAGGAGAGGAGGCACTTTGCTCGCCTGCTCGAAGGCGATCTCTGGAAGCTCCCGGCTGAACAAGTTCACAGTTCAGGCTACGTGGTTCACACGCTAGAGGCGTCGCTGTGGTGCCTCTGCAAGTACGAGGACTTTGCGTCGGTGGTGCTGTCCGCCGTCAATCTCGGCGGCGATGCTGATACGACCGGCGCCGTGGCGGGCGGGCTGGCGGGATTGACTTGGGGCGAATCCGCCATCCCGGGGCAGTGGCTTCGATGCCTGGTTCGGGCGGAGGAGATCCGGCGGGTTGCAGCAAGCCTTGCTAAGGTCACCGCGCGAATCGCGGGGAGGTGAGAGGCCGGAGCAATCCGGAGCCGCCAGCTCCGGAGCGAGTGAGCGGCCGAAACTGTCCACGCCCGGGGGTGGCAACGGCCGGTTTCGAATGCTTCCGGAGTCTGAAGCTGAGCTTCTGGCCGCGCGGCGGAGACGCCGAGGACGGCGGGATTGGGAGGGGTCGCCGAAGAAGGTGGCGCTGGGCCTTGGAACCTGTGATTCGTACAAGCGGTTAACAAATTGGCTTTCGCTATGGGGGCCAGGGAGCCGGGCAGGGAACCCTCGTGGCTCGAGAAGCTTTCCGCCGGGTCGGGAAGGCGTGGCTGGCACGAATCGGAATGGGGTTGGACGTGTGCCGGAACTTCCTGAAACGAGAGGAGGGATGAAGCCATGACTGTTCCGCTGGCTCAGAATCTCGTGCCGAAGGTCCTCATGGAGGCCATTGATGCGGGGATTTCCTCGGACATCATCCGATCTCTTGCCCTGCGCAAGGCGGAGCGAAGCGCGTACGAGCACTTCGTGGTACGCAATCGCGACAACGGACCCCACCAGGCGCAGCTGGACAAATACCAGACCGTGGTCAACATGTTCCGGGCCTTGGACCGAGCGATTCACGAGGGCCACGTCTCGCGCAATGTGCGCCGCTGTCTGGTACGCATTCTCGTCGGCAAGATCATGATGGGCAAGGATGAGCGCCGCGCTCCGTTCCGCGAGAAGTACGGGTTCGAACCACCCGGTTTCGTGACCATCAGCCCCGCGATGCAATGCAATCTTCGCTGCGAAGGCTGTTACGCCACTAGCCATCCCGGGAAGAAGGCCAACCTGGACTACGACATCGTCCACCGCGTGGTGAATGAGATCCGCGAAAGCTGGGGTGCGCATTTCTGCGTGATTTCGGGAGGCGAGCCCTTCCTCTGGAGGAGCCAGGGCAAAGGGATCATGGATCTCTTCCGGGAGAACCCGGACACCTTTTTCCTGATGTATACCAACGGCACGCTGATCGACGAGGAGATGGCGGCTCAACTCGCGGAAGTGGGCAACGTCACCCCGGCCATCTCCGTGGAGGGCTTCGAGAAGGAGACAGATGAACGGCGTGGCAAAGGGGTGTTCCAAAAGATTGTGCGGGCCATGGAAAACCTCCGTCGCGCCGGCGTCCCATTCGGGATCTCGGCCACAGCCACCCGCCACAATGCGGAACTTCTGGTCAGCGACGAGTTCGTCGATTTCTACTTTGAGGAACAAGGGGCGATCTACGGCTGGATCTTCCACTACATGCCGATCGGGCGCCACTACACGACGGAGCTCATGATCACCCCGGAGCAGCGGCGCTACCTGTGGGAGCGGGAGCAGTATCTGGTTCATGAGCGCAAGATTTTCCTGGCGGACTTCTGGAACAGCGGTCCTGTGGCCGGCGGCTGCATCTCGGCGGGCAGGGGCGGTGGCTACTTCTACATCAACTGGAACGGGGACGTGACGCCCTGCGTCTTCTTCCCCTATTCCACCCACAACATCGTTGAGGTGTACAACTCGGGAGGCGATCTGACCACGATCCTCCTGTCCCCGATGTTCCAGGCGATTCGGGCTTGGCAGAGGGCCTACGGCTACGGGAAACCGCCTTCCGAGGTGAAGAACCAAATCGCTCCCTGCGCCATCCGGGATCACTACAAGATGGCTTATCGGGTCATCCGCAAGTTCGGGGCGAAACCCATTGATGAGGATGCGGCGGCCGCTCTCGAAGATCCCGACTACCGCCGCAAGATGATCGAATACGGCAAGGCCGTAGAGGCCATTACCGGCCCGATCTGGGAGGAGCGCTACGTCGGGCCTGAGCGACAAGCGGCTTCGCTCGCAGCATAACCCAAGGCAATCTCCTCCCGTCAAGGCGCCGTTCCGAGGGAGCGGCGCCTTTTTGTTTGCGCCAGGGTCGCAAAGGCGGGGTGTTCCGCAAGCGCCGGGCCCGGACCCCCGATAGCGGAACGAACTGCCGTCCCGGCTCGGTTCCGTTGCGTAAGTTCTCGGCATTTTCTACATTTGGTGGTGGTTGCTCCGCCGCCCCCGGCAGGGGAGACGGGGCGAGATCGCGGAGCGTGGCCGGTTCGATCGTGGAGTGCTGCATCGCAGGAGGATCGATTGCGGGAAGAGGATCTTTACACTCTGATCGCCGAGGAACTGGGCATCCGTTGGATTCAGGTGAAGAACACCGTCGAGCTTCTGGATCAGGGCAATACGGTGCCCTTCATCGCACGCTACCGGAAGGAGCTCACGGGGAGCCTCGATGAAGAGAAGATCCGCGCTGTGGAGGATCGCATCCGCTACCTCCGGAACCTCGAGGAGAGGAAGGAGGCCGTTCTTCGCAGCATTGCGGAGCAAGGCAAGCTTACGCCCGAGCTGGAAGCACGCATTCGAGCCGCCACGAAGCTGCAGGAGGTGGAGGATCTCTACCTCCCTTACCGGCCGAAGCGGCGCACCCGCGCCACCATTGCCAAGGAACGTGGGTTGGAGCCCTTGGCTCAAATGATACTCGAGCGGGCGGTGGAAGAGGGAGACCCCGCCGTCTTAGCTTTGCCTTTCGTGGCGCCAGAAAAGGGGGTTCCGGATCCTGAGGCGGCCTTGGCCGGGGCCCGCGACATCGTTGCCGAGGTGGTCTCGGACGACGCCGAGGTGCGCAAGATCGTGCGGGAAATCACGTGGCGAGAAGGGCTTTTGGCCTCCGAGGCTCGGGACCCCAAAGAGGTCGCCGTCTACGAGATGTACGCCCGGTTTGCGGAACCCGTGCGAAAGATTCCTCCCCACCGGATCCTGGCGATGAATCGCGGAGAACGGGAGGGATTTCTGCGCGTAGGGATTGAAGCGCCGGAGGGGAAAATCCTGGCGGAAATGGAGAAGCTGTACGTGAAGAATCCGCGTTCCATTTTCCTGGAGCAGCTGCGCGCGGCCATTGCCGATGGGTACCGGCGGCTCATCGCGCCCGCCATCGAGCGGGAGATCCGCTCCGAGCTGACGGCCAAGGCGGAGGATCACGCCATCGGGGTGTTCGCCCGGAATCTGCGGTCCTTGCTCCTGACGCCTCCGGTGCGAGGGAAGGTGATCATGGGCATCGACCCCGGCTACCGAACGGGCTGCAAGGTGGCGGTGATCGATCCCACGGGCAAGTATCTGGAAGGGACCACCATCTATCCTCACGAGCCTCAGCGCCGGTGGGAGGAAGCCAAGGCCATCCTGGCGGAGCTCGTCGATAAGCACAAGGTCGACATCGTGGCCATCGGCAATGGGACGGCTTGCCGCGAGACCGAACTCCTCGTGACGGAATTGATCCGGGAGATGGAGGGAGGTCGGGAGCTCGTTTACACCATCGTCAATGAAGCCGGAGCGTCGGTGTATTCCGCCTCCCCCGTTGCGAAGAAGGAGTTCCCCGAGCTGGATGCCTCAATGCGCGGCAACATCTCCATTGCCCGCCGGCTCATGGATCCGCTCTCGGAGCTCGTGAAGATCGAGCCCAAGCACCTCGGCGTCGGGCTCTACCAACACGACGTGGACCAGAACCGACTCGCGGAGGCCCTGGATCGCGTGGTTGAATCCGCTGTGAATCTGGTGGGTGTCGATCTCAACACCGCTTCTGCCTCTTTGCTCCGGTACGTGGCCGGCATCAACTCCCGGGTGGCGGAGAACATCGTGAAGTACCGTGAGGAGAACGGGCCTTTCCGGTCGCGCGAAGAGTTGCGGAAGGTGAGCGGCCTTGGGGAGCATGCGTTCGTCCAGTGCGCTGGCTTCCTGCGGATCCCGAATGCCGAGAACTTCTTCGATTCCACTGCAGTTCATCCCGAGTCCTACGGCGCGGCCGAGAAGCTCCTCGCACATCTGGGGCTCACGGTGGACGAAGTGCGGGCCAACGGCCGTTGCGTACGCGATCGGATCCAGGTCTCCGGCCGAACACTGGAGGAACTGGCGCGCATCTGCGGCTGCGGGGTCGAGACACTGACGGACATCGTCGACAGTCTCGAAAAGCCGAACCGGGACCCGCGGGACGAGATGCCCAAGCCGATTTTCCGCTCCGACGTCCTGCGCATGGAGGATCTGAAACCGGGGATGATCCTGAAGGGGACCGTGCGCAATGTGGTGGACTTTGGCGCCTTCGTGGACATCGGAGTGAAGCAGGACGGCCTGGTGCATCTCAGCCAGATGTCCAAGCGATACGTCCGGGACCCTCACGAAGTGGTCAGCGTGGGGGATGTGGTGGATGTCCGGATCCTCAGCGTGGACCTGGAGCGGGGCCGGATTTCGCTCAGCATGATTCTGGACGACGCGCCGTCCCCGGCGCCCGTGAAGTGAGACTGTCCCTGGAACTCGTCCGTGAGGGAGACTGTGGACTGGCTTTGGCGCATCCTGCGGAGCCTTTTCTTCGCGCTGCTCCTCGTCGTCCTCTCTCTGGCCGCCTTCTATGTAATCAGCCACTACCGGCGCGGCGATGCTCACGAGAATGAGCTGGTTCAAATCCTACGCGCGGAAGGCCAAAAGGCCGTCTCGGCGATCCAGAACCCGGAGGAGCGGGCGCGCGTGGCGCGTCTCCTTCGGGACGTCCTGGAAGGGGTCGAGCGCGGCAAAGTGGATCCCAAAACCTCGGAGCTGATTGCTGCGAGGGTGCTGAATCTGGCATACGGCGCTCTTCCCGTTGAGATCGGGACGGAGGAGCTGCGCAGAGCGTTGATCCTCGCGCAGAACTTGCCGTCGCGCCCGGGCGCGCTGGATCCGCGCGAATGGCTCCGGACGGAGCGGCGCGTCCGCGCCGCCGCAAAGGTGATGGCCTACTGGGAGGCCAAGGGCCGGGCTGGAAGTACCCCGATCCAGGTCCCCTTCGTCCTCGGCGACGACTTGCGGCCTAGATTGAACAGCTCCCTGCTGGCGGAGCTTCGCGAACTGGAGCAAATGGAGCGACAGCTTGAATTGGCTCGGCAAGCGCGGCTCGAAGAGCTTCGGGCTCGCCAGCGGTTGTTGGATAGCCTCCGTCAGGAACTCGAACGGGCCCTGGGCGAAACGGGACGGGAGGTGGGGCCTCTGGGATCGGTGGCGGACTCCCTTGTCCGTTAGTAGCGGGTTTCCAAAGCGGAGAGCGGTCATGTTGGCCGGGACGTGGCTTTCCGGGTGCGAAGTGGCCTTGTTCGTGCTCATCACCGCTTCGGTGCACGCCGGCATGGGTTCGGAGCGTCGGGTTTCGGAGGTCTGCGCGAAGTGCTACTTGGACGGCGCGCCGATCCTCGTACGTATCGATCAGGCGGGGAGGATCGCGGCGGTGGAGCGCCCCTCCGGCTGCCCGGACGGTCTGGACCTCTACGTGGCCCCGGGCCTGATTGACAATCAGGTGAACGGCTATGCCGGCGTGTCCTTTGCGGAGGACACGCTGAAGGTTGAGGACGTACGCAGGGCGACGCAGGCGCTGTGGAAGGTCGGTGTGACGACGTATGTCCCTACGCTCATCACAGCCCCTCAGCAGACCTTGGTCCACAGCCTGCGCACATTGGCCAAAGCCATGCGCGAACCGGACATCGCCCTTTCAGTGCGGGGATTCCACTTGGAAGGCCCGTACATTTCGCCGGAGGATGGCTATCGGGGGGCCCACGTGCGGCAGTGGGTCCGGGCTCCCAATTGGGAGGAATTCGAGGAACTCTACCGGGCCGCAGACGGGAAGATCCTCGAGATCTCGCTGGCGCCCGAGGTACCGGGCGGCCTGGACTTCGCGGCACGGTGTGCGCAGATGGGACTGGTGGTCGCCCTGGCCCATCACAACGCGCCCGCCGAGGTGATCCACAAGGCTGCGGACAATGGGGCGCGTCTGGCCACTCACCTCGGCAATGGTTGCGCCAATCTGATCCACCGGCACGACAATCCGCTTTGGCCGCAACTGGCCGATGACCGTCTGATGATCAGCATCATCGTGGATGGCTTTCATTTGCGAGCCGACGCGGTCCGCACGTTCTACAAGGTCAAAGGTCCGGAGCGCACGATTCTCGTCTCCGACGTCATCGCCCTCGCTGGCCTGCCGCCCGGGCAGTACGAGCACGGCGGCCGGACGCTCGTGGTGGATCCGGCGGGGGTAGTCCGCTACCCGGAGCAGAACGTGCTGGCCGGCGCCGCGCGGCCACTTTCGGCGGATGTGGCCAACATGATGCGGATCACCGGCTGTTCGCTGGCCGACGCGATCCACATGGCCTCTCGGAATCCAGCTCGACTTCTGGGCTTTCAGGACCTGGGCGAGATCCTTCCGGGCAAGCGTGCGGATCTGATCCTCTTTCGCCTCAATGAAGACGGACTCGAGATCGAAAAGACGATCATCGCCGGAAGGGTTGTTTACTCGCGCAGGGAAGAATGACTTGGGGGCCGGTGGCGCCTCGAGTCTCCCGCCCCCTGCGCACGGCGGGCGCCCGCAGGAAACGGGCTTCGCGGTCGGAAGGGATTCGAGCCGCAACCAGCAGCTCAGGGGAGGTGACGAATAGCATTGGCCTTCTCGGGGAAGATCTGCATTGACTCAGGTCTGAAAGGCAATCTCCGCCTCGCGTACGTGTACATTTGCGGGCTCGCGGTGAATCGTAACAACGGCTGTCTTGCCCAGGAGATGGAGACCACCCTCGCCCGGCTATGCGAGCGACTTTCCGACGCCGGCCGACTGCGAGAGTTTCTCCTGCCGGCACGGACGCTCTACCACCGCTTCGGATTGGACCCCACGAGGGGACGTCCGTCTTCGGAGGCGCTCCTGCGGCGAGTGTTGCGAGGCAAGGGTCTGTATCGGATCAACACGCTCGTGGACGCCTGCAATCTCTCCTCGGTCGAGTTCGGCTTGCCCGTGGGCCTCTACGACGCCCAGAAGATCATCGGCGATGTGGTTTGTCGTCCCGGCTGGCCTGGGGAAAGTTATGCCGGCATTGGCAAAGAGGAGATCCATCTGAACGGGAAACCGGTTCTGGCCGACGCCCGCGGTCCCTTCGGCAATCCCAGCTCGGATTCTCGCCGGACCATGATCGATCTTACCACATCCCAGGCCCTCTTCGTCATCTTCGCTCCCCACTCGTACGACGCAACGCTCCTGGGCGAACAGCTCCGGAAAGCGTCCGAGCGCATCCTCCGTTACTGCGGCGGTACCATCAAGGCAAGCGGACTGCTTCCCGAGAAAGCCGCATCGTGAGGTGGTTGTCGAGGCAGGCGGGGCCGCTGGGCCCGAGGCAGCCGATCGGGTCAAGGCACGATGGCCCAGGATGCTGCGGCGCCCCCGGGGCGAAGAGGCTGGACGGTCCCATCCATGCGATCGAGCATGTCGCTGGCGGACAAAATCCGGGCTTATCTGGAGGAACGGCCGGAGGGCGCTACCTCCGCTGAGCTGGCCAGGAGGTTCCTCGCGGCCACTCATTTGTCGGAGCGCCTCGCGGAGGAACTGATCCAGGCTGCGCTACAAGGAGCGGAGTGGGTGGAACTGGGGACGGACGGGCAGTGGCGTCTGGTGCAGCTTGCCCCAGATCTGCTGGGGGATCGCACGTTTCTCTGCCTCAGCGCGCGGCAGACGGTCGACGCCACGGGCCTGGAACTGGGATGGACCGTGCTTCAAAACGGGAAAGTCTCCGGCACGGGGCTGTGTTTTTCCCGGTGCGGCGCCCCGGGGGCTCTGTATCCTGCCGAGTGGAGGGACTTACCCCAACCGGATGTCGTGGTCTTCCGCCGCAGGAGCCGGGGCCTCGGCCCAGCCCTCCAGCTGGTCCGGAAGGCTTGGGGACGGGAGCTGGCGCTGTGGGAAGCGAGCGCCGTGGCCAGGGCGCTCTTCCCGTTCCGCCGGTTTTCCCGCCCCGAATCGCTGGCTGCTCAGGTGGGAGAGGATTGGCTCGCGGATGCTGATCCTCGCACAGAATCCCTCGCGCTGAGCGCAATCTGGCTGAGGTTGGTCGAGCTTCTGGAGGAGCTGGAGGTACGGACATCTGCCGCGCTCGAGAGCTTCACGAGACTTGTTCCGCCGGACTTCCGGCGCTTCGCTTTCAGGCCAGAGAAGCTGCGACGGCTTCCGTCGTCTCCGGGGGTGTACCTGATGAAGGACGCTGACGGGCAAGTGGCCTACGTCGGGAAGGCGAAAAACTTGGCGGCGAGGGTGCCGAATTACTTTCGCCCACTCCAGCTGCTTTCGGAGAGAGACCGGAACATCCTGGACGCGATTTCGGATTTCGAGGTCATCCCGCTGGGCTCGGAGTTGGAGGCTCTGCTTGTGGAATACCGACTGATCCAGCTCCATCGCCCGCGGTTGAATCGGCAGACGGACGTCCAGCTGCGAGACCACTGGAGGAGAGTTCGGGGCGATTACGCGATCGTCCTCCCCTCTGTCCAGCCAGGACATGCGGAGGTCCTCCTCCTGAACCGGTACGGCCGCCTGTGCCAAGTTCGTTGCGGCGCCGATTTATCCGAGGGCGATCGGCTGGCTCAGGCGGTCCGATCGCTTTTCTTTGAACCCGAGCCCGTGGGGGACAAGGAGGGCGAGATTGCCTTCAGCTGGCTCGCCAGTCGGGAGCCGTGGGAAAACGTCCTGTGGGCCTCCCGCTGGTCAAGCTGGGAGGAAGGTGTGCGGGAGATCGCTGCGAGGGTTCGCGAAATCGCAGGCTCGGCTCCCCCTTCGTCGCGAGCCCGATAGGGCGATCCTGCGCTCACCCGCGATTCCATTGCATGCAGGGCGGGTGGCTGAGGAGGGAAGTTCCCCTCCGGGAGCTATGCTCCGGGAGGATGAGCGCCGGCGCATTCCTGGGCAGGTCGGGGAACTAGGCGGGGATGCCTGGGGCAACATTCTTGCTGGCAAAGCTCCCCACCGGTGGAGGGAGCGCGGATTCGTTCTCGGCCAAAGAGGGAGGATGATCAGATGAAGCCCGATTTGAAGAGGATGGCCCTGTGGGGGATCTTTGGAACCCTACTGGCCGCTCTGAGCGGGGCGGCGGGTGAGCGCCGCTACCCGTACGCGCCTGGGCCCTTCGAGCCGAACTGGGAATCTCTCAGTCAGTACCAGTGCCCGGAGTGGTTCCGGGACGCGAAGTTCGGGATTTGGGCTCATTGGGGGCCGCAGTGTGAGCCGGAGCAGGGCGACTGGTACGCACGGAACATGTACATCCAGGGGCATCCTATGTACCAGTTCCACCTGGCAACCTACGGCCATCCGTCGCAATTCGGCTTCAAGGATGTGATCCGCCGGTGGAAGGCTGAGCATTTTGACCCGGACCGGCTCCTGGCTTTCTACAAGAAGAATGGGGCGAGGTACTTCATGGCCCTGGCCAATCATCATGACAATTTCGATCTGTGGGATTCGAAGTACCAGCCTTGGAACAGCGTCGCGATGGGGCCCAAGCGGGACATCATCGGCGAGTGGGCAAAGGCAGCTCGAAAGCATGGCCTGTACTTCGCCGTGAGCGTGCACGCCTCGCACGCCTGGTCGTGGTACGAGCCGGCCCAGGGCTCGGATCGAGACGGTCCGTACGCGGGAGTGCCTTACGACGGTAAGCTCACCCGAGCCGATGGCAAGGGCCAGTGGTGGGAGGGATTCGACCCGCAGGACCTGTACGCGCAGAACCACCCGCCAGGGAAGCAGCTGGTCTGGGACTGGGATGCTTCGAAGGGCAGCAGTGTTCCAGACGAGTCGTACATGTGGAAATTCTACGTGCGGGTCCGTCAGCTGTGGGACGACTACAAGCCGGACATGATCTACTTCGACGACACGGTCTTCCCCTTCTACGGGGTGACCGAAGAGGTAGGGCTGCATCTCCTCGCGCATTTCTACAATAGCAGTCTCCAGTGGCACGGCCGCAACCAGGCCGTTGTGACCGGGAAGCACCTTCAGGGGATCCAGCGCAAGGCGATGGTCTACGATATCGAGCGTGGCCGAACCGCCGAGATCTTGCCCGATCCCTGGCAGACGGACACGTGCATCGGGCATTGGCACTACAACCGGAGGCTCTACGACGAGGACCGCTACGTACCGGCGGAGAAGATCATCCCCATGCTGGCAGACATCGTCAGCAAGAATGGGAACCTCATGCTGAGCGTGCCCCTGCGCCGCGATGGCACGCCCGACGAGAAAGAAATCCGGATCGTGGAAAAGATCGGCCGCTGGCTGCGTGTCAACGGAGAGGCGATCTACGCCACACGTCCGTGGAAGGTCTACGGGGAAGGGCCTTCGACCGAGTCCGAGGAGAAGGGGCAGTTTGACGGGGTCCGCGACGTGTACGCGAAGCCGTTCACTGCCGAGGATATCCGCTTCACCCAGTCGAAAGATGGCAAGGTCCTTTACGCCATCGTCCTCGCCTGGCCGGCCGACCGCGTGGTGAAGATCAAGGCCTTGGCCCAAGGCTCGCCCTACTGGCTGGGCGAAGTCCGGGAGGTCAGGATGCTCGGCGTTCGAGGAAAACTCCGGTTCCACCGCACCGCAGATGGGCTCACGGTGTATCTCCCGAAACAGCGACCGAGCGACATCGCCTTTGCCTTGCGCATCCAATAGCGGCCGAGAGATGCCCATTCGCCCTAGCGTTCGCTGACGGCCTTCGGAATGGGGAGGCCTTCAAGCGGGGGAATCGAGAATGGGATGTTACCCGATGCGCGGGCCGTCGGACGAGCCGGAAGATCCCCACGGCGGGGGCGCGGGTCTGTTCTCCACGTTCCGTTGGCTCGGCAATAGCCGTCTCTCTCAGCCGGACTCGAGGGCGGGGAGAAGGAGACCTGGCGGCTTCTCTTACGGACTGGCCTGGCCGGCCCCGACGCGGACGACGAGCCTCTCCAGCTCGTCGCCTAACCGGAGGTAGCCTTCGGCCATGTGATTGAGGGCGCGTCGCGCGGAGCGGAAATTGATGGCCAGCTCTTCCAGAAGGTCTGCCAGGTCCGCCGAGGCAGCGATCTCGTGGCGGGCCGCGATCTGGAAGCTCATGGCTCCCAAGTCCTCGTAATAGCGGAATCCGGGCCCGAAGTGGTGGCGGGCCTGGTAACGTACGTAGCCAGGAAACATGCCGGTCAGGAACAGGGAGTAGTTCCCAAGCTGGTGGTGCAGGAAGAAGACCTCGCGGCGGGAAGCTTCCGACAGCGCGCGCAGATGGTCGATCAGGTAGGCGAAGTGGGTCGGTTCCCGTTCCTCAGGCTCGGAGTGGTATGTGATGAACGTGATTAGGAGGCTGGAGCAGTAGTCGGCAAGGAGCGGATCCGTGAGGTCGAAGCGGAGGAAGGCTCTCCGCACGAGGACGTAGAAGAACAGGTTCGCGGAGAAGGGCGCCAGACCTTCCGTGCAAAGAATCGCCGCGAAGAGATCCGGATGGTCAAGGAGGTGGTCCCGGCTGTCGGGATCGGCAAGTAGGCTTTGGACGAGGGCGCGGTCCCGCCGCGTTCGGGCCAGCACATCGGCCACGAACTCGAAATCCTGGTCCGTCAACTGGTCTCTGCAGCAGGGACGAATCATGAGCTCCACCGGTGCGATCTTCCCAAGGCTGCGCCTTCCATCTCGACTATCGGCAGGCTCGGGAATTCCTGAAATCTGGATCAGGCGATTCTTGTCCTGCCTGCTCTTCATTCAGCTGCTCCGGGCTGCATTGCTCCTCGCGGGGGAACACCTGCCCAGCCCGGAGGAGTATCTCGGCTTCCCTCCCGGTGCGGACGGTCGGCTGGCTTCCTTCGAACAGATCGTGGGCTATTTTCGGGAGCTGGAACGAGGGTCCAGCTGCATCGCCGTTCGGGAGCTGGGGCGCACCACGCTGGGACGCCCTTTTGTGCTGGTTCTGATTTCCAGCCCGGAAAACATGAGGCGACTCGCGGAGATCCGGGCCGTCCAGGGGATGTTGGCGGACCCGCGCCGGACCCCCGTGGCCCAAGCGGATTCCCTGATCCGCCGAGTGCCCGCTGTGGTCAGCGTGAATTGTAGCATCCATGCTACCGAGGTGGGCGCCTCGCAGATGGCCCCGAGGCTGGTTCACGAGCTTCTCAGCGGCCAGTTGCCGGGCTGGCAGATGATCCTGGACAGCGTGCTGGTCCTGCTGATCCCGTCCCACAATCCCGATGGGTTGGCGCGGGTGAAGGAATGGTGCGACCGGACGGCGGGAACACCGTACGCCGGCAGTTCTCCCCCGTGGCTTGGGCATCCTTACGCCGGCCACGATAACAATCGGGATTGGTTCGTTTTCACCCAGCCGGAGACGCAGCTGACGGTCGACAGCGTGTACAACGTCTGGCATCCGCAGATCGTGCTGGACATGCACCAGATGGGGGGCGGAGGGGCGCGGCTTTTCGTGCCACCTTATCTGGACCCGATTGATCCGCGGGTGGACCCCGAGCTCGTAGCGGCCATGAATGAGCTCGGTGCCTTTGTGCAAGCGCGATTCACGGAGCTGGGGCTGGGCGGCGCGGTGAGTTCCGCCTATTTCGACGCCTACACCCCAGCCCGGGCCTACCCGAACTACCACGGTGCGATTCGCTTCCTCAGCGAGGTGGCGAGCTGCAGGCTGGCGGAGCCTCTCATCCTGAAAAGGGGAGAATTGCGCGGCGAGGGACACTTCAGCCCGGACCGTCCCTCCTCCCATCAGCCACTGGTGTGGCCAGGCGGACGCTGGTCCCTGGCCAACGTGCTCACCTACCACGAGACCGTGGCCCACTCCGTCTTGCTCCACGCAGCAATGCACAGGACGCGATGGGTGAAGCGCTCGTACCGCGTGCTCCAGCGTCAATGCCAGTGGCAAGGCGCTCCGGCGGCTTTCTTGATCCCAGAGCGGCAGTGGGATCCTTCGGCAACCCGCGAGTTGCTCGCGATCCTTCGGCGCGGAGGACTGGAGATCTTCAGGACGCAAGAGGGCTGGGTGGTGCCCGTCGCCCAACCCTACGGATCCTTCGCATTGACGCTGCTCGAAGCAGGGGAGTATCGGCCTCCCGCGAATGAGCCCTCGCACCGACCCTACGACGTGACGGCCCACTCGCTGCCGCTTCTGTTCGGGGTTCTCGTGAAGCCGCTGGATCACATGATCCCGGAGGCCGCAAGTTGGGAGGGCCCGGGTCCGGTTGTACCCCTTCCCGAAAGCCCGTCGGCAACCGAGGCCCTGCTTCTCGATGGTCGCGCCAATGGTTCCTTTCGCCTCGTGGCGCGGGCGCTTCGCACGGGATTGGAGGTCCGCCGACTGGAGTCGCCGAGGAAAGCCGGCGGCCGTTTCTTCCCGGCGGGGTCTTTCGCGGTCACCGGAAACCCCTCTCCCCTCGAGGATCTGTCAGAGCTTGCGCAGAAGCTTTCCGTCGTGGTGGCGGTCGCGTCGAGGGAGCAGGTTGAGCCCGCGGTTCCCGTCCGGCTGGTCCGAGCGGGCGTCTACCAGTCGTGGGTCCCTTCGGTGGACGAAGGCTGGACGCGATGGGTGCTCGACGAGTACGAATTCCCGTACGTCGTGCTCCACGATGCGGACGTTCGAGCTGGGATTCCCGACTCCCTGGAACTTGTGCTCGTCCCGGAACTTTCTCCCCGCGAGATCGTGGACGGTTGGAGCCGGGAAAAGATGGCGGCGGAGTACGCAGGCGGGATCGGCCGGGAGGGGGTGGAGAAGTTGGGTCGGTTCGTGGCGCGAGGAGGGACGCTCGTGCTGGTCGGATCCGCAGTGGGATTGGCGGATGAGTATCTCGGCCTGGACCTCTGCGAAGAAGGTTCAGCGGAGGACACCTGCTTCATTCCGGGGGCCCTCCTACGGGCAGTGGTTACGAATCTGGATGTCTGCACGTGGGGGATGCCGCAGGAGTTCGCCCTGATGGCTACCCATCCTCCTCGGTTGCGCGGGTCTGCGGGACGGGCGCTGGTTTCCTTTGCCTCGGACTCTCTTCTGCTTTCCGGCTGGGGGACTGGCTTGGGGTTGATCCGAGGGCGACCTGCGTTGCTCGAGGCGAAAGTCGGTGCCGGCAGAATTCTTGCATACGCTTTTCGGCCCTTGTTCCGCGGCTGGAGTCGCGCCACCTACAAATTGCTGCTGAACGCTTGGCTTGCTCCTCAATGACCGGCAGCCGGGGCACCGCAGCCGCGAAGAGGGCGTAAGGGATTGGATCTCACCTGGAGGAAGACATGCAAGTCAGCCACTACGTGGTTTCCATCCGGAACTGGATGATCCGAAGTTTGATCGAGCGCTACCTCAGAGCGCGGGATACGTTCCTTTCCTACCTGGCCGACTTCCGGAACGGCCAGCTCATCCCTTTTGAGAACATCATGGCACTCTCCGACCAGCTTTTCTCGATCAAGGAGGACAATTATTTGATCTTCCGCCGCGTATTGGACCCCCGGCGGATGGTTTTTGAGGAGGCGCCCAAGTTCACTCCCAGCGAGGCGGAAGTGCGCTTCATGAATAACGTGGGGCTCATTTTCCACAAGGTGATGGTGGCCCGCGAACTCAAGTACGTGATGGAGCATTACCAGGCCGACAGCCAGGACTACGAAGAGACGTACGGGTCTTTGAACTACTACCTGGAGCGGATCGAGAAGCTGTTCAACGAAGGGCTGGAGATCATTCGCTTGATGCTTCCCGAGAACGGGGACAATACAGTCCTTCTGGTCTACCTGTTGGAGAATCGGGAGTACATGGAGAGGACCTTCGGGGTTCCACTCTGGGAACTCCTGGCGCCGATGATCCCGGGGGATGTGAGGCGCGAGGCCTACGCACGGGCAGTGGAGTACTACGTAAACAGTGGCTGGGCGGCAGAAGCGCGTCGGATGCTCGCTCGAGCCCGGGAAGATGGCGTCGACCCGGATGCTTGGCCCCGGCGCATCCAGGACCGGCTGCTGGAACTGGAGAGCCGGCTGGCCGGGCCATGACTTGGCGCGCGAAGGGAAAACCCTGAGCTTTCGGAGCAGCTGGAGCGGGAAGCGTGCGCGTGGTGTTTCTCGGCACCTCTGGCGCCGTCCCCACCTCGAGGCGAGCTCTGCCGGCGGTGGCGCTGGTCTACAACGGGCAAATCGTGCTTTTCGACTGCGGCGAGGGGACGCAACGCCAGCTCATTCTCGCCGGGTTCAAGCTCACCCGGGTCCGGCATGTGCTCATCTCGCATCTGCATGCCGATCACGTGCTCGGGCTGCCGGGGCTGGTGATCTCGCGCGGCTTCATCGGGGGGAGGGAACCGCTGGATGTCTACGGCCCACCCGGCTTGGCCGAGTTCCTTCGCTCCACGATCCGCCGAGTGGCGATGGAAGTGGAGTATCTGCTCAGGATTCACGAAACGCGCGGCGGGGTTCTCTGGGAAGGCGAGGACTTCCAGCTCATTGCCGAGCCCCTTCAGCACCGCACCTTCTGCCTTGGCTTCGCTTTCGTGGAGCGGGGCCGGCCGGGCCGGTTTGATGCGGAACGCGCGAAGGAGCTGGGCTTGACTCCGGGTCCGGTCTTCGGTGAGCTGAAAAGAGGCGGCTCCGCGACCTTGCCCGACGGTCGGGTGGTCCACGGTGAGGAGCTGTTGGGTCCTCCCATCCCGGGGCGGAAGATCGCATACGTCGTGGACACTGTACCTTGCCCCGGGGCGGAATCGCTGGCTCAGGACGCCGATCTTTTGATTTTCGACAGCACCTTGGCCGCGGGCGAAGAGGAGGATGCTGGCCACTACGGCCACGCGACGGCGAAGCAGGCTCTGGAGATCGCTGCGAAAGCACATGCCCGGAGATTGGTTCTTTTCCACTCGAGTCCGAGGTATGAGGATCCGACCGAACTTCTCGCAGGCCTGCCGGCAACTGGGATCGAGGTGATCGTCCCCGAGGATTTTCAGGCGATCGAGATCCCGCGTCGCTCGTCGAAGGATCGCGGCTGAGGGCGGGTTCCGTCTGACGTGGCGCTGTTGGGTCGCGATGGGAAAGAGGTCCTGGGGTGTTTCCTCGTCACGCAGTGCGCAAGGGCAAAGATCTTGCATTTGCCGGGGCGATCGGGTAACTTGACACAGCGGATAGCTAGCCAGTCGCTCGGAGAGAAATGATAGACCAGTTCCTCCGGTTCTTGGTCCATCTTTACCGGATTCATGGGCTCCTGGTGAGGGCGGTGGCGAGCATTTTCCGTCGCCCGCTGTATCTCGAGACGATCCTGGAGCAAATGGACGCGGTAGGGGTGAGGAGCCTCACGATCGTGGGATTGACGAGCTTTTTCACCGGAATGGTGCTGGCGCTCCAGAGCGGGCATGAGATGGCGGTCTACGGGGCGAAGATGTATGTGGGAACCCTAGTGAGCCTGTCGCTGGTGCGGGAGCTGGGTCCGGTCCTGACGGCCCTCGTGGTCGCGGGGCGGGTGGGGGCGGGCATCGCCGCGGAGCTCGGCTCCATGGCAGTGACGGAGCAAATCGACGCGATGCGGGCCTTGGCCACGGACCCCGTGAAAAAGCTGGTCAGCACCCGCCTTGTGGCCACCACGTTGATGCTGCCCATCCTCACCATCATGGCCGACCTGTTCGGGATCCTCGGAGGATGGTTCATTGCCATCAGTAACCTCGGGATTCCGGGCTCCTTCTATCGCCGCACCGCCCTGTACTACCTGACCTTCGACGATCTTTTCATCGGTCTAGTGAAACCCGTGGTTTTCGGCGCCGTTATTGCACTGGTAGCTTGCTACATCGGGTTGAATACCACCGGCGGAACCCAGGGGGTGGGTCGATCCACAACGCAGAGCGTGGTGACGAGCTCGATCCTGATCTTTCTGCTGGACTTCGTGATTACCAAGCTGGTGCTGACGGTGATGTAGGGTGATCAGGCTGAAGGGGATCTGGAAGCGGTTTGGCGAGTTGGAGGTGCTGCGCGGCCTGGATCTGGAAGTCCAGCGCGGTGAAACGCTGGTCCTCCTCGGCCGAAGCGGTTGCGGGAAGAGCGTGACGCTCCGCATCATCCTGGGCCTGCTCCGGCCGGATGCCGGGAGAGTGTACATCGACGGGACCGATGTGACCGACTTCGACGAGCGCCGCTGGGTCGAGGTTCGCAAGCGAATGGGAATGGTGTTTCAGGCCTCCGCGCTGTTCGACTCGCTCACCGTGCGGGACAACGTGGCCTACTACCTCGAGGAACACACGGACCTGCCGGAAGAGAGGATCGACGAAATCGTTGCGGAGAGGCTGGAGTTCGTCGGATTGGCCGGCACGGAAGACATGATGCCGGCCCAGCTGAGCGGAGGGATGCGAAAGAGGGTTGCCCTGGCGCGCGCCATGGCCGCCAATCCGGAAATCCTCCTCTACGATGAGCCGACCACGGGTCTCGATCCGATCACCGCGCGGACGATCAACCAGCTCATCCGGAAGACGCAGGAAGCGTACCACGTCACCTCCATTGTGGTGACCCATGAGCTGGATTCCGCCTTCGCGGTGGCGGATCGGGTCGCGGTGATGAACGGCGGCGAGATCATTTTTGTCGGCACGGTGGACGAGGTCAAAGCCTGTGAGGATCCCTTCGTAAAGGACTTTTTGATGGGACCAACATGGCAAGAAGGAAGAGCGCTTACGAGGTAAGGGTCGGGTTCTTGATCTTCTTGGCCCTTGCCGTGCTGATCGCGACGGTCGTCTACGTGGGGGAGCAGCAGGGGTTCATGCGCGATCGCTTCCATCTCCGCACGCTGATGTCGCGGGTGAATGGACTCCAGGAGGGAGCGCCGGTCCGGCTCGCCGGAGTGGATGTGGGAACTGTGACCTCGGTGGAATTCTCGCCGGACACCGACAATCCCCGTATTGTGGTCACCATGGAAGTGAACCGCAGCGTCAAGAAGTACATCCGGAAAGACAGCCGCGCGCACATTGGTACCCTCGGGCTTCTGGGCGATAAGTTCGTAGGAATCACCTTCGGCTCCCCCAATCAACCTGAGGTGCAGGATTGGGACTACATCGAGAGCTCTGACCCCATCGACGTCGAGAAGCTTCTCGACGAGGGGGTGGAGGTGTTCAACACGCTTCGGCGAAGCGCTGGCACGTTCAAGGAAGTCACCGAAGCAGCTCAGCGCATCGCTTGGAAGATCGACACCGGCAAGGGGACGCTCGGCTTGCTAGTGAACGATCCGCAGCTCTACTTCGACCTGCGGCGGCTCCTCATCCTGGTGGAACGGATGAGCCGGGAGATCGAGTCGGGGGAGGGGACCCTGGCCCTGCTTTTCCGGGATCCGTCGCTCTACAACAATCTCACCGGGCTTTTGGCCTCGGTGCACCAATTGAGCGATTCGCTGCGCCAGGGGAAGGGCACGGCCGGCCAGCTGCTGAACGACGCCTCCCTCTACCATCGTGCGGATAGCCTGGTGGCCGAGCTCTCTCTGCTCAGCCGCAAGCTGAATAGCGACCAGGGATCGCTGGCCAAACTCAGCCGCGACGATTCCCTGTACGTATCGCTTGTGCGCACGCTCGCGAGCCTCGACAGCCTGGTGCAGGATATCCGCCGTAACCCGAAACGCTACGTCAGCTTCAGCATCTTCTAGCTAAGCGTCTGAGCCCGATGGACCGGGCAGGAGGGGTAGAGTCGAACGATGCCAAGATCACGACGAGACAAGAAGGCGCCGAATCCGACGCCGAACCGGCGGATGGCGTTTTCCCTTTGGTACCTCCTTCTGGCCTTTTTTCTGGTCTACTTGATGCAAAGCCTTTTCGTGAAGCCGCAGCTCGACAAGGTGCCGTACAGCCGGTTCAAGGAGATGCTGCGCCGAGGGCTGGTGGTGAGCTGTGCGGTGGGCCCGGAGACGATCTCCGGGCTTTACTTGCGGGACGATCCGGCTGTGCTGTCGCAGATCCATTTCGATACCCTCCGGGTGGTGCGGGCGAGCACGCTGGATAGTCTTCTCTTCGCTCGCGCCCGGATCGACTCCGCCGGCATCGCGGCGCTGATGCGCGAGGGCAAGGTGCGTCGCTTCGCCACGGTCCGGGTGGAGGATCCGGAGCTGGTGTGGCACCTGGAGGCCGCAGGCGTCCAGTACACTGGCAAGAGCGACGGCAGCTGGCTCAAGAGTCTCCTCCTCGGCGGCCTTCTCCCCCTGGCTCTCCTGTTTGTCCTCTGGGGATTCATCTTCCGTCGCATGGGGCCAAGCGGAGGCCTCATGTCGATCGGGAAGAGCCGCGCCAAGATCTACGTCGAAGGAAATACCAAAGTGACGTTCAAGGACGTGGCCGGGATTGACGAGGCGGTGGAGGAGGTCAAGGAGATTGTCGAGTTCCTGAAGAATCCGCAGAAGTTCAAGCAGCTGGGCGGCAGGATCCCGAAGGGGGTCCTGCTGGTGGGACCTCCGGGGACGGGCAAGACCCTCCTCGCGCGCGCGGTGGCGGGTGAAGCTGGCGTGCCCTTCTTCAGTCTCACCGGCTCGGATTTCGTGGAGATGTTCGTGGGAGTGGGGGCTGCTAGGGTCCGTGACCTCTTCCAGCAAGCGGCGCAGAAAGCGCCTTGCATCATTTTCATCGACGAGCTAGACGCCCTTGGCAAGGCACGCGCCCTGAGTCCAATCCCCGGCGGGCACGATGAGCGAGAACAGACGCTCAACCAGCTACTAGCGGAAATGGATGGCTTTGATCCCAACATCGGGATCATCGTAATGGCCGCCACGAACCGTCCGGAGATTCTGGACCTCGCGCTTCTCCGTCCAGGTCGCTTCGATCGGCAGATCGTGGTGGATCGGCCCGATCTGAAGGGGCGCGAGGCGATCCTCCGCGTCCATGCCCGCAATGTAAAACTGGCCGACGACGTGGATCTGCGGGTCGTGGCAGCGCGCACGCCCGGATTTGTGGGCGCCGACCTGGCCAATGTGGTCAATGAGGCAGCCCTGTTGGCCGCCCGCAAGGGGAAAAAGCAGGTGGAGATGGAGGACTTCGAGGAAGCGATCGACCGGGTGATCGCTGGCCTGGAAAGAAAGAGCCGGGTGATGAATCCGCGCGAGAAGGAGCGGGTGGCCTACCACGAAGCCGGGCACGCCGTCGTCGCCTGCTCCTTGCAAGGGGTGGATCCCGTACATCGGGTGTCGATCATCCCGCGAGGAGTGGCAGCCCTTGGCTACACCCTCCAACTCCCCACGGAAGACCGCTACCTGATGACCCGGAGCGAACTGGAAAACCGGCTCAAGGTTTTCCTGGGAGGCCGGGTGGCCGAGGAGATCGTCTTCGGGGAGGTTTCCACCGGAGCCCAAAATGATCTCGAGCGGGCGACGCAAATCGCGCGCTCGATGGTGGCCGAGTACGGCATGAGCGATCGAGTGGGGCCGGTGAGCTATGGGGATAGCCGGCGGGGGCTCTTCCTGGGCACCGAGCTCCCCATGACGCGCCCCTACAGCGAGCAGGTGGCCGCGGAGATCGACGCCGAAGTCCGCCGCATGATCGACGAAGCTTACCGGGAGGTGAAGGAGCTCCTCCTGCAGAAGCGAGAAAAGTTGGAAAACCTCGCGCGGAGGCTTCTGCAGAAAGAGGTTGTGGAACGCGAGGAATTGCAGGAGATCCTCGGCGGCGATGGCGCAGGCTGCGCCCCCACCCCCTTTGAGGAGACGCGGCCGAGCGATGCCGGAGAAGGCACTGGAACGGCCCCTCAAGCCGAGCCTCAACCTTCAGACGGCTGAGACCTCCCGCACACCCGGGTGAGTCGGGGGCAATTCCCTTCCCGTTACGGCAAGCCCTTCGAGCGGGGGAGTGTTCTTGATCAGGAGCCCACGAAGGATGGTCGAGATTTTCCCACCCCGTAGCGAATAACCGCGCAGATCCCACGCCTTCGCTTTCCCCAGCGCTCAGACCGCAGCGTGCGGCGCGGTCTCCGCGCCTCGGGCTTTGCAAGGATCGAGCCTGGCGTGGCATCAGACTTGCCATCTGTTATAGCAAGTGAGCTAAGGATGGAACTTATTCGGCCGATGATGAAAGTGGAGGACCGGCGGAGGAGGTGAATGGCCGAATTCAGTGGACAGGCCATCCGGGAGATCCGGCAGAAGCTTGGCGTGAGCCAAGAAGACTTGGCACGTGCCATCGGGGTGAGTTTCGCCACCGTGAATCGTTGGGAGAATGGAAGGGCGAGGCCAAGCCGCGCGGCGCAACGACTTCTCGAGGATTTCCTCCGAAGGACGGGCCTGGAATTCCCCGCAAGCCCAGTGAGCGCGTCGAAAGAGACCGATTCCCGCAGGCTGCGCGTGCTCATCGTCGACGATGACGAGATGGTCGTGGACAGTCTGCGCCGAACCCTGCTTCGCTACCGGGGTGTCTTCGAGGTAGAGGTCGCTAGCGACGGCTACGAGGCTGGACTGAAGACGGCCTCCTTCCGTCCCGACGTGGTGGTGCTGGATATCTATTTGCCCGGGATGGACGGATTCGAAGTGTGCCGGCTCTTGAAGTCGACGCCGGAGACGGCGGGGATCAAGGTGATCGCGGTGACCGGTTTCGGCACGGAACCGACGCTTCAGGAAATCCGGGAGGCTGGGGCGGAGGCCGTCCTGATCAAACCCTTTGAGGCAGTGGATCTCCTACGAGCGCTCCGAGAGGTGCTGGGGGAGCGGCTTGAGCCTGTGCTCTTTCGCGCCCAGCAGAGCGCCCGAAATTGAAATCAGCGGGGGCGACGGGATGGGAGTCATGGAAAACGTGGAGGCTGCCAAGATCCTTTTGATCGACGATGACCCGTCGATCGTCGAACTCCTCCACAACAGACTGATCCGGCAGGGGCACCAGGTGCTTTCGGCCTCCACGGGGGAGGAGGGGATGAGGCTGGCTTGTTCCTTGCCCTTCGACCTGATCCTCTGCGATCTGATGCTTCCGGACCAGAGCGGACTTGATGTGCTGGCCGCGCTGAAGGCTCACGGCTGCGAGGCTGTCGTGGTCGTGCTCACCGGCTTCGGCAACCTCGACCGGGCCATGAGGGCCGTTGAGCTCGGAGCCTACGACTTTGTGGAGAAGCGAAGCGGAACGGCCCAAATCCTGCACCGGATCGAACGCGCGCTTCAACACAGCCGCATGCTCCAGGAATTGCGCGTCCGAAGGGCCAATCTGGAGACCCTCTCCCGCTTCGCGTACGAGGTCAATCGGTCCCTTCGCTCGGAGGAAGTGATCGAGCTCGGCGTCAACTGGGTGGCTCGCTCGGTTCCGGACGCAGCCGTGGCCCTGTTCCTGCGTGATCCCCCGGACTTGCGTCTCCGGCTGAGGGCGCAAGTGGGGCTACCGCGTTATCTCCTCCGTGCATCCCAGTTGGCATGGACCCATCCTCCTTTCCCGGACGGGGATTTCCTTGATCTAGGAAGCTCGCCTAAGGGACGTGCAGGCCGCTCGCCGCTCCTGAGTCGGCTACGGGGAGACTTTTCCCACCTCCGACTCCAGTCTCTTCGGGCCCAAGAGGATGAGCTGGGCTTCTTGGTTCTGTTCCTTCGGCACAGGCCGCGCTATCCCCAACCGCTGGCCGAGCTCATGGAGGGAATGGCAGGTCACCTCGCTCTGGCTCTGAACAACGCACGTCTATACGAGATGAGCCGGCACCTTTTGACTTCGCTCGAGGAGTCCGAGCGGCGTTACCGGTCCCTCTTCGAGAACTCGCTCGAAGGGATATGCACGGTGGTCAATGGGAGGTTCACCATGGTCAACCGCGCCTTCTGCCGAATGCTCGGGTACGAGCAGGAGGAACTCGTGGGCCAACCCATGACCGCGGTCGTGCACCCGGAGGAGGCGCCGTCCATCGTTGCCCGTTATTTTCGCCGGCTGCGCGGCTACGCGGAACCCAACCGCTACGAAACGCGGCTTCTCGCAAGGAACGGATCGGTCCTCCAGGTGGAGTGCGTGGTGAATCTGAGACAGGACGAGGGCAAGCGCGTCCTGCAGGCTTTCGTTCGGGATGTCACCGAACGGCAGCAGCTGCTACACAAGTTGGATCGACGGAACCGGCAACTTGCTTCTCTTCTCGGGGTAGCCCGGGCCAGTACCCACTCGCTCAGCCTGCGTGACGTCCTGACCAACGGTCTCCGCTCGGCGATGCGCGTTGTGGAGGCCGACATGGGGAAGATCTACCTCCTGAGCCGCGACGGCCGGGAACTACATCTGGCGGCGACGCTCGGAGAGGCCTCGCCCTGGTGGAACCGCAGTCCCATCCCCGTCGGTGGCTATTTCTCCGGCCGAGCGGTGGCGGACCGGAAAGCGGTACACGTCCTGGACTCGAGGTCGGAAGAAGCCCTCCGGATCGACCCTACCCTCGCTGACGTGCCATCCCACAGTTTCCTGATCGTCCCGCTCATGCACGCGGGGGAGGTGATTGGGGCCATCAATCTGGGCCGGCGAAGGATCGGTGGCTTCAGCCACGAGGAGGAAAGGGTCGTACGAGCCATTGCCACCTTCGTAGCTTTGGGGATTTCCAATAGCAAGGCCCATGATCGGGCTTTGGCCGAGCTGCGAAGGCTGGAATGCCTTCGTTCCCACATGCATCGGCTCGCCCAGGCCACGGGTTCCCAGCAGGTCCTGCGCATCCTCCTGGAGGGCGCAGCCGAGCTCTCCGCAGCGGATTGGGGACTCCTGGCCACGCTGGACGGTGGCTCTCCCGGTAGCTACCTCCCTCTGCTCGTCTACGAAAACGGATCCGTGAAGAACATCGGCGATGTGAGGGCCTGGCAGCCGGATCCCGACCTGCTGCATCACCTGCAGCTGGGGGGAATCTGGTATGGCAATGCAGCCGGCACCCGACGCTTCGAGCTTCCCGTGGCCGAGGGCCTCCCCAACTGCGCGGTGGTTCCCATCCTGTCCGGCTCGGTGCTGAAGAACGTCCTTGTCCTGGCCAATGCCCAATCCGACTTTGACGAGGCTCGGCTGAGCGCCGTGCAAGCGCTGGTCCACCACGCCACGGCCGAGTTGGAGAAGGTCGAGCTCCTGCAACAGCTGAGGCAGTCGGAGCAACAATTCCGGCAGGTCTTCGATGCCGCCCCGGATGGGCTTCTGCTTCTCGGGAAGGGCGGCCGGATCCTGGAGGTCAATCTGCGGACTCTGGAACTCCTCGCCTGTACCCCGACGGAGCTGGTTGGCAAGACTCTCGACCAATTTGTGATCGCGGACGCAGCTGGCCAACTCTCTCTCTGGGCGCTACCGGAGGCGGAACCCGATGAGTTCACGGTGCAGGAAGTGGAGATCCGGCGTAGCGATGGGAAGCAGATCCCCGTGGAGGTGCGAGCGGTGCGTCTTTTGGGCCTCAGTGAGGCCCTCTGGCTTGTCCTTCTGCACGACCTGTCGGAGAGGAAGCGCTATGAAGAGGCTCTGCGGAGGGAGAAGGAATTCTCGGAGAGGATCATCGAGAACGCCGGCGTCGTCATCCTGGGCGGTTCCGACGACGGCCGGTTGCTTGTCTGTAATCGGAAGACCACCGAGCTCACCGGCTACACTCGCGAGGATCTCGCGGACGGCCGCTGGCGCCAGCTCTTCTGGCCGGATCCCTTTGAGTCGTGCCCCACGACGGGCCAGTGGGAAAAGTGGGTCCCGGCCAAGGATGGGCGGCGCTTGTGCTTCCGCTTCACGGAGACGGAGCTTCGGGACGCCAGCGGAAGGCCTGTGGGAAGAATCGGCTTCGGGCAGGATCTCACGGACTTGCGTACCATGCAGGCTCGACTGGTCCAGACAGAGAAACTGGTGGCTCTTGGCCGGCTTGTGGCTGGCATCGCGCATGAGATCAATAACCCTCTGACAGCCATCCTGGGCTACTCCCAGCTGCTCAAGGCGTCTTTGCAGGATCCCCAGGCGAGGCGGGACTTGGGGAATATTGAAAGGGAATGTCACCGCTGCCGCCGCATCGTGGACAACCTACTGCGGTTCGCGGGGGTGGAGCGAGCCGCCAAGAGCCCCCTGGACCTCAACGCGCTTGTCCGTTCCGTCCTGGAGCTTGTCGAGTACCCGATGCGTGCGGAAAATGTGCAGGTGGAGCTTCGCTTGAGTCCCGATCTGCCCTGGGTGCTCGGCGACGAAGCCCAACTTCAACAGGTGATCCTGAACCTCGTTTCCAATGCTCGCGAGGCTTTCGGTCCGGATCAGGCCGAGAAGAAGATCATTCTGGAGACCAAGACTGAGGGGGAAGAGGTCGTCCTTCGGGTGCGGGATACCGGGCAAGGTATCCCGGAGGCGATTGTGGACCGGATTTGGGATCCGTTCTTCACGACCAAAGGAGTGGGGAAAGGAACCGGGCTCGGCTTGTCCGTGTGCTACGGAATCGTGCAGGAGCACGGCGGGAAGGTTTCCGTGGTGGAGACCTCCAGCGCGGGCACGACGGTCGAGGTCCGGCTTCCCGCACTGCGCTGGGAAGACCGGCCCGCCGGGGAGCGAAACCCCTCTGCGCCGGATGCGGCCTGAAGATCTAGGCCCGCGCGCGAGGGAGCTTGTTCCAACCCCCGGGTCGAGCCGCGGGACGGAGCGGGTTCCTTGCGGAACGATTGCCCTTCAGCCCGGAGCCGAGGTGGCGTTGCAACTTGTCGCTGACGTCGGCCGCTGGTTCAAGCCGGGAGCCCGGACCTGACCGACTCGGCCGAGGGAGCTTGGTCGCGCCCGTGCCGGGATCCGGCATGGGCGGGGCAGCTGGGGAATCGAAGGATGAATTGCAGAAGACGCTTTGAGGAAGCATCCCGATCCGTACCTTGTGCATTGGGACGAAGGATGAGGAGCTCTTGCCGCCGAGGATGCCGCCAATGGCAACATCCGACAGCATCCTTTGTCTGCTGCGGTGCGGCGAAAGGTTCGTCGTAGTGGAGGATTCGGGAATCCGCCAGCTCGGCGGAGGGAAAGCTTCCGCCGTGATCGCAGCTCTCGAGAGCGGAGCTGTGGAATCGGCTGGCAGGCGGATCAGAGACGCTCTTTCGCTGCAGGGCGAGATCGAGGTCGTCCCCGTCTCCATTGCCGGCGAAAGCCTGGTCGCGGTGATCAGCGTCCGGAGACCAGGTGAGCCCAGAGCCACTGGGCCGGGAGAGGCTTCAAACGCGCGAGAACTGGGGGCCGTGACGGCTGACGCTGGCGGGTCTCGAGAAGTGGCTCCGGTTGCAAGCGCGGGGGACTCCGACCAACAGGCACTCCGCCTGCTCTGCAAGGCTCTGGCGCGGCAAGCGCGAGCCACGGAGGTGCATATCCACTGGGTCGAAGCCGAACGCAGCCGGGTTGCGTATTGGCGCAAGGGGGCGGGTTTGGTCGTGACGGATGCCCCGTTGTCCGCGCGAGAACTGGAAGTCGTCGGGAACGGGAATCCCTCCTGGTGCAATGACCTGACGTGCGAAGCATGCCCCGAAGGCTGCAGCGATGGCCCCTGGTTCGTCGTCCCGCTTGCGGGAGAGGGCAAAGGGAGGGGTGTACTGGCATTTCGGCCTTCTGGATTTCCAGACGGGGTGAGTTCGGCTGACGATTCTGCCCCCGGAAAGGACCTCCCAGCTCAGCACCACCGGAGCCAGGAGGCGGAGATGACGGATTCGGCGGCGTTGCTCTCGGTAGCGGTGGAGCAAAGTCCGGATGCCGTCACCATTCAGGACCGGGATTTCGCGATCCTGTACATGAATCCGGCGGCGGAGGAGCTTCTGGGCCTGGGGCGGAACGAGGCCCGCGGTCGCAAATGCTTCTCCCTGTTCCACGGAATCTCAGAACCTCCGGCATGGTGCCCCGCGCGTCAGGCGCTGGAAGGGGGTGTGGATTCGTGGGAGGAGACCGTCTTCGAGCCACGCCTGGGGAAATGGCTCTGGATCCGGACGCGCTGGATTCCGGGCGCCTGTGACGGGCAACCCTGCCTGGTTCACACGGTGCGTGACGTGACGCCCCTGCGCGAGTTGCAGCAGCAGCTGCAGAAGAAGACGGAGCAGCTGGGGGAGGCCCTGGCAGACCTCGAAGCCAGTCGATCTTGCTTGGAACTCATCGTTGCGGCGGCGCCGGTGGGTCTCTTCACCGTGGACCCCGAGAAGGGGGTGCTGGAATGGAATGCCGTCGCAGAACGTCTCACAGGGTTACCGAGGGAGGAGGTACTGGGCCGGCCTTGCCCGTTTGCGCACCGGCGCCGGCCCGCCTGCGATTGCGCCGGGCTCGGGGGCAAGTTTCGACGCTTCCTCGTGTACCACTGGTCTCAGGGACATGTGCGCCGCAGGCATCTGGAGGTGACCTGTACGCGGCGGGATCCCGTGGGGGTGGTCGGGACCCTCGTGGACGTGACCGAGGCTATCGAGCGACGCAAGCAGTACCAGCTGCTGTTGAAGATCGCCAATCGGCGGTTGGAAATGAGCCTTGCGCGCCCCGAGGCGCGGGCTCTGGCGCGGGCTCTCCTGCGTCGCACGTGTGCACGCGCCGTCTGTCTCTACTCCTTTGATCCGGATAGTGGCGGCCCCTTGCTACTTGCCCAGGCAGGACTGTCCCGTCCCGAAGTGGCGCAATTACGCCAGGACACGGTCTATTGCCGCGGTTGGGGAACCTTGCTCAGGAAACTTGGAACCGGAGCTCCGGTACGGCTCCGGGAAGGCGAGGCTCCCGAGGCCTGGCTGTCGGTGTTCGGACCCGGATCCCGGTTCCTCGTGATCCCACTCGTTGGGGAGGGGATCGAAGGATTCCTCCTGATGGTTGGGCCATCCTGCGGGGAGGTGCCCGATTGGCAGCTCGACTTCCTCACGAGCGTCGGCAGGGAGGTGAGTGTGGCTCTCGTTCGAGCGCGAGTGTTGGAAGACCTCCGGCAGACCGGACGGCTCCAGCTCCTGCACGAAGCCGGCACGGCCCTCAGCAGGAGTATGGAGCTCAACACGATCCTGGCCGAGGTGGTGGCCACCTTCGAACGGCACATGCCCCATCTGCTTTGCTCCATCCACCTACTGGAAGCCGACGGGAACGGGCACGTCGTCAAAGCGACCTCAGGCCCCGATGCGCACCTCTACGTCGGGCGAAAGCTGCCCATCGAGAAGGGCATCGTGAGCCTGGCTATCCGCAACGGATGCACGGTGTACGTGCCGGATGTCCGATCGGACCCGCGCTACGTGCCCTGGCACAAGCGGACTCGCTCCGAGCTTGTGATTCCCCTCCGAGCGCGCGGCAAAGTGATCGGGGCCTTCAATGTGGAGAGCGAGAAGGGAGATGGTTTCACGGACGAGGATCTCCAAACCTTCACGGCCCTGGCCTCGCAACTAGCCACCGCAATCGGCAACGTGCAGCTGTTCGACGAGATCGTCCGCACCTCCGAGGCTCTGGCCATCGAGACGGGCAAGGCGCTGGAAGCAAGCAGGTTGAAATCTCAGTTCCTCTCGAACGTGAGCCACGAACTGCGCACGCCGCTCAATGCGGTGCTCGGATACTCTCGCCATGTGCTCCAAGAGGAGAAGCAGCTTTCGGAGGAGGGTCGAGAGAGTTTGCGGAGGGTGATCGCATCGGGCGAGCAGCTGCTGCAGCTCGTCAATGACCTGCTGGACCTGTCCCGGATTGAGGCTGGCAAGTTGTCTGTGGAAATCCAGCCTGTGGACGTGCGGCGGTTGGCTGTCGCTTGTCTATCCACCGTTGAGCCGACCGCGCGGGAAAAGGGGCTCCGGCTTCGGCTGGAAATGCCACCCGAGGTCCCTGCCGTGCAAAGTGACCCTCTCCGACTCCAGCAAATCGTGCTGAACCTTCTGTCCAATGCGGTGAAATTCACCGATCAAGGCGAGGTGGTCTTGCGGGTGAGAAAGGAGGCCGATGAGCTGGCCATCGACGTAACGGACACCGGAATCGGGATCGACAAGATTCATCACGAGGCCATCTTCGAGAGCTTTCGGCAGGTGGATGGATCGGCCACCCGACGGGCTCGGGGCACGGGACTCGGGCTTGCCATCAGTCGCAAGCTGGCCCGTCTGCTGGGCGGCGATATCACGGTCCAGAGCGAATTGGGCAAGGGTTCAACCTTCACCGTTCACATTCCCTGCGTTCCCCCTTCGGGGGTCAAGATCGGTTCCTGAAATGGTGAAGGGGCTATCAAGCCGATCAACGAATGGAGGGCACAATGGATACCGAGACTCGGGAACGCAGGAAGGTCCTGGTGGCGGAGGATGATCCCTTCACGCAGGAGCTTCTGGTGATGGAGTTGAGGGACGCTGGCTATGAGGTCGCAGCTGCGCCGGACGGGAAGAGGGCCTTGGAGATGGTGCGAGATTGGGCGCCGGACCTCGTCCTGCTGGACATCATGATGCCGGAATTGGACGGCCTTTCGGTCTTGCGCGAGATACGTTCCACGGAACGAGGCGCTTCCCTGCCAGTGATCCTGATCTCGGCGCGAAACGCCATGGATGACAAGCTCACGGGGCTTGCAGAAGGGGCCAACGATTACCTCACCAAGCCCTTCGACATGCGTGAGGTGCTGGCCCGGGTGGCGCTTCAATTCCGCATGAAGGAGCTCGAGGCGAAGGCTCTGGAGGTGGAGCGGCTGCGAGCGGTGCTGGAGATGGCGGGCGCCGCAGCCCACGAGCTGAGCCAGCCGATCACCGGTGCTCTCGGGCATATCTACCTCATGCTGAACACGGAGGACGCTCCCGATGGCCGCAAGTTGGTGAGTGTAGAGGACCTGCGCGCGGCGGAATCCTGCTTGCGCCGCGCCAGAGAGACCCTGCTCAAGATGCAGTCCATCCGGCGGTATTCCGTCACAGAGTACCGGGAAGGCATTCGGATCGTCGACATCAACCGGGCTTCGGATGCGGAATAGCGCCTGCCGGCGGTCCGGCCTTTGGCGAAGAATAAACGAAGGAGGAACCGAATGGCGGCCCCGGTTACCCCTCGGGACGGGCGGCAGAAGCCGACGGTTTTGATTGCCGACGACGAGGAATCCATCCGGACCATCTGCTCTCGTTTCCTGGCCAGCCAAGGCTACGAGACCGATACCGCCAGCGACGGGTTGGAGGCGCTGGCCAAACTCTTGGATCGCGACTACGACATCGTGCTGACCGACGTGAAGATGCCCGGTCTGGACGGCGTGGAGCTGGTGGAGAAAGGCAAGGCGGAGAAGCCCTACGTCCAGTTCATCGTGATGACGGCCTACGCCAGCGTGGACGTCGCAGTCCGGGCCATGAAGTGCGGCGCCTACGACTTTCTTCTGAAACCTCTCGACCTGGAGCAGCTGGGCCTCACCGTGGAGCGCTGCTACCAAACGATCCTCCTGCGGGAGGAGAACGAACTGCTTCGCCTGGCCAACCAGCGACTGCGGGAACTCCACGTGACGAAAGAGAAGTTTCTGGCCATTACGAGCCACGAGCTGCGTACGCCCGTGAGCAACATCAAGAGCTTTGCGGAATTCCTCCTCAGCGATGAGCCGCTCTCCCCCGAGGAAAGGAAACAGTTCTACGAGATCCTACGACGGAACCTGGACGAGTTGGAGCAAGTGGTGGAGGACATGCACTCCATCGCCATGGCCCAGGACGGGATGATGTTCCTCAACCTCGAGCGGGGGAATCTCAATCACGAAGTGACCCTGGTCCGGGCCCAGGTCCAGGAGGCGCTCCAGGCGCGAAAGCACGAGATGGTGCTCGAGCTCGACGAGGACTTGCCGTACACGGAATTTGACTCGCTGAGGATCCGCCGCGCCATTCGCGAGCTCGTGCAAAACGCCATCAAGTTCACCCCCGATGGCGGGCGTATTGTGGTCCGGACTGGCACCACCCAGGAGGGCGTGTTCGTCAGCGTCGAGGACAATGGCATCGGCATCCCCGAGCGTGAGCAGGAGCATATCTTTGAGAAGTTTTACGAGGTACAGGACAGCCTCTACCACAGTAGTTCAAAGACAGCCTTCATGGGCGGAGGCCTCGGCCTTGGGCTGAATATTGTCAAGACCATCGTCGAGGCCCACGGCGGCCGAGTCACCGTCGAGAGCGAAGTGGGGAAAGGATCCCGCTTCACCATTTACTTGCCGACAGCACCTCCCGAGACGAGCCCCTCGTGATCCGAGTGGAGATGCCCGACCTCCCGCTACGAGTCCTGTAGCCAGGCACGGCCGGCGGGAGAACCCACGCCGAATGAGGGCTCCGATTGCCCTCGCGTATCCCTCTTTCCGCCGAGGTTAGGCCCGATCTCCCAGCCAGTTGGGCATGCTTGGCCCGGAGTCCGTCCCAAGTAAAGATTTCCCTGCGGTCGACGATGAAGGGGGTGAGAAAGGCCATGGGGAAACGGGAATGCGGGTACGGGATGGCTTTTGAGGAGATCGTCCGATGACCCATCGTCGGTGGATACGCGTCGGCTGTTTATTCCTGCTGTTCTGGCTGGGTACTACGATCGGTCTGCACGGACAGGATGCCCTATCGGTGCTTTCCGCAGCCAAGGGACAAAGATGTGATCTCTACCTCAAGAGCGGCGAGATCAAGAAAGGAAGGCTGAAGGCCGTGGGGGAGGACTACATCACCGTGGAGGTGAAGCTAAGTCCTTTCTACGCGGAGCCGCAGACCTATCGTCTGACGCAAGTGAGCAAGGTGGATTTGGGGGGACAGGTCGTGGATGTCGAGGCGTGGGTCGCACGCGCTCGGCAGGAAAAGCTCACCGCGCAGGCCCTGAGTGTTACGGCGAGTCGTCCCAGCGAACCTGAGCAGCCGAAGTCGTCGGTGCAGGCCCCGCGCGAAGAGGCTCGGAGCCCCCAAACCAGCACGCCGTCGCCGGCTGCGGCCCCCTCCTCGGATTCCGGGACGGATGAGACGGTGCGCCGGCTCATGGTCATCCTGAAGGACTTGGACGAAGGTCCCTCTGGCTCTCAGCCCACGCCGACGAGCCAGAAGGTGGTGCAGGCCTCGCGCAAGCTGGAGCTGGCTCCGAGCGCCACGGTTCCTACGACCCGATCGGAGTCTCCGGCAGAAACGAGTCCATCGCGCGCGACGGTTCAGCCGAGCTCTTTCCCGGAGCGAAAAGAGTTGCCGGAGGTCACGCGGCAGGTGGAGCCGAGACAGGCTCGTCCTTCTGCGCCTACAGAACGGCGCCCGGAAATGGAGGCGATTCCCCCCGCCCAACAGGTGCCGGAGGTCCCAGCGCCTCGGCCGATCGTTCCCAGCCCCAAGCCGCCGCGCAGCCATCTGTCTTCGGCGCCGGAGCAGGAAGCGATGGCTCAGCCTCGCGCTCCGGAGCCGCAAGCTGAGCAGGAAGACCGACTCGCATCCGTCCCGAGCCAGGAGAGAAGGCCTGAGCAGCTTGGCGCGCAAACCGCGGCGAACGCTGCCAAGTCCGTCCAAGCGGGGCAGGAGACGGAGATCCGCGCACTGGTCGATCGGTTCTACAAGGCTGCGATGGTGCTGGCGGGAGCGGTGCTGGCTTTGGCTGCGGGTGTGGTCGTGCTAACGGTGACGGTGATCCGGAGGAAAGGGGTGGTTCCGGAGAGTGCGACCCTGCCCATCCCCTCCGAGAAGGAGCCTGAGCCAGCGGCGCCGCCAGAGCCGCCGCTTCGGTTGGTCATGGTGAAGGGTGACTATGCTGTGGTGGACCAAGGTCTGGACCACGGCGTCGGCGTGGGAGACCTCCTGCTCGTGAAGCGCCAGGGCGAGCAAGGCGAGTACGAGCTGGGTCTTGCCCGGGTCCTGAAGGTGTTCGATCGGCTGTCGGGAATCAAGATGGTGGAGAAATTTGTGGAAGCCGAGTTGCGAGTCGGCGATGCGGCCTACCGCTACAGACCTGCCCAGCCGGAGATCGCAGGGATGGCCATCCAGGAGGTGCGCCGGGTGGAAAACCTGGAGGCCACAGGCTCGGCCAAGGCGGGCGGAACCTCCCTGCCCGTTGCACAAACGCGCTCTGTGGCCGATGGCGAGGAGGAAGACCGGTACCCGCCGTTTCGTAACCGGTGGCGCTATCGCTGATACCGGGTGCGCCAAGGTGCTGCGAGGGGAAGCGGTGCGCAAGGGTGAGCCCATCATCATGCGAGGATTCGGACCCCAGATTCCGCTGCACGCGAGGAAACGGAATGACCACGACCGTTCTTCCCAACGGTGGCCAATGGGCCGGCACGCATCCCGAAAGCACCGCTCTTTCCAATTCGCTCCGCTGTTTCGGCCTTGATTTCAGCGACGCCTTTCTCTTCGGGCTGGGAAGGGGGCTCAACTTCCTGTATTGGCAAAGCCGAAAGATGCCCGCTCCTCTTGTGCGGGGCCGCATCAAGCCGGACGGGATCGTCAAGAACGTGACCGAGTTACTGGGGGCGCGCTGCGAGGTCATCGAGCTTCCCACCCTGGAGCTGACCCGGAGTCTGGTCCGGCGGGAGTTGGCCAGCGGCTACCCGGTGATGATCCGGCTGGGGTTCCCCGATTCCTCCCTCTTGGCGGGTGCCTTGGAGTCGGACTACGTGGTGATCGTAGGGGTGGAGCACCATGATTACGTAGCCATGGCTCAGGCCGCGGAATCGGAGCCGACCCTCGTACCCCTGAGTTCGGAATTCGCGCGCTGGAGTGAGAGGGGTGTTCCCCAGGCTGTGGTGGTCCGGTTGGAGCATGTGCCGGCGCATCTCGCCCACATCCTGCGTGCCTCCATGCGGCGCCACGCCGCAGAAATACTGGAACCGCCTGTACCCTACCTTGGGGTCCATGGCATCGAGCGTTTCGCCCAGGACATCATCCGCTGGCCGGATCGGTTGCGCGACGTGAGCATGGCCGCCAGCGTGTTCGTACAGAGCTGGACCCATCGCTACGCGGGCGGGGACGGTTACCGCAGTCTCTACCGCCGTTTTCTCGTTGAGGCCTTCGACATCTTGCCCTGCAAGATCATCGAGGAATCCGTCCGCACCATGGGCCGAGCAGCTGTCTATTGGAAAGGGGTAGTGGCTTCTCTTCGGGAAGTGGCTTCCGGGGCCAACGGCGTAGACGCGTTCCTCCGCGAGGCCAGCCGGCTTCTGCGGGAAGCGGCTCGGCTCGAACGCGGAGCGATGGAAGCCATCTCCGAGTTGTGACCGTCTGTCTTCCCGGCCGACTTCCCCCAGCCTTCCCTCTCGGTCGGCTCGCCGCCGACTCCTCCCCCGGGGCGCCGGTTGCCCGAACGAAGACTCGCCGCTGCGCGCGAGCGGCATTTGTGCCGACGTGGACGAGGCTTCCCGAGATTCATCTCGAGCGAGCCTGGTTCGAACGATCGAACGTCCGGGTTGGCGAAGGCGCGGGGTCTTCCTGTTCCCGTCCGACTAAGCAGAGGGCACAGAGGCTCATTTTGGGCTAGGGTCTACGGTCCGCGGTGCGAGTGGGCATGAGCGAGGGAACGCGGGCGAAAGGCAAGGCGTTGGAAAAGCCGGGCGGGGTCACGCTGAAACGAGCCTCTCGAGTGAAAAGTCGTTGCCATCTGTCCCGCAGCTATTCCGCCAGAATTCAACGCGTTTTGCCGTCGCATCAGGGAGGGGTGAGATGAAGGGTGTCGAACGGCTGAACGAGTTGAGGATCTACTTCGTCAGCAGTTACGTCCCGCGTCGGTGCGGAATCGCGACTTTCACCCACGACCTCGCGTCTGCCATTGCGGAAGAAAGGGAAGAGAAGCTGGGCGCGGATCGCTCGGTCAGGGTCGTTGCCATCACCAATCGTCCGGAGGGCTATCCCTACGGTCCGGAAGTTCAGTTCGAGATCCGCGAACAATACAAGTCGGACTATCGCGACGCCGCCGATTATCTCAATGTATCGCCGGCGGAAGTAGTGTGCATCCAGCACGAGTTCGGGATCTTCGGCGGCGAGTTTGGCTCGCACTTGCTCGCACTGCTGGGCAATCTGAAAAAGCCGGCTGTGACCACCCTGCATACGGTGCTCCGCCAGCCCTTCGATGCGCAGCAGAAAAGGACCCTGCAGGAGATCTGCGCCCTCAGCACCTTGGTGGTGGTCATGGCTCGGAAGGCCGTGGAGATCCTGCGAGAGGTCTACGGAGTTCCGGAGGAGAAGATCGTGCTCATCCCGCACGGAGCACCGGATGTCCCCTTTCTCGATCCCTCCTACTACAAGGATCAATTCCAGCTTGAGGGGAGGCGCGTGATCCTGACCTTCGGGCTCCTGAGTCCGAATAAGGGGATCGAACATGCGATCCGCGCTCTTCCCCGGGTGGTGGAGGAGTACCCGGATGTATCGTACGTGGTTCTCGGGGCAACGCACCCGGAGGTCAAGAAGCAGTTCGGCGAGGAGTACCGGCTTTCACTCGTGCGCCAGGTGGAGAAGCTTGGGTTGGAAGAGCACGTGATCTTCCGGAATCAGTTCGTCTCCCTCGAGGAACTCCTGCGGTTCCTGATCGCCTCGGACATTTACGTGACGCCCTACCTGTCTCGGGAGCAAATCGTGTCGGGCACCCTCACCTACGCGCTTGCGGCGGGTAAGGCCATCATCTCTACGCCGTACTACTACGCAGAGGAGGTGCTGGCCGGGGATCGGGGTATCCTTGTTCCCTTCGCGGATGCGGATGCTTTGGCGGAAGCGATGATCGGCTTGTTGCGCGACGAAGCGCGCCGGAATCGCCTTCGCAAGGCCGCCTATCAATACGGCCGCCAGATGATCTGGAGGGAAGTAGCCCGACAGTATCTCGTGGTCTTGGGCCAGGCAGTGGAACTGTACGGCCGACAAGCGGCTCGGCTTCTCATTCGGGGCAAGGCGCTTCCCAACCCGACGCTTCCGGACATCAACCTGCAGCACCTCCGGCTGCTGACGGACGACACCGGCATCCTACAGCACGCCACGTACACCGTACCCGACCGGTCGCACGGCTACTGCACCGACGACAATGGGCGCGCCGCTGTTGTGGCCACGATGAATTGGCGGCTGCGCCGCGACCCGGAGATCCTGCCGCTGCTCTCTCGGTACCTGTCGTTCCTTCACCATGCCTTCAACCCCGAAGCGAAGAGGTTCCGGAACTTCCTGTCTTTCGATCGCACCTGGCTGGAGGAGGTTGGGAGCGAAGATTCTCACGGGAGGGCGCTCCAGGCTCTGGGGTACGTTGTGGCCTTCGCTCCCACGGGGTCCATCCTCGCCTTCGGCACGAGGTTGTTCGATGAAGCCTTGGAATCCTCGCTTCGGTTCACCTCGCCTCGGGCCATGGCTTTTTCAGCTCTCGGCGCCGGATACGTCCTGATGCGCTTCCCCGGGGCCCGAAATGCGAGGGCGGCCGCTTCGGAGTTGTGCTCTCGATTGCTCGCTCTCTTGCGGCAGGTGGCCACACCCGATTGGTACTGGTTTGAAGAGGTATTGGCCTACGACAATGCCCGTCTTCCCCAAGCCCTGCTCTTGGTGGGACGCCTGCTCCACGAGCCCAGCTGGATCGAGGAGGGCCTCAAAGCCCTCGAGTGGCTGTTTTCCGTCGAGACGAATGCGGTCACGGGCTTCCTCAGTCCGGTGGGGAGCAACGGTTGGTATCGCAAAGGAGGCCAGAAAGCGCAGTTCGATCAGCAGCCCGTGGAGGTGGCCAGCCTTGCCGAGGCGGCCTACGAGGCCTACCGCCTCACCGAGGACAAGCGTTGGTTCGAACGGATCCGATTGGCATTCCGCTGGTTCCTTGGCGACAACGACGTGAATGAGATGCTCTACGACTTCGCCACGGGAGGCTGCCGCGACGGCCTACAGCCGGCGGGCGTGAACCAGAATCAGGGGGCCGAATCGACGCTCGCCTGGCTGACGGTATTGCACCTCATCCACGAGGTGGCGCAGGATCGGACCGTGCGCACCGAGGCAGAAGCCGAACGGGCCAAGGCGGTCTAAGAGGGCGGAGGCGAGACCGACCGTGCTGAGCACGCACCTCCATCTCCGCCCGTTTCCTTTGGATCCGCGGGGGTCTGTTTGTATATTGCCGGCGGAGGCGAGAGGGTGAACATGTCCGACCCAGCGTTGAAACCCACCGTCGCGATTCTACATTACGACGAGATCGGACTCAAGGGGGCTAACCGCAGGAAGTTCGAAGAGCAGCTGCGACGGAACGTGCGCCAACTTTGCCGCCCCGTCCTTCGGGAGGTGGAGCTGGACTACGGGTACCTCGTAGCGAGGATCGACTCCGCGGCCGACCTCGGCGGGCTGCGGCGCCGCCTGGAGTTGATCCCCGGGATCGCCAACTTCATCTTCGCCGTGCCGACCCCGCTCGACCTCGAGGCGATTGTCGACGCCGCTGTCGAGTTGGCTCAGCAATCGTCGTTCACCACTTTCAAGGTGCAAGCCCGCCGTTCGAACAAGCAATTCCCGTTGGACTCTTTGGAGCTCAATCGCACGGTCGGATCGGCCATCCTCGAAAGGGTTGGGGGAAAGGTTCGCCTAGAGGACCCGGACCTCACCGTGCACATCGAGATCGGCTTCCGGGAAGCGTACGTGGGTACGGAGCGCTATCGCGGGGTCGGTGGGTTGCCGGTGGGGACGGCGGGCAAGCTCGTCGCTCTCATCTCGGGCGGGATCGACAGCCCAGTGGCTGCCCATTTGATGATGCGCCGGGGGGTGAAGGTCGTCCTCGTTCACTTCCAGAACGAAACCGAGGTCAGGGCGGAGACGGAGACGAAGATCTACGACCTGGCCCGAGTGCTTGCCCGCTCGCAGGGTCCCACGACCCTGTACATCGTCCCGTTTGCGGAACTCCAGTTCGCCATTATTGCGGCCGTCCCGGCGCGGCTGAGGATGCTCGTTTACCGGCGGTTCATGCTGCGCATTGCCACGGAGCTGGCCCGAAGGGTCCAGGCGAAAGGACTTGTGGTAGGCGATAGCCTGTCCCAGGTGGCTTCCCAGACTCTGGATAATCTGCAGGCCACATACGCGGTGACGCCCCTGAACGTCTACGCGCCACTCATGGGCTTCAACAAGAACGAAACAGTGGAGCTGGCGAAGAAGATCGGGACTTACGAGATTTCCATTCGGCCGTACGGCGATTGCTGTACGTTCTTCGTTCCGGAGCATCCGGAGACTCGGGCCAGCCGGAAGGTCCTCGAGGCAGTGGAGGCCGGTTTGGACGTGGAGGCGCTCGTGCGGAAGGGAGCACAGGGGGCGCGCCGGCAGGTCGTCTATCCCGAGCCGCTACCTACCCCGGAGGCCATGAGTGCCGGCTGAGCTCTCCTCTCCGGCCCGCGGGGGTCTCGATTCCAACGCGCGGAGGATCAGCCATGAGGCGAGGGTTCCGTCTGCTCGCCAGTTGGTGTCTGGCATCGGCGCTTCGGCTCCCATCGCTGCACGCACAACAGCCCACCTATTTCGCTGAATTGATCTTCCCCCCGGAGAGATGGCACAATCACTCGTCAAGTCTGGTGCAGGCGCCGAATGGCGACCTGATCGTCTGCTGGTATCACGGCTCGGGGGAAAGGAATGCTGACGACGTCCTGATCCTGGGCTCGCGGAAGGCCGTTGGAACGGATCAGTGGGAAACGCCCTTCGTCATGGCCGACGTGCCCTGTTTCCCGGATTGCAACCCGGTGTTGTTCATCGACGTGCGGGGAAGGTTGTGGCTCTTCTGGGTGGTCATTTATTCGAACCAGTGGGAGTCGGCGCTCCTAAAGTATCGCTGGGCCGAGGAGTACACGGCCCCAGGCCCGCCGAAATGGCGATGGCAAGATGTCATCATGCTGGATCCGCTGAACTTTGTGGACAAGCTTCGCGAGGGGGTGGAATGGTTCCGGGCCACGATCGAGCAGTACCCGGGCGCCAAGGAAGAGGTGCGGCAGGCGCTCCAGCTTGCGGAGCACAAGCTGGCCCGTCGCCTTGGCTGGATGACGCGCACCCATCCGCTGACCCTGCCTTCGGGAAGGATCTTGCTACCCCTGTACACGGACGCCTTCTCCGTGGGATTGGTCGCCGTTTCCGATGATACGGGTCGGACCTGGCGGGCAAGCGAACCGATCGTCGGGGTGGGCGGAATCCAGCCGAGCATAGTCCGACGACGGGACGGGGTGCTGGTGGCCTTCATGCGAGACAATGGTCCCCAGCACCGGATCCAGTACGCCGAATCCCGAGACGACGGCATCCACTGGTCCCCTGTCCAGTTCCTCGACCTGGTCAACCCCGGCTCGAGCGTCGAGGTCATCGCCTTGCGCAGCGGAAACTGGCTGATGGTTTGCAACGACACGGAGAGGGGGCGACATTCGCTGGTGGCTATGCTGAGCGAGGATGAGGGACGCAGTTGGCGGTGGCAGCGCCACCTGGAGCTGGTCGAGCCAGGTAAGGGTTCCTTCTCGTACCCTTCCTTGATTCAGACCCGCGACGGTCTGATCCATGTAACCTATAGTTACCATCCGCCCGAAGGGGAGTCCATCAAGCACGTGGTATTCGATGAAGCCTGGGTCATGCAGGGCGATCCGGGGCCCAGCGAAGAGCGCAGGTGATGCTTCCGTTAGCCCTTTCGTCATGATGATCTTGGCCCGAGAAGAGGCCGAGATGCGCTCGGAGAAGGAGCGATTGAAGGGCTTCGGTTTTCCCCCGATCGGGCTCCATCGCGGAAGGGCAAGCGGGCCTCTGCGGATCTTGAGAGCGCATGGTGTCATACGGCGGAGGTGAGGACATGCGGCAATGGAACCGGCGGCAGTTTCTCGGTGCGAGCCTCGCGGTCTTTGGGGCGGGCTGGGCAGGTTTTCAGCTTTCCGGTTGCCGCGGGAAGGCTGGGAGGCAAGGGGAGTTCACGTGGCGCTTTGCCATCTGCAATGAGATCATGAAGGATTTGCCGTGGGAGAAGCAGTGCGCGCTCGCTGCGGAAGCGGGCTACCAGGGCATCGAGATCGCGCCGTTCACTTTGGCGGACCATGTGGACGAGCTCTCTGCCGCTCGCCGAGCGGAGATGAGGAAAGCGGCCGAAGACGCGGGGATCCAAATCGTCGGTCTGCACTGGCTCCTGGTTTCGCCCAAGGGCCTCCATTTCACGACCCCGGACGAGGAGGTGCGACAACGCACGTGGGACTACGTGGCGAAGCTTGTGGACTTCTGCGCTGATCTTGGCGGCCGGGTGATGGTCTTCGGTTCGCCGAAGCAGCGGAATGCGACGAACGGCCTGAGCCGCGAACAGGCTATGCAGAACCTGATCGCTGGCCTTAAGTACGTGGCTCCTCACGCGAGCGAGCGCGGGGTGAGCATCCTCATTGAGCCGCTCGACCGCAGCCAGACGGATGTCGTGAATACACTGGCCGAAGCGCTAGAGGTGGTGAAGGCCGTGAACCATCCGGCGGTCCAAACGATGTTCGATTTCCACAATACGCCGGACGAAACGGAGCCGCACGAGGCCCTGATCCGCAAGTACTTCCCCTACATCCGGCACGTGCACGTGCAGGAGATGGACGGAACCTACCTCGGCACGAAAAGCGCGTCGAAGGACTACGTGCCCGCCTTCAGGGCGTTGAAAGAGTTGGGCTACCGGGGCTGGGTCTCCCTCGAGGTCTTCGACTTCACGCCGGGCCCGGAGAAGATCGCCAAGGAGTCCATCGCCACGCTCCGAAAGATCATCGCCCAATTGTGAAGTCCGAGGGGCCGGATGGCCGAGCGGCCCCGGATCACTGGCCTCGGGCGCGGGGAAATGGTAAAATCCAGGAGGACGGAAATGAGGCGCATCGTGTGCCGTTCGAGGGTGACGCTCCCGATTCTGCTCCTGGTTCTTCTCGCTTGCGCACGACCTGCCTATCGGAATCCCAATCTGCCCGCGGAATTGCGTGTGGCGGACTTGCTGAAACGCATGACGCTGGAGGAAAAGATCGCGCTGTTGGGGGGTACGGGCTACGACACGACGCCCATCGAAAGACTCGGCGTCCCCGCTTTGCGTATGACCGACGGCCCGCTCGGGCCCAATCGCAAGGGACGGGGCACGAACTTCTCCGCCACCATCGCCATGGCCGCCACCTTCGATGACAGCCTGGTGCGGAGGGTAGGAGAGGCGATTGGGCGGGAGACGTACACGCTGGGATTTGACATCCTTCTTGCTCCCTGCATCAACATCGCCCGTGTTCCACACGGCGGTCGCACGTTCGAGGGCTTCGGCGAGGATCCCTATCTTGTGAAGCGGATGGCGGTGGCGTACATCCGCGGTGTGCAAAGCCAGAAAGTGCTGTGTTGCACCAAGCACTTCGCGGCCAATAATCAGGAGTGGAATCGCTTCGACGTGGACGCCCGCGTGGACGAACGCGCCCTGCGCGAGATCTATTTCCCCGCCTTCAAAGCCGCCGTGGATGCCGGCACGGGCGCCATCATGACGGCCTACAATCGGCTCAACGGTTTTTACTGCTCGGAGAACAAGTATCTCCTCACCGATGTGCTGAAAGGCGAGTGGGGCTTCCGCGGGATCGTCATGTCCGACTGGGGAGCGGTCCACAGCACGGTACCCACGGCTCTGGCGGGCCTCGATTTGGAGATGCCCACCGGCAAATACTTCGGTGAGCTGGGAAGGGCCGTTCGAGAAGGGCAAGTCCCGATTCAGGTGATTGACGACAAGGTGAGCCGAATCCTTTCGGCGATCATCCGGCTCGGGCTTTTGGACCGGGAGCATCCCGAGGGGGACACCACGACCGTCGACACCACAGGCCACGCCGCCCTGGCCCTCGAGGTGGCGCGGAAGGCCATCGTGCTTTTGAAAAACGAGGGCAACTTTCTTCCCCTGGATCCCACTCGGATTCGCTCCTTGGCGGTGATTGGCCCCAACGGCAACGTGGCGCGTCTGTACGGAGGCGGCAGCGGGGTCCAGCGTCCCTTCTACGCCATCTCCCCGCTTGAAGGCATACGGAGGCGACTGGGGGAGGCCGTCGACGTGCGCTTCGCCCCCGGAGTTGTGTTCAAGCGGAAGGAGTTGCCGACGGTACCGGCCAGCTGGCTGATACCTGCCCGAGGTGGGCCGGGCCAGCACGGGCTCTTGGGAGAGTACTTCGCCGACCGCGATCTCCGTGGCCAACCCGTGGTCACACGAGTGGACTCCGTCATCGATTTCGACTGGCACGATCGTGCGCCGGCCCCGGGCGTTCCGGATGACAGCTTTTCGGTGAGGTGGACCGGTAAGCTTGTGCCCCAGGAATCCGGGACCTTCGAGTTTGGCGCGCGGACCGATAACGGCTGCCGCCTCTACTTGAATAGCAAGCTTCTCATCGACTGGTGGAAGGATTCTGCCCCGAACCAGACGAAGTCCGTCTACGTGGCCCTCGAGAGGGGCCGTGAGTACGATTTGAGGCTCGAGATGTACGAGAATCAAGGCTGGGCGACGGCACATCTGGGGATCGCGCCAGCCAGAATCGAAGGGGCCTTGGAAGAGGCGGTCGCCCTTGCGCGCAGCTCCGACGTCGTGGTGCTCTGCGTCGGACTTTGGGAGGATCTCGAAGGCGAGGCCCACGATCGGGAGAACCTGGAGCTCCCCGAGGACCAGGTGAAGCTGATTCGGGCGGTGACGGAGGCGAACCGGCACACGGTCGTTGTGCTGAATAATGCCACACCCGTCCTCATGACCGGATGGATCGAGCGGGTGCCAGCTATCCTCGAGGCCTGGTATCCTGGGCAAGAGGGAGGCCGCGCTCTCGCGGAGATCCTCTTCGGCGACGTCAACCCCTCCGGCAAGCTGCCGTTGACCTTCCCCAAACGCTGGGAGGATTCGCCCGTTTACGGGACGTATCCCGGAGTCCGAGAGTACGCGGAATACGCGGAGGGCATCTTCGTCGGCTACCGCGGTTTCGATGCCCGGGGGGTGGAGCCGTTGTTCCCATTCGGCCATGGGCTTTCGTACACGAGCTTCCGCTACAGCGACTTCGAACTCACTCCGCTTGAGGCGGGCCCTGGGGATACAGTCCGTGTCCGCTTCTCCATCACGAATGTGGGCAATCGGGCTGGAAGCGAGGTCGCCCAGCTGTATGTGCGGGATGTGGAGGCGAGCGTGCCTCGCCCACCGAAGGAGTTGAAAGGCTTCTGCAGGGTTTCGCTGCTGCCGGGGGAGACGGCCAGGGTAACCTTAGCTTTGCCCATTGCGGAACTGGCCTTCTACGACGTCGAGCGGCGAAAATGGGTGGTGGAGCCGGGTCGATTCGAGGTCCTGGTGGGCGCTTCGTCTCGGGATATCCGACTGCGTCAGTCGTTCGAGGTGGTGATGTAGGACTCGAGCGCTTTGCAAAGCCGCGAGGCGGACGCGTCCGGCGAGGGACATTCTGCGGGTCAATTGGGGGCAAACTCGGGCCGGGGAGGGCGCGCTACGGGAGGGACCGGCATTCGCGCCAAGCCATCTGCGAGCCATCGCGTGACCCGGCGAGGCGAACGGCTGCCGTGAGAGGGGCCGTTTGCCTCAGAGCGGCAGGCACCGCGATTTGGAGCGGGAGATGGACGGAGGGGCTGTTTCCCGGAGAATCGGAAGGTCTGTCGAATCCCGGGTGCTCCGGGTTCCTGGCCTTGGGCCGAGAGACTTACCGCGGGTCTCCTCGCCGTCCCGCCGGGATCTGCCTTGCTTCGCGAAGGCCTCTTTCCTAAATTCGTCCGCCGCGTTGGTTTGTCCGAGGCTCGCTGGGTGGAGGAACGGCCAGGACCCTGCAGCAAGTCGAGCTCCCCGATGACCAGGTGAGAAAGGGACCGAAGGAAAGCCGACCAGCGAGCGCGGCAGATTGTAGAGGGTGGCTTTAAAGCGCGGGGATCGTACTTTTCCCGCAAGCTGGCAGCGTCGAGGATCCCGAAAGCGATGGAGGATGGCGAAATGCGGCGGTTGCTCGTCTGTGTGTGGAGTGCGATGGCGATGCTTTCCCTGGCATCCGTGGCAAGCCACGCGAAGCAGATTTCCGTCTCTTCCCCCGACCGGCGGACGGAGATCGTGGTGGAGGTGAGAGAGGCGATCACGTACTCGGTGCGCCACAACGGGAGGGAAATCCTCTCCCCTTCGCGGATCTGCCTGACGCTGGGCGACGGGACTGTTCTCGGTCACAGATCCGTGCTGCAGAGGGTCCAGCAGCGGGAAATCAAGCAGGTGATCCGGCCCGTGGTGAAAGAGAAATCGGAGGAGATTCTGGATCATTGCCGAGAACTGGCGCTGGACTTCGCGCAGGGCTTCTCCCTGATCTTCCGGGCCTACAATGACGGGGTGGCTTACCGTTTCGTGACGCGACTTCCTGGGCAGATCATCGTCAAAGCGGAAGAGGCGACGTTCCGTTTTCCGGCCGATTGCCTGACCTACTTCCCCGAGGAGGAGAGCTTCTTCACCCATTCGGAGCGGCTTTACCTGCATATCCCGCTGAGCCAGATCACGCCGGGCCGTTTCTGCTCGCTTCCGGCGCTGGTGGAGATCCCGGAGGGCCCCAAGGTGGCGATCACGGAATCCGACCTCGAGGACTACCCGGGCATGTACCTGACTGGCTCGGGAGATTCGCCGAACACGCTGGTGGGCCTTTTCCCGCGGTACGTGCTCCAGGACAGCGCCCGGAACGATCGCGACATTGTGCCAGTGCGGCGCGCGGATTTCCTTGCTCGGACCCGCGGGGAGCGGGTTTTCCCATGGCGGGTGCTGGTCATCGCTGACCGGGATGGGGACCTGGTGGAGAGCCAGATGGTGTACAAATTGGCCCGCCCCCTGGAGCTCGACGACACCTCCTGGATCAGGCCGGGCAAGGTGGCGTGGGACTGGTGGAACGCGCTCAATGTGTACGGGGTGGACTTCCGCGCCGGGATCAACACTGCCACCTACAAGTACTACATCGACTTTGCGTCCCGCTACGGCATCGAGTACGTGATCCTCGACGAAGGCTGGTACAAGCTGGGCGATCTCCTGCAGGTGAATCCCGACATCGACATGGAGGAATTGACCACCTACGCCCGCCAGAAGAACGTGGGCTTGATCCTCTGGGTGGTGTGGAAAACCCTGGATCAGCAGATGCAGGAGGCTCTGGATCAGTTCCAGCGGTGGGGTATCAAGGGGATCAAGGTGGACTTCATGCAGCGGGACGACCAGGACGTGGTCAATTTCCACTGGCGGGTTGCCCGGGAGGCCGCCAAGCGCCACTTGATCGTCGACTTTCACGGGGCGCACAAGCCGACGGGTCTCAGGCGCGCCTATCCGAACGTGCTCACGCGCGAAGGAGTGCGCGGGATGGAGTGGAGCAAGTGGAGCACGGGCGCTTCCCCCGACAATGCCGTGACCATTCCGTTCATCCGGATGCTCGCAGGCCCCATGGACTACACCCCGGGAGCTATGCTCAATGCGACGCGCGAGCAATTTCGCCCCATCATGACACTGCCCATGAGTCAGGGGACGCGCTGCCATCAGCTGGCGATGTACGTGGTGTACGAAAGCCCGTTGCAGATGCTGTCCGACAGCCCCACCCACTACCTCAAGGAACCGGAGTGCATGGAGTTTCTCGCCAAGGTCCCCACGGTGTGGGACGAAACCCGAGTGCTGGACGCGCGGGTGGCGGAGTACATCCTGGTCGCAAGGCGCAATGGGCAGGAATGGTGGCTCGGAGCCATGACCAATTGGACCCCACGTGACCTGGTGGTGGATTTCTCCTTCCTCGGTCCGGGCAGGTACGAGCTTCAGGCGTACCAAGATGGGATCAACGCCGACCGCTGCGCCATGGATTACAAGCGCGTGGTCAAGACCATCGTCTCGGGCCACCGGGAGAACATCCACCTTGCGCCCGGAGGAGGCTGGGCCGCCCGAGTGATCCCGCTGGACCAATGACCGCCCTCCACGCCTCGGTTGCTTGTGTCCTTCGGGTCCCGTAGAGACTCGAGCAGAAAGGGGAGACGGTCCCATGAGGCAGAGAAGCTTCCCGATCGCGGGCATCGCGCTGTCCTCCTGCTTGATCTGGTTCGGTGGCTGTCGACCGGAGAAAACCGACTGGAGGCCAGCGGCCAGTCCCCTCCTCACCCGGTGGGCGAGGGACGTTTCGCCCGCCACCACTTGGTCCGAATACCCGAGGCCGCAGATGGTCCGGAAGGACTGGCTGAACCTCAATGGCCTCTGGCAACTGGCGATCGTTCCGAAAGAGACGGCGCGACCCGACAGTTTCCCGCATCGGATCTTGGTTCCCTTTCCGGTAGAGTCGGCTCTCTCGGGGCTCGCCAGGAAGGTGAGTCCCGAAGAGCGACTGTGGTACCGCCGCACATTTCGTCTACCCAATTCCTGGCGCAGAGGCCGCATCCTGTTACACCTCGACGCTGTGGATTGGGAGGCGGAGGTCTATCTCAATGGCGTGCGGATCGGAGAGCATCGCGGCGGGTACGACCGGTTCAGCCTTGACGTCACATCGGCCCTGCGGACGGGGGAAGAGCAGGAATTGGTGATCGCTGTGTGGGATCCCACCGACGCGGGCGGCCAGCCTGTGGGCAAGCAAACCCTTTCCCCGCGAGGGATCTACTACACGCCCACGAGCGGCATCTGGCAAACCGTGTGGCTTGAGCCGGTGCCGCAGACGTACATCTCCCGTCTGCGCTTGGTCCCCGATGTGGATCGCGCTTCCTTGCTCGTCTCGGCTGAGGTGTGCGGCGAGAAACAAGGTCTCCGCCTCAAGGTCAGCGCAGCCGCTGGGGGCAAGCAGGTCGCAGCCCGAACAGCGCCTGTGGGTCAGGAACTGGCGTTGGCGATTCCCGCGCCTAGGCTCTGGTCCCCCGAGGACCCATTCCTCTACGACCTGACCGTGGCCCTCGAGAGGGACGGCGAGAAGATCGATGAGGTGCGCAGCTACTTTGGCATGCGGAAGGTCGCTGTTGGCCCGGATAACAGCGGCGTCTCTCGCATTCTGCTGAACGGCGCACCCCTTTTCCAGATCGGCCCGCTCGACCAGGGTTTCTGGCCCGACGGGATCTACACGGCGCCGTCGGATCGTGCGCTCCGGTTCGATGTGGAGATGATGAAGCGAATGGGCTTCAACATGGTGCGCAAGCATGTCAAGGTGGAGCCGGAGCGTTGGTATTCCTGGTGCGACCGTCTCGGCCTGCTGGTCTGGCAGGACATGCCGAGCGGGGCGAATCGTACGCCGGAGGAGCGAGAGCAGTTCGAGCGCGAGCTCGAGGCGATGGTGCGCGGTCGTTTCAATCATCCGTGCATCATCATGTGGGTGCCTTTCAACGAAGGCTGGGGACAGTACGACACGGAGCGCATTGTCGAGCTCGTGAAGCGCATGGATCCGAGCCGCCTCATAGACAATGCCAGTGGCTGGACCGATGCGGGGGTGGGCGACGTCTGCGACATCCATTCGTACCCGGATCCCGTGGCGCCTCCGGCGGATCCGCGTCGCGCCGTCGTGCTGGGGGAATTCGGCGGGCTGGGGCATGTAGTTCGCGGACACACCTGGACGGATCAAGGGTGGGGCTACGATCTCTTGCCCACCCGCGAGCGGCTCCTGCAGCGCTACACAGAGGTGCTCACGGGCGTGTATCGGCTGGCTCGCGACCGTGGGCTGAGCGCGGCGGTGTACACCCAGCTCACCGATGTGGAGACGGAGAATAACGGCTTGCTCACCTACGACCGGGAGGTGGCCAAGATCCCGCCCGAGGCCGTGCGACGGGCCAATCAGGGCTATTTGCCGCCGCAGCTCGTCAACCCGGCGACCATCTTCATCGATCGCCTCGAGGCGACGCTGGTCACCTTCCGGCCCGGAGCCAGGATCCACTACACGCTGGACGGACGAACCCCGACCCGGCAGGATCCTCTCTACACCGCGCCCATTCCGATCACAGAAGATAGGGTGCTGAAGGCGAAGGCCTTTTGGCCGGAAGGCGTCGAGAGCGACGTGGCCACGTACAGCCTGCGCAAGGTTCCCCCGTTGCCGGCGGTTCGAGGGGAAGGATTTTCCACCGGATTGCTGGTCCGCTACTACGAGGGGGAGTGGGACAGTCTACCGAACTTCGGCAGCTTGCCGGCCACCGCGGAGATGATTCATCCCTCGATCGATCTCCTACCGGCCAAGCGCGGAGATCGTTTTGGTCTCGTCTATTCGGGCTACTTCCGAGCTCCGGCCACCGGCGTCTATCTTTTCTCGCTGCGCTCGGATGACGGTTCATGTCTGATGGTCGGAGATCAGCTGGTGGTCGACAACGACGGGGTGCACGGCGCGAGGGAGAGATCCGGTGCGGTTGCCCTCGAGGAGGGCTTTCACCGAATCCGCTTGGAATACTTCCAGAGACGAGGCGGGAAGGCGCTGGAGGTGTTTGTGGTAGGTCCCAGTCTGTCGAGGCAAGAGCTCCCGCGCGAGCTCCTCTTCCACCGGGTAGGACGATGAGGATGGCCCAAGAAACGGAGATTCGCCATGAGGGAGAAGGTCGCGGCAGCGGTGGTTCTTTTGAGCCTGGGAGCCGGCATATTGAACTGCGGCAAGGGACGAGGAGGAGGCATGCGGGTCTCACGCGAGGTTTTCGGCAAGATGCCCGACGGGCGTGTGGTCGAGGCATTCGACCTCCGCAATGAGCACGGGATGAAGGCGCGGATCATCACCTACGGGGGCATCGTCGTTTCGCTCGAAGTGCCCGATCGCCAGGGGAACTTCGCGGACGTCGTATTGGGCTACAACAGCCTGGAGCAGTATCTAAAAGATTCACCCTATTTCGGTGCAATCGTGGGACGCTACGGCAACCGCATCGCCAACGCGCGCTTTGTGCTCGACGGAGTTGAGTACCGGCTCGCCGCCAATGACGGTCCCAACCACCTGCACGGAGGGCTGAAGGGCTTCGACAAGGTGGTGTGGCAGGGAGAGCCAATACGCGAGAAGGACGCGGTAGGTGTGCGTCTGACGTATCTCAGTCCCGACGGGGAGGAAGGCTACCCCGGGAACCTACATGCCACCGTGACCTACCGCCTCACGAACCGGAATGAGCTGCGCATCGACTATGAAGCGACGACGGACAAGCCGACGATCGTGAATCTCACGCATCACAGCTACTTCAATCTGGCTGGGGAGGGGAGGGGCGATATTCTCGGCCATCTGCTTCAGATCTACGCCGACCGTTTCACCCCGGTGGACGCTAAGCTGATCCCGACGGGCGAGCTACGCAGCGTTGAGGGGACTCCCTTCGACTTCCGCCAGCCCACAGCTATCGGCCAGCGTATCGATTGGGACGACGAGCAGCTCCGCAACGGGCGCGGATATGACCACAACTTCGTCCTGAATTCCGGCGGAGGGACGCTTGCCCTGGCGGCGACCGTCTTCGAGCCCACCACCGGGCGGGCAATGGAGGTTCTCACCACAGAGCCCGGGCTGCAGTTTTACAGCGGCAATTTCCTGGACGGGCATCACGTGGGGAAGAGCGGAGAGCCTTACGGTCACCGTAGCGGATTCTGCCTGGAGGCTCAGCACTTCCCGGATTCTCCGAACAAGCCTCACTTCCCGTCCGTGGTGCTCCGCCCCGGCGAAGTGTACCGTCAGACCACGATCTACCGATTCTCTGTGCGGTGATGGGAATGTGGTAGCCCGGAAGTTCGGCGAAGTCGTGGACCTGCGCAAGGCGCCGAGATCGGCTTGGCGTTTCTTGCCGGGGGTAAGAGGTCGGTCTTGTGCGCGGGAGCTTTCCGAACTGTCTGGGGCTGGGGGCGTGCTACTTGGCCGATGCAACCTCGGATGAACCGAGAGGAAGACGGCCGTCAGCGCGTGAGGATCATCCGTGGATGGGGGCGCTCTGGGTGCAGTAAACGCCGTTTGAAGCGGCTACAATGCCCGAACGGAACCCACGCAACCTCGGAGGGAAGGTGATGCCGGATGAACATCGCTACGACCGGATGATCTACCGCCGTTGCGGGCGGAGCGGGATCAAGCTACCCGCTGTGTCTCTCGGACTCTGGCATAATTTCGGCGGAGTGGATGATTTTTCGACCGCAAGGGCGATGGTCCTGCGGGCCTTCGATCTGGGGATCAGTCATTTCGACCTGGCTAATAACTACGGCCCGCCCCCGGGCAGCGCGGAGGAGAATTTCGGCCGGATCCTTCGCCGCGACTTGGCGGGGTACCGAGACGAGCTCATCATCTCCACCAAGGCCGGCTACTACATGTGGCCGGGGCCCTACGGAGAATGGGGATCGCGGAAGTATCTGTTGGCGAGCCTCGACCAGAGTCTGAGGCGCCTGGGTCTGGAATACGTCGATATCTTCTACAGCCACCGCTTCGATCCGGAGACCCCGCTGGAGGAGACGATGGGCGCGCTCGCACACGCCGTCCATCAAGGGAAAGCCCTGTACGCCGGGATCTCCAACTACGGCGTGGAGCAGACTCGCCAAGCCGCTGCCATCCTGAAGGAGCTCGGGGCTCCTTGCCTGATCCATCAGCCCCGGTACAATCTTTTCGACCGCTGGGTGGAGGGCGGCTTGCTGGACACCTTGCGGGAGCTCGGGATCGGCTGCATCGCTTTCTCCCCTCTGGCCCAGGGACTCCTGACGGAGCGCTATCTCCAGGGGATTCCTTCCGATGCCCGGGCGGCGAAGCCGCACGGTTTCCTCCGTCCCGACCACATCACGGAGGACAAGTTGGCAAGAGTGCGGGCGCTACGCGAGATTGCTCGAGCCCGCGGTCAATCCCTCGCACAAATGGCAATCGCCTGGCTGCTGCGCCGGCCGGAGGTGAGCTCGGTGCTGATCGGAGCGAGCAAAGTCAGTCAGCTGGAAGAAAACGTCGCGGCGCTCAACAACCTCCAGTTCGATCCGGAGGAGCTGGCCAAGATCGACGCCATTGTGGGGCCAACGGGCGGATGAAATGATGTTCTGCGTTTCTCGTAGCCGGAGACGCAATGGGCGGTAGCTCGGACGTCGGACCAGGATTAGTGGGGGGGCTGGTATGGGGAAGGAGCCCAGCTCCCAGTCGCTCATCCGCAGGGGTTTGCCGCTGTGGCCTGCCGGTACGCGGGCCTCGACAGCAGGTCCCTTGGCGAATGCAGTCCGAAGGCACGACAAGGCCGAACGCTCCGATTCGCCCGGCCGTAGCCGCCTGGTGAATACTTTCCGCGCGGAAGACGGTGGCAGCTGCCTTTGCGGGACCGGGAGGACGAGGAGCCTCATTTAGGGGCACGAATCCTGACAAGGCAGGCGGAAATACGGAACGCCGACCGTGGCGATTTCGCAGGGGCCGAAGAGCGTGGAACAAGATCCGGTTCGAAAGAAAAGGCGATTGCGCACTTGGGCAGTGGCGTTGGGGATCGCGTTGGTCTTTCCCATAGCGACGGGGGCCTTTCTCTGGTTCTCCCTGCCGGATGTTACTTCCTTGCGCAAGGAGAATCCTCGCGCTACCGCCTTCATGCTCTATCGGGAGGAGCAGAGCCGGAAACAAGGCAAACGGCCCCGGCGCATCTGGTATTGGACTCCGCTCTCCCGGATCTCCCCGTACCTGATCCACGCCGTGCTGATCGCGGAGGACGACAAATTCTTCCAGCATCGAGGATTCGACTGGGAGTCCATGCGGGAGGCGCTCGAAAAGGATATCCGCAGGAAACGATTCGCCTTCGGTGGGTCGACCATTAGCCAGCAGCTGGCCAAGAACTTGTACCTGAGTCCCCGCAAGAGCCCGATCCGCAAACTGCGCGAGGCGATGATCGCCTATCGCCTCGAACGAAGCTTGTCGAAACGGAGGATCCTCGAGCTCTACCTCAATGTGATCGAGTGGGGCGACGGGATCTACGGGGCGGAAGCAGCGGCCAGGATGTATTTCGGCTGTTCGGCCGCCGAGCTCTCGCCCTGGCAGGCGATCCGACTGGCCTCCGTCTTGCCTAATCCCATCCGGTATTCCCCGTTGGATTCCACCCGCAGGTGGCTGCGGAAAAAACGCGTCATGCTCGCGGAGCGGATGAGGAAACGCAACCTCATCAGTGAAGAGCAGTTTCGGGAAGTCCTGAGCAATCTCGGGTTGCAACCGCCTGAGCTCCTCCCCTCGCCGGAGCCCCCTATCCCCGCGGAGCCGAAGGAAGACGCCGGGAGCGGGGATTCGTCGGTGCCTCTTGACGGGCACGGGGACCTGAGCTGTGGATCTTTCTTCGGAACAGGTTGGAACCCCGCGGCGAAGTCGACGCGGGTGCACTCTGGGCAGGGCCGGATCGGCATAGCCTGAGGAGGTCTTCGCGGTCGGTGCGGGCGGCGGATTCACGCCTGTCAAGCTCAGACTCGGGCAGGGAGATCTCCGGACTTCATTGCGGTGAACGGGCTGGATCCAGCTGAGGAGGACGGCATGCAACTGGCTCTCGTGGACTGGCTGATCGTGCTCGCCTATTTTGTCCTCTCGTTAGGGATTGGGCTTGCCGTAACGCGACGGGCGGGGAGGAGCTCTGAGGAATACTTCGCTTCGGGCCGGGCCATGCCTTGGTGGCTCCTCGGGACCTCCATGGTGGCGACCACCTTTTCCGCCGACACGCCGAACCTGGTGACGGATATGGTCCGCCAACACGGGGTGGCGGGAAATTGGCTGTGGTGGGCATTTCTTCTCACCGGGATGACCACCGTTTTTATCTACGCGAAGCTTTGGCGACGTTCGCACGTGCTGACGGATGTGGAGTTCTACGAGCTGCGCTACAGCGGCAAGACGGCGGCTTTCCTACGCGGGTTCCGTGCGTTGTATCTCGGTGTCTTCTTCAACGTGATCATCATGGCCACGGTCCTCCTGGCGGCCATCAAAATCGCAGGCGTCATGCTGGGCTTCTCGCCGATCTGGGGTGTCACACTGATGTCGGGCATCGTGGTGGTTTATTCGATGTTGGGTGGACTCCTCGGCGTGCTGGTCACGGACTTTTTCCAGTTCTTCGTGGCCATGGCTGGTTCGGTGGTAGCAGCGATTGTGGTCCTGCGGTTGCCGCAGGTCGGCGGCCTGAGCGGGCTTCTCCATCACCCGAACGTGACGCACCGGACTTCCATCCTTCCCGACTTCTCGGACACTTCCCTGGTGGTCACCGTGTTTCTGGTTCCCTTGCTGGTGCAGTGGTGGAGCGTTTGGTACCCCGGGGCGGAGCCAGGCGGAGGCGGCTACATCGCGCAGCGGATGCTCGCCGCCCGAGATGAGCGCCATGCGGTTGGGGCCACGCTTCTGTTCAATATTGCTCACTACGCGCTGCGGCCGTGGCCTTGGATTCTCGTGGCGTTGAGCTCGTTGATCGTCTTTCCCACCCTGGCCGACCTCCAGAAGGCGTTCCCGCGGATCCCGGGCAATATCCTTCGGCATGACCTGGCCTATCCAGCCATGCTCACCTTTCTGCCTAAAGGCTTACTCGGGTTGATGATCGCTTCGTTGGTCGCGGCCGTGATGTCCACGATCTCCACTCATCTCAATTGGGGCGCCTCCTACATTGTGAATGACTTCTACAAGCGCTTCCTCAGGCCCTTTGCATCGGAGCGGGAGTTAGTGCGGGTGGGTCGCCTTGCCACTTTCCTCCTGATGGTGCTTGCGGCCACGCTGGCCCTCTTCCTCAGCAATGCGCTGCAAGCCTTCCACATCATGCTGCAGGTGGGAGCGGGCACGGGGCTGCTTTTCCTGCTGCGCTGGTTTTGGTGGCGGATCAACGCCGCGAGCGAACTCGCCGCGATGATTATCTCGTTCCTGGTCGCCGTGTTTCTGGAGATCATCTACCCGAGGTTGGGGTTGCCCGCCTTGGCGGAATGGCAGCGCCTGGTCGGTGGCGTTTTCGTCACCACGCTCGGATGGATCGCGGTGGCGATCGTCACGCCCCCCACGGAGTTGAAAACGCTCGTCGCCTTCTACCGGAAGGTCTACCCGGGTGGCCCCGGCTGGAAGGCCATCCACCCGTACCTCGCTGGGAATCCCGATGACGGGACGGCGCCCCTCGACTGGAACCTTCCCAACGAATTGATTTGCGTCGTGCTGGGACTAATCGTGGTGTACGGGTTTCTCTTCGGGATGGGCTTCGCCATCTATGGGAACGGGCTTGCCGCATTCGTAGCGCTCAGTGCCTCAGGCTTGTCCGCAGTCGGACTGGCGAAGATGTGGGGGAAGCTTCGATTCCGGTGAGGGGGACAGTCAGGACGCATCGGCGGGAGAAAGAACGTTCCCTTCGCTCCCAAGGGGAAAGGGAGGCCGGCCTGCCCGAAGACTGCGCGATGCCGCAGGTCTCGAGGCTTCAGGAGCGATCGCGGGGGAGGAGCGCGATGGGGTCCCCAGGTTTCACCTTTCCCCCTCGAAGCACCCGAGCAAACACCCCTTCGCGAGGCATAATGCAATCCCCCGTGAGCGCGGCGATGGCGCAGGGGGCATGACATTCTTTCCCGATCTGGGTGACCTCGAGTTCCACCTCCTCGCCAATGCGCAGCCGGTCGCCTACGCGCAGGCGGCTGAGGTGGATCCCCCGCGTCACGACATTCTCGCCGAAGGCTCCGTAGGCGAGGTGGGGGATGCGCTCGCGCATCCGAGCAATGCTTTCCAGGGCCAATAGGGAAACTTGGCGATGCCCGTCTCCGGCATGGGCGTCGCCCTCAAGGCCGTAGTTTGTGCGGAATACGGCTTCAGGGATGGGTTTCTTGGCGGTCCCTTTCCGTCGGGAGACGCACAGTGCAATTACCTCGGCCATCGGCTATCCCCACGGGTACAGGATGGCTTCCACTTCCTTGCCCTCCGGCCATTCGGTCGCTGCGGGAACGAGGAATATGCTGTTCGCCTGGAGGAGGGAACTAAGCATGTGCGAGCCCTGCTTTGGGCATGGGGAAAGCTCCGTTCCGCCATCCGAGGCGCAGTGAGTTTTGGCTTGGAAGAAGGTGGGACGTTCGGAGCGATTCTCCACGGGCCGGGCCAATCTTGCCTTGACCGTGTCCCACCCGAATTCCCGTCCGGAGAGCCACCGAAGAGACGGCGCGAGGTAGCGCACGGCGCACACGAAGGCGGAGACGGGATTACCCGGAAGACCGAAGAGAACACGGTCCTTCGCCGAAGCGAAGAAGAGGGGCTTGCCCGGCTTTTGCCAGACGCGCCAGAACACGGGATGGAATCCCGCGCGTTCGGCACCGGCTTTGACGTGATCGTGGCTACCCACGGATACGCCGCCCGTCATCACGATGACGTCCGCACGCTCAGTTGCCTCCTCAACGGCCTGCGAGATCCGGTCGGGATCGTCCGGTAACACCTCACGGAGGATCACCTCCGCCCCCAGCCAGCGGCAAAGGAGCTCCAGCATGATGCCATTGGCATCGCGGATCTGCCCGGGCTTTGGTTCCTCCCCGACCGGGACCAGCTCGTTTCCGGTCACGAGAATGGCCACCTGCGGCCTCGCCCACGCTTTGACTTCGGAAACCCCGAGGGCCGCCAGTGCGGCGATGTGATTGGGCCTCAACGTCGTGCCAGCGGTCAGCACCTGCTCTCCGGGGGCGATGTCCTCCCCTGCGATGCGGACATTCTTCCCCGGGCCGGCGGCCATTCGAACCAGAATCTCGGCCGTTTCCCCGTCGGTATCCTCCATCGGAATGACGGTGTCTGCTCCCGTGGGCAGAAGCGCCCCGGTGCTGATCTGCACCGCTTCTCCCGCGCCCAGCTTTCCCTGAAAAGGTGCGCCCGCTCGGCTTTCGCCCACTACGCGCAGGCGGACCGGTTGCCCTGAGGATGCCTTTTCCACGTCTTCCCAACGCACGGCGTAGCCGTCCATCGCTGAATTCGTGAAGCGAGGGGATGGCTCCGGCGCGGTCACCGCCTCGGCCAGCACCATTCCGAGAGCCTCGGCGAGGGAGACTCGTTTCACCCGCCGCGAGGGCAGGTGGTCTTGGACAAGTCGCGTTGCCTCCTCAATGCTGATCATCGCACACCCACGAAGTCTTCCCTCCTGAATAGCTGCCGATTCGCTGGGGCTCGTCGCAGGGAGAAAGGGAGCCCTGCCCCTGCGAGGCGGCCATTTATCTCTGCCCGGTCTCTTCGTGTCCACCGCCCCACAGCATGGCGAAGGCGTGCTGCAGGCCGGGAAACAGCACCTGGAGGCTTTCGCGCACTCCTTTGACGCTCCCCGGCAGGTTGACGATCAGCGTGCGACCGCGAACGCCGCATACCTCCCGGGAGAGCGCAGCGTATGGAGTGCGGTCCCGGCCGTGACGGCGGATCGCCTCGGCGATGCCCGGGATTTCCTTGTCGATCACAGCTCGAGTGGCTTCGGGTGTCACGTCCCGGGGTCCAAGGCCCGTTCCCCCCGTGGTGAGAATCAGATCCACCCCCTCCTGGTCCGCCAGTTGTCGCAGGACGCCAGCGATTTCTTCCTGCTCATCGGGCACCACCGTGAGGAAGTCGACGCCGATGCCCTCCGCTTCGAGGAACTCCCGGATAGTTTTGCCGGAGCGGTCTTCGCGCTCGCCCCGGTAAGTGGAGTCGGAGACGACCACCACGGCGGCGCGGAGAGGACGAGGTAGTCTGTCGCGAAAATCCGACTTCCCTCCGCGTTTCTCGAGCAGTTCGATGTCGCCCATCCGCAAGTTCGAATCGATGGGCTTGAGCATGTCGTACAGGTTAAGCAGAGCCGCGCTCACCGCGGTCAGCGCTTCCATCTCCACGCCCGTTTTCCAGACCGACTGCACCTCCGCGGTGACCTCAATGTGATCGGATCCCACGGCGAAATCCACCCCCACCCAGTCCAACGGGATGGGATGGCACATCACAATCCATTCCGCCGTTCGCTTGGCCGCCAAGATCGCGGCGCTTCGGGCTACGGCAATGGGGTCGCCTTTGGGGATTTGACCTTGCCGCAATTGGTCCAAGGTCTGGCGCTGGGCATACAGTCGCCCACGAGCCTTGGCGTACCGGAGCGAGTGAGCCTTAGCTGAGACGTTCAGCATGATCCGCAAGCCTCCGATGCGCAGCGCGATGCAACGCCACGAAGTGCAACAGACGCTCTGTACCCAGGCCGCAGAGGAGGGCGAGGGTCAGATTGCGCGTCGCCAGCGAGACCAACCCCACGAGGATGGCTACCGACAGATTGTCAGCTCCCCTCAGTCGGGTAATGAGCTGGACCATTCCGAGGCCGGACAGCACCAGAAGGGCGCCGAGCAATGGGACCGGCACGAGGAAAAGGGCCTGCCGCAAGACGGGCACCAGGGCCACGAGGACGAGCGCCGAGCCCAGGATGATCGTCGTCCCCCCAGTTTTTCCGCCAAAGCGAGCGTGAGCTCCCATTCCGCCGGATCCGTGGCAGATGGGGAAGCCGCCGAGGAGCCCAATTAGGACATTGCTCAAGCCAATGGACAGGGCGAGCCGGCTGGGGTTCACCTTCTCGGAGCGATCCGGCCAAAAGATGTGGCACGCATCGGACGCGGCGAAAACGGCATTGCCCAGCGTGAGCGGCAACTGCGGAATGATGAGGAACGCCAGCGCCGGCAAGAGGAAGTCGAGACCAGGGTGGTCCAGCTGCAGTAGGGGTTCGGAGCTCCGTGGCATCGCCATGGGCACGCCCGCGCCGGCGGAGGCCACGATGGAAGCCAGCAGTAACGGAAAGCCAATCTGGATGCCCCGGGCCCATTGCAGGTAGCCGAGGATGAGGAGGATCAGCCCCGCTCCCAGCACTTGCAGCAGAGGATACGAGAGGTCGGCGTGCAGGTAGAGTCCGCTGTCGAAGACGAACTGGATTCCTTTCTGCACCAATAGGAGGCCGACCCCCAGCTGGATTCCGCGGACGATGCTGGGTGCAAATAGCCGCTCGATCTTTCCCAAGAGGCCGGTCGCCACGAGCCCGGCCATGACCAGACCGAAAAGCCACGCAGCCGTACTCAGCTGGTGAGGAGCAAAGCCCTTTGCCAGAGCAATCACGGACATGACCTTCAGTGGCTGCACGGCCACCGGGACCCGGAAGTACCAGCCCGTCCCGATGTACACCAAGCCCCAAAGCAGGAAGAGTCGTTCGATGGGGAAGTGGTTGCTGATGGCAAGGGCGTAGGCAAGGGGGAGTAAGGTGCCCAGATCACCTATGGACCCGGCCCATTCGGAATAGCCGAACCTGTTTCTCGGTTGCGTGGGCAAACCCTTCAGCCTCCGACCAGGATCATCGGCTCTTGGCTCGCCTGCCGGGATTGCTTTTCCGCCGCGTGCCCGTCACGAGGTTTATTGCGAACCGCCAGCTGGATCTCGCGGGCGATGGCTTCATCGTCCAGCCCACGGCGCAGGAAGGATCGTAAGTCCAGTCCCCCCGGCTGGTAGAGGCAAAGCCGGAGTTGGCCGTCGGGCGTGATCCGCAGCCGATTGCACTGGGAGCAGAAGGTCCTCGAATGCGCCGCGATGACGCCAATCGTCCCCGCGTGGCCCGAGATGCGGTACGTTCGGGCGGTGGAACCTTCCTCATTGGGTAGCGCTGAGAGCGGGCCGAATTCCCCTTCGATGCGGGAGAGGATCTCCGCGGCGCTGACGGGGGCCGTGTTCGCCCGCCAAGCCGGGCCCATGGGCATCAGCTCGATGAAGCGGACGCAGAAAGGCCACGCGCGCGTGAGTCGGCAGAAATCCGCGATCTCGTCGTCATTCACTCCGCCTTGGACCACCACGTTCAACTTCACCCTGAGACCGGCCTCGACGGCGTGCTCGATCCCTTCCCACACCCGCCCGAGACCGGCGAATCCGGTGATCCACTCGTAACGGTCTGGCCGCAGTGTGTCGAGGCTGACGTTCACCCCGTCCACCGCAGCGGCCTGAAGCTCCGGCAGGTGCTGGTTCAACCGAATCCCATTGGTCGTCAGGTAGAGCTCGGGGATTCCGGAGGCAGTCCTCAAAGACAACAGGAGTTGGCCTATGCCGGGCCGGACCAGAGGTTCGCCGCCGGTGATCCGGACCTTGCGCACGCCGAGCTGGCGGAGAATCCGTGCCAGACGCACGATGTCCTCGTCCTGGAGGGCATCGGGAGCTACGATCCAATCGCCTCGCTTGGGCCGACAATAGCGGCAGTTGAGGTTACACCGCGCGGTCACGGCCAGCCGGAGGTAGTCCAATCGTCGGCCGAAGCGATCGGTGAGGAGGCAGGGCTGCGGATCCCTCTTCCGAGGACTACTCGATGCAAGGATGGTGGTCATTTCAGCTCCTTTCCAAACGCGGGAGGCGGGGCCGTTTCCAGCCACACCCTATCGGCCAGTGATCTTGTCCCGAAAGAGGGAGGTAGACCAACTGGCTCGGAGCCAACTCAGGGGCACGGAATCCGGCCAATAGTAAAGAAACCGGGCTTCAATTGCAACCGGCAATTGCCCGCAACGGTGGGGACAGCGCGGCCCTCGTCAGAGCTCGAAGTAGAAGGTCCACCGTAGCATCAAATCCTTCGGTCGAAGCTGCCGGCTCGCGCCGTTGCGATAGATCACGAGCTCCAGGTTGGGCACGAGATGCACGCTCCGATTGGGGCTGAAGTCAATCCCAAGGATTGCCAGATCAAAGGGAGTTGCTGGATCGAAGGGGAGGTAATTCACCAGCTCTCCGTTCGGGTTTGCGGTGAACAGGTGGTCGATGCGGGCAAGAGCGTGCCACTTCTCGGCGAGCCCGAGCACGGCGAACCCGGAGACCAGCTCGAGCCGCGTTTGACTCTCTTCGGACTTGCGGATCTGCCGGGCCCAAAGCGCCCCAGCACGAACCTCCCTCGACTGCATGCCCACGAAAGCTTGAAAGGTGTACCAATCCGCCGTGTCCACCGTATGGTGGCTGAAGTCCCCGTAGACCTCCGCCACCACCTGCTCCGAAGGCCAGTAAGCGAGGCTGGCCATGGCCTTCTTACCGGAACTGCGCGGGGCCCGATGTCCGTCACCGTTGCCCACCATGATGTGGTAGGAAAAATGCCTTCCCCTACCGAGCGCGCCCTTCGCTGCGAGCCCGAAATCCCTGCCATCGCCCATCTTCTGGAGGTCGAGCGGCGTCTTTTCCACCATGCGGTAGCCCCAAAAGGTCTGAGTGATCTGCCAGGTGGGTGAGGGCGAAATGCCCAGGTAGAGTTGGTGCTGGCCACGGCTCCAGCGGAGGTAGGCGTCTTTGAGGAAGGGCGTGGCTATCCCCGAGGTGAAGTCGCCCGGTTGTGACATCTCCAAGCGGAGCCGGGCACTGAAGTCGGCGCTCAGATCGCGGTCGTACGTGAGGTGGACGCGCCGGATCCAAAAGCCGTTCCTGTTCACCAGCTCGGGCCTGTGGTCCCGCGCCACGTAGTAATAGTCCCCCATCACGTGCCCCGAGAATCTGCCTTGGGTCTGGCCCATCGTTTGGGACACAACCAAGAAGAGGAGCAGGGTGAGCGAAATTCGGCGCATCTCTTGGCTCCCGGACGTACGGAAATCCCTTGCCAAGGTTTTCGCGTAGCTGCTATGCCTCAGGATCGCCAGAATTCTACAAAAGCACCGCCGGAAGCCCAAAGGGATTGTGCGCCACTTGGCAAAGCCGAGAGGATTCCGCGTGGCGGGGGGCTGCATGGCGGGATCGCAGCATGGCGCGCCGGATCGGGGGCTTTCGTCCGGGGCAGCAGCGACGGGCGAAGCACGGCCCGAACCGCGTTGCCCTTCTCGCAAATGGGGGCCTGCGTTTTATCACCCGCTGACGCAGCCTCGAAGGCCAAGCACTTGCGTCCCCTGATCAGAAACGCGGGGCCCTCCACTGTGCTGTTGCCCCTTGGTCAGGCCAATACCTCTAGCGTCCGGAGGCGGTTGACGGCTGCGGCGATCTCGTAGCGTCGGGGTCGTGCCAGATCGCCCACCGGATAGGGGGTCAAGAGGTCCAACCCTTCCCGGTCGAGATCCCGTTCGAGAGCCTCGAGGGCCTCCAGCAGGGTACGACGGCCGTTCAGGTAGCGCGTCTTGAGCGCCACCAGGGCGTGGCCAATGGCTCGCGTCTGACTGCGGCTCACGATCTGCTCGACAGCACTGAGGTCGATCTCCTCCGCGCCGAAAAGGATCTCGTCCCGGTCCGCCGCCTTCAGCTTCACGTCCCGTTTGCCTTTGCTGGGGTTGATGCTTTCCGGCAGGGGTCGGCGAGGAGTGATTTCGCCGAACCGTTCTCCGCCTTCGGCTTTGCGCTCCGCTTTGTATTTCGCGGCGATGGCCTTAGCCTGCGCGGTGACGTCGCGCGGACGGTATTCGTCCATCATGATCACGCGATCCGCCACATCGAAGTATTCCCCGGAACCTCCGATGGCCAGGATCGTCGACACGCCCAATTCCCCGTACAGCTGCCGGACCTTGTCCAGAAAAGGCGTGATCGGTTCTTTCTCCTTAGCCACCAATTCCTGCATGCGGTGGTCCCGGATCATGAAATTCGTCGCGCAGGTGTCTTCGTCCATGAGAAGCACGCGCGCGCCCACCTCCAGCGCCTCAATGATGTTGGCAGCCTGGGAGGTGCTGCCGCTGGCGTCGTCGGTGGAAAAACTGCGGGTGTCCTTGCCGAAAGGGAGCCGACCAATGAAGGGGCTGATGTTGACTTTTTCGATGCGGCGACCGTCTTCCGCGCGGATTTTCACCGCGGTAGGGTCGGTGACGACCAACTCCCGGCCGTCGCCGGGGATGTGATTGTAGACGCCGCGCTCGATCGCCCGAAGCAGGGTGGATTTTCCGTGGTAGCCGCCGCCCACAATGAGGGTGACGCCGCTCGGGATGCCCATGCCGCGCACGGGGCCGGCATGCGGAAGTTCGATCTCCACCTCCATGCTTGGTGGCGATTGGAACAGAACCGCGCGTTCGCGCGGCATGGGGCGATCGTCGACGCCGCTCCTCCGGGGAAGGAGGCTTCCGTTGGCCACAAACGCAACGAGCCCGAGCTCCTTCAGTTTCTCGCGGAGGAAATCCTGGTCTTCATTCGCGGCTACGTGCCGTTCCACTTCCGAGGGAGCGTGCGCCCGGTAGCGGAGAGCCCGCTCGATCAATTCGGGAAGTTGGCCGAGGAGGATTTCCGCCGCGGCTTTTCCCAAAACCGTCCGCCCTGCCGCCGGGAGTCCCACCTTGAGGCGAACTTCCAGATCGCCGTTGTGGACAATCACGGAGGTGCGCTCGAGCACCTCCTGGCCAGGCGCATCGATCAAGATCAGCCCGCTGGTCCCCGATCCTCGCACGCGCGTCGCCGCCCGGCGGAGGGTTTCCGCGACGGCCCGGGTCAGGAAATCCGCAAGGCCGATCCTGCAAGAGCGGTTCGCCCAGAGCCGTTCCGGAAACTGGGCTGTGCGCTCCGGGACAAATAGCCGGACGCGGCTTGGCTCAGCGAACGGGTCGCCCTGGACGTGGTCGATGCTCAGCACGAACCCTTCGAGCTCGTAGCGACCTTCGATTTCCTTGTACGCCTTGTAACCGAGCCCGTCGATTCGGTGAAGGATGCTCCGAAGTTCGCTCGCCGGACGAAGTCTGGTCATGGCGCGTGCCCCTGCCCCGTCTGAACTTTGTTCTGCTCCAATTGACCGAACGCGGATCCCGAGGGTCCCTCTTTCTGGGCTCAGCCCAAATCTATCAACGCAGGCCGAAGTTCCAATTAAAAGACACGGGGCTGGGTGTGGACTTCCCAGCCCCACGGCGTGTTGCCCGTGAGCCGGCGCGCAAGACGGGGGCGGCAGGTCTTCGGCTGCTTACAGCGCGAAGTAAAACGTCAGGCGGGGGATCAAGTCGGTGGCCGGTTTTTGGCCGCCCGGCCGTGCGCCGTATTTCACGACCTCGACATTGGGCATGATCCGTACGTCCGGCGATTTCCCGTAGTCGGCGCCGAGGATGAGGAGGGTGGACTTCGCCAGAGGATCCATTGGCAAGTAGCTGATTCGGTCGCCGGCCGGATTCGGATCGAACAGCCGGTCCACTCTCCCGAAGAGCTTGAGGTCCGATGCGATCCGCGTCGTGACGAAGCCCGAGACGAGGCGGACCCGCGTTTCCTTCGGGCCTTGCTCTTCTCGGTAGTCTGAATACTGCAGACCGAACTGGGATCCCGCGACCAAGTAGGCGACGAAGGCCTGCAGAATCCGCGAGTCGCTCTCTTTGTGGAAATTCGCCCCTGCGAACAGCTCCAGATACAGGGAGCGGATCGGCTGCATCCCCAGGGCGAGCATCACGCATTTGCCCGCGTCGTTCTCCGCGCCGACGCCGTTCCCGTTCCCGAGCATGAAATGATAGCTGAGGCCGCCGTCAGGGCTCAATTTGCCCTTGACGGCGAGACCGAAATCCCGAGAGTCGGCCAGCTTGTGCAGGTCGAGAGGGGTTTTCTCGACCGCGCGATAGCCCCACAGGTCTTCGATCTTCGCATAGGTTGGAGTGGGAGAGATCCCCAGGACCACTTGGTGTAGGCCCAGTTTCCAGGCCACGTAGGCATCCTTGACGTACGGCGTGGCTTGCCCCGAAGTGAAATTCCCGGGATGATTCATCTCGAATCGCAATCGGGAGCTGACGTTTTCCCCGAGCTTTCGATCGTAGGTGAAGTAAGCCCGGCGTATCCAGAACCCATTCTTCCCCTTTAGTTCGCTGCGGTGATTGCTTACGATCCGATAGTAGTCCCCGAATACGTACCCGCTGAATTGGCCCTGACCGTAGGAGCGGAGCGTGCTGGCGAGGAGAACCACAGCCATTGCAAAAGCCTGAAGCCGCTTCATGGTGTTCCTCCTATGCCTTGTCCGGGGTTTCGCAACTGTCCCAAACCGGTGGGAAGCCGAGCTACGGAAGGCATCTGCGCTCAGCGTCGGCAGACGATGCCGGTTCCCATGGCTTTTCCAGCTGAGGCTGGGAGCCTCTGACTTGCCTCTTGGCGCCGCCAAGTTAGGAATGCGGGAGCAGCTCATCAAGTTAGGTGTTTGTGAGTGGGTGGTTAAGGCAGGATTCGAAATTGAGCCCTTTTCCCTCTAAAGGAGCCGTCGTCGGCGGGGCTCCGCAGACGGAGGAGTTACCGGCCTTCCGTCGACCGTTGGGCCAAGCGTGCGCCTCGGCGCTCGCGAGGGCGCCCTCGTTTTCCCTTCGCCCAGTTGCTCGGGCTTTGCCTCGCGGGCTCACCCGCGGGACGAGGCGCGTCGAGTTCGTGCCGGCACAAGGCGGCGGGATCTCATCCGTCGGCTGGGATCTATTCCTCCCACTGCGGTTCGGTGATCCGTCCGGCGAACAGGAGGGCGCCGGAGTCCCGCTCGCGGATCAGGAAGATGAAGGGCCGATCCACGCGGAAGAGCACCGCATTCTCTCCTCCGCCGACCGAAGTGACGCCGACGATCACGACGGTCACGGCTGCTGCCTCGGTTCCCGCTTCATCCACCTGGACGTACGAGCGGTGGAGCACGGAGCTGATGTACGGCTGAAGCTGATCTTCGAAGAGTCGGCTGAAGTCCGCGCGATCCGGGTCAAAAGCGGTCTGCATCCCAAGCCGCTTGAGTTCGGGGCTCAGTTCCTTCCCGTAGCGGATCCGGAACTTGGGCAGCCAGATCGTCACCTTTCGTTCTTCGAAGCCGGAGAATAGGCTCTGCAGCTCGGGGGAGGAGATTTGCAGTAATAGCGAGTCGACATCGATTCCCGGCTCGGGCAGGAGGATGGTCATCGAGAAGTGGCCGGACCCATAGGGGAGGTCGACGGCGGCAAGATTTGCCCTGCGCTGGTACGGCAGGTCGTCCACCGTTTGGAGCATCATCCGGCAAGGGATCGTGCTACCTCCTGGCAGGTGGAATACATCCTCCTGCGTTTGGGATTCCTCGAAGCGGTACGTCCATAGCCCCTTGAAGTAGATGGCATTGGCGAGGAACATGACGTCGAGGGGATTAATGCTGTCCAGGACCTTCGGGATCCTTCCGTGGGTACGCTCGCTCGCCCACTGGTTGACCACCTGGACGGAACGAGGCGATGCGAAATCCAGGCCACTGACAGGGGCACCGAAGTAGTCCCTGACCAGGCGAACGAAGTCGCTCCGCACGTGCAAACCCAATCTGTACCAGATGGCATTGGCGATCTCGAGCTGCACTTTCGGGTCCAGGGACAAGAGCAAGTCGGTCAGCCCTTTGAAGGCTGCGTCGGCTTCTTCCATGCCCAGGTCGGCGAATCCCAAGGCCGTCCACATTTCCTCCCGCGTAGCTCCGGAGGCACCATTGGCAACCATCGCCAGAGCTGCGGATACGCTGTACGGACTGACGAAGACGTTGCCGCGACTTCCCTCGCTCCTCACGACCTCCTGAAAGAGCCGCAGCCCAAAATGGTTGCTATTCCGGACGGCGGCCTGTTCCTCCGCGGTCAGAGGGCGAACCTGACCCTCAGGCCCAGTGGAGAATCTCCGAGTACAGGAGACCAACGTAAGCAAACCGAGGCTAGCTGAAAGTACGCGTAGTTTCATCGCCCCTCCTTTCGCGCCGGATGCGCGGGCCGGGTTGACCATCATCGGGGGCAGCCCCAGCTTCTCGCTTTCTTGGCCGCCTTGGGTGCAGGCAAACCCTTCCGTTTCGCTGCGAGCTCGTGAGCCACTGGCCGGCGTTACTGAGCTCAGGAGATGAGTCCCGGTCCGGTGGGCCCAGCTCCGGATCAGCGCAAGAGAAGAAGCCGCAGCGTGGGGCCGATTTGTCTCTGCGCGCGAAGACGGCAGAAGTATAGACCAGTCGCTGCGGGTTTCCCTGCGTCATCACGGCCATCCCAGACGACCTTGTGAATTCCGGCTCTCCCGCTGCTGAGCCGAAGGGTGCGGATGCGCCTGCCGAGGAGGTCGAAAATCTCGAGTTGGACCGCCTCTGCCGGGACGGGCATCAGCATCTCGATGCGGACCTCCGTTCCGCCACCTGACATGGGATTCGGGAAGGCGCCGAGCAATCGGTAGCTACCCGGTACGGAGGTTTCGTCGCGCGGGACGGATGTTGGTAGGCCTAGTAGCTGGCAAAGGCGGACCGGGTCTGCCCGCAAGGTGTGGATCGTGCCCTGCGCCGTGAATGCCCCATGTTCCAAGGAGTGAAGGGCCATGTAGGGTAGATCGACGGAGTCCTTTCGGACGGGGTTGACGATGCATACGAAGCCCATGTTCACACTCTGGCCGCAAACCTCGCAAACTTCCAGCCCATGCTGGGGAGAGTCGATCCGGTAGGGCTCCGCTTCGCGTGGCTCTTTGGGGAGCTTGTCTAGTGCCTCCGCCAGTCTCCAGGCAAGGGCACGGCCGTCCGGTATCCCGTCACCGTCCGTGTCGGGGAGGAGCGGGTTGGTCCCGAGGTGGCCCTCCTCGAGGTCGGCTAGGCCGTCCTTATCGGAATCGTCCTGCACAGGCTGTTGGTGGAAACTTCCGTCGGCATGGAGGGCACAGCTCAGGCTTCGGGCGGAAAGCTGCCCATCGTGCAGCGTAGCCGCGTACACGAAGCTGCCGTGCTTCAGCGCGTGCAGAGCGATGTAGGGCAGTTCGAGGCGGAAATTCTCTGCGGGGTTGATGACCTCGAAGTAGCCCATGTTCACCGTTTCCCCGCAGACCTCACAGGTTTCGATCCCCCGCATTGGATGGTCCACGCGGTACGGTCGGTCTTTGAGCGGTTCCGACGGCAAGGCCTCAAGCTCCGCGGCCCAATTCACCGCCAGCTCTGGGCCGTCGACAATCCGGTTGGTATTCGCGTCGGCAAGGGACGGATCTAGACCAAGCCGAGCCTCTTCTGTATCGGCGATCCCATCGCCATCGGCATCCAGCTCGGTTTCGAAGGGGAGTGTGTGCACCGCGTAGGGCCAATCCAAGATGCGGATCAAGCGCAACAGATTGACCCGACCCCGGTGGAGCTGGCCGGCGAAATCGAGCGAGCCATGCCACAGCGTGTGAAGGGCCAGGTACGGCAGATCCAGCGAGTCGTTGAGGCTCGGGTTCACAATCCGGACGAAGCCCATGTTGACCAGTGAGTCGCAGACGCTGCACGCTTCCAGGCCACGTGCCATGCGGTCGATCCTGTACGGCTGTGCCACTTGCGGGGCTGTCGGTAGGGAATCAATCGCGGCAGCAAGCCGCAGGGCCAACTCGACCCCGTCCAGGGGGAGGGTCGGCTTAACGAGCGCCTCTTCGTAGCGGTCGAGGAGGAAGTTGCGATTCGTGTCGAGGGAATCCGGCAGGGGAAGCCTGTGCGGGTCGATCGATTGGCCCAGAGCCGGTCCGGCCAGAAGTGCGAAGGAGGAGGCAGCGAGCGGCATCCAGATTCTCGCCGGGCTCCTCCGCCGAGGCGCGCCGCGGAAGCCTTGCGCTAGCCCTCGGGCTTCTGCGTAGCAGGCGCGGTAGTGGGGGAGTAGCCCCGGCGTCACCTTGCATCCGGGACAGGCCCAGTGAAAAAGGAGCTGCTGATCGGCTGGCGACAAGTCGTTTGGCGCATACCCGCGCTCAATGAAGCTCTCCACGCAGCACTCGGGATAACCGAAGAGCCGTCCTTCCAGGCGCATCTCCTCCGGGCTATGCAGAACCGGCTTGCCATCGAAGGAGCGGACGTACTCGCGGAGTAGGGAACTCTCGAGACTGAAGACGAGCTCCGCCCTCGAGTCGCCGCTGAGAAGAACACGACGGACTTCCTGCCATTGGAGTCCCAGGTCTCGGAGCCAATTCAGCTCCGCGCGCCCGAACTGGGCTTCCCAGCGGCTCAGAGGTTTCACCTTGCGCCGCGTCAGGACGGAGAGATAGACGAACTCGAATCCTTTCCTGGGACGCATACCCACCTCCTTCGCTCTCCAGCTAGCCATGACGCCAGGGAGCTATCGCAACAGAATCATCTTGCCTACCGCCGATCCCTCGCGAGCCTGGGCCCGAAGGAAGTAGATCCCGTTCGGCAAGAGCCCGCCACTCCCGTCAAGCCCCCTCCAGACGAACTCGTGCTGGCCAGGGGGTCTTGCACCGAGATCTGACTTCCAGACAATCCGCCCCTGCAAGTCCAGAATCTCGACCTGCACCTCCGAGGGCCGAGAAAGCCAGTACCTCACCCGGATCTCTTTGTGCCCCGGATTTGGGTAGACCGCTTGGATGCCCAAACAGCGCGGCATCGTCCGTTCCTCGGTGCCGGTTTCGGCTTTGGTGGGGTAAGGCATCCCTCCGATCTGGGCGGACTGGAGGGACCAGGAGAGGAGTCCGAAGCCGCACAGAGTCACCTTGACAGGACCGATCCCCGGCGCAAGCCAGATTGCCCAATCGTTGTCGGTGCCGCGGAAATGGAACCAAAACCGGTAGCAGGCGCCGAATGAGCCGGCCGGTGTGTCCACCGTGTCCGTCCGGCTCTCCAGCTCCACCTCCCACGCGAGGTTTCCGGACGGATCTGTCACCGGCCACCGCTTTCCCAATTCGCGGGTGAAATCGAGCCAAAGCTGCTCCCGGTCTCCGTCCCTCACGAACAGCTTCCCGTCCTGGGTGAAGCGCACAAGGCACGGCCCGTACGGCGGAAGATTATTGAGGCGAAAGTAGGTGAAGCTGTCGAGCCGAACCGACTCCGTCACTGACCAAGCCATTCCCCCCTCCGAGAAGATCCAGCGATTCCCGACCGAGAGCGGGAAGTAGAGGTTCCAGCTGTCCGCGGGATATCCGAGGGCGCGGTTGATGGCATGCAGGGCGGAGTTCCGCACATCCGGATCCGCATCCTTTGTCAGCTGGACTAGATCGCGAAAAACCTCGGCCCTGTGGGAACGGACCGCCTCGCGCAGGTACTCGAACCGGGCTCGATGGAGGGCGTCTTCGCCAAGCCACGGTTCATCCTCTGCAAAGAGAAGTCCGCAGACCTCCGCGGCGTGCCGCCGCACCCACCATTGGGGAGAAGCCATGGCGCCGAGGAGCTCCTCCAAATCCTGAAACGCGGTGGCCGGAAATCGAGCGGGGATATTCCAGAGGTGAATCCTCGGTTGGGTGAAGTCTTGCTCCCAAGTCTGGACCAGCTGAGAAGCGCCATCTGGCTGGACGAGCACGTACCAGTACCTGCGGTTGAGGCAGCCCGAGGGGCAATCTCCCCAGCCTTCGCTGAAGATGAAGTGCCAGAGGTTATCCTTCCTGAAACACTCGATTCGGTTCCCATCCCCTGCGACGGAGTTCGGGTTGGCCGAGATCACCCCTGGGACGGAAACGTAGTGTCTGGCTAGCTCCGGCACTCGCATCGGTCGAGCGAAGGTGAGGAGGAAATGGGGCAAGTCGCTTCCAATGCGCTCGACCGAAAGGAGGTCGTAGCTTTTTCCCAAGGAGTCAATGGGCTCGTATCCCGTTTCGACCTGTCCGCGATTCCAAGCGGCAAGCCACGGTGCTGACGGCGAGCAGGACACAATCAGCTGGTCGGGTACGTAATCGGGGAGGGCGTGGAGCTCCGCGAGGCGATCGTGAGCAGTTCTGGCTGCGGCGAGGGCCCATTCGACTTCGTCGGCGAGCTTCTCGTCCAGGAAGATTCCGGATTCCTGAAGGCGGAGGGTAAGCGTCACGGCGTCGGGGCTGTGGCGATTACGGTAGACCCAAACCCCATCCCCCAATGTGGCGATGTAGACGGTGCCGGGCTCCGCCGCATCGGAGACCAGCCGTGCGATTCCGCGGACGGGAGTAGCGTCCCTTGTACGAACAGGGCGCCAGGTAGCCCCTCCGTCGAAGCTTTCCCAGAGGGCCCAGTGATCTTCCGGCGAGGTCCGACCTCCCGCCCACACGTGATCCGGGCGGCCGCTGTCGATAGCTAGTCCGAAGAAATAGACGGGCTCGCCCCGCAGCGAGGTGGACTTCCACGTGCGTCCCGTGTCGTGCGAGGCGATCACCGCACCTTCCATCCCCGCGAAGAGCACATTGGGGCGCGACGCATGTGCGGCAAGGGCATCGCAAGCGTTGTCCCCACCCATGTCGGGGAAAGAGAGTTGCCAAGAATCCCCGCAGTCCAGCGAGCGTGCGAGCCAAGGGGCGAAGGTTGCGTTCTCTCCCCCGGCCCAGACGATTCCGCAGGGGGACGCAGGATCGGACAGGGCAAGGGCGTTGACCGTCGCCAGTCCCAATGGGAGAACCTTCTTCCAGCGGAATCTCGGGGCTTCAGCGGCGTAAACACTTCCCCCGACGGACGCAAAGACCCGGGCCGGCGGAAGATGCCCGCTCGAGCTGAAACAAGCGAGGGCGCGGACCTCCGCCGGCCGTTGGGGATCCAGCCCCTGATCGACGGCTACCCAGCCGCTGTCTGTGAAGGCGTAAAGGAGCGGCTCGCCTGGGAACTGCGCGGCGGTTCCAACCAAGGGCACCTCGAAGTCGGCCGGGCCGATCCCGTACCGACAAACCCCCACCGAGCGGAGGCTCTCGTTCCCCAGTCCGAGATTGACCCAGTCGGAATACGGGGCCGACAGATCCCGGCGGTACACGCCTTGCGTTTCCGTGATCGCGTAGAGGTACCGGACAGGCGAGGATGAGCCCGGCGACACGGCCAGGTCCCTCACGACCTGACTCGTAAGCCCGAATGGTAGGGCTCGTTGGGCGAGACCGTAGCTCGTTTCCCCGAGCAGAAGGGCAAGGACAAGAAGGAGCAGGTGTACTTTTCCCGCCGCGGAATTTGCCGCGCTTCGCTCGGCAAACTCATTCATTTTCCGGGCGCTCAACTCTCGCCTCCTTTGCCGCGGACGGGCCTCGCACAAGGTCCGTATATCTTCCGATCGGCGCAACGACATTGCTAGCCGCATCGACCGCCCCTCAGAATCGCGCCGCCGGCATTCCGGGTTTCACCGGATCTCGAGACGCGCGAATGAGATGATCTGCGCTGCCCTCGCTCTCCGCCGTGTGGGACTCAGCTTTCTTTCCTTCCCGGCGCACCTTCCGGACCCGCGCCCGGCAGGGTCCGCTTCGGAATCAAGGGCGATTTGCACGGTTAATCTATCAACAAAACCGGCCCGGAGCAAGGGAAAGGACCGTACGAATGGGTCGCGGGCTGATCTGCTGCAGATTCGAGCCGGGAACAGGTGGCGGCGAGGTACGGAGTCAGCACTCACTGGGGGTGAGCCGCAGCGGCTCGGGCGTATGAGGTCTTCTGTGCCGAGCGTTCGGGAATCGCCGGCTCGGCGATCCCGGCTGGGCCGGTCAACGGCGAGTGCGGACGGCCATACGTCGCCTCGCCGTCCTTCCGACGGATGGGCGAACGGGGGGGCGGCCTGCGGTCGGGGTTTCTTCGCTCCAATTGTTCGCGAGAGCCGAGGGGAGCGAGCTGCCGCATTAGCGCCGGAGCCGATTCCGAACCAAGCCGTGGTGGCTTTTCGAGGGACGAGCGATCGTCTGCTGCGCTTGTTGCTGGGAGGTACGGCCACCAGGATTTGGCTCGACCCGCGTTCTCATCTCATTGGGCCGGATCCGGCGGGTCGGGATCCCCGAGGTCTTCCTCGACCATCTCCCGCACGGCCTCCAGAAGCTCAACGGGGTCGTAGGGTTTGGGCAGGACCCTTTGTACCCCCTCGATGGGTTCGCCGAGCCGGCAGCAGCACTGGCTCAAGGCAGAGAGAATGCAGACGGGGATTTCCCGAAGCTCGGGATCTTCCCGTAGGAGGCGCAGGACCTCCGTCCCGCTCATCACAGGCATGTCCAGGTCGAGCAGGATGGCCGAGGGACGTTGAGTCCGGACGAGGCGGAGGGCTTCTTCCCCATTGGCGGCCAACAGGCACTGGAAGCCCGCGGATTCAAGAAGCCTCGAAATGGAACGCGTGATGGGGTATTCGTCGTCGGCAACGAGGATCTGTTTTTTCGACACTGTCGGCCTCCGCGCGAAAGCTCGAAAGTCTCGTAAAGCCCGAGTGACCGGAGCTTCCTTCGATCTACCCCGGCCCCGTGCGATTCACTCTTGGCCCGTCCAGGGCTCCACCAGCTCGATCCCAGTCAGATATTTCCCCTGGTAGGGAAGGAAACGCCGGACGATCCTGAACGTGGGAAGGCTCTCCTCTTGCGCAGCCAAGCTGTGCGGGAAGTCGGCGCAGGCCAAATAGCGGAGGAAGGCATCGACCACGGATGGGTCGAACTGGGTCCCTCGGTTTGCTTTGATCTCCTCGACCGCTTGCTCGATTGACATCGCTGGGCGGTAGGGTCGACTGGATGTCATCGCGTCAAAGGCATCGGCCACGGCCAGGATACGCGCGCCCAGAGGGATTTCCTCGCCAGCGAGTCCGCGAGGATAGCCATGCCCGTCGTATCTCTCATGATGGTGCAGGATGATGGGCACGAGCTTTCGCATCGCCTCTACGTGGCCCACGATCTCCGCGCCCTCCACGACGTGTTGCTTCATGTGTTCATATTCGCGCGGGGATAGCTTTCCGGGTTTGTTCAGCACCGCTTCCGAGGTGCCGATTTTCCCCACGTCGTGGAGGAGGGAAGCCAATTCCAAATCAGCCAGCTCTGCGGGGGACAAGTCGAGCTGCTTGCCAATCGCCACGGCGTACAGGGCCACTCGACGAGAATGCCCGTGAGTGTAGGGATCCTTCGCATCGACTGCGTCGGCAAGGGCCTGAACCGCGCTGTAGAATAGCTCACGAAGCTCATTGTAGAGCCTGGCGTTCTGGAGGAGCACAGCGGCCTGGCTGCCGAGGGCGAAGAGCAGTCTGCGCTTGCTTGAGGAGAAGAGGGTGGATGATGGTTTCTTATTCGGACCTCTCTCCTCACCGGCGGCGACGAGCACTCCGATCGTTTCCCCGCGCGCCCTCATGGGCACGCCGAGCAGGGGGAAGGCCCATCCGAGCCCCAGTTCCTTCTCGACGCCTTGAAGTTCCTCAGGACCGGCGATGGCCAGCGTCTGTCCTTCGATGACTACTATTCGGAAGGTACTGTCCGCAGTGGGAACACCGGCCAGCTCGTGAGGCGAGGGTAGCCGTCCCGAACATGTGTGGAGACGCAGCAAGCTCTTGTCTTCGTTCAGGAGGAAAATGCCTGCCGAAGTGCAATGAAGAAGCGACAGCACCTGGCCTGTGATGTATTCGCAGATGGCGTCGGGGTCGGTGACCTGGCTGACGGAGTCGCCCAGATTGTACCAGAGGTTCAGTTCCTGGTAGGCGCCGATGATCTCATCCGCAAGGCTATCCTTCTCCCTTTCGTTCTCGACTTCGCAGAGGAGCCGTTCCTTCAGCAGGGAAGACAAGCGCGACAGTGTGGGCTCGTCCAGGGGATGATTCCAGCCGTTCAGGTAAATGCGGAACAGCCGGCCGTCTTCCGCCTCGATGTCCAAAGGCACAGGGAGGGGGCGGCGGGCCCCTTCGGTTGGGGGATCTTCGGGCGCGAAATGGCAAACGGCTTTACCGTTTCCGTCGCAGAGCAAGATTTCGACGCCGTAGAGTTGGGCAAGCAGCGACAGGAAGCGCTGCGCCCGGCCGTGCTCCACAATCTTCGTGCAAAGGCTCGCCGCTGCTCTCGGTTCCTCTTTGGCCATTCGTTCCCCTTCAATCGGCTCACTGCGGAGGCGTTCTGGTTTCGTCCGCTGTGACCAGCAAGATCCCTCCCCGCGCTGTACGCCCGCTTTTTCACCTAACGCTGTTATCGGCACAGTGCCCCTCGGGAGTTAGCAAGAATCGACGGCCCGACGGGGTTCGGGACGCCCGGTTCGGAAGAGCACAGGTTTCGATCCCGGGTTTTCGAGCGATGTGGCAGCCAGTGCGGCAGGCGGAATCCCATCTGGCGCAGATGGAGAGTTGATCGTCTCGGGGCGGATGCGTACATTCGCCTAGAGCGAAGTCTCTGGTGGGAACGAGCCTCGCGGTGAGTGCCGCTCGGAGCGCCGGGCCTTCCGGAGGCACTGGCATTCGGGGGCGGAAGAGGTGAACGGGTCTACCTCTGCAGGCGGCTTGGCGCGTACGAAGGTTCGGCTTGGAAAGGCGGTTTGCCTGCGTCGTACTGAGGCCGAGTGGTGGAACTCGGCAAGTCCGCACGCGTAGAGCTGATACAGCTTTCACCGAGTGCTCGGCAAGGCAAGCCCGATGCGGCAGCATACAGCGAGACGAGTTGGGCAGGATGTTGAGGGAGAAGAGAGTGCGGCGGCTCGTGGTTTCCGAGGCCTCAGCCCTCCCCGAGGCAATTGTTCCGGCTGTGGAAGTGCTGCGGGCCGGAGGGGTGATTGCCTACCCGACGGAAACCCTCTACGGACTGGGTGCTGATGCCTTGAATCCGGACGCCGTGCTGCGGGTTTACGAAATCAAGGGTAGGCACTCGAGGCAAGCCTTGCCCGTGATCGTCGCGGACAGGGAAATGCTGGCGCAGGTCGCGAGCCGAATCCCGCCCGCCGCCATCCGCCTGGCCGAGACTTTCTGGCCCGGCCCGCTGACGCTCGTTTTGCCGGCGAGGCGGGATTTGCCTGCCGCCCTGCTCGGCGGTGGGGACACGATCGCTGTGAGGGTCTCCGGTAGTCTTCTGTGTTGCGAGCTGAGTCGAATGCTGGGAAGGCCGGTCACGGCGACGAGCGCTAACCTGTCCGGCGAGCCGGACCTCCGCACGGCCGAGGAGATCGAGCAAGTGCTGGGAGATCGGGTGGATTTAATCCTGGACGCCGGGCCAGCGCGAGGCACGCGGCCCTCCACCGTCGTGGACTGCAGCGGGGAGAAACTGCGGATCCTGCGAGTCGGGGTCATCCCGCCCGAGGAATTGAAAGAGCGAGTTCCGGATCTGGACTGGACATGAGAAGAGGCCGTTTCCTCGTACTTTTCGTGTGCACCGGCAACAGCTGCCGAAGCCCGATGGCAGAGGGGATCCTCCGCGCCAAGCTACCCAAACACCTCAGCTCTGTGGTCCTCGTGCGCTCGGCCGGAACGCTGGGGATCGAGGGGGAGCGGGCGACCCCTTTCGCGATTCAAGCAGCCAGGGAGAATGGCGTCGACATCTCGCACCACCGCTCGTCCCGGCTCACCGAGTCCCTGGTACACGACGCCGATGTGATCCTCGCCATGGAGCCCGAACACGTGGACTATCTCCTGGACCACTTTCCGGAGGCCGCCGAGAAGGTGCACCTGCTGACCAGCTTTGCGAGAGAACAAGGGGAAGCCGCAGAGGAGGGGATTGAGGATCCCATCGGGATGGGCCTCGATACCTATCGCCGCGTCTACGAAAAGATCGAAGCGGAAATCGAACGGATCCTTCCGGAGCTCGAGCTGTCGATCCGGGAGAAACTGGGATTGGCCCTCGAACAAGGGGCCTCGCGCGGGGAGCCGCAGGCATGAAGGTCTTGCTGATCCGGACTGACCGCATGGGGGACGTGATCCTCTCCACGCCCGTGGCGACCCTGATCAAGAGGGCTCACCCGGACTGGCGCGTGGAGATGCTCGTTGCCCGTCAGTTGGTGCCCTTGGTCGGCGTACACCGGGATGTGGATGCCGTACTGGAGTTCGGAGGCCGAGACTCGTCCCTGCGGGAACTGGTCCGGCTTCTGCGCTCGCGCCGTTACGATGCGGCCGTGCTTCTCCATCCAACCTTCCGGCTTGCCTTGAGCCTTTGGCTGGCGCGGATCCCGCGGCGGATCGGGACCGCGTATCGGCTCTACTCCTTTCTACTCAATGAGAGGGTGCCAGTCCATCGCAAGCGCTCCCGGCTTCACGAGTTGGAGCTGAACGTGCTCACTGCGTCGCCCCTCGGGTTGGCCCCGCTCCCGGAAAGCGGTGAGCTGTTCCGGTTCGAGCTGCCGGAGGAAGAAGAACGACGTCTGGCGGAGAAGCTGGCGCGAGCTGGAGTGGAACCGGACGCGCGCCCGATCGTACTCCACCCGGGCAGCGGTGGTTCGGCGCGGAACTGGCCGGTGAGGCGTTTCGCCGAGCTGGCGGAGCTGCTCCACGCTCGCGGGATCGGCCCCATCGTGATCACGGGCACGTCGGCCGAACGCCAACTCGTGGATGAGTTGGTGCGTCTTGCTGCGGTGCCACTCGTGCGGCTGGACGGAGAGCTCGAGATCCTGCAACTTGCGGCGCTGCTCCAACGCGCGCGCGTCGTCGTTGCCAATTCTACAGGGCCGCTGCACCTGGCGGTGGCGATGGGAGCTCCGGTGGTCGGGCTGTATTGTCCGATCGGGCCGTGTCATCCACGGCGTTGGGGACCTTACGGGCGGCGAGATGCCGTGTTGATGCCGGATGTGCCCGAATGTGATCGCTGCCGAGCGAGCTGCCCGCACTACGACTGCATGGAGAGCATCCCAGCGGATCGCGTGGCCGCGAAGATCGGGCAAGTGATGCAGCTTTCGGAGGGAGATCGGGCCAGAAGGCAACCCTTGGGAGCCGAAGCGGAGAACGCGGTTTCTTACGGCGACCAGTGAAACTGAGGCGGAAAGGAGAACCGATGGAAAGGAAGCGGAGGGAATCGGAAATTGGCCGTCTTCTGCTACTGCTCATGGCCGGCAGCTTGATCGGCGTGCCCCTCGCGAGCCGATTCCGCAACGCTTGCGCTGGCCAAAGGACGGCAGTAGTTCCCTCCGTCGGTTCCAGCTGCTCGGACGTGGGGGCTTTGCCCTTTGCCGTCGGGGAGAGACTGCGCTTCAGGGTGCGATACGGCATGGTGACGGCCGGTTCGGCGGAGATGGCCATCACCGGGCTTTCGGAGATCCGGGGGCACCGATGTTTTCGGGCGGTGACTACCATCGAGTCCAACGCCTTCTTCAGCCGATTCTACAGGGTACAGGATTACCTGGAGTCGCACCTCGACTGCGATGCCATTATCCCCTGGTTCTTCGAGAAACATCTCCGGGAGGGCAAGTACCGAGCCGATGTCCGCGCCGAATATGACCACGCAGCCGGGGTGGCCGTGGTCAATGGCGACACCGTGCGGATCCCCCCGGGGGCGCAGGACATGCTATCGATCTTCTACTTCGTCCGGACTCAGCCGATGGAGGTAGGAAAGGTCATCGAAGTGGCTAACCATGACAACAAGAAGGTTGCCATCCTTGAGCTGCACGTCTTGCGGAAGGAGAAGGTGGAAACGGAGGCGGGCCGATTCGATGCCTTCGTAGTGGAGCCAAGGCTCAAGGAATCGGGAGAGAAGGCGGGGCTTTTGCGGCAGAAGGGAGAGGGCTGGATTTGGTTCTCGGCGGATTCCCGCCGACTTCCGGTCCTAATCCGAACGAAGATGTACTTCGGCAGTTTGACGCTGGAACTCGCGGAGATCAGCCGACTGACCGGATTTGCATCATCCACAGCCGACGCGAAGGAGGGAAGTGATGGCAGGTGAAGAGATTCGGCGGGTGGAGACTTTCCCCAATGAATATCGAGGCCGTCGTTATACGATCGAGATCGTGAACGAGGAGTATACTTCGGTTTGCCCGCGTACTGGCCTGCCGGATTACGGCAAGATCATCATCCGGTACGTGCCGGACGAGAAGGTCCTCGAACTGAAAGCCCTCAAGTACTACTTCCTCCAATATCGAAACCTGGGGATCTTCTACGAGCACGCAGTCAATCGCATCCTGGATGATTTGGTCGCTTCTTGTGAGCCTTGGGAGATGGAAGTGGTCGGAGAATTCAACGTGCGAGGCGGGATGCGGAGCCGGGTGGTCGCTCGGTACGTTCGGGAGGGAGAAAAGTGAGCCGTCCCCTTGCAGTCGTGCTGCTGAGCGGGGGGATGGATAGTTGCGTCACAGCTGCGATGGCCGCCCAAACGCATCAGCTGGCTTTGCTGCACGTGAATTACGGCCAGCGCACGGAGGCGCGCGAGCTCCGGGCTTTCCGGGAAATCGCTGCCTACTTCAAGGCGCAGCTCATACTGGAGGTGGACATCCCCCATTTCCGCCGCATCGGGGGAAGCAGCCTTGTGGACCCGAGCCTCGAAGTGGAAGACTACGGGCAGGTGGGCGAAGGCATTCCCTCCACCTACGTGCCCTTCCGGAATGGCCTGCTCCTGGCCGTCGCCACCACCTGGGCCGAGGTCGTGGGGGCTGAGGCCATTTTCGTCGGGGCCGTGTACACGGACGCGCCAGGCTATCCCGATTGCCGGCCGGAGTTCTACGAAGCGTTCCAGAGGGCCATCGATCTCGGGACGCGTCCGGAAACGCGGATCCGCATCGTGACCCCCGTGATCCACTGGACCAAGGAGCAGATCGTGCGCAAGGGGATCGAACTGGGGGCTCCGTTTCACCTGACCTGGAGCTGCTACCGGAGCGAAGACATTGCCTGCGGCCTGTGCGATAGCTGCCACCGCCGGCGCGAGGCCTTCCGCGCTGCTGGGGTCCCCGACCCCATTCCGTACGCCAATCCGGATCCTTCCGAAGCTTGATCTTGCCGGGAGAGGGGCTTCCGTCCCCGAAGCGCGTCATCGGCGCAAGGACTACGCTTTTCGAACCCCCACCGAGGTAAACCCGTCTTGCAAAAGCGCGTAGGTCGCGGCCCCCGACTCGGGACGGCCCCGACGAGCCTCCTCACCCCCGTCTTGAGACCCCCAGGAGGACGTTCCTTTGCGGAGCTTTTTCTGTATCGTCACGGCGTTCGGCGCCGCGAAATCGCCTTTCCCCCTGATGGAGAGTGCCCGTTGGGAGAAGAGGTGCCGCGCAGCGGGCGGCGGATGCTGCTCAGCGTCAATGGGCGAACAGTCGGAGCAGAATGGCGACGGCGATGACCTGGACGAGCCAGCCGAGGAGGCAGACCAGGATCGCGCGCGCAGTGCTTCTGTAGTCCAGCGCCTGACGGACAGCGACGACCATGGCTGCGAGCATCCAGACAGAAGCGACGAGGAAGATCACCGCCCGGAGGGGCGAGAGGATGCCCAGCACTCGGATGATCCCCGGGGAGCTGGAGAAGCCGATCGTCCTGAGCAGCTGGCCCAGATCAGCCTCGGTGGTGGGCTCGGGAAGCAGTCTGGTCCCGATCAGGTAGGTCAGATAAGCCCACACAAGCCAGCTGGCGAGGGCGCCCACGGTCCCGCCTACGAGGCCTCCGAGCCCGCCGGTGCCCAGGGTGGCAATTCCGGCGGCCAGGCTGGAAAAGATGACCACCAGCATGGCCTGGCGGGTCGCTCCAGTGTCCGCCTCCACCTCTTCGTACAGCTCCGGGTTCAGCAGACTCGCTTGCAACATCCGAAAGGTCAAATTGCCCATCTCTCCCTCCACTAGCTTAGCGTGCCGTTTGGGTCGGGGTCTTCGCCCGCCGCTCCTGGCTTCGAAGCACTGCAAGACCGACTGGACGCGTTCGCCGCCTCAGCCAGAAGGCAGGAAGACTTCCTCCACCGGCGGGGCGACGGCCTGTCCCCCTCTCTCGACTTGCGCTTCGGCGGGGCTCAGCCCCCGCCAGATGTGGGGAACAATGCCGTGAGAAGCTTCGCTACGCTTTCCAGCCCTCGGACGTCGGCCTCGTCGAAGGCACTCAGTTGGTCGCTGTCCACGTCCAGGACTGCGCGGATGTTCCCGCCCCGATCCCGGATGGGTACGACGATCTCAGACCTGGAGCCCGGGTCGCAGGCGATGTGACCCGGAAACTGGTGGACGTCGGGTACGACCACGGTCTCGCCCCGGAGCACCGCGGCCCAGCAAACCCCTCGTGGCTTGGGCAAGTAGACGCACGCAGGCGTCCCTTGGAATGGGCCCAAGACCAGCCTTTCCCCCTTCACAAAGTAAAAGCCCACCCAAAAGAAGCCGAGCCGCTGTTTGAGCAGGGCTGCCACGTTCGCCAGATTGGCCACCAGATCGTCCACGCCCTCGATGAGGCGGGAGGTTTCTTCAAGGACAGCCTCGTAGAGCTGCGCTTTGTCGGGCAGCGCCGTCATTTGATTTCCTGAAGTCGCTTCAGGTCCTCGTCCTTGCCGAGAAGGACCAGCACGTCGCTATCCTTGATCACATGGTCCCCGCTCGGGATCACGGTGACTTTGTCGGGTATCAATTGCTTGATCATGACCACTTGGACGTTGAATCGTCGACGCAGATCCAATTCCGCCAAAGTCTTCCCGAGGAAGCTCATGGGAGCGGCCATTTCGACGATGCTGATGCCCGGAGTGAGGGGGATGTAGTCCAGAACCGCGGCGCTGTCCAAGCTGCGAGCCAGGCGGTAAGCACTGTCCTTCTCGGGGAATAGGACTGTGGTGGCACCGATGAGGTCCAGGATCTTGCCGTGATCTTCGGTGATTGCCTTGGCGATGATTTCTTTGACCCCAAGTTGCCGGAGATACAGCGTGACCAGGATGCTGGCGTCGATTCGATCTCCGAGGCTGACAATCACCGCGTCGAAGTCGCTCAGCCCCAACTTCTCCAAAGCTTCCTTGTCCGTGGCATCGGCGATTACCGCTTTCGGGACGATCTCTTTGATGCGGTTGATTTTGGCCTCGTCGTTGTCGATGGCGAGCACGTAGCATCCCCGCTCGACCAGGTAGCGGCAAACGTAGTAGCCGAAACTGCTCACTCCAATCACCGCAAAGGATCGCATCGGAATCCCTCCTTCAGGCGGGAATGCCCGACGTTCATCTCATCTTGCCGGAACCGACAGAAGCCCGCTGCTCGTTCGCACGACGTCACCCCACCAGGAATTCCCCTTCCGGGTACTGGAAGTGCTCCGCTTCCGCCGTTTGGACGGTCAAAGCCAGCGTCGCAGGGCCGATTCGGCCAACGAACATGGTGAACACGAGAATGAGCTTTCCGACCGTGCTGAGTCCGGCTGTGACCCCGGTCGAGAGTCCGACGGTGCCGAAGGCCGACACGGCTTCGAACAGGTAGCGAAGGAAATCGGCGTGCTGCGGTTCGTGGGCCCAACCCTCGCTGACCAGGAGGGCCGTTGTGCTGAGCGAGACCAATCCCAGCGACAGGAAAAACACCACCAACGCCTTATTCAGGATCCGGTTCGGGATGCGGCGGTTCATCACGACGACGTCGCGGCGGCCATACAGGCGATCGCGAACCAGAAGCAGGACTGTGGCAAAGGTGGTCGTCTTCACCCCGCCGCCGCACGATCCCGGAGAGGCGCCCACAAACATCAGGGCAAGCAGCACGAACAGCGAGGCATTGGACATTGCCCCAATCTCTACGGTATTGAACCCAGCCGTGCGGGCGGTCACCGACTGGAAGAAGGCGGCCAACACCTTCCCTGGCCAGGAGAGTGGGGCGAGAGTGGCATGCCAGTCGAAGAGCAAGAGCAGGGCCATCCCGCCGAGGATGAGCGCTGCCGTGCTGCGGAGGACCAGCCGACTGTGGAGGCTCAGTCGGGAGGGTGTCTTCCGACTCCGAGAGCCGGAGATGTCGTAGACGACCAGGAATCCGATCCCCCCGAGGATGATGATCGCCGCAACCGTGAGATTGACGACAGGATCCTCAACAAACCCCTTCAGGCTGTTCGAGAACAGGGAGAAGCCGGCGTTGCAGAAAGCACTGACGGCATGGAAACCGGCCAGCCACAATCCTCGCCCCACGCCGAACTCTGGGGCGAACCTGGCCCAGAGGATCAACGTGCCAATCGCTTCGGTGCCGAGCGTGAAGCCGACAGCGGCGCGCAAGAGCCGGCCGGGACCAGATAGTGGGCCCGAGATCGTCTCTTCCAAGAGTTCCCGACCTCGGATCGAGACCCTTCCCGCCACCAGATACGCGAAGAAGGTGGTCAGAGTCATGATCCCCAGCCCGCCGGCTTGCAACAGGACGAGCACCACCGCTTGGCCGAAGGGGGTGAGCCGGGTGGCGGTGTCCACGACGGTGAGGCCGGTGACGCACACCGCGGAGGTCGCGGTGAAGAGGGCGTCCACCGGACGGAGCGGATCTCCCGTGCTGGAGGCGGGTAGGAGAAGCAGCGCTGTCCCGATCAGAATCGCAACGGCGAAACTGCCAGCGAGAAGTCGTGCCGCCTCTACGGAGCTTGGCTCCGTACGCCTCCTGTGGCGAAAAAGCTGCAGGCCCTTCTTCTGTTCCATCCTCGCAGAATCCAAACGGTCCCGTTCGATTGCTGCACGACGCCGCAAATGTACAGAACTCCGGTTGCCATCTCCAAGGGAATCCTGCACAGAACCTACGGCGCCGGAGACGGGGCAGCGACGCGGGGCGAATTCGTTTCGTCTCCGACCGGCAGCTCGGCCGGGGTGAGTTTGAGCGGGGTTGCCCGACACAGGCCCACGAGCTCGGGCTGTTCGAGCCTTGCGGGATCCCCAAACAACCCAGCGAGGCTTGGGTGAAAGTCGCCGTAGCGGGGACCCCAGTCAACTGCGCAGGGCTTACGTAGTTCTTCCGATTAGACCCCCCGCTCGGACATGCCCGGATCAAGTGGGTCGAGCCGAGGGCCAAAGACGCCGCCGCCATCGCAGTGGTCGAAGGAGAGCCCCCGCTACTCCCATCACTCGTGGCGCAGCAGCCATTCCCTCCATTCGCCCCGGGTTGGTACCGGGCTACCTGGACATGCTCGAGCGGCAAAACGAATCGTTCGCGGAAAACGGCCCTCGCGGGTCGCGGTTATGCTCCAGGTCTTGACGAAAACTTCATCTCAACCGCGCCCCTTCCGGACCGATCCATCGGGGTGGAGGTACGGATGCCCAAGTTCGAAGGTTGGCGATGCGCAAGATTGCCTTGTTGCTAACATTTCTCGCTTCGGGAGCGTGCGAGGCCGGAGGGAACGGCCTTGGCTACCTTGCTCCACACTACAATTTTTCCTCCCATGCGGTGCTGGTGCGGGAGGACGTGCTCGCCACAGGAGCCACCCTCGTGATCGTGGGCGGGGAAGAACCCTACCTCAATGGCTTCTTCGTGCCCAGCTGCCGGATGACGATCCACGGGAAGGAGGTCGTACTTCGCAATGTCATCTTCATCAATCTCGACGTGATCGGAAAGAGTCGAGGCTCGCCGGACCAGGTACTTCTTCACGAGCTTGAGCACTACCGCCAGTACCGGCGATGCGCCAGTGCGGAGGAGTACTTCGCGGAATGGCGCAGGCAGCAGGCTCTACCCTATTGGGAGCGTCCCTGGGAGAAGGAAGCGCACGCCGCGGAGACCAGGGATACGGGTCTGATCTGGATCCAGGGAAAGCAGTCTTCCACCCCCGTCGCCATTCGGTTCGATTTTACCGAGGGAGGCCTCGCGAGCCACATGGCGACAAGCGGTCCGACCGGCCAGCTCTCCGGATTCCCCCCAGGGGAGTAGCCCCACCGGCCATCCCCTCGCCGAGAGGCTCCTGCCTGATGCCGCCCTCGCGGAGGAGCGCATCCGCGCAATGGTTTCGCCCTGCCGAAGCATCGGCTTTCGCCGTTAACGGCGAAGGGGCGTGTCCCCTGATTCCCGGTGGATTCCCAGCCAGGAAGAGCATCCGAGCCCGGGCTGCAGATCACTGCACAGGCAAATCCACCTCGAGGAATCGATCCCCGACGGCCGCGCCTCGCAGGATCCCGGCGGGAGCCGTGGCAGGGGCCTTGGGATCGCGCGGGGGCCTGCGGGTCACCTGTAGGAAATCCGGCGCGCTCAGTAGGCCGGGAAGGTGAGCTCGCTCCCCCATCGGACGGGCTCAGCCGGGCGAAGGCGAAGTAACCCGGATACGCCGCCCGGACCATGCCGGACTGAGCAGGACCAGCAGGCGCTTCAGCCGTGCGGCGAGATGCTCGTTCGTCGCAAAGTGCCAAATTGCTTCGCTGTGCCCCGCGCCGCAGGGTCGGCTCGCTCCTCGCTGCGTGCGGCGCAAGCGGCTTTCCCCCTATTCTCCGGCGGCCATGGCGGCGATGAACAGCAAGGCCTCCGCTGTGCCGTCCAGCGTGGGTTCGTTGGTGGAGTAATCCCAGAGGTCATCGTGATAGACGACCAGGTCGGACTGGAATGCTTCGAAACGATCAGGTCCTGAGAGCCGCACTCCCTTCAGGCTGCGGAAGATGGAGGCATAGACAGGCCCGTCCACCAGGCCCCCGACGATCGGCCTTCCGGTTTCCGCTGCAATCACGCTGTGAGGGTGCTGGGGGGTAAGGCCGCCTTCGCCGGGGATTCCCACGAATTGGCTCACTCCCCAGGGGTTCCTGCCCAGGAGCCAGTCGCGGTGAGAGGCAAGCAGTCCGCGGTATTGCGCGTCGCCCGTCATTCTCTCGTAGATGAGGATCTGATTTACCGCCGCGGCGGCCAGATTGTTGGAGCACCAGACGAACGGGATTCCGACGCGGTAGGGGTTCCGGAGGGCGCGTCGCTGCAACGCCTCGATGCCCTGGCGGTAGTAGGTTGCCAGCGTGTCCCGGAATGCGCCGGGGAGCACTTCCCAAAGGGCGAAGTGCCCTGCATTGAAGAACGGATAGTGTTCGTAGTGGCGCAGGGTGTCTAGCCCCATCCAGGAGAAGGAGCCTGTCCTCCGAGCGAAGTCGATGGCCTGTCGCAGGTAGCTGGAGTCTCCCGTGGCTCGGAAGAGTTCGGCCGCGCCCCATTCCATGTCGTCGGTCCAGGTGGCTTCGTAATAGCGATAGGGCTGGCGGCACGGGGTTCCCTGCTGACATCCGGGTTGCAGGAGACCCATCGCGTAGACCTCGCGCGCAGCCCGGAGGCACCGCTCCGCGAAGGGGGGATCCGTCGTAGCGAAGATCTGCGCTGCCATGGCCATGGCGGCAGCATAGCGTCCGGCGAGATTGGCTATCCCGTCGGATTCGCTCTTGTAGGGCCCAAGGCCCTGGGGCCTGCCTGTGGCGTAGTAGACGACGCGGTATCTGCCGGGTCCCCAGCCGTAGTCCGAATTGTCCTGGTGCGGGAGATCCCAGCCGGAATGGTCTCGATCATCCGCCACTTGATGGTAGAGCTGGTTCGGAGCCGGATGCATTTTCAGCATCCACTCCAGTCCCCAGCGCGCTTCGTCCAGTACGTCGGGGATCCCATTCGGGTAAGGGTGGCCGAGGGCATCCACGGAATCGGGAAAGACCTCGGGGAAGAGCCTGTAAGAGAGGAGGAGCCGTGCCACAGTATTGCTTGAAGTGAGCAGGTACCGCAGGTAATCTCCCGCATCGTGCCAGCCACCGGTCACGTCAATGTAGGTTCCGTCCGGCACCGGCCCTTCGAAGGTGCGCCCATCCCTGGGATGGCATACCTCGTCGAGGAACGGATTGTAACCACACCTCTGCTGGCGGATGTAGCTTAGGATCACGCTCGGGTACCGGCGATAGGCAGTGCTGGAAACGACGAACGGAAGGGACTGTGACTCCGTGCCGACCAAGCGAATCCGATATACTCCCGGTCTCCTCAGCGAGCTGAGATCGAGCAGGTAGTGGTGCGAGAAGTTGCCGAAGGGACCCAAGTCCGGGCCACACCTGTGCGGACCCGTGACCCGCTTACCGGTGGCTGCGTCGAGGATCTCGAAGCGCAAATTGCTGTGGGGAAGGCGCGAAAAGGCAATGGCTTGCTTTGTTTCGCCCGGCAAAAAGCCCACCTGGTTGGCGCGAACGAAGATGTCATCTCCGGATCCCCCCAACGCCCCATTGATCCAGAGCAGCGAAGCGGTGACAACGCTCGCCCACCGCACCCTTAGGACCTCCTCCTGATAACCGATCTACGTTTCCAATCCCCGGGCAGCGGTCTTTCCGCCGGTCGCTAGGCGTCGCTCCCGCGGTCGAGGAATTGTTCCGTCTTGCCTTTTCTTTCCACTCCATCAAGTTCTTCGAGGAGCTGCGCGGTGAGATCAAAGACCAGCTCCGGATGCAGGTTCTCCATGCAGGCGAAGGTGCCGATCGGGCATCGCTTGCCCCCGTGGGTCGAGCAGGGCCGGCACGCCAGGGGGATTTGCGCGATCCGGTGCGGTACCCGGTACGGGCCGAACCCGAATTCCGGAACCGTGGGCCCGAAGATCGCCACCACGGGCGTTCCTGTCGCGGAGGCCATGTGGAGAGGGGCTGTGTCGTTGGTCACCAGAACCCTGGCCCGGCGGATCACTTCTGCAGATTGGAGCGGAGTGAGTTTGCCGGCGAGATTCAGGACGGAGCCACGCGATGAGGAAGCGATTTCTTCCCCGAGCTCCTTGTCTTCCTGACCGCCGACGAGGACGCATCTCAGCCCGAGCTCCGCCTCGAGTCGCGCGGCGAGTTGGGAGAAGCTGCGCGTGGGCCAGCGTTTCGTGGGCCAAACCGAGCCTGGGGCCAGAGCCACAAAGGGCGAATGTCCAACTGCGGCCAGCAGTTCGTCGACGCGCCGGCAATCGGAGCGAGAGGGGAACAGCTCCGGTCGCAGGCCTCGAGCTTCCCACCCGAAGGGGCGGAGGAGCTTCAGGTTCCTTTCTACCTCGTGCCGGCCCTTCTCGTAGTGGACCAACCGGTTGAAGAGCCACTTCCCGGCGCTCCGGTTGGACCCCGCTCGGAGGGGAATCCCCGCGGCCGAGACCAGCACCGCGCTGCGCAGCGACGGGTGCGGGACGATGGCTAGCCCATATCGGCGCGCCCGTAAAGACCGGATCAGGCGAACGAGCGGGAGCAGTCCGCGCTCTTTCCCGCGCTTGTCGTAGGGGATGACTTGGCCGAGGAGGGGGTGATTCTCGAGCAGGGGGGCCGTCTGGGGGATGCAGAGGAAATCGACCGTTGCCTCAGGCCAAAGCCCCTTGCAGGCGCGGATGAGTGGAGTGGCGAGGATCACGTCGCCGAGGAAGGCGGTCTGAACGATCAGAATGCGCTTCGGCCCCTCAAGCGCCATGACAGGCTTGCTCCCAGTGAGCGGGTGCGTGGTGGCTCGACTTCCAGCGCCGATGCATCCAGAACCAGTGATCTGGCTGGCGCCGGATCGTCTCCTCGAGCCGCGAAGTTAGGGTCTGCGTGACGTAGTGGATCCGTTCCTCTTCCGTTCCGGGCAGATTCGTGAAATCGAAACGTTCCAAGTGGACCTTGTGGCGCCCCGGGGCGATCCGTTCTGGGAGAGCAAGGATAAGGGGTGCGCCCGTCTTCAAGTGGAACATGGCCGGTCCGCGGTGCGTCGACACCGGGCGGCCGAAGAATCGCACGAACTCGCCGTTTCGTCCCGCATCTTGATCGAAGAGGATCCCCACGAACCCATTATTACGAAGGGTTTGCAGGATCTGCCGGACGGAAGCGGTCCCTGCTTTGATCACCTCGAGCCCAGCGGTCGATCGAGCCTCGTCGATGAGTCGGTCCACCAGCGGGTTCCGCTGAGACGCCGCGATGGGCTTGAGCACGTAGCCGTGGGCGCGGATTCCCGCGGCCACCCACTCCCAGTTCCCGAAATGGCCGCTCACCACGATGGCTCCGCGGCCGCGCTGGTGTGCCGCCTCCAGGATCTCAGCGTGGACCAACTGGACCCTCCTCCGGATGTCCTCGCAACTGAGCTGGGGCAGCTTGGCGAACTCCGCGAGGGTGATGCCGAAGTTCCGGTAGGTGCGGCGCGCCAGGGACACAACCTCCCTCGGGCTGAGCTCCGGAAAGGCGTTCCGCAGGTTCTCCACTGTAACTCTGCGGCGCAGGCGCACGACGTCGAAAAGGAGGAGGGCGAGGACTTGTCCCACCACGGCGCCGAGTCGGAATGGGAGGAGAGCGAAGGCGACGGCCAGCATCCGCGCGAGAGCGAGCTCGATTCTGTCACGAAGCGCTGTCATCTCGTTTGAAGGTACGAAAGACCTCCGTGGAATCCAAGGCAAAGCCTGAGGTGCGGCGAGGTGGCGAGGATGGGGGCGGAACAGGGATCAGTGCTGCGGCGGGCGCACGGCGGGTAGCGCCCTACCAGTGAAAAAACTCTTGACGGGGACAGAAAAACTTTGTAGACTTTGGTCGAAGCGTTTCGACCCAAGTCTCGCCCTGGTTCTGCGCGCAGTAGGGGGCGAGGAGCTCGATTTCCGTTGCGAGATGGAGCTTGTTTTAGAACGTTTCGATCCCATGCAGGCAACGATCAAAGACGTCGCCCGCAGAGCGGGAGTCAGCGTCAGCACCGTCTCCTTGGTGATCAACAATAGCGGCCCCGTGTCGCCCGAAACCCGCCAGAAGGTGCTGCGCGCCATCGAGGAGCTCGGCTACCACCCGCGTCGCTTCGCCCGGAGCCTGGCCAGCAAACGGACGGGCAACATCGGCTTCATCCTCACCTCGGACCATTTCTCCCGAGCGGAGCCCTTCTACACCAAGATCTTCCTCGGCAGCGAGTTCGAAGCCCGGAACTACGACTACTACATCCTTCTGACCACCGTCGAAAAGCGCGGCAAGAATGCCGGCCAACTCCCCCGCTTCCTCCTGGAGCGCAATGTGGACGGCGTGATCTTCGCCGGCTATGTGCCCGTGCCCCTCGTGGAACGCGTCTACGAACTGGGCGTCCCGTTCGTCCTTGTGGATTTTCTGGTAAAGGACCGCCCCTTTTCCTGCATCGTGATGGACAATGACCAGGCCGTACGCCGCGCGGTGGGGCATCTGGTGGCGGAGCATGGCCATCGGCGCATCGCCTTCGTGGCGGGCGAAATCGGTCACCCCTCCATCCGCGCTCGCCTGGAGGGCTATCGCAAAGGGCTTGAGGACTTCGGCATCCCGCGCGATCCGCGTTTGGAGCGAACCGAGGAGCCCCATTGCTCCATGGACGGGGGCTACCGCGCCACCCGCAGGATGTTGGAGGAGAAGCTGGAGTTCACCGCCGTCGTCACCGCCAATGATGCCACCGCCTTTGGCGTGATGCGCGCTCTCAAGGAGGCCGGTCTCCGCATCCCGGAGGATGTCGCCGTGGTGGGTTTCGACGACATCGACGCGGCCTCCCAGGTGGATCCCACGCTCACCACGCTGCGGGTGCCCAAGGAGGAAATGGGGGCTCTTGCCTTGCGCAGGCTCGTGGAAGTGATCGAGCGTCCCGGCCTGGCTTTTGAGCGCACCGTTGTGCCCACCGAACTTGTGCTGCGGGAGTCCTGCTGTGGAAGGGCGCGGGCTCCGAAGCTGATGGATCTGACGAAGGAGAAAATCATTCTGCCGGAAGGAGGTGATGTGGACAATACCCAAGCCTAACGTGGGGGAGGGGCTGATCCCCGTGCCGGCCCCTGGTGCGAGAACCCTAAGAGAACGAAAACCAAGCTGTGGAGGGCCCAACAATGAGACGAACACGAGGTTTTTGGACAGCGGTAGCCGCATGGTTGCTACTGGTGGGTGGAGGGACGTCGCTGGCCCAGACCAATCTTCTCCCGAACGGCGATTTGGAGGATCTTCGGCCGAACTTTTGGATGCCGGCGCCGTCGGTGGGGGGTGTGCGTTGTGAGTGGGCGACGGACCGGGTGCATCAGGGGGATCGGAGTTTCAAGGTGGTGAAGCCGGTGGCGACGCCGTCGGCGTATGGGTGGATGAGCGTGAACAATGCGGATTTGTACTGGAACGATGCGAAGGCGGGTCGGCTGTACACGATGGGATTTTGGGCGAAGACGGAGGGGGTGAACACGAATCCGACGGGGGAGGATCAGCTGATTGGGGGGATTTTCGAGTTTTGGGCTGGGGGGCAGCTGTTGGGGCGGCAGGTGATTGCGGTGGATCAGACGGTGGCGTCGAAGGACTGGACGGAGTACACGGCGGGGTTGGTGATACCGGAGGGGCCGGATCCGGACAGTGTGGTGGTGCTGTTGGGGATGGAGCGGAATGCGACGGGGACGGTGTGGTTTGATGATGTGTACTGTGGGAGTGAGCCGTGGTCGATGGGGATTTTTGGGGGGGATGCGGAGACGCCGGTGGGGTGGATGAACTGGACGAGCAGCACGGAGATTGGGTACGCGAATGTGAGCACGGTGTATGCGCACAGTGGGCAGCATTCGGTGTTGTTGCGGGAGCAGGATGACAATGCGGACGAGATGGTGTTCTATTCGGAGCCGGTGCCGGTGAAGCCGAATGCGTGGTACAAGATCTCCGTGTGGGCTCGTTGGGACAGCGTCAACACCGACGAGAAGTTCCTGCCGGCAGGCGTGACTCCCGTTCGGGACAACGATCGCCTCGGCCTCTGCTTCTTCTTCCACCGGAGCCCGATTCGGACCGAGTGGAATCTGACCGGCGGCGATCAGTTCCTCTACTTCGACCAGACGGCTGACAGCGCGGGCTGGACCTACTACTCGGTGATCGCCAAGGCTCCGGAGGATGCAGCGGGTCTTTCCGTCCGGGCGCGCTTCACCAGTTTCCCCGTCGGCTACTGCTGGTACGACGACTTCACGATCGAAGAGATCCAGGTCGACCCGAACATCCTGGTGAACGGCGATTTGGAGGATCTTCGGCCGAACTTTTGGATGCCGGCGCCGTCGGTGGGGGGTGTGCGTTGTGAGTGGGCGACGGACCGGGTGCATCAGGGGGATCGGAGTTTCAAGGTGGTGAAGCCGGTGGCGACGCCGTCGGCGTATGGGTGGATGAGCGTGAACAATGCGGATTTGTACTGGAACGATGCGAAGGCGGGTCGGCTGTACACGATGGGATTTTGGGCGAAGACGGAGGGGGTGAACACGAATCCGACGGGGGAGGATCAGCTGATTGGGGGGATTTTCGAGTTTTGGGCTGGGGGGCAGCTGTTGGGGCGGCAGGTGATTGCGGTGGATCAGACGGTGGCGTCGAAGGACTGGACGGAGTACACGGCGGGGTTGGTGATACCGGAGGGGCCGGATCCGGACAGTGTGGTGGTGCTGTTGGGGATGGAGCGGAATGCGACGGGGACGGTGTGGTTTGATGATGTGTACTGTGGGAGTGAGCCGTGGTCGATGGGGATTTTTGGGGGGGATGCGGAGACGCCGGTGGGGTGGATGAACTGGACGAGCAGCACGGAGATTGGGTACGCGAATGTGAGCACGGTGTATGCGCACAGTGGGCAGCATTCGGTGTTGTTGCGGGAGCAGGATGACAATGCGGACGAGATGGTGTTCTATTCGGAGCCGGTGCCGGTGAAGCCGAATGCGTGGTACAAGATCTCCGTGTGGGCTCGTTGGGACAGCGTCAACACCGATCCGCGCTTCCTGCCAAGTTATATCACCCCCGTTCGGGACAACGATCGCCTCGGGCTCTGCTTCTTCTACCACCGGGAGCCGCTGTACAAGGCGTGGGATCTGACCGGCGGCGATCAGTTCGTCTACTTCGACCAGACGGCCGACAGTGCGGGCTGGACCTACTACACGGTCATCTCCAAGTCCCCCGAGGATGCGGCGGGCATTTCGGTCCGGGCCCGCTTCACCAGCTTCCCCGTCGGCTACTGCTGGTATGACGACTTCGCCGTCGAGCCGGTCACGATCCTCGTCACGGGCGTGGAGGAACTCACCGGACCGGGGGGCAAGCCGGTGCCGACGGAGTTTGGGCTCAAGCAGAACTACCCGAACCCGTTCAATCCGAGTACGACGATTGAGTTCACCGTCGATCAGCCCGGTGTGGTCCGGATCGACATCTTCAACCTCACTGGCCAGAAAGTCCGCACGCTTCTGGAGGGCTACCGGACCCCGGGCGAATATCGCGTGACGTGGGACGGAACGGATGACCTCGGGCGGAAGCTGACCAGCGGGGTGTACCTCGTCCGGCTGTCCACCGTGGGCAAAGTGGCTACCAAGAAGATGGTCCTGACCAAGTAAGCCGGAGCCGCCGGGGACGCCCAATCCCTCGGGGCGTCCCCGGTCTCCTCATTCGTCGGGAAGAAACCCGTCGCGGGAGCAAGGGATGAGAGGATGGCACGCTGGAGTGTGCGCCGTTGTGGCCACGGGGTTGATGGCCCTCGGCGCAGCTTGGGCAGGTACGACGGGCAAGCTGGCTGGTAGGGTCATCGACCAAGAGACGGGGGAGCCCCTCCCAGGAGTCAATGTGATTGTGGAAGGCACCACCCTCGGAGCCGCTACGGATCTGGAGGGCAATTACATTGTCCTGAACCTTCCTCCGGGCACCTACAACGTGCGCGCCCAGATGATTGGCTACCAGCCGGTGGTCGTCAGCAACGTCCGCATCTCCATCGACAAGACTACCACCGTCAATTTCCAGCTGCGCCGCACGGTGCTGGAACTCGGGAAGGAGGTCACCGTCGTTGCCGAGCGCCCTCTGGTGCAAATGGATCTGACCTCCACGGAAGCTGTAGTGGGCTCCGACGTCATTCAGCGGCTCCCCGTCGAGCGCTTCGAGGATGTGGTGAATCTCCAGGCGGGAGTGGTGGAAGGACACTTCCGGGGTGGCCGACTCGGGGAAGTGGTGTACATGATCGACGGCGTGCCTGTGAACGACGTCTACTCTGGCACCTACGCTGTTGAGGTGGAGAACAGCGCGATCCAAGAGCTCCAGGTCATCAGCGGCACGTTCAACGCCGAGTACGGCCAAGCTATGTCGGGTGTGGTGAACATCGTCACGAAGGAGGGAGGGGACAGGTACGAGGGCCGCGTTGAAGCCTATTTCGGTGACTACGTGAGCTCTCACCGTCGCATCTTCTGGAATATCGAGAACTGGAATCCGGTGTACAGCTTGCAGGGGGGCTTGAGCGGGCCAGTTCCATTTGCGAAGAGCAAATGGAGTTTCTTCGCCTTGGGGCGCTACTACTACGATCAAGGCTACATCTACGGCAAGAAGGTTTTCCTCCCCAGCGATCATTCGGACTTCACCGCCGACGACCCGGCCAAATGGCTGGTCATGTCCCACGGCAGGGTGTATCCCTTCAGCGAGGAATTGGCTCGCCGCCTCATGGCCGAGGCGGAGCCGGTGCCGATGAACCCCACTTTGCGTCTAAGCGGCCAGCTCAAATTGACCTACCGGCTCAGTCCCTCGAACAAGTTCAGCTACGAAGTGCTAGCTCAGCGGCAGGATTTCCGCTACTACGACCATCGCTTCCGGTTGAACCCCGACGGAGACTACCGCCACTACCGCAGGGGTTATGACCATAACCTCTCTTGGACCCACGTCCTGAGCGATAGGAGCTTTTTCACGCTGAAGCTTTCCTATTTCGACAACAGGTACCGGCAGTACGTCTACGAGGATCCCTTTGACCCGCGCTACGTCTCTCGTATTCGGCTTCAGGACACGGGAGCAAACGCTTATCTGAGCGGTGGTATGCAGATGTGGCATTTCCGCCGTTCGACTGCCACGGTCCTCGGCAAGTTCGATTTGACCAGCCAGGTGACGCGACATCATCAGGTGAAGACGGGCGTGGAGGTCCGGCGCCATCGGCTTTGGCTGCACGAGTACGAGGTGATCCCGGAGCTTCCGGAAAGGATCGCTCCCATTACGACCTTCAACAACAACCGGTATGAGCACTTCCCTGTGGAGGCGGCGGCCTACGTTCAGGACAAGATGGAATTTGACTACCTCATCGTTAACGCCGGCGTGCGGCTGGACTATTTTGATCCGGACGGCGAAGTGCCTTTGGATTTCAGCCAGCCGAATCTCTCGCCCCGAATGGCTGCGGGCACAAGCTACCAGCTCAGCCCGAGATTCGGGCTTGCCTATCCCATCTCGGACAAAGGGGCCTTGCACCTATCCTACGGCCATTTCTTCCAGATCCCGAACTTCCAGTATCTGTACGTGAACCCGGAGTTCGACATCTATCCGCTGCAGAGCACGCCCTCCCCGCCTCCGAACAGCCTTTTGAACACCGTCGGGAATGCGGAGCTCAAGCCGCAGAAGACCGTGATCTACGAGATCGGCTTCCAGCAGCAGCTGGGGCAGGACTTCGCCCTGGATGCCACCATCTACTACAAGGACATCCGGAATCTCCTCGGGACCGAGGTGAAGATGACGCTCCAGGGCATTCGGTACGGGCGGTACATCAATCGCGACTACGGGCAGGTGAAGGGCTTCACCTTGGCCTTCGAGAAGAGGCTATCGGGGGGCGTAGGGGCGAGCGTGGATTACACGTTCCAAATCGCCAAGGGAAATGCCAGCGACCCCAACACGGCTTTCCTCGATCAACAGACGGAGCCGCCGCGCGAAACCGAGAAGCAGATGGTACCGCTGGATTGGGACCGCCGTCACCAGGTCAATTCCACCTTGACGTTGGGCGACCCGAGGCGGTTCGTATTGAGTCTGATCGGCCGCTTGGGAACGGGATTGCCGTACACGCCGAGCTTCCAGAACATCCAGACCGCGGTGGAGAACTCGGCCCGCAAGCCCCTTTACCTGAATTTCGACTTGTACGCTTACCGCAACCTCAGGCTGAATGGCCTAACTTTTTCGATCTACGTTCGCGTCCTCAACCTCTTCGATCGACTGAACGAACTGGAGGTATTCACCGATACGGGGCGCGCGGGGTACAGTCTGGCGCCGATCTACGTGGGTGGACTGCGGCCGCGCGGACTCAATACCCTTGAGGACTACTACATCCGCCCGGATTTCTACTCGCCGCCGCGGGAGGTGCAGGTTGGCTTTGCCGTGGAGTTCTGAGCTTCTCCCGGCATCAGGGCGAGAGAGCCGGTAATCGGAGTGCCCGCCGCCTTTGGGGGGCGCGGACGCCGTAGCGGGCTCTGTGTTCCGGAGCGTGAAATCGCGTCTTTTGAGGCCAGGGAGTGAAAGATGCTCAGCAGGCGCAAGGCGTGGATAGCCATTGTGATCCTTCTCGGCGCGGGGGAGCTTGCCTTGGCTCAGCGCAAGCCCGATCCGAATGTCGGGAATCCAGTATACCGGCGCCAAGGCATTATGGATGGGAATCTGGTGCGCACCATCTTCATCAATTGGGGCGAGATAGCCCACTGGCCCGACAGTCCCTCCGGCGAATGGCCGAAAGGGTCCGGCCATCAGTATGTGGACGGGGTGGCGCTCGTGGTACAAGCGCGCACGGTGGATCGTCGCGGACGCGTCATCTACCCCATGGAGACGCAGTATCGGGAGTTCGTCGACAAGGGGCCGCGGGATGAGCTCTGGGGTTGGGCGCCCCTGCCGGGTTACTTCAATCCTCGTTCCAATAAGCCGGCTATGAGCGATGACCCCGGCACCTGGCCTGCCCACTGGCCCGACCGCCCCTCGGACTGGGACGGCTATTGGAACGGGTTCTTCGGAAAGGGCGTGATGAACGCCGACCTCGAGACGTACTTTGTCTTCGACGACGATCCCGACGAGGAATGGGATTTCTACCCAGACCCGATGGACACCACCCGCAGAGGGCTGGGGCTGGAGGTGGCGGCGCGGCTATTTCAGTGGTCGCAAGTGCTGGCGGAAGACTGCATCTTTGCCCGCTACGAAATCACAAACGAGGGGAAGACGAGCTACGACAGCACCTACTACTGTTTCTACATCGACTGGGGCGTGGGCGGCACGGACGACTCCTCGGACGACACCGGCGACTACGACACGGTGCTCGACATCGCCTGGGCTTGGGACTACGACGGCTACGGCACCCCCGGGCGATGGTCGCCCGTGGGCGTGGCGGGCTTCGCGTTCCTGGAAAGCCCGGGCATCTTCGTGGACGGCTTTGACAACGACTCCGACGGCCTCATCGATGAGCGGCGCGACAGCGGTCCCGGCGTCTGGCTCAGCTCGTACCCGTACGGTGTTGCCAACGTGGCAGCTTTTCGCTCGTTCTACGGTCGCGAGCCACGGCCCCACTGGTCCGGCGACGAAGACCAGGATTGGGACGGGTACGAAGACCTGAATGAGAACGGCCAGTGGGATCCCGGAGAACCGCTTCACGACGATGTGGGCGCCGATGGGATTGGGCCCTACGACCCGAATTACACAGGGCCGGATGAGGGGGAAGCGGACGGGATCCCTTCCCCGGGCGAGCCTGACTTCGATTACACGGATAAGGACGAGTCGGATCAGATCGGCCTCACGGGCTTCCTGATCTTCCCCGTGCACACGTACGAGCTGTGGAATGAGGACCAGAACTGGCGGGTGTTCAGGTCGGCCCCGCAGCCGAAAGACGCCCTCCAGGTGACTGCGAATCTGGGGATGTTCTTCTCCTCGGGTCCCTTCCCCCTCTACGCGGGCCAGACCGAAGTCTATTCCATGGCCCTTCTGTTCGCGGAGGATGCTCAGGACCTGGCCCGCACCAAGAAGACCGTCCAGCAGATCTACAATGCCGACTACCGTTTCGCCAAACCGCCGGAGAAGCCGAGGCTCGTGGCGATCCCGGGGGATCGGCGTGTGATCCTTATGTGGGACGACCGAGCGGAGCACTCTTGGGATCCCTTCCTGCAGGAGTACGATTTTGAGGGCTATCGCATCTACCGGAGCACGGAGCCGGAATTCCTCGAGTCCCGTTTGATCACGGACGCCTACGGCCGCCTTACCTTCCGCAAGCCGATCGCCCAGTTTGACCTGCGCAACGGGATCAAGGGGTTGCATCCGATCGACGTACAGGGGGTCAAATTCGACCTCGGCAATGACACCGGTCTGCGCCATGTGTACGTCGATGAGAACGTGGAGAATGGGCAGACATACTACTACGCCGTCGTTTCGTACGACCGCGGCTACTTGGACACCACCGTCACCGGGGCGGTCGAAGGCATCAGCCCGAGCGAATGTCCAAGCGTGATCAAGGTCGACATCGCCGGCAACGTTCAGACGGACGTGAACACGGCAGTAGTCACTCCGAGGCCGCATGCGGCCGGCTATCTGCCGCCGTCGTTCGCCGACTCCGTGCGCTTCCAGGGGGCAGGTACTGGCCGGCTCCGGGTGCAATTCGTCGTGGCCGATTCGGTGAAGGATGGCCATACCTACCGCGTCGTCTTCCGCGATACCTCGTTCTTCCACAATCGCGGAGTCCCGTTCTACTCGGTTTGGGACGTGACTCACGACACGGTGCTGGTGGTGCCGGAAACGCCGATCTACGAAGACGTGGCCGAGTCTCCGCTCTTCGATGGCATGGTGCTGAATATCTACAATGATCCCTCCGTGACCCTGGACTACACCCGCACCGGATGGGTCGTGGGTCGGAGCAATTACAAAGTTTGGGTGTCCTTCGACCCGAAGTTCACCAGCCAGACGAATCCCCTCACGAACCTGAACATTGCCTACCCGGCGGATTTCGAGATCCGTTTCGCGGACGAGGTGATCGATCGATCCGATGCGGCTCTTGGTTACCCCTCCACCCCGGTGAAGTTCACCGTCTGGAACGTGACGGAGAACAAGCGGGCCAAGTTCCTATTCCGCGACGTGGTGAAGGATCAGACCCTCACCCCGGACACGACGGAGAACATCGTCATCTTCCTAGATAACCCACGCCACATCCTGCGGGTCGCCACGACCTGGGCCATTACCTTTGAGACGGATACGCTCAAGCCGGTGGCGATCCCGCCCGCCGGCGGGGACGTTTTCCGCATCGCAACCACGAAGCCGTTCCGGACCGGGGATGCTTTCACGTTCAAGGTGAGCGGAGCGCGCCTGGACGCCAAGCTAGCCGCTCGGTCCTTGGACAAGATCGACGTGGTGCCCAATCCCTACGTGGTGACCGCGTCCTGGGAACCACGGAGTCCGTTCCGTTTCGGGCGCGGCGAGCGAAGGATCTACTTTGTGAACCTGCCGGCTCGTTGCACCATTCGCATCTACACGCTTCGCGGGTACCTCGTAGACACGATCGAGCATGTCGGAGCGATGGATGATGGGGCCGAACCTTGGGACCTGACCAGCAAGGATGGGCAGGATATCGCCTTCGGCGTCTACATCTACCACGTGGATGCGCCCGGCATCGGGACCAAGGTCGGGAAATTCGCCGTGATCAAGTGATGTCCTCGAACGAAGCCGTGTGAGGATAACGGCATGGAAAAGCGCGCCGCACGAGCTCACCGAGTCGCCCGGCCGGTGGCGGTGATATTGCTCCTTGCAGCGATAAGCAGCAGGAGCGAGGCTCAATTCCAGCTCGGGATTTCCAAAGTGGCCATGGTAGCAGCTCCTTTCCTGGAGATCGGAGTCGGGGCCCGAGCCATTGGTATGGGCGGTGCCTTTGTGGCCACTGCGAACGATGCCACGGCTCTTTACTGGAACCCCGCTGGTCTGCCGCGCCTGAGCCGGCCCGAGGCGGTCTTCGTCCACACCAATTGGATAGCCGACACGCGCCTCGACTTCGCCGGCGGTATTCTGCCCCTCGGGAGGTGGGGTTCGCTGGGAGCAAGCGTGACCAGCCTAAGCATGGATGACATGCGCGTCACCACCGTCGAGATGCCGGGCGGAACGGGCGAATATTTCTCCGCCGGCGACCTGGCGCTGGCCGTGTCCTACGGATTCTCGGTCACGGACCGCTTCTCGATCGGGTTCACCGGCAAGTATATCTACGAGCATATTTGGAAAGAGAGCGCCTGGGCCGTGGCGCTGGATTTGGGCACGTTGTTCGTCACCGATTTCCACGGGCTCCGCATTGGGGCCGCGCTCACCAATTTCGGCACCGACATGCGCCTGACGGGCAAAGACCTCCTGGTCTACCACGACATTTCGCCCACCAAGTACGGCAACAATGAGCGGATCTTCGCTGATCTGCACACCGACGCCTGGCCGCTCCCACTCACCTTCCAGGCGGGCGTAGCCATGGAGATCCTTCGGTCGGAGCGTCAGCGTCTCACGCTGGCCGCGGATGCTGTGCACCCATCGGACAACACCGAGAGCGTGCATCTGGGCGCGGAATGGGCTTGGCGCGACTGGGTGGCGCTCCGGGTTGGCTATCACAACCTCTTCCTGCGCGACAGCGAAGAGGGGCTCACGGCCGGCTTCGGGGTGACCCAGCGGATGCTCGGGAACGTGATGCTCAAGTTTGACTACGCTTGGGCGGATTTCGGCCGACTGTCCGGCGTGCAGCGCGTGTCGCTTGGGATCGTCTTCTGAGCGAAACGTGGATCGAGCCAAGGAGAAGCATCGGAAGCCACTCCGCCTCGCCACGTCGGTTTTGTTCGCCGGCGTGGCGATTTTTGCAGGAGGGTGCGGAGGTCGGGACACCTCTGGAACCCAGCACCCCCGCCTCGTGTACTGGCCTGCAGCCAATCCCCGCGAGGTGGAGTTGGCGCGGAAGCTGGTGGCGGAGTGGAACCGGCTTCACCCGGACGTGCCGGTGGATATGCAGCCGGTGCCGGAGAGCCAATCGACGGAGGAGGTATTGCTGACGGCCATCGCGGGCCGCACCACTCCGGACGTTTGCTCAAATATCTGGCCCGGCGCGGTGGCCCAATTCGCCAGAGCGAAAGGGCTCGTGCCGCTGGAATCTTTCGCGGACTTCGATTCGCTGGTGCGTGCCCGCTTGCCCCACGGACTGATCGAAAGTTACCGGCAGGTGGATGGCCATGTGTACGAGATCCCCTGGAAGATCAATCCCGTGCTGCTGGAGTACAACGTGACGATGTTTCGGGAAGCGGGTTACGAGCGGCCTCCCGCTACCTACCAGGAATTCCTGGAGGCCGGGAAGCGGATCACGAAGGACCGAGACGGAGACGGAGTGATCGATCAGTGGCTGATGCTTGTCGACTTTCGGGTCAAATGGTGGCTGCGGTTCTTCGACTTCTACGCCTTCTACCTGGCTGCTTCCCGAGGAGGTTTGCTGGTGGAAGACCGCCAGGTCCTTTTCGAGAATAGGGCGGCGGTGGAGGTGTTTCGGTTCTTCCAGCAGGGTTTCGCGTTGGGCGTGTTTCCTCGGTCGACCTTTCAGGTGGATGCGTTTCTGCTGGGCAAGGTGGCCTCGCATACGACCGGCCCGTGGAATATCGAGCATGTGGAGCGCTACAAGCCTCCCGGCTTCGAGTACGACTACGCGCCGATCCCCGTGCCGGACTCGAGCTGTTTGCCCCCAGTGACCTACGGGGATCCGAAGAACATCGCCATTTTCACGACCACCCGATGGCCCAAGCAAGCCTGGGAGTTCGTCAAGTTCCTCGTGTCGCGGGAAGCGGATCTCCTGCTTCTGGAGCTCTGCAGTCAATTGCCCGTGCGCAAGGATCTGATGCGAGATTCGCTCTACGCGGGATACTTTATGAGCCATCCGAAAATGATCGCCTTCGCCGAGGCGGCCGGCCGTACGCAGGGCCCTGGGTCGGTGCCTGAGTTGAAGGAGATCTTCGATGCCATTTCCCACGAGTTCGAGTCGTGCTGTTTCTACGCCCACAAGACTCCGGAGCAAGCGGTGCACGCCGCTGCGGAACGGGCTCGGGAGATCCTGCGATGAGGGGGCTGCGGAAGAGGAATCCCCGTGGGCAGGCGCGTGCCGCCTCGTGGATGATTCTCCCCTACGCGCTGCACTTCCTCGTGTTTCTCGCCTACCCACTGGCCTTCACCTTCGTCCTGGTGTTCCATCGCTGGGATGTCTTCACCCCCATGGAATGGGTGGGTCTGGCCAATATCGCTCGTTTGGTCAGGGACGAGTGGTTCCTTCGAGCCATTTGGAACACCCTCGTTTTCGTGGTGATCCACATTCCGCTTCAACTGATCCTGGCGCTGTTCTTCGCCCTGTTGCTCAATGAGAAGATCCGGGGCCGAACCTTTTTCCGCGCCACCTACTTCCTCCCGGTGGTCGTGAGCGGAGTGGTTGTTTCGTTCGTATGGCTGCAGATCTATTCGTACGAAAGCGGGCTGCTCAATCAGCTTCTGGCTCTTCTGGGCCTGCCGAAGCTTCCCTGGCTGACCTCGCGGGCGCTGGCCATGCCGAGCATCGCCATTATGGCGACGTGGAAGAACGTCGGCTTGTACATCGTGCTCTTTCTGGCGGGATTGCAGTCGATCCCTTCTTACCTTTACGAGGTGGCGGACCTGGACGGAGCCAGTGGGTGGCAGAAATTCCGCTGGATCACGTTCCCGATGTTGAACCCCACGGTGGTGCTGGTGATCGTGCTCAGCACCATCGGCGGCTTCTCCCTGTTCATTGAGCCGTACATGATGACGGACGGCGGTCCGGAGAACAGCACGCTCAGTGCGGTTCTGTACATCTACCGGCAGGCTTTCGATTTCTACCGAATGGGTTATGCGGCCACCCTGGGCTTCGCCTTTGCGCTGATGGTATTCGCGGTCGTGTTGATCCAACGTAGGGTATCGGAAGGAGAAGCGGCATGAGGAGCCGGGTCGCGCGACCGTCGTTCTCCCTGGGGCGTACCGGGATCTACTTAGCGCTTGGACTCGGTGCCGTGGTTTTCGCCTACCCATTCCTCTGGATGGCGATGTCATCTCTCAAGCCGGAGATGGAGATCACCAGCCTTGCCCTCTGGTCGAGCCACCTCGGGCTGCACAACTATGCCCAGGTGCTACGAAAGATCCCCATCTTCAGGGCGCTACTGAACTCCGTAGTGGTCTCCGCCACGGTGACGGCCTGCGTCGTGGTGTTCGGATCGATGGGTGGCTACGCACTGGCGAAATTGCGTTTCCGAGGCAGCCGGCCGCTTCTGGCTGTCATCCTGTTCACGATGCTGGTGCCCATGCATGTGACGCTGATCCCGACGTACATCTTGATGGTCAAGCTCCGCTGGACGGATACCTACCTTGCGCTCATCACCCCCTTTGCGGTGAGCGGGTTCTCCCTGCTCGTGTTCCGGCAGTTTTTCCTTTCGGTTCCGAACGACCTCATCGACGCCGCGCGAGTGGACGGCTGCGGGGAGTTCCGCATCTTGACGCGCATCGTGTGGCCGCTCTCTCGGCCAGCCATGGCCACGGTAGCGATCCTCACCTTTATGTCGAGCTGGAATGAGGTGCTGTGGCCACTTATCGTGATCAAGAAGTTCGACCTCATGACCTTGCCGCAGCTGGTGACGATCTTCGCCGTCGGGGGGCAAGCGGAAGCGCAACTGGGGATGAAGCTGGCCGCCGCCACGCTCCTCGCCTTGCCGATCGTGGCGGCATACGTCTTCCTGCAACGCTATTTCATCGAAAGCATGGCCACGACCGGGCTAAAAGGATGATGGGGACGGAAAACCGTACGGGGTTGCTCGGAAGATGCCGTGGCTTTCCTCGCTCGGGAAGATCACCCAGACCTGGGATGGCCGAACAGGATGAGGAAGGCGTTTCCTGGCCTGACACGAGAAGTCGAGCGACGGGACTGGTCCTTCTGTCTCTCGTGTTTTTCGTCGGTTGCCGCCCCGGCTCGGTCCGGCCGTGGGAGCCGAATTACGATCACCTCCTGCACCTGACGGAAAGGGCGAGAAGCCCTGTTGGCCCCGTGGAAATCGTCCACGTGTACAGTGAGTTCCCGGATTACCGGTGGGTCGAAGCGCCGGGAGAGGGGGTAGCCTGTGTGGATGATGCGGCTCGCGCCGCGCTGCTTTGGCTCCGTCGTTGGGATCGTACAGGTGAGGAGGAGGCTCTCACCCATGTCCGGCATTTGCTTCGGTTTCTTGTCCTCATGCAGCAACCGAACGGGGCTTTCGCCAATTTCGTGGACGCCCGCCTCGAGCCGAACCTCACGGCGGTCTCGAGCCGGCCTTGCCTGAGCTGGTGGACGGTAAGAGCTGCCTGGGCGCTCGCGGAGGGATGGCATCGTTTCAAGAGCCGAGACCCCGCTTTCGCCGATTCCTTGCGAGAGAGCCTCCTTCGGCTGCGCGCGGCGATGGACTCGCTCGTGTCTCGGTATGGTATGTGGGAGCAGGGAGTAGCCGGACGCTACCCGGCGTGGCTTGTGAATGGGTCTGGAGCCGACGCCACCTCCGTCCTGGTCCTCGCTCTTCTCCGGCTGCGAGAAATGGAGGGGCAAGCGTGGGCTGATTCCCTGCTCCCGAGGTTGCTGGAGGGGATCCTGGCCATGCAGGTCGCGGATTCCAGCGATTCCCTGTACGGGGCCTTGCTCTGCTTCCGCGATCTTTGGCACACCTGGGGGGCAAACCAGATGTACGCCCTCGTTCGGGCGTGGAGGGCTCTGGGAGATCCCCGCTGCCTTCGCGCAGCGGAACTGGAGGCTCGGCACTGGAGGGGCAGGCTCTTGGTGTGCGGTTTTCTGCACGAGGTGGATCGTGCCTCCGGGCGTTCGCGGCGGTACCCGCAGATCGCCTACGACATCCGCCCCGCAGTCTGGGGATTCCTCGAGCTGGCGGATGCAACCGGCGACAGCCTATGGTCCGTGGCGGCTGGGCTCTGGGCGAGCTGGTTACTTGGGAACAATTCCGATGGCGTGCGCATGTACGACGCTCGAACAGGCAGGACCTTCGACGGCCTCCCCGAGCCCGGCCGATTGAACCGCAATGCCGGGGCTGAGTCCACGATTGAGGCGCTTCTGGCCCTGGAAGCGCTGCAAGGAAACCCAACGGCGATGCGAGCGCTCCGAGCCCGTTGGGAAAGTTCATGGACGGAGGACGGTCGCACGTACCGGCGGGCCGTCACTCCGGAGGGCGTGCCGTACCTTCTCGCGCACGACGGATCGGGAGTTTCGCTGGTGACGTCGGATCGGTGAGGCTAGAGCCAGATGCACTTCACTGCGATGCCTGGGGCGAGCTTCTCTCGGGTCGAGCTTTGTAGAGCCGCGATCGGAACCGCAGAAAATGGGGATGCCCGCATTTGTGTTGGCGCCCCGCGGCGATCGCGCGAGCATCCCCGCTGCCGCGGTCCCCGGAGCAGGGCTACCCTGTGTTTCGTCGCCTTGCTCCTGTTCGGGCCAGGCGTAGCTGGCTCGGAGGTGCGTCTCCTCTCGTGGGATTCCCGTTCCTTCCGCGTCGAAACGGGCAGCTTCGTGGCGTGGTACGACAGCAGCTCAACGTTCGGCGCGATGCTCATCGGCAGGGCGGAAGGCGGCACGGTGGCGCTGGCCAACCTCCTGCTTGGCGGTAGCAATCTCGAACCCCTGCAGCCGGATGCGTGCCCGCGAATCCAGGTCACGGACAGCGAAGCCGCCGTCCGAATTACCGTCAGCTCCACCCGGCCTTGGGGGGGGCTCCGCTCGGTGATCGAGTTCGTCAAGGGGGCGCCGGGGATGGTCCACTGGCGCGTGGAGGCGAAAGCGGCGGGCGATTTCAGCCCGTGGCGTCAGCGGCGGTCCATCTTCCTATGCGATGTCGCGAGCGGGAGCTCTGTCTCCGGCTCGGTTGAGGTCTACGCGCGTCAGGCTCCTTGGGCTGCTGGCATCGCCTATTTCGGAGAGAAAAGACACCTCGGGGGCAGCGTACTGTTCTTCGAGAACTTCACCTCGCTGAACCGGTACTTCGAGCTGGTTCACGGAGCGCCGGGAGATGCCATCTACCTCAGCTCAAACCAGCTGGGCTTTGTGCGACCCGTGAATGCGCAGGTCCTCCTGCCGCGGGGCGAATGGATTCCGCTCGAGGATGGGTACCTGGTGCTGGAAGCGGGCTTGCCGCATGACCCGGCGGAGCTCGGCCTACGCTTTCTGCGCGGTCTCAGTTGGATTCTCCAGACGGTGGAGCGCCCCTGGGCATCCTTTCAGGTCGATTGGCTACCCATTGCCATGCAAACCGTTAAGGACCTGGGTGATCCGGCGTGCTGGGTGGATCTCGCGGGGTGGAGGTACCTGCGGGCGTACGTGGATGTGCCTCGCTTCACAAGCGCCGAAGCCATCGCCCAGCTGGATGTGCTGTGTCCGTTGACCGCCCTCGAGGGAGCTCTCGGCAATCGGAGCCTCTCCGATTTCGACGATCTGTACCTCATCCCGACTCTGGTGACGTTCCTCCAGCCAAGCTACCGTGTCTTCGTCAATGACTACCCACCGTATGGGGTCACCGGATCGAACGGCTGGTACCAGCTTCAGCTGCTGATCGACCTGGCCGAGTTGGCACGGAACGGAGGGCCGGCAGCGGACATTGCGAAGATGCTGCTCTCCCAGTCGCTGCCCACAGTGATCGGGCTTGCGAGGGCCAACGGGTACCGATTCTACGAAAGCTTCCGATATTCCGACTATCAGGCCTCCGGCAACCTCGAACCAGATGCTACGGGAGGCTACGCCTACCTGATGATCGATGCCCACGACATCTTCGGCGACAGCCTCTACGAGGCCGAGGCCCGGAATGCGTTGCTCGCTCTCCCTCTCGAACGGGGGTTCGATTTCGCTTACGAGGCCCATTTCTGCGCGATCACCGCGGCAGCCTGCGCGCGAATGGCGAACCGGACCGGGGACCCGAGCTACGTGGAGCTCGCATATCTCCCTCTCGCCGCCCTATTCCGGTTAGTGTGGTGGTGGGAATGCGACTATGGCTATGCCCGCCATTACCAGACCTTCGGCGGCCTCAGCCCCATGATCGGAGCCGGGGTGATCACGCCGAAGGAGCAATACGAAGCCTGGTGGTACTTGAGGGAATTCTTGCGCTTCCTGCCAAAGGGCGTTTCCCTGCCGGATGAAGTTGCCTGGCTGGTGTCGCTCTTCATCGAGGAGACGCCTCGTGTGGCCTACTATTGCCTGCCGCCGCACTTGCCCCGGGAGGCAGTGTGGGATCAGCCTTCCATCTACAACTCGGTGAATCACCCGGAGCTGATGATCCCGCTCGAGGACCTGAGGCAGGGCTGGGAGCAGTCGGGGCAAATCGGGCAGGAGATCTACGGTGCCGGCATGTCGCTGGCCTTTGCTGCGGCCACAGTCGCTTCGGGGGTGGAGGGCGACGAGCGGATTCCACCGCAAGGCGTGAAGCTGGATATCTGGCCCAATCCCACCAACTCGGGCTTCCGGTTGCGTGTGACGGGACCTCCGGGCTTCCGCGCGGAGGTGCGCATACTGGACGTGCGGGGGCGTTCCGTGTGTCCGCCCTTCAGCGTGGAGACAAATCGAACGTCGGGACTTTCCGAAGTCGCGGATCTCGCGCTCGTGCCAAGCGGGCTCTATCTGATCCAAGCGGAGGTGGCGGGGAAGCGCGTTCAGGGCAAGGTCGTGTTGCTCCGCTGACCATCCGGCTCGGACGGAGCTGGCTCGAGGAGCCGAGATCCGTGGCCAGCTGAGGTGGAAAGCCGCAGAGAATCGTTGACGGATGCGCAGCCACAGGAAGGGGAATCCGACATGGGTCGACTTGATCTGACGGGGGCGTGGGAAGTGCGTTGCCCCACCCCAGGTGCTCCGAGGGAATGGGCCCTCTGGCTACCGGCCTCAGTACCTGGCACGATCCACACCGACCTCCTGGCGGCGGAATTGATCCCTGATCCGTTCCATGCGGACAATGAGCTACTCGTCCAGCGCGTGCACGAGGTGGATTGGCTCTACCGCCGTTTCTTCGAGTGGAAGCGATCCAGCGGGAGGGTCCAGCTCGTTTGCGAAGGTCTGGATACGGTGGCGGAAATCCGCCTGAATGGCTGGCTTGTCGGGCAGGCGGAAGATCAATTCCTCCCGTGCCGGCTGGACGTCACCGAGTTCCTGACCGATGGCACCAATTGCCTGGAGATCCACTTCCGATCACCTTTGGTCAGTGCTGCGGAGAAGCGGGAGCAGGTGGGTCGGCTCGTCCCGGGAGTCCCGGAGTACGACGAGCTGCGCTACTACCTCCGGAAGGCTCAGTATTCGTTTGGATGGGACTGGGGGCCTTGTCTTCCCACTTGTGGCATCTGGCGTCCGATCTACCTCGTTTGGGGCAATAGCCCTCGGATCAGCGATGCGTGGATCCGCACGCTGGAAATCTCCGGCGACCGGGTCCGATGCGCGCTCGAGGCCGAGCTCGAGGACGCCGACGGATGTCGGCTCCAGGTGGAGCTAACAAGATCCGGCCAGGTGGTGGTGGCGGAGGAAATCCCAGCAGCGTCGGCGCGTTTGCGGCGGGAATGGGAGCTTCGAGGCGTGGAGCTCTGGTGGCCGAACGGGCATGGTTCCCCGTCCCTTTACGAGCTCACGCTGCGGCTGAGACGCGCGGGGCGAGTAGTCCACGAGGTCGGACGAAGGGTAGGTTTCCGCACCCTTGAGCTGCTCCACGAAGACGCCAGTGGGCCTTGCTTCCGCCTCCGGGTGAACGGGAGGGAGATCTTCGCCAAGGGGGCCAATTGGATCCCGGCGGATAGCTTTGTGCCGCGGGTCAGCGCGGAGAAGTACCGCTTCTTGCTCGAGCGGGCGGCGAGAGCCCACATGAACGTGTTGAGGGTCTGGGGAGGGGGGATCTACGAGAACGACATCTTCTACGATCTGTGCGACGAGCTTGGGTTGTTGGTGTGGCAGGATTTCATGTTCGCCTGCGGTGTGTACCCGGAGACGGAGGAATTCCTCGCGCTTGTGGAGAAGGAGGCGCGTGCCAATGTGCGCCGGCTGCGGCATCACGTCTGCCTGGCCCTTTGGTGCGGGAACAATGAGTGCGAGTGGATCTGGCGCCAGCGGACTGGGCGACCCGTGGGGGAGATGCCGGGGTTCCGGATCTTTCATGAGCTCCTGCCTCGCATTTGCTCGGAGCTCGATCCCGGACGCCCCTACTGGCCGACCAGCCCGTGGGGGGAGGCGGAGGATCCCAACAGCGAGCGGGTTGGCAATCGACACCAGTGGGAGATCTGGAGCGGCTGGAAGGACTACCGGGAGGTACGCCAGGACCGGAGCCTGTTCGTCACGGAGTTTGGTTTCCAGGCTCCGGCATGCCAGCCGACCTTGGACGCTGTCCTCCCCGCGGAGGATCGACACCCGCAGAGCCGGCTCTTCGAGTTCCACAACAAGCAGCCGGAGGGCCCGGAGCGGCTCTTTCGTTTTCTCGCAGGACATCTTCGGGTGGATGTGGACTACGCCAGGTTCATCTACCTCGCGCAGGTGAACCAGGGCGAGGCCCTACGGGAATGCATCGAGCATTGGCGACGACGCTGGCCGCAAACGGCCGGGGCGCTGATCTGGCAGCTCAACGACTGCTGGCCCGTCACAAGCTGGTCCCTCATCGACTCCGAGCTGAGACCGAAGGCAGCGTACTACTACGTAAAACGGGCCTTCACGCCCGTCCTGGTTTCAGTTCAGCGAGGGAAGAACGAACTCAAACTGTGGGTTTGCAACGATCGTCCTGAGCCTTTTCTCGGGGAACTGGTCTGGCAAGTGAGGGATTTCCTGGGGGCAATCTTACGAGAGGGGCAATTCGCGGTGGAGATTGAGGGATTTTCCTCGGCCGAAGTCGCCAGCATCGACATCAGTCAATTGCCTCGGGCTCGGTTGGCGGATCTCTACCTTTCCGCGAAGCTGTTCGACGGCTCGAGTCGGGAGATTCATCGAGCGGCGTGCCTCTTGGTCGAACCCAAGCACGCGAATCTCCCGGAACCTCAGCTGAGGGTAGAGAAGTTGGAAGTGAACGATGGGTCCGGAGCGCTGGCTATATCATCCCGGGCATTTGCGAAAGCTGTGCGCATCCAGCTACCCGGAGCCGAGTTGGAGGACAACTTTTTCGATCTCGAGCCCGGGGAGACGAGGATCGTGAGCTTTCGGGCTGAGCGGGGGCTGACTCCCGACCTCGCCGGCGTCGAGATCGTCTGGCTCAAGTGAGTGGTGTGGAGAGTTCGAACAGGTCATCCGATAACCATCGAGGGTGGGAAGGACAAACCAAAGGAGAAGGGCTCGCGTATGGACGGGATGGAGCTATTCACTCGTTACACGGGGAATCCGATCCTCACGGCGGAAGACTGGCCGTACCGGGTGAATGCCGTCTTCAACCCCGGCGCCATCGAGTGCGGTGGAGAGACAGTGCTCCTCGTGCGCGTGGAGGACATGCGCGGGATGTCGCACCTCACCGTGGCCCGCAGCGCCGACGGATTCAGCAACTGGAGGATCGACACCCAGCCGACTTTGGCCCCGGATCCGGAGAACTACCCGGAGGAGGTCTGGGGGGTTGAGGATCCCCGGATCGTGTACCTGGAGGAGCTTGGCGCTTACGCGGTCACGTACACCTCGTTCTCCATGGGCGGACCGCTCGTCTCGCTGGCCCTGACGAAGGACTTCCGTTCCTTCGAGCGCCGCGGAGCGATCATGCCGCCGGAGGACAAGGACGCCTGCCTTTTCCCACGGCGCTTCGGCGGCCGCTGGGCTCTGATCCACCGTCCCATGCCTTCGCGCGCCTTCGGAGATGGCGCCCACATCTGGATCTCCTTCTCGCACGATCTTCAGCACTGGGGCGAGCACAAGATTCTCCTTCCGGCGCGCAGAGGCGGCTGGTGGGATGCCAATAAGGTGGGGCTTGGGCCTCAGCCCATCGAAACGGAGCACGGATGGCTACTCCTCTACCACGGCGTGCGCTCCACTGCCTCCGGAAGCCTCTACCGAGTCGGCGTCGCCCTACTCGACCTGGAGGATCCGACCAAAGTTCTTCGTCGCTCGGACCAGTGGATTTTCGGCCCGCGGGAGACGTACGAGCGTCTGGGCGATGTGCCCGGCGTGACTTTCCCGACGGGCGTCATCGTCGATCGGGACAAAGATGAAGTGCGGATGTACTACGGAGCAGCCGATACGAGCGTGGCGGTGGCCATGGCGAAGTTCAGCGAACTGGTGGATTACGTGCTGCATTGCCCGGAACCCGACTGACCCGCGCCGGAAGAGGGCCACCCCCGCGGCCGTGTCCGGATTCCGCCGGGCACGGCCTTCTCTTTTCTCTGCCCGCGTGGATTCCTCGCGGCTGGCGGAGCCCGCAGGAAAAGCCCTCAGCTCAAGGCTGAAGATCGGGGCTGTAGGTCGTGACGAAAAGCAGGAAGTCGCTTGCTTGCAGGATGGATCCGGCTGAGTACAGGATCGTGTGGGAGTCCACCCTCTGAACGATCGGGAGCAGGGAGAGGATCTCCGCTGTCCGGTAGTGTTTGAAGCTGAGGCGAAGCCGGATCGGCGTCGGGAAGCGGAAGGGCCGGAAGTCCGAAAGCCTCCGGAGCGCCGCCGTGGTCTTCTCGGCAATCAGCTTCCGGGAGGCTTCGGGCGTGAGGCTCAGGGCCGCATGGAACCCGAGACTCTTCTTTGTCTCCGCGAACTCGATATCGCCGAGGAATTGCCGGGCTTCAGCGATGGCGGCATCGTCGCCGGACATCATGACGACCGGCACGCCGAAATGCCCCGCGATCGCTGCGCTGATCGCCGCTTCCGGAACCGGTCTGTCGTTGATCCAAAGGCCTGTGATGCGAGCGCTCGAAAAGGTATGGGCTCGCGTGCCGCGAAGGCTTGAGGTCGAGGCATGGTAGCCGATGAGGATCACGGCGGCGAAGGAGCTATCCAGACCGGCCATCATCGACAGCCGCCGGGGACCGCCGCGGACAATCTTCACCTCGGGAGGGAACAACTCGATGAGCAGGTTCTCGCCGTTGCCGTGGGAATCACTCACGATGATCTCGCTCGCTCCGGCTTCCTTCGCGGCTGTGACCGCCGCCAAGACCTCGCGCGTCATGAGATCCCGGAAGCGCTCGTACTCGAAGCCCGACGGGCCGAGCTGATCATCTGTGACGACGCCGGCCACTCCCTCCATGTCCGCCGAGATGTACACCCTGAATCCGCCTCCGAGAAGGGCCTGCGGCGCCAGGACGAAGAGCGCGGCTCCAAGAAGACTGGCGAATCGAGCTCTCATCCTCCCACCTCCCGCTTGAGCGAGCAAGGGTCCCTGTGCCTCGTTTCAGATCACTTGGGGGCAAGACGATGATCTCCCTCAGGGCGAGAGCTGCCCCGAAGGAGGAGTGTCCGTTTCTTGCCAGGGTTGCGAAGGCTCAGCCGAGAATCCTCTGATAGATGAGCTGGATTCCCATCAAGGTGAGGTCCATCTCGAGGTGATCAACCTCTTTCAGTTCGGGCACCAGGATGCGGGCCAAGCCGCCTGTGGCTACGGTCTTCGTGTCGGCTCCCAGCTCTTCGCGCAGGCGTCGGATCAGACCGTCCACCATCTCGACGGCGCCCCACATCAAACCGCTGCGGATGGCGTTCTCCGTGTTCTGTCCGATCAGGGCGGGAGGGAAGGCAAGCTCTACTTTGGGCAGTTTGGCGGCGTAGCGGTGCAGCAGGTACGCGCTGGTTTCCAGGCCGGTACAGATGATTCCGCCCAGGTACTCCCCCTGGCGGGTGACCACGTCGAAGGTGGTCGCCGTACCGAAATCCACCACGACCAACGGCCCACCGAACAGGTGAAACCCGGCCACGGCGTTGCAGAGTCGGTCCGCTCCCACGGCCTTGGGGTCCTCGTACCGAACGGGCATGCCCAGATCCAGCTCCGCCGAAATGAGGAGGGGACGGAGCTTGAGATAGCGCTCCGCCATGCGCTCGATAACGGGAGTCAGGCTCGGCACCACGGACGAAACGGCCACACCGCGAACCCGGCGGAGGTCCACCCCTTCTCCAGCACTCAGGGTCTTGAGGAGAGCCCAGAATTCGTCTTCCGTCCGCGAGACGCCGCTGGCCAGACGCCACCGACTCACCAGCCTTTGCCCCTCGAAGGCTCCTACGACGACGTGCGTATTCCCGACATCGATCGCGAGCAACATGGCGATTCCTCCAGGGGTAGAAGGTCATCCGGTCGCAGCAAGTCCGTCCGTCCGGTTGAATCGCTCAACACGATGGAACCATCGGGACCGAGGTCCAAGAAAGTCCCAATGCGGGTGCCGAACTGTCCCATGACCTGGACGCGTTTGCCCAGGTGGGTGCACAGACGCCGCCACTCTTCCAGTACGGGAGCTTCGTCGCGGACGAGCTGAAAGTACACCTGCTCCATCGCCGATAGGGTTTCCACCAGAAGCTCGATCCGATCCACCGGATGCTCGAGCTCCAGGCGGATGCTCGTGGCGTGATCCCGCAGCTCCGGCGGGAAATGTTCCCGCCGGTGATTGACATTGATCCCGACCCCCACCACGGCCTGGGTGAAGGATGGGCCCGACACGCTGCCTTCCACCAGCACCCCGGCCACCTTGCGTTTGCGAATCCAGACATCGTTGGGCCATTTCACTCCCGCCGGGAGACCGTACAGCTTGCGGACGGTCGCGGCCACGGGGAGGCTCATGGCGAGCGACAAGAGCCAGGAGTGGCGGGCGTGCCCATACGGGCGGAGCAGGACGGAGAACCACAGGCCCAAACCGCGGGGCGAGTGCCACGTACGCCCGCGTCGGCCCCGACCCCGGGTCTGTTCCTCCGCGATCACCGTGGTCCCTTCCGGATAGCCATCGAGGGCAAGCCGCCAACAGACCTGGTTCGTGGACCCGAGGGAATCGAAGGCGTAGAGCGGCTGCCCGAAGCGTCGCGTCCGGAGCCGGCTGAGGATGAGATCCGGATCCAGGTAGGCCTCGCCTGGGCTATTCGAGAGGCGGTCAAACATCTCCATACCTTTCGCGCGGGTGGAAGTGGCGGTAGACTTCCTTGACATATTCCCGATCCAGGTGGGTATAGATCTGCGTGGTGGAGATGTCCGCATGCCCGAGCATCTCCTGCACGGCGCGCAGGTCTGCTCCCCCTTGGATCAAGTGCGTCGCGAACGAATGGCGCAGCGTGTGAGGGCCGATGGGCTTGCGGATCCCCGCCATTGCGGCGTAGCGGCGGATCTCCTTCCACACGAGGATGCGCGAAATGGGGCGACCCCGCGCACCAAGGAACACCACCCCGCGGGATAGCCGGGGACGGGCCAGCATCGGCCGGACCTCTGCCAAGTATCTCTGGGTCCAGTAGATGGCCTCCTCGCCGATGGGCACCAGCCGCTCCTTGGAGCCTTTACCCAGCACCCGGACGAATCCCTCGTCGAAAAACAGGTCCTGCAGCCGGAGCGCACACAGCTCGGAGACACGGACCCCCGTGCCGTAGAGGAACTCGAGGATGGCCCGGTCCCGAATGCCGAGAGGATTGGACAGATCGGGTTGCTCCAGAAGCTGCTCGACCTCGTGGATCTCGAGGACGGTGGGAAGAATCTGGTGGCGCTTGGGGCGCTGGAGGTTTTCCGTCGGGTCCATCGCAAGCAATCCCTCAGATACGAGGAAGCGGTGGAACGTACGCACGGCCGAGAGACAGCGGGCGACGGAGGTGCTCGCCAGGCCCGATCGTCGCAGCTCCGAAACGAACTCCAGCATCAGCTCCGGCTCGGCTTTGGCAGGAGTGAAGAGCTTCCGTCGCCTCGAGAATTCCGCGTACTTGGCGAGGTCGCGACCGTACGCCTCGATGGTGTTGGGCGAGAGATTCCTTTCCACCCGGAGATGGTCCAGAAAACGAGAGATCAGGGATTGAAGCTGGCCCGCCACCGCTTCTCCTCACCGGAGCTTCTGAGGACCGGGACAAGCCTTAACGCACAGGCCGCAGATGTGGAGGCCCAGGTTCCTCTTGCGGGCGAAGCTATCCAGAAGCCGGAAGCAGTCCTCGTATTTCCACTCGCTGGGGGTTTCTCCCAGAGCGCCAACCGGGCATGCGGGAAGGCAAGCCCGGCATTCCCCGCATCCGAAGGGGAGGGGTTGGCCTTGCGGCAAGGGCATGGAGGTGAGCACCGTTACGAGGCGCACCTGCGCGCCGTACTGCGGGGTGACGAGGAGGTTGTTCCGACCGATCCAGCCGAGGCCGCTGGCCGCGGCAACATGGCGATGGCTGAGATGACCAATCTGCTTCTGCCAGTCGATGGTCTGGCTTGCGGCGATGGGCAGAGCCCGGTAGCCCCGCTCTTGAATTGCGTCGGCCAGTAGGAATGCGATCTTGTCGAGCTGAACGTTGGCCTGCCGGTAATGCCATTTGTAGATCAAGTTTGGGCCGTCCTCCAACCCGTCGAGCACAGCGCGCGACAGGCGAACCGCCAGGGAGATGGCGTGGGTCAACCCTGCCCTCTCTTGCGGCGTGAGGTGCACCGGCCGATCCACTCGTTCCAGCGACGTGCTGCCCACCAGCGCGGCGCCCAGCGCTCGCGCCGTCGCTTGAAGCCACTGCCAGTTCGCGTCGATGGGGTCTTGAGCTTCCGTGGGGATATCAGGTCTCATTGGCGGAAGGGAGGACTCCTTCGACTAAGGAAAGGGCGATCCCCGACAGCATCACTTCCGGCCCCAGGCGAGTGAAGTCGCCGGACAGGGCGCTACTGTCCACATTGGCGTAGAGATTACAAGCCGCTTCGCGCTCGATGATGAGGCCAGAGAGCCGCCCCTGGTGTTCGGCCACGAAGGTGACCTCCCCGAGCGACTCGCTCACTACGTAGGCCGTGCACCGATGAAGTTGCAGGTGCGAGGTCGGCGTGTAGACGCTGATGAGGCAACCGCTTTCTTCGCCCATCGGGATCTCCGGGTAGATCTCGAGCGCCAAGTACCGGCCCTGCCTGGGATTTTCCAGCACCAGACGGTAGGCGTTGGCTTCTTTCGTGTAGGGGACGCGGAGCACCTCGGCGATCCGCTGAATATCTTTCTCGCTAATCACCTTCATGGGGAGTCTCCCTGCTCGCCCTTTGCCGGGCTTGTCCCGCGGGAAGGCGCCCAGCCTTCCGAACGGATGTGCGGGCTATTGGGTTTCCCGACCTTCCCGCAGGCCCATACGCGAAACCCCGATGAGTCATCGGGGTTTCGCGCGGCTACTGTATGGTCAGCCTCGATTAGAGCTTTCGCACCCGGGTGGCCTGCAAGCCCTTCTCGCCGACCACGTAGTCGAACTCGACTTCCTGTCCCTCCTGCAGGGTCTTGAAGCCCTCCTCTTCGATGGCGGAGTAGTGGACGAACACGTCCTCACCGTTCTCCTGCTGGATGAAGCCGTAGCCCTTCTGCTCGTTGAACCACTTCACGCGTCCTCTCGGCATACCTTCCCGCCTCCACATCTGCCGCCGGCGCTGGCTCGTCTCAGTTTCATAGACAACTCCTCTCTGCTCACATGAACGAAGGCGGACGAGCGCGCCCGCGATCCCGTCTATGAAACCGCGCCAATATACGGAGAGGCCCCGCGTTTGTCAAGAGGTATTTCTCCGAATTGCCCGCCCGCGGTCCGGAACGGACTGTCCAGGAAGAGGCAGTCCCCATCTGGGTCGTACCGAGCGAATGCTCTCCCAACCCTCCACCTCGGGACCTGAGGCAGAAGCTGGTCCATCCGGTTGCGATTAACCCGGCCTCCCCTGGCGGACGCGAGATGCCGATGCGGCCGGAACAGGGAGGGAGGAAGGCGGATTCGAGCATCGGGCCGCGGCTCTCTTCCCACACGATGCACGAGCTTTGGGCTGTGCGGGGCTCCCGGCGAAGGCTGCGGGGCTCTGCGACTCCCTTCCGCCGGTGCAGAATGACATGGGCTTGGCGTCCCGCCGTGAGCCCCCGCTGCCTCCCGGGTCGTAGGGCTAATTCGCGATCGGCAGACGTCGGCGGCGCTTGTTCCCGGCTCTCGGATCCGCACGTCGGTTTTCGCGGCTTGGTCCGCCTGGGGGCTCAGAAGCAGGCGGGGGAAGTCCGACCGATCCGCGGATCCGGGCCGGCGCCGTCTGGGCCCTGGCGGCCCGAAGAGCGACGCAGGCCCTCGTTCCCTCCGAGCGCCTCCAGCAGCTTGGAAACCGCGGTACGAGCTCCGTTCCCCGTGCCGGGCTGAGGGCGGAATGGTCAGCGGTTTTCGGGAGGCAGCAGATTGTCCATCAAGAGTACCGCATCTTTCGGCACGTCGGGTCCCGCGAGTAGGGGCTTCGCAGCGCGGCGCAAGTCGTTCTCAGTGAGGACGATGTCCGCGCAGCGGCTGCCATCCAGCTTGAGGAAAACCCCGACCCCCTCCGGCGCGAGACAATCCCGGATTCTTGCGGCGGAGAGGCCGGAAAACCACAGGAGGGGAGAATCCCCTGTTGGAGCCGCGGCGGAAACTCCGTCCATCACCAGGCCTTCCGCATCCCACGCTACGAGAGCCGGGCGAGCATCGGCGCCGTCCAATTCCAGCTGCACGTTCTCAAGCGTCAGGTTGCGGACGTGGCGGAGGAAAAGGCCGTACGCCGGGAGTACCCCGAACATCGTGTGCTCCGGATACTTCGCCTCATTTTCGGGTATGGACCGCGTTACGTGGGCTGGGCCACCTCCGCCCGGGAAGTGGACGCGGATATCCCGTAGGATCACGTTCTCAACCCTGTGCCCGGGAATGCCTGTGATTGAGCAACCGGTGTAATCCCGTGCGACGGCGACTACCTTGCTGATCAGCACATCGCGCAGGGCGCCTACCTTGGGTTTCGGCTCATCCGGCTTGTACGGCCTGGCTCGGTTCCCCAAGCGGACGAAGATGGGGCAGCCCACGCCGTCCATCACGAGATTCGTGGCGATCAGGCGCTCGAGCGTGCCCCCGTCCACCTCCTCCAGCGCCAGGCCCGAAAGCCTGGTGTCGGAAATGGCGCAGTTGCTGATCACGATGTTCTGAAAGCCTCCGTTGCTCTCGGTGCCCAGCTTGATGGCGTTGCAGTCGCTACTCAGGACGCAGTTCGTGATCGTGACATCGCGACACGGCCGCCCTGAGGTGGCCTTCAGGACGATGGCATCGTCGCCGCTGGAGATTTCGCAATCGGAGATCCGCACCCTGCAGCAACTGTCGATATCGATGCCGTCGTTGTTTCGGTTGGCCTTGCTGTGGACGCGGATGGCGTGGATGACTACATCCTCGCAAGCCAAGTAATGCTGGATCCACATGGGCGAGTCACGGAAGGTGACCCCCTCCACGGTCACATGGCGGCATTCGATAAAGCGCACGAGGTAGGGGCGGGCTTTGTAGGGACCGGCGAAGGCTTTTCCTTGGCCGTCGATTACGCCGCTTCCGCGAATGGCGATTCCTTCGGCCTTTTCGGCGTAGATCAGGCTGCGCTCCGTGTAGTTGTCCGCGTATGAGCGATATCCCGGGATGTGGGAGGGATAGTCCTGCAGCTGGGTGCTGCCGACAAGCACCGCGCCCGGCTCGAGGTACAAAGTCACCTGGCTTCGGAGGACGATCGTCCCCGTCCGAAAAGTACCTGCAGGGATGCGCACAATCCCTCCGCCGCCGGTCGCGCATGCGTCGATAGCGCGTTGAATGGCCCGCGTGTTGAGCGTCAGATTGTCGCCCACCGCGCCGAATCGGGTTACGTCGTACTCAGCGGCTGGCGACGGATGGGCGACAGGCCCACTGAGGAGGAGAGCCAGGAAAAGCGAAGTCGAATGGAGCCTCATGACCCTTCTCCTGGCAGAACGGTGAAGTGGAGGCTTCGATGCGAAGACCTTGCCGACGAACGCCCGCTTCGCCGAGCAGGCCTGGCGGGACCTCGGCATTGGCCCTCGCGGACCTTGGTTCGGGCTCGGCCTCGGGAATGGCCTTCCTCACCTTTGGGCGTCCCGCAAATGGCCGCACTTGCGTTGGTACGAACTCTTGCGCATGGCTACGGTCCGGCTTGGATGAGCGAATCCCGGTCCGGCGCCGTCGCGACCTTTCTTCCGCGGATGCAGCAGGGGATTGGGCGCTGACCCCTTGACTGACGGCAGGCGGAAATGCGGGCGGACCCTTGCCTTAGCTTGCTTCAAGGGATCCCCGCTCGATCATTGCTCCGGCGCAGCAGCTGCTCGTGACCGGATGACTAACTCGAGCAGAGGGTAGATTGCGTCTGCGGCGCGGGGGAGCTCCAGGTAGTGCCGGAGAAGATCCTCGCGCCCGAGGTCGAGTCCCGCCAGCGCCATGAAGATCCGCTGTTCCGGGTGGAACGGTGTGATCTGCTGGCGGTGCCACTCTGCGGGACGGAGGACAAAGGGAAGTACGAACTCGATGCCTCTGACGACAGACCCAGCGCCAGGAGGGGCGAAAGCATACAGATCCTCGCCCCAGGTGCGAGCGATGCGGCAGATGACCGTGAAGCCGTCCATGTTCATCGCAGAGTACGAGAGGGAGCGGGTACGAGCCAGCTCCCGGGGACAAGTGCCGTCCGGTTGGATTTGGATGGGCACCAGATGGTTGCGGAAATGCTCGCATCCGGCGCGGACGGCCGTGGAATCTCCGAGGTAGCTGGCAATGGCCATCATCTGAGCCGTCCACCAGGTGGCGTGGTTGTTCGTCGCCGCCTTTTCTTTCATCCCGTTGTTGCTTGTGGTAAGCCACTGCAGGTATCTCCTGAACCAATCCTGAATAGCCCGTTGTTCCGCGGCAGGCCAGTCGATCCAGTCACGCATGAGGGCGAGTCCCTGCAGCAGCCAGATGAACTCCTTGCCATCGATGATTCCCGCCGGGCGACCGGTGGATCGGCCAGGGACGGCCTGGGCATATTCCAGGTGCGGGTTCATGCGGGTTCGCGGATCCACGAACCAGACCCTCACCAGCTCGGCGGCTCGCTTCGCACAGGCGGTGTCGCCGAGCACGTACCAGGCAGTGGCCAGCGTCAGCACCGTGTTGGAGAGATCGTTGAGCGCCGTCTCGTGAGCCAGGAAGCGATTCCGATTCACCTCCCCGTCCCGGCGGATGTAGGGCCCATCGGGGTTGCTCGGATCCGGCCACCAGTAGGGGGCTTCGCTGTAGTAATCGTGCGGATCCCCACTCGGGGCTTTGGAGGGGGCAAACGTCACGCTCCAGGGGCCCAGTTTCATGGCCTCGCCCGCTCGGGCGCGGATGAGCTGCAGGAGCTCAACCATGTCCGGGTCCTTCGCCGCGAGCTTGCGGATAGACTTCGCTTCTTCCGCTCGCAGCAGGAGGTAGGCATTTTCGTGAGCCATCGAAGGGCTCGTCCACAGAAGAGCCAGCCAGGCCAGCGTCAGTGTGCGCGCCATGCGGTTCTCCCTTCGCTTCTCGATGGATCACAACGGCAGGCGGTCATTCACGGTTTCTTGCCACCGGCGGATCCTGTCCGTGAGGCGAGCGACGATGTCCGCCACTTGCGGCTCGCCGAACAAATTCGTGGTTTCCCATGGATCTCTGTTCAGGTCGAATAGCTGCGACTTGTCCAGGTCGCTCAGGCACAATTTCCAGTTGTCGGGGGTAATGACGGTTCGAATGGAAGCCCCGAAAGCGCGCTGTACTTCTTCCTCGGGTGCGCCGAGGAGGTTCGGAAGTGGCTCTCCGTAACGAAGAGGCGGATTCCACTCGATAAAAACCTCCTTCGGGCTTGGCTTCCCGGCAAGGACCCTCGGCAGCAGGCTTTCGCCGGGGAAACGTTGATCCTGGCGCCTTCCGAGCAAATGGAGGAGCGTCGGCACGAGGTCGATATGGCTTACGGGCTCGCGCACCAATACCCGCTTCCGCGTCAGGGAGGGGTAGCGGATGAGCCACGGTACCCGCACGGATTCGTTGTACATTACGGTCTTGGCGAGAAGCCTGTGGGCGCCCATCATGTCGCCGTGGTCACTGGTGTACACAACGATGGTGTTGTCTTCGAGCCCGAGGCGATCGAGCGTACGGAGGATAGCCCCTACGCTCCGGTCCACCTGGCTGGCGAGGCCCCAGTAGTTAGCGATGAGTCGCCGCCAACCGGACTCCGTGCTGAGGTCGTGGCCCTCGAAGCCGAACTGGGCATATTGCGCGCGGAGCAGTCGGTAACGCAGGGGTTCGTTCTCCTCCAACGGATCGTCGAAGTTTTCCGGCAGCACGATCTCGTCGAGGCGATGCTCGTCGTTGAGCGGGCCGTTGAAAGGCATGTGAGGTTCGAGGAAGTTGACGTACAGGATGAACGGTTCCCGCCGATGCCGCTCCAGGAACTCGCACGCCTTGCGTTCCAGGAAGCGCGTCTTGGAATGCTCCAGCGGGAGCCGAGATACGTAGCGGCGGCTGAACGTGCCGCGCCCGGTGTCCGGGGAGTAACCGAGCTCCCTCAGGAAATGCCAGTAGGAGCTCTTGGCGTTCCGGTCTTTGCCCTCGCTGTAGAACCTCCCGTATTCGTCCTCGATGCTAACCCACTCTTCAAATCCGTGCTGAGGGAAGATCTCGTCGCCCAGATGCCACTTCCCGAAGTAGCCGGTGCGGTAATCTGGGTCGTTGAGGATTTCCGGCAGACAGGGTGTTTGCGGCGAAAGGGGAATGTTGTTCTCCGTGCACCCGGTCTGATGCGGCCATAGCCCGGTCATCACTGTGGATCGGGATGGCGTGCAGACAGGCTGACTCACGTAGGCATTGAGGAAGACCACGGATTGCGAGGCCAGCTTGTTGAGATTCGGAGCGTGGATGCGTCCGTTTCCGTAAACCCGCATCGTGTCGGCGCGCTGCTCGTCCGTCCAGAGGAAAAGCAGATTCGGCTTGTCGCGTCTCGGTCTCAGACCGAGCACGGCAGGGAAGGCCAGGGTGGAGGTGGTGCTGAGGAACTCGCGCCTCGACCAGTTTTCCCCTGTGGACGCCATGGGTACCTCCTGGTGTAGCCGCCAATGAATTGGCCCTCGCATATCGGAAACTAGGCAATGACCGCCGGATTGTCAATGGCAACGGCAAACGCCGGGATCAGCGGCCCGGCATGGTGGATCGATGCCATTGGAGGAATCTGGATGCGGTTCGGTGGGTTAGGCGAGGACTTCCCCCGATTGTTCCGAATCCCGGTACGGCGTCAACCCTGCATATTCGCCGGTTGGCGAGTTGATCCCATTGGATCAGCTCGCGGAGCCGGAGCAGAGGAGGGCGCGGAACGGTGCGCAGGTCACTTTCGGTCCCGTGACCGATTTCCCCTTGACTTTCCGAGCAGTGGATGTTAAATTCGACTCCTCAGTCGAAAACAAACTAGTGAGTCGAGTAATGGGCGTCCGGGAAAGGCAGGCGCGAGAGCGAGAAGCGAGGCTCGAGGCCATCCGCAGAGCAGCGCTGTGCTTGTTCGCCGAGCGAGGCTTCGCCGCCACCTCCATGGATGACGTGGCCGCTGCGGCAGAATTGGGGAAGGGTACGCTCTATTACTATTTCCCGTCGAAGGAGGCGCTGCTGGAGAACGTCCTGGACACCTACGTTCAGCGCTTCTTCGAGAATCTCCAGGGCAGCATCGACGTCGCCGACGACCTGTTCACCGCGATCCGGAAAATCCTGTTCGCCTACATCGATTTCCACGCCGAGAACCCGGAGTTCTTCCGCATCCACCACCGGTGGATGACCGAAGGGGTGAGTGAGGCCCACGTCCAGCTGCGAAGATTCCGCGAGCGCTACCGGGAGCTACGAGCCCCGCTGGACCGCCTGCTGAAGGAAAAGGCCGAACAGCAGTTCACCGGCCGCCTCTGCCCGGAGGTGATCCTCAATCTCGTGGGCGGCCTGCTCCTCATCTACGGCGGGCACCTTCAGCGCGGACGAAGCATCGACGAGGTCAGAGAGCTGGTCGAACAGACTCTCACCTTGCTTCAGCACGGGCTTCGCGGCTTGAGGCTTTCGGAAACGGATCGGTCCAAGTAACGCACGGAGAGTTCAGAATGCGGAGATTCTTCCAGGCGGTTGTGGATCACCCGTCTGCGACGCTCGTCGTCGTGTTTCTTCTGACGGCCTTCTTCGGCTTTTCTCTTCGCCTGCTGAAGGTGGAGACGGACATCGCCGCTTCGCTGCCGAAGGACATCCCGGCAAAGCGGCTGTACGACCGGATCTCGGAGATCTTCCCCAGCAAGGATGTGATCTTTGTCGTGGCCGAAGCGGGGGATTTCTTTCAGACGCCGGTGATTGAGCAAGTGGCGGAGCTCACCGAAAGACTCGAGCAGCTGCCAGGCGTTCACTCTGTGATGAGCCCTACCAACGCCAGAGTGATTCGGGCCACACCGGACGGGATGGACGTGCGGGAGGCTGCGGAAGTGATCCCTCGCACGCCCGAGGAACTTGCGCAGTATCGGGAGCGGCTGCTCGGCAACGAGCTGTTCGTCGGGAGCATCATCTCGGAAAATGGGCAGGCCGGAGCGCTCCTCCTGTTTCTGAAGAAAGAGGCGCGGGGGAGCGAGGTTGCTCGAGAAGTGCTCAAGGTGCTGGGCGAATCCCGGGGTCCCGCCAAGCTGTACGCCACTGGCAAGCCGATGGTCAACTACTACCTCGAGCAGGGGATGAATCGCGACTGGGGCCGCCTCATGCCGGTGGTGCTGGTGGTGGTATTTGTCCTGCCGTACCTGCGTTTTCGCAGCGTGCGGATGGTCCTGCTCCCCTTCGGTGTCGTTGTGATGAGCGTGATCTGGTCCATGGGCACCATGGCACTTGTGGGCTCCCCCCTTTCCCACTCGACGACCGTCATGCCCATCCTGCTCATGTCCATTGGGGTGGCGTACGGGATCCACATCCTCAACCGCTACGTCGCCAATTCCCAACGGATTTCGGACCGGAGGGAGCTCATCCTGGCCACGTTAGACGAGATGAAGAATCCCGTGGTTATGACCTCGCTGACCACGATCGCCGGCTTTCTTGCGCTGAACACCTCGCGGGTCAGCTCGCTTCTCCAGCTCGGTTTGTTCACGGCTCTGGGTGTTTTCGTAGCCCTTCTGCTCTCCTTGACCTTTCTTCCGGCTTGCCTGGCGGTAATGCCCCTGCCGAGGGCAGTGGTCGGGCGGAGGAAAACTCCGCTGTTGGATGCGGGCTTTGTCCGCTACGGCCAGTTTGTGGTTCGCCGCCGGGGCTGGGTTCTGGCGGGGATCGTCCTCTTGGTCCTGGCCTTCGCCCTCGGTATCCCGCGCATCGTGTTGGAGAGCAACGACATCGAGAATTTCCCGCAGGATCATCCGATTCGGCAAGCCCTGGAGGTGGTCGATCGGTACTTCGCCGGGAGTACGACCCTCGAGGTGGTGATGGAGGGCTCGGAGCCGGATGCCATCAAGGAACCGGCCGTTTTGCAGGCGATGGCTGCCCTGGAGGATACGTTGCGGAAGGACCAGTTGGTGGGAGCCACCATCGGCCTTGCTGACTACGTGAAGACGATCCACCAGGTCCTGAACGGAGGGGATCCGGCCTATTACCGGGTCCCCGCCGATACGGAAGCGGTGAAATCCGGCATAGGGGACGAAGAGGAGGGGGCTGTCCACCGAGTGGCGGGAAGGGACCTGATCGCACAATACCTGCAGCTTTACGAGATGTCAGCTGGACCGGAGGACTTCGCCAACCTGGTGGACTACAACTACCAGAACGCGAAGGTCACCGCTTTTCTTCGCACCAACCGCCGAACGGACCTGAAGCGGATCGACACCGCCATTCGCAACTACCTGAAGGCGAATCCGCCTCCGCTCCCGACGGATATCACGGGGAGCTCAGAGCTGTACCTCGCGGTGAACGATCTCGTGGTTTCCGGCCAGCTGAAGAGCATCCTGGTCTCCCTGATCCTGGTTTTCCTATTGACCTCGATGATGTTCCGTTCCCTGCGGGCCGGGGTCTTCAATGCCATCCCACTGTTCTTCGGCATCTTCCTGAATTTCGCTTTCATGGGATGGACCGGGATCTACCTGAACCTCATGACCATGGTCACGTCGAGCATCGCCATCGGCGTGGGTGTCGACTATGCCATCCACTTCTACCACCGGTACCAGATGAAGATCTCCGAGGGCCACGACTACGGGGAAGCCACTGTTCGGACAATGCAGGAAGCGGGCACGGCCATTTTCCTGAACGCCGCCACGGTCGGCTGCGGCTTCGCCATCCTCTTGCTCTCGGAGTTCCGCGGGATTGCGGACATGGGCCTTCTCATCGCGATGACCATGCTCTGGACCTGCCTCGGCGCTCTGACCATCCTGCCTGTGCTATTCATGACCTTGCGGCCGAAGTTCCGCACGGCTCGATGATCCGGCAGGGCCAATCCTGTCCCGCGCGGAGGAAAGGGTGTGAAAGCCGGGAGAGGCGACGACAAACCGTGGGTTTGGCCGCGGCGAAGATCGAGCTCGCAGTCAGGGGAAGCGGGAATTTGCGGCCATTCTCCGGTTTCCGCCGCTTGAAAGAAAGATGAAGGAGGAAAGAGAGATGCGTCGACTTCTGCAGTTTGCGGTCTGGGCTTTGATTCTGGGCTTGGGGGGATCGGCCTTGAACGCTCAGGAAGACGTAAGCGCGCGCCAGATCATGGAGCGCAGCCTCCAGAGCGGCGACTGGAAAGATATGCAGGGCGATCTGGTCATGACGCTCACCAATTCGCGGGGACAGCAGCGTATCCGGAAGCTGAAGTTCTACTCCCGGAAACGGAACCCGGACGAGAGCGACATGCTGATGCACTTCCTCGAGCCGGCTGACGTCCGGGACACCGGTTTTCTCATCATCGAGCACAAGGACGCGGACGACGATCGCTACCTCTACTTGCCAGCCCTCCGTCGCGTCAACCGGATCACCGCCAGCGGCCGCGGAGGGAACTTCATGGGCTCGGACTTCAGCTACTACGACATCGGCCGGCCTAAGTTGAACGATTGGAAGTACCGATTGCTCGGAGAGGAGGCCATCGAAGGCCACGCGTGCTACAAGATCGAATGCTTGCCCGTCACCCCGGAGGTGCAGAGGGATACGAAGTACAGCAAGATTATTCGCTGGATCCGCAAGGACACATACACCACCATCCATGCGGAGTACTACGACAAGGACGGCCAGCTGTGGAAAGTCCTAGACATCCCTGAGCACAAACTGATCGGCGGGGTTTGGTTCGCCACGCACATGATCATGCGAGATGTGCAGATCAAGAACACCAGCGAAATCCGCTTCGAGAACCTGCAGGTGAATGTCGGTCTCGGCCCGGAGCTCTTCACCGAACGTTATCTGCGACGGGCTTCGTGAAGCTGGAGGGCGTCGAAATCCTACGGCACACATTGGGGAGAGGCGATGGTCCAAAAGCGGATACTTGCCCTTGTGCTCTTGTCGGTGACAGCGATGACCGGCTACGCGCAGCCGAAGTTCGGCGGCTACGTCAAGTTCTACCATCATAACCGGTTCGAGGGGACGAATGAGGTTTCCCGCACGGGAACGCGCCTGCAGCTGACCGTGCAAGAGACCCTCGGGAGCACGGCGGCCCTGTTCGGTTCGGTGGATTGCGACGTGGATGAGACCAGAGGCCGCGACGAGTTCTTCTCCGAGCGCGGCGCGTCCGTGGACGTGTACCCAGTGGAGATGTATGTGGACCTTTTCTGGGAA
>JAPWUV010000008.1 GCA_028275345.1 bacterium
AGCGTTCAAGAGATCTCGGCCAGAACTGGACCCACTACGTTCGGATTGCTGGGCATTCGTTGCGAAAGGACAACATTGATGAGATCATACAAAGCGCCTCTGAGACGTACGTTTATGGCATCGAAACGGATAACAGTCTGACGGGAATCTACGAGAGCTTCTTGGATCCGAGAGAGAAATTGGAGGCCATGAGAATAATGGCGGAAAAGGCTCATGCTGTTGGAAATAAAGTTTTCATTTACACTGAGGGATTGGAGATCATCACTCCGAACGCTGACCAGAAAGAGCACACTTTTTTCAAGGATCATCCCGACTGGGCACAGCGCGACATCGGCGGCCGCCCGGCGGTTTTTGGGGGCGGAACTGCCTTTTGGATCAGAGAGGGGGATGAGGATGTATGGATTTCCCCTTATGCATCGGAGTGGCGGAAGATATACATGGAACGAATCCGCCAGATAGCCGCTACCGGTATGGACGGTGTTTTCGTGGATATCCCCTATTGGATGACGCACTTTCGCGGGTGGGAAGACACCTGGGCCAGCTTTGACGACTACACGGTGGCCGCATTCGAGAAAGCTACGAATCTCAACGCGAGAACGGATTTGAGGTTGGGAGATTTCAGCGATCCGAACTTTGTGAAGTGGGTGGATTTCCGTATCCAGGCTTTGACTGACTTTATGAAAGAGGTGGCAGAGAACGGGCGTTCCGTGAACCCTAACTTTGTGATCATCGCAGAGATTTATCCGGGCATTGAGGAAGCTGCTGTGCGCGTCGGTGCCGATGTATACGAGCTGTATCAGGTAGTGGATGTAATTGCGCACGAATACAATCCCGGAGGCAAATCCGCAGACCGTGATCCAACGGATTGGTTTGCCTTTATGACTGGGATGTATTCCTTCCGGGCCTTTGCCGATGGAAAGGCTTCCTGGATGCTGACCTATTCGTGGGAAGGTCACGAGAACATCAGCCCGGCCGATGCAATGGAGAATTTGATGATGTCGCAGGTGATGGCGGGCGCCAATTGCTGGGATGCTGCCAACCACGTGATGTCCGGTTCCAATGATTACGAAGCTCGCAAGCGCATCTTCAAGTGGATCGCCGAACACGAAAGGACTTTTTATCGACCGCGCCAACCGATGAAACCGATCGGTGTGTATTTCTCTCCGAAGACGAGGAATTACTTCGTCGATCAGTTTATTCCCTCCTACAGGGGAGTGATGTATTTGCTGCAGCAGTCCCACCTGGAGTTTCAGGTCGTGACGCCCCGGACCTTGCGCAAGTTTCAGGGGCCGATCCTGGTCTTGCCGGACGTGAGGTGCCTTGCTGATTCGGAGCTGGTGCTCTTACGGAGGTTTTTGGAATCAGGCAGGGCGCTATATGTGACTGGGGAGACGGGTGCTTGTGATGAGCAGCGACAGCGCCGAAGCAGGAATCCGCTGCACGAGCTTCTCGGAATTGACAATGCGGAGCTTCCGGCGAAATCCGTCTCAGGTAAAAGGTTTATCTACGAACCGGAATGCATCGGTCGCAGGTACTACGAAGCCGTTCAGCAGGAGTTCGATGATTGCGCATACCGGGGCGAATACTGCGAAGCGCGATTTGAGAGGATTCGGCGAGACTTTGTCGACAGGCTGATTCGCGATTTGCAGTATGAGGGCGCCGTGCAGGTGAGCGCCTCTCCTTTCTTGTCGACCCAGATTGCGCTCGTGGACGGAAAGCCGCACGTTTTCCTGGCCAATTTCAAAGGGTTGAAAGGGAAAGAAAACGCGAATCAGTTGCCGGAACGAGAGGTGGCTATCGCGTTCACAGCATCGAAGAATCATAAGGTCTACACGCTGGATTTCTTGGGTGAACCTGTGGAAATTCCGGCCATATGGAAAGAAGGCCGGTTACATTGTGTCATTCCGGAAATTGGAAGGGGGATGGTGGTGTGGGCAGAGTGATTTTTACGTTTCGACTGAGACGATGCAATACGACTCGGTCGACGACGAATGTGCGAAGGTGAACGATTGTTCTGAGACGGTTTCTGCAGCTTTCCCTTCGAGCTGAGGGGGGACGGCTGCTGCCTCAATAGGCAGACGAAGATGGAGATGGAGTGAGCGATCTGGAGGCACGAGGCAAGGCCGGGGGAGGGGTGCTGGAATGGACGCTGAGCCTTGTCACCTGATCCGGGTCCGGTTGTGACCAGTCGAGCTGGGTTGTTTTGGCTTACTTCCGTCGGGGACTGACTTCCGAAACTTGTGCAGGTGCGTGCGATGCCGAAGTGGAACGTGGGCTCAGTGTTGTTGCTGGTGGTACTGTCGTGGAGCCGTGTTTCTCATGCGAGCGAATCGTTCCGAAATCCCCGGGTGGGGATTGTCATCAGCAAGGCCAGTTTCGAGCGGCGCTGGGGCGTGACTCAAATGGCGGCGCACGGGTGGGCGGCGGTAGCCAATCTGGCAGGGATCCCCTACGAGTGCCTTTTCCTCGAAGAGCTTCCCCGAGCCGATCTGTCGCGCTTGCAGTCGCTGGTCCTCGCTCAGTGCAGCTACGTGGCCGATTCGGTCTACGACAAGGTAGCGGCGAGCCTGGAAAGATATCTGGCCCAAAGGGGTAGCCTGATCGTTGACGGCCCTTTCGCCGTCTGGAACGCTGAGGCGGAAGAACGTGATCACGCTGCAGTGGACAGGTTGCTGGGTATCCGCCATGCCGGATTCCAGGGGAATTCCAGTTTCCGCATTCGAGTGAAGAGCGCGCATCACTTCATTACCCGAGTCTGGGAGAACGGGCAATTCTTGACCCAACACTTGGTGAATGGGCTGAACATCCTGGCGCCGGCGGAAGATGGTGACACCTTGCTGGTCAGCTCCGGCGAACAACGAAGCTACCCTTTTCTGTCTGCCGCGGCCTTTCGGGACGGCGGACGTTTGGTTCTGATCAGCGATTTCAGCACCTGGGCCGGTGCGGCTTCCTTCTTCCGCAACAGGCAGCCGCAGGTCTTCTATCCGAATCAGCTTTTCAACGTGATGGTGAGGGCGTTGTACTGGGCCATTTACGGGGACTTGTCCGTGCCTTTCCCTGCGCCGCAGCTGTCCAATGCTGCTCTGACCGCAATCATTCGCCTGGACGCCGACGCAAGTGCTAACCTCGACGCGCAGATTCGTACGATCAACTATCTAATCAGGGTCGCTCGGGAGAGCGGTGTGGTGCCGGTGTATGGCTGGGTCTCGAGCGGAGCCACCAAAGCCGGATGGCAGGATTTGGCCCCTTTGGCCTACCAACTGGAGGCGGTGGGGGGGAGATCGGTACGCATAGTCGCTTTCACCGTATCGATCAGGAGATGAACGAAGAGCGGTGGAAAGAAGAATTGGACGAATCGGTTCGGGAAATTGAGTTCAATACTGCTGACTATGGGTATCCCATTGGGAAGGTGATGTGGTTTATCAATCCGGGGAATACCATTCCAATGGACGATTACGAGCAGATTGCCCGCCGGTTCTCGTTCTACATGACCCACGGTTTTGAGGAGGACATGCCTTTGGGTTACGGAAATCTGACCTGGTTCGCAGGGCCTTACAAGGATTTTGTTGTGGTGGAGAACTCGCCTTCGCCGGATTACCAATGGTTTTACGACCCAACGTGGAGTTATACAACCCAGCAAATCACTGCTTATCAGGAGGCTATTTTCGACCACATGTATCGAAACATTGGGATGGGCGTTCTTTACAACCAGATGTGGCACGACTATTCGATCATTTCCATGCCGCAGCGCGGAAAGGAGCGCATCATCAATGAAAGCAATCTCGCCATGTACGATGCCATGAAGGCCCGCTTCGCCACCAGCGATATCTACTGTCCAACCCCAGAGGATTTGATGCAAAAACTGCGTATTCTCGCGCAGTGGGATTACCGCTGGGAAAGCGATGGGGAGACGGTCGATCTACTCCTTAACTTTGGTAGATGTCATTTGGATAGCCTTTTTCATTACGCCGGTGGAATGGGTGTGCGCATGGAAAACACGAGGCTCTTCATAAGAGAGGTTCAAATCAATGGGCGAAATCATGCGGCATACTCAGATCGAGTTGTGATTCTTCCGAATCTTGAGAGGGGAGAAAACCACATCCGCATTAGGCTATCGGATAAACCGTCAACCCAGCCTCGATTGACCTATGTGTCGAAACGAATTTCGCGTGTGGTGCAACGAGGAGAACAGATCGAGTTCAGTGTTTTGACTCGGAGTCGGGCTCGCTTCGCGTTCTATTCGCCCTGTCCGGCGGTGATTCGTAACGCAGATGGACAGGAATGGAATCGCAAGGGAGATGGGATTCTGCGAGGGTACGTCGATTCCGACCGCGCGTTGATCTTTCAGCCCTTGGGAGATGAGGAATTTGTCCTGCTGCGTTGTGGTTTCACGCTGAAGGACATAACGAGGGCCCGAGGAGCGGTGTGTTTGCAATTAGCGGTTCATGACTCGGAGAATGCGGAACTGGCTTTCCGGACCAGTAAGAAGGTACGTGAGATTCGCTGGGGCTCTCGTCCGCTTCAGTGGCGAATGCGGGGAGGCTCGGTTGTGGTGAGCGGGGCCGGATTGAAGGGGGAGGGCGAGATGGTGATTCAGTTGCAGTAGCGTACGCCAGCGTACTGAGTGAGGCGGCTAAACAGTTCACGAACCGAGAGATCGGGGAGGCGCTCATGAGAGCCACGATGCGGTTGCCGGTTGCGATGGTTGCCCTGCTCCTGCTTGTGACGTGTCAAAGAGAGAAGGAATGGCGTCCGGTGGTGGACTGGGGCCATTGGCGGTTGGGCCAAAAGGCGGATCTGGAGTTTTTGCAGCAGAACCAGATGACGGTCACTTTCGGGAGCGGAGCCCCCAATTTTGAGACGGCAACTCGTGCGGAATTCGGAGAGAAAATGAAAGAAGCACGCAACTTCAACGACAGCTACCACCAGAAAGGATATATTGTGCTACGGTATCTCTCCACCTCACTCACGGGGGAAACCGCCACGAACAAGGATGAGCCGCGCAAAGATCAGATTGACTTCTTGCGATTTTATCGCGAGCGGTGGGACGATTTTGCCGATTTGCTTGGCCCTCGACCGGAGGCCGACCCCACTACATGGATCACCGTACGTCCGGATGGCAGTTTTCCTTACTATCGTTACGCGCCATATGGGCAAGAGACCACGGGGAGATTTGAAACCTGGGGTTGTCCCGACAATCCCGACTACGTGCGGGTCATGAAGGCGAAGGTTCGCGCGCAGGCGGCTACGGGGATCGATGGCTGTTACGTTGACTGGACCCACATTCCGGGCGGAACATGCTACTGTGATTACACGCGAGCGAATTTCATCAAATACCTGAAGGAACACTTGCCCGCAGAAATTGCGCAGAAGAAGTACGGTACTGATGACTATGATAGTATCGAATTGCCTCGGAAACGTGGTGACAAGTTTTGGATGGAATGGCTTACGTTTCGCTGCCGGAGGGTAGCCGAGTTTCATCGCGAGTTGCGTCAGACAGCCCGAGAGGTCAATCCCCATTTCCTGATCTCGGGGAACGTCTTCGGTGGTTTCGGCTACGGTCCCATCGCTTACGATGCCGCCGGGAACATGGAGATGTTGGGTGCGGAAGGATACGATGACTTCCTTTACTCCGAGATCCAGGAATTTCTGGACAGTGCCCCACGAAAAGACGAGAACGGCAACAAAATCACCAACAGCCCGGCATTGAAATTTCTAACTGCCGCTTCCCATGGCAAACCAGTGATCGTCTACGCCACCGAAATTACCCCGCCGATCTTTCCGAACCCTACCGAAAAGTGTTTAAGCGCGATGGCGCAAATCAACATCGCCGAAGCCGTAGCCAATCACTGCATCTTCCGGGAGAAGCGGCAGACTCCGCCCGGTGCTACCGCCATGTATCGATTCCTGAGTTCGAATGAGCAGTACTTGCTGGGGGCTCAGTTACGAGCCAACGTCGCCGTCGTGGCCTCGTTGAGTCAGTTCTTGGCGGATGAGCTCAGCTTTGCTTTCTCCGCATCGCGAGTGCTGGCCGATCGCGGTATTGCTCATGTGCTCATCGTGGAAGATGACCTAATGAAGGGAGATCTTTCGCAGTATGATCTGATCTGGCTACCTTACCTGCCACTGCTCAGTCGTGAGACGCAGCAAGCGTTACAGCGTTATGTGGAGAATGGTGGAATCTTGTTCATCCTCGGTGAATGCGGAAAGAAGGACCAGTTCAACTTGCCGCAGCGTCCCTTGTTAGTGCGGATGCTGGGCGCGGAAGAATACCCCGTGCAAGGGGCGGAGAAAACGGCGGGGCGCGGGAAGGTCTTGTTCCAACCGCTTCCCATCCCGGAGCACCGATACCTAATCCCGGCCAAAGCCAAATCGGAATTCACCACCTTCGGCCCGTCCATGGCGGATGTTTTCCCTGACATTCCGGAGGGGTACACGCGGAATCGCATGCACCCGGAGTTACGCGCCATTCTGGACCAGGCAGTAGATGGCATCATCCAAGTTCTGGGGAGCCGGCTCACACGGATTACCAGTCAGCATCCCTTTGTGGAAATGACTCGCATGGAAAACAGGAAGGGAAATCTTGTCCTGATCCACTTGGTGAACTACGATGTCACGGTAGATGGCGAAATCACGCCTGCGGAGAATCTGTCGGTTCAGATCCTTCTGCCGCGAGGCGCCGAAGTCCGATCGGTACGATATTGCGGTGATCTATCGCAGCTCGAATCCGTGCCTTATGAGTTGACGAGGGAGACAAATGCCAGCTTACTTACAGTGAAGATGGGACAGTTGCAGATTTACGGTTTGATGGTGGTAGAACTGAGATAACGGGTGGCGATGTGACGCGGCAACTGCGCGCGTTCGTCTTGGCGGTAGAGGTTGTGGCGATTGCGGGTTCCAATTGCACGAAGAAGACCGCTACGGGACCGCAGTTCGAGGAGACCGTCTTAGAGGAAATCGATGACGTTTTGCCCAATCCTTTCAAAGGCTTCGTCACTTGGGTGGGGGATGAAAACCCGATATACGACACCAAATTGCAATACAGGACATATGAATGGCGAGACATAGAGCCTGAACCGGGAGTGATCGACTGGACCGAGTTTGAGAGGGGGTGGGGTGACATCGCTCTCACGGGGCGGCGGGTTGGGTTTCGGATTTCCGCCTGCACTCCGGGAAGCGGCAATCCGTACGATATCCCGGAATGGCTGGTCCAAGAGGGGGTTGCCCTGCGTCCCTATTCCGTTGATGGGCATGAGGGTTTGGCGCCAGATTGGGATGATCCCCGCTTTCTCGAGGCGCACCGCAGGCTAATCATGGCACTGGGGGCCCGTTATGATCGGGATGACAGGGTGGCCTGGATCGACGTCGGTTCGTACGGCTTTTGGGGGGAGTGGCACGTCTGGCGCAACGAGGCCCTGGCAGCGACCCAAGCCACGAAACAGGCGATCCTTGAGGTCTACTTCGAGGCCTTTCCGACCAAGCCGAAGGTGATCGCCTTCGATGATCCTTTCGCCGTGAAATGGGTGACCTCCCGTGGCGGGGGCATCCGCAATGACTGCCTGGGGACGGAGGAAGAAAACAACTGGTATCTTTATGCTCTGAGTCAGGTCGACCCGGGACTGAATGACCAGGTTTGGAAGCGCGCGTTCATCACGGGCGAATTCTGCGGGGGATATCGGGGCGCAATGGAGGGCACACTGGAGCGATTCGAGTTGAACTACAAGTTCATCCAGCAGACGCATTGGTCATTCCTTGGTCCAGCCGGGGGTGACCTTCGACCGCTCAGCGAGGAGCACCGACGCAATCTGGACAAGCTCCATAAAACCTTGGGTTACCGCTTCGTATTGCGGCAGGCACGATACAGCCGGAGCGTCAAACGCGGGGGAAGACTCGACATCACCCTTGTGGTGGACAACAAGGGGGTGGCGCCCTTTTACTTCCCGTGGCCGCTCGTCGTGTACCTGACCGACTCGCAAGGGGAAGTTGCCCTGCAGCGGGAAACCAGCATGGACATCCGGCAGTGGATCCCGGGCAGGCATGTTGCCAGCGACAAAATCGAAATCCCAGAGAACCTTTCTCCCGGCGGCTACGACATCCGGATCGCCATTCATGACCCTGCGAAAGGGAAACCGGGTATCCTCTTTGCCAATGCCGGTCGCGACCAGCACGACCGGTATGTGGTTGGGAGGGTGCGAGTGGAATAGTTTTGGCCGCCTAGGTCGGAGACCGCTGCAAGACTCTGACGAAGATCAAGCTGCAGAAGGGGAGCGGGAGAACGGCAGCTCGTGCGGCGGCTTCTGCAATGGCCTCCGGGCCGGGATCGCGGAAAAGACCGCCGGGCCGACGGGGAAGCCGGTGCCCCTGGCTTCTCGGCAGCCGGCGGGCCTTCAGGATGTCCGGTTACAGCCACAAACACACGTCGGAGCAGTCTTCCCGCGCGGACCGGCTGGTCTCAGGCCTGGCTTCCCGGCTTCGTCAGATGACGCTGGATTCCAAGAGTCTCCGTGTTGGCGGCCGCGGTGTGGTTGTCCTCCGTTCCCATCCCCGTCTTGCCGCAAGAACCGCTTCCTCGAAGGAATCGACTTCCTTGCCGGCGGTCCTTGCTTGTCGGCACAGGACGGGCGGATAGTCCGACGGGATTCCGCGGGAAAAGGGAGCAAATCGCCGTTCCGGGAAAAGTTCCGGCTCGGAAGTTCACGTCCGCGCCGGGGGCGGCGGCGCCGCGGGCGATGCCGGAAGCGCGCCGTGGGCTGGTGCAACGTCGGGAGCAGCGCCCACTGCAGCCTGACGGGCCGGGGGACATGCCGAGCGAACTGTGCCAGCTTTCGCCCCCGGCGGAAACCTTCTTTCCCTTGCGGCCCCGGGGCGGACGAGACCGTGTCAAGATCACGTATTCCCGCTGAGCACCCACTCTTTCCTGTGTTTGGCTCGGGGGTGGACGCCTTGCGGTGCAGTGGCTAGCGGCGCACTTGCAGCGTATCCCCGCGTGAGAGTTCCAACTTACGGGACCGGACGTCGGTCGGCATCAGGAGCTCTCGCGCAGAGCCCTGTCCCCAGTGGGGCAGGGGGGTAGTGCGTCCCTGGATGCCGTAGCCGCGATTCCCGTTTGGCGGCTCTTGATCCTCATCTCGGTCCACCGGTTCCGCTGCCCTGCGCGAGGTGCCGGCGCTACCTGCCGCCAGCCGGCGCCAGGACGATCGGGCAAGTGAAGCTGCGACACACCGGCGGCTCGACATTGCCGGGATGGATCTCGGTTCACGTCGGAAAGGGTGTCCTTCGGAGCGTGGTCTCCGGGCTCGGCCTCGCGACCAAATCTTCTGCGATCCAGGTTTTCGGGAGCGGGACGGCGGGGCATCTGGCAGGAGAACGCTCGGGCCGACCGCTCACTTGGGTTCGTGCACGCCGCAGGAACCTCTCGCCTGGGGCCGGAGTAATAGAGCTGCAACCCCGGCGCTGTCGGCTTGCAGCCGGCGCAGGATCGGCGGCATGAGAAAAAAGCAGGGCTTTTCATGGACGTCGGGACGGCTCAAGGTCGAAGGGGACGCGCTGTACTCGCTTTCTCGCGCGCGTTGGGGCTTGCGGCGGTCCTGTGCTACGCGGCGGTGAGCTCCGGCACGGATCTCTTCCACAATCACCATGACCTGCCCGTCTCCTCTAAACCGGAATGTCCTGCCGACCGCTGGCTCGGCCTGTCGCAGGAGCCCGTCGTCGAGGCGATTCCCGAGACCACGGAATTTCCGCTGCCCGAAGTAGATTGGCTACCTCTGGCAGGGGGAGAATCTCCGGTACCATCCGTTCACTTCCCGACAGACTCCCCGCGCGCACCACCCCTTCCGCTGTAAACTGCTTACCATCTCAGGGCCAGGAACCATTGGGCTGTGGCTCCTGCTCCGGCCCGTGGCGGGACTTGACCGGGTTTCCCGTGGCACGGGCCGGGGACTGTAGGGTCTTGCGCCAGCGCGGCCAGGGTGACGTTCCTGCGGTGACAGTTCGACGCCAAGCTGTCTTTTCGCCGAGATTCACCCGCGCGGCTGGCGTTTGGCCGGAAGTCGGTTCTGGGATCGGAACAATCGCGGAGGGGACCAATGTGGCGAGCATCTTTGCATGCGGAATCGATCGGCGGGGTGACCGCAATTCGGCTCCTCCTAATCGCTTTCCTAGCCTTGACCAGCGTAGCGGTTGCGGCGCCCGAGCGCTGCGCTTGTGACTCAAGCCGGGCGGCGAGCGAAGGGGCGGCGAACGAGACTTTCGAACCCCCGGGGCGCTGGGTGGCGTCGCCTCTCTCCGACAAAATGATGGCTCGGCATCTGCCCGCGGATGTCGAGTCCGTTGCCGGAATAACGGGGAGCCTCGGTTCCCAGCAGGGCCGCGCGTTTTACGGTGGACAAAGGCTCCTCTCGGCTCTCAATCCGGAGATCAGCCTCACAGGGGACTTTGCTGGATGGGCTCGGGTGCCTCAGTTCCCCGCCGATTCGATCCCCGAAGTCTACGGGCCAGGTTGGGGAGACCGCTTCTACTTGCGGGAGGCGGAGTTCCACATTGTGGCCCCGCTCGATCCGTACACGCGAGGCAAGTTCTTTTTCGGGATCTCGGGCGAAGGCCACTTTCACCTGGGAGAGGCCTACATGGAATGGGTCAGCCTTCCGGGAAACCTCAACCTGAAGGTCGGCAAGTACCGCAACCAATTTGGGGTCCTGAACCGGTGGCATGAACACGCACTGCCTCAAGTCGATCGTCCTCTGGTTTTCACTTCTTTTCTGGGGGAGGAGGGCTTGTCCGGAATGGGGATTTCCGCTTCGTGGCTCTTGCCCCGTCTTTGGGCTCACGTCAACGAACTGACGCTCGAGATGATCTCAGGTGGGGACGGTGTCAGCTTCGCTGAGGAGGGGGGACGAGATCGTGTCGCCGTGGGGCGTCTGAAGAATTACTGGGACCTCAGCGCGAATGCCTATCTCGAGGTTGGGCTGAGCGGAGCCTTGGGGCACAATGACCCCGAGGGCAAGCTGAGTACTCGCCTCGGCGGCGTGGACCTCACGTACAAGTGGGTGCCGGCGGACCGGGCCCTGTACCGGACGTTTGAGCTTCGCTCGGAATGGCTCTGGAGTTGGAGGCAGACTGAGCAGGGCCGGATCAAAAGCTGGGGCGGCTACGTCTCCGTGCAGAATCGATTCGGGGCACGGTGGTGGGGAGGGGTGCGGCTCGACTACTCGCACCTCCCGGTGAGCGCCGCGGAGACGCTCAAGAGCGGGTCGGTGGTCCTCACCTATTGGCAAAGCGAGTTCGTGTTCCTTCGCCTGCAGCTCCAGCGTACCCTGTGCACGTACGGATCGGACATCACCAAGGGAATTCTCCAGATCGTCTGGTCCATGGGGCCGCACAAGCATGAGGCGTACTGAGCTTCTTGCAAGCCTCTATTCCGAGGAGCCCGTGGATAGTTGGAGCAGATTCTGGTTTCCCTTTTGCGCGATCCTTTGGGAGGTGGGAACATGGGAAGAATGCTGAAGATACTGTGCGGAATGCTCGCACTGGGTCTTGGTCTGGGCGTGCGGGTAGCCGTCGCGGGACAACTGTTCGTGGTGAGCACCCTTCCGGACTACGCCGCAATTGCGCAGGAGGTTGGTGGCGAACGTGTGGAGGTGGCCTCCATCGTGCGCGGGAATGAGAACCCCCATTTCGTGCTTCCGAAACCGAGTTACGCGCGCCTGTTGCAGAGGGCGGATCTGTTCATCACGAGCGGACTGGATCTGGAGCTCTGGGCACCGACGCTCATCGATGGGGCGCGCAATGCGCGCATCCTGGAGGGGGAGCCAGGCTACGTGGCCGCAAGTTACGGCGTGGCTCTCCTGGAGGTTCCGACCCGCGCTGTGGATCGGAGCGCGGGGGATATTCACCTCTACGGCAATCCTCACTTTCACACCAGCCCCATCAACGCCAAGAAGATCGCCGAGAACATCTTGGCCGGGCTACAGCGGATAGACCCGGGTAGTTCGGCCTACTACGAGGCTCGGTACCGACGGTTCGTCTCGCGCATCGACAGCGCCATGTTCGGACCGGAGCTCGTACGGATCGTGGGGGGAGAGAAGCTGAGCGAGATGCTCCTGAACGGCACCCTGATGGATTACCTCCGTACTCAGGAAGCCGACGGCGCCAAACTGATCGACAAGCTCGGTGGCTGGTTGAGGGAGGGATTTGCGTTTCGGGGTGAGAAGGTGATTGTCTACCACAAGAGCTGGGAGTATTTCTGCCGCGATTTCGGCTTGGTCATCGTCGACTACGTGGAACCAAAGCCGGGGATTCCGCCCACAGCGAAGCACGTGAAGGAGGTGGTGGACGAGATTCAGGCTTTGGGCATCCGGCTGTTGCTCGTGGACAACTACTACGAACGCAACACCCCGCGCGAGATCGAGGCCCGTACGGGGGTGAAGGCGCTTTTCCTGCCTCACATGGTGGGAGGCGAGCCCGAAATCCGCACAGTTTTCGATCTGTATGATTGTTGGGTTCGAAGGATCCGCGACGCGCTCGCGGCACGATGAGGCAGAGCCGCCGGTTTCTTGTCCCGCAGAGGAGAGCGGCGGATCGGACAACTTATCTGGCAGGGGTCACTGGCTTCCTATACTGGCAGTCGAATCGGGTAGTGGAACTGCTGCTGGACAAGTGGAGGGGAGGAATGGCCGCGACGCTTTCGTTCATGCTGCCTCCTTTTGTGGCTACGCTGCTGGTGGTGTTGATTCACGTCTACTTGGGGCTTCATGTGATTCAGCGCGAGATCATTTTCGTGGACCTGGCTTTGGCGCAGATCGCAGCTCTCGGGACGACGGTGGCCTTTCTTCTGGGCATACATCCCGAGGAGACGCTTTCCTACGTTTTTTCCCTTGCCTTCGTGATCCTCGGCGCGGGGCTCTTCACGATCACGCGCACGCGGGAGCAGCGAATCCCGCAGGAGGCGGTGATCGGCATCGTCTATGCGGTTGCGACGGCTGCGGCCGTCCTGGCGGCGGACCGGGCACCCGGGGGCGCGGAGCACATCAAGGAGACGCTCTCCGGCACGCTCCTGTGGGTACATTGGCCCACCATTGCAAAAATGGCGGCTTTGTACCTGGCGGTGGGAGCCTTGCACTGGATCTTTCGGGATCGATTCGCCGCCCTCAGCGGGAAATACCGGACCGGTGAACTTACCGCGGCGGATCGCTGGTGGGACTTCCTGTTCTATTTCACGTTTGGCGTCACCATCGTGCTGAGCGTTCGGATCGCCGGCATCCTTTTGGTCTTTTGCTTCCTCCTGGTTCCGACGTCGATCGCGATGCTTCTGTGCCGAACGTGGGCTCAGCGTCTCCTTGTCGGTTGGATCGCCGGCCTCGTGGTGACCGTTGTGGGCCTATCGCTGTCCTACGTCTGGGACATGCCGGCGGGCCCGGCGATTGTGGTCCTTCTGGGCCTGGCTTTGAGCCTGGTTGCGCTGGGCAAAGCCCTGGCAAGGGGGAGTTGATATTCTGTAGCTCGGACCGAGCCGCTGTTTCCGTGCGACAGCGGCTCAGCTCGGAGGCCGAGAGGGATCAGGGGTTCCCGGGTTTCGAAGGGGAATGCCGGCTTGTCCGCTCGACCAGCTGTTCGATAGCCGCGTCGAACTCCGGGAGACTGTATTCCTCAATGCGCCCGCGATCGCACAGGACGGGTAGCTGCGGATCGATGGGGATTCGCGCCAGGATGGGTACCCGGGCGATTTCCGCGACCTTGTGGGCTTCGCTCGGCCCAAAAAGCTCGTGGCGAGTGCCGCACCGGGGGCATTCGAAATAGCTCATGTTCTCGATCACCCCCAGCACAGGCTTGTCGAGCAGGTGGGCCATGTGCACGGCTTTGCGCACGATGACGGCCGCGAGCTCCTGGGGCGTGGTGACCAGGACCACACCTTCGGTAGGCAGTTGCTGCAGGGTAGTAAGCGGTGCGTCGGAAGTACCGGGCGGGAGATCGATGAGGAGGTAGTCGAGCTCCCCCCAGAGGACATCTTGCCAGAACTGCTTGATCGCTCCCGCGATCAAGGGGCCGCGCCATATCACAGGTTGATCCTCGTTTTCCAGGAGAAGATTTAGCCCCATGATGTAGATCCCGGTCTGGGAACGAACGGGGATGATGGCCCCGAACCCCGTCTGTGGGCGACGCGAGATCCCAAAGAGCCTCGGGATGCTCGAGCCCGTGATGTCGGCGTCCATGATTCCCACACGGTAGCCCTTGCGGCGCAAGCCGATCGCCAGAAGCGCAGTGACCAGGCTTTTCCCGACCCCTCCCTTGCCGCTCATCACAGCGACGATGTGATCGATGTGATTCAATTCCTGGGCGATGCCGGTCGGGCTCTCCTGGCTACTCGCGCCGGATCGCTCAGCCCGGAGACGCTCGGCCAAGCGCTCGCGCTCCTCCGGGCTCATTTCGATGAGCTTGACGGCCACTTGCACTCCATTGCTTGCGACGCGAGCGACAGCTTGCTTCACCTCCTCTTCGAACTTGCGGGCCAGAGGGCAGCCGGCTACGGTCAAGGCCAGCGTAACTCGCACTCCCCCGTCTGTGAAGCTGACCTCGCGCACCATGCCGAGCTCGCCCAGGCTCTTGCCGATCTCGGGATCGAGGATCTTGCCGACTTCTTCGCGGATTTTCTTTTCGAGCTCCGAATCCATGCCTTCCCCTGCAATCTTGATGAGCCACTCCGGAGCACCTTACGGTGCCATCTTCCCTTTCTTCTCTCGAGACCCGAGCCGGGAGCTTCGGGTTACCTCAGCATGCCGCTTACGATCACGTCCGCGGCCTCCTCCTCGGTGAGGCCTCTTGCCATCAGGGTCTCAACCTGCTTCTTGTCCACGCTTCCGATGGCGGCCTCGTGGGTGAGTTTGGCCGTGTCGTGCCGCACGATCAGCCTGGGCACGGCGCTGGCGAAGGCCTCGTTTCCGCGGATCACCTCAACGCAGTCCACGTGGCCTCGGCTGTAGGGTCCTTCCCCGACGATTTCTCCCAGCACTTCGCTTCGGGCGGCGTCGGTCACTGCGATCCGGCTCTTCGCAAGACCTCGGGCCCCAGCGCCCGTGAGACGCAAGGATTCTCTGACCACGATCTCGTCGCGCTTTTTGCCGTACACCTTTGCGGCCACCTCACAGACGCCTTTCTCGGCTACTTGGGCTTCAAAATCCAAGTCTAACTTTCCCACCGTCCCTTTGACCAGCTTGAATTCATTCTGCAGGACGGCGCCAGCCTCCACCACTGCCCTTGTCTTGGGCATGACCAGCGTGCCGCTCTGCTCGCCGTGGTAGTGCGTCTCCTGGTAGACCATCTTTGCTGCGCGCCGGACGGTGATGCTGGCATCCATCACGTGCTGCACGCGGAGAGCGTTGGGGAAGGTGCAATGGGCGATGAAGCTCACCTCCGCTCCTTCGCCAATGTCGAACACCGAATGGATCTCCTGAATTCCCTCCTCCGGCAACAGGCCGAAACAGAGGTGAACAGGCCGCGCAATCCGAACACCGGGCTCGACGCGAACCTCGACCCGCACGCCGGTTGGGGTCTGCTCCGTGTGCAGGTGGAGACCTTCCACGGCATTTGCGCCGAGGACGCGATTGCCATGGACGGCCAGGCTCCCGACACGGTTGTCGCGAAGCGCTTCGGGGACGCCGCCGCTCTGCTCGTAAGCCTTCACCAGCAGCTCGAACTCTCGGCTGAAATCGACCACTTTGGGGAGAACGGAAGCCGTGTCAGGCATTGGGGCTCACCTCCTCGTCGGGTTCATTGACGTGGTCGCAGGCACGGCAGTGGAGACGGAAGAATCGCGCAACCTCCGCGGGGTCGCCCGTCTTGAGGATCGTCCCGTTGCACATGGTGGAGCTCCGATCGGCCACGGAGGCGACCTCCTCCTGGTGGGTGATGAGGAGCACCGAGGCCCCAAAGCGGGCGAAGGTACGGATGGCATCGGTGATGAAACCGATGCTCAGCGCGTCGATACCCGAGTCCGGCTCGTCCAAGATCACCAGCTTGGGCATCATGGCGAGGACGGAAGCAAGTTCGACCCGCTTGCGCTCCCCTCCGCTCAGGGATTGGTCCACCGTCCGGTCCAGGTATCTGCGCGGTTCGAGCCCAACGCGCAGCAGGGCCTCCTCCGGAGGGAGACCGTTTGCAGCGGAGCGGCGGGACAGTGCCAGGTACTGGCGAACGGTCAACCCCTCGAACCGAGCGGGTTCCTGCCACGCGAGGGTGATGCCCCGCCTGGCTCGTTCCCACACCGGAAGGGAAGTGATGTCTTCACCCTCGAAGAGAATCCGGCCTGAGGTCACCCGGTAGCCCTCCAGTCCCATGATCGTGTAGGCCAAGGAGGATTTTCCGGTCCCGTTCACGCCGAGGATGCTGTGGATCTCTCCTTTCCGCACCGTCAGGTTAACGGAGCGAAGGATTGCATGCCCGTTGACGGCCACATCGAGGTTTTCCAAACACAGTCTCATTTGCTCACCCGCTTGACGAATCGCTGGATGCCGGTTTTCGGCCCCTCTTCGGGCCACGGAGCGACGTGGTGGGCCTCGAGGAAGGCTCGGAGTCTCAACGCGTCCCGGAGCAGGAAAGTTTCCTAATTGCGGCTTGCTCGGACAAGGCAAGGGAGCCGGATCCCCGGCTCAGAGGACCAGCGCAACCGGGCGGCATTGGGTCCCGCGGAGGGGAGCTTCGGCTCGGCCTACGCAAGGGATTACGCCTGCGTAGGCCTGCCCTGGCATGGGGCGAGAACTACTCTGCCCGCGCTTCGCCCCCGGCTTTTTTCTTCCGCGGCGGTCGGTTCAGCTTGTTTTCCACGTGGCCCTGTCGCTATCTTGCGCAAAAATCCGGAAGGGACTCACGAACACACCGCAGGGACGGCATGAGGCAAGTGAACGGGCTCGACTACGGGGTGATTGTCTTCTACCTCGCCTTGATGCTGGGCATCGGACTCTACTTCCGAACGCGCGTGCGGAGCGCGCTCGACTACTTTGCCGGGGGCAATCTCCTTCCCTGGTGGGTGAGCGGGATTTCGTTGTACATGAGCACCTTCAGTGCCTGGACCTTCTCTGGGGCGGCCGGGTTCGTCTACCACAAGGGGTATTTCGCTTTGATCTATTTCGCCACGTGGTCGCTGGCGTTCTTCATTGGCTACCGTTTTACGGCGGCTCGCTGGCGGCGGGCGCGCGTGATCTCGCCCGTTGAATACGCGGCGACGCGTTACAACGTCACGACGCAGCAATGCATCAGCTGGATGCTGACGATCTCGAGCACTCTCACTGCGGGAATCACCTTGACCGCTGTCTCCAAGATCATCGCCTCGACCATGGGTTTCGATCAGACAGCCGTGACCGTCACGGTTGGTCTGGTGATGTTGCTGTACACCTACCTCGGCGGGGTCTGGGGCGTCGCCGTGACCGACGTAGTCCAATTCCTGATCCTGGCAGCCAGTACGCTGTTCATCACCCCCCTCAGCCTGATCGCCGCGGGTGGGATCGGTCGCGTGTTGGGCGCTGCTCCGCCTTTCGAGCACGATTTCGTCTATCACGGCGTCCACTACAACCTGCACTGGCTTATCGGGGTGACGCTGATCAACGTGGTCAATTCCATGTCCCTCTTGGGCGCGCAGCGTTACTACAGCGTGCTGGATGAGAAGGCCGCCAAGAGGGTCGGACTCATGGCGAGCTTGCTATTTCTCTCCGTGCCTTTGTTGTTCGGCTTGCCTCCCCTGGCTGGGCGGATCTTCTGGCCAGATTTGGACTCCGTCTCCTTTTTCGGCAGGTTTTCTCAACCCGCTGACCTGATCTACGTGGGGATCTGTTTGAAGCTGCTGCCGAACGGTCTGATCGGTCTTTTCGTGGCGGCCATGTTTGCGGCGACCATGAGCGCCCTCGACACAACATTCAATGTGGTCTCGGCCGTGGTTTCCCGCGACATCTACAAAGGCTTTTTCCGGCCCCATGCATCGGATCGCGAGCTCTTCTTGGCGGGCAAGGTTGTCACGTTGTTGGTGGGCGCCGGGGTGATCGGCCTGGCCGTGTGGTACGCATCCAGCCGTCTCGGGGTCTTCAATCTCATGGCTCTGGTGGTGGGGCTCTTCAATCTGCCCATTTCCATCCCCATGGCAGTTGGGCTTCTGAGCAGGGGAGTGGCCCGGTGGTCGGCTCTCGCGGGAGTTTGTTGGGGGTTCGTTGCCGGCTTTCTAGCTCAATTTGTCTTGAAGTGGCCAATTGGGTATGTGATCTACACCAGCGCCATTTCCACCCTTGCGATCTTGCTCGGGTCGGCGTGGCTGGGAAGGCTGTACCGAGGCCATCCCGTCTTAGTTCTGGCGCTGGGCGTGGCTCTGTCGGCTGGCGCTTGGGTTCTACTGCCGGCGGCCGCCGCTTCGCCCCTTTCCTTCGGGGCACTGGTCGTTGCCCGCATGGGGGCCATCATCCTCGGTGGCGCGCTCATCGCGTTTTCCAGGCTCTTCGCTCAGGAGTCCGTGGCGGAAAGGCGGATGGTAGAGGAGTTCTTCCGGCGGCTGAGTACACCGGTAGACGTGGTCCGAGAGGTGTTCGCGCGCGGTGCGCGTGAGAGCTCCACGTACGGGCTGGTGGGATGGATAGCCGTCGCCATTGGGATCCTGAACTTCGGGCTCTTGCTTTTCCCGTCCGCGCGCGACGTCTGGCTCGCCAACATGATGGTAGGAATGGCCCTCGTCGCCTGTGGTTGGGCGATGGTTTACTTCGGCCGCCGCTCAGAGCGGGCCTTTCAGGAGAGGGCGCTCCGGGAGCTGACCCGACTCCGAGCGGAAGGCAGGTGAGCGAGCGGGGTGCAGGAATCGGGTGGGGGCTTCGCTGTCCTTTCTGGCAGCCGCCAGGGCCCTTTCCACTGGGAGAGAAAAGAAAAGGGCGAGGGGATACCCTCGCCCTGCGGAGCGAATCGGCTCGTCTCAGACCTTTTCCGGCACCACGTACGGGTAACGGTAGTTCCGCGACAGGTAGTAGTTCGCCTGCTCGTCGCCGACGAAGCGCTCTGCGTGCCCGTCGAACACAAGCTCGCGTCCCAGGCGGTAGGAAATGTTGGCCATGTGGCAGAGCACCGTGGACATATGTCCCTCAAGGATGTCGGCGTTGAGCTTGGTCCAGTCGTTGGCGCGCACCGCCTCGATGAAGTTCACGAAGTGGGCCGCCCCGCCCGCGCCGGCCAGGTTCATGGGATCGGCGACGTCGCCGGAACCATCGTAGTACTCACCGGGCTCGTTCTTCCTTCCGTAGTACGTGTACCACTTGTCGCCGTTGAGGTACATCCAGCCTTCCGTGCCGTAGAATAGATTCCCGATGCGGACCCCAGCCTCATCGTTGGTGTACCAGCCTCGCACCTCGAACTGGAGGATCTTGCCATCGGCGTATTCGAACGTAGCCAGCTGGGTGTTCGGGGTTTCCTGATCGTCATCGCAGGCGAACTTGCCGCCCACGCACTTGACGCGCACGGGATGTTCGCGCTTATTCATGCCCCAGCGGGCGATGTCCATTTGATGGGGGCCCTGGTTGCCGATGTCGGCACAACCGAAGTCCCAGAACCAGTGCCACTTGTAATGCACCAGGATTGTGTTGTAGGGTCGGTATTCGGCCGGTCCCAGCCAGAGATCCCAGTGCAATCCCTCCGGGACCGGGGCTTCCTGGCCCCGGCCGATGCAGTCGCGGGGCTTGTAGCACAGGCCTTTGGCCATGTAGATCTCGCCCAGTTTGCCGGAGTGGAGGAATTCGATGGCTTTCCGGACCCCTTCGATGCTACGGTTCTGCATCCCGGCCTGCACCACGCGATTGTACCTTCGGGCGGCCTCCACCATCTTGCGCCCTTCCCAGATGTTGTGCGACGTGGGCTTCTCCACGTACACGTGTTTGCCGGCCTGGCAGGCCCAAATGGTGGCCAACGCATGCCAGTGGTCGCAGGTGGCGATGGAGATCGCATCAATGTCCTTGTCGTCCAGTACCCTACGCAGGTCGTACTCGGTCTTCGGCTTCTTGCCCTGCAGCTTCTCGAGCTCGGCCACCCGTTCCGGGAAGAGGCGCTCGTCCACATCGCAGAGGGTTTTCACCTCCACGCCCGGGATCCGAACCCACTGGCGATAGTGCTCGCGGCCTCGGCCGTTGATCCCGATGACCGCCATTACGATGCGGTCATTGGCACCCAATACCCGTTGCGGCTTGATCGCCCCGAGGGCTGTGGTGGCCGCCGCAAGGCCAGCCACGCCTTTGGCCCCTGCCTTGATGAACTCCCGGCGATCCATCGCGCGCTCCTGGTTCATCATAAACACCTCCTCGGGTGATTCCGCAAACGACCCACGCGATTGTCCTTACCTCTGGGCGAACTAATGCAATTCGCGGCAAAAAGGCAAGTGGATTCTGCCGGGTTTGGGCAGGTGGCGGTCAGCTGCCCTCCCGGGGTGGCGGTTTGGATCGGGCTCGAAGCGGGGTTTCTTCTTCGTTCCGGGCCTGCATTTCGCTTGAAAAAGAGCCGGGCATTGGATATTTTGCTTGGCAGTCGGGGGGATAGTAATGGCTTGAACCTGCGGGGGCCACATTGGCGTGGCGGGAGAGGAGGGGTGGTACAGTCCTTCGCGGTTTTGGTCCCGATGCAAATGACCCTCGTTCTTGTTGAGGAAAGACGGTAAGGAGGCGGAAGATGGCTTTGAAGATCCGTGCCAAAGAGGAGTGCGAGTTTGATCTGATCTCGCTGGGGGAATGCATGATCCGGCTCAGTCCCCCGGGACATCAGCGGATCGAGTTGACCCCCTACTTCGAGGCTTGGGCTGGCGGGGGCGAATACAATGTGGCCTACGCCCTCGCTCGATTGGGGCTTCGGACGGGCTGGGTTTCTCGCCTCGTGGATAACCCCCTGGGCTGGTTCATTCGCAATCACGCGCGGGCCAGCGGGATGGACATCAGCGAGGTCGTGTGGGTGCCTTACGATGGCGTCGGAAAAAAGGATCGCATCGGGCTGAACTTCACCGAGGTGGGGATTGGGGTTCGCGCCAGCGTGACTCTCTATGACCGCGGGCACTCGGCCGCTTCCCACATGAAGCCGGGCGAAGTGGACTGGAAACGCATTTTCCAGCAGCGCGGCGTGCGCTGGTTCCACACGGGGGGCATCTTCACAGCCTTGAGCGAAACCACCGCGCAGGTGGTGAAAGAGGCCATGCAGGCCGCGCACGAGGCGGGCACCATCGTCAGCTACGACTTGAATTTCCGGAGCAAGCTCTGGACGAGCGAGCAGGCGATCGCCACCACCCGCGAGCTGATGCCCTACATCACGGTTCTCATCGGGAACGAAGAGGACTTCCAGAAGGCTCTGGGGTTCCAAGTGAAGGGCGTCGATGAGAGCCTGAAGAAACTGCCCGTGGAAAGCTACAAGGAGATGGTCACGGACGTGGTGAAGACCTACCCCCACGTCCAAGTTGTGGCCACTACGCTTCGGGAGGTGGTCAGCGGTCTGATCAACAATTGGTCGGCCATCATGTACTACGATGGCACGTTCTACGAGTCTACCAAGTTCGAGCGGCTTGAGATCGAAGACCGGGTTGGGGGTGGCGATGGTTTCTGCAGCGGCATGATCTACGGGTTCCTCAACGGCTTTGCTCCCCAGGACATCGTGAACTTCGGCGCCGCGCACGGAGCTCTTCTCCAGAGCACGCGCGGGGACACGTCGATGATCACGCTGGATGAAGTCATGCACGTCGTGAAGGGAGGCACGGCCAGAATCAAGCGGTGAGCCTTCATCCGCAACCGGACGCGAGCGCAAGGGAGTGGGCATCATGGCAGCATACGACCAGAGTATCCTGACAAACTTCCAGCCGAAGCACGAGTTCTTCGTGGGCATCGATTCGGACGGGTGCGTCTTCGATTCCATGGAGATCAAGCACAAGGAGTGCTTCATACCCAATATCATCAAGTACTGGGAACTCCAAGCGGTCTCGAAGTACGCCCGCGAGGCCGCTGAATTCGTGAACCTGTACTCCAAATGGCGCGGCGCGAATCGCTTCCCCGCCTTGCTGATGGTTTTCGACCTGCTGCGGGAACGGCCGGAGGTGCAGCGCCGGGGGGTCAAGATCCCTGAAGCCGAGAAGCTCCGGGAATACGTCCAGTCGGGAGTTCCTCAGAGCAACGCCACACTGAAGGAATGGGTTGAGCGGACCAATGATCCCATCCTGAAGCGCACGCTGGAATGGAGCGAGGCGGTGAACCGCACGATCGCGGACATCGTTAAGGGAGTTCCGCCCTTCCCGTTCGTCAGGGAAAGTCTGGAAAAGCTCTCTCAGAAAGCGGACATCATCATCGTGTCGCAGACGCCCACGGAAGCTCTTGTGCGGGAATGGGAGGAGCACGGCATCGCCAAATATGCGGCAATCATTGCCGGGCAGGAGCTGGGCAGCAAGACGGAGCACATCCGGCTCGCGGCGGGGGGCAAGTATCCGCCGGAGAAGATGCTCATGATCGGAGACGCCCCGGGCGACCTCAAGGCGGCCAGAGCCAACAATGCGCTTTTCTACCCGATCAACCCCGGCCATGAGGAGGAGTCCTGGCAACGATTCTACGAGGAGGCGATCGACCGCTTCTTCAATGGCACATACGCCGGCGAGTACGAAAAGAAGCTGGTGGAAGAATTTGAGAAGGCCCTCCCGGACACACCGCCGTGGAAGCGTTGAGGTGGTCGACGCCGGTGAATTGGATCTGACAAACTGAAGCGCCCCATCACGGGGCGCTTCCCATTCTGGGGAGACGACGATGGGGCACCCGGACGAAAGGTCCGAGCCGGAAGCTCTTCTCTACACCCGGCGGGAGTTCCTGGTACATGGCGCCCGGGCGTTTCTTGGCGCTCCCTTGGTCATGAACTGTTGGCGCGAGGCGTACGACCTGCTGATCCTCGGTGCCGACGTCTTCGATGGCACGGGAACCGAGCCCGTGCGGGCGGACGTCGCTGTCCGGGCGGAGAAGATCGCAGCGGTGGGGAAGCTGTCCCATCTGCGGGCGCGCAGGGTGGTCCAAGCGTCGGGAATGGCACTGGCTCCCGGCTTCATCGACGTGCACTCGCATACGGACGTGGAGCTTTTGGTCGATGGCCGGGCGCAGAGCAAAGTGCAGCAAGGCGTCACCACGGAGATCTCGGGCAACTGCGGGGAGTCGCCCTTCCCTCTGCTCGGTGAGGAGGGCGAGCGACTTCGCGAGGGATGGCGCGAGCGGTACGGGGTGACGGTGGACTGGCGGGACGCGAGCGGCTTTTTCCGCCGCCTGCAGCGCAGTGGCATCTCCGTGAATTACGCCAGCCTCTTGGGGCACGGCACGGTCCGGGCCTGCGTCACGGGTCAAGCCAACCGCAGTCCCTCCCCGGAAGAATGGGATAAGATGCGCAAGCTCGTCCTCGAGGCGCTCGGTCAGGGCGTGCTGGGCCTTTCCTTTGGACTCGAGTATGCTCCCGGAGCGTTTGCTCGGACGGAGGAGGTCGTCCAATTCGCTGGTTGGGTGGCGGAGAAGCATGGCGTTTGTGCTGTGCACTTGCGCAATGAGGATGTCCGCCTGTTGGAGGCAGTGGACGAGGCCCTCGAGATGGCCCGCCAGAGCGGCTGCTCCCTGCAGATCTCGCATTTGAAGGCATCCCAGCCGCGGAACTGGCCCCTGCAGGATTCAGCCCTCGAGAGAATCCGGCTTGGGTCTGAACGCGGCGTCAACGTGCATGTGGACTGTTATCCGTACATCGCCTTTGGCACCACTGCACAAGTCCTTTTCCCGATGTGGTCGCGGGAAGGAGGCGTTGAGGCTTTCCTGGGGAGACTGCGGGACGGCGGGACTTGGCCCCAAATGGCCGCCTTCGCGCTCGACAAGGTGCAGAATCTGGGGGGATGGCAAAACATCCTGATTTCCCGCTTGCCGGACACAGCAAATCGCGCTTGGCAAGGAAAGAGAGTGGATGAGCTAGCCAGGCAGCAAGGGCTGGAGCCGTTGGATTTCCTGCGGCGCCTGCTTGTGGACGCACGGGGCGATGTTTCCATTGTGGCCTTCGCCATGAGCGAGGAGAACCTGGAAAAGGTGCTCGCCTTCCGTCTGACGATGATCGGCTCCGATGGCAACGCGGTGAGCCCCGAGGGCATACTGGGCCGAGGCCACCCGCATCCGCGCTACTACGGCACGTTCCCACGCGTCCTCGGCCGCTACGTGCGGGAGAGGGGTGTCTTGCCGCTGTCGCAGGCTATCCACCGGATGACCGGGCTACCGGCGCGGAAATTCGGGCTCGAGGGTCGAGGCCGGATTGCTCCGGGACACTTCGCGGACCTGGTTCTCTTCGACCCCGGCCGCATCGCCGACTGCGCCACCTTCGAGGATCCCCATCGTTTCCCCCAAGGCATCCGGTTGGTCGCAGTGAATGGGGAGGTTGTGGTCGAGGAGGGTCAGCACACGGGCGCCAAGCCGGGCAAGGTCCTGGCCTGTCCGGGTTGAGCCGAGGAATGACCGCCAGCGATGAAGCGATTCCTTCTGATAGATCCGTGGATCACGGATTTCGCGGCCTACGACTTTTGGATCAAGCCTTTGGGTCTTCTGTGCCTGGCGGCCCTGCTCCGCGAGGCCGGGGCAAAGGTGGAGCTTCTTGACTGTTTGGACCGGCACGACCCGGGCTGGCTCGCGTGGCAAGGATGGAACTCGGCGCGCGAGCGCTGGGACGGGACCGGCAAGTTCCACCGGGAGCCGATCCCGAAGCCCCCGGTCTTGGCCGACGTCCCACGTCGTTTTTGTCGGTACGGCTGGACGCCTGGATATCTGCGATCGCGCCTGCGGCAAATGGAGCGTCCGCACGCCGTTCTGGTCACTTCTGGCATGACCTATTGGTACCCGGGAGTTCGGGAGGTCATCTCCAAGGTGAAGAAGGAGTGGCCCGGGGTGCCGGTGCTCCTGGGGGGTATTTACGCGACGCTCTGCCCAGAGCACGCAACCCGCGAGATGGGAGCCGATTATGTCCTCCCCGGCCCATTGTCTGGGGAGTCCCTCCGTCAGCTGTGGGATTTGCTGGAGCTCCAGGCCCCTCCCTCCCCGCAGTGGTTTGCGGAACTTGAGTCTCTGCCGTACGACCTTTACCCAAATCTTCGTTCCGCGGCGGTGCTGACCGGTTTGGGCTGTCCATTCCGCTGTAGCTTTTGCGCCTCCGGGATCCTCCAGCCGCAGCTGGTGCGTCGCGATCCCAAGGTCGTGGCGGCCGAGATCGCGACATTGAATCGCTCGCGCGGGGTGGTTCATTTCGCCTTTTTCGACGATGCTCTCCTCGTGGCAGCGGAAAAGCACTTCCTGCCGATCTGCGAGGAGCTCCGGCGCCTCGGCGTCCATGCTTCCTTCCACACGCCGAATGGACTGCACATTCGGATGATCACCCCGGACGTTGCGGAGGCGATGGCCGCGGTCAACTTCCGCACCGTGAGGCTCAGCTTTGAGACGAGCAACCCCGAGCGCCAGAGGGCGATGGGATCGAAGGCAAGCGAGGAGGACCTTGCCTTGGCTCTCGAGCGGCTGGAGAGTGCGGGGTACCGCAGAAACGAAGTCGGCGTGTATGTGCTCGCCGGTTTGCCCGGGCAGGGTGCCGGCGAAGTCGTGGAGTCGCTGCTGGCCGTCGCCCGGCTGGGTGCGAAAGCCAGCCTGGCCATCTTCTCGCCGATTCCGGGAACGGCGGAGTGGAGGAAGTCGGTCGAGAGTGGGCTCTTCCCTGCGGACGCTGACCCACTCCTGGGTAATGACACCCGGGTTCCCCTCCGGAGCCCCCAGTTCGACCTCAGCGCGGTCCAGCGCCTGCGGGATCTGACCAGGTGGCTGAACCGACGCGTGGAGGAAGGTCTGTTCAATTTCCCGGACCGGGAAAGTTTGGTGGGGTGGGTACTTGGCGAAGCCGAGTTCCGCCTCGCGGGGGCCGAAGCAGTGGGGGGAACGAGCGGGCATTTGCGCGGAATGGGGGCTTGAGGTTTGGATTTCTCAAGCTTGATGTCTAAATTCGTAAGAAGAGCGTGGACCAACCCGAGTGGCATTCATTCCTTCCCCAAATTGATTGGCGGGATGTGGCGTGCTTCTGCATTGGGACCGCATGTGGAGCAAGCTCGGGCTCTGTGGGGTGCTGACGTTCGCTGTGATCGCGCAGGCTTTCGCTGCCGTTTGGTGCCGGGAGGACTTGCTCCTTCGTGCCCGAACCCGCGCAAAGAGCTCGCCGTGGGCCAGAGCCATTGCAGATCAGATAATCGCGGACGCCGACCGGTGGCTTGCCTCGCCGCCTCCGTTTCCGGACGTGCTTACGGGCTACTTCCATGACTACTTTTGCCCGGTGCACGCCGTCCAGTTGACCTTTGATCCGGCCGAACCACACCGCCATCGGTGTCCGGTGGATGGGGCCGAGTACAGGGGGGAGAAGTACGACGAAGCTTGGGCCTACCTCGTACACTTCACTTCAGCGGAGAGGCTGCCTGGGCTTGCCGTAGCCTTCGCGCTGACGGATGATGCCCGATACGCAGAGGCGGCGCTCCAGTGGCTCAGGAAGATCCGGGACCGGTATGCCTCGTTTCCGCTCCACGGCTCTCACGCGGGGCGTGGTAGGCTGATGGGCCAGTCGCTGGACGAGGCCGTGTGGGCGATCCACGCGACGCGGGCGTACGACATCCTTCGGCAACGGGGCGCCATCTCGGAGTTCGAGCACCGGAGCTTCGTGCGTCTTCTTTGGCAGCCAATGTACCGGCTCCTGGCGACGGAGCCTCAGTTCCGGGGCAGGATTCACAACATCTCCTGCTGGCACGTGGCGGCAATGGCTAGCATCGCCATCCTCATCGGGAACCAGTCGATGCTCCGGTACGCCCTGGAAGATCCCGTTTGGGGCTTGCGCGCTCAGGTACTGCGGGGGACCGACGAGGACGGGATCTGGTACGAGGGTTCGCTCAGCTACCATTTCTACGCGCTGGAAGCGCTGATGGCAGGGGCGCACGTGGCCCGGAACGAAGGCCTGTCGCTCGGGGACGCTGGCGCGCGGCTCGGGAAGATGCTGCATGTCCCCCTTGCGCTGATGGACCGGCGCGGGGGTTTTCCTGCCCTAAATGATGGCTGGCCGAATCTGACCCTCGCTTCCTACGCGCGTTTGTACGAGGAGGCGCAGGACATCCTTCCGGAAGCCGGGATCGATAGCCTCTGGGCCTCCTTCCTTCCATCTCGGCAGAGCTTGGAAGCTCTTCTCTTCGGTCCGGATAGTCTCCCCTCCGTCGCGGTCGCGCAAGAGAGCGTGCTCCTCCGGCATAGTGGACTGGCCGTGCTGCGCGAGGGGGATCTTTACGTGCTGCTGGACTTCGCCCCGCATGGCGGGGGACACGGGCATTTCGACAAGCTGCAGCTGGTGTTCAGCTGGCGTGGTCGATGGATCTCGCCGGACTTCGGCACGGCCGGATACGGGATCCCGGCCTACAAGGAATGGTTCCAGAAGACCGCGTGCCACAACACCGTCTCCGTCGACGGGAGGTGTCAGAGCTCGGGAGCGGGGGAGCTGGTGGCTTTCGGCGGCGCCGGCGGCTGGCAGGTCGTGCGCGCACGGACACGGGAGGTCTATCCCGATGTGGAACTGGACCGATGCGTCAGCTTGTCCGAAGGTCGAGTGATCGTGGTGGACTGGATTCGCAGCCGGGCGAGGCATCGCTATCACTGGCACTTCCGGGCTGAGGGGGAAGTGGGACTTCCGCTCGCGAGGGAGCTCTTGAAACCGGCGCATCTTGCAGGCGATGGCTACCAACACTACACCGACGTTCGTCTTCTGCCGACGGCGGACGGCACGTCGGTGAGCTGGAAGACGGAGGCCGGTCCCCTCGCCCTCCACTTGGCGACTTTGCCGGACGATTCGGTGTTCGTGGGTCAGGAACCGGGCATCCCGATGTACCGGAAGTACCCATTCGTCCTGCTCAGTCGATGGGCGGACACTGCGGTCATCGTCGCCAGCTTCGGCTTCGGGGATGCTTCACCTGCCGAGGTCCGCTTGCAGGAGGAGCCAGCGCGGGCTCGGCGGATCAGCATCCGGATGGGTGTGGGAAACGAGCCGGTCGTGCTTCATCTTGCGATTCCGGGCGAAAAGCTGCAGCTTGGCGAGTCCGAGCTGGACGCGAGCACGGCATTGGAAGTGGGCTCTGAGATTCACCCGCTGGGTTCCTGAACCCCGCAGCGAGGGAGTGAAGGCCGGCATCGTGAGATGGCTCGCGGACGAGGTGAATGGCGCGTGAGGTTTCTCTGGGTGTAGCTGGCTTCAACCGTGGGCAGCCGGATTGCCGCGGGCTGTCCTGCGGTGGCTGGCGCTTCGGTTCCGGCTTCAGCCGCAGGAGGAGAGAGGCGGGACGCTCTGTGAAGGCGTTGTGGGCGCGGGTTCGATGAGGAGCTCGAAATGGACCTTGGACTCCAGGGGAAGGTGGCTCTGGTGGCGGCTGCTAGTCGGGGGCTTGGGCGCGCGGCAGCCACAGCACTAGCTCGAGAGGGCTGCGACCTCGCGATTTGCTCGAGGGATGAGGAACGGGTGCGGCGGGCTGCGGAGGAGATCGCCCAGCAAACAGGTCGCACCGTGGTGCCCGTGAGGGCCGACTTGACGAGGCGCGAGGATATCGAGCGCTTCGTCGAGGAAGCCGCCGGCCGCTTCGGTCGGCTCCACATCGTGGTCTGCAATGCGGGCGGCCCACCTGCAGGTCGGTTCGATGAGCTGACGGAAGCGGACTGGCAGAGAGCGATCCCGCTCACCCTGCTGAGCGCGATCCGCTTGGCGCAGGCCGCGTTGCCGCACCTGAGGAAGGCAGGATGGGGGAGGATGATTTTCCTCACCTCGGTCACTGTGAAGCAACCCATCGACACCCTGGTCACTTCGAATGTGCTCCGACCCGGCGTGGTGGGCTTGGCCAAGTCGTTGGCGCTCCAGCTGGCTCCGGAGAACATCACCGTGAATGTCGTCGCCCAAGGCTACTTCCTAACCGAACGGCTTCGGGAACTGGCCGAAGATGCCGCTCGGAGGGAAGGCATTGAGCTCAGCGCTGCTCTTGAGCGCTGGGAGGCAGGGGTCCCGGCGGGAAGGCTCGGAGATCCGGAGGAGCTCGGGGATTTAGTGGCTTTCCTCGCCTCGGAAAGGGCTTCCTACATCACAGGGGCTACCATCCCCATTGACGGTGGTTTGGCCCGCTGCCTGATGTGATCGGCGCGGCCCCATTGGTTGAATACCCATAGGTAACGAGGAGGTGCGGAAATGGCGTGGGTGGATCTGAGGGAGCAGGCGAAGCGAAGGTCGCCCGAAGAGCTGATCAAGCATCTCCAGACCTTCGAGTTGGAAATGAAGTTCTCGGCCGGCGTGTGGTTCTTTTCCCCCGGTGCAGGACGTTTCCACGACCGGTACGGGGAAGCCATCGACATCCCGAAGCGGCTCGAGATTGCGGCGAAACTTCGCGACTACGGGCTGGCCGCGGTGGAGGCGCACTACCCCAACGAGATCAACGAAGACAATTTGGAGGTCTATCGCCAGTTCATGCGAGACACGGGGATCCGGGTGGTGACGGTTGTGCCGAACCTGTTCTACGACAGGGACTGGGAGTTCGGCTCGCTCTCCAACCCCATACCCGAGATACGGCGGAAAGCCATCGAGCGGACGAAGATCACCTTGGAACTCAATCGGGAGCTGGACACCGACTTCGCCGTTGTTTGGCCAGGGATCGACGGATACGAGAACCCGTTCGGGATCGACATGGTCGCCGCGCGGGATCGCTTCGCCGATGGCCTGGCGGAGGCTTTGGACGCGGTGCCCGGAGTCCGGGTGGCGTTTGAACCCAAGCCCTACGAGCCTCGCGGACGGATCCTGTACGGGACCACGGCGGAGGCCCTCCTCCTTGCGCAGAAGGTAGAGGCCAAGCTTCAAAACCCGCGCAATCGGGAGCTCCTCTCGCAAGGACATGCGATCGTGGCCATGAATCCGGAAGTGGGACATATGCTCATGGGCTACGAGGATCTGGCCTACTCCTTCAGTCTGATCATGGAGTACGGGAGACTGGCGCACACCCATTGGAATAGCCAGCCTCTCGGCAACTACGATCAGGATCTGAACGTGGGTGTGCTCAGTGTGGAGCAGACGGAAGCAGCGCTGTATGTGCTCAAGATGTACGGCTACCGGGGCTACTTCGGGATCGATATCAATCCCGAGCGCATGCCGGTGGAGCAGGCCCTGAAGAACAGCATGGACGCGCTCCGAGCCGCCAATGACCGCATCAACAGCCTCGATCACGCCAAGATCATCGAATGCACCATGCATCCCGAGCGCTGCCGTGGATGGCTGGAGGCGTACTTGATCCGCATGCGCGCTCCGAACCCGCAGAAGCTGCCGCCTCTCTGGAAGATGTGAGACGACGCGCAGGCCGGGGTTCGTGCCTGCTGGGCCGGGCCCCGGCTCGGTGGTACGGAAGTTGAAGGGGGTGGCTACTCTCGACGCAGGTTGCAGGATCGAGCTCGCGAAGGTGATCGATGATCTCGCTCACGTCTCAACTTGAAGCAGGCAAGGCTGTCTTCGACGTGATTGACCTCCGCTCGCTCTCGGAGCGGGATCTCCGGCGCGCGGAGCGCTTGGTGGCTGAACTTCGCCGCAGGTTCGGTGCGAAGGAGGAGGACGTCCGCATCGTGAAGTCGCCGTACCGGATCGCACCGCTCGGAGCCCACGTGGACCACCAGCTCGGGCGCGTGACCGGTATGGCCATCGATCGGAGCACCCTTCTGGCCTTCGTGCCCAATCCTTCCGGAAGGGTGAGACTGGAGAGCCTGAACTTCCCGGGGAGGGTGGAGTTCGATCTCCGGGAAGTTCCCCCGCCGCAGAATGGCGACTGGGGCAATTACGCCCGAGGCGCGGCCGTTGCCCTGAAGAGCCACTACCGCATCGAGGTCGGTATCGATGGCGTGCTCGAAGGGAACATGCCCATCGGGGGATTGAGCTCCTCGGCCTCAGTGGGCCTGGCGTATCTCCTGGCTCTCGAGCACGTCAATGGCCTGAAGGTCTTGGCCAAGGACAACATCGCCCTGGACAAGGACATCGAAAACGGCTACATCGGGCTCAACAATGGGATCCTCGATCAGTCGAGCATCCTTCTGGCCCGGCGGGAAAACCTCATGTACCTCGATTGCCTCACCGAGGACTACCAGCTCCACGCGGTGCCAGAGGTCATGGGGGAATTCGAGTTCGTCGTGGTCTACTCCGGCGTGACGAAAAACCTGGTAGGTACGGGCTACAACCAGCGCGTGGCGGAGTGCCAGGAAGCGGCCCGTCGCCTGCTCCAAATGGCTGGATTGCCCTTGCCGGAGAGGCCGGTTTTGCGGCACGTACCGGAGGACGTCTTTGAGCAGAAGCTGGACGAGCTCCCGGAAATGCTGGCCAAACGGGCGCGCCACTTTCACACCGAGAATCGCCGCGTGCTCGAGGGGATTGAGGCCTGGCGCCGCGGAGACCTGCACACCTTCGGTCGGCTGATGAGCGAGTCGGGGCGCAGCTCCATCGAGAACTACGAGTGCGGCAGTCCCCCGCTCATCGCCCTTTACGAGATCCTCGTATCAACGGATGGGGTGTTCGGGGCTCGCTTCAGCGGAGCCGGCTTCCGAGGCAACTGCATCGGGCTCATCGACCCCGCTTTTCGGGAGGCGGTGCGGCTGCGCGTCCTTGACGAATATCCGAGGCGCTTTCCCGAATACGCGAGCCAACTTTCCGTGACCTTCTGCAAGATGGACGACGGCTTGAGGCTCCTGTGAAAGCCATTATCCTCGCGGCGGGCTACGCCACCCGCATGTATCCACTCACGAAGGACCGGCCGAAATCGCTGCTGCCCATCGGTACCCGGGCTGTGCTCGATTTCACCCTGGACCGCCTGGCCACGGTCGAGGAGCTGGATACCGTCTATCTGGTCACGAACAGCCGGTTCTTCAGCCAATTCGTGCGCTGGTGGGAGGAGGCGAAGAGCTCTCGGCCATGGCCTTGGCGGCGGTTCGAGATTGTGGACGACGGTACCTGGGACAATGAATCGCGCCTGGGGGCCATCGGAGACCTGGCTTTCGTCCTGGATCTCCACGGGATCCACGATGACCTGATCGTGACTGCTGCCGACAACATCTTCCCCTTTGATTTCTCCCACCCCGTCGAGTACTTTCGCCGTATCGGACAGGATGTGATCGTGGCGTACGAGCTGGAGGATCCGGAGCGGCTGAGGCGCACCGGCGTGGTGCAGGTCGACAGTCAGGGCCGTGTGATCGACTTCCAGGAGAAGCCGTCGCAGCCGGCCTCTCGTCTTGCTGTGCCCCCGCTCTACGTTCTAAAGGCGGATACCCTGGAGCTCATTCCTGCATATCTGGAGGAAGGAAACAGCCGCGACGCGCCGGGTAATCTCATCGCCTGGCTCCACCGGCGCGTGCCGATGTTCGTCTGGCAGTTCCATGGCGAAGTGCTTGATATCGGGCACCTCGAAAGCTACGTCCGCGCTTGCCAGATCCTGGAAGGTCAGGCCAAATCCTCACAGCACCCATTGCCCGGACTGATCACCTGAAGGGAGTCGCAGATTGAGGACCCTCCTCCGAGTCTTCGCGTGGCTGATCATTGGTGGGGTGAGCGCCTGGGCTTTCTTCCTTTACGAGCCCGAGAAACCGCCTCCTGGCAAAACGGTGGTGACCTTCGCCACCTGGGGGGGAGTGGCGGAGAAACGGGCTTGGCTCGCGCTGATCGATGATTTCGAGCGCAAGAATCCGGACATCCAGATCAAACTCCAGCTCATCCCCATCAAGTACACCGAGAAGATTCTAGCCCTCCTTGCGGCGAACATCGCCCCCGACGTCTTCACGGTCAACATGGCTGACCTGGTGCCCAAGGGGGTGCTCCGGCCCATCGACGATTTCCTGCGCTCCGATCCGAATTTCGATCCGGACGATTTCCTCCCGGGGACTCTCGAGCTGGGGAAATGGCAGGGGAAGACCTACAGCATTCAATCGGCCTTGGGCCCGCTGGTTCTGTTCTACAACGTGCGCCACTTTCGCGAGGCCGGGTTGCCCACGCCTAACGAACTCCACGCGCGGGGCGAATGGAACTGGCGTACTTTTCTGGAGTGCTGCAAGGTCCTGACGCGCCGGGATAGCAGCGGCCACGTCGTACGGTGGGCCTATCGCAGCTACGGGGACTGGATCATGTGGCTGTATGTTTCGACCCATGGCGGTAGGCCATTCAGCCCCGATTTCCGCCGGGCCAGCCTCACGGATCCGAAGACGGTGGAAGCGCTCCAGAGGGTGGCCGATCTTGCCCTGGTGTACAAGGTGAGTCCTGAACTGTCGCCGGAGGAAATGACGGGCATGAGTCCGGTGTGGCAGGACTTCAAACGCGGACGCATCTCCATGATGCACTCGGGCCCGTGGATGGTGGCGAGGCTTAAGGGGATGGAGGACCCCTACGATATCGCCCCGCCTCCGGAGGAGCCGGGGGGCCGAAGCATCGCGAATGTGAGCCTGGCCACCGGGATCTGGGCCAAGTGTCCTCACCCGGAAGCGGCCTATCGCTGGCTTAGCTACCTCTGGAGCCGAGATGGTCGCATCATCTGGTCCCGGCTCGGTTTCGATATCCCGATGCTCAAGGAGCTTGCCGAGCACAAGGAGCTCTGGCTCGACCGCAGTATTGCTCCGCAACATTTCGACGTGTTCTACCAGGTAGCTCAGGAGATTCTGACGCCTCCGCCGTCCGTGATGCCGATCATCCCGACGGAAGCGAACATGCTGATCATCCGGGATGCCTGGCAGGCCATTCGACTGGGACGAAAAACGGCCGGCCAGGCCATGGCCGAGTTTCAGCCCAAGGTCCAGGAGATCTTGGACGAGACCTTCGCTTCCCGATAGCCCGAGACGGCAACAGCTTCGAACCCCCAAACCGGGCTGACCCATGCGTAGCAAGCGGCCTTCCGCGCTGGTCCTCAGGGAAGAAAAGGACTTCTTCCTCTTCAGCTCCCCGTGGTGGCTGGGGCTTGTGCTCTTCGTGATTGGCCCCATGATCGCCTCCATCGTGATCAGCTTCACCCAGTGGGACATCATCACGGCCCCCAAGTGGGTTGGCCTGCGGAATTACATCCGCTTGTTCCGAGACGACCCGCTCTTCTGGAAATCCCTGCGTGTGACCGCTGTGTACACCTTTGTTCTCGTGCCTCTGCAATTGGTGTTGTCCCTCCTCGTTTCCGTCCTTCTCAACCAGCGGGTGAGAGGCCTTGGGCTTTTCCGCACGCTGTTTTACTTGCCCACCGTGCTCCCGGTGGTGGCGAGCGCCCTCCTGTGGTTGTGGATCCTGAACCCGGAGGGCATCCTGAACTTCGTGGTGGGGCTGTTCGGCATCCCGCGCCAGAATTGGCTCACGGATGAACGCCTCGCCTTGCCATCGATCATGCTGATGAGTCTCTGGGGGACGTTCGGCACAAGCATGGTCATCTTTCTGGCCGGTCTGCAGGGCGTGCCAGAGTCGCTGTACGACGCGGCCCGGATCGACGGGGCCAATTGGTGGGCCCGCTTCCGTTACGTGACGCTGCCGATGATCAGCCCCGTGGTCTTCTTCAACTTCCTGATGGGGGTCATCGGGACGTTCCAGGTGTTCACGCAGGGTTACTTGCTCACGGACGGTCGGCCGAACAACTCCACCCTGTTCTACGTCCTTTACCTCTACCGGAGCGGCTTCGAGTACCTGAAGATGGGGTACGCCTCCGCCATGGCTTGGGTGTTGTTCGCGATCATCTTCGTCCTGACCTTGCTCATTTTGCGCTCCTCCTCCCTGTGGGTTTACTACGAGGTGAACCGGTGAGGCCTGGAAAAGAACCCAAGGCGGTGGGAATTCGGACGAGGCGCAATCTCAGCCGCGGACTCATCTACGCGATCCTCATTCTGGGCTCCTTGGTAATGCTCGTGCCCTTCTACTGGATGTTCGTTAGCTCATTGATGACGGAAGCGGAGGTTCTCAGCTATCCGCCCGTCTGGATCCCGAAGACGTGGCGCTGGAAGAACTACCTGGAGATGTGGCACGCCCTGCCGTTCACCACCTTCCTTCGAAACACGATCGTCCTGACTGTGGGACGGATGATTCCCCTGGTGTTGTCTTGTTCCCTCGTGGGCTTCGCCTTCGCCCGTCTGCGGGCGCGCGGGAAGGATGCTCTCTTCCTCCTCTTGCTGGCGACGATGATGCTGCCGTCCCAGGTCACGATGATCCCGCTTTACATTGGCTTCGCCAAGATCGGCTGGGTGAATACGTTCAAGCCGCTCATCGTGCCGGCTTTCTTCGGCATGCCCTTCTACATCTTCATGATGCGGCAATTCTTCATGACTATTCCCATCGAACTGGACGAATCGGCTCGGATCGACGGGGCATCGACGCTGACGATCTTCGTGCGCATCATCCTGCCGCTTTCCAAGCCGGCCCTGGCGGCCATGTGCGTGTTCATTTTCATGTGGTCATGGAATGACTTTTTCTCGCCATTAATCTACCTCCACAAGACGGAGATGTACCCGCTTGCCTTGGGTCTTCAGCTGTTTCGCTCCTACGGCGAATACCTCACGCGGTGGGAGTACATCATGGCTGGATCCGTGGCCATGACGGTTCCGCCTCTTCTTGTCTTCTTCTTTAGCCAGCGGTACTTTGTCCGGGGAATCACGCTCACCGGGCTCAAAGGGTAAGCGCTCCTCCTCGAGAGCTTGCTGGACTCGAGTCAGCGGGGCGCCCCGATGAAGGGAAGCCGCCAGCCACAGCGCAAAGTGGAAAAGCAGGACAGGCGGAAGAGCGCGTGGGAAGCGGATCTCGGGGGTTGGAACCCGCGGCGCGGGTGAGATTCTGGCCGAGGGCTCATTCGGGCGGGAGGATTGTCGGGAGGCCTTGCGATGAAAGTCAACGCGATCGGTGGAGCTTGTGCCCTGATCTTCGCAGCTGCGCTCGCATTTGCCGGGGCGAGCGGTCCGGTTGTCTGGAGCTGGGATGCGGGGACGGATCTGCGCGTCTACCCCGGATCCTTCACTCGCGCTTTGGACGGGAGAAGGATCGAGGTGACGGCGCTACAGGGCGAGACGGTGCATCTGCAGATCGGCGTGCGGTCGGCGGGAGATGTCCTCGTGGTGGCTGAACGCCCTGTCTTTGAGGACGATGCGGGTCGGACGCAGCCCATTCCTTGTGCCGTGCGGGTGCCGCGTCTCATCTTGGTGGACGAGGATGGCCTGTTCACGCCCGATGCTTTGGTGCCCAGCGACTCGCTCAGGCTGGAGGCCAACGTCTCGCGCTCCTTCTGGTTCACCTTCGCCGTACCGAAGCAGATGGAAGCGGGGAGCTACCGGGGGAGGATTGTGATCCGTTTCGTAGATGTCCGATCGGATACCTATTCCGTGGCCTTGCGGATCTTGCCCTTTGCACTCCCTGATCCGGCGGAGAACGCGTTCCACCTGAACATCTGGCAAGACCCGGCGGCAATCGCTCGTTGGCACAATGTGGAGCTATGGTCGGAGGCGCATTGGACCCTCATCGAGCGCTATGCCGAAAACCTGGCCGCCCACGGGGTGAAATCGGCCACGACCACGATCATCGAAGGGCCATGGGATGGACAGACGGGGCATCGGTTTCCGACCATGGTGGTGTGGAATTATCCGGGGGAATGGCGGTTGGAGCGGTCGGACCGTTTCCAGTTCGATTTCGGGATTTTCGACCGCTACGTGGAGACGCTGGAGAAAGCCGGCGTACGCGAAGCTATCCACGCCTACTCGATCGTCTACGGCCCGGGGAGCCGCAATGACTGTCAGATCACCTACGTCGACACCCAACGCCGCACGAAAAGGGTGCGCTCGACCACGGTGGGCGATCCTTGGTACATCTCGGCTTGGCGGGCGTTCCTGCCTCGATTCGTCGAGCATCTTCGCCAGAAAGGATGGCTCGAGAAAACGTACATTGGCCTGGACGAGAAGCCGGATGAGGTGCTCCAGGTCATCCTCCCCTTGGTGCGGCAGGCAGCGCCCGGGCTGAAGTTGGCTCTGGCTGGGTATGGGGGAAGGTTCGTGGACGAGGTGGAAGACTTCTCCGTCTCCTACGCACACATGCTCGAGCCGCAAGGCGGACAGCCGGTGGATCCCGGAAGGCGCAGGACGGAAGGGAAGAGGACGACGTTCTACGTAGCCGTGGGACCCATCCGACCGAACACCTTCCTCTTCTCACCGCTCTTTGAATCGCGAATGCTCCCGTGGATTGCCCACACCCTGGATTACGATGGCATCCTCCGCTGGGCCTACAACTCCTGGCCCGACGGCATGTGGGAGCAACCGTTCTACCGTTGGCACAGCGGCGACATGTTTTTGGTCTACCCGGGAGAAGGAGGGCCTTGGGACAGCATGCGCTGGGAGATGCTTTACCAGGGCGTCCAGGATGTCAGCGCGCTACGGCTTGCATGGCAACTTCTCGCCGAGGCTCGGTCGGCTGGAACTCCTCCGGAGCGGCTCGCTCTGCTGGAAGCGAAGCTCGACCGGGCATCGCAGTTGGCCACGCGACAGTACTTGGATGGCTCCCCCTGGCGCCCGGAGCCTCACGCAGCTCGGAGAATGGTCAATGAGGTGCTTTCCGAGCTGGCGGAGCTTTGTGCGGGGCGCTGAGGCCGATCGAGATCTGGCCGTAGAGCGGCAGTCCCGCACGCGCGCGGGCTTCGCGTGTCGGACGGGGGACGATGGAGGACCGGTGAAGCGGGCTGTGTCGGACGGACGGCGAGGATTCGCGTGGAGGCAGGGACTCATGAAGGTGGTCGTCGTCAACTCTGAATCCATGGGCGGGGGCGACGAGGAGCTCGGAAAACTCCTCATTCCCAAGTTTCTGAACACTCTGTGCAAGTGCGAAACGAAGCCGGACGTGATTCTTTTCTACAACTCTGGGGTGAAGCTGCTCACCCAGGCGGGTGCGATTCAGGAGGCTCTCAAGACGTTGGAAGAGGCGGGCGTCGAGCTCATCGCCTGCGGGACGTGTGTGTCGTACTTCGGGCTTCAGGACCGGATCCTGGTGGGCCGCGTCAGTAGCATGGACGAGATCGTGGCTACGATGATGAAGGCTGATTCCGTGGTCACGATATGAGGCCCGGAGCGCGGATCCGCAGCCGGCCTGGGTCGGCATTGCCGCAGAGCGGGCGCGACCCAATCTGGCTGCCAGCGCAAGCCGGCGCCGTGTTCGCTCGTCCCACGAGCCGACCAGGGGCCTGCTAGCTCGTTAGCCGAGGTCCGGGCGTTCTGCCAGCCGCAAGATCGCTCGGGAGAGGGGAAATGCCGGGCGAGGGGGAGTGGGTTTTCCGTGTCGGGCCGTCCGCGCTCGGGGCGAGGAAGCGGCCTCCGGAGGTGGGGGCGTTTTCGGGGAGGATCTTGTGGATGGGTCTCGAGGGAGGAGGGAGGCCATGCGCAAGACCATGCGGAACTGCGTAGCCGCCGTTGCCCTCATAAGCATGGCGATTTCGGGCTGTGCCGGGAAGCTTGCGCCGGGCAAGCTGGCGCAGAAGCCGTCGGTGAACCTCCGCAGCGTCCGGCTAGAGGATCTTTCCTTTGAGGCGCTCCAGCTGGTGGCGGACTTGCAGATCAAGAATCCCAACCCATTCGGGATCAGCCTGGCCGGGCTGGACTACCGGCTGGAGGTTTCCGGTCACCCTCTCTTGTCCGGGACCCAGCAAGGTGGATTGAAAGTCCCCGCAGAAGGCGAAGGTGCGGTGCAGCTGCCGGTCCAGATTATCTTCCACCAGCTGCACGAGGCGCTGGGGGCTTTGGCCGACGCCGACAGTGCTGACTATGCCCTCGAGGTCGGGTTGCGCTTCGAGCTGCCCATTGTCGGCCAGGTGAATGTCCCGCTGAAACACAGCGCCCGTCTGCCAGTGCTCAAGCTGCCGGAAGTTCATCTGCAGGGGATTCGCCTGAAGAGACTCTCTTTGTCGGCGGCGGAGATCGGGCTTGTCCTCGGCGTCAGCAATCCCAATGCGCTCTCCTTCTCCCTCCAAGGTCTCGAGTACAGTCTGGACGTGCACGGGGCCACGTGGCTTTCGGGCTTCGCCGAGCAGCTGGGTCAGATCCCTGCGAAGGGTTCCGCAGAGCTTGAATTGCCGGCCACCATCGACTTCGCGCAGCTGGGGCGGGCAGCGTACCGCTTGTTGGCCAGCGGCGGTTCGCTGCCGTACCGACTGCGGGGCAAGATCGAGCTCGGGTCGGTTTTGCCCTTTTTCCGGGCAGCTCCGATCGCCTTCGACAAGAGCGGGGAAGCGAGCCTCCTGCGATGAGCCCGAGCCCCTCGTTTCGGCGCTGAACGAGCGCAGAAGCCCTGGTGAAAGCCACGACAACCTCAGGAACGGCGCGGGTAGGCCAGCACGGGTGCCGGCATCCGCGCTTGGGTTTCGGCTTGACTCAACATCGGACGGGTTGTAACTTACGGCCGCGCTCGAGGAAACCGTACAGTGGGTACGGCGCCTCCGGGAGGTCAAGTCGAGAGGGAAGAGGAGATGGCGAAGCGGACGATTCTAATGCTCTTGATTGCGGGATCGGTGATGGGATGCACTGCAGGCAGGAAGAGGGCGTTCGAAGCAAAGGTGGACACGGACCCGAAGACGGGCTGGCACATCGTCACCCTTTCATATCGCGCCGGCGATCCGACCCATGATCTGACGGCTCGCATTTGCCCCGAAGGGGGAAGCAATCTGTTCTCTTTACAGATCGGCCCGATCGAGCTCCTCCGCCAGCCCGATTCCTTGCGGCAGCTTCAGGGCCGAGGCTACGGGATGCTCGTGTTGTACCCAACCCCGAATCGGGTGCGGTACGCGCAGTTCACCTTTCAGGGGAATTCCTACCGGATGCCGACGAATTGGAGGGAGCATCATCTCCATGGCCTTGTTCTTGACAAGCCGTGGCAGTTCGCGGAGCCGGTAGTCACCGATAGCTCGGCGACCTTGCGTACCTGGATCGACTTTGCTCCCGACACCGAACCGTACCGCTATTTCCCCTGGAGATCGCGCCTCTCGCTGGAGTTCACTCTCACTGCGCAAGGCGTGAGAGTCTCGTACACGGTGGAGAACCGCGACGAAAAAGAACTCCCCTACGGCTTTGCGATCCATCCGTATTTCAACCTCCTTGGAGAGCGCTCGCAGACGTTCGTCCACGTTCCAGCTCAAGCGCACATGGAAGCCATCGAGCTGCTCCCGACCGGTAACCTGGAGCCGCTCGATGGGAGTCCCTACGACCTTCGCCAACCTCGGCCTCTCAGCGAGCTGAATCTCGACGACGTGTACTGGGGCATGACCCCGGACCGCCCGATGAGCTGGGAAGCTCGGGACAAGGGGATTCGTCTCACGCTGCGGGCTTCGGAGGTCTTCACACACGCGGTCGTGTACACGCCTCCAGATCGAAACTTTTTCTGCCTGGAGAACCAGACGTGCAGCACCGATGCGCATAATCTTCACGAACGGGGTCTTCTGAAGGAATCCCACCTGTTGATCGTGCCACCGGGGAAGACCAGTACAGGTTGGGTGGAAATCATCCCGGCGTTGATCCGCTAGTGTTCCGCGCGGGCGACGCGACGGTGGAGGCAGGTGCTCGACGGGAGGTAAGTCCTTGAAGCGATGGCTGGGGCGCATCGTGGCGGCGGCTGTTCTGTTCGCGCTCGCCGTGACTGCGGTTTCGATACGCGCCGTGGATTGGACGTCACCGGACCGGGCCCATTACTCCCGTAGAACCACGGAAGCCCTCCAGCAGGCCTTCCGGACCTCTGCCCGATGCGGGACGCAGCTCCTGGAGGCCGGCGTCGGGAGAGCGGGTCTGACACCGAAGGCGGGAGTCCCTCTTGCCGGATACGGCGACCGCAAAGGGCAGGGGGCCGAGGGAGTGCACGATAGCCTGTTCGTGCACGCGCTTGTGGTGCGCGGGGGGCAGTGCGTCGTGGCGTTCGTTGCGTTGGAAGCGCTCATTGTCCCTTCGGAAGTCGCGCTTCGTGTGCTGGATTCCCTCCATTTGGACCCCGGTCTCGGGGCGAGCGAGGTGTACTTTGGGGCGACGCACACGCACTCCGGCCCCGGCGGATGGGGGCGGGGACCCCTGGCTGAGGCCTTCGCCGGCGAATTCCGATCCGAAGTCGTAGACATGCTCGTCGATAGCAGCGTAGCCGCGGTTCGGAGGGCCTGGTCGGACCTGGGACCGGCGGAAGCTACGTGGGGGCAGTTTGCCGCGCGTCGCTTCACCGCCAACCGACTCGTCGGGGAAAAGGGAACGGTCGATTCCCTTTTTTCCTTCCTCGCGTTTCGACGCGGAGGATGGTTGTTGGCCGTCCTCGGCAGTTTTGCCGCCCACGCCACGGTACTACCGGCCTCCAATCTGCAGTTTTCGGGTGACTGGCCCGGTTTCTGGAGCCGCGCTTTGGAGCTTGCCGGGGTGAGGTGCACCCTCTACGTGGCTGGCGGCGTGGGAAGCCACGCGCCTCGGAGTCCAGGAAAGGACTTTCAAGGAGCTCAAGCGCTGGGCGGGGCTTTGGCAGACAGTGTCCTCGCCAGACTCCGAGCAGCCAACTGGCGTCGAGAAGCGGTTCTGCAGGCGCTGTGGGTGCCCGTGGAGCTTGGGCCGATGCAGCTGCGCATCTCCCAAAAGCTCAGGTTGGCTTCGTGGTTGACCCGCCGGATCACGAATCCCGGCCCCGTCTGGCTGAATGGCGTCCGCATCGGGGATCTGGTACTGCTCAGTGCGCCGGCGGATTGGAGTGGTGAGCTGACCAACGAATTGCGAGCCACTGCCGATTCTTTGGGTTGGCAGGTGACGGTGACGAGTTTCAATGGGGGATACATCGGGTATGTGGTGCCGGACCGCTATTATCCCCTTCGCACCTACGAGACGCGCTTGATGTCCTTCTACGGGCCACACACGGCCAGCTACTTCATGGGCTTGTATCGCAAGATGCTTTACGGCCTTGCGGCGAACCGGCAAGGCCAGGGTGAGGGCTGATTCCGTCGGGTAGGTGAGAAACGAAGAGGAGGTGCCATGAAGATGATTACACGGCGTCAGTTCGCCAAGCGGATGGCTGGGGCTGCTGCCGCGGTTGCGGCCTTCGGGGGCGTGCAGGCTGAGGCTGTCCAGAAGAAGAAAGCCGGAGCCAATGAGCGCCTCGGTGTGGCCCTCATTGGCAGCGGCGGCCGAGGTCGGAGCCTGTTGGACGATTTCATGCGCACCGGACAGGTGGACATCGTCGCCATCGCCGATGTGGATGACGAGATGCTGGAGAAGGGCCTGAACAAGGTGGAGAGCGTCCAGGGGAAGCGGCCGACGGGTTACCGGGATTTCCGGAAGATCCTGGATCGAAAGGACGTGGATGCGGTGATCGTTGCTACCCCGGACCATTGGCATGCCCTCCCGACGATCTACGCCTGCCAGGCCGGGAAGGATGTGTACGTGGAAAAACCCCTGGCCAAGACGATCCAGGAGGGGCGAGCGATGGTGAATGCGGCTCGCCGCTACAACCGGATCGTGCAGGTGGGCACGCAGCAGCGGAGCGCGGAACATTTTCGGAAGGCCGTGGAGTACGTGCAGTCCGGCAAGCTCGGCAAGATCCGGATGGTCCGCGCCTGGGCCTACTTGGATTGGAAAGGCGGCTTGGGGAATCCTCCCGACGGTACGCCGCCCGCTACCGTCGACTACGATTTCTGGCTCGGCCCTGCCCCGAAGCGCCCATTCAATCCCGCGCGATTCCACTTCACCTTCCGCTGGTTCTGGGATTACTCCGGCGGCCTGATGACCGATTGGGGCGCGCACATGGTGGACATCGCCATGTGGGCCATGGGGGAAGATCCGCTAGGGGCCATGGCCATCGGAGGCAAGTACGGCTACCCGGATGACATCATGGAGACGCCCGACACCCAGCAATCCATCATCGAATTCCCCTCCTTCTCGCTGCTTTGGGAGCATATGATCGGATGCGGCATCGGGCCTTGGCAGCGCGAGCACGGTGTGGAGTTCCACGGGGTGAACGGCATCCTCGTCGTGGATCGAGGCGGTTGGGAGGTCTACGCCGAAACCGACAAGATCGACCGGCCGGATCGCATCTACAAGATGATGCCAGTGCCGCGGCAATCCGGATCGAGCGACTACAGCTACACCCACGTTCAGAATTTCGTCGATGCCGTCAAGAGCCGGCAGAAGCCCGTGGCGGACGTTGAGATCGGGCACAAGTCGGTGATCGCTTGTCACCTGGCCAACATTGCCGTGCGTCTCAGGCGGTACGTGCGCTGGGACCCCATCAAAGAGGAGGTCGTCGGCGACCCCGAGGCTCAGAGGCTCGTCATCGCCGAGTACCGGAAGCCATGGGAACTCCCGAAGATCTGATGCGGGTGCCTCGAGCTTCCAAGGAATGATGGCCGCGAAAGCGTGTCCTTTGCGCTGACGGACCAGCCTGCGGGCATCTGAGGGAAAGGCTGATTCTGAGGGCGGCAGAGGCTTCGGGGAGGGAGAAGACGCAGACGGGGCTTCTCCCCGCTTCCCCCGGCTTTTGGAAGGAGCCGCTACGCCGGTAGGCAGCGCGTAGCGGCTCCATCTTGCGAACTGGCCGACTCAGATTCCAACATGTCGATTCGGGATCAGAGATGAGAACCGGCCGCGTGGCTGCGACGGCTGAGTGAGCTCGTGCCAATGGCGCGACAAGCGGCTCTCATCACCGGTGGCGCGAAGCGGATCGGTAGCGCGATCGCCGTTGCCCTGGCTCGCGAGGGCTTCGATATTGCCTTGCACTACCGGAGCTCTTCGGCGGAGGCCGAAAGTCTCAAACGGGAACTTGAAGAGCTCGGCGTCGAATGCGAGCTGTTCCAGGCGGACTTCGAGGCGGACTTCGACGCCCTCGCTCTGATGGAGCGCGTGAAGCGCAGGTTCGCAGGCCTTGCCGTCCTGGTGAACAATGTCTCGGTGTTCGAGCCCGGGAAGCTTTTGGAGACGGATCCCAGCCTCTTCGACCGGGTGTTCCGGGTGAATCTGCGAGCCCCTTTCTTCCTCACGCGGGCCTTCGCCCTGCGCTGCGAGTCCGGGTTGGTGGTGAATATCCTGGATGCTCGGGTGGCCAGCAATCCCATTGAACACTTCGCCTACACCCTGTCCAAGAAGGCTCTGCGGGACTTCACGCAGATGGCAGCGCTCGAGCTCTCCCCTCGGATCCGTGTGAATGCCGTTTGTCCAGGGGTGATCTTGGCTCCGCGCGGCGCGGGTCCGGAGTACTTGGAGCGGAGGGCAAAGGCAATCCCCGCGGGCCGGCACGGGGATCCGGAGGACGTCGCCCGGGCGGTGGTGTTTTTCGTGCAGAATCCCTTCGTCACGGGACAAGAGATCTTCGTAGATGGGGGAGAGCACCTGCTCTGAGGAGGCGGAATGTTGATTCGCATCAAGAATCTGCGGCTCCGGACCATCATTGGGGTGGAGGACTGGGAGAGGCGCGACAAGCAGGACGTGGTGGTGAATGCGGAGATCGAAGTCGATGCGTCTCGAGCCGCGGAGAGCGATGACTTGACGAAGACCGTCGACTACAAGACCATCACCAAGGACATCATCCGTGCGGTGGAGGGCTCGGACTTCCGCCTGCTGGAGACGCTTGCTCAACACGTACTCAAAATCATCCTGCAGCACGAAGGGGTACTGGCAGCTCGCGTGGAGGTGGACAAGCCACACGCCCTCCGCTTTGCCGATTCCGTGTCCGTATTCTGCTGGGGGAGGAAGACGGAATGAACCGCGCGGTCATCAGTGTGGGGTCCAACATTGAGCCCGAAAAGCACGTGCGCTGGGCACGGCAACGCATCGCCGAGGAGTTGAAGCTGGTGGCCGAATCCGAGTTTGTGGAGACAGAACCCATCGGCAGGCCCGACCAACCCAACTTTCTGAACGGCGCTTTCCTCGTCGAGACCTCGCGGAGTCGGGATGAGCTGGAAGCCTGGCTCAAGTCCTTGGAACAGGAGCTGGGGCGCGTCAAGCAGGCCGACAAGTACGGGCCGCGCACCATCGATCTGGACCTCGTAGTCTGGAACGATGCCGTGGTGCATCCCGATGTGTATGAGAGGGAATTCCTCCGGAAAGCCGTGCGACAACTGCTCCCGCACCTGGAATTGTGACGGAGTGGAGGTTGCCTCGTGAAGGAGATGGGGATTTCGGGAAAAGTAGCCATCGTGACGGGGGCCAGCAGCGGAATCGGCCGGGCCACGGCGTTGGCTTTCGGACGGGAGGGAGCCAAGGTGGGTCTCGTGGCTCGCAGCGAGGAGAGGCTGCGCGAAGTGGCTCGGCAATTCGCGGAGCTCCCGGGACAAGCGCTGGTCCTCCCGGCCGATGTCACCGTTCCGGCGGACTGTGAGCGGGTTGTGCGCACCGTCGTGGAGGCGTGGGGCGGGATCGACATCCTGGTAAACGCCGCCGGAATCATCGCAAACGGTACCATCGAAAACACGTCCCTCGAGGAATGGGACCGGATGTTCGCCATCAATGTGCGCGCCGCGTTCTACTTGATGCACCTTTGTGCGCCCTACTTGATCGAGCGCAAGGGAAACGTGGTGAATGTCTCCAGCGTGACGGGCCTCCGAGCTTTCCCGAACGTCTTGGCCTATTGTGCCAGTAAGGCTGCCGTGGATCACCTGACTCGGTGTGCGGCACTGGAGCTAGCTCCGAAAGGCGTGCGCGTCAACGCGGTGAATCCCGGGGTGGTCGTCACGGAATTGCATCGGCGAGGTGGCATGGATGAGAAGGCGTACGCCGAATTCCTCGAAAGGAGCAAGACCACCCATCCGCTAGGACGGGTGGGAAGACCAGAAGAAGTGGCCGAGCTCATCCTGTTCCTCGCCTCGCCACACGCGGACTGGATCACGGGCGACACCATCAGCATCGACGGCGGGCGCGCGCAGACATGCCTACGATGAATGGCGAATGCCGCTCACCCTGTGAAAGTCAAGCGCGGGGAAAGCAACGCCCGAGGGACGAGCACGGAGTCGGCAGAATAGCAGGTGAACCAACGGACCGGGCTGGAGGTGCAAATGAAGCGTTCCCACCCTGAGATCGCCTTCGTCGTGTCGGAGACCCATTGGGACCGGGAGTGGTATCATCCGTTTCAGGAGTTCCGTTTTCATCTCGTCAACTTGGTGAGGAAACTCATCCGCATCCTTCAGGATAGGCCCGACTATCGATCGTTCGTCTTCGATGGTCAAAGTGTGGTGATCCCGGATGTGCTGGAGCTTGCACCGGAGTTAGAGGAGCCGCTCCGGAAGCTTGCCACCTCCGGCCGCATCCGCTTCGGCCCGTGGTACGTGCTTCCCGACGAATTCCTCGTCTCCGCCGAGTCTTTGGTCCGAAATCTTCACCACGGGCAGCGGATCGCGTCCCGCTTCGGCGGGGCGATGAAAGTCGGGTACGTGCCGGACGGTTTCGGACATCCGGCTCAGCTCCCGCAAATCTTCGCCGGTTTTGGCATCCGACGCGCGATCCTTTGGCGCGGAATGGGCGAAGAAGCCGAGGATCTCGGCTCCGAGTTCTGGTGGGAGGCCCTCGACGGGACCAAAGTGCTCACCATCTGGTTGCCCCAGGGCTACGGCAATTTCGGGAATCTGGGGTTCCCGAGGAGCTGGGGCGACATGCGGGGTTTCCGGCCGTCCGTGGAGGAGGCAGAGAAGAGGCTGGCAGAACGCCTCCCAGGGCTGCAGAAGTACGGAAGATCCGGCGTCTACCTGTTCATGAATGGGCTGGATCACTTGCCCCCTCAGCCTGAGCTCCCCGATCTGCTCTGGGAGCTTCAACAGCGGCATCCCGAGCTCTTGCTTCGACATGGCACCTTCGAGGAAGCCTTCGAAGCGATCGAAGCCCGCCTCAGCTCGCTCGCGCCGTTGAAGGTCTACCAAGGCGAATTCACCTCGGGGAAATACGCGGTCATCCTCCAGGGGGTCTACTCGTCGCGTGTGTACTTGAAGCAGGCGAGCTTCGAACTGGAGACGCAGCTTGTCCACTACGTGGAGCCATTCGTGGCCCTCGGTCTTGCGCTTGGCGGCGAGGCCACCTGGCTCAATTGCGTCGATTACGCCTGGCGCGAGCTCATGAAGAACCACCCCCACGACGACATCTGCGGCTGCAGCGTGGATCCTGTGCACCGCAACAACGAGCACATCTACGAGCAGGTTCGGCAAGTCGCGCACAAGCTGGAACGAGAGGTCCTGCGGTTCCTGGGCTGGAGAGTCGGGCTCGCCCGGAAGGAAGGGGCGCCTTTCATTGTGTGGAACACGGCGCAGTTCCCGCGCGGGGAATGGACCGAAGCGGAGCTGTGGTTTGACGGCAGCGATACGACGCCGGACTCCTTCCGGCTGGAGCTGGCAGACGGGACGGAGGTGCCGTACATCCATCTCGCGGAACGCGTCGAGCAGGGGGTCGACTACCTCACACCGTACCGGAAGCGGGTGGTGCGAGCGCTGATCCAGCTTCCGTTTGTGCCATCCGTGGGATGGCAGACCGTCTACGCCGTCCCGGGAAAGCCGTCCCGGCCGAAGCCGACGGTCCTCGTCGACCCCGTTTCCCGCCGCGTGGAGAACGAATTTCTGACTCTCACCGTGCATCCGGACGGCACTTTCGATGTGCTGGACAAGTCCACCGGAAACCGCTTCGAGGGGCTGCATTGGTTCGAGGACACCGAGGACGTCGGGGACGAGTACGACTACTCGCCCGCTCGCACTTCCCTCACCTTGGACTCTCGCGGGGCCGATGCCCGGATCGAAATGGTGCCGCTCGGCGGCGTGGCTGCAGAGGTCCGGATCCGGCGGCGCTGGGAGCTCCCGGCCCGATTCGATCGGGAGAAGGGCAGGCGTTCGGACGAAAAGGTTCCCGTGGACCTCGACGTCGCCTTGCGGGTTGCGCAGGGAAGCCCGCGCATCGAGGTAAGGACCAAAGTGGACAACCGGGCCGAAGATCACCGTCTTCGGATTCACTTCCCCACCGGCGTAAGGGCGGAGTTCGCCGATGTGGATGAACATTTTGCCATTTTGAGGCGGCGCATTGGGCCTCCCGCGGAAAAGGACCCAGTTCAGCCGGCCCCGCCGACCAAGCATTTCCAGCGATTCGTATCTCTGGGTCGGGGCGGACGGGGACTGGCCGTGGCAGCACGAGGGCTCCACGAATACGAGGTACTCGACAATGGGGATCTGGCCATCACCCTGTTTCGAAGCGTAGGGTGGCTATCCCGGGATGATCTTCTGACCCGAAGGGGCCATGCCGGCTACGGTTTCCCCACGCCGGAAGCCCAATGCTTGCGTCGGATGTGCTTCGAGTACGCGCTCCTTCCCCATGCCGGAGACGTACGCCAAGAGGAAGTTCGGAATCAGCTTCTGGCTTTTCTCCTCCCTGTGCGAGTGGCGCGTGCGGATTGGAAGCCGTCGCTCGGGATCGATCTTCCGGCGGAGGAACGTCCGGTTCCGCAGGAGCCGGTCTTTGAACGAATCGCCGCCTTGCCCGAGCGCGGGAGCCTGGTGGAAATCGAAGGAGAGGGGGTTGTGTTGAGCAGCCTGAAATGGGCGTGGAGGGGAACGGGTTTTGTGGTGCGGGTGTACTCGGTGGATCGGCTGGCCAGAGAGGTCACGATGCGCTGGCTCTGGCCCATCCGCCGTGCCTTGGAAGTCAATCTGAACGAGGAATATCTCGGCAGGGTGGAATGCCGGGAGAATAGCTTCCGTTTCCTGCTGCGGCCGGGGCAGATTCGCACGTTCCTAGTCGTTCCGGAGGTCGAGCGCCTACCCCACGGCGGGTGGGCTGGGTGTTGTTGTCCATGAGCGTTGGAGACCCTGGACGAAGGGCAACAGGAGGAGGCGGTCATGCGCAAGACGAACATCGGCATCGTGATGCTGACAGACGAGCGAGAGCATGTTCATACTCAGACCGACGCCCAGAACATGGAGATCGTGAAGCGCTGGGCCGACATCATCCGTGAGGAGGGGCGTACCTTCGATGGCGGGACGTACGACATCGTCGTGGGCCAGAAGATCGTCTACGACGTGCGGACGGCTCAGGAGGTGGGCCGGCAGCTCTCCGAGGCTGATGTCAAGTCGATCATCTTTTGCTACAACGTGTGGAATTTCCCCTTCCTCGTCTGGCCGGTGCTGAATAGCATCAGCAGGGACATCCCAATCCTGAGCCTCTCGAATAACAACGGGAAGTTCCCCGGCAACGTGGGGCTCCTGGCGACGGATGGAGCGCTGCGTCAAGCCGGTTTCCGGACCCACCGGATTGTGGGGGAAATGGAAGACCCGAAAGTCCGGCGCCAGGTTCTGAACTGGGTACGAGCCGCTCAGGCTGCAACGACGATTCGCAACGAGGTCTTCGGCTGTTACGGCGGGCATTCGATGGGGATGGAGACCGGCTTCGCGCATCTCACCCCTACCCTCAAGGCACTGGGTACCACGGTGCGGCAGATTGATCAGCTCTTGTTGGTGGAAAGGATGAAGGAGGTGGATGAGAAGGAAGTCGAGGCAGGAAGGAAATGGTTTGAGGAGCTCCTCGGCCCGCGACTGAAATACGACGGCAAGATCCTGACCCCAGAGACGCTCAAGACGCAGATCCGGCTCTACCTGGCCATGGAGCTGGTGAACAAGGAGAAGGGCTTCGATTTTTGTGGGCTGAAAGGACAGAGGGAACTGACCGAGTACGTCTGTCTCGGCGACGTACCGGAGATGCTGATGAACGATCCGTACGATTGGCGCGGCCCAAAGGAACCCATGGTCTGCGCCACGGAGGCGGACTTCTACGCAGCGGTCACCATGCAGCTGCTGAAGTACGTGAGCGGCGGGCTTCCCACGCTCTTCATGGACGTGCGGCTTTACCATCCGGATCGCGACCTGTGGGACTTCTGCAACTCCGGAAATCACGCCACCTATTACGCGAAGCGAAGCCGCGATCCGAAGGAGAACTTCTCCGTGGTCACATTCCATCCAGCGCTGGAATTCTACTTCAAGGCCGGCGGCGCCTCGGTGGAATTCGATGCGGCTCCCGGCCCGTTGACCTTCGCTCGACTAGGCCTCTGGGATGAGAAGCCCTACATGGTCATCGTGGAGGGAGAAGCCGTGGAGCTGCCACCGGAGACGCGCAGGCAACTCAACGCGATGACGGATCCCACCTGGCCACATGTGCACGCCCGCCTGCGCTGCAGTTTCGACGAGTTCATCCAGGTATTCCCGTGCAACCACATTCTCGCAGTGGAAGGCGACTGGGTGGATGCCTTGGTGATGCTTTGCGAGATCACCGGGATCACCCCCGTCGTCCTGGGTGAGCGGGGGAAGGCTCGGGTCATCCCCATTTGGGAAAGGGTGAGGTAGCGGCCCGGGAGACTACGAGAAAAGAAGCCCGGCTTCGATGGCCGGGCTTCTCCCTTTCCAGGCAAGCTTGCCTACGCCTTCTCAGCTGCCTCGAGGCGCGCAGCCACATTCTCCCAGTTGATTACGTTGAAGAAAGCCTTCAGGTAGTCGCCTCGACGATTCTGGTAGCGCAAGTAGTAGGCATGCTCCCAGACGTCCACCACCAAGAGGGGTACGACACCCCAGACCGTCAGATTCTGGTGCTTCTCCGCCTGGAGGATGAGGATGCGCTTGAGGGCGGGATGGTAGGCGAGGACTCCCCATCCGCTTCCCTCTACGGCATTGGCCACGCTCAGGAACTGGCTCTTGAACGCCTCGAAAGAGTTGAACTCGGCCGCGATGCGCTTCGCCAAGCTCCCCCGGGGTTCGCCACCACCTCGGGGGGACATGTTGGTCCAAAAGATCGAGTGCAAAACGTGGCCTGAGCCGTGAAAGGCAGCCTTCTGCGCGGCATACGCGGCACCGGCCTGGTCCCCCGTTTCGAGGCACCGCTTCAACGCGGCCAACGCCTCATTGAAGCCCTTGACATAGCCTGCGTGATGGAGATCGTGGTGAAGACGCATGGTCTCGGCGTCGATGTGCGGCTCCAACGCATCGTAGGGGTAAGGTAGCGGCGGAAGGGTGTAGTTGCCCTCGCTATCCTTCGGCAGGGCGAAGAGATCCTCAGCCGGAGCTTCCGGCAAAGCACCTCCCACCATCGCTGCACCAACTGCGGCCGGTGCAGTCTTCAGGAATTGTCTTCGGTTCGGCATGGCTTTTCCCTCATGGTTCGTAGCCATCCTCATCACCTCTTCCCCTCTGTTTGTTCTTCAGAGGCACTACGGATAACGCCTACCGCCGGCCGGATATTCCTCGCCGTCAGGAAATTCCGCCGGAATATCCGAGCCAGATCTTCGTGGTCTGCGGGGAAAGGGACCAGTGCTGCAATGGCGTGGCCGGTGGCGGCACCGTGCTCCTGGGAGAGCATGAGCGGCGGAACTGAGTACTTCGAATGAAGCCGCCCGATATGCGGAGACCGGGCTCACTTTCCTGCTCGCGGTGCATCGGCGTTTCTATCCTCCCTGAGAAACAAAAAGCACCTTCCGCTAGCGAAAGGTGCTCGCCGATTGTGCGTCTAGGCGGGAAGTCTACGCGGCTTTCAGCACTCGCCCGCTCCGCAGGCAGCGGGTACATACGCGGATGTGGCGGGGAGTTCCGTCCACGATCGCATGTACGCGGCGAAGGTTCGGATGCCATTTGCGCTTGCTGACCCGGTGCGAATGGCTAATCTTATGCCCGCGGCCGGGACGCTTGCCGCAGATGTCACAGCTCATTCCCATGGATCTGGCTCCCTTCTGTCGATGCTCCCACTCGTTCCCCGACAAACCGCGCCAAGGATACGAATCCCCGCGAAATTTCGCAAGGAGTTTCTGCCCGGCCTCTAGTCAATGGCCCGACGGTGGACCCGGTGGCGTGCGTCAGCCCGCTTGCCGGGAGTTACGCGAGCAGAGCCTCACGGATTCCACCCGCCCCGGGCAAAGAGCACGACTTTTCGGCGGACGTACCCCCGTGACTCAGATCTCGGCCCGGCGATCGGTCCACTCGTTGGCTCGGTTGGCAAAGCCCCGCGGAAATGCGCTTGGACGGAACCCGGGAGCGATAGCGACGGACGCGTAGCACGAGGAAGCCGCCACGGCGTTGGCTCGAGTTGGGTTGGGCATGACGGCCGCCGCTGGGTGCGCCGGGTCTGGATCCCGCTTGACCGGATCCGTTCGTTGGCCGTGCGAAAAAGCGAAGGGCGGACTCTTGCGCCGCTTCCCCGCCGCTGCCCGGAAGGGCAGGTTGCAAGATCCCCTCCCGGAACCCAGACCCAGTGGCTGCCAAGAGCTCCTGTCCTGCCGTTCGCGACAGGCTTGGTCAGATGAGGCGGGATTTTCCCTTGGTTTTGAGCCGTCCGTTTTATTTCTTTGTGGTGTCGAGTGAGGGCCCAGCGTCTGGGGCGCGGCAGGGGGACGAAAGGAGTTTTCCCCGTGCGCGCAGAAGCTGCGCGAGGTTGGGTGTTTGTTGGGGAGGGTCAGATGTCCAAGGTGGCGCAGTATCTGGTGGAGCTCTTCAGCCTTGAGGGCAAGGTCGCGGTGATCATTGGCGGGGGTGGTGTGCTGGCCGGTACGGTCGCGAAAGCTTACGCGAAGGCGGGCGCCAAGGTGGCCGTTCTGGACCTCAACAAAGACAATGCCGAGCAGCGCGTGCAGGAGATCCAGGCGGAGGGCGGGACAGCCATGGCTCTCGCCGTCAACGCCACCTCTCGGCGTGAGTTGGAAGAAGCGGATCGTCGCATCGCCGAGGCTTGGGGCAGGGTGGATATCCTTGTCAATGCGCCGGGAATCAACTCGGCCACGCCGTTCTTCGAGATCTCCGAGGAGGAATGGCACAAGATTCTGGATGTGAACCTCAAGAGCATGTTCCTCGCGTGCCAGGTCTTCGGGAAGCGGATGATCGAGCAAGGCCAGGGGGGCAGCATCATCAATTTCAGCTCCGCTTCCAGCGGCCCGCCGCTGAGCAAAGTCTTCACCTATTCGATCTCGAAAGCCGGCGTGAACAACCTTACCCAGTGGCTGGCGCGCGAGTGGGCCCCGTACCGCATCCGAGTGAATGCCATTGCGCCCGGTTTCTTCCCCGCCGAGCAGAATCGGCGCATCCTGACGGAGGAACGAATAGCCGACATCATGCGTCACACGCCCATGAAACGGTTCGGCGAACCGGAGGAGCTGATTGGCGCCATGCTCTGGCTGGCCTCCGACAAGGCTTCCAGCTTCGTGACGGGACATATTGTGCGCGTCGATGGCGGTTTCACAGCCATGACGATCTGAGTGGGAGTGGCGCCGGGGGGATCGTGGAGACGCACACCACGGCGGGAGATCGCGATGAGTTGGAAAGGCCGAGCGGCGGTCTACGTGGAGACGGATGCCCTCGAGTTTCGGGAGGAGGCGGTCGAGATCCTCGGGCCGGAGGAGGTGGTTCTGAAAGTTCTCGGTTGCGGGGTGTGCGGAACCGACCTGCATCTGTTCCACGGGGAAGTGCCGCTTGCGACGCCGCCTGTCGTGCTCGGGCATGAGATTTTTGCCGAGGTGGTGGAGGTGGGCACGGCGGTGGGCGATCTCCGCGTGGGCCAGCGGGTGGCGGTGGACCCGGTCATCCCCTGCAGGAAATGCGAATTCTGCCAGAGCGGGCGCCCGAATCTGTGTCCGAACATGCGGATCATGGGCTACCACCTGACCGGAGGGTACGCGCAGTACACGAAGGCTTCGCGGGACCGGCTGTACCCGCTGGATCAAAGGGTTTCCATGAAAGGCGGCATTCTCGTGGAAACCTTGGCATGTGTGGTCCACGGCTACGACCGTCTGCAGCCGCTCGCCGGCAGTCGCATTCTCATCCTCGGCGCCGGGACGGTGGGACTACTGTGGGCCCAGCTGCTGCGGGGTGGGGAGTCGTGCGAGGTTGTGCAGGTGGACGTGATCCCCGAGCGTGCGGAAGCCGCTGCCAGGCTCGGAGCTGATCGCGCGGTCGCGGTAGAGGAAGGAGGATTGCGACGATCGCTGGGCTCTCTTGCGCGGGATGGCTTCGACGTCGTCATCGACGCCACCGGGAGCCCGCAGGCGATCGGCGAAGGAGTGGAACTCGTCCGCCCCGGGGGCAGGGTGATGGTCTTCGGCGTGGCTCCTGCCGAGGCCCGGATTTCGGTTCGCCCGTACCAGCTGTTCCTAAACGAGATCACGATCCTGTCCTCCAAAATGCCTCCCCATGCTTTTCCGCAGGCTGTGCGTCTGATTGAAGCGGGCAAGATCGACGTGGACGCGATCGTCTCGCACGTGCTGCCGCTACCGGATCTTCCGGAGGCGTTCGAGCTTTTCGAGAAAGGGAAGGACAAAGCGCTCAAGATCGCCATCGATCCGTGGGCATGAGCCGAGGTAGCTTGCCCACGGCAGGAGTTTGACGCGATCCAAACTGGACCGAACGATCAGGAGGAAGTGGAGATGGAAGGGAAGATGGATATTGGCCTCATTGGCCTGGCGGTGATGGGGGAGAATCTCGCCCTGAACATCGAGAGCAAAGGCTTCTCCGTGGCCGTCTACAATCGGACGGTGGAGAAGGTGGACAAGTTTGTGCAGGGCAGGGGAAAGGACAAGAACATCAAGGGCTGCCACAGCATCGAGGAACTGGTGAGTTCCCTGAAACGGCCGCGCAAGATCATCCTGATGGTGAAGGCCGGAAGCCCCGTGGATGATTTCATCGAACAGCTGATCCCACACCTGGAGCCCGGCGACATCATCATCGACGGGGGCAACTCCTACTTCAAGGACACCATGCGCCGCACCCAGTACGTGGAGAGCAAAGGACTGCTGTACATCGGCACCGGCATCTCGGGCGGGGAGGAAGGCGCTCTGCGAGGGCCGTCCATCATGCCGGGCGGATCTCCTGCGGCCTGGTCCCACGTCAAGCCCATTTTCCAGGCCATCGCGGCAAAGGTGGAGGATGGCACACCCTGCGCGGATTGGGTTGGGCCCAACGGCGCCGGCCACTTCGTGAAAATGGTGCACAACGGGATCGAATATGGCGACATGCAGCTCATCGCCGAAAGCTACCACATCATGCGGGACCTGCTCGGCATGACCCCCGATGAGATGAGCGACGTCTTCGCGGAGTGGAACAAGGGCGAGCTGAATAGCTACTTGATCGAAATCACTGCGGACATCCTGGCCTTCAAGGACACGGACGGCCAGCCGCTCGTCGACAAGATCCTGGACACCGCCGGCCAGAAGGGCACGGGCAAGTGGACCTCGATGGAATCGCTCGACCTCGGGATCCCCCTCACGCTCGTCACCCAAGCGGTGTACGCGCGCTTCCTTTCGGCCCTCAAGGATGAGCGCGTGGCCGCATCGAAGGTGCTCCACGGCCCCAACGGCAAGTTCGATGGCGATCGCAAGCAGATGATCGAAGACATTCGGCGTGCGTTGTACGCCTCCAAGATCGTGTCGTACGCGCAGGGCTTCACCTTGATGCGGGCCGCCTCCATCGAGTACGGCTGGAATCTGAACTACGGGAACATCGCGCTTCTTTGGAGGAACGGTTGTATCATCCGATCCGTCTTCCTCGGGAAGATCAAGGAGGCCTTCGATCGCGATCCCAATCTGCCGAACCTGCTGCTCGATCCCTTCTTCAAAGAGAAGATTGAAAGCACGCAGGGTAGCTGGAGGCGCGTGGCCGCCGCCGCACTGACGTACGGGATTCCGGTCCCTGCGATGACCGCTGCACTCACGTACTACGACGGCTACCGTTCGGAGCGCTTGCCGGCAAACCTGACGCAGGCGCAGCGCGATTACTTCGGCGCGCATCAGTACGAGCGCGTGGACCGTCCCCGAGGTGAATTCTTCCACACCAACTGGACCGGTCGCGGCGGAGAGACGGCTTCGACTGCCTACGTCGCGTGAGTTCCGAACCGGAGATCGGGTTTACGGAGGCCGCCGGTTCTGCCGGCGGCCTCCTTCGTGTAGGAGGAGCTGACGGGAATGAGCTCTCTTTTCGACCTCTCCGGGAAGATCGCCCTCGTGACGGGAGCCAGCCGCGGAATCGGGAAAGCGCTCGCTGTGGGACTGGCCGAGCACGGGGCTGACGTCGTCCTCGTGGCCCGGACGAAGGAGGCCCTGGATCGGACGGCTGTGGAGGTGGAAGCGCACGGCCGGCGGACGTGGGTGAAACCCTTCGACCTGGCTCACGTGCCCCAGATCCCCGAGTTCTACCGCTCGGTCGTCGAGGAGACGGGAGGGGTGGACATCCTGGTGAACGTGGCCGGAATCCAGCGGCGCGCCTTGGCGCTGGATCTTACGCTCGAGGATTGGAACGAGGTGCTCGAGCTCAATCTGTCGGCCGTGTTCGTCCTCTGCCAAGCCTTTGCGCGGGAGCGAATCGGCTCGGGCAAACCTGGACGGATCATCAACATCGGCTCATTAATGTGCGAAGGGCATCGGCCCACCACCGTCGCGTACACGGCTAGCAAGGGTGGCATTCGTCAGCTCACCAAAGCCCTCGCGGTGGAGTGGGCCAGGTACGACATTCGCGTGAACGCTGTGGCTCCGGGCTACATTGCCACGGAAATGACCCAACCTTTGCGCGACAACCCGGAGCTCGATGATTGGGTTCGAAGGCGAGCGCCCATGGGCCGATGGGGAGAGCCGCGCGAGTTGGTCGGTGCGGTGGTGTTTTTGGCCTCGGAGGCCAGCAGCTACGTCACTGGACACATCCTGTATGTAGATGGTGGTTGGCTCGCCAATCTGTGAAGATTGCGGCGCGAGGACTTGGGGGCGCTCTGCGAGTCAGCGCTCTTTCATTGCGGAGGCGGAAGAATGGTGATTGGCCACGGCAGCAAAGACGCGATCCTCTCGGAAACGGAGGCGCGTGCCATCCTCGAGCAGGGATTGGCCTCCCGCGCGTTGGACGGCAAGCGGATCATCGTGCTGATTCCCGACACCACCCGCACGGCTCCGGTGCCGATGATGTTCCGTCTTCTCACCGAACTTCTCCTTCCGCGAGCGGCTCAATTGGACTTTCTGATCGCTCTGGGTACCCATCCCGTGATGTCCTGGGAACGGATCCTCGCGCATCTCGGCGTGCGGCCGGAGGAGTGGGAACGCCGTTTTGCACGCGTGCGGGTGTTCAATCACCGCTGGGATGATCCTCAAGCTCTGGCCCGGCTGGGGACGATTCCCGCCGCGGAGATCGAGGAGATCACCGAGGGACTGATGAGCCAGGACGTCCCCGTGGCCCTCAACCGGATCGTGTTGGATTACGATGTGGTGCTCATCTGCGGTCCCACCTTCCCGCATGAGGTGGTGGGTTTCTCGGGGGGCAACAAGTACCTGTTCCCCGGGATCGCCGGTCCGGAGATCATCAATTTCTTCCACTGGCTCGGGGCGGTCCTCACAAACCTGAGGATCATCGGCACGAAATGGAACCCGGTGCGAAAGGTGGTAGATCGCGCCGCGCAATTCCTGGAGAAGGAGAAGCTTTGCGCGAGCATGGTCACCACGGACGAGGGCCTGCACGGACTCTTCGTGGGCACGCCCGAGGAGGCCTTCAGCGCCGCGGCCGATCTTTCGGCGCAAATCCATGTCCGCTATGTGGACCGCCCCTTTGCGAAAGTCCTCTCCGTTTCCCCGAAGATGTACGACGATCTTTGGACGGCAGGCAAATGCATGTACAAGCTCGAGCCGGTGGTCAGCGACGGCGGTGAATTGATCATCTACGCCCCGCACATCACCGAGGTGTCCTACACGCACGGGAAGATCCTGGACGAGATCGGATACCACGTGCGGGACTACTTTCTGAAGCAATGGGAACGATTCCGACATGTGCCGGGTGGGGTGATGGCTCATTCCACGCACGTGAAGGGGATCGGGACGTACGAGGATGGCGTGGAAAGGCCTCGCATCAACGTCGTCCTGGCCACGGGGATCCCGGAGGAGAGGTGCCGGCGCATCAATCTGGGCTACCGGGATCCCGCGACCATCCGCTTCGAGGAGTGGCAGGGCCGTGAGCATGAGGGTATCCTTTTCGTGCCCAAAGCGGGGGAGATCCTCTACCGTCTGAAGACCACAAGTCAGCCCAGCTGAAAAGGGGGCGTTCTCCCAGGGGGGTGCACCGAGGGAAGCAGGCTGAGCTCGCTTCCCTTCCCGACGGGTGCCCCGTCCTCCTTTGGCCTTCTTGCCAGGGCAGTCGGCTCAATGGGCGATGCTGTTCGGACGGCGTTCCGTTCTGCGTCCGCCCACGGCGCAGGGAAACGCCTTGGAACTGCATGCCTAAGTTACTAAATTGGCCAGGACTTCGCCGAGGGGGCCAGATTGCATCCGAGCGGGTTGGCCGACGAACGAGGAGGCTTCTCATGGAGGCGTACCAGAGCAGGCTGGCGTCGGAGTTCGACCGGATCTCGAAGCACTTCGATAAGTGGGAAGTTGTGAAGGACATGGTGGATCAGCTGATCGACATTATGCTCAACTACCGTCAAAGCGGGCACCCGGGTGGCTCTCGGAGCAAGGTGCACGCTTTGGTGGCAGTGATGCTGAGCGGAGTCATGCGGTATGATCTACGCCATCCGGAGAAGAGGTTCTCGGATCGCTTCATCCTGGGCGCGGGACACACGGTTCCGCTCGTGTACGCCATGTTGGCCGTGCTCTCCGAAGCCATGCGGGTCAAGTACCGTCAGACCGGCGATCCCCGCTACTTCATTCCGCCGGAGCGGATCGTGCTGCCGGAGGATTTGCTCGGCTTCCGGCGGAATCGCGGGCTTCCTGGGCATGCGGAGATGGCCGGCAAGACGCTCTTCCTCAAGTTCAACACCGGGCCCTCGGGCCATGGCGCCCCTGCCGCTGCGGGGCAAGCCCTCGCGCTCAAAGTCGCCGGGGCAACGCAGGTGAAGGTGGTCGTGCTGGAGGGGGAAGGAGGCCTGACGCCGGGCGGCGTGCACGAGACGATGAATTCCGCTTGGGGACTGGGCCTTGAGAACCTCTACTTCCTCATTGACTGGAACGACTTCGGGATCGATGACCACCCCATTTCCAGGGTCGTCCCGGGCACGCCGGCGGAATGGTTCGGCGCGCACGGGTGGCGAGTGGTGGGCTGCGCCGACGGCCACGACTGGGCCAGCGTGACGCGCATGATGCTGGAGCTTTTCCTGGGCCCGAACGACAGGAAAGTGCCAAACGTGGGCTACATGCGCACGAAGAAGGGGCGCGGTTACCTGAAATACGACAACCACTCGCACGGAGCCCCACACCCCTTGAATAGCGAGATCTTCTGGGAAACCAAGCGGCCCTTCATGGAAAAGTACGGGATCGAGTTCGAGGGCTTCGGCAAACCCGCCCCCCCTGATCCCGAGAGGCTGCGCGAACAAGAGCTCATCAATATCAACCGGGTGCTGGACGTGCTCCGGCGAGACCAGGCGCTCGTCGACTACGTTGCTGACACGCTGGTGGAGCTTGGCGACAGCGTCCCCGAGTCGATCGGGACCTTCCGCCTGGGGGATCGTTCGCCCTGGGCGGACCAACGGATCTATGACTTCCGGAACTATCCTGCAGACATGTATCTCCCGCCTGGCCAGAAGGCCGCCAATCGGAACGCGCTGGCGAAATGGGGGGCGTGGGTGAATGCCTTCGGGTATCGGGAGTACGGACGCCCTCTCTTCATTGCCGCCTCGGCGGATCTCGCCGAATCCACCAACATCGCCGGGTTCGCCAAGGGGTGGGGCGATTTCCCCGGCTTCGGTTGGTACGACCGGGAGACGAACACCTTCGGCGCGCTACTGCCCCAGGAGATCACGGAATTTGCCAACGCCGGCATTTGCGTGGGAATCGCCACGGTGAATTTCGCCAAGGATCCCTATCGGGAATTCAACGGCTTCTTCACCGCTTGCTCCACGTACGGATCCTTCGCGTATCTCAAGTACGGCCCGATGCGCTTGTTCAGCCAGCTGGCGCAGGATTGCGAGATGAAGGTGGGAAAGGTGATCTGGGTCGCTGGACACTCCGGCCCCGAGACCGCCGATGACTCCCGTACTCACTTCGGCATCTTTTCACCCGGCGTCGGCCAGCTCTTCCCCAAGGGCAAGGTGATCAACGTCCATCCCTGGGAGTACAACGAGGTGCCGGTCGTGCTGGGAGCTGCCCTCCGGCTGGACGCCCCCATCATCATGCTCCATCTGACGCGCCCCGCGATCACGATTCCGGACCGGGAGGCTCTGGGCATTCCCTCGCACTTCGAAGCGGCTCGGGGGGCCTACTTGATCCGGGATTACCGCCCCGGCGAGCCGAAGATGGGCACGGTGATCGTGCAAGGGACGAGCACGACGGACAATCTGCTTCGCATCTTGCCCGAGCTCGAGCGACGCGGCATCAATGTGAAGATTGTGGCGGCCATCAGCTACGAACTGTTCATGGCCCAGCCGGAGGAGTACCAGCGGGCGATCCTGCCGGAAGAAGACTGGCTCGACTCGATGGTGATCACCAACGGGGCGTTACGACTGATGCACGACTGGCTGACTTCGAAGATTGCCGAGCAGTATTCCCTTTCCTCCGATTGGGACAACCGCTGGCGTACCGGCGGCACCGTGGAGGAACTCTGCGAAGAGGCGCGCATCTCCCCGGGTTGGATCCTGGCGGGGATCGAGAAATTCGCGCGCGAAAGGGAAAAGAGACTCCGTGCGCTGCACGAGGCGCTCCATCGCCTGCTCTGATTCATCCCCGCCTTGTCCGGGAAGGGGAAAGGCGTTTCCATCGGGTCCGCTCGGCAGGCATCCGGACTGGCCCGTCCGGGGAGGCCCGCCGTGGCCGATCTGAAATGGGGGAGGCTCGTTGGCGCAGATCGCCCTCCCGGGGAGCTGAAAAGAAGGCTCCCTTGCGCGATGTCCGAGCGGAGGGCTAGCGGCATCCGATTGACCGGATCTGCCCAAACGGGACATGCGGGCACCGTTGCGGCTCGGCGGATTTCTTTGGGGACCTCTGAGAGAAAGTGAGGGCAGGGAGATCGGCTTCGCTGCGGGGATGCTAATGGAAGCCCGGGGAGAGCGAGAGGATTACGCTCAACGGAGGTCGAATGCTACGCGCAGCGCTTCGGCGTCCGAGCTCCACCCGATGGCCTGGGCTCGAGACTCGCTTTCCACCCTGGCTCGTCGCTCCACCAATGCGCGGATGTGCTCGAACTTGCTTTCGAACAGCTCCAGCAAACGGGGATCGAACTGCGTGCCTTTGCCCGTCTTCAGGATCTCTAGCGCCTGCTCGAACGACAGCGCCTCTTTGTACGGCCTCTCCGTGGTGAGCGCATCGAACACGTCGGCGATGGCGCAGATGCGCCCCCAGATGGGGATCTTCTCGCCGGCCAGGCCTCGGGGGTAACCCTGCCCGTCCCAGCGCTCGTGGTGCGTGAGGGCGACAATGGCGCTCACCTGAAGGAGACGCGAGGGGGACCCAGAGAGAAGCTTCGCCCCGATGATGGTGTGTTTGCGCATCACCTCTATCTCCTCGGGAGTGAGCTTTCCCGGCTTCTGGAGGATGGCATCGGGGATGCCGATCTTTCCCACGTCGTGCATGGGGGCAGCGTGGCGCAGGATTTCCACGTCTCCGGGGGACATCCCTGCGGCGGCTCCAAGCACCGTGCTGTATAGGCTGACGCGGCGCAGATGCTCCGCGGTGTAGCTGTCCTTGTACTCGGCGGCGAGAGCCAGTCGGTGCAGGGTGTCCACATACGCTTGGTAGGTGCGCCGGTTGGCCTTGGCCATTTCCTCGAGAGCTTTGCGCAGAGCTGCGGTCCGTTTCTCGACGATGTCCTGCAACTGACGTTCGTGTTCCCGCAGAGCATCGTATGCGCGTTTGAGCTTCAGCAGGGACGCGGTCCGGACCCGGAGCTCCGTCGGGTCGATGGGCTTGTCGAGGAAGTCGTTCGCTCCGGCCTCGACCGCCTTTATTCGGTCCTCCCGGCTGGAGAGGGCCGTGACCATCATGATGGGGATGTCCTGCGTCTCCGGGTTAGCCCGGATGGCCTTGGCAACCTCGTAGCCGTCCATGCCCGGCATCATGACGTCCAGGAGGATCAGGTCGATGTCGAGGTTGAGCTTCCCGAGGGCCTCAAAGCCATCCCGCGCGGTTTCGCACTGGTAGCCGAGCCGCGTCAGCATGTCGACGAGCAGATCCCGGTTGGCTGGCTCGTCATCGACGATGAGGATTGTCGGCGTTTGCTGCACAGCTTCCCCTCAGAATTGGATGACGGAAGACCCGTTTCCTACCAGGCTTCGGCGGTGGTTCTCGGCATGCTAGCTTAGTCGCCATTTCATCTTGGCGGATTCGCCACCATGTCCCTCCGCAGATGACGCACGAGGTAAGAGGCCAGGGACGCAGAACGGGACGATTCGTCTTGGCTGCTGGCTTCCCCCGGGCGTACGATCGTTGCGAGCCGGCTCAGCTCCTGCTCCTCGGGGGCCGGCAACGGGCCCTCGGTGAGGAGGAAAAGTTGGATGCCCCTGGTATGGGGATACCGCTTCAGGTAGCGCACCAGCTGGCAACCCGATACCTTGGGCAGGGTGGCGCCGAGGACCATGACCTCTGGCAAGATGGTCTGCGCCAGCTGGAGTGCGTGCATCCCGTCGCGCGCTTTGATCACGGAAAAGCCGGCTCGGGCCAGCGCATCGGCAAGAGCTTCGGCCAAACCCGTGTCTGGATGAGCGAGGAGGATCCGCTGTTCCGCACCTGCCCGGCCCGCCGTGAGGTGAGCCAGCGTACGCATGAGTTCCTCCACTTTCACCGGCTTAGTGAAATGCTCGACCGCCCCAAGCTTCAGCGAGAGATTCCGGTTGTCCACCACCGAGACCACGACAACGGGTGTATCGGCTGTCTCCGGCCTCCCCTTGAGCGCTGAGAGCAGGTGCCAGCCCTTCTCCTGGCGGTCGAAAAGGATGTCCAGCAAAACCACGTCCGGGGACTGTTGGACGCACAGTCTTTCTGCTTCGGCCGCGCTCTGAGCAACCACCACGCGGTAGCCGGCTGCGTTGAGGGCGTCGTGGAGCAATTCCCGGCTTTCGGGATCATCGTCAACGATGAGGATCAGCGGGGGACCTGCCGCATGGCGCTTCCTCGATGGTCGTGCCCACGCCGGCTGCTGCCGAGGGGCGGGGTGCGGGCTAACTTCCGTCCCCTGGCGAACAGGGATCACAAAGTGGAAGGTGCTCCCCTTTCCCTCGCCCTCACTCTCGGCCCAAATCGTGCCTCCGTGCAGTTTTACTAGCTTTTCCGCAAGGGAAAGGCCGAGGCCCGTGCCTTTGTGCACCGCTTGGTACCGGTTCGGCAGCTGCTCGAATTCCTCGAAAATCCGCCGGAGCTGATCCGGCGGAATTCCAACTCCGGTGTCTTGGACGGAAATCTTGAGCAAGGTACCCTGGAAGTACGCGTTCTGGGCACGTTCTTCGGTATCTATCCAGACAGTGACCTTGCCGCCTTCGCCCGTGAACTTGATCGCGTTGCTGAGCAGGTTGGACAGGATCTGACGGAACTTGACGGGATCCGCCTGAATGGCGGGCGGGCAGTTGCGGAACTTGGTCTCGAGCTGGATCCGTTTCTGAAAGGCGAGAGGCGCGAGGGATTCCACCGTACTCTTCACGGCCGTGCGGGGATCAAATTCGGAGATCTCGAGCTGCATGCGGCCGGCCTCGATCTTGGATAGATCGAGGAGGTCGTTGATCATCTGCAGCAGGTGCCGCCCGCTGGTGAGGATGTTGGACACGTAGCGCTGCTGCTTCTCGTTCAAGGGGCCGAAAAACTGGTCGGCCAGCATCTCCGAGAACCCGATGATGGAGTTGAGGGGAGTGCGAAGTTCGTGGCTCACACTGGCCAGCCATTTGCCCTTGGCTTCATTGGCCCTCTCGGCCTCCTCCTTGGCCCGCCGGAGCGCTTCTTCCGTCCTCACCCGCTCGCTGACGTCCCGGATCGCCACTACCCTTGCGGGACGGCCTCCGTAGGGGATGGGCTTCACCCGGATCTCCACAGGGAACATCGTGCCGTCGGAGTGGATCCCCATCGCCGAGACTGTGCCGGAAGTGCCTCGAAAGAGCGTCTCGAGGACCTGAGGTTCCGAGCAAAGGATGTAGCGGCGGATCGGATTGCCCTGAACGCCCTCCGGGTTACATCCGAACATCACCCCGAAGGCGTGGTTGACGGCCAGGATCTCCCCGGAGTGGTGGATCGCAATCGCCTCGAAGGCAGCTTCCGAGAGGCGGCGGAAACGCTCTTCGCTCATCTGCAGAGCTGTGTAAGCGGAGGCCAGCTGTTCCCGCTGCCAGTCGTTCTCGAGGCGCAGGTTCTCTGCCTGCTGCAGGCTTCGGAGGCGATAGGGCTGGATGGTGAGCGAAAACACGACCGCAAGGGCAAGAATGGCAGCATCCGGTATCCAGTGCATGGAAAGATGGGGATAGGCCAGCCCGAACCAGCTGGTGACCGCGAAGCCGCTGAGCGCCCCGAGCAGCCAGGCTCGCAACCCGATCAATCCAAATCCGAAAACCCCGAGAGCCGCTTGCAGCGTGTGCTTCGGCTCCGGATGGAATCTCAGCGGGCCCACCAGGCTGGTCAGAGTGAGGAGCCCAGCCCCGAACATCACGATCTCGCTCAGCCGGCCGGAGAAACTGAAGCGGTAGGCCAGAAGCGAAAGCGCGATGAAGAGTCCTGCCCAGCTGAGCCCGAGCTTGGACAGAACCCCAGCTGCCGCCGTGGGCAGGAAGAGGGCGTAATCGATGGCGAGGGCCAACTGAAACACGGCAAGGAGAAGCAGGAGCGCGCTCAGATTCCGCTGCAAGAAGCGAATGGCGGCCTCGGAAGCTGTCACTGTTGGCGGTTGGGATCGCTTTTCCGGGCTGCGCTCAGGATCAGCCGCGTCGCGTTTCCGGCCCGCGTTTTCTGTCTGTGGGATCACCTCTCTCTCCGATTTACCAAGTGGGTTCCGCCTCGAGCTGGCGAGCTGGCTGTCCCTAAGTCAGGACCTACCTTGCGAAACGAAGGGGCCGCACGGGTTCGGGGGGCGCTCCCTTGTTTCCTGGTTCCGGTGCGCCACGGCCGGTTTCCGCGGGCGCCTCGCCGCCGCCCAGACGTTTCCGCCAGGCAACAAAATGGTTCCCTGCCGGGGAGCTCGTCACTTGTGTTATCGTCAGTGTTGGTTCAGCGGATTAGGTCCGATCCCAGGTTGGCGTCGTTCTGGGCCCGCCGGCTTCTTCAGCCTCGGGCTGCGGGGGAAAGGATGCCCATTGCCGTTGACGAGGCTGGCCGCCCGGGTCGAACGTCGCTCGACCTGTAGGCGACGGGGTAGGGAAAGCAGGTCCAGCGGAAGGTGTCAGCCAGGCCTCTCGGTGCACGGCGAGACGGTGAGGATGCCAACTTTTCCCTTGGAATGCTGAAGACAATTTGTTAAATTTGCGAGGTTTAAAAGTGGGAGGGATCTTATGGCGGGCCACTCCAAGTGGGCGCAGATCAAGCGCAAGAAGGCGCGTACGGACGCGGAGCGGGGGAGGCTCTTCACCAAGCTGATCCGAGAGATCACGGTGGCGGCGCGGCAAGGGGGAGGGGATGAGGAGGCCAATCCCCGCTTGCGGGCAGCCATTGCGGCGGCCAAGGCGGCCAACATGCCTGCTGCGAATATTGAGAAGGCGATCAAGCGCGGGACAGGGGAGCTGCCAGGCGTTGTCTACGAAGAAGTGACCTACGAGGGGTACGGGCCAGGCGGGGTGGCGCTGCTCATCCAGGTGGTGACCGACAATCGCAACCGCGCGGTGGCGGAGATTCGTCACATCCTCAGCAAGCATAATGGCAGCCTCGGCGAGCAGGGCAGTGTGGCCTGGATGTTCGACCGTAAGGGAGTGGTCAGCGTCCCCAAGGACGGGCATTCCGAGGAGGAGCTGCTGGCCGTTGTGCTAGACGCCGGGGTGGAAGACATCCGCGAGAACGAAGACGGATTCGAGCTCGTCTCGGCGCCGGAGGACCTCGAGGCCGTGAAGAAGGCTCTGGAGCAGGCAGGGATCCGCTACGAGACAGCGGAGATCACCATGTATCCCAAGTCGACCGTGAGGGTGGAGGGCAAAGAGGCGCACCAGGTGCTCGCTTTGCTCGAGGCGCTCGAAGAGCACGACGACGTCCAGCAGGTTTACGCCAATTTCGATATCGATGAATCGGTGATGCAGGAGGTCGAGTCGGAGTAGACGTTTGGCGCGCGCCCCCGAAGTGAGGGTCCTGGCTGTGGACCCCGGAACCCAGGTTGTGGGCTACGCGGTCCTCGAGTGGTGCACGGGGCGGGCAAGGGTGGTCGAAGCATCCGTCCTGCGTATCGGGGGAAAGGGGACCCAGGCGAGTCGCCTCTTGGCCTTGCATGAGGGCCTGTGTGAGGTGATCGCGCGCTGCGAGCCGAGCGAGATGGCGGTGGAAGACATTTTCCTGGCCAAGAATGCGAGAAGTGCTCTGAAGCTCGGCCAGGCGAGGGGGGTGGTTCTGCTGACGGCGGCGGAGCGGAGTCTACCGGTATTCGAATACACGCCTGCGGAGGTTAAACAAGCCATTGTGGGCCACGGGGGAGCCTCCAAGGAACAGGTTCAAAGGATGGTGGCTGCTCGACTCGGCCTTGCGTCCCTGCCGAGGCCGCACGATGTGGCCGATGCCCTTGCCATCGCGCTCTGCCACTGCCAGCGGGTCGGTCTCAGTCGGATGGGGCGAGAGGAATAGCTGAAGCAACGCGTCCTTCGGACACGGACGTACGGCTTGGCCGCAAGCCAGAGAGCGGGTGAGGGTGGTGATCGCACGACTGCGAGGGCGGGTTATCGAGAAGGGTTTTCAGTCAGTACTCCTCGACGTGCAGGGCGTGGGTTTCGAGGTGGCGGTCCCGATCACCACGGCCGAGGGCCTCACGGTAGGGAAGGAGGCGGAGCTTCTCACCTACCTCCACGTGAGAGAGGACGCGCTTCAGCTGTACGGCTTCCTCACCCCTTCCGAACGAGAGCTTTTCCTCCATCTCCTCTCCGTATCCGGTGTGGGGCCCAAAGTGGCGCTGAACCTGCTCTCGGCGCGCGGGGTGGAGGCATTGCGCCGGGCCATTGGGGCGGGGGATGTGGCGGCGCTCACCGCCATCAGTGGCATCGGGAGAAAGACGGCGGAGAGGATCATCGTGGAGCTCCGGGAGAAGCTGGGAGGCGCGGTTGCCAAGACCGGCCCGAGCTACGCCGCCTTGCCGGGCACAGCTGAGGAGGCGGTCCTGGCCCTCGTGTCCTTGGGCTTTCAGCGGAAGGATGCGGAGCGAGCGGTGTTGCAGGCCTTGGAAAGCGCCGCCGGCAGAGACCTCGGAGCAGATGAGCTCGTACGCGAGGCGCTGCGCAGGATGTGATCGATCGTGAACGAACTGCGACCCACAATCCCGGATCGCCTGGAAGGCGAGCTCGAACTTGATCGGACGCTCCGGCCCACGCGTCTGGAGGATTTCGTGGGCCAGGAAGCATTGAAGGCGAATCTACGGGTGTTCATCGCCGCCGCGCTGGAGAGAGGGGAGCCACTGGATCACACCCTCTTCTACGGGCCGCCCGGATTGGGAAAGACCACCCTGGCGGTGATCATCGCGCATGAGCTGGGCGTCAACATCAGGACGACCTCCGGCCCGGCTCTGGAGCGCCCCGGGGACCTGGCCGGCATTCTCACCAATCTGCAGGACCGCGACGTACTCTTCATCGACGAAATCCACCGCCTGAACAAAACGGTGGAGGAGTACCTCTACCCGGCGATGGAGGACTACAGGCTGGACATCGTCATCGATCGGGGCGCCAATGCGCGCACGCTTCAGCTCCGGTTGCCCCGCTTCACGCTTATCGGAGCGACCACGCGCGCCGGTCTCCTCACGTCCCCCCTACGGGCTCGATTCGGCGTCGTCGGGCGGCTGGATTACTACGCCCCGGAGGATCTGCAGAAGATCGTGCTGCGTTCTGCGCAGATCCTCGGGGTCTCCATCACCGAAGAGGCGGCTTTGGAGATCGCCCGCCGATCGCGTGGGACACCACGCGTGGCCAACCGGCTCCTGCGGCGCATCCGCGACTTTGCCCAGATCGACGCCGACGGGGTCATCACCAGAGAAGTCGCGGAGCGAAGCCTGGAGCGCCTGGATGTGGATCGTTGCGGACTGGACGACATGGACAAGCGCATCCTCCGCGTCCTGATCGAGAAGTTCAATGGAGGGCCGGTAGGTCTGAAGACCCTGGCCACCGCTGTCGGCGAGCAAACGGACACGATCGAAGAGGTCTACGAGCCGTTCTTGATTCAGCAGGGGTTTCTGAACCGCACGCCTCGCGGGAGAGTTGCGACGGACCTGGCGTACAAACACTTTGGGTTTCCACGTCCCCATCCACCGTGGCAACAGACGAGGCTGGACTTGTGACGTCCGGCAGGTCTCCAGCCGCGTCAGCCACGGAGTGAGGTAGCGATCACGCCGTGAGGAAAGGAGTGGTGGGATGAGACTCTCAGACTTCAAGTTCAATCTCCCGGAGAAGTTGATCGCTCAGTACCCCACGGAACCCCGCGATCACTGTCGTCTCATGGTGTTGCACCGCGCCACGCAGAAGATTGAAGAAGGCATCTTCCGCGATGTCTTGAAGTACCTGGACGAGGGCGACGTGCTGGTGGTCAATGAGACCAAGGTGTTCCCAGCCCGACTAATGGGCACGAAGGACAAGACGGACGCGGAGGTGGAAATCTTCCTCCTGCGGGAGCTCGAGAAAGACCTGTGGGAGGTTCTGGTCAAACCGGCGCGGAAGGTTCGGGTCGGGAACAAGCTGCGGGTGGGCAACGAGCTCATCGCCGACGTCATCGACAATACGGTGAGCGGAGGGCGCGTGGTGCGCTTCCGCTACCAAGGCGACTTCAACGAGATCGTCGATCGTCTGGGTCAAACGCCCCTGCCCCCCTACATCGAGCGTGAGCCGGAACCCAAGGATAGGGAATGGTACCAAACGGTGTACGCGCGCGTGCGCGGAGCTGTGGCTGCCCCCACCGCAGGCCTCCACTTCACAGAAGAGCTCCTGGAGGAAGTGAAGCAAAAGGGCGTTAGGATCGCCCCGATTCTCCTCCACGTCGGCTTGGGCACATTCCGCCCGGTGATGGTGGAGGATCTCAGCCGCCACAAGATGGACTCCGAGTATTACGAGATCTCCGAGGAGGCGGCCCAGACCATCAACGAATCCAAGCGGGCGGGGAAGAAAGTGGTGGCAGTCGGGACCAGCGTAGTCCGAACGCTGGAGACCTCCGTGACTTCCGAGGGCTGGGTGAAGCCGGGGAGCGGCTGGACCGACAAGTTCATCTACCCGCCCTACGAGTTCAAGGTGGTGAACGCCCTCATCACGAATTTCCACCTTCCGGCCTCCACCCTTCTCATGATGGTTTGCGCGTTCGGAGGCTACGATTTCGTGATGAAGGCGTACCGGAAGGCCATTCGCGATAAGTATCGCTTCTACAGCTACGGCGATGCGATGTTGATCCTGTGATTCCAGGAGGCTACTCTGGGCCGGGTGGTTGCACTGATCGCGGCGGCGGGCAGCGGAAAGCGTATTGGGGGGCGTGTAAACAAGCAGTTCATCGAAATCGAGGGGAGGCCAATCCTGGCGCATACTCTCGTCCCCTTTGAGAATTGCTCGGCGGTGGACGAGATCCTCGTGGTTGCGCCAAAGGATTGGTTGTTTTTTGTGGCCCAGGAAATCATCGACGGCATGGGATTTCGGAAAGTCCGGCGGGTGGTGGAAGGAGGGCCCGAGCGTCAGGATTCCGTATACGCCGGCCTCAAGGCTCTTGAGCCCTCCACCGAGATTGTGGTGATCCACGACGGGGTCCGTCCCTTCGTGGATGCCGACATGATCGAGCGTGCGATCGCTGAGGCGCGGAAGACGGGAGCCGCCATTTACGCGGTGCGGCCAAGGGATACGGTCAAAAGGGGCCGCTCCGAGATGGTGGAGGAAACGCTTGCCCGCGAGGAGCTTTGGCTGGTGCAGACGCCACAGGCTTTCCGCTATCCGCTCATCCTCCAGGCCTACGAGAACGCCCGAAGCAAGGGGCTAGTGGGGACAGATGATGCCGCGCTCGTCGAATGGCTGGGCCAGAAGGTGAGCGTGCTTGAGGGAAGCCACTGGAACCTGAAGATCACCACTCCAGAGGATCTGGAAATCGCCCGTTTCATCTTTGCCGCAAAGCGGACGCGCGGAGCCATTTGACGACCCGAGCGGCGCTTGCCGGAGGTAGGAGTTGGATCTGCGCATCGGATTCGGGTACGACGTCCACCGGCTTGTCCCGGGAAGGATGCTGATCCTGGGGGGCGTTCAGGTCGAGTGCGAGCTGGGGCTGTTGGGCCATTCCGATGCGGATGTGTTGCTCCATGCGATCGGCGACGCGCTTCTCGGGGCGGCGGCGCTGGGCGACCTGGGAACTCATTTCCCGGACACGGATCCGGCCTACGCGGGAATCTCCAGCCTGATCCTGCTGAGAGAGATCGGATCCAAGCTGGCGGGAAGGGGATTCCGGCCCCTGAATGTCGATGCCACGGTCGTGGCTCAACGGCCGAAGCTGGCTCCCTACGTGCCCGAAATGCGACGCCGAATCGCCGAGGCGCTTCAAATGGACGTCGAGCGCGTCTCCGTGAAGGCGACCACCACCGAGGGACTCGGGTTTGCCGGAAGGGGGGAAGGCATTGCGGCCTACGCCATCGCTCTGGTGTTGCACGGGGGTGAGGAATGAATTCGGCCGGGTCGGCTCGGGGGCCTCGGTTTCGGATTGCCTTGCCCAGCTCGGGATCCGTCGGGCTTCCCGAGGCTCAGATCGCGGCTCTCAGCTGGATCTTGGCGCGAAAGCAGGGCGGGACCGTCGTCGTGCTTGCCACGCTGCCCGATGGCTCGACCTCGAATGAGGAATCCTTGCAGGCAGCTCTCGCCGATCTACGCTGGCTGGGGATCGATTGGGATGAAGGCCCGGACGTAGGGGGGCCGTTCGCTCCCTACCGCCAAGACCGGCGAGGGGAGCTCTACCGCGAGCAGCTCCAACGGATCCTACGGGAGGGAAAGGCTTACCGCTGCTATTGCACCGCGGAGGAACTGCGGGCGGAGCGGGACCAGCAGGTGCGGCAAGGGCTTCCGCCCCGATACAGCGGGAAATGCCGCGACCTTCCGCCCGATGAAGAGGAGCGGAGACGCCTCGAAGGAAAACCCCACCGGCTCCGGATTCGCGTCCCGGAAGACGCGAGGGAATCGCAACTTGACGACTTCGTCATCGCCGAGGACGGAGAAGAACCCAACGCGCTCTTCCGGATGGCCGTGGATGATGGGCTGCTGGAGATCGACGTCATGATCCAGCCGGAGGACCGCAGGGTGGAGTCGCTGCGATGTGCCGTGCTTGGCTCCTTGCTCGGACTGCCGGTCCCGAAGTACCTACACGTCCCGGCCTTGGAGCTGGCGGCGAAATCGGCCCGCGCGCAGCACCCGGTGATCGGAAGTGTGTCGGGCCTGCGGAAACTTGGGCTCTTGCCAGAGGCTGTACTGGCGTACTTGGCTCAGCTCACGGGGATCCAGCTGGAGCCGGTGCGCGGCGCCGAGCCGATCATTCCGTCTCAGTGGCCTGCCCCGGAGGCTGAAGCGGGGCGTGCCCAGCGCTTCCGGGTGGAAGATCTGTACCGACTGAACCGCATCGCCATGGAGAAAATGCCTGCCGAGGCTTTCCGGTGTGCCGCAGAGGATTATCTGATGCAGTCCGGAGTGAGCGTGCCGGCCACCGCCTTGCCCCGGTGGTTGGATTTGATGAAGGAACGATTGACTCTCCTTTCCGAGCTGTTGCCCGAGGCGGCAGTGCTCGTCGAGGGTCCTGATTTGACCAACCGGGGGCTGTTCGAGTTGCTCCGGCGGGAAGCCGGTCAGAAAGTGCTCTGGAGTTTCCTGCGCAGGATCCAGTCGCTGGAAATCCTGACGGCGGATGCCTTTCGGGAGGTCATGCGGGAAGTGTCTCAAGAGACGGGCTTGCTCGGCAACGCGCTTTGGGATCCTATCCGTGTTGCGCTCGTCGGGAGGGCAAAGGAGCCCAAGATCGCGGAGATCGCCGGCATACTCGGAAAGGAAGAATGCGAACGGCGGATTCAGCGCGCGCTGGAGGTTTCCCGGTGAACGTGGCGGTGTTGATGGGTGGCTATTCCCCGGAACGAGAAGTCTCCTTGGCCTCGGGGGAGGCGGTGGCGAAGGCCCTGGAAAGGATGGGGCACCGAGTGCTGCGGATCGATCCCGCCCTGGGCGGGGAAAAGATGCAATGGAAGGATGAGAACCGTCTGACGATCCGGCCCGAGCCGCCGTCCCTCGAGGACCTGCCTCCCGATGCCGAGCGGAGGATCGTCCAGTCCCTTGAGCGGCTTCCCGCTCTTGGGGTGGAAGTCGCCTTCGTGGCTCTTCACGGTGGCGCAGGGGAAGATGGCAGAGTCCAGGCGATCCTCGAAATGGTGGGCTTGCCGTACACCGGATCGGGCCCGCTTGCCTCGGCCTTGGCAATGCGGAAGTCGTTCGCCAAGAAGCTCTTCCGCCATCACGGAGTTACAACGCCGGATTGGCTCCTCTTTCCCCCCGGGTCCGGACGGGAAGCTGAGCGAGCAGCTGCCGAAGCAGCCGAGAGGTTCGGCTTGCCCTTCGTAGTGAAGCCGGATAATCAGGGAAGCACGGTCGGGTTCACGCTGGTTGATAACCTAGAGAAAGGGGCGGAGGCGGTCCGACTGGCTTGGCGTTACGGCGACGCCCTGCTGGAGCCTTTCATTGCGGGAAGAGAAGTGACGGTGGCTATCCTCGGTGAGGAGGCCCTGCCCGTGGTGGAGATCGTTCCCGAGCACGGGGTGTACGACTACGAGTGCAAGTACACGCGAGGGAAAAGCCGGTACATCGTCCCGGCTGAGCTCCCGGACGACGTGGCGCAGGAGCTTCAGGACCAGGCCGTGCGGGCCTACCGAGCCCTCGGATGCTGCCACTACGCGCGAGCGGACTTCCGACTCCGGACCGACGGCGTTCCCTTTTGCCTCGAAATCAATACCGCCCCGGGAATGACGGAATTGAGCCTGGTGCCGAAAGCTGCCAGGGCCGCCGGCATCTCATTCGAGGAACTGTGCGACCGACTGGTGCGAATGGCCAGGACGGAGGTCCGTCGTTGACCCTCACCGCGTGGCAGCAAGAGTTCGAACATCCGTGGCCCCTCATCGGAGTAGTGCACCTCTTGCCTCTACCGGGAAGCCCGCTGTACGGGGGGCGATTTTCGGACGTGCTGGAAAGGGCGGTGCAGGATGCCCGGACGTACCGGGAGGCCGGCTTCGACGTCGTGATGGTCGAGAACTTCGGAGATCGACCTTTCTTCCCGGACTCTGTGCCAGCCGAGACGGTGGCTGCGCTATCGGTGTGCGCGTGGGAGGTTCAGCGGTTGGTGGGGCTTCCGGTGGGGGTGAATGTGCTCCGGAATGACGCGCGCTCGGCCGTGGCCATTGCCTCCGTGACGGGAGCCCGATTCATCCGGGTCAACGTGCACATCGGGGCGATGGTCACGGATCAGGGCGTTCTTGAAGGGCGCGCGTGGGAAACGCTTCGCGCTCGTCGTGAACTTGGCTCCGAGGTGTTCATCCTCGCTGATGTTGCGGTGAAGCACGCCGGGCCTCTCGTGGCGAGGGCGATCGAAGAGGAGGCTCGGGAGACTGTGGAGCGCGGCCTTGCGGATGGCATCATCGTCACGGGCAAAGCCACCGGGCTTGCGGCGCCCGAAATGGAATACCGTCGGGTCAAGGAAGCGTTGAAAGACATACCGGTCCTTGCCGGTAGCGGGGTGAATCCGGAGAATCTCCCGGTGATCTTCCCGTGGACCGATGGTGCGATTGTGGGTACTTTTGCCAAGCGGGGAGGAGTGGTCACAGAACCAGTGGACCCGGAGCGGGCACGCCAGCTGGGTGAGCTCCGGGACCGGCTGTTGCGGGGCGAGATCAGCAAGAGGTGAAAGTGGACAGCCATGAGCCTACGAGTGTACAATACGCTGACGCGCAGTCTTGAGGAGTTCCGCCCCCTTACGGAAGGGCGGGTAGGAATGTACGTCTGCGGGCCGACCGTCTACGACCACGCGCACATCGGACATGCCAAGAGCTACATCAGCTTCGATGTCATCGTGCGCTACCTCCGCTACCTCGGCTACCGGGTGCGCTACGTCCAGAATATCACCGACGTCGGGCACCTGCTGGAAACGGGCGAAGACCGGATCCTGGTTGGTGCCGCGCGGGAACGCGTGGAGCCGATGGAGCTGGTCGAGAAATACATGCGCAGCTATTTCGAGGATATGGACGCCCTCAACGTAGTGCGCCCCAATATCTCGCCGCGAGCCTCGGGCCACATTCCGGAACAGATCGAGCTGGTGATCCGGCTCCTGGAGCGGGGCTACGCCTACGAGGTGAACGGCTCGGTGTACTTCGAGGTGAGTAAGTTCAAAGACTACGGCAAACTCTCCGGCCGAAGGGTCGAGGATCAGGAGCCGGGCGCGCGGGTGGAGGTGAATCCGGAGAAGCGTCACCCGGCCGATTTCGCCCTTTGGAAGCGGGCCGAGCCAGGGCATATCATGCGGTGGCGTAGCCCGTGGGGCTGGGGTTACCCTGGCTGGCACACGGAATGTTCGGCAATGGCGATGAAGTACCTGGGAGAGACCCTGGACATCCACGGGGGCGGGATGGAGAACATCTTCCCGCACCACGAGTGTGAGAAGGCTCAGAGCGAGGCGGCCACGGGGAAGCCTTTCGTGCGCTATTGGCTCCACAACAACATGGTTCTGGTGAACGGCACGAAGATGAGCAAGTCCCTCGGGAACTATACCACGATTAAGCAGGCGCTGGAGCGCTACCGTCCCGAGCAGATCCGACTTTTCATCCTCATGAGCCATTATCGCTCGGAGCTCGATTTCAGCGAGGAGGCCATTGTTGCAGCCGGGCAGGGGCTGAACCGGCTGCATGGGGCTTACCGGAAACTGCTCCAGCGGAGTCGCCATGCGGCGGAAAAGCCGATGAGCGATTCGCTGCGGGCCATGGGCGAGGAGGCGAAGCGCCGCTTCCTCCAAGCGATGGATGACGACTTCGGCACGCCCCAAGCCGTGGCTGTTCTCTTCGACTTGTCTCGTGAGGTGCACTCGTACCTCGACGGCGTGGATGCCCCAAGCATGGAGGCCATCTCCTACCTTCTTGGGCTCTACGAGGAGCTGGCCGGTCAGATCCTCGGGATTCTTCCCTTCTCCCGATCGGAATCGCGCGAGCTTGCTCCTTTCATCGACCTGATCGTCGAGGTACGGGCTGAGCTTCGCCGCAATCGGCAGTTCGAGCTGGCCGATCGGATTCGACGGAGGCTGGGCGAGCTCGGGGTGTCGTTGCGGGATACCCCGGAGGGGACGGAATGGGAGATGGCGTGAAGCCAGAGCTCCGGTCGGGCTGGCTCCCGGGAAAGGGCTTGCAACGGCAGGATGAAATTGCTAAAATGACCGCGGGGGGCTTCGGTGGGCATGTGAACCAGCGAGGGAGAAGTCGATGGCGAATCGCAGAGGCGGAGCGGAGCTACCCTACGTGGAGATCGATGAAGAAGAGTGCAAAGGTTGTGGTCTTTGCGTGGAGGCTTGTCCGGTCAAGGTCCTCTTCCAGCAGACGAAGTTGAACGCGATGGGCTACCATCCGGCGGGGTACAAAGGGGAAGGGTGCACGGGTTGCGGGGTTTGTTTCTACGCTTGTCCTGAGCCCGGGGCCATCACGGTGTACAAGCAAGGAACTGTACGGGAGGAGGTGGCGTGATGGCCAAGCAGCTCATCAAGGGCAATGAGGCAGTGGTGAAGGGGGCGATCCTGGCGGGATGCCGGGCGTTCTTCGGCTACCCCATCACTCCGGCTTCGGAGATCGCAGAAGCGGCCGCCTACTATTTCCCTCAGGTAGGCGGCGTTTTTTTGCAAGCGGAGAGCGAGATCGCGTCCATCTACATGCTCTACGGGGCGGCCTCGGCGGGAATCCGGGCTATGACGGCTTCCTCCAGTCCGGGCATCAGCCTGAAGATGGAAGGCATCAGCTACCTGGCCGGCGCTGAACTCCCGTGCGTGATCGTCGACATCGTGCGCGGAGGGCCTGGGCTGGGGAACATCGCTCCGTCGCAGGGTGACTATCACCAGATCGTAAAAGGCGGGGGGCACGGCGAATACAAGCTCATCACCCTGGCCCCCAACTGCGCCCAGGAGATGTGCGACTTGACGATGCTCGCCTTCGAGCTCGCGGACAAGTACCGGAATCCGGCCGTGGTGATGGCCGATGGATTCATTGGCCAGATGATGGAGCCGGTGGAGTTTCCGCAGCCAGTCTCGAGCTTCCCCGACAAGCCCTGGGCTCTCCGGGGAGAGGACGCGGACCAGTTTCGGCTCATCACGTCCATCGATCTGGAGCCGGAGGGGCTGGAGCGGCACGTGCTTCACCTCCAGGAGAAATACGCTCAGGCGGAACGCGAAGAGGTGCGTTTCGAGGAGTACCAGACCGAGGATGCGGAGGTCATCCTGGTAGGTTACGGGATCGTCTCCCGTTTGCTGCACAGCACGGTGGACGAAGCCCGGGCAAAGGGATTGCGTGTGGGCCTGCTGCGGCCCATCACGCTCTGGCCCTTTCCGAGCCGACGCATCACGGAACTGGCTACCCGGGTCTCCGCCTTCATGGTGGTGGAACTCTCGAACGGTCAAATGGTGGAGGACGTTCGGCTTGCCGTGGCCGGAAAGGTTCCAGTCTGGTTCTACGGTCGCATGGGTGGTGTGGTGCCGAGCGTGGAAGAGATTCTCCGGGTTTTGAGGCAACAGATCGAGGTTTGACCCATGGCGGAGATGGTCCTGCGGAAGTCCCCTTCCTTTTACGACGTGTACGAGCGGAAGCCAGGAGCGATCAAGTACCAGACTCACTACTGTCCGGGCTGCGGTCACGGGATTCTCCACAAGCTGATTGCCGAGGCGATGGACGAGCTCGGCATCCGCGACCGGACGATCCTGATCAGCCCTGTGGGATGCAGCGTCTTTGCGTACTACTACTTCCGTTGCGGGAACGTGCAGGTGGCTCACGGGAGAGCGCCGGCTGTGGCCACGGGTATCAAACGAGCCTTGCCGCACAGCATCGTGATCAGCTACCAGGGCGACGGGGATCTGGCGGCGATCGGGGGCAATGAGATCCTCCACGCGGCGAATCGCGGCGAGAGGATCACCGTCTTCTTCGTGAACAATGCCATCTACGGGATGACCGGCGGCCAGATGGCTCCCACCACTTTGGTCGGGCAGAAGACGACCACCACGCCCTTCGGCAGGCGGGCGGAAATGGAAGGCCCTCCGCTCCGGGTGGCGGAACTTCTGGCTTCGCTGGAGTCTCCGGTGTACATCGAGCGCGTGGCACTGACCACCCCGAAGAACATCGCGCGGGCTCGAAAAGCCGTGCGCAAAGCCCTCTCTGTGCAAATGCAGGATCTGGGCTTCTCCCTGGTGGAGGTGTTGAGCGCATGTCCTTCGGGCTGGAAAATGACCCCGGTCGATTCCATCCGGTGGATCGATGAGGTGATGACCCGTTACTTCCCCCTCGGCGTGTTCCGCGACCGAACGGCTGAGGCGAAGCCCATGCCGCTACCGAAGATCTCCTACGATCTGGACTCTCTTCTCGAGAAGCTGGAGATTCCGAGCGGGGAAGCGGAAGGCGTGATCGCGAGCCCGGTGCCGCACCCAAGGTACGCGAACCCACGCATCAAGATCGCGGGCTTCGGTGGACAGGGGATCCTGCTGCTGGGGCAAGCTCTGGCAGAAGCGGGCATGACGGCTGGTTACCGGGTGAGTTGGCTACCCTCGTACGGCCCCGAGATGCGAGGTGGGACCGCCAACTGCCACGTGATCCTCAGCGACTCCCGGATTGGCTCGCCTCTGGTCAGCCGGCCTTCGGTCCTGATCGCCATGAATCGTCCCTCGCTGGACCGCTTTGAGCCGGAGGTCGAGAGTGGCGGGCTGATCCTCTACGACTCGTCGCTAATCGATCGGCCGGTGACTCGCAGGGATGTGGAGGTGCTCGCGATTCCGGCTACCTCGATGGCGGACGAGCTGGGCAACACACGAGCGGCGAACATGGTCATCCTTGGCTCCTACGTGGCTTACACGGGCGTGGTGGAGCGGGAGCATTTGACCCACATTCTGCCGAAGGTCATCAAACGGAAGCAGCTGATCGACCTCAATGAGCGAGCCATTGCGAGGGGATACGAATACGCCCTGATGCACCGGACCGCTGCCTCCACGTAGCTGCGGATGTCCCTGGGGAGCCGCGGTGAGGATGGGGCGGAGAAACCTTCCCCACGCAGAGCGCGAATCCCCGCCGGAAGCGATATTCCAGCGGGGATTCGCTTTTGCAGACTGGGGAACTAGATACGCACCCAAGGCGGCAAACATTTCGGACAGGTACTCACCCCGCCTGGCCAAGGGATCGAGCTCCGAAGTGGAGTTCATTCCGGTCGCCCTTGGGGCACCCGTTCGGGCTGAAGGAAGATAGTGGGAAGACGACGGTGTTGGTTTTTCGCCGTGGGGAACGGAAGTAGCGATGACGATTGATCGCCGGAAACTGGAACGGATACTTCCGCTCGTCGCAAAACCGGGGCGCTACATCGGCGGCGAGCTGAATTCAGTGATCAAGGAGGGGCCGGCTGTCGATGTGCGGGTGGCGCTGGTTTTCCCGGACCTGTACGAGTTGGGCATGTCCTACCTGGGCTACCAGATCCTGTACCACATTCTGAATCGGGAGGAGTGGATCGCGGCCGAGCGCGTCTACGCCCCGTGGGTGGATATGGAGCGGTGGATGCGCTTGGAGGGAATCCCGCTGTATTCGCTGGAGACCAAGCGGCCTTTGGCGGAGTTCGAGGTAGTTGGCTTCACTTTGCAATATGAGCTTCACTACACGAACATTCTCAACCTGCTGGATTTGGCGGGGATCCCTCTGCGCTCCTCCGAAAGGCGGGGCCTCTTTCCGCTCGTGGTGGCTGGGGGGCCCAATGCTTTCAACCCGGAGCCTCTTGCACCGTTCATCGACGTGTTCTTGATCGGCGACGCGGAGGAGAGCTTCCTCGAGGTCCTTCGGCTCGTCCGCATTGCGAAACACGAGGAGTACAGCCGGGACGCCCTGTTGAAGGAGCTGGCTTCGCTGCGTGGCGTCTACGTGCCGAGTCTGTACGCGGAGATTCGCGACCCGGATGGACGCTTCCAATCCCTGGAGCCGCTGGAAGTTGGCGTCCCCAGCATAATCGAAGCACGGCAGGTGACGAGGCTCCGGGCCGAATACTACTCCCCTCGGCCCCTGGTCCCCTTGATCGAGGCGACCCACGATCGCCTCTCTGTGGAGATCATGCGAGGATGCACTCGGGGGTGCCGGTTTTGCAACGCGGGGATCCTGTACCGTCCGGTCCGGGAGCGACCTGCGCCTGAGGTTGTGGAGCACATCCGGCAGGCCCTCGACAATACGGGCCACGAGGAGGTCTCGCTGGTTTCTCTGAGCACCTCGGACTACAGCCAGCTGCCTCAGCTCCTGGCGAGTCTGAGCCCGTGTCTCGAGCAGCGGATGGTGAACCTTTCCTTCCCCTCGATGCGGCCCGAGACTTTCACCCCCGAGATCGCCAGCTACGCACGCAATGTGCGGAAATCCGGGCTCACTTTTGCCCCGGAAGCTGGGACGGAGCGACTGCGAGCCGTGATCAACAAAATGAACACCAACGAGGATCTCCTCCGGGCCATCGACCTGGCTTTCCGAGAGGGATGGGACCTGGTCAAGCTGTACTTCATGATCGGATTGCCGACCGAGACGGAGGAGGATCTTCAGGGCATCGTGGACCTGATCGGCGAGGTGGTGCGCCTCGGGAAAAGGCACGGAGGGGATCGGCGGATCCACGTCTCGGTTTCTCCCTTTGTCCCGAAGCCGCACACGCCCTTCCAATGGGAGCGCCAGCTTGGGCCCGAGGAGACCCGCGAGCGTCTTCGGTTCCTGCTCGATCGCGTGCGCTGGCCGAGCGTGAAGCTCAGCTGGAGGGAGCCGGAGGTCTGTCAGGTGGAAGGACTCCTGGCCCGCGGGGACCGTCGGGTGGCGGAGGTGATCGAAGCGGCTTGGCGGCGCGGTGCGGTGCACGACGCTTGGTCTGAGTGCTTTCGCTTCGAGCTATGGGCCGAAGCTCTCGCTCAGTGCGGACTCTCGTTCGAAGAATACACCCGTGCCCGGAAGGTCCGCGAACCCCTTCCGTGGCAACACATCAGCAAGGGGGTGAGCCGGAGATTCCTGGAGAGGGAGCGTGCGAAGGCCTTGCGAGGGGAACCCACGCCCGACTGCAAGAACGGTCTCTGCAATGCCTGTGGACTCATGGATGAAGAAGTCTGCCGCCGCATCATCGCCCGCAGTAAGAAGGGGGCGAAGGAGCTTGGGACGGCCTCCGCAGCGGGAATCGACGCGAGCGGGCTGGCGCGCCCCTGGGTCGGGCTGTACGGGCGGGAGAGAAGAAAGATCAAAGACGTCATGCCTCCGGCCCCTGCGGTGTTCCGCATTCGGTACGCCCGCGGGGAAGCGATGCGATTTGTAGGCCATCTGGACACGATCCGTGCTGTGGAAAGGGCGTTCCGCAGGGCCGGCATCCCCCTGGCCTACACCCACGGCTTTAACCCCAGGCCGAAGATCAGCTGGGGCCCAGCCCTTCCGCTCGGCGTGACCAGCGAGGCGGAGTACCTGGACGTCACCGTGGAATCGCATTCGGTGGGCGACTTGGCCGAGCGTCTCCGACCGTACCTCCCCGAGGGATTGGAAATCCGCGCGGTCACACGGCTGGTGGGGAAACCTGCCTCCCTCAGTGCAGTGGTGGACAGGATCGCCTACGAGGTCACGTTCGAGCGGCCTCTGGACCCTCGCCGTTTGGGCCAGCAGATCCTCGAGTTCCTAGCCCGGAGCGAGGTGAGGGTTGAGCGGAGGAAGAGCGAGGATGAACGAGAAGTCGAAGTCAAGCAAGTGGACATCCGGCCGTTCGTGGAATCCATTGAGACCGTCGGCAATGGCAAGGGGGTTCGCATCGTGCTCAAGGTCAAGGAGGGGCGGACGGCGAGGATTCACGAGGTGCTTCAGGAGCTACTCCGCCAGGAGCGAGAGGAGGTGTTGCGTCATCGGATCCACCGGACCGGTGTCTACGTTTCGCAAGGCCATCGGCTCTTGAGCCCAATGGAGTTGTAGGGGTGGGAATGCAGGAAAAGCAGAAGACAGGTCGCCATGGACGGGCGGCGCGAAAGTCTCCACCCGCCGAGCCACCGCGCCGGGAAATCATCATCAATGCAACGATCGGCGAAACGCGCATTGCCATTCTCGAAGATGGCAAGCTGGTCGAGTTCTATGTCGAGCGGCCCGAACATGAGCGGATGCTGGGGAACATTTACCTGGCGCGAGTGCTGAAGACGATCAAGGGAATGCAGGCTGCCTTCCTGGATATCGGTGAGTCCCAGGATGCCTTTCTTCCCTACGCCGACATGGGGGACCTGGTGCGGATCTACACCCACGTGGATCAGCTTCCGCCCGACGAGCACGGCATTCGCAAGGAGCTTGTGGGAAAAGAGCAGCTGCGGGTGGGAGACACGGTCCTCGTTCAGGTGACCAAAGAACCACTGGGCACCAAAGGGGCTCGAGTGAGCACGCGCATCTCCATTCCTGGCCGGTTCGTGGTGCTGATTCCGGACGAGAACATCGTCGGGGTGTCGAAGAAGATCACGGATGAGGCGGAGAAGCGGCGTCTGCGACGGCTTGCGAAGGCGCTGAAGCCACAGGACTGCGGCATCATCGTCCGCACCGTGGCTGCGGGGAAGCCTGAGTCGGTGCTCCGAGCGGACCTAGAGAATCTCCTGCAGATCTGGGATCGCATCCAGAGAAGGGTGCAGCGAGAAAAGGCCCCTTGCCTGCTGTACAAGGAAGTGGGGATGACCTCGAGCGTCGTCCGCGACCTATTTACCCCGGATGTCGCCAAACTTGTGGTCGATTCGAAGAAGCTGGCGAAGGACATCTTGGGCTACGTGAAGGAGGTGGCGCCGGAGCTCGCGGATCGCATCGAGCTGTACCAGGGCAAGACGCCCATCTTTGATGCCTACGATGTGGAACGACAGCTGGAGCGCGCCCTTTCGCGGAAAGTCTGGTTGAAAAGCGGGGGTTACCTGGTCATCGACCAGACCGAGGCTCTGGTGGCCATCGACGTCAATAGCGGCAAGTTCTTGAGCCGGGCCGACCAGGAGCAGACCAACCTCAAGATCAATCTGGAGGCTGCGCGGGAGATCGCCCGCCAGCTGCGTCTCCGCGATCTCGGCGGCTTGATCATCATCGACTTCATTGACATGCGAGAGCCTGCGAATCGGCGCCGGGTCTACGACGAGCTAAGACGGGAGCTGGACAAGGACCGAGCCCAGTATAACATCCTCCCGATGAGCAAATTCGGGATTGTGGAACTGACGCGCGAGCGAGTTCGTCCGAGCCTGGTCTTCACGCTCAGCGAGCCATGCCCGGTATGCGGCGGGAGCGGTAGGCTGGTTTCGAAGACCACCCTCGCCACGAAGATCGAACGCTGGATCAAGTCCTTTCGGGCCAAGTCGAAGGAAAGGAGTGTGGAGCTTCATGTGCATCCGGAGATGGCCAAGTATCTCACCAGTGGTCTCCGGAGCCGGATCCGGCGGATGATGTGGAAGCTTTTGGTGAAAATCGACGTGGTGGAGGACGACAGCCTGGCGATGGACGACTTTCGCTTCATCTCGAAGAAGACCGGGGAGGACATCACGGCGGAATACGCATGAGCTGGTGCGCAGCGACGCCGGAGAGGGGTTCCCCGAGGGGGGTGTGGATGACGGAAAAAGCTCTTGCATGCCAGAATGGGGTTGTATATATTTTTGCCGTCGATGCGGGAGTAGTTCAGCGGTAGAACACCACCTTGCCAAGGTGGGGGTCGCGGGTTCAAGTCCCGTCTCCCGCTCCAGGTGGCGGCGTAGCCAAGTGGCTAAGGCGGAGGCCTGCAAAGCCTCTACTCAGCGGTTCGAATCCGCTCGCCGCCTCTTTTTGTGCCGAGCTGACTCGCCGGGGTGGCGGAACTGGTAGACGCAAGGGACTTAAAATCCCTTGCCCCGTACGGGGCGTGCCGGTTCGAGTCCGGCCCTCGGCACCTCACCCACCGAATGGCTGCGAAGGCAAGCCCCGAATTGCGTCGAGGGCTTTTTCTGTTTGTGGCTTCCATTACGACCTGAGCCTGCAAGGGAGGTGAACCATGCGTCCGGTGCGCTCGGCAGCAGGTCTCGCGGTCCAACTGGTCCTCCTCGCGGCTCTAACCCTTCCCCTCGCAGTTTCGAGCTCTCTGTCTCCTCCTTCCGCGGCCGAGAACCTTCAGCTTCGTCTCCTCTACGCGGGGGATACGGCGGGCAATCTGGTGCCGTGTGGCTGAGGGTCGAACCGCTTGGGCGGGCTGGCCCGGAGGGTCAGTTACGTGCGCAAGAAGGTGCAGATGGGACAGGCGGCTGTTTTCGTGGACGCGGGTGGATTTGCCGAACGCGGCATGTACGCCGCGCTCAAGAATCGCTTTCTTCTCCGTGCCTACGCTGTGATGGGTTACCAGGCCGTGAACCTTGCGGAGGCGGACCTGCGGGCTTGCGGCGATTCGCTCCTCAGCCAGGCGCAGGCGTGGGGAGTTCCGTTCGTGACGTGCAATCTGAAATACGCTGACGGCCGGGACCTGCCCTACGCACGGCGCTACGTCGTCCTTCACCCCTGGGGCGAAGGGAAAGGGGCCGTGGGCGTGTTCGGGGTGGCTTTACAGGACATGCCGGCCATTGGAAGGGCTACGCAGACTTGGTGGCGGAAGGAAGATCCTGTTGTCTGCGCAAAAGGCGTGGTGGCCCAACTCCGCAAGAAGTGCGATCTGATCATCGCCCTTGTCTACGGCCAGGATTCCGATGCCGCCAGATTTGCCAAGGAAGTGCCCGGGGTGGACGTGGTCATCGCCGGAGTGGGGACCTACAACATTCGCGGGCCCGAATCCGCCAACGGCTCCGTATTGTGCGTGAATGGCACGCAGGGCAAATACATCGGCGACGTGACATTGGAGCGTGAGCCCGGCGGCCGAGAATGGAAGGCTTCGGCGGGCGAGCTCTTTCCTCTCGACAGCGAGGTGAGGGAGGATCCGCAGGTGGCAAAGATCGTGGAGGAGTACGACAAGGCCCTGAGGGAGGAGCTCCGGACCCGTCCTCCCGCTCCGTGAACCGATCGGTGGGGCCAGGCTTAACTTGGCTGCATCGGTATGAAGGCAATGGGCGGGAATCGCCGCGTAGTCCGGATCCTCAGCGCGGAGGACCCCGAGGCGCTGAATCCGGAGGTAGTGGGGCCCAAAGCAGCTTACCTGGCGAGGCTCAAGAAGGCCGGGCTGAATGTCCCGGCCTTTGTCGTGCTTGTCGCGCGACAAAGTTCCGAGGCTCGTTCCCTCCTGGAAGAGCACCAACTGGCCGAGCTTCGAGAGAAGCTTCCCGCTCTAGCTGCCGGCGCGCCCATGGCGGTGCGCTCGTCTGCCAATCTGGAGGACCTGCCGGGTCTCAGCCTCGCGGGGCAGCTGCGCACGCAGCTCGGCGTGGTCGGCGAGACGGCGCTCCTGACTGCTCTCGAGCAATGCCTGACGGCGGCGGAAAGTCCGCAGGTGCGGAGCTACCTTTCGCGGCATGGCATCCATTGCCCTTTGGAGCTCAATCTTATTGTTCAGCCGATGGTCCCGGCGCGATGGTCTGGCGTCGCCTTCACCGCCAAGGGAGCAGTGGAGCGCGCGTGCGTTCTCATCGAAGCATCGGCCAAGGACTCCTCAGCTGTGACGTCTGGAGTTGCCTGCGACTTGCGACTGGTCTACACCCGCCGGCCGGGAGCTAGGCCCAGGACCGTGGCCCTCGTGTTTGGCCTACCCGCTGAGATCCCGGGCACGGAGGAGGAGAGGCAGCTTTGGGATCTTCTCGGCGAGATGGTCTTGGCGAGCGGGAAGGCGCTCGGCTTGGCTGGGGAATTCATCGATGTCGAGTGGGTCTGGGATGGCAGGGCTTTCTGGATCCTCCAGGCTCGTGCTGCCACCCCTCCGCCCCTGCCGCCTTGGCTGGCGTATCCGCCCGATCAGGTGTGGACCAGCTTCTTTTTCACCGAGAGGTATTTCCATCCTCTTTCGACATTGGCTCACGGCCTACTAAGCCCGCAAGTCGAGAAAAGAGCATTCCTCGAGCCGCTCCGTTATCTCGGTGAGGAGGAGTTGACCCGTAGCCAGGTCACTCGTCTCTTCGGCGGGCGGGTTTTCACGAAGTGGGAAGCCTTTCGAAAGCTGCACGAGCTCATTCCGCCCGCCCTCTTACCACCCGAGAAGAGCCTAGCTTTATTTCCCGATGGCGTGCCGGAAATGGCGGCGATTCGGCGGCTTCGGAAGTTGGCCCGGGTTGCCCTACGGGTGAGCCGGGATCCGGACTGGCTGCCATGGGCCAATTTGAGGAGATGGCGACGGTTCGTGCCCGAGTACATGAACCGCGTGCTGGGGATGAGTCATGAGATCGAGCGCGCCTCGACGCTGCGGGTGCTGTTCCGGCTTCTGGAGCGGGGAGAGATCCTGACCTATCAGTTGCTCGGGATTCATCGCTGGAGCCTCACCTTCGCGGAGCTTTTCGAACGTGCATTGCGCGGCACTCTCCGCGTCGCCTTGGGCGTGCCGGAGGACGACCTGACGCCGACCTGTGTCGCTCTGATTTCGGGCGAAGAGGAGAACCTGACGGTGCAGATGCATAACCTCCTGGCGAGGGTTCGGCGGGCCGCTGTGGAGGAACGCGCCCAGCTTGCGGCGGAGTTCCTGAACCGGTTCGGGCACCGGTCTTCAAGCCTGGACATTGCCGAACCTACCTGGCGCGAAATGCCGGACATTCTCGACCGGCTGCCGGCGCCAGCCGAAGCCCTCGGGGCAGGAGTGGACCAGCGAGCCAGGGCCGAGGCTGAAGTTCAGCGACGCGTAGCTGCGCTGCCGAGGCTCCAGCGCTTGGTCTTGTCTCCGGTTCTGCGGCATCTGTTGAAATACGCCCGCCGGTTCGCGGTGCTCAGAGAAAACCAGCGCCATTATTGGCATTTCGTTTTGGCCGAGATGCGCCGGGCGGCGCTCAAGATCGGGTCTTTGCTCACGGAGCAAGGGGTTCTGGCTAATCCCGCCGAGGTTTTCTGCCTCACGAGGCAGGAACTTGAGAGTCTGTGTCTAGAGCCGACTCCATCCGGTGGCTTCGAAGTCCGGAGGGTCGTCGAAAGGCGGAAGCGCGATTTGGAGCGCTGGAGAACATGGACCTTGCCGCCTTTGCTGGCTGGACAGGAGTTGAGTGAGGCTGGTGCGCCGGAGCGGGCAGCCGAAGGCAGGGTCTCGGCCCTTCGCGGGATTGGAGTGAGTCCGGGAAAGGCCGAGGGAAAGGCCTTCTTTCCAAAAGCCTACGAACCGGAACAAGTCCCTCCCGGCTCCGTCCTGGTAATGCCCGGTCTCGACCCAGGTTGGACCCCCGTTCTGGCCAGGATCGTAGGACTGGTGACCGAGTCCGGCGGGGTCCTTTCCCACGGCGCTATCCTGGCGCGCGAATTCGGGGTTCCCGCGGTGGCCTCGGTGGCAGGAGCACTCAGCGTGATCCGCCCCGGCCAATGGGTGCGCCTCGACGGCTCATCGGGACTGGTGGAATTGAGGTCCGAGGAGAATCAGACGGATTCGGCAAGAGCCTGAAGTCTACCGGCCTTCGCGAAGATGGTCTTCGACAAGCTTGTGCTGTGTCTCGAGCGCCGGGCTTGGCTCCGGATCCCCATCTGGCACTTCGGTTACCGCAGTCTGTTTCAGCCGTACGGGCGGCTGTTCCTGCGCTACGTGGTGCTGGCATCGCCGTGCGGATTCGCGAGCGCTCTCCGGCGAGCCCGCGAAATCTGGGGCAGGGGCCCGAAGGAAGGGATCTGGCGCACATTCCCCGGGGCAAGGGCGTTTGACCTCGTGGCCATCGGGTTCTGCATGAAGCCGAGGTGCCCGGCGGGGCGATTCACTCACCGGTGCCTCTACGCCGAGGGCCATGGCCTCCAGGAGTTGCCGCCACAATGCTCGGACTGCCCGGTCGCTGGACTCGTGCAGCTGGCCGCCTCAGCCTACGGAGCCTCCTTCTACATCATGACGAGCGCGCTCGATGTGGCTCATGACCTGCTGGTCCCGAACCTCAGGAAGTCGCTGTGGCGGACGGGCTTGTTCTTCCTCTGTCCGTATTCCTCCCGTCCTTTTCTTCTGGCGGCTTTGGCTTCGGGGTTCGAGGCGGAGGTAGTGACCTTCTGCTCGGGTGCATGCTCCAGCTACGAGGAGTTCCTGCTCGCCGACGCAGGGAAGAAGGATAGCCAGACCCAAATCTCGGCAGCGGACTGGAGCACCTACTGCAGCCCCGCGTTCGATGAGGCTTGTCCTGCACTGGAAAGACGGGGGAACATCTATTGGCCCCGGCGTGAGGCGAAGGACGCAGATTCGATGCGGCTTTCCCCCTAGCGGAGCGCGATTGGTGCTGGCCTGGAATGGCAGGCGAGACGCTCGGCTTCGGACAAAAAGCCCTTGAAATTCTCCTGCCGACTGATTAGTATTTCCACGGTTAGAACGAGGGCCCTTAGCTCAGCTGGCAGAGCGGCGGACTCATAATCCGTTGGTCGCAGGTTCGAGCCCTGCAGGGCCCACGAGGCAGCGCCGCGAAAGGCGCTTTTTGTGTTTGTGGCGGCACCAGGCAAGGGGAGCGGTAGCCATGGCTGCTCAGGGGGACTTGTTCATGACGAACTCGTCGAGGATGGTCCCGTCGTGGCGGATGGCCTGGAACCGGATGCGCGACGAATCCACGTCCAGGAGGCAGAAGTGGTACGCGAACTCCTGGAGCTCAATCTCGGGCCAGTCCCGGTAGCGCAGATTGTCCAGCTCCGCGCCCCCTCCACCCGTGATGATGAAGCACGGCCCACGTTCCCCGGAAGTGCATCCGCGTTCGTAGTCGTGGGTATGCCCGCTGAACACGAAGGATACCCCGTGCTCCTCCAGCAGAGGCACCAGTTTGTCCCTCAGCAACGGTTCGCCGTCGTAGTAGCCTCCCCAATCCCAAGCTTCCGAGTAGGGCGGGTGATGGAGGAACACGAAGCGCCAGTCCGCCTTGCGTGACGCCTCCGAGTCGAGATCTCCGCGCAACCAAGCGAACTGCTTGCGACCGAGCGGAACTCCGTCCTCTGCGGGCACGTTGCTGTCCAACACGATGAAGTGGCAGCCGCTGTAGTCGAAAGAGAAGTAACACTCGTTCCCTGGGTGGCTGAAGTATTCCTCAAAGGGAGGCACGCGGTTTCCGTAGCCAAAACCGCCATACTCATGATTCCCGATGGCGACGTAGGTCGGGACCTGCGTCATGAGCCAGCGGGCCGGGAGGAGATGCATTTGCGGCCATTCCTGACGATTGGCTCCGTGGCCCACCACATCCCCTACGTGAACGGCCAGGTCAGGCCGGTAGCGGCACATTTGGCGCACGACGGTCTCGTGCATCCGGGGGTCGCTGCGACTATCTCCCCAAACGGCGAGGCGGAAGGGTTTGCGGCCCGCCGGAGCCGTCCGGAAGCTGAAAATGGGGGAGATCGCCTCCCCGCTTTGGACGCAGTACCAGAAGCGGGTATCAGGGGATAGCCTTTGCAGGATGACCTCGTGCAAGGTACGCGGGAGGCGTTCTCGCACCTTCTTCCATCGCTTCTCCGACTCAGCTCGATACCACACCCAACCGCGGCAGGGAACCGCCGTCTCCCACATCACGGTGATCTGATGCGGTTGCACGTTCTGTAAGTACGGCCCACAGACGTAGGGAGGATATCGCCTCAACAGAGGCTCCAGTTGCCGCAGCCTCGCTCGGCTTCGGTTGATGGCTGCTGACAGAGCGGAGTGATCCCGCGGTTCCGCAGCCAGGACTTGCTGGATCTCGGCCAGCGCGCCTGAAACGGTGGCCTCCCATTCTCGCGGCGAATCCGGATGCTCCTTGATCAACAGGCTGAGCTGCTGGACCAACTGCGACAGGCTATCCAGAAGGGGCCTCTGGGAGGCAAGCAAGCTGCTCGTGATCCACGCACCCTGGAGCCCGCCTCGGTTGCGACGGCCTATGACCTCCACCACGATTTGCCGTTCGCCCTCCCACTGCCGGCCGAGCACCACGTTACCTTGCCGGCGGAAGCTTGCGAGCAGCTGTCCGTCCACGTAGACCACTGCCGAGTCATTGACGGCGAGCCGTAGCCAGAGGCTGTCGTCGTGCGTCGGAAAGCCGTTCACGCTCGCAGGCCAAGGAAACCGCGTGCGAAACCATCGACTTTCCTCCCGGCCGTGCCAGGTCGAAGGGAGGGTGACGGGCTTCCAGGCGGCTAAGGGTTCCGGGGAAGGGGACCATTCCCAATCCTCCCAGCGTTGTGAAGACAGCTGCAGGAGCCGCCTGAACTCCTCCTCTACCTGGCTGAGCGCATGGACTTTGGGGGCCCGGACGATGATCCACAGACCCCGCAGCCGAGCGGGTTCCGCATAGGCGGAGCAGTGGAGCGCAATTCGGAACGGGACCCGGACGTCACAGGGGCCGAGGTAAAGCTCACCAATGTCCTCCACAGCGCCGAGAGGAGTCCCATTCACCACCGCCTCCGCCCGGTCGTCCACGGACAGGTTGAGGTACGCTGGCCACCCAGCCACGCTGTCCGGGAACGTGAGCTCGAAGGTGAAATCGGCTGAACGGGCGGCATCTTTCGAGACGTAGGGCAGGGAGACTGGGGTCCTTGTCTCGCCTTGGCGGAGAGAAACCTGGAAAAGCGGGTACACAACGCAGGGGTCGGGATCGCCCATCACAGGTGCACGGGGAAGGCGGGTGCATCCGACGAGCAGAACCCCCGCGACTATCACGGAACGCAGCCTCACGTCTTCCCTCGGTCGTGGTTTCGAGGCGCGCAGAAACGCCTCTCTGTCTCGGAAGAGCCGGTGCCGAACTGGTCCCTCCCGGTGAGACCACTCAGAAAGTCCGTTGGAACGTCAGCTTGTAGTTGCGGATGGGCTCCAGGTTTCGCTCGATCTGGGTATAGGCGTAGTTCAGGGCATTGTCCACCTCGAAGCTGAGGGTGCCGAACGCCGTTTCGAGCGAGGCCCGAGCGTCCAGCACTTTCTGCGGGACGCGGTCGTCCCGATAGTAGACCTGCACGCGTTCGACACGGCTGACGTACCGGTAGTCCAATCCGGCCCGGAGTCGTTTGTACTGCCATTCGTAGCCGGTCTGAAGGAGATGCTTGCTCCGGTAGGATAGAGGTTGATGGAGGCTGAGGTCTTCAGTGTCGAGGTAGAGATAGTTCAGGGTGATGGCTACGCGTCCGTGAGCGAGGTGGGTAGCCCAACGGGATCCCACCTCGAAGCCGGAGAGGCGTCCGCGGGTCACATTGCAGAAGCGCACGGTATTGGTGACATCCGCCTGAGGCTCGATAAGATCGCGGAAGTAGCTGTGGAACACCGCCAGCTGCATCTGCAGGTTTCGCCATTGCTGCAGTGCGGAGACTTCGGCGGTCCAGCCCCTTTCCGCCTTCAGGTCTGGGTTTGGCTCCACGCGCAGGCCGGACACGTAGGTCCGCGAGTATGCTTCAGCCACGCTGGGAGCGCGGAAGCCGGAGCCCACGCTGGCCCGAAGGCTCAAGCCCCGAGCGGCGTTCCACACGGCACCGACCTTCGGGCTGAACTGGGTCTCGGACCTGCGCGAGTCCCGCTGGCTTGCGTCCAGGCGAAAGCCGGGGTTGAAGCTCAGTCGCCGGCTCAGCCGCAGGTCGAGCTGCGCGTACGCAGCCATGTCGGAGATCTCGCGCTTGCCGAAGATGTTGGCCCGCACCCTTCCGTAGCTCAGTTCCAGACCGGCTGTCAGCGGATGCCGGCCCGCCAGAAGGTAGTCCGTTTGCCACTCGGCGCCGAACTGGCGAGCGCGGGAGTAGTCGTGGCTGTCGTGGAAGTAATCCGTCCATCCGTTGCCGAAGGCCGAGAGCCGGAGCCTGTGGGCAAGCCTTGCCGACACTGCGCGGCGCCACTGGGCCGCAATGAGAAGCTTCGCCGAACGGATGTGGTCGCCCACGGCCTCGGGGGCTACCTGGAGGGCCCGGCTCTGATCGGGCCACATTAGGTTTGCGCCGTAGTTGTCCGTGCTACCCGCTACGCTGAGTTCCAGCCGGTCCCTGGAGCTCGGTCGCAACAGGCCCTTCGCGAAGAGATTCCATCGACTGTAGTTCCCATTAACCTTGTAGCCCGAGGACTCCGACCGCTTCAAACTCGCGCTGAATCCAAGCCCACCGATCTGGCGAGCGTGGGAGAGGGACCATTCGGAGAAGCGCAGGACTCGGTCGGTCCATCGCCACTCAGGATACGGTGGGCGGTCGTAGACCCCCAGAACGGTGCGTAGGGAGGTCTTCGGGCTGCCCATCGGATCCAGGGTCACGACGTTGATGACCCCGCCGAGAGCGCTGGAGCCGTAAAGTGCGGATCCCGCCCCTTTGACAATCTCCACCTGGGCGATCTGGTCCACGGGGATCACGTCCCACTTGATGTCCCCGCTATCCCCGGGCATCATGGGGACGCCGTCGACCAATAGCAGCACACGGGAGCCGGCCCCTCGATTGTACCCACTCGAGCCCCGGATATTGACCTGATTATCCACCAGCGTCACCCCGGGAGCGTATTCGAGATATTCGTCCAGATATAAGCGGCTCCGCGAGACGATCTCTTCGCGGGAGAGCACGGCCACGGACTGCGCCGACTCGGAAAGGGGTTGATGACGCTTGCTCGCGGACACGACAATCTCCGGAGCGTGGAGCACCGTCTGCCGCAAGCGGAAATTGAGCTCGACTTTCTCCCCCGGAGAAAGGACCGCGCGGCTGCGCTCGACCGCGTACCCTACCATCCGCGCGGCGATCGAATAGTCCCCCGGCGGAAGGCGGAGACGGTACTGGCCATTCGTTCCGGTGGTGGTGCCGAGAAACGTGCCCTCTACAATGATCTGTACTCCGGGAAGCGGCTCGCCGGTACTCGCATCGACAACGGATCCCACGATTTCCCCATGCTGCATCGCTTGAGAGCTGCGGAGAGGCGAGGGAAAGAGCATCAGGAACACTGTGGCGGCGAAGACCAGGCCTCGCAGCGAGGTGCGACACCACCTGGTACGCCGCCCCGCAAGCGCGGCGCGGACGCGGCTTCCCCGCACGCACTTCTCACCCAACGCGGTACTCCAATCTCGCCGCGCGCACGGCTCGAAGCATTCCTTTCTCCGACTACTGAGCGTCATCCCTTGATCTCACCCACGTCGGGTTCCTGCGGACTACCTTCGCGGTGCCGCCGGGCGGCCGGAGAAGACCAAAATCGGCATCGATGTCCACGCGGGTCACTACCCGTCCGGGCCGAACCTCCACGCTGCCCGGGGCAGAAGGATCTTCTGGATTGGTGTACAGCCCGATTTGCTTGATATCGAACAAGCTCGTCCCCACCGCCTTCCAAACCACGATGATATACCGGTAGACGCCAGGGGGCAAGCTTAAATGGTACGGCGCCTCGGTGACGCCGGTGGGGAGCGGGTCGGTGAATCCCTTGACCTTGTAGTAGTCGGCAGTTGTGCGAGGGATGACGTCGAAAGCGGCGACGCGCACGAACTCCGTATTTGTTGGCCATGCGCCTCGGAAACGGACCGTGCCTTCGATGGCGCCGCGCTGGAAGTCGACGCGCAGTCTCACCGAGCCGACCCACGCGCCCTCGCTGGGGATCTCCACCGCGCCCGGGCGCAGGCTATCCTGCGGATCACGGTAGTAGGCCGCGATGGAGGTAACGTCGATCTGGCCAGACGGCCCGGGCAGCAGAAGCCCTAAGAACTCATACCGGCCCGGTCCGAGCCGGAAGGCGAAGCTGACCGAGTCGCCCGCAATGGGGATGGTAGGTCCGATGAGGATGTCCAAAAGGGATCGCGGTGGGTAGCTGCGCGAAGCCACGAGAATGCCCTGCCTCACATCGGCGGGTGGGGAGCCGACGAAGTACACAGTGCCCCGGATGCCGCTGTCGGTTTTCCGCTGGATGCGCCCGAAATCCACAGTGAAGTCGACGTTGGCCACCTCCTCCGTAGGCGAGTTGATCTTCACCTTGCCCGGCTGGAGGGGATCCTCTGCCAGGTAGAGCCCAACTATGTTCTGCGGGTCCCAGTCCTGGCCTTTGAGCTTCCCGACAGCTCCCACCAAGGCATATTCCCCGGGCGGGAGGGGGAAAGTGTAGGCCACCGTTTCGCCAGTAAATGGGACTGCGTTCCCGATGCGCAGGTCGAGGAAGTTCCGCGGCGGGAAAAACAGAGAGGCAACCAGTCGTACTTCTTCGAGATCTGCCGGGCGCTCGCCGATGTAGCGGATGGTCCCAAGGATTCGGCTCTCGCTGTGAGGCTGGGCGCGAGAGTAGTCCGCCTCAATGCGGACTCCGCTGATCGTGGTGATCCGATCGGGGACTTCGAGGGTTCCGGGCAGGAAGTCGCTGGGATTCTGAAAATACGCTCCCAGGAGGTTCCAAATCTCGTATGGGTAGCCGACCTCCTTCCACAGAACCCCGAGGAACGGGTACCTGCCGGGTGGTAGGACCAGCCGGAAGTCCACGGTGTCTTTTCCCAGGGGCAGGGGATCACTGAACGCGAGGTCGGCGGGACCTGCCGGCGGGAAGGTGTAGGCTGCCACCACCACGACGCGCTCGGTGGCGGCCGGTGCTTCGCCTCGGAAGATTACCTGCCCTTCGATACCCGATCGCAGCGGGCTGAGCCCCTTGTCGATGCTGCAGCCGGCGAGCAGCGCGCCGAGGACCGTGGCTGACAGAGCTGCCGTTGCCCGCTTTCGGGCGCCGGTGGGAATCAGAGCTGTCCGGGCGATCGCCCAGACAGCCCGCTTGTCCCTTTCACGCGTCATAGGCCATAATCGAGCCCAACCATGACGGTGAATGTGGTGAGCCGGTACTTGCCGGCCACATTGTCGTAATCTGTCTGGTCAGGGGAAAGCAGCCATTCCTTCACTGTCCGATTCGGGGTGAAGAACTTCTCCGCGTGGATATTCAAGCGGAGTGAGCCGAAGGGGATTCCCACCCCGGCGATGACCACGTGGCGCCGGTTAATGTCCGGAATCGTCGGGGTCATTGTGGCGGCGGGGGGAGCTTCCGGCTCCGTGTACCACGCGAGTCGGCCAACCACTGGACCGAAGTTGCGCTCGATGCCCGCCCCAATGCGGACGGTGTTTTTCCACTGCTCGCGCAGCTCGCTGACCTGCCCATTATCCATCTCGATTCGGATGACATCCCAGCTGGACCACTGCGTCCAGCTCACATCTGCGACCAGGGTGGTGTTCTCGATGCCAGTGTAGGCAAAGCCGATCCCAACCGTAGCAGGTAGGGGAACGGTCGCCGAACCCTTCTCGCCCTCGTAAACCGACACCCGCTCCCCTGAATAGGCCTTGACCACGCCCAGGTACTGCTCCTGAGTGATCTGTCCCCTTTGGAGCATCTGGTCCATAGTCGGTTTGATGAGCGCGGTGATGGTCTGATGGGCTTGCTGATTGTACGGGAAATACAGAGCCGCATTGATCTTCCCGTCCAGGCTCAGATCGTGGTACCACTGGCCGGCAAGGCCGATGCTCAGAGTGGGGAACGGCTTCCAGATGGCTCCCGCATTCGCTCCCCAGCCCCAGCCGTCTCCATCGAGCTTGGTGTTCACGAGGAAGTGGGTGTAGGGGGACTGCAGGAAGCCTTTCTCGGCAAATTTCGCCACATTTACGAATGCCCGGAGACTAGGATCCGGGGGATTCAAATAGGGATTGGGGACGAATCCAGGCTTCTGGATCATGATGCTGCTGTACACAATGGACAGGCCCGCCCCGATGCTGAAGTTGTCCCTGAGCTGGACCGCCGCAGTCGGATGGATGTCGATCACCTTCAGGTCGTCGTCGTAGTCATACTTCGGGTAGCTGGATTCGAATTTGCCCTGCGTCTCGAGCAGGTCCCACGTGGCGCCAAGGCCGAAGGGGGCGAAGACGCTCAACCCGAATGCGAACCGTCCCGACCTGATGCCCACACCTCCAGCGGGCACGAGGAACGTCCTGTTCTTGCTGGCTACCTCGGAGTCGACGAAAACGCTGAAGCGGCCCAGGTTGCCCCAGGCGGCGGGGGTCAGGTAGCCCCGGACCTTGATCACTTCCAGATCGAATCCGGCCTGGAGTCCTTGGATTTGCGCCAATCCTGCTGGGTTCCAGTACGCGGCGCTCCAGTCGGCCGCAATAGCGCGGTAGTTACCACCCAAAGCCGTCGCGCGCGATCCGATGCCCGTCAGCGCCACTCCGGATGCCCATGCCAAAACCGGTACCAGAGCTAGTGCCAGTACCATTCCTGCGATGCGAGCTGTCCTCCGCATGGTTCCTCCCACGGTTAGGTTCGCCTCATGCATACTTGGGCCTTTTTGACGTGCAGGGCCGCCGCTCCGCCCGCCAATTTGCTGAAATCCGTTCATTTTGTCAATAAAAAATCGGCGACGGGCATGCCACAAACCGGCTCCGGACAGGCGTGGCGACGGGGCAGGCAGGAACATCCGCGTGTGGTGTCGCCGTCTGGAGGCCGGGAGGGACAAGTGCTTGAGCGCACAAGTGGACGGGAGACCGTCCGGCTCGAATTTCGCCCCGCAACGCTGAGCCGGACGCGCGCAGAGTTGGCCCCCAGGCAGACGCCTCTACACGGCGAACCCGAGCCCGTTGTCCACGTGACCTGCGTTTCTCAGGAACCCGCGCTTGACGGGACGGCTTGGCCCAAGAGGCGTTCTGCTCGATCCCAGCGTGCTTCTGCGTTGCGCCTGTGGTGGAAGCCGAAGCCCGGCCGCCCGCGTGCCGGCCAAAGCCGTGGCAGGATGCGCCTGTATGCCGACGGGGTTTTCCCCAGCCCGTCTGGCACCACAAACGTTTACAATTCGTGGTGGGTCCTTGACGGCATTGACGATGGGCAAATGTAACTTGAGCTGTTCCTCTGGGGCCTCGCTGCCGTGGAAGAGAGCTTTGCAGGAACTCGAAGCAAGCACACGGAGGTGGCGACAATGAACAAGCTCCGGTCGCAGGCCGTCGGGCTGGTTTTGCTCGCGGGGGTCGTAGCTGCCGGTCAGGGCACACGCTCCTCGGGCCTTGCGGAGTTCATTCAGCAGCTTCCTGTCCTGGAAGAGCCAGCCCCGGAGTTTCTGAAAGGGCCCTACGTGCAGAACGTGACTCCGTCGAGCGTCGTGATCATGTGGCAGAGCGCGGATTCTCTGGCTGGGCTTGTCGCCTACGGGCCTTCGGAGGCGCTGGGCGATACCATCCGGGAACGGGCGGCTCGGACTCTGCACGAAGTGAAGATTGAAGACCTGCGTCCGGACGCTTCCTATTACTATCGGGTCATCAGCGGGGGTAGAGCCTCCGAAATGGGGTCCTTCCGGACGGCTGTGCCGCGCGGAGAAGCGTTTTCGTTCGCTGTGTATGGCGACTCCCAGAACGGGCCTTTCCCCCACCGGGCGATCTCGGAGCGGGTCCTGCAGAGACGGCCCCATTTCGTCCTCCGCACCGGGGATCTCGTCGAAAGGGGTTCCGTCGAGAAGCAATGGGACCTCATCTACTTCCGTCCGGCGGCACGCCTGATTCGCCATGCGGCCGTCTTCGCTGCCTTGGGCAATCACGAGCATCATGCAAGACAGTTTTTCGACTACTTCTCGCTCCCGGGCAATGAGCAATGGTATTCCTTCGACTACGGAAACGCCCATTTCGTGGCCTTGGACTCGGATCTTCGGTACCTACGCGAAGGATCCGAACAGATCCACTGGCTGGAGAAGGACCTGGCGGCATCTCGTGCTGATTGGAAGATCGTGTTCTTTCACCACCCGCCGTTCACGGCGTCGATGCGGTACTACACGGCAGATCGCCTCGCGAGGCAGCGCTTGCTTCACCCGATCCTCGAGAAATACGACGTCGACCTGGTGTTCAGCGGACACGATCACAATTACGAGCGCACCCGGCCGATCGTGAGTCGCGGAGGTCGCCAGCCGGTCACCTACGTCGTCTGTGGCAATGGCGGAGCGAAGATGCGCTACATCCGCACCCGGGAGTGGACGGCGCACGCGGAACGCACCCACGGCTTCGTGCTTGTGGAGGTGGAAGGATTGCGTCTTCGATTGGAAGCCTGGAGCGTCGACGGCCGCAAGATGGACGAGCTTGTGATCGACAAATCGGACTCGGCACGTTGGCGGGAGTATTGCCGGTCCGCGGTGATCCACGAGACGATCGCCGATCCGGACAGCGTCATCCGCCTGATGGAGAAGGCCGACGACCTTCGGGATGAGGACAATTGGGCCGAGGCCATCCCCTATTTCAAAAGGGCATACCGGGCGGACACGACCTGCGTGGAGGCTTTGGCGGGGTTGGCGGAATGCTACGCTGGGATGGACAGCATCGCAAAGGCGGTGTCCTTGGCCATGTTGGCCATCGCGAAGGAGCCGAACCTGCCGGATCCGTACGAGGTGCTCGTAGAGGTCCATACTCGTTTGGGACAGTTCGACCAGGCGCTCGACTGGGCCATGCGTTGGAGCAAGGTTGAGCCGGACGTTCCCGACGCCTACCAGGCCATGGCCGAGGTCCACGAGAAGCAGGCTCGCTACCGCTCCGCTCTGAATGCGCTGCGGCGAGCCCTCCAAATCTGGCCGAGCGAGGCGGATCTGTATTTTGAACTCGCTAAGATTTGCGAAAAGCTCGGGGATCGGGAGGCAGCTCTCGCCGCCTACCGGCGGGGCCTCTGGTGGTACTGGGAAGAATCGGAGAACGACGCTGTGCGAAGGGCGAGGGAGCGAGTGCAGAAGCTCGGCCTCCGGTCGCAGTAGCCGCGGTGGAAAGCGGGGTAGTCTGAGCCCCTCGTCCGGGAAGAGGCCTGCCAAGTCTCTGCAGCCCGCCGGCTGCATCCGTACGGCGGGGACTGAAGTCACCGCAAATGCAGAGGACCCGGCGCCGGGTCGGCAGTCGGCGGATCGGCCCACCCGTGGAGTCTCGCGATGTCCCAACTTGCGGAGCGGCCCGATTGGATTCCCCAGACGGATAAGCTGCGGATCGTGCGGCCTCGGATACACCTTACCGGGACTGGCGATGCAGCACGCTTCAAGGCCGGAAGCGCGGCTCTTGGCGTGGGATTTCAACCGGGCCGAGAATGCGGAGGTGCGGGCCAGCATTTCCGTTTGCGTTCCGGATGACGCTTTCCCTCGGCGCCGGCGCGGCATGAGGAGAGCCACGGAATGTCATTCTTGCCTGGTCAGCGGGAAGGCAGAGTTCCGGGGGGAGGCAGGATGATCTGGTCAGAATTCCACAGCTTCCGGCTGGCGTTGCGTCGCAAGTCCTGCGGGCAGCCTCAAACCCGACCGCAGCAGTGCTTGTACTTCCGTCCGCTGCCACACGGGCAGGGGTCGTTCCGCTCCACCTTGAGCTTTTGTCGCTGAGCTTTCTGCTGCTCCTTCAGCCAGTCGTCGGCGAGCTGGCGCAGTCGCCGGTCCGCGTGCTGGAAGAACTTCTTGTACGCGCGGCAAAAGTGATCCCGGCCTTGATCGCGGGGATCTCGGAGCCGGTCTTTGGGGCAGCCGCCGCGGCAATGCGGTAGCCAGCGGCATGTCAGGCATTCTGCCGGCAGGGACTTCTTGACCCGCCCGAACTCCTGCTGCCTTTGGCTGTTCAAGAAGTCGACGATCCTTCCTTCGAGCACGTTCCCGAGATACCACCGCGGCTCCACGAAAAAGTCGCACGAGAACACGTCCCCGTTGTGTTCCACAACGACGTACACGCCGCATTCCTCGAGCAGTGTACAATCGGGCGGCTCTAGCCCGACGTAGGTGTAGAAGACGGAGTCGAACCAGCGGATGTGGGTGGTCGGCTTCCCGTGGCGGAAGTCTGCCATCCAAAGATCGAAGAGCTCGCAGAGAAAGCGCCCGTACGCGTCAGCATCCGCCGAAAAAGGCGCGGCCCGGTTTGGGTCCAGCGGATCCGTTTCCACGCAAGGGATGAACTGCATGTGGAGGAGCCCGCTAGCCTTGTGAAATTCGTAGATCTCCGCTGGGAACTGGACGGAATAATCGTTCACCACGATCAGAGCGTTCATTTCCGCGCCGGCTTCAAGCAGGAAATCGCGAGCTCTGACCACCCGCTCCCAGCTGCTCTGATTTCCCGCGAGCCGGCGATAGCGGTCGTGAATGTGCTGCGGGCCATCAAGCGAGAGACCGACCAGGAAACTCGCTTCGCGCAGGAAGCGCGCCCAGTCCTTGTCGATCAGCGCGCCGTTCGTCTGCAGGCCGTTCCCGACGATCTGTCCTGGCCTGCCATATCGCATCTGGTACTGAACGGCTCTCTCGAAGAACTGCCGCCCCATCAGGGTCGGTTCGCCCCCTTGCCACCCAAAGGCTACCTGGTTCTCCCCCTCCCGCATTACCTGCCGGATGGTCTCCCGCAGGATGCGATCGTCCATCCGGTGGATGGCTGTTTGCGGGAAGAGCTGAGATTTCCCGAGGTAGAAGCAGTAGGTGCAGGCCATGTTACAATCTGGGCCCGCAGGCTTGATCAGGACCGAAGTGAGAGGTTTGCGCGCGGGCGAAGCGGCGCCCGCGGAAGCGGTGGAAGGCATCCTTGCTTGTCCCTTGGCTCAAAGTGGGCGGCGCTGGCCTGTGTAATCTGGAGGGGTCGAGATCTGCTCTGACCAGCGCCGCAACCTCTGCGTCTCCGTGGAACGAGGTGCGATCTCCTCCCCATTTGCGCTGGGAGCATTCCGTGCCGCAGACTCAGAGCGTCAGAGGAGAGCACGCACCTGGCCTTCGATCTCTTTTCAGGTTTGCAGGTTCCGGATGAAGTCTCGGGAAGGACGGTTCATCCGTCTCCGCTTTCGCTCTTTATTGGCCAGGGACGGACGCCCACTCGATTCGCCCAGTCCTCCCACGCCTCTTTCAGCTCCTTGGCGACGTCGGGGTGATCTCGGGAAAGGTCCACCAGTTCCGTGCGGTCCTCTTCCAAGTCGTGCAATTCCCACGGCTCGTTGTGTCCGGCCACAAGCTTCCACTTTCCGAATCGCACCGCTCTATTACCTTGGTGTTCCCAGAAGAGCCAGCGCGGGGCGGGCCAACGCTCTCCACGGAAGATCGGCAACAGGCTCCTGCCTTCCAAAGGCAAGAGGGGTCGGCCGTTGAACTCGGCCGGGTATTGGATTCCCGCTGCTTCGAGGAGCGTGGGCATAATATCGATCACGTGACCTACTTCATGGGTGATTTTCCCGCCCTCCCGAATCACCTCCGGCCAATACACGATGAAGGGCGTGGCGATTCCCCCTTCGTGCACCCACTGCTTGAAGCGCCGGAACGGGGTATTACTGGCGTTCGCCCAGGAGAGGCCGTAGTTCTGATAGGAATCGGGACCGCCGGGTGGTTTCCCGTTGCCATAGAAATCTCGTCCCCGGGGTCCCCCTTCGCCACAACCCCCATTGTCGGAAAGGAACAGAATGAGGGTATTGTTTAGCGCGCCAGTCTCCCGCAGGGCTGCCAGGATGCGGCCGATACCCTGATCCATGCGGTCGATCTGGGCCGCATACACCGCCATCTTGAGGCTCATCAACTCCTTTTCGCTTTCTTCCTTCCAGGGCCAAGTGCGAGGATCCCTCGGGGAGAGTGGCCATTTCGCGGAAATGAGCCCCATTTCCTTCAGGCGCTCGTAGCGCAGCTGGCGGAGCCTGTCCCAGCCGATGTCGTATTTGCCTCGGTAGGGGGCGATGTCTTCGGGCCATGCATGCAAGGGCCAGTGGGGCGCTGTGTACGCCACGTACAGGAAGAAGGGCCGTGACCGGCTGGCGTAGCTCCGAAGGAAGCGCACGGCGTAGTCCGTGATGGCGTCGGTCATGTAGAATCCTTCGGGATCCGGCACGATGGGCTTGTCGTCCAGCGCCATCTTGCGTCCCGCTTTGGGCTCGTTGCGCAGGGGCAAGAAGTAGTGGGCCGCGCCGCTGATGAGTCCGAAGTAGTGGTCGAATCCGCGATCCACAGGCCAATGCGGGCGCTCTTCGCCGACATGCCACTTGCCGGACATCAAGGTCACGTAACCGGCCATCCGCAGGGCCTCGGCCAGCGTGATGCATCGGTCGCTGAGATACCCTCGGTAGCCCGGGTAACCCAGATCCTCCACCATGTGCCCGACGCCGGCCTGGTGAGAGTAGAGTCCGGTAAGCAGCGATGCCCGGGTGGGGCAGCAGCGAGCCGTATTGTAGAACTGGCTGAAGCGGAGGCCGCCGGCTGCGAGCTTGTCCAGGTTCGGCGTGCGGACCTCGGATCCGTAGCAACCGATGTCCGAAAAGCCCAAGTCATCCGCAAGGATGAGGACGATATTCGGTCGGGAGGTCCTGCTGGGGTTCCGAATCGGAGACCGTAGAAGGCCAGGAGAAATGATCCCCAACCCCACCCCCGCGCCGAGCCAAGCTGTCCCCCTCAGGAATTCTCGACGGCTGAGCTCTGTCATGGGGGCCTCCTCGCCGATGTCCTCACCGACTTCGGTTTTCGTCGCGAATGTTTGGACCCTTGCCGCAAAAAGACCGATCCCCGGGATCTCCCTTTACCGCTGATACTTGGGGTTATACTTGCCCTGCTCTTTGAATCCGGGGAAGTCCCGCATCTGTCCGTACCGAGGGTAGCTCTCGAAGATGTCGCCCGTACCCAGCTCCCGCGGATCACCCTGCTGCCGCAGCAGATTGTGAAGTCTCTCGCGTAGTTGGTTCCGCACGGACTCGAACGCCGGTTCCTCGGCCAGATTGCGGAGGCAGAACGGATCCCCGCAGACCTCGTAGAGCTCCTCTTCCGGCCGCTTGCCGAACCCGAGTTCGAAGAGGCGGCGCACGTGGGGGTCGTTCTGGTGTTCAATCATGAACGTTTTCGTGGGTGAGGAATCGATGTCGTGGTATCCTTCCGGCTCGCCGGATCCGGTGGGGTCTCCAGCGGGCCAGCGGTCGGGACGTGCGTTCCAGATGTAGAGGTAGCGCTCGGTCCGGATCGCGCGAGCGGGATAGCCCAGATTGTCCGGGCGTGCGTGCGAATGCCGCTCTCGTCCAGCCAGGATGTGGTCCCTGTGCGATTGGGGGCCAGATTCCGTCGTGAGGAGATCCAGTAGGCTCTTGCCGGCCATCTCTCTCGGAATGGGCAGGCCGGCGGCTTCCAGAAAGGTTGGGGCGAAATCGACGAAACTGACCAGCGCATCGATGATGCGCCCTCCGCGCACCTCTCGCCCCCACCGGATCGCCAGGGGCAAGTGGATTCCGTACTCGTATAGGTTCGCCTTCGCGCGGGGGAAGGGCATGCCATTGTCGCTGGTCACCACGATCAGCGTGTTATCCAGTTCGCCAGCTTCTTCGAGAGCCTGGAGGATGCGGCCGAGCTGCTGGTCGAACCATTCGATCTCCAAGCTGTAGTCGAGAATGTCCTCGCGAACCACGGGATCCTCGGGCAGGAAGCCCGGAACCTCCACGAGTTCCGGCCTTTTGCCTAGCCGCAAACCGGAGCCGCGCTCGTAGGGTCGATGCGGTTCATGCCCTCCGAACCAGAAACAGAAGGGACGGTCCTTCGGCTTTTCCCGCAGGAACTGGACGAAATTGGCCGCGTAGTCGATGCGACTGATTCCCTGGGTCGGGCGCTCTTCCAGCTGCCGCTGATTGAAGTCATAGCCCGCGGGATTGCGTTTCCAACCGGTCACTTGCCAATTCCCCGGCGACCAACCCTTGCCCGTGTATCCGACCATGTATCCGGCGCTTTCCAGGATTTCGGTGTACACAGGAAACTTGCGGGGGAAGTTGCTGCTGTGGGTTCCCGCTTCCTCGAGTTGCCAAATGTATCGTCCGGTGAGAATGGCGGCACGATTGGGGCTACACTGCGGTGCCGCAGCGAAAGCGTTCGTGAAAAGGACCCCTTCCCGAGCGACGCGGTCGAAGTTCGGCGTGCTGACGAACGGGCAGCCATAGGCCCCAGCGTGAGGCCAAGACTGGTCGTCGGCAATGGCGAGCAGAATGTTTGGGCGCCTGTCTCTTGCCTTGGGCACGTGGCTCCGAGCTAGGGAGCGATTCAGCAGCCCGCTCCCCAACACACCCGCGCTAACTTTTAGGAAATTCCGGCGTGAAAGCCCTTGGCTGCTCATGCCAACCTCCGGACATTTCGCGTGATGCCCCGCTCGCGCGGGGATCGCAAAAGACACCCTCCGACGCCGCTTCCCCTCCTCGAGGGTACGGGACTCGTCGGCGGGCATCCGATCGTCACCCTTCCGGAAAGCCGAGGCCATGGAGGTACCGAGGGCCGCGAAAGTCAGTCTCTTCACTTCGGGTTCGCCTCGGCTCCGCCTTTTCCGGACGTCAGGGCTTGGTTCGTCATTGAGCCTGCCTATCGATATTCTACCGAAGTACGGGTCAGGATGCAAGCCCTTCATGGTGGGAGAGCCCCGATAGGCCAGAATCCGATGGCGCGCGCTCCGTGCGCGAAGGTACAAGGTTAGCGAGGTATCCCGGAAATCGATCGGCGATCGGATTCCCGGCTGAGGGTTGGGCCGGGGCTCTTCCGGCTTCCTGCCTTGTGGCAGGACGGGTGTAGGTACACCGCCTCCACGGGTGTTCTGCGCCTTCGCGCGAAGAGAAGCTCGTGAGCTTCGGAGAGGCGGGACTGTCGGATGGACTCGGGCTGTCTGCGCGGGGTCAGCGGATCGCCCGGTGCGCGGCATGTGCCAGCGACCGCGGCCCGTGGCGACAGCGGCGTATTGACGGGAGTTCCCAATCCCCACAAACAGCTTGACTTTCTTCGGTGCGCTTGTAAATTGGCCGTGTGTCGCTGAATGCGGTTCAGGGCCATGCGGGGTGGTCGAATCCGCAGGGGTGTCGATGCCCAAGAAGAGTGAGGCGAAGAGAAGGCGCATCAAAGAGGTGGCCCTGCGCGTCTTCGCGGAGAAAGGCTTCGCGAAGGCCAGGATCTCCGAGATCGCCCGCCAAGCGGGCGTGGCCGATGGTACGATCTATCTCTACTACAAGAGCAAAGACGACCTTCTCATCCGCATCTTCGAAGAAGAGATGGATGGGATCATCCCGCAGGTCCGCGAAAGGGTGGCGAAAGGTCGGAGCGCCCGCGAGAAGTTGAGCAGCTTCATCGATGCCCATTTCGAGATCGTGGAAAGCCGGCCTGACCTGGCCACCGTGCTCGAAATTGAGCTCCGTCAGAGCAATACCTTCGTGCGCAATCACCTGAAGCAGAAGTTCAAAGAGTACTTGGACATCATCGCAGAGATTGTGCTCGAAGGCCAGCAAAGGGGCGAGATCCGTCCGGATATCAGCCCCTCGGTGGCTAAGCAGGCGGTTTTCGGTGCGCTGGACGACATCAGCCAGAACTGGCTCGTGCTTCAGCCGCGCAAGGTGAAGCTTTCCGAGTTCGCACCCGACGTGAAGAAGATCCTCCTCGACGGGCTCTGCTTGCATCCGGCGACATGAGCGCCGAGTGAGGTGCTGGTTCCCATTCGGCGAATTACCCGAGGACTTTAGCGGGCGAATCCGTACTGCTTCAACTGAGAGTGGGCTTTTCACCCCGGCATCCGCCGGGGTTTGTGTATCCGCTTGACAAGGACCAAGGACTGCGGACGAACGGAGGAGGTGGGCAAGTGAATCTGGTGGTGGCGATCAAACAGGTTCCGGATACTGAGGCGATGATTCGTCTCTCTCCGGACAGGCGGGATGTCGATCGCGATGGGCTCTCCATGATCCTGAACCCTTACGATGAGTTCGCCGTCGAGGAGGCTCTGCGCCTGCGCGAGGCCCACGGCGGTAGCGTCTGGGTGGTTACGGTGGGTCCGGCGGACGCGGCCGACGTCCTGCGCACAGCGATCGCGATGGGAGCCGACGACGCGTTCCACATCGTCACCGAGCAGGCGCTCGACGCGCTTACGACGGCGCGCCTTCTGGCGGAGCCCATCCGGGCTCATGGCTTCGATCTCATCCTCACCGGTCGGGAGGCGATTGACGACGGCTACGCCTTGGTAGCTCCCATGCTCGCCGAGATGCTGAATGTGCCCGTGATCACCCTGGTATCGTCCCTCAGGGTCGAGGGCGGACGGCTGACCGCGGAGCGGGACGTGGAGGGCGGCCGCGAGACCTTACGCTGCCCGTTACCGGCCGTGGTGTCGGCTCAGAAAGGACTCAATGAGCCCCGGTACCCATCACTCAAGGGGAAGATGATGGCCAAGAAGCGGGAAATCCCGATGGCAGTCCCGGATGGTCTTTCCTCGAAAGTGGAAGTGGAGCAGCTCGCTTACCCTCCCGCCCGATCGGGTACGAAGATCCTGGGCGAGGGAGTCAGGGCCGTGCCGGAATTGCTTCGAGTGATGCGAGACGAATTGAAGATACTCTGAGTTGGCGAAATTCTCGCGAGGAGGGTAGAAAGTGGAATCTGTTTTGGTCGTTACCGAGCAGTTCGAGGGTAACCTTCGCAGAGTAAGCTACGAGCTTTTGGGAGTCGCCCGCAAACTGGCAGAGGCAATTCCTGCGGAAGTCGTGGCTTTGGTGGGGCCCAGGGCCCTTCAAAACGTCGTTCCGGAGTTGGGCTCTTACGGTGCGCACAAGGTCGTCCAGTTCGCTGGCGCGCCGGAATCGGAAAGCCTCGCGATGATGGCGGAGGCGCTGGCTCAGGTGCTTGGGGAGCTTCGGCCTGCCTGTGTGCTCGTGCCGGGCACAGTACGAGGGCAGGAGCTGGCTGGCCGGTTGGCAGCTCGCACGGGTTCTCCCGCGGCTTCGGGTGTGCTTGACGTTTCTTACCGAGATGGGGCCCTGGTGGTCTGTCGCCCGCTCTACGGCGGGAAAGTACTTGCCACGGTCAAGCTTCACGGCAAACCTGCAATCCTGACCGCAAGACCGAATACCTTTGCGCCAGCGGAGGGGGAGCCGCGGTCGCCGGAAGTGGTTACTTTCCCGTGGGTTTCTCCGGCCCGGCAGGCGGAGGTGGTGGAGTTCAGGAAGACGGAGGGTGGTCGGCCCGAGCTCACGGAGGCAGACGTCATCGTGGCGGGCGGGCGAGGGGTCGGCGGCGCGGAAAACTTTCGCGTGATCGAGGAGTTGGCCGATGCATTGGGTGCCGCCGTGGGCGCCTCCCGGGCGGCAGTGGATGCCGGATGGCGGCCGCAATCGGAGCAAGTCGGCCAGACAGGCAAGGTCGTGTCCCCGCGGCTCTACATTGCCTGCGGCATCTCCGGGTCGGTCCAGCATTGGGCTGGCATCTCCTCAGCGAAGTGCGTGGTTGGCATCAACAAGGACCCGCAGGCCCCAATCTTCTCACGCGCTGACTACGGGATCGTTGGGGATCTGTTCGAAATAGTGCCCGAGCTCACGCGCCAGATACGGTCTCTGAAGGGAAGGGATTGAGCTCGGCAATCCTGAGCGGGCCGAATTCGGCTGCGGTGCAGGAGGCTTTTCGCCAATGAGCTTGTGATCGGATCGAGATTCTCTTGGGGTTCGCAATGACCGAGGAAATGAAGTACGACGCAATCGTGGTGGGAGCTGGCCCGTCCGGAATCGCTTCCGCGCTGACGATGGCGCGCGCCGGCCTACGCGTGGTGGTCCTCGAGAGAGGGGAAGAGCCGGGAGTGAAGAATGTCTACGGAGGCATTCTGTTCACGAACGTTTTGAAGGAGCTCGTGCCGGAGTTCCTGGAGGAGGCGCCGCTGGAGCGGCATGTGGTGCGACGGCGGTTCAGCCTTCTTAGCCGGGACAGTGAGATCGCATTCGACTTCCGCTGCCAGCGGTACAATGAACCGCCTTTCAATCACTCCTTTACGGTGGCGCGGGCTCGCTTCGACCGTTGGTTCGCCTCGAAGGCGGAGGAGGCCGGCGCGGAACTGTACACTGGGGTAGTGGTCGACGATTTTGTGTGGTCCAACGGGAAGGTCGTGGGGATCAAAGCAAGGGGGGAGCGGCCCGGAGAGTATGATGAGATTTACGCCGACGTCGTGATCTGCGCCGAGGGTGCCAATTCCCTTCTCGCCCGAAAAGCCGGCCTCTGGCGAGAGCCCAAACCTGAGCACCGCGCCACCGCTGTGAAAGAAGTTATTGCGCTGCCTCGGAGCGTGATAGAGGATCGATTCCATCTGGAGGGAAATGAGGGAGTGGCGATCGAGTACTTCGGGGCGGCGACGCGGGGCATGGTAGGCTCGGGTTTTCTCTACACGAACGGCGAGACCCTTTCCATTGGAGTTGGGGTGTCAATCGGGGATTTTCATCGCCGCAGGCCGATCCCCAATCCCAATGACCTGCTCGAGGGTCTCAAGGGGCATCCTGCGGTCCGGCCTCTGCTGCGCGGCGGGGAGACGGTGGAGTACATGTCCCACATGATCCCCGAAGCGGGGTTCCGCAACCTGCCAACTCTCGTGGCGGACGGACTCATCCTCGTCGGGGATGCCGCCGGCCTGGTGAACACCTCGCTTTTCCACGAAGGTACCAACCTGGCAATGGCCAGTGGTCGCGCCGCCGGGGAGACGGTGATCGAGGCAAAGACCAAAGGGGATTTCTCCAAGCGAACCTTGCAGGGGTACTACGACCGGCTGAAGGAAAGCTTCGTGTTCCGGGACCTCAGGCGCTACCAGGATGCCGTGCTGTACCTGTCGAAGAACCCGCACCTTCTGGAGGAATACCCGGAGCTGATGGCTGAACTCCTCGCTACGTACTTCAGCGTCACCGGGCGACCGAAGGAGGAGCTTCGGTCCGAGGTGATGAGTCAACTGAAAAAACGGATCGGCTTCCTGAGGTTATTGCGTGACGCGTGGGGAGTGCAGAAGAATCTGGTTTAGCTCTTTCGACTCGCGATAGGGGAGCGGATCATGGGTGAGACGTCCGGGCTTTTGAGCACCATCGAGGACAAGCTGTACCGCGTGCAATACCACCACGCCAATGAAAGCCACATCCAGGTAGACCAGCGGATCTGCGATCATTGCCGGATCGAACGGATATGCCTGTATATCTGTCCCGCGAAAGTGTACGAGCAGGACGTCGAGTCCGGAAGAATTCGCGTGAATTTTGAGAACTGTCTTGAGTGCGGGACGTGCTGGATCGCTTGCACCGAGGGGGCAATCGATTGGCGCAATCCTCAAGGGGGCTTCGGCGTGCGATTCCGCCACGGGTGAGGCTCTCGCGCGTGGTCTGGTGGGTTTGAACCAACCGCCCGGAGACGGGCCCGGTCCGGAACTCCCTCTTGCCTGCAGAGAAGCCGGCCGCTGTGTCGCGTTCAGGGGTGGGGGCCTCGCTGAGCCCATGCGGGGGATGGCCTGCGTCAGCGTTTTCTGAGGGGAGAGCTCCCTTCGACCCGCGGGGTTGGACGCTCCGGTCTTTTCCTCCAGGCGCTAAGCTTGAACCGTATGCGCCCGCGTGTTCGGCCAAGGTGGCTTGCCGCAGGGGCGTCACGGCCTCGCCGGGCACGCGGGATCGGGCGTGGCTGCCAATTGGCGAAGTGCCGCGGACCACGTGTGTGGCATTTCTCCACAGCCCGTAACCTTCGCAGAATCTTCCCGATGGCTTGGTCCGAAGCCCGGAAGGGGAAATTCTCCTCAGCCTGTCGTTGACGTCCTCTCAGGATGGGCGAAGTGAAGAGAGAACCGCCGAAGCTTACGCACAGAAAGGGGGTCGATAGGACCGGGGGAATGCAAACCGTGGCACGCCAATTGTAGAAACTCAGACGGATTGTGGCGAACCTCCCTCCTGGACTCCCGTGGTTACCCTCCTTCCTTCGCGGATGGGGCTGGCGACCAAGCGTTGTCAGCCCCGTTCTTTTATCGGTTGGTCCAGGCCGGGGGCTTGATCGCAGACACATCGGCCCTGCTTGGCGGAACGGGAAAGCGGGCCTTCGGGTGCGGCCTCCAGTCCGTCGGCGCGCGCCGAGGCGAAGAAGCGGAAAGGTTCCCTGCGGGCCCCTCCGCGCATGGTCCGAAGCGCGTGCAGGGCTCAGGTGTGGAGACTTGCCACAGTGCCGGCCGCGGCTGAGCGAATCCTTGCGGCGAGGTCATTTTCGGCCCGCGCCGCGGGGACTGCTACAGTGCTCTGATCGGATCCTCCGTGGCACGTGTTTTGAACTGCGCCCGGCCCAATTCCCTCCACGCTGGCGATACGACGCCGGCGGGGAGGATGCGGCGGAGAAGTCGGGCCTCGTTCTTTGACAGTCGTCATCCTCAGGTCGCCCAGGGCAGGTACCGGGGAAAGTTCCTCAATGACGAGGTGGTAGCGTCGCCGTCTCCGGCCATGGAAACCTCGTGCACGACTTGCCCTTTTGCTTTACATTGAGGGCGGCAGTTTCGAAGCGGAAGAGGCTCGGACGGGCCTCCCCGAGGGTCGCATGGACGAGCGCGGAGAGTATGTGGAGATGGGGAAGACGCAAGTCGAGGACGTTTTCGAGGAGGCGGCGCGGCGGCGTCAGCTTTTCGACGGGCCGGTCGTGGCCGTCACGGGCAGTAGCGGCAAGACCACGACCAAGCAGATGATCACAGCGATCCTCACACGGGTGGGGAAGGTCTTGTCCACTCCGTATGACTGTGCGGAGGCAGATTGCCTTGCGCGCTACCTGGCGTACCTCTCGGCGCCGTACCAGGCGGCGGTCGTCAAGATCGGAGCCACCAGCTTGGAGGGCATGCGGAAGGCCTCGCAGCTCGTCCGCCCCGACGTCGGCATCGTGACGAATGTGGGCGAGGTGCACATGGCACGGTTCGGCACGCTGGAACGGGTTGCGGAGGTGAAAGCCGAGTTGGTACGGGCCATCGCGGAGGGCGGCGTAGCCATTCTCAACAAGGAGAATGAATACACCTCGCGGATGGAGGCCCTGGCGACCGAGAAGGGTATTGCGACGGTCAAGTTCGGCGTCTCGAAAGGGGCGGATGTTCGCGCGGAGGAGATCCGCCACTTGGGTCCCGACGGCACAGCATTTCGCGTCCGCAGTAATCTGGGATCGGACTTCGAGTTGCACATGCAGATCTACAGCCTCGGGGACGTGTACAACGCGCTGGCGGCCGTGGCGGCCGTGCAGTGGCTGGGCGTACCTCCCGACGAGATCCGTGCGGCGCTGGAAGCCAAGTCGTTTGTTCTCCCCCCGGGGCGGGGCCGTCTCTTTCGGCTGGGCGGCATTACCCTGATCGACGACACGTACGATGCCAATCCCCAGTCGTTGATCAAGACGTCGTCAACGCTGGTGAACTTCGCCCGCTACTCGAGGCGGCTGATCATGGTCCTTGGGGAGATGGGTGAACTGGGCGAGAATCCTGAGGAGCGACACAGGGCGGCGGGCCAATACCTTTCCAAAATGCCTATCGACATAATTGTGTGTGTGGGCGATGGGTCGAAGCCCATAGCTCAAGGCGCTACTTCCGGTGCGGCGCCGCAGAAGGCGGTGCTCTGGCTGCAATCCCTGGAGGAAGCGACGGAATTCCTCAGCCTGCTGGTCCAAGAGGGGGATACGGTGCTGGTAGAAGGCTCCGCGAAGTTGAACATGTCGGTGATCATCGAATCCCTTCTCCTGAGATTCGGGGGGACAAGGGGAGAGGTTCGGGAGGCATGACGCCGAGGACGCCGCGGCAGTCACGGCCGTGGCGGGTGGGTACCTAAGCTAAGAGGGGTTTTGGTCGATACTCCGAAGGAACGAGGGACAGCATCGGAAGGCGTTGGCCTGGACGAACGGAGGTGATAGGTCATGACCAGTTATTCGGAACTGAAGGAGCTGCGTGAGCGCGTACGCAAGCAGGCAGCGGAACCTGTATCCGGCAAACGGATCAAGATCACGGTGGGGATGGGCTCGTGCGGGCTCGCGGCCGGAGCGAGGGAAACGTTCGCGGCTTTGCTCCGGGCCATCGAGCGGGAGCGAGTGGAAAACGTGGTCTTGTTCCCCACGGGATGCCATGGCAATTGTGACCAAGAGCCAATAGTTACGGTAGAAGTGGGGACGCAACGTGTGATCTACGGACACGTGGATGCCGAGGGTGCCGAACGCATCGTGGTGGATCATCTGCTGAGGGGACGGCTTGTCCCGCAGAATCTCTTGTATGTGGAGGAAGAGGAAGCGGTGGCTGCGTAAGGGGGGAGAGCACTGAGAGTTTCGTCGGCGGATCATTCGGCAGCCACGGCGGGGCGGGGGCACAGCTGCGAGTGCGTAGCCCGCAAATCGCAATCTGCTCTGCGGGGGTGAGAGCTCCGATTCTGCCTCAGAATCGATGGCAGGACTCGATGGAGTAGCACCCCGGATCCGGCCGGGTGCGAAGGGGCGGAGCCGAACGCCCAGGGCTGCGGGCGTAGGCAGATATCCGAGTGCAAGCTGGAGGCGTAAATGGCTACCATCGATCTCAAGACGGCTGAAGCCGAGATTCCTGTGATCGAGCTTCTCAAAAAGGCCCAGGAGGAGCACGGCTATTTGAGTCCGGAGGTTCTCAAAGTCATCGCTGCTCGAACGGGGCAGCCGCTCAGCAAACTGTATGGCATTGCCACCTTCTACTCGCTCCTCACCACCCGTCCCAAGGGAAAGTATCGCATTCTTTTCTGCAAGAATGCCCCTTGCCATGTGCGAGGGGCAAAGCGGGTGCTAGAAGCCATCGTCAGCTACCTCGGCGTGGAGCCAGGGGAAACGACGAAGGATGGCCTCTTCACTCTGGAGTTAACCAGCTGTCTCGGACTCTGTGCCGTGGCTCCGACAATGATGATCGGAGAGGACTTGTACGGCAACCTGACTCCCCAGAAGGCCATTGCGATCCTTGAGGACTATCGTGCAAGGGAAAGGAGCGAACATGCGTAATCCCAGTCGCCATCTCCTCATCCCGATGGATCCCTACACCCTCGCCAAGGGTGCGGAGCGGGTGAAGAATGCTCTCGAGAAAGCCCTGGCCCTCTCCAAACTTACGGACCGAGTGCGCGTGGTGGAAACTGGCACCATCGGGCACCACGAGCACGGCGTACTCTTGATCATCTACCCGGACGGAGTGGTCTACGGAGATCTGACCCCCGATGACGTTCCCCAAATCGTTCAGGAACACCTGCAGGGCGGTCGGGTGGTGGAAAGACTGGTCGTTCGGGATATCAAGATTCCCCCGTTCCACCCGCAGGTGTACCGAGCGGAGAAGCAGGTCCGCCTCGTTTTGCGGAATGTGGGATTGATCGACCCCGAGAATATCGAAGACTACATCGCCAATGAAGGTTATGAGGCGGCGGCTCGCGCTTTGACTTCCATGACTCCGCAACAGGTGCTGGAGACGGTCAAGGAATCGGGAATCCAGGGACGAGGAGGAGCGGGATTCCCGACGGGGGTCAAGTGGAGTTTCGCCGCGCGGGAGAAAGCCCCGCAGAAGTACATCGTCTGCAATGCCGATGAAGGGGAACCCGGGACCTTCAAAGACCGGCTCATCTTGGAGGGAGACCCTCATAGCGTGTTGGAGGGAATGCTCCTGGCCGGCTACGCTGTGGGCGCCACCAAAGGTTATGTCTACGTCCGGGGCGAATACCGGATGTCCATCGCTCGGATGCGCAAGGCCATCGATCAGGCTCGCAGCAAGGGCCTCCTCGGGGACAACATCTTGGGCTCGGGATTCTCTTTCGATATGGAAGTCCGGGAGGGCGCAGGCGCTTACATCTGCGGCGAGGAGACTGCGCTCCTAGAGTCGATGGAGGGGAAGAGGGGTGAGCCGCGCAACAAGCCGCCCTTCCCGCCCCAGGCGGGCTTGTGGGGAATGCCGACGGTGGTCAATAACGTGGAGACGCTGGCCAACATCCCGCTCATCGTCAAGAATGGGGCAGCCTGGTACCGCAGCTTCGGTACCCCCACTTGCCCGGGGACGAAGGTCTTCACCCTCGTTGGCAATGTCGTTTTGCCAGGCCTGATCGAGGTTCCGATGGGGATCACGCTTCGCGAAGTGATCTTCGACATCGGGCGCGGCATACCGAAGGGGCGCAATTTCCTTTTCGCTCAGACGGGAGGAACCACGGGCGGCATCCTGGCCGCCGGCGAGCTGGACGTGCCCATGGCCTACGACACGCTGCGGCAGGTTGGCTCCGGCCTCGGTTCGGGTGCGCTCCTCGTGGTGGATGACTCGAATTGCGTGGTCGACCTGGTGCAGAATTTTGTGGAGTTCTTCAACCACGAGTCCTGCGGGAAGTGCACGCTCTGCCGCGAGGGGACCGGCCGACTGCTCGAGCTCCTGAATCGACTGACCTCGGGCCAGGCGGAAGCTCGGGACATCGATCTCATCCGACGTCTGGCGGTGAACATGAAGCGGGCCGCTTTCTGCGGGCTCGGGCAAGCAGCGCCCACTCCGATCCTCGGCGCCCTCGACCGGTTTGAGGAGATCTTCCGGGAGCACGCCGAGGCCCACTACTGCCGTAGCGGCGTTTGCCCGATGAATGCGCAGAAGGCCGCTTGAGAGAGAAGGGCCAAGCCGGGTTAGACTCAGCGGGCCTGTCGGCCTGGACTTGCAGCGAAGGACGGTGCTGGCGAGGGAAGGGAATGACTCGGGAGCGCGCCATCACGGCGTGGCTGATCCTTCTATTGGCTGGTGCAGCGACGAACGCGGCGGCCGAGTCCGACAGTCCTCCGAGCAGTTCCTCAAAGCGGTCCGTCGTCGCCGCGTTGAACGTTACGCAGCTCCAATACAAGGACTGGGCGGCCGGCGGGGAGAATGCTCTCTCGTACGTGGCTCAGGTGAACGCCGACTTGGAGCTGAAGAAGACGCGGGCGAGCTGGCAATTCGTGGGCAAGTTCGCCTTCGGCCAGACGAAGTTCGGCAACGGCCAGCTACGGAACAGCACCGACCAGATCGACATGGACGGTACCTTCAGTTACCGTCTTTCCGATGCCGTCAATCCGTTCCTTGGGGCTGGCTTGCGAACCCAATTCGCCACGGGCTACGACTACCGGAAGAAACCGCCGCAGCCGCGCTCGGCCTTCCGCGATCCCCTGTACCTGAACCAGACGCTGGGTGCAAATCTGGCCACGGGATCGGGGTTTCGCAGCCGGATCGGCGTGGGGTTTCAGGAAACCCTCACGCGAAGGTATACGACCTACTCGGATAATCCAAAGACCGCCAAGGTCGAACGCCAGAAGGTCGAGGCGGGTATTCAGTCCACATCGACTTGCCGGCTCAAGCTCGGCAGGGCGCTCATGTACGACGGTCGGCTCCGGCTTTTCTCCACGTTCGATCATATCGACGAGGTGGATGTTCAATGGGACAATGTGGTCACTGCCCAAGTGGCGAAGTACGTGGCCGTGAACCTCACGGTCAACGTGCTGTACGACAAGGACGTCAGCCTTCGCACCCAGCTCAAGCAGCAGTTGGCCATCGGACTCACGTACAACTTGTTCTGACTGGAAAAGGCAACAAAGCATAAGGGGAGAACATGGCTACGGTCATCGTCGACGGGATTCAGGTGGAAGTTCCGGACAATGCCACGATTCTCGAAGCCGCCAAGCTGGCCAAGAAGGAGATCCCGACGCTCTGCTACCATCCGGACCTTCCGGCCATTGGTGCGTGTCGCATTTGTGTGGTCGAGGTGGAGGGCGAACCTCTTCTCAAGACGGCGTGTAACACGAACGTACGGGACGGGATGCGCATCCGCACCATTTCTCCCGCCATTCGGGAGGCGCGTCAAACCGCCCTGGAACTGATCCTCTCTCGGCACCCGCAGAAATGCAACGAGTGCGTCCGGAATGGGACCTGCGAGTTGCAGGCGTTGGCCTCTCGGATTCACGTGGGAGAGATCTCTTTTCCGTACCGGCAGCGACCGGGCAGCCCGGACGTTTCCTCCGGGGCCGTGGGCAGAGACCCGTCGAAGTGCGTGCTCTGCCGACGTTGTGTGCAGGTTTGCGAGGTGATACAGTCTGTCGGGGCCATCGCGGTGCAGGGCCGTGGCTACGACGCTTGGATCGACACGCCGTTCAGTCGCGCGCTGAGTGAGGTAGGTTGCGTCTACTGCGGCCAATGCGTGGATCGCTGTCCGGTCGGCGCTCTCTTCGAGGTTAGCCATGTGGAGCGAGTTTGGCGGGCGCTGCAAGATCCGGAGATCCACGTTGTCGTCCAGACGGCGCCGGCCGTACGGGCTGCGATCGGCGAGGAGTTCGGTCTTCCGCCCGGAACCCTCGTGACGGGGCAGATGGTGGCGGCGCTCCGTCGGCTGGGGTTCGACAAGGTCTTCGATACCGATTTCACCGCTGATTTGACCATCATGGAGGAGGGGCACGAGCTCATCGGCCGGCTGAGAGACGGCGGCGTCCTCCCGATGCTCACCTCCTGCAGTCCTGGGTGGATCAATTTCATCGAGCACTTTTACCCGGATCTTCTGCCGCATCTTTCCTCCTGCAAGTCGCCCCAGCAGATGTTCGGGGCGCTGGCCAAGACTTACTATGCCCAAAAGGCCGGCATCGACCCGAGCAAGATCTTCGTAGTCTCGGTGATGCCTTGCACGGCCAAGAAGGCAGAAGCGGCGCGGCCGGAGATGAAAGACAGCGGCTACCAGGACGTGGATGCGGTGCTCACGACTCGGGAAGCCGCTCGCATGATGAAAGAGGCGGGCATCGACCTCTCGAAGCTCGAACCGGAGGATTATGATTTGCCCCTCGGCGTCTCCACGGGTGCCGGGGTCATTTTCGGGGTCACTGGAGGGGTGATGGAGGCCGCTCTCCGGACCGTGTACGAAGTGGTCACGGGCAAGAAGCTCGAGAAGATCGACATCCTGCCCGTGCGCGGAATGGAAGGCATCCGGGAAGCCGAGATCGAACTGGATGGGCTGCGGGTGCGCGCGGCAGTGGCTCATGGGCTCGCCAATGCCCGCAAGCTCATGGACAAGATCGTATCCGGGCAGGCGGACTACCACTTCATCGAGATCATGGCTTGCCCGGGAGGTTGCCTGAGTGGGGGCGGGCAACCCTACCCGACCACGCCGGAGATCCGTCAGAAGCGGGCCCAGGCCCTCTACGAGGCCGATCGTCTTCTGCCTCTGCGGAAGTCCCATGAGAATCCGGTGATCCAGGAACTGTACCGGGAGTTTCTCGGTAAACCCAATAGCCACAAGGCTCACGAGCTCTTGCATACCCACTACACGCCGAAGCCAGTCTACGGATGAAAAGGGATTCGGCGGCGGGACGAGCGGCGGCGAGGGCTGAGGTTTGCTCCGGCTGGCGGTGGAAAGCTGAGCAACCGCCCTGCGGGCTCGAAAGGCTCCGGAAGGAGCGGAGGCCGAGCGGGCCCTCACGAGGAGGTTTACGGATGGAAAGGGACTGGGAGAAGGAGGCCGAGCGCATCATTGACGAGGAACGCATCCACGCCATTCTTGCCTCGACCCGGGTCCCCGAGCTAAGCGAAGTGGAGGAGATCCTGGCGAAGGCCGGCGAACTGAAAGGGCTTTCGCTGGAAGACACCGCTCGCCTGCTGAATGTGACGGACGACGACGCCCTCGAGAGGATCTTCGCGAAGGCGAGGGAAATCAAGGAGGCGATCTACGGAAAGCGCCTCGTGTTGTTCGCGCCCCTCTACGTGTCGAACGAGTGCGTCAACAATTGCCTCTACTGCGCCTTTCGCAGAGACAACCGCTCTCTTCCGCGGCGGACGTTGGACTTCGACGAGATCCGGGAAGAGGTGCTGACCCTCGAGGCTAAGGGGCACAAGCGTCTGCTCTTGGTTTCCTCGGAGAACCCGCGCAAGACGGGGATCGATTACCTCGTGCGCGCGATCGAGACGGTGTACAACACCCGAAACGGGAGGGGGGAGATCCGGCGCCTCAACGTCAATGCCGCCGCAATGACGACCGAGGAATTCCGCCGGCTCAAGGAAGCCCGGATCGGCACGTACCAGTTATTCCAGGAAACTTACCATCGGGAGACGTACAAGCGGGCTCATCCGCCGGGTCCGAAGGCCAATTACGCCTGGCACCTCACCGCGATGTGCCGCGCCCAGGAGGCCGGCATCGATGACGTGGGGATGGGGGTGCTGTACGGACTCTACGATTATCGCTTCGAGGTACTGGCCACGCTGATGCACGCCCAGTATCTCGAGCGCGAATACGGGGTGGGTCCGCACACGATTTCTGTGCCGCGCATCGAGCCCGCTGAGAACGCCCCGCTCGCGGAGAAGGTACCGTATCCGGTCTCAGACCGCGACTTCAAGAAGCTGGTGGCGGTCCTCCGGCTTGCGGTGCCATACACGGGGATCATCCTCTCCACGAGGGAGCGCGCGGAATTGCGGAACGAGCTGTTCACCCTCGGTGTATCGCAAATCTCAGCGGGCTCTCGTACGGCGCCAGGTGCCTACCGGAAGGCGAGCGACGATTCGGCTCCCGAGGGTTCCCAATTCTCGCTGGGAGACCATCGGAGCTTGGACGAGGTCATCTACGAAATCTCCCAAATGGGATACATCCCGAGCTTCTGCACGGCATGCTACCGCCTCGGGCGGACGGGCCAGGACTTCATGGACCTTGCCAAGCCCGGGTTGATCCAGCAATTCTGCGCCCCCAACGCCATTCTGACGTTTGCCGAGTACTTGGAAGACTACGCCTCCCATCGAACCCGCGAGGTTGGCTGGAAAGCGATCCAGCAACACTTGAATTCCCTGCCGAACCCGAAACTCCGGGCCCGCACCGAGGAGCTGCTCGGGAAGATCCGCAACGGCGAGCGCGACCTGTACCTGTAGTCTCGCCCGACAACAGTGTCCTGCAGCCCGAATCGGACGGGCTTGCACCTACACCTCGCTCGAGGTAGACCTCCTCGACCGGTTCCTCCGGAAAGAGAAGGACGGCTTTTCCGAGGCAGCGTGGTACAGCCGCACAATGGCCCCGCCCACGAGCAACCCGAGGGTCCAACCGGCCAGCACGTCGAAAGGATAATGAACCCCCACGTACACCCTCGAGTATCCGATCAAGAAGGCGAGCACGGCCAGGACAGGTATCAAACGCGGAAAAATCCCAGCGAAGACGGTTGCAGCGCAGGCGATGTTCGCGGCGTGGGAAGACGGAAAGGAGAACGATCCGCTGCACCCGACCAGGAGTCGGACTGGATCCACCACGTGGCAAGGGCGAGTGCGTGCGACGAGATTCTTGAGGAGGCTGCTGCTGAGCTGATCGGAAAGGGCAACGGCGAGGAGGGCAAGCCCCACGGCCCGGCGTCCCCGCGCACCCCCGAAGCAGATGGCTGCCAGCAACAGAAGCCCGAGGGGCAGGATCCAGTTGCTCAAGGTGGTGATCGCAGGCATGATGGCGTCCAGAAGGCCGCAATGCAGGCGCGAGTTCAGTAAAACAAATCCCCGCTCGTCCAATCGAAGAAGCCAGTCCAACATCCGGCTCGTCCCTTTGCGGTTGAAGTCAGCGCGAATGTCGGCGACCACGCCGTGCCTTTCCACCCCCTTCCTGTAGCTCATCCCCTCGTGGACCTCCCGGGGGAGGATACCTACTTCCCCTCGCCCGAGCGGTTGGACATCCCCCGGCGATGGCTGCGGCTTGGCCCGCGCGCCGAACCTTCTCCCACGCGCGGGCACGCGGTGGGCTCAGCAATAGGCCTCCCCTCGGATCGGAGTGCCGAGCCCGAGCGGAGATCCACGCAGCGCGATCATTCCTTACGAGCCGGTTCCCACTCGGCGTAGGTTTCGATGACCGGGTACGTCTTGGGATCCGTGACCAGCTGTTCGGCGACGTTGTAAGTCCAGCCGAGGAACTCCGAGCCACCTCCGCTTTGGGTAGTGATCAGGAAGCGGTTGGCTAAATGCCCGAAGAAGAGGGCCTGCATTCGTCGGCTGGGCTGGTCGCCGCCGCTCGGGTCCACGGGGATCCAGCCGTAGTTCGGCAAATAGACCTCGACCCAGCGGTGGAAAACGTCATCGAGGGAGGCATCGTCGCCTCGGACCACCACACTGCCCACGTAGCGGGCGGGGAGGCCCGCTGCCCGGGCCATCGCAATGTAGACGAAGCTGTATTCGGAGCACGACCCGTTGCCCCGCTCGAGCACCTTTGGAGCCACGTTCCAGCCACCTGCCAGCTCGTAGTACATCTTGTCCATGAGGTAACGGTAGATCTTCCTGGCGATCCAGTAGGGATTCTTCTCGTCGCCCACCGCTTCCTTCACCGCGCGCTGGATTGTGGGGTGCTGAATCATGTACTTTTCCCCGTCCTGAAGGTAGCGCTGTTTGACGTCCGCGGGGATCGCGGTGAGCGGACCGACCTTGTCCGGTCGAACAAAAAAGGTGACCTCGTAGACCGTAGCTTGGACCTTCATGACACTCCGCACCGTCTGGCTCGGGGCAACGTTCTCGTAAACGAAATGGGCAAATCGCTGGCCCCATCGATCGGTCACGAATTCGCGCGGGGGAGGCTCGAATTCCGGTGGGTTGTGGATCACTTGGCTTTCCCGGTTCTCCGGCAGGGCGAAGTACACATCCAGCCGCTGCACTCTACCCGACCCGGGGTTGCGGACCTCATGGGTGATCTGAATGATGGCCTCACGGGGGTTGGAGCGGGCGTAGGTCTCGCGGTCGTCCACGACGATTTGGTACAGGGAGTCGGTCTGATAGTCAGAGCACCAGAGGTGCCTGCCGTCGAAGGCGAGACCTGTAGCGTACGGTCCCGGGGTGCGCAGGACGAAGAGGACTTCGCCGTCCAGGGTGGTGAGGTAGATCTCATCCGCCATGCGGTCGGAGATCCAAAGGTAGGTGCCATCGAAGGCCAACCCCTGCGGGTTTCCGGAGGGGGCAGGGAAATCGCGGATGGTGGTGCCATCGTCGGTGCTGATCTGGAGGATCTGATCCGCGCCCTCGTCGCCAAGCCACAGGTACTTTCCGTCCCACGTCAGCCCGTGCGGGGATCGGGCTGGAGATTCAATGACCTTTAGCACCGTGCCTGTGGAGGGATCAATCCGGTAGATCCGGTTATCCTTCTGATCGACGCACCACAGGGCTTGGCCGTCCCATGCCAAGCCGGTGGGCCAGAAGCCGGGTGTCTGGAGCTCCTGCGTGACTTGCTGGTTCGCCGGGTCGTAGCGGTACAAGAGTCTTGTCTTGCGGTCGGCGACCCAGAGCTGCTTCCCGTCGAAAGCGAGCGCCGTGACGCACGGGCCCGGGGAAGCGTGCCGGGCAATGACGTCACCCGGCTTCCCGGCCGCGCGCTCTGCCACCGCCAAAAGCGTCGAAACAAGAAGCGCACACACTACGGTTCCTCTGGACATCGTGCCCTCCCGCTGGCTTTCCTGTTTCGGCGTCATGTGTCTGTTGGACATCGAACTAATTTAGTCCATTCCAGTCGAAAACAAAGGGAATCGAAGCTGGCCTGACAAACGGCGGGAGCAGTTCGAAACTCTCTTGAGGAGGAGGTTCGAAGGCGATCGTTCGCCGGGGAAACGGAGGCGTGACACTGCGCCGGACGGGACCCCGGCGTCGAGCTGGGACTCAGACGCCGGGGGAAGTTGTCATGGTTCAGAGAGTTGCTGGCGTCGTGGAACGTGCAGCTTCGAGCACTTTCTGGAGGAATGTACGTTCCGGGACGGCGCCTTCGAGGATTACCTTCTCGTTCATCACCGAGCGCGGCACCCCCATCACGCGATACTTGTGGCCAAGATGGGGGAATTCCGTGACCTCCACCATGTCGCCCGTGATCAGGTCGGACTCAAAGGCCATCTGATGCGCCAGTCGCACGGCCATCGGGCAGTACGGACACGTGGGGGTCACGAAGACCTGAATGTGAACGGGCTGGGTGATGGTTGCCAGCGCCTTCTTCGTGTCAGGCTGGAGACCCGACTCGCCGTTCGATACCATCAGAATGTCTTCCAGCAGCGAGGCGAATTCGTAGCCCGACGGGATCCCGTAGAAGCGGATTCCGTAGTCCTTCTGCTCCGACATGACGACCGTTGCCGGGATCTTGTCAATGCGATACTGCTCGGCGATCTCCTTGTCGGTCACGAAGTTGTACTTCTCGAGTTTGATGAGGTCCGAAAGCTCGGCGAGTTCCTCGAGAAGCATGCGCGTCTCGCGGCAAAACTGGCACTCGAGCTCTTGGGTGAAATGAACGAGCTTTACAGGGTTGGTCATCCCGGCGAGCCGGTCGCGAATGGCCTTTCGGTCGCGTTCGCTCAACAACGCCATTGGCATCACCTCCCGTTTCCTCTGCAGATTCAGTTCGTGCTGGCCGACCACGTCGGCCTCAGATGCCTCAGGAAAACCCAGTGGAAGCACAGCCCCCGGAGCCCGTGGCGGCAGAAGCGGATCCTGCAGCCGCGGAGAAGCGACTCAAGATCCGCTCCGGAGCTGTGCTCCCGCATCTCGGACACCGAATCGGCTCCGTCGAGCTGTGAGAGCGCAGAAATAGCTCGAAGACCTCGCCGCAATCAGGACAACGGTACTCGTAGATGGGCATTCAACCTCCTCCGTCCCGCACAGCTTGGTTTCCGCGGAGTCAATGGCCATGTTGCCGGGCGCTGTGTCTGCTTTGCGCCTCGGACTTGTCCTCAGCAGGGCGCTCTTCCAGCGCCGAATCCTCCTTCGCGTCTCCCTCCGGGAGACGGCATGCCGAAGCCATTCAGGTGCTGACCCCCAACTTGGGGAGCACCACCGCCATGAGGAGCACGTATAGGAGCAAGAACAGAAGGATCTTAAGCCACTCGGACACGACCGTCACCTTTGCATTCTCGGAGCCGGAGAGACGAAACCGCAGCAGCGGATCGCGATTTTCTCCGCGATCGCCGCATAGTAGGATTGACCAACTGCGCGTACCGATCCCGTCGCAAAGCCCTGCTCTGCCAGCAGACGTCGGAGCTCTTTCTCGGAAATGCGTTCCTGGACCGCCGGCCCACGGTCTTCCTCGCGCTTGGCCCACTCCACGACGAGAAGCTTCCCGCCATCCCTCAGCACTCTCCGCACTTCCGACAGGAAGGGCCGGGGTTCCTGGACCTCATGAAGCACGAAGCCCAGGACCACAGCATCCACCGAATTGGTAGCGAGCGGGAAGCTGTGGTCCTCGCTTTGCACCCAAAGAACTTGCCGCTCCCGTGTGAGCCGGGCGGCCTGCCGCAGCATTTCCCAGTTCACGTCGAGGCCGATCACTCTCCCCGTTTCCCCGGCGATCACCGCAGCGGCCCGAGTGAAGAAGCCGCTCCCGCAGCCCACATCGAGAACCACCGCCCCTTTCGGTACAGTCGCCCAGCGGATCAGCTGTTCCGGCTGGATTTCCTGATATCGACTGCTTCGCTCCAACCGCGCGCTTCCTTCCGCGGGAAACCTTGTGCGCTGCATTCGTTTCTCCCGGATTTCGACCAGTTGGATGCGCCACCCAGGTTAGAAGTGACAGCGGAAACCCCATGCCCACTGTGCGAGGACTCACAAGACGGGGGTCCGCGGCAGGTTGGGGGATCCGTGTCAGTTCAGGCCGGTAGAGCCGAAGCCGCCGGCATCCCGTGCGCTCTGCGGGAGAACATCAGCGCGTTGCCACCGCGCGCGGATTACCCGGCTTATCACCAGCTGAGCGATGCGATCCCCGCGACGGACGACGAACGGTTCCCGCCCCAGGTTCATGAGGATCACTTTCACCATCCCCCGGTAATCGGGGTCGACCGTCCCTGGACTATTGGGGATGATGATCCCGTGCTGAAGTGCCAGACCGCTCCGCGGGCGGACCTGAGCCTCGAACCCTGGGGGCAGCGCGATGTAGATGCCCGTCGGAATCAGGGCTCTCTCCCCGGGAGGGATCACCATCGGCTCCGCCACCGCTGCGCAGAGATCCATGCCGGCAGCCAGTTCGCTCTGGTATTGGGGGAGCGGCAAATCTTCGCATCCGGGCTCCACGCGCACAAGGATGTCGACGGAGTCTTGCTCCATGTCCGTATCCTCCTCGATGCATCCGTCGGACAAAGGGACTCCGGGCGCTTTGGAGGTGCTTCCGGTTCACCCGCGCAGTTCCTTGACCGTCCGTCCCTCCGGCAAGGGGCATTTGGGCAGGAAAACTCGAAACGTGGCACCTTTCCCGGGCTCGCTTTCCACTTCGATCCGGCCGTTCAGGTTGCGGATGACATTGAGGCAGACCCACAGCCCGAGGCCTGTCCCTTTGCCGGGCTTCTTCGTTGTGAAGAACGGGTCGAAAATGTGGGGGAGGTTCTCCGGCGGGATCCCGACCCCGTTGTCCCGAACGCTGATCAGGACTTCGTCGCCGCGGTTTTCGGTACGCACCCAGACCTGTCCATTTGGGACCGACTCGATGGCATCGGCCGCGTTCAGAAGCAGGTTCACCAGCACCTGAAGCAGCTGATCGTATCCTCCCTCGACGGGGTGCACGTCGGGTTGAAGCTCAAGATGGATTTGCTTGTGCTTGAGACGGCGGTCGTAGCCGACGATACGAACGGCCTCCTCGACCAGGCTATTGGGATTCAGCCTCTCGACGGTCTGAGCGACGGGGCGGGAGAAGTCCACCAGCTCGCGCACGATCCGAGCGATCCGGTCCACCTCTTTCCGGATCAGGCTCAATCGTTCCCGGAAAAACTCGTCGTCGGAGCGCTCGATGAGCACCTGGGCAAGTGACGAAATCGCGGTGAGCGGAGATCCAATTTCGTGTGCGATCCCAGCTGCAAGCTGACCCACGGCGGAAAGCTTTTCGGACTGAATCAGCTGCTGTTCGATCCGCCGCTGCTCGGAGACGTCGCGGGCGATGATCGAGCTACCGACGAACCGTCCGTCGGAATCATAGATGGCTGTCCGCGTCAGGTTGATGAGCACCTTCCTTCCGTCGCGGGTGATCCGTTCCGCCTCCCAGTTCCGGACGTACCCCTTCTTCTGGACCTCCTTGCTGATCCACTCAATCTCTCGTTGGGAGCGGGGATCGTTCGGGACGATGATGGTGATGGGCTTCCCCAATACTTCCTCGGCCTTCCAGCCGTACAGCGCCTCGGCCCCGCGGTTCCACATCACGATGCGGTCATTCTCATCCAGTACGATGATGGCATCTGCCGCATCCTGCAGAATGGTTTGAACGTACTTGCGGTAGCGATCCAGTGTCTCTTCGCTTTGCTGCCTCTCCGTCACGTCGTGGACCAAGACCCGGAAGCCCGAGATCTTTCCCCCGCCGTCGCCGATCGGTGCCACCCGGACGTTCAGATACCGGAGGCCCTTCTTCTGACTCCGATGACGGAGGCGTTGAGCCTGCTGGGGTGCGCGCTGCTCGGCGGCCTTCTCCAGAAGCTCGCGGAATTCCGGCTCTTGGTGGAATGCAGGAAAAGCGTCGAACAACTTCCTGCCCAGGATCTCCGAGGCGGGGATGCTGTAGAGCCGTTCCATCGAGCGGCCCCAGAACACGACTCGACCTTCCGTGTCCAAGCAAAAATGGCCGACGTCCGCGAAGTCCAGCCACTCGTCCAGGAATTCGTCCACGTTCGCGTCCGCGCGGCCGCAGACGGGCTGAACCCATGCGCAATAGAGCGCATCGACCGACCGGAGGAGCTCGTCTCGTCGGCTTTCCTCGGTATCCTTCAGGGTCTCTTCGAGGACTTTGCGGAACGCGAGAACAGCGGAGAGCGCTTCGTGGAGCGGGATCTGTTCCGGGAGCGTGCCCGGCTTGCCAGAACGCAGCCACTCAGAAAGGCTCCGCCAGACCGATTGGCGGTGCTCCGCATGGGTGGTCAGCAGTCCTTGGCGATCCAAAAGTTCCTCCCAGGCGCTGCGCAAGAGCTCCTCGCGCCGCAGCCCGGACGGATCCTCGGGGCTTTCGCCAGCCGAGCTAGGGACTGAAAGACGGGGCGCTACGGATTGCACTGTTCCCATTCCTTCCTTCGCCATCGAAAATGGAAGAGATGGTTCCGCTGCCTTGGGAAACTACAACATCTCGCCCTGAATCGCAATATCGGAACCGCCCCCTCACGCACCAGCCTGTCCCCGAGAACAGTTGCCTGTTGTCGAGCATCGTTGTATGTTTGCGGAGTGGTGCGCGATGTCTTCCAAATTGGGGATGGGCGTGAGAAGCGACTTTCGAATGGTGCTACTGCTTGGCTCGTGGATCTTCGCGTCGTATTCTCAGGCGCGGGCCGTGACTCCGAGCGGTTCGGGCGCACTCGGTGGGAAATTCCCCGAACCTGGCGCAAGGCAGCTTGCCCACTCGCCTTCGGGGAGGTGGGTCCTGTGTGGCCAGGCGGAGCCTTTGGGTTCGGACGACTTTCAAGTGGTGGGTTCCGAGGTCTATGAGAATGGTGTGCTCCGCTACCGGGTGCCTGAGGCGCTCGGCTCCGGCCTTTACCTGTCCGACAATGGCTGGCTTGCCGTTGTGAGCTACCCTCTGAGCGGGACACGAGCTACGGCCTGTCTGTACGATTCTCTGGGCCGCAAACGTCTCAGCACAACCGTGGAGCCAATTCGCTGGGCAGCCTTGAGCGAGGATGGGAGAATCTTTGCCGTTGCCGAGCTGAGTCGTACCCAAGTCCTCGATGCTCGGAGGATGGAATGCCAGGTTCTGCCGGCGGCCGACCGACTGCGGATCGCTGCGGACGGGGCCATTTTGCTCCTCCGCGGGGAGACGGTGGAGCTGTGGAGGGGTGGAAAGCTCAGATCGCGTCTCGATGCGGATGGGTCCGAGCAATGCCTTCGCGACGCCGTCTGGATCCCTGCGCTGAACCATTTTGTGCTTCTGCAACCGCGCGTCGTTTCCGCGGTCGATGAGCGCGGCCGGGTCCTTTGGCGGAGAGGTTGCGGCCAAAATGAACGGTTTCTTCGTATCGAAGTGCAGGATGACCGGCTCGTGTTGAGCGCCTGGGAGAGTCCTCCGGAGGCTCCGGGCCGAAAGTTCTTTCTCCTGAACCAACGTGGGGAATTGGTGGAGCCGCCTCGGTTCGAGAGGGTGGATCTACCGGTGTTGGCCAAGATGCGCGGCGGGGGTCTTTCATTCGTGGACCGGCAGGGGACGATCCCGTGGCCTCTCTGGCCTTTCGACCAGGCTCGGCCCATTGGCAATAGCTACGAAGAATACCAGAACTACGGTGGCGAACCGTATTTGCATCCCGGGGTAGATATCCTAGCCCAGCCTCACGAGCCGGTGTTTGCGGTAGCGGACGGAGTGGTGAGGGCCGTGCTTACCATATCTGGTCAGTATCACTGGCGGATTGCCGTGGGCGAGTCGGCCGGCGAGGACACGACGGAAGGCTGGCTGTACGCGCACCTGGTCAAGGAATCCATTGCCTTCGACGTGGGCGACACGGTCCGCGCCGGGGACTACCTGGGGGAGATCGTCCCGTGGCCGGTAGCCGGGTTTCACCACCTGCATTTCGTGAAGGTCCGCCAGGGTGGGAACATCTGGACTCCCGACTGGGAAGCTCGGTTCAATCCCCTCGAGGTGATTCGCCCTCTCGCGGATTCGACCGCCCCTCGCTTTGAGCCGGTGGGAGCGGCCGGACGACCCGGATACTTCTTCTACCGCGAGAACTATTCCGGCGACCCTCTTTCCCCGGACAGCCTCTTCGGGGATGTGGATGTGATCGTCCGGGTTTCAGACTACGTAGGTTCGGACCTGTGGGCGTGCTCCATCTACGAGCTTCGCTATTGGATTGAGTCGCTGCCGGGAGGATGGCCGGTTTGGGGGCCAGTGCTGTCGGCACGCTTGTCACACCCCTTGCCGGGCTACACCGGCACTCCCGACATGGTGCGGGTGCTGTACAGCATTTCCGGCGAGTTGGCGAGCCGCGGGGATTACGGGCAGCGCACCTTCTACCACATTGTCAGCAACTCCGACGGGGACTCGCTTCTCGAGCTCAGCGATGCCGATTGCGCCTTGCCTTGCGATCAGCTTCCTCCCGGTACGTACCGGATCTGCGTCGAGGCTTTGGACGCCAGCGGCGGTCGCAGCGTTGTGGCCGACACGGTGAGGATCGCATCCCGGCCCACCGGCGTCCAGGCTCGAACGACGTCGGCTGGAGGGAGCCCGGTCGAGCTGTCCGTTTCTCGCATCCCGGGGGCTCAATTGGTCCGAGTTGCATGGCGGAGCGACGGAGCAAGTCCCGTCCACCTCCGTCTGTTCGACCTCCGCGGGCGGGTGGTGCTGGACAAGCTGCTGCCCGGTTTCCCCGGGTGGAACCAATTCGACTGGGACGGGCGCGACGCGGCCGGCTACCGAGTGGCTTCCGGGGTTTACCTGTGCGCGGTAGAAGTAGCGGGGCGTCGTGCCGTCGGGCGGATGCTCTGGATGCGTTAGACGGGCGCGGCGGATCGGATTGGCCTCGGGCGGGGAGACCGATGGAGCCGGTGCCCAGATTGCAGGGCAAAGGCGCCGGCTGCGAAGGGTGGACTCGATTGCGCAAGAAACCACCGGCTGTGTCAAGAATCGGCTTGCATTGCTCTTCGGCGGTTGGTTAACTTGGCCCGGGTATGAACTCAATTGGCTCGGTCTGGCCAGGAGGAAGACGATGGGAAGAGCAGCGACACGAGCGATGACCGCGGTCCTGCTGGCAGTTTTGCTCCTCGGCTGCGGAGGTCGACAAGAGAAGGGGCAGCGGCCCCGCCGCATCGGTGTAAGCCTCCTGACGCGCGAGCACGTCTTCTATCGCGATCTGGAGGAAGCCTTAGTCGAAGAGGCGAAAAAGCAGGGGTTGGAGCTCATCATCACCTCGGCCGATTTCGATCCCAATCGCCAAGCATCCCAGGTTGAGGATTTCATCACCCGCAGGGTGGATGCCATTGTCATCTGCCCCGTGAATTCGGCCAGCATCGGCCGTTCCGTGGAGGATGCCAACCGGGCGGGGATTCCCGTCTTCACCGCCGATGTGGCCAGCCAGGGTGGGGAGGTGGTCTGCCACGTGGCCTCGGATAACGAGGCAGGGGGACGCCTGGCCGGTGAGTACCTGGCCAAAGCCATCGGATATCAGGGCAAGGTGGTGATCATCGACCACCCCGAAGCTACCTCTGTGCTCGACCGGGTGAAAGGATTCGAGGAGGCCATTGCCAAGTACCCAGGCATCCAGATCGTCGCCAAGCCCGACGGCGGGGCCGTCCGGGAGCGCGCCATGCAAGTGATGGAAGATATGCTCCAGGCACACCCGGATCTGAAAGGTGTGTTCGGGATCAACGATGACACGGCGCTGGGGGCATTGGCGGCGATCGAAGCGGCCGGACGTCGGGACATCGTCCTTGTCGGCTACGACGCTACCCCTGATGCCCAGGAAGCGATTCTTCGTGGGAGCCCCCTGAAGGCTGACGTGGTCCAGCATCCGAAAGACATCGGCCGAACCACGATCCAGATGGTGGCGAAGTACTTGTCGGGCGAACCCGTCCCCAAGTTGGTCCCGATCCAGGTGGGGATCCTTGATAGGGAAGCCCTGTTGAAACTCCGGAATGAGCGCGGATCCTAACGCGAGCATGATCCTTGAGAATCCGACCTGATCCGACAAGCGAGCGGAGGCGCAATGGCCGAGTATGACGTGGTTTGCCTGGGATTGATGCTCACCGACGTGCTTGCCCAACCGATCCGACGTCTGCCGGATCCAGGAAGGTTGGAGTTGGTTGATCGGATCGAGATGCACACGGGAGGTTGTGCGCTGAATACGGGGCTGGCGCTGGCCCGCCTGGGAGCTCGGGTCGCAATGATGGGCCTTGTGGGAGAAGATGGCTTCGGCGATTTCGTCCTGCAGGAGATCCGCCGCGCTCGCGCCGACTGCCGCGGAGTTCGTCGGACCTCAGCGGCGGGAACCTCGGCCACGGTAGTTCTCGTGAGTCCGGGCGGGGAGAGGACCTTCATCCACAGTCTTGGCGCCAATGCACTGCTCGGTCTCGAGCACGTGGATTTCGATCTGATCGCGAGAGCGAGGATTCTCCACATCGGCAGCGTAGGCCTGCTGCCCGCTCTCGATGGCGAGCCCATGGCGCAGGTTCTCCAAAGGGCCCGAGAGCTCGGCGTGGCCACCTCGCTGGACACTGTCTGGGACCCGATGGGACGATGGCTGACGATTGTCGAGCCTTGTCTACCCTACGTCGACCTTTTTCTGCCCGCGTTACACGAGGCGAAGGCCATCACCGGGCTGGAGGACCCGGAGGAGATCGCCCGCTTTTTCCTGGACCGCGGACCTCGGGTCGTGGCGATCAAGATGGGAGACAGAGGCTGTCTGGTCACGGACGGCTCGACCTGGATCCGCGAGACGGCCTTTCCGGTGGAGGTCGTGGATACGACCGGTGCGGGCGATGCTTTTGTGGCTGGCTTCCTCATGGGCTGGCTGAAAGGCTGGCCGCTGGAACAACTTGCGCGTTTGGCCAATGCCGTTGGCGCCCTGTGCGTGACCGCCGTCGGGGCGACCTGCGGCGTTCGGAGTTTGGACGAGACGCTCGAGTTCATCAAGAGTCACCGCAGCTGGCCGCAAGATGCTTGAAACGCGGAGAGACACTCCACCTGCGCAGATCGTACGCGAGGAAAGGGAGATTGTCCTCATCGGAAGATTCTGGCGCTGGAGCCCCGCGGACCTGCACGCCTGCCAACGTCTCCAGCAAATGGGCTACCGCCCGGCGGTTGCAATCTGGCGCACTCCGGAATGTAGCCAGGAGTGGCTCGAGGCGACGCGAGCCACCCTGGCGGCAACGGGGTTGTTCAGCTCGGTCCTGGTCGTTTCGGAGGGCGATGACTTCGATCGGCTTTTCCGTGGCAAGCGGCTCTTCGCCTTTGACTTCCCGTTGCCGAACTCTCTGACCGGTACAGCCGAGCTGGAGGGAGTAGAGGCGGTTCTTCTCGGCCCCCAGGTGTGGATACCGACGGGCCGCAAGGTCTCCGCCTTCGCCGACGAGCTGACGAGCGCGTGGCATGGGGGGTCCGAGGCATCGTGGCGGCCGAATAACGAGGACTTCGAGCTTGTTCTGTTCGAGCTGCACCGGACGCATTTCGACCTTTGGCACTACGAAGACGAAGCCCGGCGGAGGGACGTCCCGGATGCCGTTATTGCAGAGACGAAGCGCCGCATCGACCGATTGAATCAGCAACGGAACAACTTGATCGAGCGGCTGGACGAGATCTTTTCGCGGATCCTCGAGGAGCAGGGGATCCGCGGCCTTCCGGACTTCCCCGCCGAATCGATCGGCTCCCTCGTCGATCGTTTGCTGATTTGGAGCTTGAAGATCTACCACATGGACGAGCAGGCCCACCGGCAGGATGTGTCGGAGGAGCACCGGCAGACGGCCCGGAAGCGTCTGGAAATCCTTCGGACCCAGCGCTGTCACTTGGAGAATGCCTACGATGCCCTCCGGCAGGATCTCTTGCTGGGCCGGAAGAGCCTGGTCGTCTACCGCCAGTTCAAGCTGTACAATGACCCCTCTACGAATCCGGCACTGTACGGAAAGGAGCGGAAAGGATGAAGCCTGCGTCTGAGAAACCCGTGGTCTTAGTGACGCTCGGCGATCCTGCTGGGGTGGGGCCGGAGGTAGTGGCCAAAGCGCTGGCCCATCCGGAGGTGCACCAGGTCTGCCGTCCGATCGCGGTGGGCGATGCCGCGGTATTGGAGCGGGCAGCGGGATGGGTGAACGTCCGCCTCAGCTTGCCTCGCGTGACCCGACCCGACGCTTTGCCCGCAGATGGTGCGGCGATCCTGGACATCCGCAGCGGGGGCGAGGAGGCACCGGTGGGAAAGGTTTCGGCGCCCGGGGGAAAAGCCGCATTCGCGGCGCTGGAAACGGCAGTGAGATTGTGCCTCGAGGGGAAAGCAGATGCCTTGGCAACGGCTCCCATCAATAAAGAGAGCTTGAAGGCCGCCGGTGTCCCGTACCTGGATCACACCGAAGCGCTCCAGAAGCTCACGGGGGCCGGCTCCGTGTTCACCCTCTTCGTAACGGGCGAGCTACGGGTGTTCTTCTTGACCCGCCACATCCCATTCCGCGAGATCCCGTCGTACATTCGACGAGACGGGATCGTCACCTTCGCCCGGCAATGCATCGAGCAATTGAGGAGGCTGGGGTTCGATCGGCCGCGCGTAGCGGTCGCGGCCCTCAATCCGCACGCGGGCGAGGGAGGGATGTTCGGGCAGGAGGAAATCACGGAGATTCGGCCCGCCGTCGAGGATCTGCGTGCGGAAGGCTACCAGGTCGACGGACCCATCCCCGCGGACTCCGTCTTCCACTTGGCGAAGGAAGGCAACTACGATGCGGTGATTTCCCTGTACCACGATCAGGGCCACATTGCTACCAAGACCCTCGACTTCCATCGCACCGTCAGTTTCACGTTGGGTCTTCCGTTTCTGCGGACGAGCGTCGATCACGGCACGGCCTTCGACCTCGCTGGTTCGGGCCGCGCTGACGAGACCTCGATGGTGGAGGCCATCCGCATGGCGGCTCGCTTCGGCCCCGCGTGGAAAGCTTCCGCAGCCAGGGGGTAGCCGAACGCCGAGGAGAAACCCCGTGCCCCCGAGGGACGGGCTTGGCCTGAATTGTCCGGATCAGAGCGATGAGCTTCGTGCTGTGCGTCGGACCGAACCCGGCCCTGCAAAGGACCCTCTGGTTCCCCGAACTCCGACTGGGGGAGGTGAACCGCGCCAGGCACCGGATCGTCTCGGGCGGCGGGAAAGGGACCAATGTGGCACGCGTATTGGGCCAGCTGGGTCAGCGGGCGAGATTGCTCACCTTCGTCGGTGGGGCGGTGGGGGACGAACTAGTGCAAATTCTGGCTCGGGAAGGCATTGACGCCGAGGTGGTGCGCACAGCATCGCCGACGCGGGTCTGTATCACCCTGATCGAGGAAGGGGTTCCTCGACAGACGGAGGTTGTGGAAGAAGCCGAGCCCTTGACGGAAGAGGACGTTTGCGCCTTTCGAGAAGCCTTCGTCAGATTGCTCCCGGAAGCTTCCATGGTGGTGATCTCCGGGACGTGCCCGCCGGGCACGCCCGAATCCTTCTACGCCGAGCTCGTTTCATTTGCTGAGAGAGCGGGCCTCCGCGTCGTGGTCGATGCTCCCGGCAGGTTGCTCCTCCGCGCTGCGGAAAGCCGACCCTTGCTGGCGAAGCCGAACCGCAAAGAGCTCGAGGCCGTTTTCCCGGGACTCCCCCTCGAGGAGCAAGTGCATCGGCTGCACGAGGCCGGGGCCGAAAACGTCTTCGTCACAGACGGGGGACATTCCGCTTACCTCCTCACTCCCGATGGGGGCTTTCGTTTGTATCCGCCGCAGGTCCAGCCAGTCAATCCGATCGGGTCGGGAGATGCTGCTGCCGCCGGGATCGTTTTCGCTCTCCTGCAAGGCAAGGGGATGCTCGACGCAGTGCGGTTTGGGGTAGCTTGCGGCACGGCCAATACGCAGACACCCCTTGCCGGGAATGTCCTCCCCTCCGATGTGGAGCGTCTGTTTCCGCTGGTGAGAGCGGAAAAGTGGGAGTAATTGCTCTCCCGAAACGAGCGCCAACCAGGAGCTAGACACGTCGAGGAGATGGTCGGCGGTTCTCCGTGTCCGGTGTCTTCCTCGACCAGCGATCCGCCGGAGAAAGCATCGGCCACGCAGGAAGTCTCGCGCCCGCGGGCTGAGGGTTGAGTTCCCCTGTCTTCGTGTGGCCTGCTCTGCCCAGGTCGAGTTTCCTCGGCTCTCAATCACAGGATCCTGCAATCCTTGCTGTGGCGGAGCGCAGACCGGGAACCCCATCCCCCTTGCAAGTGCATTGGATCACTTCGCATCGAACGCCGCGGGGATCCTTACGTGGGTTCAATTGTTGAAATTGCAGAGCTTTTCACAGGGCAAAGGTTCGCCACCGAGTTATGCCGCCGTGAAGTTGGGGGCGTCGATTCCGCGCCACGGGAATGTTAGCTCGCCGAGCGTTTGTTGAGTGCAGTGCGAGGGGCGCGGGAGAAGACATGGTGAGGAGGTGCTGGGTCTATGGCGAAGATCAAGATCCTGCATCTGGAACCTGAGGAAGCTCTGAAGCACGCCATCCAAGTTGAGATGGACCTCGAGCGATTCTGCGAAGCGGCCCTCGAGCGTGCGGAGACAGCGCGGCAGCGCGAGGTCTTCGAGAAGATTTCCAGCGAGGAGCACAGTCACCGGCAGTTTTTCGAGCGAAGATATGAGGAACTGACTGGGCGCCGGATTCTGTACCTGAACGTGGATCGCCGGCGCAGACTGGCGGAAATCGCGCTATGCCCCGAAGCCGGTAGGAGCCTTCTGGAGCAGGCCGTGGAGAATGAGGAGCGAGCGGCGACTTTCTACGACGATGCAGCTCGGCTGATCCAGCCCGGATGGCTCCGCGCGAAGTTTGAAGAGATGGCCAATACGGAGCGCGAGCACCTGGCCTGGCTGCGAGCCTGCGCTGCGGAGGAGGCGGGTGCATCGGGACGAGCCGCGGGGGAGCGATCGCGCGTGGGGGCGCGCGCAGCGTGAGGTGGGGCTTCCGGCGAAGGAGGGAGACATGCGTCCGAGCAAGACGGCATTGGATCGGGAGAGCCGGTTTCTGCGGGTGTACATTGAGGACATCCACAAGCGCCCGCTGCTGAGCTTGGAGCAGGAGAAGGAGTTGGCCCTCCGCGCGCGACGTGGCGATGTGGATGCCCTCCAGAGGCTGGTGGAGGGGAACCTGCGCTTCGTCGTGATGATCGCCAACGAGTACCGGGATGCGGGTCTGCCACTCTCGGATCTCATCAACGAAGGCAATTTGGGGCTCCTCGAAGCAGCCCGACGCTACGACGTAACCCGTGGCGTGAAGTTCATTTCCTACGCCGTGTGGTGGATTCGGCAGTCCATCCTCCAGGCCCTGGCCAAGTACAATCGCACCGTCAGGATTCCGGTCAACCATGTGTGGGCAGTCCGCCGTGCGGCGAAGGTGAGTGACCGCCTCAAGCAGGAGCTGGGGCGTGACCCCAGCATCGACGAGATTGCCGAGGCCATGAATGTCGCAGTCAGAAAACTGCATTCCGAGGTGACGCAGTTCCATCCCGGTTCCGAACTATCTCTCGAGCAACCAGTCGGGGTGGATTCGGACATGGCGCCGATTGACTGGCTTGCGGCTCCGGAAGACCTCGCGAGCGACGACTCGCCCGAGGAGGAATTCCGCCGCGAACTGGACGACGTGCTCGGCACTCTCGAACCGAGGGAGGCCGAGATCGTGAGGATGTTCTTCGGGATCGGCTACGAGCGACCTTACACGCTGGTGGAGATCGGGGACGCCCTCGGAATCAGCCGCGAACGCGTGCGCCAGCTCAAGAATCGGGCCCTCGTCAAGCTGCGGCACGGAGCACGTCGCAGTCGTCTGCGCGTGCTCCTGGGTTAGCCGACCGACCTCCGGGTTTGACAAGGGGGGAGGGAATCGGATGTGCTCCGCCTCCAGGCGAGGGGAGTGAGGATCTCGAAGGCTTACCCCCGTCCTATTGGCAGGGCGAAAGCGGGGATTTCTGGGGCGGACGAGCTCGCGCGAGTCGATCCTTACTAGCGGGGAAGGCGTCTCATTTGCCAGCTAGCTTGGCCGAAAGAGCTCTCCTCGGCCTGCGCTCCCGAAAAGGCAAATGCAAGAGGCGGGAGAGTTGAGTTTGGTTTTACCCGGCATCTTTGGTACTATTGAGACGCTGTGAGTTGCTGCGGAAGCGTTAGGCAACAGCCGGGAGAAGAGATATGTCCACCCCGGGAAAGCTATCGGTCCGTTTTTGGGGGGTCAGGGGAAGTTATCCCGTGCCAGGTCCGTCGACGGCTCACTACGGTGGGAACACTCCTTGTGTGGAGGTGCGTGCCGATGGGCAAATCATCATTCTGGACGCTGGCACGGGGATTATCCCGCTCGGCAAGAAGCTGTTGCAGGAAGATTCCCTGAACCACCCGGCCAGTCCCTTGAAGCTGATTCTGCTCATCAGTCACACGCATCACGATCACATTCAAGGGCTTCCCTTTTTCTTGCCGGCTCATCTGGGCAAGGGCATCCTCTACATCTTTGGGCCTCCCGGAATGGATGGCGCCTTCGAGGACACCCTCTCTCGGGCGATGCTGCCGCCGTACTCGCCCCTTCGGCTTGAGGAGATGCCAAGCACGAAAGTGATCCGCAGTCTGCGTGAGTCGCAAGCCATCCTGCTTCGGCCGGGGGAGTCCGATCCGGTCTTGTACAACGTTTTCCACGACCGCGTCCCGGATAACGCCGGGGCCGTGCAGATTCGAGTGATGCGCAGCTATTCCCATCCCAAGGGGGGGACTTACGTCTTCCGCATCGAGGCGGGGGGTAAGAGCGTGGTCTTCGCCACTGACACGGAAGGTTACGTCGGGGGAGACGCGCGTCTCATCGCCTTTGCCCGCGGTGCCAATCTGCTGATCCACGATGCCCAGTACACCACAGCCGAGTACCTCGATCCCGATGCTCCCAAGCAGGGATATGGCCACAGCACCGTGGACATGGCTGTCGGCGTGGCTAAGGAGGCGGGGGTGGGCCGTCTGATCCTCTTCCACCACGACCCGGACCACGATGACGACACGATCCGGAGAATGGAGGCCTACGCCCGAAACCATTTCCCCGCCACGGACGCCGCACGAGAGGGCGGCGTTTACGAGCTGTGACTTCCTCGAACCGGGTGGAGCTTGAGGAGCCGCCCGACCGCGCGATGCGCCCTACTACCGCCAACGAGCAAAGCCGCCGCTCGTGATGGCATTCCCCGAGCCAAACACCGTCGGTCCCCCGCGCCGATTGGGAATGTTGCCTGCCCCGTCCGTTGTTTCATGCGGCGAAAGGAGGTGCAGAAACCCGCGGCGAAGCCCACCGGGCCCCAGCAAGCAACCCGCAACGAGCACGGCTCTCATGGGCAGCTGGGGTCTGTGGAAGAGCTGGCCCGCCGCGATTGCACGGTCGGCCAAATGAGGGCGTCGGCGTCAGCTTACGGCCGAAAATGAATTGGGCACGGCGTCTCTCGCAGGGGTGACGAGCGAGACGGGCGGCCCTGCAGTGGCCTCGATGCGAATCGGGCCGTCGCTATTCCGAAGCGCGTGCGGAGTCCATGCCTTTCGTGCGCCTCAACTGAGCGGTGAGGCCTTTTCAGCCCGGTCGTGGCGGCTTTGCCGAAGGGTTCCGGCCATCGGGGAGAGGTACCGCGGTTCTCCTGAATGGGCATCCATGCTTGGCCTGTAGCGAAGGTTCGGTTTCGTCAACGGAGGAGAATGTCTTGGGCCACAAGGCGAGATCGGAGCGTTTTCGCCACCCTGTGGGATCTCGCCGCTTGAATCTCTGATTCGGGCGTGTTAGCTTTGCGTTCCGGGATAGATTCTGGAGAGGAGTGAGACCACGGGAGGGTTGCCGATGACGGTGTCTTTGAAACGCGATGGCCATCGGAGGGGGAAAGAACTGCCCGGGATTCCCGAAGGGCTGGATGAGAAGACCCTTCTTTCCTGGTACAGGCAGATGCTGCTCATCCGCTACTTCGAGCTCCAGGCGGCCAAGGCGTACATGATGGGCAAGATCGGCGGTTTCTTGCATCTGTACATTGGGCAAGAGGCTACGGGAGTCGGGGCGATCGCGGCCATCCGGGAAGACGATTACGTGATCTCCGCGTACCGCGACCATGGCCATGCTTTACTCAAGGGGATTGACCCGAAGGTGGCCATGGCTGAGTTGTACGGGAAGGTCACGGGGTGCTGCCGCGGCAAAGGTGGTTCAATGCATTTCTTCGACTACGAACGGCGATTTCTCGGGGGCTACGCCATTGTGGGTGGCCAAATCCCGATTGCTACTGGCGTCGCGTTCAAGATCAAGTACACCGGCGGGAACGAAGTCGTATTGTGCTTCTTCGGAGAGGGGGCTATCAACCAAGGGGCTTTTCACGAGTCCATGAACCTTGCCGAGCTGTGGAAGCTGCCCGTGGTCTACATCTGCGAGAATAATCGGTACGCCATGGGGACTCCTCTGGAGCGCTCCTCTTCCCTCTTCGACCTCTACAAGAAGGCTTGTGCCTACAACATGGCGCGGGCCGTGGCCAACGGGATGGACGTATTCGACGTCTACCGCGTGGTGTCCGAGGCAGTCCGGCGGGCGAGGGAAGAGAGCTCCCCGACCCTGATCGAGGCCAGGACCTACCGTTTTCGGGGGCATTCCATGTCTGACCCGGCCCACTACCGCACGAAGGAGGAGCTGGAGGAACAGATGAAAAACGACCCCATTCTCACCTTTCCGGCTCGGTTGAAGGAGTTAGGCGTGCTCTCCGACGCCCTCGATCAGCAAATCCAAAGTGAGATCAAGGCCCAGATCCAGGAGGCGGTGGAGTTCGCCGAGAACAGCCCGGAACCGGACCTCAGCGAACTGTACCGTGACGTCTACGCGGAGGGGTGATGGAAATGGCTCAAATCAGCTACCGAGAGGCTCTGAACCAAGCGATGACGGAAGAAATGGAGCGCGATGAGCGCGTCTTCATCATGGGGGAGGAGGTTGGCTTCTACCAGGGAGCCTACAAGGTGACGCAAGGGATGCTCCAGCGCTTTGGGGAAAAGCGAGTCATCGATACGCCGATCGCGGAGCTGGGGTTCGTTGGCGTTGGGATCGGAGCGGCGCTGGCCGGATTGCGTCCCATCGTCGAGGTGATGACCTGGAATTTCGCAATTCTCGCCGCGGATCAGATCGTCAATCACGCCGCAAAGATTCGCTACATGTTCGGAGGGCAGGCGAAGGTGCCCATCGTCATCCGCGGGCCTGGGGGCGCTGCCCATCAGCTGGCGGCCACCCATTCCCAAAGCCTTGAGTCGTGGTGGGCGCACGTCCCGGGACTGAAAGTGGTGATGCCGAGCACTCCCTACGATGCCAAGGGCTTGCTGAAAAGCGCCATTCGCGACGACAACCCGGTCATCTTCATCGAGGCAGAGCTGCTGTACGGCATGAAGGGAGAAGTCCCGGACGAAGAGTACCTGATCCCCCTGGGTGTGGCCGATGTGAAGCGCGAGGGCCGTGACGTCACAATCATCGCCCACTCCAAGATGGTGCACGTGGCCCTCCAGGCGGCCACAGAATTGGCCAAGGAGGGGATCTCGGCCGAGGTGATCGACCCCCGCACCATCCGACCTCTTGACATGGAAACGATCCTTCGCTCGGTTCGAAAGACGAACCGGGTGGTGATTGTCGAGGAGGGATGGCCTTTCGCGGGGGTTGGGGCCGAGTTCGCCTACCGCATCCAGCGCGAGTGCTTCGACTACCTCGACGCGCCCATCGAGCGGGTCACGGGGGCGGATGTGCCCATGCCTTACAACAAGAACCTCGAACGAGCCGCTATCCCGGACGCCGGACGGGTGAAGCAAGCGGTGAAGAAGCTGCTTTAGTGGGAGGGAGGGCGTCATGGCGGTGCCAGTTCAGATGCCAAAACTGAGCGACACCATGCAGGAGGGCGTGATCCTCCAGTGGCGAAAGCGAGAAGGGGAAGCGGTGAGTGTCGGCGACATCCTGGCCGAAGTGGAGACCGATAAGGCGAACATGGAACTCGAGGCGTTTGAGGAGGGGGTCCTCCTGAAGATCCTGGTCCACGAGGGACAACGCGTGCCGGTCGGGTTCCCCATTGCGATCATCGGGGAGGCGGGAGAGGATGTCTCCGCTGTGCTCGCGGAGCTGGGCCTCGGCGCGGCCCAGCCCGTGGAGAGGCCTCGTCCTGCAGAGCCTTCCCGAGCCCCAGAAGCCCCTGCGGAGCCGGGAGAGACCGAGCGAATTAAGGCATCTCCCTTGGCGCGCAGACTGGCGCAGGAGGCAGGAGTCCCCCTGAGCACGATTCGGGGAACAGGTCCGGGAGGTCGGATCACGAAACGTGACGTGGAGGCCGCGCTTTCGGCTGCGACAGTCCGGAAAGAGGAGGCGCCCGAAGTGCAGCCGGTGCCGGCCGTGGAAACGACCGAGGCCGTTCCCGAGGCTCGCTACCAGGAGATTGAGCCCAGCCTGATGCGTCAGGCCGTGGCGCGCCGCATGACCATGAGCAAGGCCCTCGTGCCGCACTTCTACCTGACGGTGGAGGTGGACATGGACAAGGTCGTGGAGCTGCGGGAATCGATCAAGGAAATGGCCGAGGACGTGAAGATCACGTACAACGACATCCTCATCAAGGCTGTGGCAGTTACTCTTCGCCGACACCCGTGGATGAATGCGAGCTATGTGGACGGCAAGATTCGTCTGCACCGGCAAGTCGACATTGGTGTGGCTGTGGCATTGGACGATGGCCTGATCACCCCGGTCATTCGGGGCTGCGACGGGAAGAGCCTGGGTCAGATTGCCCGGGAAGTACAAGAGATGACGGAGCGGGCCCGCCTCCGTAAGCTGAAGCCGGAAGAATACACCGGCGCAACCTTCACCATTAGCAACCTGGGCATGTACGGGATCGACGAATTCTCGGCCATCATCAATCCGCCGGAAGCGGCGATCCTGGCCGTCGGGGCGATTTCCAAGAAAGCCGTGGTCAAAGGGGACCAGCTTGGGATCGGCTACCGCGCCCGTCTCACGCTCAGCTGCGACCACCGGGTGGTCGATGGAGCCACTGCGGCAAGGTTCCTGATGGACTTGAAGAAGGCACTGGAGAACCCTCTGGCGTTAATGGTCTGAGCTATGCGGGGATCCTGGCAGGGCACGAAGCCGGGACGGAGAGCAAGTCAATCAAACCAATCCCGGCGGCTCACAAGAGGGAAATGGAGAGTGACGTTGCTGAAAGTCACCTGAGGGAGATGACACAGGGAGCGGTCGATGGAGGAAAGGAACTACGACGTTGCGGTCATCGGTGCGGGCCCCGGGGGGTACGTGGCGGCCATCCGAGCAGCGCAGCTGGGCCTGAAGACGGCCATCGTGGAGCGCGACAGGGTGGGGGGGATCTGCTTGAACTGGGGATGCATTCCGACGAAGGCATTGCTCCGGAGTGCCGAGCTCTTCGGTCTGTTTCAGCGTGCTCGGGAGTTCGGGCTGACGGTCGAGGGTTTGAAGCCCGATTTCCAGGCTGTGGTGAAAAGGAGCCGACAGGTTGCCGATCGCCTGGCGCGGGGCGTGGAGTTTCTGCTCCGGAAGAACAAGGTGCAGCTCTTCCCGGGGTCCGCGCGGATCGTCGGGAGAGGGAAACTGGCCGTTGAGTCCGCCACGGGAGTGGAAGAACTCAGCGCGAAGCATATCATCGTAGCCACGGGGGCGCGTCCGCGGGCTCTACCGGACGTCCAGTTCGACGGCAAGCAGATCCTCACCAGCAAAGAGGCGATGACCCTCGAATCCCCGCCCAAATCCATCGTCATTGTCGGAGCGGGGCCCATCGGGGTTGAGTTCGCCTACTTCTTCCGCATCTTCGGCAGCGAGGTGACGCTGTTGGAGATGATGCCGCAAATCCTCCCGCTGGAGGACGCCGAATGTGCAGAGGTCGTGGCCAAGTCCTTCCGGAAGTCCGGGATCCAGGTAGTCACGGGCGCGCGAGTGGTCTCTGTGGAAAAGACACCCTCCGGGCTAGGGGTAATGGTGGAGCGAGAAGGGCAACAGCTATCCTACGAAGGGGAGGTCGCGCTGGTGGCTGTGGGGGTTCAAGCGAACGTGGAGGGCATGGGCCTGGAGGAACTCGGGGTAGAGCTGGAGGGAGGATTCATCAAGGTCGACGCCTTCGGTAGAACCAATGTGGATGGAATCTACGCCATCGGCGATGTCATCGGCCCGCCTCTTCTGGCTCACGTGGCTTCGCATGAGGGCATCGTTTGCGTTGAGGCGATCGCTGGCAGAAACCCGCAGCCTCTGGACTATTCGAATGTGCCGAGCTGCACTTACTGCCAGCCGCAGATCGCCAGCATCGGGCTCACGGAGGAGAAGGCGAAATCCCTGGGCCACGAGGTGCGTGTCGGGAGATTCCCGTTCCGTGCCAACGGCAAATCCTTGGCCCTTGGGGAGACAGAGGGTTTCGTGAAACTGATTTTCGATCAGAAGCATGGGGAGCTCTTGGGAGCACACATCGTGGGCCCGGAAGCGACGGAGCTGGTAGCCGAACTGGCCGTGGCGAAGACCCTGGAGGGCACGTTCGAGGAAATCGCCTCCACGATTCACGCCCACCCGACCCTGAGCGAAGCCGTCATGGAGGCAGCGCTAGATGCTGATGGGCGGGCCATTCACATCTGAATGGGGGACACCAAAGCGCCTTCTCTGGGTCTCCGGTCCGCACCGGATGGAGTACGGAGAGGCGTGGGAGCTTCAGAAGTCGGCCGTGGAGATGCGCCGTGCGTCTTGCGTGCCTGACTTGCTACTCCTAATCGAGCATCCGCCGGTGTACACAATGGGCCGGGCAGGTAGTGACCAGGACATGTTGGTCCCGGAGGAGCAGCTCCAGCGCCTGGGGATTCCCCTTTATCGTTGCGACCGGGGCGGGAAGGTCACCTTCCACGGGCCGGGCCAGCTCGTTGGCTATCCAATCCTGGATTTGGGACAGCACCGCCGGGACGTGCATTGGTACCTGAGGATGCTGGAAGAAGTGGTGATCGACACTCTGGCCCGCTTCGGGATCTGGGCCCACCGCGAGCCGGGGTTGACAGGGGTCTGGGTTGGCGACGACAAGATCGCCGCCATCGGGATCAAGATCAGCCGGTGGATCACGATGCATGGCTTCGCCCTCAACGTCGACCCGGACCTTCGGTACTTCGATCGCATCGTACCGTGCGGGCTTCATGGGTGGGGAGTGACCTCCATGGCACAGCTCCTGAAGGACCCGCCGGCCCTCGAGGAAGTGGCGGTCGTGTTGGTGGAGACCTTCTGCTCAAGGATGGGCTACGCGGAGGTGAAGTGGGTCCCGCTCGAGGACCTCAGCAAGGAGGTCCACGAAGGCGCGGAGCAGGTCGGTTCTCTTCCATCGAGAACCACAAGGAGCGAGAGTACGGAGCTGCGCGGGTAGGCGAGACAGTCCTTGGGTGTCAAGGGCGCGCATAGCGCGAGCATCGACTCGGAGCACCTCCGGGAAAGGAGTGGGCTCGACGGGTCATCGGGGCGGTTCCCGAAATTCAATTTGCAGAATTGGTCACTGTTGGCTACAATGGCGTGTTACAAGGGCTCCGAGTTACACCGTGGAGCCGGGAAGAAGGACATACCCACGGGCGGAGGCCGTGGGTGTCGCGTCGCTCGGGGTTTCCCAGAGTCCAGCGAAGGAAGAAGGGGAGGTGAGTTTGCCAGCTTCCCAGCCGCATGAGCACCACCTTCTTGCGCTACATCGGGGGGAATCGAACGCGGGCCGGAAATGTATTGCTTGGCCGTCTCGATCCGGCCGGGGGAAGGAGGGGGAGGCGTTCACCGTACAGATCATCCGAGCGTGGGGCATTCCCGCGATCCGTGCGGAGGATCGCGGTGTCGGGACTCGTTGGGTGACCAACCCGCACCTTCAGCTTTTGGGGGAGCGGAGCGGGTCCCTTCCTTTTCGCTTCTCGCTTGCCGGCCCAGGGAAGGTCAGAGTGGTGCCGTCGGGGGAGGGGATAGCTGTACGCGCGCAGATTCGATTCGAATCTGCCGCGGCGGCGAACACGGGTGAAGGGCCGACCCATGAGAAACGGCTCACGCCTTGGGCTGACGCGGCAGTGGGAGAACCTGCGTGCGGTGACGGTGCGTAGGTTGCGGGCAGATGCAGGCGATTGTGCTGAGATGGCTCGCTACGGGATGCAGCTACTGAATCTCGCCGGCGTCGCGACCGAGATTGGAGATCGACACGGAACTGGAGTTCGGTGAATGAACCCCTTCTCGCCCGTCTTACTGAGCGCGCTGTTTGTGGGGTTTCTCGTCGTGGCCATGCTGGTTCTGAGCCTGCTGTTGGGGCCCCGGCGGAAGTCAGCGGTGAAAGGGGAACCCTTCGAGACCGGCATGGTGCCATTCAACCTCCCGGGGGACCGTTTCGCCATCCGTTTCTACGTGATCGCCATCCTCTTCGTGGTATTCGATGTAGAGCTTGTGTTTCTCTTCCCGTGGGCATCGGTATTTCGGGAGCTTGGTTGGTTCGGTCTGGCGGAGATGGGGTTCTTCGTGGCTGTTTTGGCGTTGGCTCTGATCTACGCTTGGCGCAAGGGAGCCCTGGAATGGGAATAAGGCATTGGCTGGGTGACAACTTCCTGACCACGCGCGTGGACCAGGTTGTGGCCTGGGCGCGCAAATTCTCCCTTTTCCCATATCCGTTCGTCACAGCGTGCTGTGGGATGGAGTACATGGCGGTTTCCGCCGCTCACTACGATCTGGATCGCTTTGGAGCGGCTTTCCCTCGCTTCACGCCCAGGCAGGCAGATCTGCTCATGGTAGTGGGGACGATCAGTCACAAGATGGCGCCGATCCTCAAGCGCGTCTACGAGCAGATGACCGAACCGAAGTGGGTGATGGCGTTCGGCGTTTGTACCTGTACCGGCGGCTTCTACGACAATTACGCCACCGTGCAGGGGATCGACACCATTATTCCCGTGGACATCTACGTGCCGGGTTGTCCACCTCGTCCCGAGGCGGTGATCCGCGGGATCATGATGCTGCAAGAAAAGATCACCAAAATGCGGCAGGAGTATTGAGAGCATGGCGGCGAGCGAACACCCGGCCGTGTCCAAGCTCCGGCAGGCCTTCGGGGACAAGATCCTGGATGTCTACACCTTCCGCGGGGACACGGTGGTGGTTCTGGACCGCAGCGTGAATGTGGAGGCATGCCAGCTCTTGCGGGATGACCCGGACCTTCGGTTTGATTTTCTCATGGACCTCACCGCTGTGGACTATCTCGGCTTCGGGAGAGTACCGCGCTTCGAGGTGGTGTACAACCTGTACAGCTTCGCGAACAATCTCCGCCTTCGCCTGCGCGTGCCCGTCCCGGAAGAAGATCCGGTGATCCGGACGGTGACCCATCTCTGGAAAGCGGCCAATTGGGCGGAGCGCGAGGTCTGGGACATGTTCGGAATTCGCTTCGAAGGTCATCCCAACCTCAAGCGCATCCTGCTGTACGAGGAGTTTCAGGGGCATCCTCTGCGCAAGGACTACCCGGTCAACAAGCGGCAACCGTTAATCGGACCCATCAACTGACGCGTCGGGACGAGCAACCGGGGGCCAGGAATGGACGAACTGATCCGCCTCATGAAAGACGAAACCGGGCGAATCGAGCGGAAATTCGAGAAGTTGTTCGAAGACCTCCGGCAGCAACAGCAGGAAATCCTGGAGGCACTGGAAAGGCTGGAGCGGGACAAGACCGCGCTTCTCCGGGCGGTCGAGAGGCTCGAGAAGGTGCAGGAAGAGAATAACCGGGAACTGCTGGCCATTCGGCAGATCCTGCGGCACACGTGACTGGGCGGGCACGAGGTTCGTCCTCCCTCTGCCGTCCGGTCAACTGGGAGGGCCGGACGAAGCGATATGGCTCAGCCGCGGTCACTGGTGAGCTACGGGGCGAGAGACGGGATGGCAATGGTCCTTGAAGACACGCTGGATCCGACGACGGGCTTGCGCATGCGCAGCATGCTGCTCAATATGGGCCCGTCCCACCCGGCCATGCACGGGGTGATCCGGATCATTCTCCAGCTCGAGGGAGAAAAGGTCGTCGACGCCGACGTTGAAATCGGCTACTTGCATCGAGCCTTCGAGAAGGAGGCGGAGACGGTCCGGTGGCACCAGGTCTTCCCCTACACGGACCGACTCAATTACGTATCCCCCCTGATCAACAATGTGGGCTATGCCCTGGCGGTGGAGAAGCTCCTCGGCATTGACATCCCCGAGCGGGCAAAATACATTCGCGTGATTCTGTGCGAACTGTCCAGGATCTTCGATCACCTCACCTGCATCGGCCCGATGGCGATGGAGATGGGGGCGATGACCGTTTTCCTGTACTGCATGAAAGCCAGGGAATGGGTGCAGGAGGTGATCGAGGACGTCACCGGCGCGCGGCTCACGGTTTCCTACTGTCGAATTGGCGGGGTGAAAGCGGATCTCCCCGAAGGCTTCCGCGAGAAGACCCTGTCCGCCGTTTCGCGGGTCGAGGAGGTTGTGGACGAGGTGGACAGACTCCTCACCCGGAACCGTATCTTTTATGACCGGACGAAGTTCGTCGGGGTCATCACAAAGGAGGAGGCGATCTCGTACGGGTTCACCGGGCCGCTGCTGCGTGCCACAGGGGTGGAATACGACGTCCGGAAAGCTCACCCGTACCTGGTCTACGACAGGGTGGAATTTGACATCCCGAGTGGGGCCAATGGCGACACCTACGACCGTTACCTAGTCCGGATCGAGGAGATCCGCCAGAGCGCGCGCATCATCCGCCAGGCCCTGGATCAGATGCCCCCCGGCTCGGTGCACGTGAAGGAGGTTCCCGAGGTCGTGCCGGGCTGGCTCATGGTGGATACGGCCAAGGTGGGCAAGACGTCGCGCTTGCCGTTTCTTCGCGTTGCCGCGGATCCGACCCTGGAGGGAAGCCAGAAGGATTTCGCCCCTTACGTTCGTTCCTCCGAGCGCCGCGTCTCACTCCCCCCGAAGGAGGACGTGTACGGGAACATCGAAGGGTTGATGAACCATTTCATGCTCATCATGGAGGGTAACGGCATTCGGCCTCCGGTGGGGGAAACCTACATGGCTGTGGAAGGCGCTAATGGGGAGCTGGGCTTCTACATCGTCAGCGACGGTACGGACCGTGCCTATCGTGTCCGTGTCCGACCGCCTTGCTTTTACCTGATGCAAGCATTGCCCCGTCTGATCCGGGGGCACATGGTGGCCGACGTGATCCCCATCTTCGGTTCCATCAACATGATCGCGGGAGAACAGGACAGATGAGCGTCGCCTTCCGGAGCTCGGCCCTGGAGAAAGTGCAGGAGATATTCCGGCGCTACCCGGACCGGCGAGCGGCGGTGATCCAGTTGCTTCACCTAGCACAGGAGGAATTCGGATACATCGGTCCCGAGGTGGAGCGATACGTGGCGGAGCTGACGCAGGTTCCGCCCGTTTTCGTGCACCAAGTGCTGACCTTCTACGGTATGTTTCGGACTCAGCCGGCCGGGCGGCATCACATCAAAGTGTGCCGCAGCATCGCGTGCCACTTGATGGGTGCGACTAGCGTGCTGGAGTACCTTGAGAAGAAGCTGGGCATCCGAGCGGGGCAGACGACCCCGGACGGACGGATCACCTTGTCCACCGTGGAGTGCCTCGGCGCGTGTGAGCTGGCCCCGATGATGCAGGTGGACGACGACTTTTGCGGCCCACTCGACGAACAGAGGATCGACGAGGTTCTGGAAAAGCTCAAGTAGGCCCATGCCCCAGGTGAAGATCATCACGCAGCTCTTCGGTGTGGAGGATTCGCACCGCCTGCCGGTGTACGAGAGGCACGGCGGCTATCAGGCGATCCGCAAAGTCCTATCGGGGATGAGTCCCGAAGCCGTGATCGAAGAGGTGAAGAAATCGAGATTGCGCGGACTTGGCGGGGCTGGTTTCCCGACGGGATTGAAGTGGAGTTTCGTGCCCAAAGACAGCCAGCGGCCGAAATACGTGGTGGTGAACGCGGACGAGGGCGAACCGGGCACCTTCAAGGACCGCTACATCATGATGAACGTGCCGCACAACCTCCTCGAAGGGATTATGATTGCAGCCTACGCCATCGGCGCCCATACGGCCTACATCTATCTCCGCGGGGAATACGTTCATCCGCGCCGGAGGCTCGAGCAAGCCATCGCCGAGGCGTACGCGAAGGGGTACCTCGGGGAGAACATCTTCGGGCTAGGTTACAAGCTGGACGTCTACATTCACGTTGGGGCTGGAGCCTACATCTGCGGGGAGGAGACGGCGCTATTGGAATCCCTTGAGGGAAAGAAAGGCTGGCCCCGGCTGAAACCCCCATTCCCCGCAACGGTAGGCGCGTTTGGGTGCCCAACGGTGGTCAACAATGTGGAGACACTCTCCTACGTGCCGCACATCATCCAGCGTGGGGCGGAATGGTTCGCGTCCCTGGGAACGGAGCGTTCCGGAGGAGCACGTATCCTTTCGGTCAGCGGGCATGTGCGTCGCCCGGGGATTTACGAGGTGACCATGAGCACGACCCTGCGAGAGGTCATTTACGAGCATGCCGGGGGGATCCGCGAGGGTCGTGCGCTCAAGGCGGTGATCCCAGGGGGCAGCTCAAGTCCAGTGCTGCGGGCGGAGGAGGTGGACGTCGCCTGCTGCTTCGATGCGCTCGCCTCCATCGGCTCCATGGCTGGGTCGGGCGGCGTAATCGTGATGGACGAGACCACCTGCATGTTCGACGCCCTGCACAATATCGTGCAATTCTACGCCCACGAATCCTGTGGGCAGTGCACGCCCTGCCGGGTGGGTACGGGTTGGCTCAAGCGCATCATGGACAGGATCGGCGAAGGCCGGGGAGTTCCGGAAGATGTGGACAACCTGCGCGCCATCGCAGCCGACATGCTGGGGCGCACCATCTGTCCTCTCGGGGATGCGGCGGCAATGCCGGTGATGAGCTTCGTCGACAAGTTCCGGGAAGAGTTCGAGCAACACGTGCGGGAAGGGCGGTGTTCCCTTCGCCAAACCGTTCGGGAAGCCGTAAGCTGAGTCGCGCCGGCTGAGAAGTGAGTGACGAAATGCCCACTGTGACGATCGACGGCAGATCCATCGAGGTAGAAAAGGGCACGACGATCCTCGAGGCAGCCAAGCAGATCGGCATCGACATCCCCCACTATTGCTATCATCCGGGGCTGAGGATTGCCGGAAGCTGCCGCATGTGCTTGGTGGAGATCGAGGGAGTGCCCAAGCTTCAGATCGCCTGCTACACGCCAGTGACAGACGGGATGGTCGTGCACACCCAGAGCGAGAAGGTGAAAGAAGCCCGCAGAGCTGTGCTGGAATTCCTTTTAGTCGACCATCCGCTGGACTGCCCCGTCTGCGACCAGGCTGGAGAATGCTACCTGCAGATCTATTACATGCAGCATGGCCTCCATCCGAGTCGCGTCCGCGAGGATAAGCTCAAGCGAGCGAAGATGAAAGTGCTCAGCGAGCATATCATTCTCGACCAGGAGCGCTGCATTCTCTGCTCGCGATGCGTCCGATTCACGGAAGAGGTCACCAAGAGCTACGAGCTCGGCATCTTCCACCGCGGTGACCGATCCGTAGTGGACCTCTACCCCGGAATCCAGCTTCACAACCGGTACCAAGGAAACCTGGCGGACATTTGTCCGGTGGGTGCTTTGACGGATAGGCAGTTCCGATTTCGGACGCGCGTTTGGTACCTCGAGCACGCGAAGTCGGTTTGCCCGGGATGCAGCCGCGGATGCAACGTCTTCGTGGACTACAACGTTCGCCGCGGGTACAAGGCGGGCGGTCGTAGGATCGTTCGGCTGAGGCCCCGACCGAACCCGTGGGTGAACAAGTACTGGATGTGCGACGACGGCCGTTACGGCTTCACCTGGATTGAGGCGCTGGATCGCATCCTCGCGCCAAGACGGGCAGAGGGAGGACAGCTAAGGGAAATCAGTTGGAGTGAGGCCATTCGGCACGCCGCCCAGTGGATCACGGAAGCTGCGCGAGAGAAGCGGCTGGCAGTGCTGCTGTCGCCGAAAATGACCAATGAGGAACTTTACACGGCGGATCGGCTGTTCCGGTCTCTTGGGGCGAGGATGATCGGGTATTGGGCCGAGCCCTCCTCGCCAGGCTATGAAGACGAGATCCTAATCCGAGGGGACAAGAATCCCAACACCGCGGGAGCTCATTGGATCGTCGGCCGAGCATCCGGCATACCTCAGGAGGACCACCTTGCCCGACTGGCCGAGGCGATGGAAGCAGGCCAAGTAGATACGGCCGTGATCTTCTTGCATGATGTGGAGGGGGCAAAGGCGGGAGAAAGGGTCCTTCGCGCACTGCAACGCGTGGAAAGGCTCATATACCTCGGCACCAACTGGAATCGGACGGCCACCCTCTCCAAGCTTGTGTTTCCGGCCACCGCTTTCGTGGAGCAGGACGGGACCTTCACCAACTTCGAGGGCCGGGTGCAGCGTTTCTGGCGGGCGGTGGAGCCGCTCGGCCAAGCCCGTCCGATCCTGAGCATCCTCCGGGAACTGGCCGTAGCATGCAGTGTTGAGCCTTTGCCCGAAGACCCGGAAGAGGTCTTCGCGCTGCTGGCCCTGGAGCATCCTTTCTTCTCCGGAATGGACTACGATCGGCTCGGGGAACGAGGGATGAGGGGCCAGTTGGAAGCTCCGGTGGAGGTGCGCGTGAAGTAGACGGGGGCATTGGGGTTTGGCGGTCCAGTCCGGGTTACCATGGAAAGTTCACGGAGCGGATTGGACAGGAACAAGTAGCTCGGGTTTAAGGTCACCGAGGGATCAGCGGGATGCTCTTGGAAGCGCTCATCGTTTTGCTCAAGGCGGGTTTCATCGTGACCGTGGCCCTGACCTTCGGCGCGGTCTTGACCTGGGTGGAGCGGAAGCAGTCGGCGGTGATGCAAGACCGCATCGGGGCCAATCGGGCCGCAATCCTCGGCCTTCGGCTCATCGGGCTTTTCCACATCTTGTCAGACGCCATCAAGATGTTTACGAAAGAGGAGTTCACGCCCGAGCGTGGGGACAAATTCCTGCACACGCTGGCTCCCATGCTGAGTTTGTTCTTCGCGCTGATGAGTTTCGTTGCTATTCCCTTCGGCGATGCCTTGCGCGTCGGTGGAAGGACGATCGACCTTCAGGCTGCCGACCTCAACGCGGCCATTCTGTTCGTTTTCGCGATGGTATCCCTCGGGATCTACGGCGTCGTGATCGGAGGCTGGGCCTCCGAAAATAACTACTCTTTCCTGGGCGGCATGCGGGCCTCCGCGCAGATGATCTCCTACGAGGTCACGCTGGGCGTCTCCCTCATCGGGGCGCTACTGATCTACGATACCCTGAACCTGCAGGAAATGGTCCGTTTCCAGGGCCACATGTACGGGGGCTGGATTCCCCGGTGGGGCATTCTGCTGCAGCCTCTCGGTTTCTTGCTTTTCCTGACTGCAGGGATTGCGGAGACCAAGCGGGTTCCCTTTGATCTCCCTGAGGGGGAATCGGAGATCGTAGGCTACTGGGTTGAGTACTCGAGCATGAAATGGGGGATGTACATGTTCACGGACTTCATCGAGATGACTCTCCTCTCGGCGTTGGCCACAACCCTCTTCCTCGGTGGGTGGCAAGTTCCGTGGCTTCTGAGCGATGGGTTCCATTTCCCCTGGGGGAGCGTAGCGTTGCCGCACGTTGTGGTAGTTGTGCTGCAGATGGGGGCTTTTCTGTTGAAAGTGTCCTTCTTCCTGTGGCTCCAGATGCTGATCCGCTGGACGCTCCCTCGCGTGCGCTACGATCAGCTCATGGCCATCACGTGGAAGTACATGCTTCCCCTTTCTCTGATCAATACGATGGTGACGGCTGTCATCTTGCTGGCAATAAGGTAGGGCGATGCGGATACCTCAGTCCGAGAGGGAACTGACCTTTTGGGAGCGGATCTACTTGCCGGAGGTGATCCGGGGACTGGCCATTACCGGGAGGCACTTCTTCGTGAACATGGCCCGGCACCTGGCTCATCTCCTTGGTTTCCGGAACGTGCCGAAGGGAGCGGTCACCTACCAGTACCCGGAGGAACGTCGGCCGATTTCGCCGCGCCTGCGCACTCTGCACCGCTTGGCCCGCCGGGCGGATGGCTCCCCGCGATGCGTCGCCTGCATGATGTGCGAGACCGTCTGTCCGGCCAATTGCATTTACATCGTGGCGGCGGAGCATCCTGACCCGAACATTGAGAAGTACCCGTTGCGTTTCGACATCGACCTCGGCAAATGCGTCTTCTGCGGTTTCTGTGTGGAGGCCTGTCCGGAGGATGCCATTCGCATGGACACGGGCATCTACGACTTCGCCGCGTACACGCGCGAAGGGATGATCCTGACGATAGAGCAGCTGCTTTCCTTCGAACCAGCCCCCTACGTCCAAGTCCCGCCTCAAGATCGGGCCGCCGATCCCGGACCCATAGATGCGCGGCAGAGGTTCGGCGTCTCCGGATGAATCTCGGCAGTCGGGCTCGGATCCGATGGCTTCGATCCCAAGCCTCCGACTGGCCGAGCGCGGCATTCGGGCTCAAAAGACAAGCCGAGAGTACGACATGGAAGACAAGGTGGAATTTCCGGTTTTGGACCGCGGCTTTGTCCGTCTCGTGGACTTCATGGGCGGGGATGAGGCCGTAGTGCAGGCAGCACGGGTGTCCACAGGTCAGGGGAGCAAAGGCCTCGAACGGGATCGTGCGCTCATCGATTACCTGATGAGCCATCGTCACGAGACCCCCTTTGAGCACAGCGTGTTCAAATTCCACATCCGCTGCCCGATCTTCGTCGCGCGCCAATGGTTTCGCCACCGAATGGCCAGCTACAACGAGATTTCCGGACGATACACGGAGCTCCGCGACGAGTTCCACCTGCCGGCGACATTGCGCACGCAAGTTTCGAAGGATTACCAGTATGCCCCGTTACCGGCGGAGACCGCAGCGCCTCTGATCGAAAGGATCGCAAAGCACTACGACGATTCCTACCGCCTGTATCAAGAACTCCTCGGGGCAGGCGTCGCACGTGAACAGGCGCGTATTGTGCTCCCTCTTGCGATCTACACTGAATTCTACTGGACGGTGAACGCGCGTTCCCTGATGAACTTCCTCAGCCTTCGCGCCGAGGCTCATGCGCAGGAGGAGATACGTGCCTACGCCCAGGTGATCTTGCAGATCTTCCGGGAAAAGATGCCCTGGACGTATGAGGCGTTCATGAAGCACTGGTTTAAGCCGGTGCTGTGACGTGGTCTGCCGAGCCGCGGGGACAATACTTGTCCCGTGAGCCCGCGGCGCAAGGGGGAATAGCCCGGGCGCGAAAGTGGTTGAGGATTGTGCGATCCTTGCTGTCCAGCAGTCCCTTCAGCGGAGATTCGGGGATGCCGCCAACCCCTTTCGAAGGGGGGAGAAGTGGTTCGTCCTCCAGGCTCGGCATGCCAACCGGGAGCCAGCGCCAAATCTAGCCGCCATGAGGCGAATCGGAGTTTGCCGGGCCGGATCGGCCGGGGCGGTCCTTCGGGTTAATGGGGTTGAGCCCGTTTCCCCCTGTGGGCCCGGGCGTTCGGGTACAAGGGCATGATGGAATGGCGGGCCGGGAGATTACCCCAAGCAGGGTGCCAAACACGGGGATCTTTCGCGTGGAAGAGGCAAGCGGAAAGAGCCGCCGACCCAGCTGGCTGAAGACGAGGCTTCCGACGGGTGGAGAATTCCTACGCGTACGGGAGCTTGTGGAGCAACAGGGGCTCCACACGGTGTGCCAGAGTGCGCGCTGTCCCAACATTGGCCACTGCTGGTCGAGAGGCACCGCAACCTTCATGATACTGGGAAACGTTTGCACCCGGAACTGCCGTTTCTGTGCAGTGGCGACGGGCCGACCGGATCCCCTCGACCCCGATGAGCCAAGACGAGTGGCGGAGGCCGTGCGGCGTTTGGGGCTCTTGTATGCAGTCATCACCTCAGTCACTCGCGATGACTTGCCGGATGGCGGCGCGCAGGTCTTTGCAGAGACGATTCGCGAGATCCGTGCTGCGGTGCCGGGCTGCCGTGTGGAGGTACTGATCCCGGATTTCGGCGGCTCGGAGGAAGCGCTCCGCACCGTCCTTGAAGCCCAGCCCGATGTCCTGAACCACAACCTGGAGACCGTCGCCCGGCTGTATCCCCGGGTTCGCCCGCAAGCGGACTACCAGAGGTCTTTGCTTCTCCTGGAACGCGCGCACGGTTGGGGCGCCGTCACAAAGTCCGGGTTGATGCTGGGCCTGGGCGAGTCCGACGAGGAGATTCGGGAGGTGATGCGCGACCTGCGGCGAGTGGGTTGCCAGGTCCTCACGCTGGGCCAGTACCTCCAGCCTTCCCCCGCCCACTTGCCCGTGGAGCGATTTGTGCCTCCTGAGGAATTCGCCCACTGGAGGGAGTGGGGGCTGGCGCTCGGGTTTCGACACGTGGAGTCCGGCCCCCTCGTTCGGAGCAGTTTCCACGCGGACCAACAGGCGCGGGGAGTCTGCAGTTCGGCCGGGGCTGCGGAGATCTGACGTCGGGTCTCCGTCGTCGTGGATGAATTGCGCCTCTCGTTCCTCGCCAGCAGGGGAGGGAATGTGAGCTGTCCGAAAAGGGTGCAAGATTCCCAAGTGGAGACGGAGCTTCTGGCTTTCCCAGCGGATGCCAACACAATGGGCATTGTGTACGGGGGGAAGATCTTGTACTGGGTGGACATGACTGCCAGCCTGGTGGCGCGGAAGCATTGCGACGGGGCTGTGGCGACTCTTCGCGTGGAGTTCGATTTCGTCCGCCCGGTGCGAGTGGGCGATCACGTGCGGCTTACGGGCTTTGTCACCCGGACGTTTGGCCGCTCCTTCGAAGTGGAAGTGCAAGTGCACGCCTCCAGCAGTCTTGGGGCCGAAGAAAGACTCGCCGGGAGAGGCTTTCTCATCTTCTCCTGTCTGGATGAATCGGGGCGATCCCGCCCAGCTCCCCCGCTTTCCCTCGAGTCGGAGGAAGAGAGGGCTCGGTGGGAGGCTGCAGGGAGACGAAGGGAGCTGCGCGAGAGCCTCGGTGCGCCGTGAAGGGCCAGTGGCCCCGCGTCCTGAAGCCCTGGAGGCAAAAGGCGCTGCCCCGTCAAGGCTCGCGCTTTCCGCGACGGCGGAAATCGAGCGGGCTCTCGAGTCGCGACAAGTTGGCAAGGGCGGTTGGGGTGGCTTAGCTTGCAAACGCTGCGAAGCGAAGGAGGAGTGGCCATGGCGGAAGCGAAACTGCCCGAGCTGGGCAAGATCGATCGGCATTTCTTCGATGAGGTAATTTATCCGCATCTCGGTGCAAAGGATCCCACGGTGCTCCTCGGGCCGAGGCACGGGGTCGATTTCGGGGTAGTCGAGCTCGGCGACAAGGTCCTGGTTTCCTCGGCCGATCCGGTGTACATTGCTCCGGCGCTCGGTTGGGAGCGGGCGGCTTGGTTTGCATTGCATATCCTGGCCAGCGACGTAGCCGTGAGCGGAATTCGGCCGCGCTACTTGAGCATCGATCTCAACCTCCCGCCGGAGATGAGCGAGGAGGTGTTGCGCACGATCTGGGAAACCATTCACCGGGAAGCGGAAAAGCTCGGGATCGCCATCGTCAGCGGGCATACGGCGCGCTACGCCGGATGCAATTATCCAATGGTCGGCGGGGCGACGATCTTCGGCGTGGATGATCGATCGAAACTGGTGGACCCTAGATCGGCACGTCCCGGCGATCTTGTGATCATCACCAAAGGTCCGGCAATCGAAACAACGGGACTGATGTCGGTTCAATTCCCCGAGTTCATCGAGGAGAGGCTTGGCCCCGAGGCGGTCAAGGAGGCGCAGGGGATCTTTTACCAAATGAGCGTGGTCCACGATTGTGCCGTTGTGGCGGAAACCGGCGGCGTCCATGCCATGCACGACGCTACCGAATGCGGCGTGTGGGGAGGGCTCTTCGAGATGGCAGAGGCGGGCGAATACGGGCTCCGGATCTGGCCGGAGAGGATTGTGGTTCAGGACATCGTCGCCAAGACGTGCGCCGTCTTTGACATCGATCCGTTCAAGGCCATTAGTGAGGGCACGCTCATCGCGGTGCTCGAGCCCGCCAAGGCGGAGGAGGCCGTCGCCGCACTGAAGGCGGAAGGAATTCCAGCCAGTATCGTAGGGGAGGTGGTGCCGAGGGAGGAAGGGACGAATCTGATCTACCCGGATCACGTGGAACCGCTGGTCCACCCGAAGGTCGATCCGTTCTGGATCCGCTTCGAGGAATACTTGCTCAAACAGAGCCAGCGGAGATCTCGGTGAACTTCGGAGTGTTGTCGCGCGTTGGTGCGGTGAATGAGGGGCCGACCCGGACGTGAGCCCGAGCGAATGAGTGGGCAGTTGTCGACAAGCAGGATGTTCAAACGGATCAGAGCGATCCGGCGGGAGATCAGCGAATCCCGCAACCTTTCGAGCTTGTACCGCGCCATCGGCGTGGGATTAGCCAATCTCTTCCACGCGCAAAAGGCGCTGGTGATGCACGAAGTGGAATGCGAGGACGGGCTGCGTCCGGTGTTCATGTGGCCCGAGAAGCCGTTGGGGGTGTGGTCCAGCATTCAGATCCTGCCGCGGGATCCGCTTTACCAAGCACTTCTCCAGGCCAAGGAGCCTGTGGTCTCATTTGCCTGGCTTCTTCGACGCATGGGGAACGAGAGGTCCAGGTGGCTCGAACCGCTCATGAAGATCGCAGCCTGGGATCAGGTGGTGCCCATTGGTAGCGAGCAATATCTGGCGGGTGCGGTTTTTCTCGCGGGCGTCAGGCGTCCGGTGGAGCCGGATGGGCCCCTCGCAGCGGAGATTGGCCATCTGGCCGACATCATGTCCTACGCTCTGATGGCTATGCTGACCACAGAGCGGCTGCGGCGCGAGGCCAAAGAAAAGGCTACCCTGGCGGAGGTGGGGAAGCGGATAAGCTCGTCGCTGGACCTGCAGGAAGTACTGCACGCCATCGTGGAGGCGGTGCGCGAGGTCGTGCCGTGCGACCACGCAGCGGTTTTCCTGCTCGATCAAGACAAGGGGGAACTGCGCTACGCAGTGTACCAAGGCATTGCGGAGCAGGTGCCGAGCGACTTTCGCCTGAAGGTGGGCCAGGGGCTGGTCGGCTGGGTGGCCATTACGGGTCAGCCTGTCCTGATCAAGGACGTGCGCAACGACAGCCGCTATTTGCGATTTTACGAGGATTCTCGCTCCGAACTTGACGTGCCGATCAAGAGGGGGGATCGCGTGCTCGGCGTGATCAGCCTGGAGTCGCGACGTCGGGGTGCCTTCGATCAGCACCATTTGGAGCTGCTTCAGGCCTTCGCCGGGCAGGCCGCGGTGGCTATCGAGAACGCCCTGCTGCTCGAGGAGCTGGTAGAAAAACGCCGTCTGGAGCAAGAGCTGGAGATTGCGCGGCAAGTTCAGCGAGCGCTCTTGCCGCGGAGTTTGCCCCGAATCCGAGGCTATCGGTTCGCTGCGGTCACCATCCCCAGCGGGCTGGTCGGGGGCGACTTGTACGACGTGGTCGAGTTCGGCGACGGATCGATTGCGCTGGCCATCGGCGACGTGGCCGGCAAAGGTACCCCCGGCGCGATCTTAATGGCTACCCTCTACTCGACGTACCGGGGCTTGCTGCGGAAAGGCTTCGCCCCACGCAAGCTCATGCGATCGCTCAATAACCTGCTGGTGGAGCGACTCGATGCGGAGAGCTTCGCCACGCTCTTCTTGTCCGTCCTCGTGCCAGCGGAGAGAAGACTGCGCTACTGCAACGGGGGCCACAATCCCCCTTTGTTGATCCATGCCGATGGATCTTTCAAGAAGCTTGCGGAGGGCGGTCCGGTGCTGGGATTCGTTCCGAACCTGCGCTACACGGACGGGGTCATCGAACTGAATCCCGGGGATGTGCTGTTGCTCTACACCGATGGCGTCACCGAGGCCATGAACGCAAGGGAAGAGATGTTCGGCGAGGATAGGCTTCTCGAGCTGGCGGTGGCCAATCGACACCTGGACCCGCGGCGCCTCCGCGATCGGATCGTGCAGGCCGTGCGCGAATTCCGGGGAACTGCCCCCCTTGAGGACGATCTGACGTTGCTCATCGTGAAAGTTCAGCAGGGGAACTGAGAAATGCTATTGAAACTTCGCTACTACGGGGATCCCATCCTGCGGCGTAAGACGGTGGACGTGAGCCCCGAAGAGCTCCTGTCCAGTGAGTTCCAGGAGTTCCTTCGCGATCTGGCCGAGACGATGCACGCGGAGGACGGTGTAGGACTAGCAGCTCCCCAGGTGGGGAGCGAGAAGCGGGTGTGCGTGGCCGCAGACGGTGAGACAGTCCACGTGCTTGTCAACCCGCGGATCCGCGGCCGAAGCATCCAGCTTACCTGCGACAACGAGGGCTGCCTCAGTCTGCCGGGGCTTCAAGCGCAGGTTGCTCGCCACGAACGGGTGATCGTGCAAGCGCTCGATCCGCAGGGCCATCCCATCGAGATCCGAGCGAAAGGTCTCTTTGCCCGCGTCCTCCAGCACGAGATCGATCATCTCGAAGGCGTCCTCTACATCGATAGAGCGGAGCCGAATACGCTCGTCTGGCTCGAACGGAAGGGAGAGGACGAGGTCGACCGAGTCCCCGTCGAGCTGGCCGAAGTGAAGCGGGTCTTCGCCCGCCGGTACCACCAAGGTAAGAGCCGGGAAGAATTGAGTTTCGATCCCCCCTCGTTCCAGCAGGCATCGCAGATCCCGAGCTCGGGAGGTGGAGATGAAAGAAGGGGATGAGCCCACGCTCGCCTATCGGGCGATCTCCCTCATGGCTGAGCTCGAGACCCAGGGACTTGAGCTCTATCGGACTCTCGCCGGGCTGGTATCCGACAACATCGCAAAGCAGATGTTTCGGAAGTTGGCTCAGGACGAGGAGCAGCACCTGGGTTTGATTCGCCGTGCGGAAGGCGAACTCGCCGGCGGCCTGGACGTGAGCCGCTACGAACTGGCAGAGGCGCTGGGATCTTCCGATTCCCGCCCGGCTCCTTTGGGCCATCTTTTTCGGCATGCCAATGAGCTTGTGGCTGCCACAGGTGAGCTCCGGTGTTGCTCCGAGCTCGATGCGCTGGGCGTTTCCCTCGTGGCTGAACTCAATTCCATCCGGCACTTGAGCGATCTATTGGCGGCGACGGATTCCGAGGAAGCGCGCAGCGTCTATCGACGGCTACTGGAGGAGGAGAAACGACACTTCGAGATCCTGGCCCGAAGGGCTGAGCAGGTTTTCCGCTCCTATTGAGCGGGGCTTCAGTTCGAGGAGCGATGGCCCGGACTTCGCTGCGAGCGTAAGAAGGGAGGGAAGGCAGGATGGGCAAGGTAATTCCGGCCAATCTGAACAACTACCCTCGCATTGGGGACCGCCCCGAGCAGCAGAAACTTCGGCGTACGATTGCGGCCCTAGATCGGGGGGAGGCGAGTTTGGAGGATCTGGAGCGCGTCCAGAGGGAGGTCACGCGGGAGGTGATCTTGGAGCAAGTGGAGGCCGGCATCCAACTTGTCACCGACGGGCAGATCCGTTGGGATGACCCGGTCACCTATTTCGCTCGTTCCCTCGAAGGCATCCGCATCGCCGGGCTCGTGCGCTTCTTCGACACGAATACCTACTTCCGCCAGCCGGTCGTGGAGGCGCCGGTCCGGTGGCAATGGCCAGTCTTGGTAGACGACTTCCGCTTCGCAGCGGAGGCGAGCCCCGTACCTGTGAAAGCGGTAGTGCCTGGGCCTTACACTTTGGCTCGCCTCTCTGTGGATCGCTATTACTCCGATCTACCCAAGCTCACCTCGGCCTATGCCGCGGCGGTCCGCGAGGAAATCCGAGCGCTGATGGAAGCGGGCGCCCAGGTGATCCAGATCGATGAGCCTTCCCTGGTGCGGCACCGGGATGCCGTGGAAGTGGCCCTCCCTGCGCTCGCTGGCCTTGCGGAGCTCGAGCGCTCCGATAGCGTAAGGCTCGGCCTGCTCACCTACTGGGGCACCTTGGACCAGAACCTGGACCGGGTGCTGGAGTTGCCCTTCGATTTCTTGGCGCTGGACCTAGTGGAAGGTCGCCGGGACCTGGAAGGCCTCAGTCGCTGGAAGCTGAAAGGGAAGGTCTTCGGATTGGGCTTGGTGAACGGGCGCAACACGAAACTGGAGGATCCGGCGGAGCTGGCCGCAGCGGTGAAGAGGATCCAGGACTCGTGCGGTTTCCCGTGGGCCTATCTACAGCCGAGCTGCGGGCTGGAATTTTTGCCTCGTGATACCGCACGCCGCAAGCTCGAGATCATCGCCGAGGCGGCCAGGCTGGTCTCGGAGTGAGAATGGACGGAACCGGCTTCCCGAAGTCGAGGGGCAAGCGAGAGGAGGTACAAATGGCCCTTTTGACGACCACCGTCGGGAGTTTCCCGAAACCGGACTACTTGGTGAAAGCTCGGGCGGCTTTTTCTCGCGGACAGCTTGACATGGAGGAGCTGCGCGAAAAGGAGCAGCAAGCGACGCGGGAGTGCATCGCCCTGCAGGAAAGACTCGGTTTGGATATCCTCGTCGACGGGGAGATGTACCGCGGCGACATGGCCACGTATTTCGCAGAGCACCTGGATGGATTTCGGATCAGCGGGCTTGTGCGAAGCTACGGCAACCGTTACTACCGGAAACCGATCATCGTGGGGCCTGTTCGATGGCGTGGGCCCATCACAGTGGACTGGTTCCGCTTCGCCCAGTCGCTCACTCCAAAGCCGATGAAGGCGATCCTCACCGGGCCGTACACGATGATGGATTGGTCGTTCGACGAGCATTACGGGGACCGGAGGGACGCGGCCCTGGACCTGGCCAGGGCGCTGCACGAAGAAGTCGTGGCGCTGTACCAGGCCGGTGCTCGCTACATCCAGATCGACGAGCCTGCCATCTCCACCCGTCCGGAGGAGATCGAACTGGCCATCGAAACGATGCAGATCATGACGGCGGGACTCGAGGGCTGTAAGACAATCACGCACATCTGCTACGGGGAGTTTGAGAAGATCTACCCGCAAATGCTCCGACTGGCGGTGGATCAGATCGATCTGGAGATGTCGAACAGCGGCTTCGACATGCTACAGCTTTTCCGGAGCCACCCTTTCGAGAAGGAAATCGGGCTGGGTGTGATCGACGTGCACACGCACGTGATCGAGGAGGTAGATACTGTGGTGGAGCGCATCGAGATGGCGCTCGAGGTCTTCCGGCCGGAGCAGGTGTACGTGGATCCCGACTGCGGGCTCAAGACACGAACCTCGGAAGAGGCTGAGGCCAAGCTGAGAGTGATGGTGGAGGCCCGGGATCGGGTCCGCAAGAAGCTGAGCCTGGCGTAGCCTGTCGGGGGAGGTCGATCCGGATGGCGACACGCGAGGATTGGCTGCTCGCTGCTCGGGTTCGTCCGGAGGGGAGCGGTTCGCCGAGGGGAGCAAGCGTCCGCGTGTTCGGTTTTCGATTTCGGATCTGAGCCATTCGGGTTGATGCCTTCTCGGGGGGACAAGGTGGCTTCGACGCGTCCATCCGGCGGGATTCCAATAGCCTGCGAAAGGAAACTCCGGGATGCCGAGAAGCATTCAATTGTCCTGCATCAGAGAGGCGGGGAGGACGCGCGAGGAGGCTTGCACGGACGCAATGACGCTCTTTCAAGCGAATTCCGGCCAGAAGTTGAGCGTGGTTGATGTGCTGGGCGGACCAGGTCTGCGGAGGCGCCTTGCCCAGCTGGGAATATTGCCGGGTACCCACCTTCAAGTGGTTAGGCATGCCGCTTTTGGAGGGCCCTTGCTCGTGGACGTGGACGGTCGCGTGATTGCCATCGGGAAGGGGATAGCGGCCAAGGTACTCGTGAGGCCGGAGGAATGACCATCGCTCTGGCCGGCCAGCCGAACGCGGGGAAGAGCACAATCTTCAACCAGATTGCGGGGGTGCACGCCATCACTGCCAACTTTCCGGGTTCCACCGTCAAGTACACCCGGAGCCAAGTCCGCATTGGCCAGGAGACGTACACCTGCGTGGATCTCCCCGGGACGTACTCCCTCCAGGCTCTCGATCTGGCGGAAGCGGAGGCCCGGTCGTTCCTGCTCTCCGGCGAAGTGGACGTAATCGTCAACGTGGTCGACGCGTCCCTTTTGCACCGCAGCCTGGAGTTCACCCTGGAGCTTCTCGAGCTCGGAATCCCGATGGTGGTTTGCCTCAACATGATGGACGAGGCGGCGCGGAAAGGGATGCGGATCGACACGGAGAAACTGTCGGAGCTGCTGGGGGTTCCGGTGGTCGCCGCTGTGGCCCGCACCGGGCAGGGGATCCGAGAGCTGTTCCTGGAGACGGTTCGAGTGGGCCGAATGCGGGCTCGTCCCTCGCCTCCCAAGTACGGACGGGACGTGGAGGAAGCAGTCGAGGCTATTCGTTCCAGCCTCGAGGACAAGGGCGCGACAGATCCGCTGCCGGCCAGATTCCTGGCCATCAAGTTGCTGGAAGCGGACGAGCAAATTGGGGCCCGGATCGAGGGCTTTTCCGATGATGTGAGGCAATTGATCGCGCGGGTGCGATCGCGCCTAGAAGCCAAGACGGGCAGGCCGGCGGAAGACCAGGTCCGGATGGAGCGCCACGGTCTCGCGACCCACATTTTCGAGCAGGTGGTGAAGGTCGCACGGCCTTTCTCGGACATTCGCCACAAGGTGGATGCCATCGTAACTCACCCTTACCTCGGGTACCTGGTCCTGGCGCTTGTGGTTTACGGGGTGTTTTGGATTGTCTTTCGGGCTGGCGGACTGGTGGAGGGATCGATCGTCGGGTGGTTCGAACGGCTTAGGGGTTGGGTCTCAGCGGCCTCAGGTCTTCCTCCTCTGATCTCCACGCTCGTCGATGGTCTCATCCAGGGCGTTTCTGGGGGACTGGGGATCGTAATTCCCTATCTCATTCCCTTTCTCCTGGCGCTATCCTTGTTGGAGGATGTGGGCTATTTGCCGCGGGCGGCGGTTCTGATGGATGCCTTTTTCCACCGGCTCGGGCTCCACGGGAAGGCCATCATCCCGTTCGTCCTCGGATACGGATGCAATGTGCCGGCGGTCATGAGCACTCGGATCTTGGACACGGAGCGCGACCGTGTGGTTGCGGCGGTCCTCTCCACGCTGATCCCGTGCTCCGCGCGCACCGCCATTGTCTTTGGGCTGCTTGCCTTCTTTGTGGGTCCGTGGGCGGCGGTGTTCATCTACGCGTTGAACATCGTGGTCATCGCCGTGCTCGGGCGTTTGGCCAGCTTCATCTTGCCTGCCACGAGTCCTGGACTCATCCTCGAAATTCCACCTTACCGCTGGCCTTCGTGGCGCACCTTGTGGCTCAAGTCCTGGCTTCGGATCCGGGAGTTCCTGACGTTGGCTTGGCCGCTGCTGATCGCAGGTAGTCTCGTGCTCAGCCTGATCGGCTACCTCAGGCTTCAGCCGATGCTGGACCGATTCTTCTCCCCGTTGACCGAGCTTCTTGGGCTACCGCCCGTGGTCGGCACGACGCTGGTGTTTGGGGTGTTGCGAAAGGAGCTTTCCCTCCTCATGCTGATTCAGGCCCTCGGGACGGCTCAGTTGGACACCGTACTTTCGGGGGAGCAGATGCTCACCTTCACCGTGTTCGTCGTGTTCTACTTCCCTTGTGTGTCCACCTTCGCGGCGTTGGTGCGCGAGGTGGGAGGCCGCTGGGCTTGGCTCGCAGCGGGTCTGTCGCTTGGGCTCGCCACGGGGCTTGCAGTGGCTGTGAGGTGTCTAGCTGGGATCGTGATGTGATGCTCCATCCGTTGCCGTCGGCTGGTTCACGCGGTCCTTCGAGAATGGCCACGGCGTGCTTTGACTCTGCGTGGGGCGGGATCCCACCGGGTTTTCCCCGCTGATCTGCAAGCCGTGGGGAAGAGGAAGGCCGTCTGCGCCGATCCAGCCGATGCCTGTAGCTGCCCCGAACGTCGGTACAGCGGGTTTTGTGTAGCCTTGCGAGCCGGGGGGAGCGCCTGTTGACATTATGGGCCGATTTGGGTATATTGGACCGTTTCCAGGCGTGCCGGGAGGGCCGTCGATGAGCAAGAATCGTCTGATCGCCGACATGTTCGAGAGAATTGCGGATGTGTTGGAGTTCAAGTCTGAACTCCCGTTCAAGGTGAACGCCTATCGCAAGGCGGCCCGAGTGATCGGAGATCTCCAGGAAGACATTGAGCTGGTTTGGCGGGAGGGCCGACTTGACTCCATCCCTGGGATCGGCAAAGGCATGCGGGAGAAGATCGAGGAATTCCTTTCCACCGGGCGGATGTCCAAGTACGAAGAGGTGATGCAGGGCGTCCCCGCCGGGCTCCTCGAGCTGTTGAAGATCCAGAATCTCGGTCCGAAGACGCTTGCGCTCGCCCACCGGGAGCTGGGCGTGAACAATCTGGACGACCTCAAGAGGGTTATCGAGGATGGCAGCCTTGCCCAGCTGCCGGGCATGGGCGCGAAGAAGGTGGAGAACATTCGGAAAGGCCTGGAGCTCTTCCAGACCGCACAGGAACGGATCTCGCTCGGGGTCGCGCTCCCGATCGTCGAGGAAGTGATTTCCCTGATGAAGCAAAGGGCGGGGAATCAGCTCGGTCGCATCCACCCGGCGGGGTCTCTTCGGAGAATGCGCGAGACGGTGGGCGACATTGACATTCTGGCGGAGACGGATCAGGGCGCGGAGGTTGTGCGCACGTTTGTGTCCCTACCGATCGTCGAGCGCGTGCTGGCAGCGGGCGACACCAAAGGCAGCGTAATCGTCCAGGGCGGAGTCCAAGTGGATCTGAGAGCCGTCCCCTCCGACTCGTACGGCTCTGCGCTCCAATACTTCACGGGCTCCAAGGCGCACAACGTGCATCTGCGGGACATTGCGAAGCGGCGCGGTCTGAAGATCAGCGAGTACGGGATCTTCGACGTGGCCCGCGATGAGAAGCTCGGGGGCCGGGACGAGGAGGAGATCTACCGCGTGCTGGGGATGGAATGGATTCCCCCAGAGCTGCGGGAGGACCGGGGCGAAATCGAAGCGGCGCTGGAAAAGAAGCTCCCGAGGCTTGTGGATCTGTCGGACCTAAAGGGCGATCTCCACGTCCACACCAGATACAGTGACGGCGCCGCGACCCTTGAACAGATGGCGGAAGCGGCCAAAAAGCTCGGATATGTCTACTTGGGCGTGTGCGATCACTCCCGCACCGCCAAGTATGCGCGTGGCCTGGAGATCGAGACCCTCCTCAAGCAGTTGGAAGAGATCGAGAAGCTGAATCGCGAACTGAATGGTTTCCGCTTGCTCTCGGGAACGGAGGTGGATATCCTGGCGGATGGCAGCCTGGACTTTCCGGACGAGGTGCTGGAAAAGCTGGACGTGGTAGTGGCTTCCATCCACAGCGGCTTCAAGCAAAACGTGAGCGAACGGATGATCCGGGCGATGGAAAACCCCCACGTCGATATCATCGGGCATCCCACGGGCCGGCTCATCTCCAAGCGGGAAGGGTATGATGTGGACGTGGACAAGATCCTGGATGCGGCCGCCAGAACTCACACGGCGCTCGAGATCAATGCCTTCTACGATCGGCTCGATCTGTCCGACCTGAATGCCCGACGGGCCGCGGAGAAGGGGATCATGCTGGCGATCAATACCGACTCGCACCACCCTGAACATCTCTGGATGATCCGTTTTGGTGTGGGGACGGCAAGAAGAGCCTGGCTTGGCCCGGAGAACGTGTTGAATTGCCTCCCGCTGGATCAGCTTCTCCAGTGGTTGAAGGTCCACAAGCAATGATCCTGCCTCAGAGACATCTTGGAGTCGTGCCCGAGCAACCCTGCGCAAAACGCAGGGTTTCGCATGTAGCGGAATCGGAGGAGCAATGGATCTCGTTTTCCTTTCCGTGCTCATTGGGGTGGCAATGGCGGTCGCGATCCGCGTGAGCTGGTCACGTCCCTTGTGGGTTCGGCTCATGGCCGCCATGATCGCTGCGGAAGGGGTGGGGCTAGTGATCAGCTCCGTGAGCCGCATTAGCCCCTTCTACTTCGTCAGCCGCTACCGAATGATGGGCATTTTCGCTTTCCTGGCGTCGTTCATCGCGGTCGGCTATGCCAAACCTCTGTTCTTGCCAGGTCATTCGGGATTGTACAGCGTCCGCCTTCTGCTCGGGCTGTTGCTCGGCGGTTCAGTGTATGCGGGCTACTGGCTCTTCCTGCGGGCCTCCGGACTCCTCGAGGAATTGCCGGTGAGACCGCCGCAAATCCTCTTCGCATTTCTCGCCCTCGGTTTGCTCATCGTACTCGGCTACTCGGCAACCGCCGGGATACTTCGAACCTACTGGCCTCCACCGGCCACGGAACAGCAGTGAGCAATCCGCCACACGGGTTGGGGCCCGCTCGACGCCGGGGGCAAGTTTCCGAAACGGACGGAGCGGTGGGATGAGTTCAGTCTGGAACCGCAGAGCCAAGATCCGGCCGATTTACGGGACGCGGGGCGCCGTGTCCATCGGGCTCATTCTCGCCGCGCTTGTACCTCCTGAGGGGGTCTGGGCCGCCTACGGGAAACCTTACCGGGCGCGGCATGGCCTGGTTGTGAGTGCGCAACGTTTGGCGAGCGAGGCCGGGCTGGAAATCTTGCGCCAGGGCGGGAACGCGGTGGACGCCGCGGTAGCCACGGGATTTGCCCTAGCGGTGGTCTACCCTGCCGCGGGGAATCTTGGCGGCGGCGGGTTCATGCTGATTCGCTGGCCGAATGGCCGGGCGACAACGATCGACTTTCGCGAGAAGGCTCCTTTGGCAGCGCACCGCGACATGTTCGTCGATTCCTTGGGACACGTTGCACAGCACCTGAGCCGCATCGGCTACCTTGCCTCCGGAGTCCCCGGGACCGTGGCGGGGCTGTGCTACGCCCTGGAGCGCTACGGGAGCATGTCGCTTCGCCAGGTGCTCAAGCCGGCGATTCGCCTCGCAAGTCGCGGCTTCGTAGTGGATTATTGGTTCGCTCTTGAGCTCGAAGCCAACAAGGAGGGGTTCCGGAGATTCCCAGCCACGGCAGCGATCTTTCTGAAAAATGGGGTTGATCCCTACGCGGAGGGGGAACGGCTCGTCCAGCAGGACCTGGCCCGGACGCTCAGTCTGATCGCCAAGGAGGGGCCGGATGCATTCTACCGCGGCGAGCTGGCCCGGCGGCTGGCGGCCGATTTTCGCCAGAACGGAGGCCTCATTACGGAGGCCGACCTGGCCTCCTATCAGCCAGTGGAACGGCCTCCGGTGATCGGCCAGTACCGTGGCCTCCGCCTCATCAGCATGGGACCCCCCAGCTCGGGCGGGACCCTCCTGGCGGAGATGCTGAACGTGCTGGAGGGCTTCGATCTCAAGGATCTGGGCCACAACTCAGGTCAGTACATCCATCTCCTGGCCGAAACGATGCGGAGGGCGTTCCGCGACCGAGCGCTCTATCTTGGCGACGCCGATTTCCTCGCCGTCCCCGTGGAAAGGCTCACCTCCAAGACCTACGCCGAGTCGCTTCGCAACTCGATTTCTTGGTTCTCCGTGACTCGATGCGAAGAACTGGGCGGCCTGGAAGTGTCGGTGCCCGAGGCCCTGGAGACCACGCACTACTGCGTGGTCGACGAGAAGCGAATGTCGGTCTCCGTCACGACGACTTTGAATGGCTCCTACGGGAGCTACGTGGTGGTCCCGGGCACTGGATTTCTCCTGAACAACGAGATGGACGATTTTTCCCTGCGCCCGGGTGTACCCAATATGTTCGGCCTTGTGCAATCGGAGGCCAATGCCATCGCGCCAGGCAAGCGCATGCTCTCCAGCATGACCCCCACCATTGTCGAACGCGACGGGAAACCCTGGTTGGTGGTGGGTTCTTCTGGAGGTCCCAGGATCATCAGCACCGTGCTGCAAGTGGTTCTGAATGTCGTCGACTTCGGAATGGATGTGCAGGCGGCGATCTCGGCCCCCCGGTGCCATCACCAGTGGCTTCCGGACGTGTTATACTACGAGCAGGAGATGCTCCCAGTCGAAGTTCGCGAGAGGCTGGTGTCGCTCGGCCATCGCCTCCAGAGAACGGAAGCCATTGGGCAGGCGCATGCCATTCTCGTGGATCCGTCGGATGGCGCGCTTTGGGGGGCTGCAGACCCCCGGGGGAGGGGAGCAGCCGCTGGCTACTGAGGGATGGGTTCGGAGGCGATGTTTCACGAGGTTCCGGCCTCCAAGATCCTGTTGAAGCGTGAGGCGAAAGGTGGCCGTTCCGGCTTTTCGTTTTCGAAGGCCGGCCGTGCTCCGAAGATACCTAGAGACGACGGCTTCGGCTCGATTCGCGGCGTATTCCGCGGTGTTCCTTCTTCTGCTGTACGAAGCCTGCGTCCGCGTGGGGCGAGAGGGCGGGGAGTACGCCCGCAACGCCATTGACCTCTGGTTGCGGGCCAGACTCCCGGGGCCGGCGGGTGAGACGGGGTTACTCCTTGCAGGGCTGGCCCTTCTGGCAGGATGGGCATGGCCCGAAAGGGGCAGACGCTACCGCTTCCGGGGATGGTGGATTGCCGCGTTCACCGGGGAGTGCGCGCTTTGGGCGCTTCTCTGCGTCGGGGCAATGTGGATCCTTCGTTTCCTGGAACCGGGCGCCTTGGCCTCGAAGTTGGCGAGCAGGATTGGCTTGGCTGCGGGGGCCGGTGTGTTCGAGGAAGTCACGTTCCGGTTGGCTCTGGCGGGCGGTCTTTACGAATTGCTGGGTCGGACAGGACTGTCGGCGCTCCCGACGGCGCTGCTTTCCGTCTGCACGTCGGCCTTCGCCTTCGCTCTCTCCCATGTATTCGGAGGCTTGGCCCAGCCTCTCAGCGGAGCGGGGCTGCTCCAGCTGAGCGTGCTGGGACTCATTCTGGGGTTTCTTTTCCTCTGGCGCGGATTGGCGGCAGCCATGTTCGTCCATGCGTTCTACGATGTCTTTGTATTGACGCTGTAGCGTGCCCATTGCGGCGGAAGCGCACGACTTGTCGGGAGATCTTTCTGTGCTGGAAGAGCGCTGCCCTTATTGCGGAGCGACCATTGAGCGCCGTCGACACCCTCTGCTGACCGTGGATATCATCATCGAGCTTGAGGGGGAGAAGCCGGGAATCGTCCTGATCGAGCGGAAGAATTATCCGTACGGATGGGCGATCCCCGGCGGCTTTGTGGATTACGGGGAAACGGTGGAGCAAGCCGCCCGGCGCGAAGCGAAAGAGGAAACCGGCCTCGAGGTCGAGCTCCGCTACTTACTCGGTGTGTATTCGGATCCGGGCCGGGACCCGCGAGGCCACTCAGTGTCCTGTGTGTTCGTCGCTTCAGCCAAAGGGACGCCCCGTGCCGACGACGACGCCAAGGCCTGCCGTGTCTTCCAGTGGGAGGAGATCCCCCCAGAACCCATGGCCTTCGACCATGCACGGATCCTGAGAGACTACCTGGTGCGCGAGGGAAGGGCAGGTGCGAGTCCGCGTCACTAAGGTCTGGGCCGTAGCAGGGCTGCTTCTGGTCCTTGCCCTTGTAGGAGGGGCGGGCCTTTACCTGCTCTTCGGCCCAGGGCCCGAGCCGGCTTCTCCGGACGGGACGGTGGTGTTCATCCGCCGCGGACTCCCGGCCGATTCCATTGCCATCCTGTTGCGGCGAAGTGGAGTCGTGCGTTCGGCCAAGCAGTTTCTGCTGGCTTCTCGGTTGCTTGGGAAGACCGACGAGCTGAAGTGGGGTAGATACCGCTTCCCGCCGCGCGTTAGCTGCTCCCAGGCGGTGTACGCACTTGCGGAAGGCAAGGTCGAGGCCGTCAAAGTCACCATCCCGGAGGGATGGCGGAGCTGGGAAATCGCCGCGCTGCTGCGGGACAGGGTCGGTGCCGATTCGGCCCGATTCATTCATCTGGTGCACAGCGATTCCCTGCGCAAGACATTCGGGATCGAAGGCCCCTCGCTGGAAGGGTATCTGTTCCCAGACACTTACTACCTTGCCTGGGGAATGCCGGAAGAGGAGATCATCCGGACGTTGGTTCGACGATGTCTCGCCGCTCTGGATAGCTCGATCCGCGCCCGCGCCGACTCGACGAACCTGACCCTGCATCAGCTGCTGACTTTGGCCTCCCTCGTGGAGGGGGAAGCCAAGGTGGACAGCGAGCGAGCGATGGTGGCCGCTGTCTACCTGAATCGGCTGCGGAAAGGAATGCGGTTGGAGGCTTGCCCGACGATTCAGTATCTTTTGGGAGGTCCTCCGCGGCGGCTTCTGAAGAAAGACCTGGAAATCGAGTCACCCTACAACACCTATCTCCATCCGGGTTTGCCGCCGGGCCCGGTGAACAATCCAGGTCTCAAATCCGTTTCGGCAGTGCTCCATCCGGCGCCGGTGGACTACCTGTTCTTGGTGGCCAGAGGCGATGGGGGGCATTACTTCAGCCGCACGTTCGCCGAACATGTCCGGCAGCGGCGACAGCTGGATCGACTGCGAAGGGAAATGGGAAGGCAGAATCAGACCCGGGGCAATTGAGGTTCATGTGGCCAGGCAGGCAATCGAAAAGCTCCTCGCAGACCTGAATGACGAGCAACGGCGAGCGGTGGTACACACCGAGGGGCCTGTGCTGGTGCTTGCCGGCGCGGGCAGCGGGAAGACGCGGGTTTTGACCTACCGGATCGCCTATTTGCTCGCCACCGGGGCCGCTCAGCCGCACGAAATCCTCGCCATGACATTCACGAACAAAGCGGCGGAGGAGATGAAGCGGCGCGTCGAAGAGCTTCTAGGCGGGGGTCAGACGCCCCGATGGATTGGCACGTTCCACTCCATTTTCGCCCGGATCCTCCGACGCGAGGCGGAAAGGCTCGGCTTCTCCCGCGATTTCGCCATCTACGATGAGACGGACCAGCTTTCGGTCATCAAGCAGGGCATCCGGGATTTGCAGCTTTCCGAGAGTGCGGTCGAGCCTAAGGCGGTCCGACATGCCATCAGTCAGGCGAAGAGCGTCCTCATCTTCCCTGACGAGTTCGAGAGAAGAGCCGGTGATCCGTGGCGACGTGATGTTGTCTCGCCGTTGTACCGGTACTATCAGCGTTTCCTGCGCGAGAACAATGCCCTGGATTTCGACGATCTCTTGGTGAACGCGATCCTGCTCTTCGAGCAATGCCCCGATGTCCTCCAGTCGTACCAGGAACGCTTCCGCTACATCCTGGTCGACGAGTATCAGGACACGAATCGAGCGCAGTACCTCCTGCTCAAGCTCCTTTCGTCCCAGCATCGCAACCTTTGTGTGGTGGGCGACGACGATCAGTCCATTTACGGCTGGCGCGGGGCAGACATTCGGAACATCCTCGATTTCCAGAAGGACTTTCCGGATTGCGCCATTTACCGTTTGGAACGGAATTACCGGTCAACGGAAGTGATCCTGAACGCGGCGAATTCGGTGATTGCCAAGAACAAGCATCGGTGGGACAAGCGTCTCTGGACCGACCGCGCCGGGGGCGAGAAGGTGACCGTGGTCCACGCCCTCACGGCGGAAGACGAGGCGCGTCGGGTGGTGGAGCTCATCGAAGCGGAGGTTTATCGTCACAAGCGGGGCTTCAAGGATTTTGCGATCCTCTACCGGACCAACGCCCAATCCCGAGTGTTGGAGCAAGCGCTTCAACAGGCGGGGATCGCCTACGAGATCGTCGGGGGTGTCCGATTCTTCGAACGGAAGGAAATCAAGGACGTCCTCTCGTACCTTCGGGTGGTGTGCAATCCGCTGGACACGTTCAGCCTTCGGAGGATCGTCAACTTCCCGCCGCGAGGGATTGGCCAGGTGACCATTGCGCGCCTGGAGGAGGTGGCGCGGACGCAAGGCATCCCGCTGTTCGAGGCTATGCGACGTGTGGAATCCTTGCCGGAGATCGGAGCTGCCGCCAAGCGTGGGATCCGAAATCTCGTGGAGACCATCGAGCGCTTTCATCAGCTCCGCGGGGAGCTCTCGGCGGCGGAAATCGCCACTGCGCTTGTGGACGAGTTGGGCATCCGCCAGCTCTACAAGGAGGCGGGGACGGAAGAAGCACGGGACCGGCTCAACAACATCGATGAGCTCCTGTACTCGATCGCCATGTTCTGCCGCACGGAGGAGGAAGCGTCTCTCGAGCGCTATCTGGAGCAGGTGGCCTTGCTCGCCGACATCGACTCGTGGGACGACCGCGCGAACGCCGTCACCCTAATGACCCTGCACAGCGCCAAAGGGCTCGAGTTCCCGGTCGTATTCATCACGGGGTTGGAGGAAGGACTATTCCCCTTGCGCACCTCCCTGGAAGGAGATCTGCGGGAGCTGGAGGAAGAGCGGCGCCTCTTTTACGTGGGGGCCACACGGGCTAAGGAGAAGCTCTACCTCACCCTTGCCACCTACCGGAGGCGATGGAGCACGGAGGAGGTGCAGAGCCAACCGTCGCGCTTTCTGCTGGAGATCGACGAACGGTACGTGGAGGTGGAGCGGGCGGAATCCTTCGGTCGCAGAGGGGGTTTGCGCTACGCCGCGAGGAGGGAAGAGTTCGAACCGGTGGTGCGCTACGACGGAGGATCGCCCGGGGCGAGTCCGTTTTTTGAAGGCAGGCGGGTCCGACATCCTTCTTTCGGAGAAGGCATCATCCTGAGGGTGAGCGGACAAGGCGAGCGGATGCGCCTGACCATCCTTTTCGACGAATTCGGAGAAAAAACGCTGGTGCTCAAATATGCGCCGATTCAGCCTTTGTAAGAGGATGCTGCTGGTCCTCTGGCTGGGACTGGCCTCGGGAGCCGGGACGATTGCCCTGCATGCCCAGGTCTCGGTTGAGAAAGAGGACTACGAGTATGCGCGACGTCTGTACAACGATCGACTGTTTGAGATCGCAGGTGGCCAGTTCCTGTCTTTCGTCGACCGCTATCCCAATAGTCCTTTCGCGGCGGAATGTCTGTTCCTGGCCGGGGAGTCGTGGCGGCAGGCGGGGAAGTTGCAGCGGGCAGCCAGCGTCTACTCCCGCGTGATCGTGGAATACCCCAATTCGCCGTATGTTGCCGATGCGCTGTTCGCGCTGGCTTCGGTTCACGAGGCTACGGGTGACCTTTCTTCGGCGGCGCTTTCGCTGGAGAGGGTCCCGCTCCTGGCTCCTCAAAGCCCGAGGACGGCAGAGGCGTACCTCAAGGCTGGTGTGCTCCACAGGCGGGCGGGCAATCTTGTGGAGTCCGCCCTGAATTTGCAGCGATGTCTCGAAGACCCTCGAGGCGAAGGGCTCCGGGATCAGGCACGGCTGGAGCTGGCACGCACCCGTCTTGCACAAGGCCGGACAGATTTGGCCATCTCTTTACTGAACGAGTTCACGAACCGGCAGCGCATCGACAGCCTCACCGCCTGCGGCCTTTTGGAACTGGCCGCAGTTGAAGCGAAGGTCCTGAATTTCGACCGAGCCGACGAGCTGTATGGCAAGGTACAAGGATCCGCATCCAGCGGCAGCCTAAAGTACCAAGCACTGTTGGGGCGAGCCCGGACCGCCGCCGATCGGGGGGATTGGCACCACACGGAGGGCTGGAGTCGGGAGGTCCTCAAGGATGTGTCGGTGCCGGACAGCGTGCGGTGGCGCGCACGATGTCTCCTCGCCACCGCACTGGCGCGCCAGGGCATGGAGGAGCAGGCGTTGAAGACGCTTGACGGCCAGCTGAGTGGCCTGCCACCGGCTGGCAAGAAGAGCGTGCTTCTGGCTCGCCTTCTCGTGGCGGAAGCCCTGAGGGATGGAAAAGCAATTCAATCCAGTGGCAACGAGCTTCTGGAACTCGCAACGTCCGACTCGGCCGGCCAGCAGTGGACGGCGCTCTCGCTGGTCTACCTGCTTCGCCATTCCGCCGAGCCGGAGGTTGTGACGAAGGCGCTCGAACTGGCGCGCCGCTGGCCGCAGGCGGATTCGGCCCTGGGATTGACCGCCCTAGTGGCGCAGTCCCTCGCGCAAATGCCGGGGGGAAGGGTCCGGGCTGAGGCCCTGCTCTCGGATTTCCTGTTGCGCCATCCGACTTCCCCTCACGCGGATGATGCCCAGTACGCCCTGGCCCGCATGCTGTTGAGGGAGGGACGAACAGCTCAAGCCTGGGAAGAATTGATCCGCTTTCTCCGCAGTTTCCCGGAATCGGAATGGGAGGAGGAGGCACGGGCCCTTCTCGACTCCCTGAGAGTCACCGTTCCGATGCCCTCACCGGCTGCTCTTGGGCTTTCGGTGCGGACGGCCCTGGCGCTGGCTTCGGGTCAAGCGCTGCAGGGACGGCTGCTCCAGATGGCCGAGGTGGCTCTGGACGTGGCCAAGGATTACGGTCTGGCGGCAGCTCTGGCCAAGAAGGCCATGGACGGCAGCCCGAATCCGGAGGAATTCCGGCGAGCTTCCCGGCTCTTGGCCGATGCCCACCTGATGCAGTCCCTGGCTTGTCAGCTGACGGGCGAGTCGCGGCTTGGGGCAGGATACGCCGACAGCGCCCGGATCGTCCTGGAACGATTGCGGGGTGCGGAACCGGGGCTTTTCGACTGCGAGATGCGGGCGCGGTACGCACGAGCGATCGTGCGAGGGAGCGCCGACGCCTTCACGAAACTGGACGCGCTGACGCAACTGGCTCAGGCGGGAGGGGACAGCGGGGTGGATTCTAGCTGCCTGGAGGTACTCTGGACTTTCGCAGCCACGCTGTGGGAGGCCTCCGATCGGGGTAGGAACAAGAGCGTGGCCAGCCGGGCGGGCTCCTTGGCGGAAATCGCGTCGAAATCAGGAGAGGATAGCCTCGCCTCGGAGGCCCTCGGTTTGGCGATCCAGGCCGCTCTAGCTGTCGGGGATACCGCCAAAGGTATGCAGCTGATGGCCCGCTATCTGGACCGCTTCGGGCCGAATGCGTCGAGGTGGGGATGGGTCGCCGTTCAATACAGCCGGGCGCTTGCCGGGCAAGGCGAGTTCGAGCGTGCCGCGCGGCTACTTTCGCAGGTAGTACGCAGCCGTTCCTATTCGGCCTTGGCGGAGGAGGCACGCACGGAGCTCGGGCGCTGCCTCGTGCGGATGCGCCGCTATGACGAGGCGCTAGAAGTTCTCCGCCGACAGTGGACGCCCCTCCCGGCCGATCTTTGGGAACCAGGCATTGGCTTGCTCTTTCCCGTCGCGACGGTCTCGTGTAGCCGGGCGCTGGCCGAGGCGGAAGCCCTGGCTTCCCTCAACCGGAGGCGAGAAGCGGTGCAGGTGCTGGCCCAAGCTCGAGCGAACCTGAGGGAGGCGGACACAGACTGTCTCAGCTCCCTGCTCACGCAAGAGGCCACCTTGCTGACCGGTGCGGGCAACTGGCTCGGGGCCTGCTTCGTGCTTGAACAGCTGTACAGCAATCCCTCCCTCCCCGCCAGCTCCCGGGAACGGGCCGGCGCCGAATGGCTGCGCTTGCTGTTCGAGCACGGGGACTACGCGAAGGCGATGGACCTGGGCGAGCGATTGTGGTCGGAGAGCCAGAATAGGGATGTCGCACGCCAGGCGGCTGAAGTGGCGATTGTCGCCGCTTTTCGTCTCGACCGCGCGGAGAAGGCTCGGGCTTGGGCTACCCGCTTCGAACAACAATTCGGTAAGGGTCGAGAGATAGCGGAGCCGCGCGCACGTTTCTTGCTCGAGGAAGGAGAATTCTACTTTCGGCAGAAGGATTTTGATAAGGCGCTGAAAGCGTTCGAACGCGCCGCGAACGACTTTCGCCAGACCGAGTGGGGCAGGCGGGCGGAGTTCGCCATCGCGAAAACCCACCTCACCCTCAACCATACGGATAAGGCTCTGGAAATCCTCACGAACCTGCCGCAAAAGTATCCGAATTCCGAGGTAGCTCGTCTCGCCTATCTGAATCTCGGCGTCTTCTATCATCAGAACAAGCAGCTCGGCAACGCCATTCTGGCTTTGGGGCAGGTCGTCGATGATTCCCTGCGCGCGGAACCGAGCACGCTGCAGTCGGCCTTGAGGGAACTCATCCGTTGTCTCGACGAAGCCGGCATGTGGGATCGCGAGTTGGCACTGCTGCGATATTACATTCGTCGCTTCCCGGAGGCTGAGGATCTTTTCGATCGCCAGGTTCAGGTGGGCACCGCTTTGCTCCGACTCAACGAGTACGACCAGGCGATCGGTCATCTCAAGCGTCTACTGCCGCAGGCGGACAAGGAGACGAAAGCGGAGGTACAGTACTGGATCGGCAAGGCGTACCTGAGCAAGGGGGACTTGGAGACGGGCATAGCCGAGATGCTGAAGGTGAAGTACGCTTGTCCACCCACAGAGCTTCCTTGGGACGTCACCGCGCTGTTTGAGGCGGGTCTGGCTTACATGAGACTCGGCGAATGGGACCGGGCCGAAAGCCTGTTCCAGCAAGTGGTGAAGGAGCGCGGCTCCGGTTCGAATTTCGGCAGGAGCGCACTCCAACGCATCCAGGAAATCCAGAGCCTGCGGAAGGGTGCGAGGGCTCGTGTTCTTTGATTGGGCGATCCCTGCCCCGGTTTCTGCTTGCTTAAGAGAGGGGATCTTGCGTATATTCGGACCATAGCAGGCGGAGAAACTTGGAAACCCGAGCGGGCATGCGGCAAGGATTTCGGGAAAATGTGCCGGAGAGCTAAGAATCGCAAGGATTCGGATAGATCCTTCCCTCCTGTGTAGGTGCATCGATCTCCCGATGCACCTTTTTCGTACCGGTTCGTATTGGCGCTCGACAAACAGAGGGTGGGAGAGGAGAGATTGAACACGCAGCTCCGGATTCTGGTTCAGCTCCAAGAGGTGGACAGTGAGATCCAACGGCTCGAGGCCACCAAAGGCGATCTCCCCCAGAGGGCCAGTGCGCTCCGCGGGCGGAAGGAAGCGCTGGAGGTCAAAGCCTCGGAGCTCAGGAAGGACCTCGAGCAAGCCAAACGAGATCGCGCCCAAGCCGAGACCGACTTCGATCTGCTGAAGGAGCAGAAGGCGAAGTATCAGAAGCAGCTCTTGTCGGTGCGGAACAATCGGGAGTACGATGCGGTGACGGCCGAAATCGAAGCGGCGGAAAAGGGGCTGGATCAACTGGAGAGCAGGATCATCGAGCTACTGGACGCGGAAGGTCGGTATCAATCGGAGCTGGAAAAGACGGAGAAGGAGCTCTCCGAAGTCAGTGCCGAGCTCGAGCAGGTGGAGAAGGCTTTGGCTGAGAAGGCGGCGCAAGTGGAGGCGCAGCTTCGGGAATTGTCGAACCGGCGGGAGAGACTCTTGTTGCAAGTGGAGCGGCCGCTCCTTTCCAGCTACGAGCGCATTCGGAAGGCGAAGGGAGGGCTGGCGGTGGTGCCCGTGGCGCGTGGGGCCTGCGGGGGATGTTTCACCCAGATCCCGGCGCAGCGGGCTCTGGAGATTCGCGCGGGCGATCGCATCTTCACCTGCGAGGTTTGCGGCCGCTATCTCTATTGGAAAGACGATACCTATTCCGGGTCGCGATAACTTTCCGGGAACCCATCGCGCTTGGCCTTCGTTGAGGGGAATGGATTTCGGCTTCGCAGGGTGGGCCGGACGGTCGCGTCGTGGCCGCGGTGGCGGCGCACGGCGAGGAAAGTCCGAACTCCGCAGGGCAGGGTGGTCGGTAACACCGACCCGCCGTAAGGCGGGGAAAGTGCCACAGAAAACAAACCGCCCCGACGGCTGCGTTCGGGGTAAGGGTGAAACGGTGGGGTAAGAGCCCACCGCTCCGGCGGCGACGTCGGAGGCACGGCAAACCCCACCCGGAGCAAGGCCAAATAGGAGGGGATGGACTGGCCCGGTCCGCTTGACCCTCGGGTAGGCCGCTCGATCCCGGTGGCAACATCGGGACCAGATAGATGACCGTCTCGGCTCCGCTGAAACGCGGGGCTCAGACAGAATTCGGCTTACAGGCCCACCCACGAAGCCTTTTGCGACTCTGCCTCGAGAGTCGCATCCAGTTCTTTGATGAGGTTTGTCAATGCGCCACAAGTGGACTCTCCTCGACACCCACCCCCCGGAGGAAGTCCGGCGACTATCCCAAGAGCTCAATATCCCCCCTGTGATCGCCAAGATCCTTCTGAATCGAGGCATCCGAAGCTACGAGGAGGCGAAGACCTTCTTCCGGCCCGAGCTTTCCTCGCTGCATGATCCTTTCTTGCTCCCGGACATGGACGCCGCCTGCCAGTTGGTGCTGGAGGCGATCCGGAGCAAGAAGCCCGTGCTGGTCTATGGCGACTATGATGTGGACGGGATCACCGGAATCGCGCTCCTGTACCGCTTCCTGCTACGCTACGGCGTCCCGGTTTGGTACTATGTCCCGGATCGCTTCACGGAAGGCTACGGATTGTCAGAAAGAGGGGTTCGGGAGGCGGCAGCCCGGGGCGCCAGCTTGCTGATCACGGTGGACTGCGGTGTGACTGCCGTGGAGGAGGTGGAGCTGGCTCGCCATCTGGGGATCGACGTGATCGTGACGGATCACCATCAGCCTGGGGACCGTCTTCCTCCAGCCAACGCCGTAGTGGTTCCGAAGCGCCCCGATTCAGTCTATCCCTGTGCGGAATTGGCTGGGGCAGGCGTGGTTTTCAAGCTGATGCAGGCCGTTGTGGGACGGATGCGCCTGTCGGCCGAGATCCTTTCCGACGCGCTTGAGCTGGTTGCGGTGGGGACTGCTGCGGACATCGTCCCGCTCATCGGGGAGAATCGGACCCTTGTGAAGATGGGCCTGGAGCGTCTTCCTCACAGCCGAGTGCCGGGCTTAAGAGCGCTTCTGGAGGTGAGCGGGCTCAAGGCGCGGGAGATTTCCACGAGCCACGTGGTCTTCATCCTGGCGCCGCGCATCAATGCCGTGGGGCGGATGGGGGACGCTTCCCGCGCCGTGGAGCTTCTCATCACACCCGATGCCCGTCGGGCTCGCGAGATCGCCGTGGTCCTCGAGTCGGAGAACCGCCAGCGACGCAGTGTCGACGAGGAGACATTCCGGGAAGCGGACGCGCTGGTGGAGGATGAATTCGACCTGGATGTGGACCGGGTCCTTGTGCTGGCAATGGAGGGCTGGCACCCAGGCGTGATCGGGATCGTTGCCTCGCGGCTTGTCGAGCGCTACTACAGGCCCACCGCGATGATCGCCCTGGAGAACGGGATCGGGCGGGGTTCGGCGCGAAGCATCCCCGAATTCGACATCTACGCCGCGCTCAGGCAATGTGAGGACCTGCTTCTGCGCTACGGCGGGCACCGGCATGCGGCGGGGTTCCTCATCGAGGAGGAGAAGATCCCGGCCTTCCGGCAGCGTCTGAACGAAATCGCAGCAAAGCAGCTTTCCGCCTCTGCTCTGGTGCCTTCGCTGCGCATCGACGCGGAGCTGGATCTGGAGCAGGTCGACGGTCGGTTCTACCGGCTGCTCAAGTTGTTTGAGCCGTTCGGACCCCAGAACATGCGCCCCGTCTTCGTGTCGCGAAACCTGCAGCTAGTTGGTGTCCCCACCGTCACGGCTGGCAATCACCTGAGGTTTCAGGTAAGGGGGAAAACGAAGACCTTCCCAGCCATCGGTTTCGGAATGGGCGACCGCATCGCCGAACTTACCCCGGGAAGGCGGGACCTGGCGTTAGCCTACGTGATCGATGAGGATGATTACCAGGGCGTGCGAACGCTGCAACTACGCGTCAAGGACTTGGGATAGCCGGGTGCCCGGGCATGAAGAAGCGCCTTTCCGAGCGACATGACCCACGGGGCTGTGGCTCTCGCAGGCGGAGTTGCACCGAATGCGACGCATCGGCGCATTGCCGCAGTGCGGCGCGGAGATGAAGCGAGGGTGGGTGAAGTGAGGGAACGGGCAGAGAGATGAATTTCGAATCCGGAGCTTCCCAGGAGTTCCCTTTTCCCCCGAAATCAAGAAGGGCGGCCAGGGAGCTGGCGCTCCAGGTCCTTTACGCGCTTGAGTTTCGCCCGGAAGAGGACCCGGTTCGCATGTATCACGACGTCGTCTTTGAATTCGCGCGGGAAGATGCGGATAGCCCCTTCGCAAGGGAGCTCGTGCTGAAGACCTTTCAACACCGTGGAGAGCTGGACAGTCTCATCGAGACGAAGAGCGCCAATTGGGACCTCGAGCGCATGGCGGTGGTGGATCGCCTGATCCTGCGGATGGCCCTGTGCGAGTTTCTCTATTTCCCTGACATTCCCCCCAAGGTTTCCATCGATGAGGCGATCGAGATCGCCAAACGCTTCAGTACCGAGAAGAGTGGCAAGTTTGTCAATGGCATCCTCGATTCCCTTTTCGTGGATCTGCGAAATTCGGGACGAATCTTCAAGAGCGGACGCGGATTGATCGAGAAGTCCATTGAGGAGCTCAAGGAAGGGGGCCAGAGCCATTTGCCGGAGGAAGGAGGGTCTGCGGGGGCTTCCGACGAGCCGGAAATGTGATGGTCCCCGTTGGCGGGGGATGTCGAGAGTCTGATCTCAGGACGCAGGAGCTTTTCCGGGGAGGAACGGAGGAAGGAGCCGCAGGGTTAAACCTGCGAATCGTGAGGTGGGGCTGCGCTTACGGCGGATGCCAAGTGGTTGCAAGGGAGCGAGTGAGGACTGGGAGAAATGGCGAATATCTTCGCGAAAATCTTCGGTACGAAGCACGAGCGGGACATCAAGAAGATCATGCCGATCGTCCGGCAGATCAACGAACTGTATGAGTCCTTCCACAGCCTGACGGACGAACAGCTTCGCGCGAAGACGCTGGAGTTCAAGGACCGGATTCGCCAACGGGTGGAGCCGATCCAGCGGCGGATTGCGGAGCTCGAGGAGCTGCTGCGCGCCGACGTGATCTCGGGGGACGGCCGGGAGGCTGTGGTCCCGGAGCGTATCCGCGAGGAAATTGCGCAGCTGGAGGACGAGGAATTCCGCGTCACCCAGCAGGTACTGGACGAGATTCTCCCCGAAGCCTACGCCGCCGTCAAGGAGACCTGCCGTCGCCTGGTTGGGCAGCGCTGGAAAGTGACGGGGCACGAGATCGAGTGGGACATGATCCCCTTTGACGTGCAGCTCATCGGGGCCGTGGTTTTGCACCAGGGGAAGATCGCTGAAATGGCCACGGGAGAAGGGAAGACGCTCGTGGCCACCATGCCGCTTTACCTGAACGCCCTGCCCGGCAAGGGTGTGCATCTCGTGACGGTGAACGATTACCTGGCGCAGCGCGACGCAGAGTGGATGGGCAAGATCTACGAGTTCCTCGGACTGAGCGTAGCCTACATCACCAACGACATGACCCCGCCGCAGCGGAAGAAGGCGTACCAGGCGGACATCACCTACGGCACCAACAACGAATTCGGGTTCGATTACCTCCGCGACAATATGGCCATTCGACTCGAAGACCAGGTTCAGCGTGGCCACTACTACGCCATCATCGACGAGGTGGACTCGGTACTCATCGACGAAGCCCGTACGCCGCTGATCATCTCCGGACCGGTGGAGCACTCGTTCCACCGCTTCACCGAGATGAAGCCGCTGGTGGAGTCGCTGGTGCGCAAACAGACCCACCTCGTGAACTCCATTGTGGCTGAGGCTGAGCGGCTCCTTGAGGAGGGGAAAGAGTACGAGGCGGGCATTCGCCTGCTCCAGGCACTGCGCGGCGCTCCGAAGAACAAACGCTTGATGAAGCTCCTGCTGGAGCCCGGGATCAAGAAGCTCATCAATCACGTGGAGAACGATTTCCTCCGCGACAAGCGGATGCACGAGATCGACGAGGAGCTGTACTTCGTCATCGACGAGCGCAGCCACACCATTGATCTGACCGAAAAAGGCCGGGAGGAGCTGTCGCCCTCGGATCCCGAGCTCTTCGTGATCCCGGATCTCGGGACCGAGCTCGCCAAGATCGCCGACGACGAGACGCTCAGTCCGGAGGAGAAGATACGGAAGCGAGAGGAGATCGAGCAGCTCCATGCCGAGCGGAGCGAACGGGTTCACAACATCTCCCAGCTGCTGCGGGCCTATTCTCTTTTCGAACGGGACGTCGATTACATCGTGACCGAAGACGGCCGGGTGGTGATCGTCGACGAGTTCACCGGCCGGTTGATGCCAGGGAGGCGCTACTCCGACGGTCTCCATCAGGCTCTGGAGGCCAAAGAAGGGGTGAAGATCGAGCGAGAAACTCAGACGCTGGCGACGATCACGCTGCAGAACTACTTCCGCAAGTACCGAAAGTTGGCCGGCATGACGGGGACGGCAGCCACCGAGGCGCACGAGTTCTGGGAGATCTACAAACTGGACGTGGTGGTGATCCCCACAAACAAGCCGGTGCGGCGTATCGACTACGATGACGTGGTTTACCGCACGAAGCGGGAGAAGTATAACGCGATCATCCAAGAGATCGAAGAGCTGTACAAACAGAAACGGCCGGTGCTTGTGGGCACAACCTCGGTGGAAGTGTCGGAAACTCTGAGCCGGATGCTGCGCCGGCGGGGGATCCCGCACAACGTCCTGAACGCCAAGTACCACCAGAAGGAAGCGGAGATCGTAGCCCGTGCGGGGCAGCCTGGTGCCGTCACGATCGCCACCAACATGGCCGGGCGCGGGACGGACATCAAGCTGGGTCCCGGGGTGGTGAAGCATCCGAATTGCGCGCTGGTGAAGCCCGAGCCGGGGATGGAGCCGTGTCCGTACCTGCACGAATACAACTGTTACGAGGATGTGCCGTGCGGGCTGAGGATCATCGGCACCGAGCGGCATGAGGCGCGGCGCATTGACCTCCAGCTCCGAGGCCGTGCGGGACGCCAAGGCGATCCCGGCTCTTCCCGTTTCTACCTTTCCCTGGAAGACGACCTGATGCGGCTGTTCGGCTCCGATCGGATCGCTGCGATCATGGATCGGCTCGGGGTGCAGGAAGGCGAGGTCATTACGCATCGCATGGTGAGCAAGTCCATCGAGCGTGCGCAGAAACGGGTGGAGTTGCAGAACTTCGAGATTCGGAAGCACTTGCTCGAGTACGATGACGTGATGAACCGGCAGCGCGAAGTCATCTACGCGATGCGGAATCAGGCGCTGCGGGGCGAGAACCTGCGCCAGGACATCATGGATCGGATCGAACAATTCGCCGACGACCTGGTGGCAAAGTATACATCCAACAGCAAGTATCCGGACGACTGGAACTGGGAAGGCCTGGAGCGGGATTTCATGCGGACTGTCCGCAGACCGCTCGTCATTCCCGAACAAGAACGCGAGACGATGAAACCGGAGGATCTGTTCGCGAAGGTCCGCGATCAGGCGGTGCAGGCCTACGTGGAGAAAGAGAAGGCGGTGGGCGAGCCAGCGATGCGCCAGCTAGAGCGCCTGGCCACCTTGTACGTGATCGACGACCGGTGGCGGGATCACCTGTACGCGATGGATCAGCTCAAAGAGGGAATTGGCCTTCGCGCGTACGGCCAGAAGGATCCTCTGATCGAGTACAAGAGCGAGAGCTTCAACATGTTCCAGGAGCTGCTGGAGGATATCAATCGCTCCGTCCTCGAATTGATCTTCAAGGCGCAAGTCACGGTGGAAGCGCCGATGCCGGTCCGTCGCAGGCGCCCTGTGCCGGAGCAGCTGCAAGCGGTGCATGCGCCTGCGGTTGGGATGGGGCTTGCGGCTGGGGCTCCACCCTCGGAGGCGGCCCAGGTTAGCGCATCCCAGGCCGGTGCTGGGCAGATCAAGCGGCAGCCCATCAAGCTGGGTCAAAAGATCGGCCGCAATGATCCTTGCTGGTGCGGTAGCGGGAAAAAGTATAAGCATTGCCACGGCCGCCTGGAATAGGGGGCCATTCAGGCTTCGTTCCGGGGGTATGGCATTGGAAGCGGGGTTGGCGCTTTTCGGGTGATCGGGGGCTTCCACCACGGGCCGACGGAACCCCGCCGCGGGGTTCAGAAGTTGACGACGCTGCCGATACACTGGATGAATCTCCAGGCCGATTTCCGGCGGTGGAAGTTCTTCAGAAGGGCGCATCTGCGCGTAGAAAAATACTGAAAACATCTGGCAGGCTGCCGACCCGAATGAGAAGCGATGCTTCAAGGGGAGCCAAGGCTGTGAAATGTTGATAAAAACCCTTGATTTTACTGGACTGCTTCCTATATTCGGGGCGTCGTTGTGGGGGAATAAGAGCAGGTCAGGCCTGGAGGGAGAGAAAATGAACGAGCGCGTCATCGAGATTCTGGTCTACATCATGTCGGAGATTCGGAATCGACGGACCGGAATTGGACGGCTGGAGGCGCTCTCGCAGGACCTGCTGGAACAGGGATACAGTGAAAGCGAGATCAGCTCGGCGTTTGCCTGGCTTTTCGAGCGGATGGACCAGGACCTGGAACGGCTGGACGAGGAGTTTGGACCCACAGGCCATCCCACCTTCCGAATCCTCCACGAGGCGGAACGCGCCGTGATCCAACCGGAGGCCTACGGCTATCTCCTGCAGCTTCACGACCTGGGGATCATCGACGAGGCGGAGATGGAGGCGGCCATCGACCGCGCCATGCTGCTCGGCACCAACACGGTGGACGTGGACACGATGCGTTCGATCGTGGCTTCCATCCTGTTCAACAGCGACTTCCCCTTCGGGAGCTCTTCCTTGTTCTTCGAGGGGAACACCACCATCCACTGAGGCATTACAGCTTGTAGCGAAAACCGGGCAGAAACGGCGATTCGACGGTTCGGCAGCGCACGGAATCGGACGGGAAGACCTGCGACGAGGAGAGGATGAAGAAAGCGCTCGTCATCGTGGAGTCCGTCGCAAAGACGAAGACCATCAACAAGTTTCTGGGGGATCGCTTCCGCGTGATGTATTCCATGGGCCACGTGATGGACCTACCGCAGCGGAAGCTGGGGGTGGACATCGAAAACGGCTTCGAGCCCCGCTTCATCAAGATCCGCAAGAAGGAAGACATCGTCAAGAAGCTGCAGCAGGCGGCGGCGGAATCCGACGTCGTGTATGTCGCCACCGACCCGGACCGCGAAGGGGAGGCCATTGCCTGGCACCTGGCGCAACTCCTGAAGCGATCCAATCCGAACATCAAGCGCATCCTGTTCAATGAGATCACCGAGAGCGCCGTCAAACGGGCCATCGAAAACCCCCTCGAGATTGATCAGGACAAGGTGGAGGCCCAGAAGGCGCGGCGGGTATTGGACCGGCTAGTCGGCTACCAAGTGAGCCCCATTCTGTGGACGACCCTGTATCGGGGACTGAGCGCGGGCCGGGTGCAGACGGTGGCTCTGCGGCTTATCTGCGAGCGCGAAGAACAGATCGAGAAGTTCGTGCCGCAGGAGTACTGGACCATCACGGCCGAACTTCGGGATTCCGAGGGGGAGAAGTTCCGTAGTCGCCTCATCCGGATCGACGGCAAGAAGTGCGAAATCACCAACGGGATCCGCGCCCAGGCCATCGTCGACGATCTCAAGCGACAAATCTTCACCGTCACACACATCGAGCACAAGGAGGTGTCACGGAATCCCTCTCCGCCCTTCACCACGAGCACGATGCAGCAGGAGGCGTCGAAACGTCTGGGCTTCACGACGAAGCGCACGATGACCGTGGCGCAGCAACTCTACGAAGGCGTGGAGCTGGGCGAGGAGGGCAGCGTGGGCTTGATCACCTACATGCGTACAGACTCCACCCGTATCGCCGAAGAGGCCCTCTCTGCGGTTCGAGAATACATCGCCTCGGCCTACGGCACGGACTACCTGCCCCGAGAGCCGAGGCGTTTCAAGGCGAAAGCCAACGCTCAGGACGCTCACGAGGCCATCCGCCCTACGTCGATGGCGCGCGAGCCGAAGAAGATCAAGAAGTACCTGACGCCCGATCAGTACAAGCTGTACGAGCTGATCTGGAATCGCTTTGTGGCGTCGCAGATGGCCCCCGCCAGGTTCGAGCGGGTGACTATCGACATTGAGGCAGGTACCGCACCGCACTACCTTTTCCGCACTACCGGTTCGTTCGTGATTTTCCGTGGATACCTGCAGGTCTGGGAAGACGTGAAAGAACCCGAGATGGAGGAGGGGGAGGAACCGGAGGAGATGGCAGTGCCCCGGAAGATCCGGGAGGGGGAGGTGCTCCGCCTGGTGGACCTCATTCCGGAGCAGCATTTCACCAAGCCACCGGCTCGCTATTCCGAGAGCAGCTTGGTGAAGGAGCTGGATGCCCTGGGAATTGGCAGGCCGTCTACGTACGCTCTGATCATTAGCACCTTGCTCGATCGCCGCTACGTGGAGCGCTCGGGGCGCCAGCTCGTTCCGACACAACTTGGCAGGCTAGTGAACGGAATCCTCGTGGAGCACTTCCCAGACATCTTCAACGTGGGCTTCACCGCGCAGATGGAAGAACAGCTGGACAAGATCGAATCGGGGCAGAAGGACTTCCTCTCGGTGGTCAAGGCCTTCTACGGTCCGTTCAGTCAGGCTTTACATCGGATGCAAAATCAGGCGGAGGCATTGCGCGAGTCTCTGACCGAGCAGACCAACGAGAAATGCCCGGTGTGCGGTGGTCGGTTGATCATCAAATGGGGGCGCCTTGGGCGTTTCTACGCCTGCGAGCGGTATCCAGAGGAGTGCAGCTTCACGAAATCCGCGGACGGCGATGTCGTGGACAATGGGGAGGTGTGCGACGTCTGCGGCAGGCCGATGATCGTAAAGGTAGGTCGCTTCGGACGGTTCCTGGCCTGTTCTGGCTACCCGGAGTGCAAGAACACGAAGCCGTATTCCATTGGGGTCCCGTGCCCGCGGCCGGATTGCGATGGGAAGCTTGTGGAGAGGCGGTCGCGGCGCGGCCGGATCTTCTACGGTTGCAGCAACTACCCAAAGTGCACCTTCACGAGCTGGTATAAGCCGGTCTCGATCGAATGTCCTGCGTGCGGGAATCCGTATCTGGAAGAGCGGACTTCTCAGCAGCGGGGTGTGTACTACGTGTGTCCTGCTTGCAAGCAGGAGTTTGATGCGGAAACGGTCCAGCTGGACGAAGCTGTTGGTTTCAGTTCCTGAACTGTCGCGATGGCGCGAGCAGTTCCTGCAAAGTCTGCAGTTCGAGAGGAACTACTCGCCCCACACGCTGCGAGCCTACGACACGGATTTGCGGCAGTTCGAAAGGTACTGGGCGGAAAAGGGGCCTGGTAGGCGGTGGGAACTGTCCCGCCAGGCGTTCCGGACCTACTTCGGGACGCTGGCGCGCGAGGGGCTGGACAGTCGATCCGTCGCCCGAAAAATGGCTTGCCTGCGATCCTTTTTCCGATTCGTTGTGTCGCGGGGAGGGGTGGATTTCAACCCTCTCTCGGCCCTGCCACTGCCGAAATCCAGCAAGAAGCTTCCGCGTCACCTCAGCCTTGAGACCGTCCTTGCCGCCCTCTCGCTGCCCGACAAGAGTACGGCGACTGGCGTGCGGGATAGCGCGATCCTTGAGCTATTCTACGGGACGGGGATCCGCCTCTCGGAGCTGGCCGAGCTTCGTCTGGAAAATGTGGACCTGCGGCAAGGGCAACTTCGCGTCCTTGGAAAAGGCGGGAAGGAACGGATCGTGCCCATGGGCAAAGCGGCTGCCCGTGCCCTGTCCGACTACCTCACCGTTCGGTCAGCCTTAGCCCAAATGGCTTCGGGTGTATCCTCCCACGTTTTTCTCGGGCGGCGGGGCCGGCCGCTATCCAGACGTACCATTCAGCGAATTGTGCGCAAGTATCTTTCTCAGGTGGACGATAGCGGGGCGTGGTTCCCGCATGCACTTCGTCACTCCTTCGCCACGCACTTGCTGGACGAGGGAGCGGACCTCCTGGCTGTGAAGGAGTTGCTCGGACACAGTAGCCTTTCCACCACGCAGATCTACACCCACGTTTCCACGGAAAGGCTGAAGCAAGTGTATCGACAAGCGCATCCGAGATCGCGGAGGGTGAATCGAAAGGCCGGCTAGCCGGTGGGCAAAAGGAGGTGGTGACGAGAAGGTCTTGGTGGTCCCAGGAAGCGGATGTCCCGGTTTTCACGACATCCACCGAAAATGGATCAGGAGGAGGACGGCTATGCGATACCGGTTGACAGCAAGGCACTTCAATCCTTCCGATGGTCTGAAGAAGTACATCGACAAGCAAGTGAGGCGGCTCCAGAAGTTCTACCGAGGGATTATTGATTGCGAAGTCATTCTCTATCCGGAGAAGCTTCTCCAGGTGGCGGAAATTCAGCTGAAGATCGACAGCGCGCTGTTGACGGCGGTCGAGAAGTCGGAGGATATGTTCAAGTCGGTGGACCTGGCTGTGGAGAAGATCGAACGGCAGTTGAAGAAGCACAAGGAGAGGCGCCAGGATCACAACGGCGAGAAACTGGGGATGCTTTTCTCCCGCGAAGAGGGAGAAACGGAGTCGGAAGAATAGTCCATCGCGTGAGCTCAGGGGCCCTGCCGGACGGCGGGGCCCTGAAGCTCGCAGGGGCGAGATCGCGATGTCCAAGCTGACAGTACGTACGTTATTCGAAGAGAACCGCGAGCGGCTCCAGTTGTCCGTAATCAACGGGGAGTACAGCTTCGATCGGCTGATCCTGGAGCCGGATCTCCATCGGCCGGGCCTCGCCCTGGCCGGCTTCACTGAGGTGTTCACCTACCAGCGGATCCAGATCATCGGGAACACGGAAAGCCGCTACCTCGAGCGCCTTTCTGCGGAGGAACGAGAGAGAATCCTTGAAAAGGTGCTATCTTTTGCGATCCCCTGCATCATCGTAACGGACAGCAATCGCGTAGCGCCGGAACTCCATCGCATCGCCAGCGAGAAGGGCGTCACGCTCTTCGGCACGCCCATCAACACTACCCAGCTGATACAGCTTCTCAGCGAGTATCTGGATGACCGCTTCGCGCCGCGGCTGATGGTCCACGGGACGTTGGTGGACGTGTACGGGATCGGCGTCCTGATCACGGGACGCAGCGCCATTGGGAAGAGCGAGGTAGCTCTGGACCTGGTGGAACGTGGCCACAGGCTCGTGGCCGACGACGTGGTGCACATCGTCCGGAAAGCGGATGGCGTCCTCATGGGCTCGGCCAGCGATCTGTTGCAGCAGCACATGGAGATCCGCGGCTTGGGGATCATTGACGTGCGGGCGCTCTTCGGCATCCGAGCGGTGCGAATGCAGAAACGAGTGGAGGTGGAAGTTCACCTCGAGGAATGGGATTCAAGCCAGGATTACGAACGGCTCGGCCTGGACGAACACTACACGGAGTACCTGGGGGTCAAGATTCCCATTGTCCGCTTGCCCATCTTCCCCGGGAAGAACGTCACGGTGATCGTGGAGGTCATCGCCCTCAATCAGCTCCTCAAGATCTACGGCACCGACTCGGCCAAGGAGTTCAGCCAGAAGCTCTTGAAGCTACTCCAAAGCCGGCGGGCGTACCTGACGGGCGATCTGGAATAGCTCGTTGCACAGTCTCGCGGGGCTCACCCCGCCCCAGAGCCAGGCCCTGCGCCCAAAGTGAGGCGGCGGGAAACCGGCTTTGCGCAGCGGGAGGCGAAAGACCCCGTGATCGGCCTTTCCGGCGGGAGGGCTAGCGTGCGAATTCGAATTCGATACGAGTGATCTTGCCTCGAAAGTAGGGTCGGAGTTTCCCCTCCACGATCCATCCGACGGAGCCCTCGAGGGGGATCAACATCCCGTGGAGTCGTGTGTAGTTGCCCACGCGGACTAGCCACGGGGCGGGAACGGTTCTGCCCTGGGTGAGCCGGGGCCGGGATTTGCACCGGATCGTCCGCACCAGATGGTCGTCCCCAAACTCGAAGAGCAATTCCGCGGTTGCGTGTCCATCGCTCAGCTGCGCCATTGCCCGGCGATCGTCGATGGCTCTCCAGCTAACCCCCTGGCTCGGAAGGAGGGCGGTAGGGTACCAGATGGCCTCCGCCAGGAACCGGATGAGCTCCCCAACCGCTAGCTCGGGAGAAGGTTCCTGCTTTGCCACAGGGAGGAGGCCCCACAGGCTCGCCACGAGGGTGCCCTCACCAGCGGTGTAGGCGTCCACAACCCGAATGGGAAAGCCCGGGGCGATTGTCATGCGCGCGTTCCATACGAATCCTGCGGGACGTGGGACTACCCGCTGCTCGGCTCGGAAGCGGACCCATCGCTCGCCCTTTTCGCTCAGGTTGAACCAGCCGTCCTGTTGGAGGCGAACCGTGGTGATGATCTTCTGACCGTCTGTCAGAGCCGAACGCAAATACCGCTGTACGGGCGGGGGCAGGTCTTTGAGCTCGTCCTTGTCGTAAGGGGTGACTTCGGAGGGTTCCCATGTTTCCAGCCGCCGGGTCAGTCGAGCCAGCTGGGAGCTCCAGCTGAGCGATCCCACGGCATTGGCGGCCGCAAGCAAGGCAGCGACCGCCCCAATCGAGAAGGCGATTCCTTTCCACCACACGATTCCACCACATGATTTTGGCCCCCACGCGGGGGGCATCATTTCGCCCGCATTTCGCGGGCTCGGCTACGAGCTCAGGTGCGGGGCGCAGCCTCGGCAGGCTGGGTAGCACGCTTTTCTGCGCGCAGGAATCCCTGCAGGCGATCGAGACCGATGCGGATATTCTCGAGGGAATTGGCGTAGCTGAAGCGGAGAAATCCCTCCGCACCCGGGCCGAAGTCGATACCGGGCGCCACCGCAACTCGCGCTTTTTCCAGCATGTCGAAGGCGAGACGGTAAGAGTCCTTCGAAATGTGCCGTGCATCGGCAAGGACGTAGAAAGCTCCCTGGGGCTCCGAGTAGATGCCGAAGCCGATTTCCCGCAGCCGCTTCAGCATGTACCGGCGACGCTGGTCGTAGGTCCGGACCATCTCGTCGAGCTCCGGATGATGTTCCGTGAGGGCAGCTACCCCTGCCCATTGCGACACGGAACTGGCGCAGACGAAGAGATTCTGCTGCAATTTCTGCATGGGACGGATGAATTCGGGGGGAGCGATCACGTAACCCAGGCGCCAGCCGGTCATGGCGAAGTACTTCGAGAAACCGTTGATCACAAAGGCCCGATCAGTGAACTCCAGGATGGTGTGGTCCCGCGTCCCGTACACGAGTCCGTGGTAGATCTCGTCCGAGATGATGACAAGCCCACTTTCTGCCAGCTCGGCAATGGCGGAGAGAGTCGCCGCCGAGAGGACCTTCCCCGTGGGATTGGCAGGGGAGTTGATGATCACGGCTTTGGTCTGTGGGTCCATGGCTTCAGCAAGGGCTTCGGGATGGACGTCGAAACCGTCCTCGGGGGATAGGCGTACCCGGCAGGCCACCGCTCCTACGTGGTGGAGGAAATTAGGGTAGCAAGCATAGCAGGGATCCGTGACCAGTACCTTGTCGCCCGGGTTGAGAAGGGAGCAAAGCACCAGCAACAGACCCGGCGACGTTCCCATCGTCACGATGACGCGCTCGGGGGAGACATTGACCCGATAGCGGCGGGCGTAATAGGCGGCGATCGCTTCCCGAAGCTCGGGGATTCCCAGACTGTGCGTGTAGTGTGTGGCTCCACGCCGGATGGCTTCGATGCCAGCCTGGCGAATCTTTTCTGGCGTATCGAAATCTGGTTCTCCGATCTCCAGATGAATGATGTGTTCCCCTTGGCGCTCGAGCTCGTGAGCGCGTTCCAGCACGTCCATGACGATGAAGGGGGCGATCTCTTGCGCGCGTTGCGAGACCATGATGCTAACCTCCTTCTCCGGCTGGGAAAAGTGCCGAAATATAGCGATTATGTCCCGCCATAGCAACTTCTTCCAATCGCGGCCACTCCGAAAGAAATACGGGGCCCACGCCTTATTTCCTTCGGCGCCCCGGCGGAATCTCAGTCTTCGCTTTCCGGAAGGGGCTCGCCCGGAAGCGGTGGCAACGGGTCTTATCTCCGCAGGAGTGTTCCCGTGCGGGGCGGATCGGGAAAGACATTGCTTTTGAGGGGCCGGATCCTTATATTCGGAGCCGATGAGACCGAAGACGGCCGTCGTGATCCCGGCGTATCAGTGCGCGGGCCAGGTCGGCGCTGTGGTTCGCGAGGTTCAGGAGGAGCTGGCAGGCTCCGGGATCATCGTGGTGGATGATGGATCGGGCGACGGCACGGCGGAGGCAGCGCGAAACGCCGGGGCTGTGGTTCTTTCTCATCCGCGGAACAGGGGAAAGGGCGCGGCCTTGCGCACCGGGTTTGCCGAGGCCCTGAGGCGCGGTTACCAGGTGGTCGTGACCGTCGACGGCGATGGTCAACATCGGGGCCAAGACGCGGCGGTGCTGGCTGCAGTGGTAGCCGAGGGGCAGGCGGACTTGGCCTTGGGCAATCGCATGGGCAATCCCGAGCGAATGCCCTGGGACCGAAGGTGGAGCAATCGGTTATCCTCCCTCCTGGTCTCGATCGCCTGCCTTCGGAGGATTCCTGACAGCCAGTGCGGGGTGAGGGCCATTTCCGCGGAGCTGCTCCGGAGCTTGCCCCTGGCGTCGGACCGGTTCGAAATCGAGACCGAGGTGATCCTTGCGGCGGCCAAGTCCGGGGCGCGGATTGCCAGCTTGCCCGTCGCCAGCGTGTATCCCGATGGGGAACAGAGTCCGCCGAGCCATGTGGCCCGCGTGCGAGACACGCTTCGGTTCCTCCGATTCCTGTTGATGTTTCTACTGCGGTGGGGTTAGCAGGCTCGAGTGCGGTTTAGCCGACACGGGTGCGGGGCGAATGGTCGACCACTTGGTCCAATGGTTTTCCGGCGTTCCCCGGACATGGGTCACGGCGCTGCTCTCCATGTTGCCGGTGACGGAGCTGCGAGGCGCGATCCCGTGGGCGCTGGCAAGTCCACCTTACGGAGGAGGATTGAACTGGCGGGAAGCGTTTGTCTTCGCCACACTCGGCAACATGATCCCGATTGTGCCGTTGCTTCTTCTCCTGGAAAGGGGCTACCAGTACTTTCGCAGATACACGTGGTTCGCGCGGGTCTTCGACAAGGCGTTGGCTCGTACGCGGCGAAAGGGCAAGGTGGTGGAGAAGTACCGGGCCTTGGGGCTTGCCCTCTTCGTGGGGGTGCCGTTGCCCGGCACCGGGGCCTGGACGGGAGCATTGGCCGCCTTTGTCTTTGGGATCCCGTTCCGCTACGCGTTGCCTGCCATTGCGGCGGGAGTGGTGATTGCTGGAGTGGTAGTGACCTTGGCCAGTCTCGGGGTGATCGGCATTTTTCGCGCGATTTGAGGCGGGTTTGAAAAGAGTCCCCGGGTGAGGGGCGAGAGGCGGAAACGGCTTTCGCAGCAGGATTTCGGGGCGTAGCGCAGCCCGGCCAGCGCGCTTGCTTCGGGAGCAAGAGGTCCCCGGTTCAAATCCGGGCGCCCCGACAAGGATCCGATGGCGGTCCGAACCCACGAGGCGGTTGAGCAAGGGAGGGACGAGAGTCTCTCCTTTTTGCGTTTGGGACAGGCCTAAAGCAGCGGGAAGGTGAATGCACCATGCCGAGAGCGAGTGATACGTACCCGTTTGCCGAGATCGAGAAGAAGTGGCAAAAATGGTGGGAAGAGCGTCGCCTCTACGAGACGGATATGAGCCGCACGGCAAATAAGCTGTACGTGTTGGTTATGTTCCTTTACCCATCGGCAGACCGACTTCACATCGGCCATTGGTACAACTACGGCCCGACGGACACCTTCGCCCGCTTCAAGCGCATGCAGGGCTACAACGTCTTCGAGCCCATCGGTTACGATGCGTTCGGGCTCCCCGCAGAGAATTACGCCATCAAGATGGGGATTCACCCGGCCGTCAGTACGGCGGAAAACATCCGCCAGATCCGGCAACAGCTCAAAGACATCGGCGCAATGTACGACTGGGCGAGGGAGATCAATACCTCCGACCCGTCCTATTATAAGTGGACGCAGTGGTTTTTCCTGCTCCTGTACAAGAATGGCCTGGCTTATCGGAAGAAGGCGCCGGTCAACTGGTGTCCCAGCTGCCAGACTGTCCTTGCCAACGAACAGGTGATCGAGGGGCGGTGCGAGCGCTGCTCGACGCCCGTCACCCGGAGAGACCTCGTCCAGTGGTTTTTCAAGATCACCGACTACGCCGAGAAGCTCCTCGAAGGCCACAAGAAGCTGGATTGGCCCGAGAAGACCATCGAGATGCAACGGAACTGGATCGGGCGAAGCGAAGGAGCTGAGATCGATTTCCTCATCGATGGGCATCCGGATAAGAAGTTGCCGGTTTTCACGACGCGGCCTGACACGCTCTGGGGCGTGACGTACATGGTCTTGGCACCGGAGCATGAGCTGGTACCGGAGATCACCACGCCGGATCGCCGCGCCGACGTAGAGGCCTACGTGGAGCAAGCCCGGAGAGCGTCGGAGATCGAGCGAACTTCCACGGAGCGGGAGAAGACGGGCGTATTCACCGGAGCCTACGCCATCAACCCTGTGAACGGAGAACGTGTCCCCATCTGGATCGCCGACTACGTGCTCGTGACGTACGGCACGGGGGCGATCATGGCGGTACCCGCCCATGACCAGCGCGATTTCGAGTTTGCCCAAAGGTACAACCTACCGGTCCGCCAGGTGATCAGCCCGGACGGACAGCCCAGTCTGGAGCCGCTGACCCGCGCGTACGAAGAGCCGGGTGTGATGATCAATTCCGGCCCCTTCTCCGGCACACCTTCCCAGGAAGGAATTCAGCGGGTGATCGAGTTTCTGGAGAGGCAAGGGATCGGACGACGCAAGGTCAACTATCGCTTGCGGGACTGGCTCATCTCCAGGCAAAGGTATTGGGGAGCGCCCATCCCCATCATCTACTGCCCAGCCTGCGGCGAGGTACCTGTCCCAGAAGAGGACTTGCCAGTGATGCTCCCGCATGAGGTCGAATTCGGGGTACGGGGCATGTCCCCGTTGGCCACAAACCCCGATTTCGTCAACACTACCTGCCCGAAATGCGGCAGACCGGCGAAGCGAGAAGTGGACACGATGGATACCTTCGTCTGCTCCAGCTGGTATTACCTCCGGTACCCGGATCCCAGCTATCAGGAGGGCCCGTTCAATCCGGAGCTGGTTCGGAAGTGGTTACCCGTGGATGTGTACGTGGGCGGCGCGGAACACGCGACGATGCATCTTCTGTACGCCCGCTTCTTCACGAAGGTACTTTACGACCTCGGCTTGGTGCATTTCGACGAGCCTTTCCTGAGGCTGGTGCACCAGGGCGTGATCACCAATAAGGGCGCGAAGATGTCGAAGTCGCGCGGCAACGTGGTGAATCCGGACGAGTATATCCGCGAGTACGGCTCCGATGTGTTCCGCCTCTTCCTCATGTTCATGGGCGATTACGCTGAAGGAGGCGACTGGAGCCACGAGGGAATCCACGGGATGAGCCGCTTCGTGAACCGCGTCTGGCGCCTGGTGAACGAGTACGTGGAGGATCCTCCGCGGGGAGAGGAGACCGAACACGTCCGACCTCTCCAGAGGCAGCGGCACTTTGCGGTGAAAATGGTCACTCGGGACCTGGAGCGCTTCCACTTTAACACCGCCATCAGCCGGATCATGGAGCTGGTGAACGAGATCAGCGCCTACCGGCAGGCCGTTCCCGCGGCCGAGCAAAACGCCGAGGTCCTCCGGGATGCTGTTCGGACCCTGGTGCTGCTACTGGCTCCCTTTGCGCCTCACCTCGGGGAGGAACTGTGGATGCGGATCGGAGAGGCGCCGAGCGTTTTCAACCAAAGATGGCCGGAATACGACGAGGCAATCCTCGCCGCGGAGAAGGTCCGCATCGCGGTTCAGGTCAACGGCAAGGTGCGCGCCACGATCGAAGTGGATGCCGATTCGGACGATGGCGAGGTCGTGCAAGCGGCTCTCGCCGACGACCGAATACGCCGCTACCTGGAGGGGAAGGAGGTCATCCGAACCGTTGTGGTGCCCAAGCGGCTTGTGAACATCGTCGTGAAATAGGGGCTTGTGGATTCGTGCTACCTGGGGGAGACCGGTGGCCGCCCTGCCAGTGAGGGCGGCCTTGTTTTTACCCGGCCGTCCGCCGCGGGGGGAATGTTGGCTGCTTGGGGAAATCCCCTGAAGAAAAACTCTGTGCTCCTGCGGGAAAGATTTGCGTTTGGAGGGGGAATTCGTAACTTCAGTCGCTTGGCTGGACGGAAACTGGGTCAGATCGGACTGATTCGGAGGAGAAAGGGTGAAGCTCGGGATCGTTTCCGATGAGATTGTGCCGGATTTCGCCGAAGCCGTTTGGCACGGCAAGCGTTGGGGTATTTTCGATTACGAAATCCGTGTGCTGCGTACCGGTCGGGTGCCCAACATCGACCGAGAGGAATTTCGCTCGGTGATGCGAACCGTCGACCGCGAGCGCGTGCGGGTGACGGCGCTCTCGCCAGGCGTCTTCAAGATCCCGCTCAAGGATCGCGAACGTGTGGAGAAGGAGATCACGGAGGTCCTGCCCGAGACCTTTCGCCTGGCGGAGCAATTGGGGACACGGTTGATCATCGTGTTCGGATTCGAGAATTACCCGGGCGAGCCCGAGGACAACCGAGACCGCGTGGTGGAGATCTTCGGACGGGTGGCGCGCCTCGGCCAGGAGCACGGGTTTACCATCGCGGTGGAGAATGAGCCGAACCACTGGTGCGACACCGCAAGCCGCACCGCAGCGATCCTGCGCGGGGTGAACTCTCCGTACCTGCGCTCGAACTGGGACTTGGGTAACTGCTTCTGCTCGGGAGAGACCCCTTTTCCCGACGGCTGGCGGGCGATCCGGGACTTCGTGGTGAACGTCCATATCAAGGACTACTGCAGGAAGAACGGCAACTGCGAGTGCGTCCTGGTGGGCGATGGGGAGATCGACTACGAGGGGCAGCTAGTGGCTCTGCAGCGCGAAAAGCCTCTGCACCATGTGACGCTCGAGACGCATGTCACCCCCTTCCTGCAGAGTAGCCGGATCTGCGCTCATCGTCTGCAAGCGATGCTCCGGAGGTTAGGATGAGCCGGAAGGTTCGTGCTGCACTGATCGGGGTGGGTGGCTACGGTCGCGTCCTCCTCCGGGCGAGTAAGCAGGTGGGAGATTTTGAAATCGTGAAGGCCTACTACTACCGGCCGGAGCGGATCCACCAGCTGGAGGCCGAGCTGGGGATGCCGGTGACCGCCGATTTCGAGGAGATTCTCGAAGATCCGTCCATCGATGCCCTTGTGATCGCCACGCCCAACGATCAGCACCTGCCGCAAGCAAAGGCCGGTCTCGAGCACGGAAAGGCGGTATTCGTGGATAAGCCGATCACGAATTACGTGCAGGAGGCCATCGAGCTCATTCGCTGTGAGCAGAGAACTGGCGGCTTGCTGATGGTGGGCCACAACTACCGCCGCATGCCCGCCATTCGAGCATGCGAAAGAGCTATCCGGGAAGGGCGAATTGGGGAGCTCCTCAGCGTGGAGGGGAATTTCTCCCGCGGCGGGGCCTACGAGGTCACCTCGTCCAGCTGGCGGCGTCAGGATCGGTGTCCGACGGGACCCATGATCCAGCTGGGCATTCATCAGATCGACGTGATGCTTCACTGGTGTGGCGTGCCGGAGAGCGTGGCTGGGGCCTTGGAGAAACTGTATGTCGACGGGCTCAACGTGGACAATACGGCGGGGCTCATCCACTTTCGCTCGGGGCGGCTTGCCACAGTGCAGTCCAACTACCTGGGTCCGTTTCGGGGACTAATGCGAGCGTACGGTACCCGAGGCATCCTGGAAAGCGATTCCCTTTCGGCAACTTTGGTGCAGGAGTCGGGGGCTGTCGAGGTCCTGTACCGCGGCTGCTCCTCGTTCGATGCGGAAAGAGACGCTTCCCTGCGGGAGCAATTCGAGGAATTTGCTCGCCTGGTGCGCGACGGGGGACGACCGGAGACGGATTCGATCTCCGCCATGCTCGCCCTCGCCGTAGTGAACGCCATTGAGCTGTCTGCCGAGAGCGGACGGATAGTTCGTGTCGCGGAGCTGGTTCCCGAGGAGTTTCTGCCTCCCGGGACGGAACGCGTTAAGATCCTGGCCACCTAATGAGGCTGCCGAAGTTCTCCATTCCTCTCTTCGGCCTTTGCACGCTGACGGCAATGGTCGCTTTTGGCCAGAGCCGCGAGAAAGGTCTTCTGGCGTGGGCGGACGTCTACCGATTCCCTGAGAGTGACAGCAGCTGCGTGGTGGAGGTCGATTACGCCATCGAGCGCGGTTCGCTGGCCTACCGAGACCAGGGCCCCTTCCGCATTGCTTCGGCTCGCATCGAATGCGAAATCTATCGGGACCAGGACGTGGTCCATCGATCGCAGATTGAAGTGCAGGATACGATGAGCGCCGTGGCCCAGGTGAGAGGGGGACAAAAGCTGCTCGAGATGCGGAGGTATCGCTTCCGGCCGGGGCGGTATGTGTTGGCCATCTCCTTCCACGATGAGGTAGCCGGTGTGAGTCGGTCGGTGAGCGATACCCTCGAGGTTACGGGGCGCAAGAAGTCGGCCCTCGACGGCTCGGACCTCATCCTTGCGTCTTTCTTGCGGCCGTCTTCGGAATCGAGTTCGGCCTACTGGAGGAATGGTTTGGAGGTGGTACCCAACGCGTCGAGAGTCTTCGGGAGGGGCCTGGAGGATCTGCATTTCTACGCCGAGGTGTACGGGCTTGCTCAGGCGGCCGATGGATCCGGTTGTTACTCAATGGATGTTGCGGTACGCGATGCCGCCGGACGCACGCCGATTCAGTACATCGGGTCCGCTCACCGCGTAAAGGGGAAGGCATGTGCGGTGCATGGGAGCGTGAGCTTGCGCGACTTGGATGCGGGCGTCTACCAGATGGAGGTGAGGGTCCACGACTGCGTCTCCGGAGACAGCCTGCACCTGTCGCGACCCTTCTTCGTTGTCCGACCCGCCCTGGCCAGTTCCACTCCCGGACGCCCGGACCTTGCCGAGGGGGCGGTCGCGTCCGAGTACGCGCAGATGACGGAGAGGCAACTGGATTCCCTGTTCGCCTTGAGCGAATACGTCGCCACGGGCGAAGAGCGCGCTGTGTATCCGCGGCTGGATTTGGAGGGCAAGCGCAATTTTCTGGTTCAATTCTGGAAGCGCAGGGATCCGAACCCTGCCACTCCTGAGAACGAAGCCCGGAGGGACTACTTCCAGCGCATTGGCTATGCCAACCAGCATTTCTCGTTTGGGCGGCGACAGGGGTGGCGCACCGACAGAGGCAGGGTGCTCTTGCAATATGGCTGGCCGGATCATGTGGATCGCCAAGTCGGGGAAATGATCGAGAATCCGTACGAGATCTGGACATACGAGAAGCTTCAAGGGGGGATCTTGTTTGTGTTCGTGGACCGGCGGCGTACCGGGGAGTACGAACTGGTCCACTCGACCGCGCTGGGGGAGATCAAGGATGAGCACTGGTCGGATTACCTCTACCGCTGAGATCGGAAGGGTACCCCTGAGTGCTAAGCGAGGAGGTCGTAGAGATGGGACTGTTGCAAGAAATTGCCGAGGCCGTGATCACCGGAAAGGCACCGAAGGTGGAGGAGCTGACGAAGAAAGCCCTAGAGGAGGGCCTAGAACCTGCCCGCGTGCTCAATGAAGGGCTGATCGCCGGGATGAACGTCGTCGGCGAGAAATTCCGCAACAACGAGTACTACGTGCCCGAGGTTCTCATTGCCGCTCGCGCGATGAAAGCCGGGATGGCCGTCCTGCGACCCCGATTGGCGGAGACCGGGGTCAAGCCAGTGGCGAAGTTCCTGATCGGCACGGTGAAGGGGGATCTGCATGACATCGGTAAGAACCTCGTTGCGATGATGATGGAGGGAGCGGGATTCGAGGTGATCGATCTGGGTGTGGACGTCTCGCCCGAGAAGTTCGTGGAGGCGGTGGAGAAGAACGAGCCCCAGGTAGTCGGTCTCTCGGCGCTGCTGACCACCACGATGCTGAACATGAGGGGGGTCATCGAGACACTGGAGAAGACCGGGCATCGCAAACATGTCAAGGTCATCGTGGGTGGCGCTCCAGTGACGCAGTCCTTCGCGGACGAAATTGGGGCGGATGGCTACGCGCCGGATGCCGCCTCCGCCGTGGAGAAGGTCAAGGAGATGTTGAATCTGAACTAGGTCCGGCAACCCGGCCTCGGGGAGCAGCGTTTCGTCGCCGGACAAGGGGTGGGGCAGGGCTCATTGCGGTGCGGGGAAACTTTTTTTTGAGAAGCGCAAGAATTTCCTTGACAGGATGGACACGATATTGTAGCTTTGCCGCGTACCGATAGGCGAGACCCCTACGACCCTGTGCGAGGAGACAGACGTGTCGCAAAGGACGCGACAGGGAAGGGCTCAGACGGGCATCATCGCCACACAAATCACGCAACCGCGTTTGCGAAGGGCGGACTCCCAGAACGGGAATCCGCCCTTTCTTTTTGAGAGAGGGACGGTGAGCCAACCACGTTGAAGGAGGTGATGCCAAAGAGTTTCGGCCATATGGTTAGGAGGAACGGCATTGACCTGATAAGAGGAGGGTGAAGATGCGAACGAGCGTGGGTCGCAAGTGCTGGGTAGCGGCGGTGGTGACGTTGCTGGGCCTGGCCCTGTTGGCCGGCGGAGCCCTTGCCCAGACGCGCGGCAAGATCGCCGGGACCGTGAAAGATGCCAGGACCGGCGAGCCGCTCCCCGGGGTGAACATCGTCCTCGTCGGGACAATGATGGGGGCCAGCACCGACGAGAATGGGCGGTACTTCGTCATCAACGTCCCGCCCGGTACCTATTCGCTGCAAGCCTCATTCATCGGGTACAGGGCGGTCACCAAGACGGACGTTCGCGTGCAGGTGGATTTCACCACCGAGGTGAACTTCCTCCTCGAGCCCACCGTGATCGAAGGAGAGGCGGTGACGGTGGTGGCCGAGCGTCCCTTGGTGGAAAAGACGCTCACCCACAGCAAGACCACCATCGGGGTGGAGGAACTGAACAATACGCTGCCCCTGGCGAGCGTCGTGGACATCATGGAGTCTTCGCCGAGCACGTTCCGCGGCTACGTTCGTGGCGGCCAGAAATACGAGACGAAGTACGTCATTGACGGCGTCGACATGACGGACACGTACTTCTCGGCGGGCGTGGGTCAATTCGGAGGAGAGGTCGGGCACGCGTACACGGGATATCGCGAATCGGAAGCGCGGGACATCGGCGCCGTCCAGGTGGCCCAGAGCCAGGTGGAAGAGCTGTCCGTCTATGCGGGCGTGTTTACGGCCGAGTACCCCAGCGCGACGGCCGGCGTGGTGAATATGGTGACCAAGGAAGGCGGACAGGCATACCACGGGAAGATCTTCGCCCGCGGACTTGCGTTGAACGGCATCAAGAACCACGGCAGCAACATCTACTGGGACTACAAGTTCCCGGGTGAGACGAGCACCTTCTTCGGCTATGACACAGAGCGCCAGAGGGCCAAGCAGGCTGCGGACGCCGGGGATGCTGCAGCCCTCAGAAAATACAGGCTGATGACCTGGCAGCCTCAGGTGGCGAAGGATAAGTACTTCTACGATCCAGAGGATTCCACAGGTATTGGCAGACCCTTCGACATGGAGGCCAACCTGAGCGGGCCGCTGCCTTTCACGAACAAGGGCGGCTTCTTCCTGACGGCAGCTTTCAACCGGCAGATGACTGGACTCCCATTCGATCGGGAAGACCACATCACCCTGAGTGGAAAGGTCCACTACAACTTCACACCCAGCCAGAAGCTGACTGCTTTCCTGCAGGTGACGGATGGCGGGAAGCTATTCAAGTTTGTCAATTGGAAGTACAATCCGAAGTGGAAATACTACATGGAAGGGGCTCCGAGGTACAAGGACCTCGGTCTGGTGGGCTACCTGAAGTGGACGCACACCCTGTCACCCAAGACCTTCTACGAGATCAACCTCAGCCAGACCAACAAGGAGACCTGGGTCGGATACCCGGATGACGACGGCGATGGGATGTGTGAGCTGGACGAGAAGGGCGACTTCATCACCTTCGCGACGTTGAACGACTTCCTGAAGTACGTCGGTGGTAAGATCGACACCATTTTCAACACCGACGGGAGCATCAAGAAGGTATACAACACGATCAAGCGCGGCACCGCCAATGGGTACGTCTACGGCCATTTCGGGGACCCGGCGTACCGGGTCTTCTTCTACGATCAGACGGACCCGGAATCGGGCATTAACGACGCCAAGCTGTTCTTTGTCGGCCAATCCGGCTGGTACCGTTCCGCCTACCCTACGCCGCTCTACTCCTACACGAAGCGGTATGCTACCACCCTCAAGGCGGACATCACCAGTCAGGTCACCTACAATCATCAACTGAAGGCGGGAGCGCAGTTCCGGTATCACACCGTGAGCCGCCGCCACATTGAGTCTCCCCTGGGCGGGAATGGCGTGACGTACCCCTATTCCCGCTTCTGGGTGGATTACCATGATTTCAACCCCATGGAACTGGCTTTCTACATCCAGGACCGGATCGAGTACTCCGGCTTGATCTTGAACCTGGGTGTTCGCGTGGACGGGTACTACACAGACACTTACAAGTACAAGAACGACTTCCACCCGTTCGATTACGTGAAGGACGAGCTGGGCAACTTGGTCGAATTGCGGCCAGTCTGGGGAGAGAAGGTGCCGTGGAAGTTCTATGTGAGCCCGAGGATCGGTGTGTCCCACCCGGTCTCGGACCGCATGGCGATGCACTACAGCTTCGGCCAGCTGTTCCAGTATCCGAACTTCGCCAGCTTGTACAAGGATATCAACTTCGGCAAGTACTCTTCCTCGCCGAACATCGAGACCACCTGGCCGGAACAGGAGCCGGTGAAGGCGACGGCCTACGAGATGGGTCTCCAGTACGCGGTCAGCAACCTCTTCTCGGTGGACGTCACCGGGTACTACCGCGACGTGGAGAACTACCGCTACCTCTACTTCGTCCTTACGCCCTACACTGGTCCGGGAATGCAGTACATCCACAACTGGGGATACGCCGACTCGCGCGGCATCGAAGTGACGTTGATCAAGCGGCCGGGGAAGTGGTTCAGCGCGCGCTTGAGCTACGCCTATTCCTACATCAAGGAACCCGTGGCCGTCCCTACGGGGAGCGTGGTTCGGACGTCGTACAGCGCCAACGTCGATAGCGCTGCCCTGGGTAAGCTCCCGTGGAAGCTGATTAGCCAGTACAACTTCTACGAGCGGAATGTGCTGGAGCGATCCGGTGCGGGCAACGTGGTCAGCGGAGGCTACGACCGCCCGCATCGCTTCTACGGCACGGTAATGGCCTTCCTGCCCTACGGGGTTAACGCCACTGTGGTGGGAGAGGCGGCAAGCGGCTTCTACTACCAGCTCACCGAGAACGTGGAGAACGATCCCTACTTCACCATCAGCCGCAAGCTGGGGCAGGGTCCATGGACCTGGCAGTTGAATCTGCGCCTGTCGAAGGAATTCCGGCTGATGGGCGACATGCGGATCAATCTCTTCGGCGAGGTGAGGAACATCCTGGACCGCAAGAACATCCTCGGCTACGCGAACAACCCGTTCCAGGAAGCCAAGGACCAGAAGATCTGGGAATTGGGACGCGACCTCAAGCCGAAGACCGGGGACGAGCACGATCCTGAGGGCGTGTATCGTCAGCCGACGGACACCTACGGCCGCTTGCTGTATGGCGAACCGCGGACGATCTGGGCAGGCTTGGAATTCTCGTTCTGAGAATGCGGTCGGGCGAGGGGCGTGAGTCCCCTCGCCCTCCTTTCAAGCCAGTTCGACGTGGTCGAGGAGTACAGAGCATCCAACGACGAGGGAGATGCGAACATGAGAAGGAAGATAGGAATCCTGCTGATGGCACTGGGATGGTTGGCATGGCTCGGGACTGGTGTTCCCACGGCCGTCGCCGAGGATGCCAATGGGAACTGCGTGATCGTGGCAGGGGACCATTGGGATCTGTACGTCCCGCCGAACTACATCAAGTACGGTTCATGGCCACGGCTTACGTTCCGCGAGAACCTGTCCGCCCGGGGTAATGCCGGAGCCCCTGGCGCTTGGCTTTTCCGGATGACGCGACTGGTGACGAGCGGCTATTTCGGGAACGCGCCTTGGAGCTGGCCCTTTGGCGAACACACGTTCGACTTCGATGATTTCATGGTGGCCGTCGAATACAATCCGAACGAGAATTTCGCGGCCCTCAACCAGGCCGTGCACGGACAGGACAATCGGAACTACGCTTTCCTTCACTACAACTCCACGATCCCCGGCGCCAACGATCCGAACCGAAACTATGTGATTACGCTGAAGGGGTCTGTGCTGAAAGACGGTCGGAATCTGGCTTACTACGAGGCCGGTTGGCCCACTCAGCTGGGCGTGGACGTGAAGATGCGCGTGTACAGCTGGACCTTCCCCTACGGTTCATTGGACAACTTTGACATCGTAGAGTACGAGTTCTACAACACGGGCGAGCAGGACATCAACGGGGACGGCGTGGTGGATCTTCACGGCCAGCGGATCAACGCGCTGGTGCTCGCCTACGACCCCACGGTATTCAGCTTCCGGATTCTGCGCGACGGTGGCCGGACCTACACCTACCCCAACAGCCGCTACATTGGTTGGGCGTACGACGCGAGCCCAGACGAAAACGGATACCCTTGGGACATCACCGTCCAGGGTCGTGGTTCGGATCCCGGCCGAGAGGACATGCCTGGGATCGGCAATGATGGCTGGTACGCCGATGTCTATTGCGCTTATACCTTCTTGGGCGCCAAGAAGGTTGATGAGAACGGCAACATCCTCGGGAACAAGAATCTCTGCTTCAAGAATGCGCTTGGCGAGGAAGTGATCCCAGCCATCGGCGAAGGAGCACAGCGCGGCTGGTTCCACACGGTGCAAAGCGGCCGCAACAACGTGAATGACTACACACCGAAAGGCGTACACATCTGCGCCACGGGGACCTTCTACGTGGATGGCGGCAAGGGCCGCGACAGGTCGAAATTCGACCTGGCACCGAATCCAAGGCTATTCAGCGCTGGCACGCCGGGCGACATCACGACATTTGTCCCCAAGGATCCGGGCCAGTGGCAGCAACCGTCGGATGAAAGCCACGAGTATGGCGCCTACATGTTCGCCACCCCGCGTCAGATCACGGTGGACGGGGTAAATCGAGGCCTCTGCCCGCTCGACCCGGAGAACGGGCGGCCGTTGGAGCCGGGCGTTTTGGTCCGAGGTGTGACGGGAGAATACCAGTTCAACGGCAATGAGCCCTGGACGAACGTTGGCCCCTTTGCCCTGGAAGTGGGCGAGCGCATTCGGGTCTACTGGGTGCGGGGCGCCGGGTTCCGGCTGCAGGGAGCGCGCAGGGCGATCAAGGCGGCTCGCGCTGTCTACAACACAATGGATGCGAAGGGCAACTACCATGTGCCTCGGCCGCCGGATGTGCCGGACATCAACGTGGATGTTTCCCCGGCGGTGCGCCCGTGGATCAAGTGGCAGGAAGTGGCAGGGGCTGACGGCTACAAGATCTACAAGTGCCGTGCGTGGCCTCGGTACAATCCTGTACAGCAGGGCATCCCAACCGCAGACACGTACTGGACGGTGAACCCGGAAACCTTCGACAACAACGGAAACATCGAGGCGCAGCAGGCGCAGCCGGAACCCTACAACCCGCTGCTCTCGGAGAAGGCCATCAGCGAGTTCGTGAAGCAGCAGCAAGGCGAACACTGGGGACCCTACTATCTCGTGCACGTGGTGAAGAAAGAGAACCTGGCCAACTATCTCAATACCGACACGGATAAAGGCACCTACAAGTACGCCTGGGAAGATAACACGCCCGGTACCTTGCTCGGATTCACCTTCTACTACTACGTGGCTGCGTACAAGAAGGAGACCGGCTCGATCCCCGGACTTGAGCAGTACACGTGGTTGGAGACGGGAAAGGTGAACGTGAATGGCCGGACGGGCCTGTGGGAAGGGACTTGGCCGTGGACGGACATGCACGCCTACTATCCGGCGAAGAGCGATGCGGCCAAGCGGAAGGCTGTGGGCGTGGATTTCGTGCTCGCGTCGCGGCCGTTGTCGACCTCCTTGTTGGCGACCGGGCAGCGCCAGATCCAGGTGCGGCCAAATCCGTACAAGCGGGCGGCTTTCCACGATGCGGCCATCCACGGGGTATTCTTCTTCAACTTGCCGTCCGAGTGCACGATTTGGATCTTCGACGTGTCGGGACAGGTGGTGGATAAGATCGACTTCCGCGCCGAAGATCCCAACAACGGCACGTACTTCTGGGACTTGCATTCCAAGGACGGTGCGGAGGTTGCCAGCGGCATCTACATCTGGGTGGCGGAATTCAAGGGTGGAAAGCAGCACGGCGTTTTCTCGATCCTGCGGTAGCCGGTGCGGAAGCCGCAGCGTTTGTCTCGGTTGAGGAGTCCGCACAGACCATAGCCAAGGAGATGATAGAATGAAGAGGACACTGAGCGTGCTGATTGCAGGCGCCTTGCTGGCCATGACCGGCGTCGGTCACGCTGCAGTCCGCAAGGCCGGAATCAACGGCATGCCCTTTCTGAAAATCGGAGTAGGGGCGCGCCAGGTGGCGCTCGGTTCGGCCGCCACCACCCTGTACGGCAATGCCAATGCCATGTTCTGGAATCCGGCTGGCATCGACGTGGACGCCGGAGTCACTCAGGTTGCCCTGAATCACAACAAGTGGATCATCAGCCTCGATCACGAGGCGGCCGCCATCACGCACGGGTTCGGCAATCTCGGGACGTTCGGGCTCGGGTTCATCTACATGGGCATGAACGACATCCCGGCGGACCGAGATATCGCCCCTCCAGGCTTCGAGTATGCTCAGATCGACCAGGCTCGGACGGCCACGTACGGCTACTACGACGCGGCCATGATCCTGTCCTACGCCAAGCGTCTCACAGACCGATTCCGGATGGGAGCCAACGCGAAGCTCCTGAGGGAGCACATCGATGACCAGAGCGTGACGGTCTTTGCCTTCGACTTCGGAGCCATCTACGAGACGGGCTTCCGCGACCTGACGTTGGGAGCGCGGCTGTCCAACCTCGGACAGGATGTGGAGTATTTCGCCATCGCTGTGCCCATCCCGCTGACTTTCTCCATCGGCGCATCCATGAGCCTGGCGCGCGAGGAGAATAGCGCCTTCAAGGTTCTCTTGGACGCCACGAAGCCGCAGGATTCGGCGCAGCTGTATTTTGCTGGCGCCGAGTGGACATTCCAGAACTGGCTCGCTCTCCGAGGCGGCTACAAATTCAACTACTCCGGGGTCAAGGACGTCAATGGCATTATGACCACGGATGAGGGCGCCTCTTTCGGCGTCGGTCTGAGGCTGCCGGTCGGCGGATCCGTGAATATGATGCTCGACTACGCGTTTACCGATTTCGGAATTTTCGACAATACCCATCGGTTCTCGTTGAGCGTCGGGTTCTGATTCCGGAGTTCAGAGCATTGCCGGCGAGAAAAGGCCACCCGGCGAGCGAGCTGGGTGGCCTTTTCAGTACCGGTTCGTATCGTCAAGGGATCGTCTGCACCACAGGCCCTGCCAGAACCGGCGAGGGAATGGGAAACGGCGGGAAATTAAGTTTGCGAGTGTCCGGCCGGTTCGTTAGATTCTCAAGCGGTTCAAGAGAAAACAGGCGAAGAGCGTGGCTAATTCGTCCCGCCTCTTGCGAGGAGAGGGGAGTCGTGCGTATCGGGCTTGGTTGCGTGCAGACGGAGGTTGGAGTTGCAAGAAGCAAAGCCCGAGGGAGGAGTGGAAAAGCCCAGGTCAAGAGCTGTTCTCTGCGACCTGGGGGGAGTTGTGGCGCTGTTCGATGAGCAGAAGATCTTGGCGAAGCTGCAGGGGATCGCCGAGGTTTCCTTCTGGGAACCCGGGGTGGCGCAACGCTTTACAGAGCTCAAGGAGCTGTTGGATCGGGGACGGATCAGCCCGGAGGAATTCTACCGTGGCTTGAAGGAGACGGTTGGGATTCGGGTGGATTTTCCCGCCTTTGCGACTGTCTGGGCGGACAACTTCTGGCCGAACAAAGAGGTGATCGCAGCGCTTCGGGCTCTGCGCCTGCATTACCGCGTGGTGCTCATCTCGAACACGGACCCGCTTCATTGGGAATTCATCGACAGATCCTTCGGCATTGGCTCTCTCTTCGACGCTCTGGTCCTCTCGTACAGGGTCGGGAGCATCAAGCCGGAACCGACGATTTACTGGGAGGCGCTGCGGGCGGCTAGCGTTGGGCCCGAACATGCTGTGCTGGTGGATGACACAGAGCGCAACGTTGTGGCAGCACGGGAACTGGGGATTCACGCGATCCACTATCACCCCGGGATGGACTTGGAGAAGGAAATCCACAAGGTTTTCGGGACCCTGGAGGGTACAAGCCCGTGCGAGGAGCCTTCGGGAGCGTCCTCGGCCGCAGTGGGCACGACCGGCGATCCGGCACGGCCGTAGAAATCACCGTGACCTTGCACGGATGGCGAATTTCCAGTAACGGCAGGGAGAGACACGCATGGCGACACTGGCAATCCGGGGCGGCAAGCCGGTTCGGACCCGGCCATTCCCCACATGGCCGGTATGGGGCGAGGAAGAGATTCGTAACCTGACCGAAGTTGTGAAGAGTGGCAAATGGGGGCGCCTGCACGGGGACCGCGTAGCGGAGTTCGAAAGGCGCTTTGCGGCTTTCCAAAATGCGAAGTTCGGGATCGCCGTGAATAGCGGGACCACCGCGCTGCATCTGGGGCTTCTGGCGGCCGGGATTGGCCCAGGAGATGCAGTGCTCGTACCGGCTTACACCTTCATCGCCTCTGCCACGGCTGTGATCGAGGCCGGCGGGTACCCGATCTTCGTTGACATCGACCCGGAGACGTATAATCTGGACGTGTCGCTGCTGGAGAAGGGCCTGACACCCGCCGTGCGCGGGATTATGCCTGTGCACTTCGCCGGGCGCCCGGTGGACATGGAAACGCTGATGAGCTTTGCTCGAAAGCACAACCTCGTGGTCGTGGAGGATGCGGCACAGGCCTGGGGTGCGGAATGGAGGGGCCAGCGCGTGGGTGCTCTCGGGGATGCCGGTGCCTTTAGCTTCCAGTCGTCGAAAAACATCAACTCCGGCGAAGGGGGCATTATCCTCACGAACGACGAGACGCTGGCCGCATTTGCTAGGTCCCATCACAATTGCGGACGGTGGGAAAAGGGTGAATGGTACATGCACTATTATTACGGGGGCAATTACCGGATGACGGAGTTCCAGGGGGCCGTACTTCTTGCCCAACTTGCGCGCTACGAGGAGCACTTGCGACGTCGCCAGGAGAACGCCCGCTACCTCACGGAGAAACTGCGGCAAATCGAGGGAATCCGGGTGCTCCGAGACGACCCCGCGGTGACCAGCCATGCCGAGCATCTTTACATCTTCCGCTACCAGAAAGAGAGCTTCGGGAACAAACCCAAGAAGGCTTTCATCGAGGCTCTCAAAGCGGAGGGGATCCCAGCGAGCCCGGGATACTCGCTGCCTTTGTACAAGCAACCCGTGTTCGAGAAGAAGGCTTTCGGACCGCGCGGGCGGAGTGTCGACATCCCGGTCGACTACCGCGAATTTTCTCTGCCGGCGACCGAGCGCGCTTGCTACGACGAAGCGGTCTGGCTTACGCAAAATGTGTTGCTCGCCGATCGGGAGGACATGGACGACATCGTGCGCGCCGTGGAAAAGGTGAGAGAGAACTGGCAGGAATTACCTGACTGACCCAGGAGACCTCTTCGACGGTCTGGAAGTTCGGCGGTAGCGCGGGAACGTGCTGGGAAGGAGGAGAGTTGGCTCAGCCGGCGCAAAGGCCAACGAAGTAGAGGCATCGAGGGCAAGAAATGCCTGCGAACTTGCCACCCCAGTACTTCGAGGCCGAGAGGAGGTACCGCGAAGCCCGATCCGTCCCGGAGAAGTTGGAGGCGCTCAAGGAAATGCTTGCGGTGATGCCCAAGCACAAGGGCACGGAGAAGCTGCAAGCAGACATCAAGCGGCGGATCGCCAAACTCAAGGAAGAGGCGCAGCGGGGAAAGAAGGGGGGTGGCAAGGGTTACTCCCTGTACGTGGAGCGGGAGGGTGCAGGTCAGGTGACCCTGGCCGGTCTCCCGAACGTTGGGAAATCAAGCCTTCTTGCAGCTCTCACCCACGCCGAGCCCGAGATTGCCGAATACCCCTACACGACCCGGAAGCCCCAGCCGGGGATGTTCGAATTCGAGAACATCGGCATCCAGTTTGTGGACCTTCCTCCGCTGGACCCGCAGTTCATGGAGCCGTGGGTCCCGGGTATCATCCGCGTCTCCGACGCCGTGCTCCTCATTGTGGATTTGGCCAGCGAAGATCCCCTCAGCCAGGCAGAGCAGACGCTGGAGATCCTGCGCTCTTACAAGATTGAGCCCGTAGGTCATCCGGTGCGTCCGGAACCGGGCGCGCCTGTCGCCGAGAAGCCTGCTTTGCTCGTAGGTAACCGGTTGGATCTTCCGGGGGCAGCTGAGAATCTGCAGATCTTGTCCAGCTTGTACGCGGGGAGGTACCGGGTTCTGGGGGTTAGCGCCCGGGAGGGTACAGGCCTTGCCGAACTCGGACGGAGCGTTTACGAGCTTCTCGACATCGTGCGCGTGTACGCGAAGCCACCCGGGAAGGAGCCTGACAAGGAGAAGCCGTTCGTGTTCCGAAGGGGGAGTACGCTTCTGGACTTCGCTGCGGCCATCCACAAGGACTTCGTGGAGCGGCTGAAGTTCGCACGCGTGTGGGGGAAAAACAAGTTCGATGGCCAGCGCGTGAATCGCGATTACGTCCTTGAAGAGGGGGACGTAATCGAATTGCACATCTGAGGGCGACGCGGTGGTTCCCTCCGACCTGGCCCTCCATTCCGGTTGTACCCTTTGGTCTCGCTGCGAGCCGCCAAGCAAGCTTCCCATTTGCACCCTGTCGGTGTGGAGCCTTCGGTCTCCCCAACGAATCGGCCCGAGGGCGTGGTCCTCGCCATGCGGGGTGAGCGGGAATGCTCTTGACAGGTCAGCGGCCATTGCGTAACTTCGGCAGCAATCCGATCTCAGCGTTTTTCCCACGTTCGCCAGTTCGAACTCAGGCGGGAGGAGACAGGCATGAAGAGAGGCGGGTTTCGGCGTCGGGAGTTTCTGAAGCTGTGCGCGGCAGGAACCGCAGGATTCGGATTGGGCAACTGGCTTGGTTGCCGGTCGCGCGGCGGGGCAGGGACTGGCGCTGGCAAGAAGGGCCTCGGGCCTGTAGGTATGCAAAGCTACTCGCTGCGCAAGTTCGACGTCATCGAGGCGATCCGGAAGACGCAGGAGCTGGGGTTGAACCACATCGAGATCTTCCCGGGGCATTTTCCGCCGGAGTCCGATGAGTCCAGGGTAGATCAGGTGCGCGCGGCCCTGAAGGAGAGCGGCGTTGCCTTGAGCGCTTACGGGGTCGTTCGCCTGGGACCGGACGAGGCCGCCAATCGACGCTATTTCCAGTTCGCGCGGAAACTGGGCATTCCGAGCCTGAGCGCTGATCCGGATCCGACCGATGAGACCATGGCTCTGGTGGAGAAACTTGCCGCCGAGCATGGAATTAAGATCGCCATTCACAATCACGGGCCCGGTTCCCGGTACAGTACCGTGGAGGACGTGCTGAAAGTGGCGGAAGGCCGCAACGAGTACATTGGCGCCTGTGTCGATACGGGGCATTTCTTGCGCTCGGGGGTGGATCCGGTGGAGGCAATCCGGCGCCTGGGAAAACGAGTGCACGGTGTCCATCTCAAGGATTGGGCTGGCGTGGAAGGCGAGTGGCCGGTTTTCGGGGAGGGCAAGCTGGACATGGTGGCTGTCTTTCGCTCCCTCAAGGAAATCGGATTCACAGGCTTCATTTCCATCGAGTACGAGGCCCATCCGGATGAACCCATGGACTACCTGCGTCGCTGCGTGGCGGCAATACAAGAAGCTCTGGCGAAAGCGGGTTGAGCCTTTCTCCGCGGGATTGGCGGGGGAGGTTGTGTCCCCTGGGGGATGGGTCCGATGAAGCGCGAGGCACAGTTGGCCGGCGGGTGTCGGTCGTCGCGGGTTGCCGGCAAGCTTGGAGGCGTAGGCATGGGAGTCTACGGATTCCCGACGCGAGGTAGAAGGGGGAGGGAGTAGGGATCGCACGAGTGGGGTGGCAGCCGAGGGATAGGAAGCGAAGGGGGTGTGGAACTTGGAGAGGTGGGAACCTGCAATCATGGGAGGAGGATCATGAAGGTCGGCGTGTTCACCGTGTTGTATGGCCAGAAGCCGCTGAAAGAAGCATTGGAGCACGTCAAGAGGGCCGGAGTGCAGGCGGTGGAGATCGGACTGGGAAACTATCCCGGGACGGCTCACGGGGATGCCATCGAACTGGCGAAGGATCCGAAGAAGATCGCCGAGCTGGGCAAGGCGGTGGAGAAAGCCGGGCTGGAAATCAGTGCCTTGTCTTGCCACGGTAACCCGCTGCATCCGAACAAGGAGATTGCCGAGCGGCATCACGCATATCAGCGCGCCACGATCGAAGTGGCAAGCCAGCTCGGTGTCCAGAACGTCATCGGTTTTAGCGGGTGTCCGGGTTCTCATGACGGGGACAAGTACCCCAACTGGGTGACGTGCGCTTGGCCACCGGACTTCCTGGAAGTGCTCGAGTGGCAGTGGAAGGAGAAGGTGATTCCCTACTGGAGGCAGGAGGCGGAGTTCGCGCGCTCCAAGGGAGTCCGCTGGTGTCTGGAGATGCATCCGGGCTTCGTGGTCTACAATCCGGAAACGCTTCTGAAGCTGCGCCAGGAGTGTGGCGAGACCATCGGGGCGAACCTCGACCCAAGCCACCTCTTTTGGCAGGGCATTGATCCGGTAGAGGCGGTGCGAGCGCTGAAAGGGGCGATTTTCCACGTGCACGCGAAGGACACGTGGATCGAACCCGCCAATACCCGGATCAACGGAGTGCTGGACACGAAGACCTACCGCGACCTTCTGGGCCGCTCGTGGCTCTTCCGAACGGTCGGCTACGGGCATGACGAAGGTTTCTGGAGGGCCTTCATCAGCACGCTGAAGGCTGTCGGTTACGACGGGGTGCTCAGCATTGAGCACGAGGATGCGTTGATGAGCGTGGACGAGGGCTTCCAGAAGGCCGTGGACTTTCTGAATCGGCTGGTGATCCGGGAGAAGCCGGCAGAGATGTGGTGGGCTTGAGTGAGGCGGTGGAGCCGTTTGGAAGTTTCTTGAGCAGCTGTCAAGCCATTCGGAGGAGGATCCATGGCAGAGGCAAAGCTGCGTGCGGCTGTGGTCGGGCTCGGGTTCATCGGGCCCGCTCACGTGGAAGCAATCCAGAGGTGCGGTCTCGCCCGAGTAGAAGCCGTCGTGAGCCGGAGCCTGGAGAAGGGGAAAGCCTTCGCGGAGAGATGGGGTATTCCCCGAGTCTACACCAGCCTAGATGACCTGTTGAGAGATGGCGGCATCGACGCAGTCCACAACTGCACCCCGAACGCGCTTCACTACGGCATCAACAAGAAGGTCCTCGAAGCGGGGATCCATCTGTTCTCGGAAAAGCCCCTGACGATGACGGCCAAGGAGGCGAAGGATCTCGTCGAGCTGGCCCGGAAGAAGGGCGTCGTGGCTGCCGTCATGTACAACTACCGCATGTTCCCTTTGGTGATTGAAGCGAAGAGGATGATCGAAGGCGGTAAGCTCGGGCGGATTTTCGCTGTGGAGGCGGAGTATCTCCAGGATTGGTTGATCTACGACACGGACTACAACTGGCGCTTGGAGCCGGAGATGGCGGGACCGACCCGGGCTGTGGGCGACATCGGGACCCATGCAGCCGACCTGCTCCAGTACCTCACTGGAAAGCACATCACCGAGGTGATGGCCCGGATGACGACGGTCCATCCTGTGAGGAAGAAGCCGAAAGGCGAGGTAGTCACCTTCGCACAGCAGGGGGCGCAGGAGTACGAAGAGGTTCGGGTCACCACGGAGGACTATGCCACCATGCTCATCACGCTGGAAGGCGGGATCCCCGGCGCCATCACCGTGAGCCAGGTCACGGCCGGCAAGAAGAATGGGCTCCACGTCCGCATCGACGGCCAGGAGGGCTCCATTGAATGGTTCCAAGAGGATCCCAATCGATTGTACATTGGCCGCCGGAGCGGCCCCAATGAGGTGTTGATGCGCGATCCGTCGCTGGTCTCCCGCGAGACGGCCTCTTTCATCTTCTACCCGGGCGGGCACGAAGAGGGCTTCCCGGACGCCTTCAAGAACGCCTGCATCGATTTCTATTCCTGCATCCTCGACCGGAATCGCAGACAGCTTGTCGCTACGCTCTACGACGGGTACGTGGAAAACGCGTTCGTGGAAGCGGTGGTGGAGAGTCACCAGAAGAACCGCTGGGTGAAGGTGGCCTTGTGAGGAAGAGGGGCGGAGCCATTGCTCCCGTGCCGGAGAAGAAGCTTGAAAGGCCCCTGTGCGGTTGTCGCAGTTCAGTTTGGCGGTACGACGAGCTGGTTGACCCCTGTTGGCTTTGAATGAGGCGAAACAACCGGGGAGAGGCACCATGGAGGCTAAGCGAAGCCCATTGACGGCAGTCGTCGCCCTGACGGCTGTGTTCAGCCTGGCCATCTGTTTCATCATCATCGGCTCGGTTTCGGTGGAGCTCCAGCAAGCCCTGGGGATCGATGAGTCACGGATTGGGACGCTGGTGCTCGCTCTCTTCCTCACGAGCACCATCGTGCAGTTCTTCATCGGGCCCTTGGTGGACAAAGTAGGCCATAAGCCGGTCGTGACCGTGGGGTTTCTGGTCACTGCCGCCAGCATGTTCCTCCTGGGCCTGGCCAGATCGTACGCCTTGGCGCTTTGGGCGTGCATTTTCTTGGGGATTGGCGCCATGTGCCTGAATACCGTCGGGAACACGTTGATCCCTCAAGTGCTGTTTGGAGGCAAGGATCCGGCCCGGGCGAGCAACCTTGGAAACGCGTTCTTCGGACTGGGATACGTTCTGACTCCCCTCCTG
>JAPWUV010000015.1 GCA_028275345.1 bacterium
CCGGGGGGAAGTGGAGGGCCAGCGCCAGGGCCAGGGTGCGCAGGGCCTCGCTTTTGCCGGACCCGGTGGCCCCGATCACCATCGCATGGGGGCCGTGGGCGCGGTCGTGCAGATCCAGCACAAAGGGTTCCCCATCGTCGGCGACGCCGATGGGCACGGCCAGAGAGGGCGGCGGCGGGGAGGCGGGGCGGACGATCTCCGTCCCCGAGATCCCCCAGAGGGCCGGGCCGGAGACCGCCCGTGGGACGGCGGCGATTGCCTGGGGACGAAGGCCCGCGAGGGATTGCGCGATGACCTCCGCCTCCTCTGGGGAGAGAAGAGGATCGGGATTGCTTCCATCGATCCACTTCCCCTCATGCTGGAGGATCCAGACTTTCCCCTCTGGCCGCAACAGGACCTCCCCAGCCACGCCAGCGGGAGTCGGAGTACCCCAAGGGAGGATCAACTGGGGGAACAGTCCTAGCTGGGGCCCCTCCGAAAGCAACAATCCCAGCCGAGGGTCCGCCAGGGCATGCTCGTCCAGAAGCGCCAGTAACGCCGTTCTGCTGGGATCCCCCTGCCCGCGCCGCCGGTGGAGAGTCTCGAAGATCCGCTCCCGAACCGCGGCTGGTCCGTCCGCCCACCCCTCCCGCTCCTCCCCGATGTGGGGTAGCCAGCGCAGGAAGGCCCAGCGAGGATCCGTCAAGGCGGCCATGAGGAAGAGATCAGCGGGGGAGTGGGCGATGGCCACCTCCAAGAAGATCCGGAAGAGGGCACCCTCCTGTCCAGGAAAGGCCCGCCAGACCCACGGAACCCGAAGGCTCACCGCCAGCGGGGCCTCCCGGTGTCCCTGCAACAGCCCTTGAAGGGCCTGTATGGAAGGGCGCAGAGGCTCTGGGGCCTCCTCGGGATCCAGCCACCTCCCAGCGCGCGAAAGCAAGCTGGAAGGCAACAAGGGAACATGCGTCCTCCCCACCCGCACGTGCAAGAAATCGGGATCCTCTGGCCGGCGAAACCACAAATCGGATCCCATCTGGGCGCGGGCGCGCATGGCTTCCCACGATGGGAAGAGGGCCTGCTCTTGGGCCTCGACGGCGGCCTGGTAGCGCTCGATGGCCTCCAAGAAGCGCACAAGACGACGTCTGGCCGTCTCCAGGGTTTCCTGAACGCGGCGCTGATGCTGCCGCATGGCCCAGCGGTGCTGGAGCGCCGTCCCTAGGAAGGAGGAGAGCAGGGTGGCCGGCAACGCCAGCAGATAGATCCAGCCCCGGCCACCGAAGGCCAGGGGGCCCAGCAGGCCGTAGACGGCGGCCGTCAGTAGCCAAGGTGCCTGAAGCCACCAGGGGGAGGGCTCCGGAGGCGGCGGCAACGAAGGGATCTCTGGCGGGTCCCCAGGGCTCTCCGGCGTCGGGGGTAGCAGTCGGGCCGCTGGCCAGACTCGCCGTGGTGCCATCGCTGGATCTAGAACCTCGCGGCCATCACGGATCACCCACATCGTCTTCCTCCGAGTCCAAGACCCAAGAGCCGGCTCCGCCGAGACCTCTGCGGTCCGTCTTTCCACGGAAGCGGGCCAGCCAAACAGGCGGGGGATCCGCGCCCGGTCTTGGCGCGACAGCGCCTACGGCGTGTCCCACCACTCCAAGCGGCCACCGGCCTCGGCTTGGAGGGGGACAACAGCCGGCAACCCCAGCCATCCCAAGGAGGTGGGGGTCGAAAGAACTACGGACGCCGTCACCATCCCCCCCGGCTCGACCGCGACGGCCCAAGTGGCCTGCTGACCAGCCAGGGCCGCGATCAGAACTTCCTCCGCCCGCCCGCGGGCCTCCCCCACGTCCAAGCGGGGGCAACCGCATGCCTGGGCCGCCGCCCAGTCCCGGGCGGAAAGGGCCGCGTAGACCGCCGCCTCCGCTACCCCTCGGGCTCGGGCTCGGGCTTCCAACAAGCGCCCGACGGAGACGGCCGCCAGCGTCAGGGCCAGTAGCGCGAAGAGGGCGAAGGCGTAGAGGGTCCCCACGGATCCCCGCCTCATGGCGGCCACGCCTCCACGAACCCGCAACGGACGGCGGAAGCCGAAAGGTCCCGCGGGGGCAGAAGCCCTCCGCCCGCCGTCCAAGTAGCCGAAACCGAAAGGCAGACCTGCGTCCCGAAACGCCAAGTGGACGGGTCTGGCGGGTCGGCGGCCACGGTCACCGCCGGCCCGGAGGGATCCAGGGGTAGAAGGGGCGTCCCGGAAAGGGCCGCCCGGGCTGCCCCCTCCGGGTCCGCCCCCGTCCCTCGCAGGCGGACCTCCAGCAGTGCCGCCTCCGCCGCCCGCTGGACCCCCCACACGACGGCCAAGGCCTGGGCCAAGGCGAAGGCCGCCGCGACCACCAGCACTAGGGCCGCCAGCCCCAGGATCGCCTCGGGGGTGGTCGTGCCGCGCCTCACCGGATGGCCTCCAGGAAGCGTAGCATCAGGTCCCGCACGGCCCCCAGCGCCTGCCAGAAGACCGGCAGAAGCAACGCCGCCACCACTCCCAGGGCGGTGAGGTAGTCGGCCATCCCCATGCCGCGCTCCCAAAGAGGCCGCACGCGCCGAACGTAGAGCATTCGAATCCAGTCCCGCATCGCGCCTCCCTCACGGCCCAGTGGTGGAGAAGGTCAGGGAGTCCAGGAAGTCCTTGAAGCGGTCCCCGACCCCCCCGATGCCGCCCCTCAGCACCAGGCCCACGATGGGCAGGAGGAGGAAGAGCACCACTCCCAAGGCGACGATGTAGTCGGCTGTTCCCATGCCGCGCTCCCGAATGGGGAGCACATAGCGAACGTAGAGCTCCAAGACTCGATCACGCACACGCATCGCACACCTCCAGAAGATGGGATGATCCCCCGGGGGCTCCCCGGGGAAAGGCCCGGGCCGGACTCGAACCGGCTTTCCGCGCCGGGCCGCGCTATGGAACTGGAATGTTCAGCCGGGTGGCGGAGGCGGTGATCAGCCGCAGGAGATACGCCGCCACTGGCAAAAGCACCAAGCCTAGGATCGGGGCGAACATCCCCAACCCCACCACTGGCAACAGCCGATCTGGAAGCGCCCTCAGCCGCCCAGCCAGCTCTTGGGAGATCTCCTCTGCCGCGTCATCCGCCACCGTGAGCAATGCCTCCTCGGGCCGGCGTCCCCCAGCAGCCGCGGCGGCCACCACCGCCGCCACAGGCATCAGGCGGGACGGATCTGTCCGCCGAGCCCAGTTCTCCAATGCCTCCAGTCCTCCCCTTCCCTGCCGCACCGCCTCGTCCAAAGCCTCTTGCAACTTCCTGCGCAACTCGCCCTCCTCTGGCCAAGCCGCCTTCTCATCGCCAACCCGCCGCAGAGCCGCCTCCAAGGACCCAGTAGCGGCCAATTGCAGGGCCAGCTCCTCCAAGACAGCCACCACCGCCGCCTGATGACGAACCGATCGGCCCCAGCCCCGAACAGTCCTAGCCAGAGCTCCCAAGGCCAATCCTAGGCCAGGCAGAAACAGCGGCCAAATCCCGCCCAGCCCCAAGACCGAAAGCAACGCGCCCGCCGCCGCCCCCACCCCGAAGCCCAGCACCGCCTCCGGTTGCTCTCGAAGCGGCTCCCTCAGCGGAAGCGGCGCAAGCGACCAGATTCCAGCAATCCGGCGAATCCGAGCTTGCCTCCTCCGATGGATTCGGAGGACCAAGCTCGAAAGGAACAGATCCAAAAGTCCCCACAGCCCCAAGACGATCAGAAGGCCAATGGATATCCAAGCCATGGCTCCCTCGCTCATCCCAGCGCCTCCTCGAGGATTCGTATGGCGCGGACAATCATGCGATCGGTCAACCCCCCCCCAGTGGCCAGCAACCCATACAACACCCAGCCGCCAGGCAACGCCTCCCATCCTGCCCGCACCATGGGCAATATGGGTGCCAAGATCCCCGCCAGGATCCCCAGCCGCAACACCCAGGCGACGGCCCAGAAGGGCAGTAGCGCCGCCCGGGCTTCCCCCGCTAGACGAGCTCGCCGCCGCATCTGGCCCTCGAAGAGCGAGAGGACCGCCCGCACCGTCTCTTCCCTGGCGCTCCAAAGTGCCGAAAGCGTCCGCAACAGACGGGCCTCTTCTGGCCGCAGGGCCAGCCCAGCAAAGGCCTCCATCGGGTCGCCCGTCTCTCGTAGCTTGGCCAAGCCTCGTTGGGCTCGCTCCCGCAATCCCCTTGGCGCTCCTTCCAGCTCTGACGCAAAGGTCAGTGCCCCTTGCATGGATCGAGTTGCCTCAAAGCCCATGGCCAGAAGGTGGGCGGAGATCGCCAACTCCGCTACCGTCATGGGGAGGAGCCGGCGCGCGTCTTTCTCTTCCTCCGCCCTGCCTGGGCGGGACCAGAAGACCAGCCGCCCCCTCCGTCGCCAACGTCGAGCACGAAGGACCAGACCCGAAAACAAGAGATCCAAAAAGCCCCACAGCCCCAAGACAACCAGAAGGCCGACTAAGATCCAGAGGAGCCCCCCAGCGGCCAGAGTCACCCCTTGGGCTCGCTGAATCCCGAAGTCAGAGACCGTGCGCCCCGCCACGCAGGCCGAAAGGAGCAGACATACCAGCAACGCCAGGGTCCTCATCCGCTCCCTCCATCCATTTCGAAGAACCCAACCCAGCGCCGGCGGTGGGCGCGGGGGTCATAGGCCAGCAACGCCACCCCTCCCAGGCCCGCTCGTAGCATCTCCTCGATGCTCTCGAGGGGCTCTCCAGCCCGCCGTAGCAATCCCCGCAACAGAGCCAGGGCCTGCTCGGCTGTCGCCCCGTGCAGTGTTGCCAGAGCTGGTCGCCCCACCAGCGCCGCCCACATGAAGCGCCGGGCCTCCTCTGGCGTGGTGATCTCTCCCACGGCGATGAGGTCCGCTCGCATCCGCAACACCGCGTCAGCGATGGCCGCATCCATCCGCGCCGGATCCGGCTCCTCCACCAGCAACGCCCGATCCTCTGGCAGTCGCACCTCCCGGAATCCCTCCACTACCGCTGGCATCATCCCTCGCACGGTGGCTTCCAGCAACAACGCGTTGAGCAACGTGGTCTTGCCCGCGGCGAAGGGGCCAGCGATCAGCAACGCTCGGGGCCGCTCCAAGGCCGAAAGCAACCGCGCCCGGTCCGCCTCTGGGATCCCAAAGTCCTCCGCCACCCGCTCGAAGGGCAACGGTTCCTCTGGGAAGATCCGCAGATTTACCGCCGGGGTTGCCGCCTGGGGTCGCAACACCGCCGAAAGCCGAATCGGCCCTAGACCTGGCCGTCGCAAATCCGTGGTGACGAAGCGCCGGGTTCCTGTCAGCGCTCGGCCAGTAGCGTCGGCCACGCGGGCCGCCAGGGCCTCCACTGCCTCCTCTGGCAACAACCTGGGATAATCCGCCCGCCGTCCGTCCCGGAACAACACCCGAGCAGACCCTCCTCGCAACATCACCTCCTCTACCTCCGGTTGCAGGAAGGCCTCCAAGGCCCCCAGCCCCCCAGCCATCTGGGCCGCCGCCTTCGCCTCCTCCAAGGGGACCCCCCGCCGCAGGGCCTCTGCGAGAAAAGCCTCTCGGAAGACGGCCATCTCCTCCTCCCGAGCCCCCAGCGGCGGCACTGGGGGGTTGCCCCGCAACGCCTCCAGGATCTCCTGGGCGATCCGCCAGCGGGCAAAAAGATCCGCCGTCCCGCTCATCATGGTGCCCCTCCTTCTGGCAGGCGCACCAAGTGCAAGATCCGCTCGCCGGCCCGCCCCCGGGCGACGGCCTCCGCCAGGTCCCGCACCGCCTCCCCGGGGCCGATCAGCCGGAGGATCGGCTCGTCCCGCCCCTCCACGGCCCGCACGACGAAGGGACCGTGCCAGCGGGCCTCCCCCTGCCGGGGGACGTCCAAGACGAACACTCGGTCCCCCTCCCGTAGCCCACCGCCCAGGGCTGCCTCCTGGGGTAGCTTCAGCGCCACCTCCCCCCAGCCCGGCGGCAGGCCAGCATCCGGCTCCCCCACCATCTCTGGGGCTACTGGCACCCCGGGCCGCAACAGGGTCCGGGCCATCCGCCCAGCCAGGGCCCGGGGGTCCGCCACCGTACCGGCGGCGGCCGCCGCCGGGAACTCCGCCCACCCCAGGTCCTCCGCCCGCAGGATCTCCCCCGGCGCGATGGGTCGCAGGGGGACTGGACGGCGGACCGTCGCCGCCTGAGCCTGGGCTCGCAGGGTCAGCAACCCTCCCAGCCCCAGGGCCAGAAGCAACGAGAGGACCGACAGTAGCGTCCGCGTCCGCGGGGAAAGGGTCATCCGCGCCTCCTCCGCTCAAAAAGATGCGTCAGAAGGGCCTGGGCCAGGACCCTCCCCCACCGCTCGGGATGAGGGGGCGGGTCCAGACGGACATCGTGGGGGATCCCACCAGCCTCCCCCCAGCGAGCGACCAAGACCCGCAGAGGACGGGGGAAGGTGCTGGCGAGCCGATTGGCGAGAACCTCCGCCTCTGGCCGCAGATCCAGAAGGAGCAACGTCCGAACCGCCTCCTTCGCCAGCGACTCCGCGACTGGGCTGTCTGGGGAGAGATCTACCAACACCAGTCGGAAGGCGGCTCGCAACTGCTCCAACGGTTCCCGGATAGCACCAGGGGTCTTACCAAACAACTCTGCCACCGTCCAGCCATGGAGGGCGTAGTGGCCGTCCTCCGTCGAAGGTAACGGGTGTCCAGCGGCCAGAGGGCCGGTCAGATCCATGACCCCAGCCCTGGCCTCGGAAAGACCTGGGGCAGGGCGGCCTGGCCCAGGCAACTCCAAAAGAGCCACCGCCTCCCCGCTCCGCCGCAGGGCGGCGTGAAGCCCCCGGGCGGCAGTGGTGGCTCCCACTCCACCGGCACAGCCGATCACTAAGTACAGTCCAGCGGGCAAGGCCGTCAGCCGCTGGGGCGTTCCAGAGCGAATCACCCCCTCTGGATCGGCTTGGAAGACTTCGAAGGGGACGGCACCTGAGAGCGCCCCGTCCAGATGAGCCAGGGGAACTTTCCCCTCCCGCAGGGAAGAATGCAACACCACCCGGGCTGGCCCCCGCCGCAGGAACGCCGCCAAGGCGTCCGTGGTGGGGGCGATCTCATAGGAGACCCGTTGGCCCTCCAGCAGTTGCAGGGCTATGGCCAAGGCCTCTGGGTCCTCTATAGCCAAGATCACGCGAGGGGGTTTTCGGAAAATCGCCAACATCGCTGTTTTCCCTCCTATCGGTCCAGATGTCCAGGCAACCAGAAGGTCGTCCAATCGCAAATCCGCCCCCATGGGCCGTAGCCAGCGGTTGTCTCGTAGGCCGCCCAGGCCTCCCATCGCCCTCGTTGCTCCTCCCCGAAGGTCGGATTTCCGACGGTCTCCCGGGAGAAGACGGTGGCAGGGGGCGTGGCCGGCAGGCGGTAGATCCAGGATCCGGTGCCGGCGGGCGGGGTGAGCCGCACCTCCACCGCCCGCAGGTCTGGACGGGCTGGGACGCTTACGGTGAGGACCTGGCCGGCGGAGGGGGTGGGCAAGCGCCCGCCCATCCAGACCAGGAAGGGCCGCGCGCAGGACCCGACTGGTGCTGGCGGCGTGGGGGTCGGAGTGGGCGTGGGAGTGGGCGTCGGCGTGGGCGTCGGCGTGGGCGTGTTCGTGGGCGTGGGGGTCGGGGTGGGGGTCGGCGTCACCTGTCCCTGCACCCGCACGTAGTCCACGTGGAGACTGGTCCAGTTGCCCCAGAGGGCGCAACTCCAGCGGTAGTTGCCGATGTGCAACCCCGCTGGTCGCCCGACCCCCGCTGGGACCGTCCCAGAGGCCCGCAGGATCCCGTTGACTAGGATCCGCCAGGTCCCGGCTCCATAGACCTCCAGCCGGACGGTGAAGAAGGCACCCGGATTGATCCCCATCGCCAATAGCTGGAGATCTGGGGAGCCGAAATCGGGGGCGGCCACCTGGGCACCGTCGCTGTTGGCATGGACGCGCAGGATGTTCTCGAAGCTGTGGACGTAATTGCCGTTGGAACAACCAGAGGGTGTGCCAGTTCCCACCGAGAACAGCATCCCCAGCGGCGTCCGCTCGGGGAAGCGCAGGCGGACCTCGATGGCGTAGTCGGTGTAGAGGGCGGGGATGGAGATCGAGCGGGCGAGAAAGCCCGAGAAGTCGTCCCGCCCCCCGCCGTCGGCTCCCGCGTTGTCGACCCGGACCACGGTGGCAGACCCATCCATCGGGAAGGTGACCTCGTCCCCGTTCCCGAACCAGTAAATCCCCCAGCCGGGTGCCGAGCCGTTGAAGTGCTCCAAGTAGAGATCCACCCAGCCCGATTGGGCTTGGATGGCTCCAGGTGTCTGCCCAGCCAAGGCCGTAAGGAAGGCGAGAAGAAAGAAAACGAGCGAGAAGACCCCAACTCGCGCTGGATGCGGCTTAAGCGCCCTCATGGGAGCCGTCCCTCCTCGAGATCCACTGCGCCCCACCAATCCACCGTCAGGCCTCCCAAGAAGATGGAGGGCCCATCAAGTCTCGGGTTTTGGCGCGCTCTTCGAATCGGAACCGCAAGCAGGCAACTGCTGGTATCACCGCCACCTCCATCATAATGATAACCCATTCGTTGCATGGGGAAGAGGAAGAATCCAACTGCGTAACCCCTGATGATGATAGCTTTGTCTGTCGCGTAAGGAGAAGGGCACATCCGACCGAGCGACTCCTGCTGGGAGCGCCCGTGGCCGCTCTAGTCGCGGCCCAGTGGTCGTCCAGTCGCCATCCAAGCGGATGGCCTCAGCGGCCAGGGTAATGACGCGGATCACGCGAAATCTCCAAGCGCCAGCGAGCACCGACTTGGGCTCGCGCGAGAAGGTCCAAACGTCCCTCGATGAGATAGCGAGCCGGTTGCGGCGGCGCATACGCGCGGAAAGGGCGGGCCTCCACGGCATGGACGATGCGCCCCTCCTCGTCCAGCCAAATCGCCGCGAAGGGAAAGAAGACGAAGAAGGTGTGGATGCCGACCGCGCGGGGATGCCTTCGCCAAGCAGGGAAAACAAAGAGCAGTCCATCAGCCGGAAGATCCCGGCGGAACATCAGCCCCCGCAACCGCGCTAGAGGCCGGTTGCAGACTTGAAACCGCCCGACCTTCTGGCCGATCTCATCGAAGACCTGCGCTTCCACGTCAGCCCCCCCGTTGCCGCCAGATCCCGTGTGAAACCGTCCGCGCCGTCATGCTGGCCTCCGGAACCATTCTGGAGGCAATCCTAGCTCCTCTGCCGTGAAGCCGCGGCGAGTCGGGCGGTTACCGGCTGGGGCCAGCTCCCCCCGGGCCGGGTCCAGACGGAAGAGGGGGTTGAGGGTGGGACGACCAGCGGCCTTCTCTACCACTGGGGCCACCTCTAAGATCTCGGTGACCGTCTGGCCGTGGACTGGATGCATGGTGATGTGGACGATGGCCGTGACGGCGTCGGCGAAGGCCTGGGCCAGGGTGAGCTCCTCCATCCGGGCGGCGTCGGGGTGGGCGCGGGCCGCCTGCAGGAACCGCCCCCAGACCCCAGCGGCGTCGGGAGCGTGGATCGTGAAGACGCAACGGCCATGGCCAGTGGCGGCGGCCCGGACCAGCTCCCAGGCCTCCGCCCCCCGGGCCTCCCCCAGCACGATGCCGTCGGGCCGGAAGCGAAGGGCCGCCCGGATCAGGTCGTAGGGGGTGACCGGCGGCGGCCCCCCGGGGATCCCGGGGGAGGACAGGGTGTAGACCACGTTGCCGGTGTCCTCCTCTGGCTTCCCGCTCCAGCCGTGGAGAAAGATCTCTGGCGTGTCCTCGATGACGAACAGCCGCAGGCGGCCCTTCGGGAAAAGGTCCAGCGCCGCCTGCAGTAGCGCCCGGGACAGGGTAGTCTTGCCGCTCCCCGTCTCCCCGGCCACCACCACTACCCCGCCCCGGGCGAGCACGGCCAGAAGATAATTGGCCGCCTCGGGGGAGAGAACCCCCCGGCCACGGGGGAGAGGAAGCGGGGAGAAAGCGTTGCGCTGGGGCGGCGGCAGTCGGTTAGACGTCAAGACAGAAAGGTCCGCCCTGGACCCGAAGTCGGCCACTCGTATGGTCGCCAAGTCCCCATAGGGAGAGGCGGGGGGAACGATCATAGAGAGCCGCAGCCCCTTCTCCCGGATCCCCTCCGGGGTGGGGATTGGGAGCCGCAGGGCGGCGTCCGCGAAGGGGCGCTCATACAGGGGCGCGGGGACTCCCGTCCCCTCGATCTGCACCCGCAAGGCCGCCCCCAGCCCCTCCGGGGCCGGGCCGGCATAGGACCAGCCCTCCCCGATTCGGTAGACGTAGAGATGCCGGAGGTTGAGAGCGATATCCGTCACCCGGGGATCTCGCAACAGGGCCACGATGGGCCCCAGGCCCGATAACTCCCCCAGAAGGTCCGCCAGAAAGGTCTCGGGGAGCGAGATCCCCTCCTGCAGGCGCGCTTGTTCGGAGAGCTCCCCGAAGACCTGGCGGGCCAAGTCCAGCAACTCCCCAGCCGTCAGCCGGCCTCGTCGGGCAGCCTCTGCCTTACGGGCGGTACCCTCCTCCAGCAGACGCCTCCGCCAGTCCGCCAGCCGATCTGGAGAGGCGGCGTCGGTAGTCATAGCCACGCGTCCGAAGTCAGCGAACTCGGGCATTTTCCCTCCTTCTGGATGGGTTTTAGGGGGCAGAAGGCGTCCCCGCACACTCCCCTGCCCCCTAAAGGCAACTTACCGCCGCAACAGCGGGATCCCCCGCCGCCGGGGCTCGCTGGGCAACAGTCCCGCCGCCGCGGCGGCCTCCCGAATCCCAGGAACGAAGTGGGCGGCGAAGCCAATCAGGGCTTCGGCGAAGGGTGCCAACTCCTCTGGCCGCTCCTTCTTCCAGCGCCAAATCAGGATGTCCGTCCGCCGATCGGAGTTGACGGCGGCGTCCGCCAGGCGGGGATCCACGTAGGGGATGACCCCGTGGGGGGCGAGCCGGAACCCCAGGCCGTCCTCCTGCAGGGCCTGGTTGAGAAGGTTGTGGGCGGATTTGAAGGAATCGCCCACCACCATGTTGTAGACCACCTTGACCTGGGATCCCACCAAGGCGGCGGCCTCCCGCTCGGACAGGCCGCTCGCGGCGAGAGCCCGGATCATGCGGTGGATCCAGGCTCGGACCTGGGCCAGATCGGGGACCTCCGGCTTGATGACCACGGCGATCGCCGCAGCCTCCCGCAACGCCGCTCGGTGCAAGGGGTGGGCCGGGTTGATCCCCACATCCGCGACGGAAAGCCCCCCAGCGGCCTCCGCCGCCCCATACAGCATCCGGACCTCCGGGTAAGGATCCTGGCCAGGCTCCTCCTTCCGGGAGAGCTCCGGATCCCCCACCTCCTCAGCGAAGACCCCGGGCAGGACATGCAAGGTGGGTAGCTCTTGGATCTCCGAGAAGGCGGAAAGGATCATCGCGCCGCCCGCCAAATTCGACAGCGCATCACGGTTGGTGGGCCGGATCCCCCGCCGCAGAAGACCGATGAGGGTCCCCCGGGGAGCTCCGCCCTGGTGCATCCGCAGATGGTAGAACACGGAGCCCCCGTTGGCGTCCAAGTCCGAGAGGTAGACCGGGTAGCCGCACAGGGCGAGCAACGTCGCGAGGTTGACGGCCAAGGTGGTCTTGCCGGTCCCCCCCTTGGGGGAGGTGACGGCGATCCGGCGGACGGCGATGCCGGCCATGGCCCGGGCGGCCACGTCCCCGCCCAGCACCGTCCGGCGAAAGATCTCCTCGGCTGGCCGCCCGCCCTCTCCCAGGCGGGCTAGAGTGTCCCGCAGGCTCTGGAGGTCCGCCTCGGTGGGGGGATACGGGAAGACGGCGGCTCCGGAGCCCTGAGCCCAGGCCGTCAGCGCCCCGCCCGGGGTCCCCACCACCACTGGGACCCACCCAGCCGTCACGGCCTCCCGGACCGCCTCCAGGCCGGCGGCGGCCTCCGGCTCCACCACCACCAGGGGCCCGGCGTCGAAGGCTGACAGCAACCTGGCGGAAAGGGTGGGCAGTTGCGCCTGCACCTCGTGGCCCCACTCTTGGAGGAACAGGTTGATCTTGGACGAAACGGCTCCCGCGCCAATCACCAGGACCTTCATGGCTTCCCTCCCTCCGTCTGCAGTCGTCGGCGGTCTTCCTCCATCTGCGCGAGAAAGTCATCGAAGGTGAAGGCTGGCGTGCGCTCGGGCAAGCCCTCGGCCCGACCCAAGTGGACGACGAAGACCTTCTCCGCTTGTTGCAGGGTCAGGGCCAGACGCTCCAGCTCTCCAGCCGGGACGCGGAGAATCAGCGTGGGCCGTCCCGAAACCGCACCCAACTCGGGATCCGTGCGGGGAGACAGCGCAACCAGCACTTGGACTCCTTGGGGGAAGAGGCTCTTGGCAACTGGGATTCGCACCGTCACCGGGAGGGTGGTGGTGAGGGCCGCTGGCGTGGCCATGGGTGTGGGTTGCGGTGTCACGGATAGGAGCTCTGAGGCGGCAGGTGCCTCTAACCGAGTAGGCTCGTGGGCCACCACGGCCAGGATGCCCACAATGTCCCCGGGTCGGAAGGTCTCGATGGGTGGGGAGGCAATGTTCGGCTCGTCCAAGAAGAGGGGAAACGCAGCATGGCCAGGCGCGTCCGCCAGCAAGGCGGAAAAACGTCCCCCCGCTGGGGCCAGCAACGCATCCCGGGGGATGGGATTTCCGGCCTGAACTGGCATGGCCAGCAACCCCCCGACGGTCCGAGTGATCTCCTCCGCCGGCACGAAGGCCGCGGAGGCCTCATCCCGAAAGGCGCGGATGACCTTGAGGTCCTTCTCGGTCAACGTCGTCCCAGCGGGGAGATCCCGGGCAGCAGCCAGGAGCTCCACCTCTGGAGGACGGGCAGTTGCCGAGATGCTCTGTAGCAACAGGAAAGAGGCCACGAACACGGCGGCGGAGATCGCCACCACGCCTAAACCGCCTAATGAAGATGAGAGACGGCGTATCATTGGAACACCTCCAAGAAACGAGATGTCCGCGCGGAACAGGCGGCCCAACAGCCGTCCACGAGAAGCCCCCCGCGCGAATTTCCCGAATTCTGATTTTAACATCCCAGTCTCCGCAAATCGGTGATCACGCTGGGCACGCCAAGGATCCAAGATTTTGGGTGTCACGTGGCCGAATTGGATTTGCCGTTCTCCTCGCACAGCAGACAGGGCTATCATATGGAAGGCGGAGGCAACAAAGACGCCGACGACCTGCCAGCAATTCCGCGGGGAATCGACAGCCATTGCGATCTCTCGCGACAGGATGGATGCTACGATGCAAACGCAAACGGTTTGGGAAATAAGCGGACTTGGAGGGCTGGAGGTTAGGCTCCAGCTTCTTCGAGAAGGCAAGCGGAGGCAATGGCGCGCGGTGGGGGAGGAGGCGGGGGAGAAGTGGTCCGTGGACCTCCCCTCCCTGCCCGGGACGATCATCTGGCTTCCCGCCCTTCCTGACCCAGATGCGCTCCGGCGCGTTTCTTGGTGGGGCATGAAGGAGCTGGGCGTCGAGTGGGGAGAGGCAGTCCAGTTGCGGGATTCGCTCTGGCTCTGCCCGTTGGTGGTCCGGCATGGCAAAGCACAAGCGGAGCTCATGCGAATAGAGCGCGTCTTCCTAGGGACGCGACAGTGGAGTCCAGACAGTCCCCAGCTCATTGCCTTGGTCGCCGCTTCACCGAATGGCGAGATGTATCTGATTCTGGCCGCCTTCCTAAGCCTGAAGGAGACGCAAGCCCCCGGCGCGAAGACGCCGCGGGTCTCCCTGCTTTTTCCGCACGAGGCGGAGATCCAAGTTGGACAACTGTTGGAGCGGAACAAAATCAATGCGCCCGTGATGGTCGTGTGGGGTCAAACGGGGCAGGATAAGGCCAAGGCCAGCATCCCTGCCAGCCCACTCGACTGGGCGGATTTGGAGATCTGAGGAGGACCTATGGCGTCCCTCATCGTTGACGTCATCATCTCTGTCCTAGCTCGCATCGTGGCCATCGCGGTGATATTGATCCTGCTGGCCGTGACGGGGCTTCCGGCTCTGCTATTGGCATCCCTGTTCACGACGGTTGCCTCCCTGATACCCAGAACTGGCATCCCCTACATCACGGTCGGCGGCAACGCTTGGGTCTCTTTCCAGCCTGGTCCCACGCCGATGATTCTGATCGGCCCTCCCTTGGTGCTGTTGCTGGCCGTGGTCCATGCCGTTCTCTCCTCCATCGCCTCCTCCGCGGAGGAGGACATGAGTTCGCAGACGCTTCTGCGCTCGACGCTCTCCGCCGCGCTCTCCCCCATCTTCCTCGCGCTGGCCATGGCTCTCTCCAACGTCGCCGTGGCCGTCACGGCGGGCCTGGTCTCGCTGGCGCAACAGACGGTGAGTAGCGTGTGGAACGATGCGGTTCTGTGGGGGCAGGCCGTTTTCGTCCTCTCCACGATGACCATGGTTCTGGTAGCGGCCAACGTGGTGTCTTTCCAAACTGGCGTCGTGGCGGCCATCGGGCTTCTAGTGTTCTGCGTCCTCTACGCTTTGATGGCCGGCCTGCTGGTGGCCTTCCACCTCCTCTCCGTCCTCTATGGGGCGGCGCTCCACGTTGTGGTGCTGACGGGATTCGTGGCGGGGCCGGCTCAAGGAGCGGGGGAGTCTGGCCTGCGATCGGGGATGATCCTCCGGGTGGTGGAGGCCATCATGCGGACCGCCGTGGTGCGCCTCTCCCTTCAGGTCGTCTTGACCGTCGCCGTCGCACTGTCCATCGCGGGCGGTCTGGTCCAGAACACCCTCTGGGGCATGATGGACGCCTACTACGCCACTGCCAAGGGGCTCAGCCAGACTAACTATGGCCTTCTGAAGGCAACGGGGCAGACGGCAGAGGGGGTCTTCGCCTCGATCTACCCGCAACGCCAGCCCCCACGTCAGGCTCCAGATGCTTGCTCCCTCTCGGGCGGCGATGGAAGTTGCGACGCCCTGATCATGCGGGCGGCCCTCACGGGGCTGGTGGGCGGCCTCGTCTTCATCGCTCTGCTCTTCCTCTTCTGGTCAGCCGTCCGAGAGGCCGTCCTCGGGGCCTGGGAGCAGGTCCGTGCCAGGGCTACCCAGTGGCGGTCGCGGCTACGCGGGTGGATGTCGCCCGTGGCGGGTAGCCTGGGGGTTCTGGTCGGGCCGGCACCCACAGACGGAGGAGCGAAATGAAACGTTGGATCTGGACCCTCCTCCGACGCTGGCTTCTGCGCTCTCTGCTCGGATCCGCCCTGGCGACCTTGGCGATGAAGATGCTGGTCGTCTTGGTCGCCGCCGCGGCGGCGACCGCCCTCCTCGTCGCCCTGCCGCTAGGGCTCTTCGGAAGCCTGTCCCCCCGCCATTCGAATTGCGGTTACACCGCCTTCCAAGCCGGGAGGGTGGAGTGCGCGGATGAACAGGGGGTTCTAGAGGCGATGGCAGGCCGCACGCCCGATCCCCAATACGCGGCGGGGGAGATTCTGAGCCGGGACGCTCGGGGAATGTTGCCTGCCTACATTCCCATCGCGCCGCCACCTGGAGCGGAGCCGGGTCGGCTGGATCAGCCAGGCGGCTATGGCCCCTACGACGTGTTGCGGACGATCCAGGAGCGGGAGTTCGCGGGGCTGGCGGCCTACTTCGCCGTGGCCCAGGTCACAGGTCCTCCCGCGGTGGTCTACGACCCTTTCCGAAAAGAGGGACGTTGCGGCGATCGGGCGTGCGAGGCCTCCCCGCGCTCCTACATATCCCAAGCGATGCTGAAGTGCCTGCAAAAGCTGACGGGAGAGCAGGCGGAGAGGATTTTCTTCCAGATGGAAGGCGAGGGGGCGGTCGCCCTGGCCTTTACCCACACGATCCAGTACTTGGAGGCGGTGAGCGCAAACCCGCCAGTCTACGAGACGAAAAATGCCGACGCGGGCTTCCTCTGCGTGGGCTACCGGGTGAACGCTAGGCAACTCCTTCGCACCTACGAGACGGGGGACCCGCCCCAGGACTTGGTGCAGGAGATCGACCGCCTGCTGGCGGAGGAAGCGGGCAGGAGCCTGGTGAACGCCCTCGATCAGGCGACGGTGGCAGACATTCTGGCCAGCCTCTTGGAGCTGTTCCAGCTCGTTCGTCCGATTCAGGACCACCGTGCGGAGCATCCACGTTTGGACATCGCCGTCACCGCGCGGGTCCTCGCGCGGGAGGCGATCTTCTTCCCCACGCCCACGCCCACACCCACGCCCACGCCTACCCCGACCACGACGCCTATACCTCCCGTGGCCACCCCCATCCCCATGCCCGCCCAGCCAGCTCGTTAGTGGCGAGGATTTGTTCTCCGGCAGATAAAATGATCTTGATAGATGTCGTCCACGGCTGTTGGCAGGAGGCAACTATGAGCATAGACAAGCGGCGTGTCGTCGCGCTCCTCCTCCTGGCCCTGGCCGCGCTGTTTGCCAGCGCGCCTGTCGCGCGGGCGGAGGAGTACCCCTTCCCGCCCTATCCCCAGGAGCGGGAGCGCCTGATCCGCATGCCGTTGCCCGATGGCATCGTCTGGCCCCCGCGCAACGAGGAGGAGTTCGGTCGGCTCTTGGACGCGTTGCCGCTCATTGACATCGTGATGCTGAAATACGACTACGCCCGCTCGCGCCCGTTGCGAGTTCAGTTCAAAGGCGAAGCGGGCGGATACCGCCACGATGTGTTCGCTGACTGCCGCGCGGGCATCATCCTGGGCTACTACGGCGGGGACGGCTACGCGCTGTGCATGCGCCTCCTCTTGGAGTCCGCCCGCCGGAGCGGCGCGCCCGTCGAGCCCCTGGGGGTGCTTCTGGAGAGCCCTCCGGGGAGTCCGGAGGCCCCCGAGTCCTACGCCGCGGTCTCTGCGTGGCGGCTGGCCCCGAAAGGCCGCGTGCGAGTTTACCTGCCCGACCGCTTCCTGCCGGAGTCGGTCTGGCGCACAGAAGGCGGGGGCGGCGGGCACCCCTTCATCATCGTCACCCTCGGCTACGCGGGGACGGCCCGGGTTGTCCCCTCCAGCCCGGAGGGCTGTTCGGGCACAGCCAAGGCGGGGCCCGACCTGGCGAAGATGGTGGCCTCGATGGCGATGGAGGCCAACCCCAAGGCCAAGCCCGAGGAGGCGTTGCGGCGCATTCGAGAGCAGGAGTGGGCTCGCCGGCTCTTGGATGACGGCATGATCTATGCGCTCAACCTCAACGCGTGGCCGCCGTCGGGTTGGAAGAACGGGGATCCGTGGTGGACCCAGCATCCCTGTCCCTACGTGGACCTGGTGGCCCCTCCAGACCGCCCGGCGGAGATCTACCACCTGCGGATCGAGGTGAACGTGTCGAAAGGCTCCCCGCCTTCCGAGGTAAAGCCCTTCGATCCCCGGAAGACGTTCACGCCGATGCCGCCGCTGGGGCCCACCGTCACGCCGCAGCGCCCCGCCGAGCCCATGCCGTGGGAGAAGGCGGGAGGGGAGGCTCCCTCTCCGACTCCCACGCGGCCCGCTCCCCAGCGGGTGGGCGGCAACGCGGGGACGGCGACCCTATGGCTTCTGGCTGGAGCAGGCGTGCTGGCGGGGGCCGCGGCCCTGGCGTGGCGCATCGGGCTTCTCAACATCCTGAGCGGAGGGTGGAAGCGATGAAGGCCTGGCGGATTCTGATCGCTCTCCTGGTCCTCGGGATCGGGTTCGGTGCGGGCTTCGCTTTCGGGTCTCAGCGTCCCGTGATGCCGCCTGGATGCGGGCGGACGGTGGAGATGGTCGTTCGCCCCGCGTCGGATGGGCGGACGCTGGAGGAGGAGCTGGACCGCATGGGGGTTCCCGTGATCCAGCTGACGGATCGGGAGTTCGCCGCCCGCGCCAGGCGAGCGATCCTGTGCCTGGGAAGCGGGCATCTGATCCTTCTGGAGCCCGGGCGGGCGGCCTACTTGCGTGTACCAGATGGGGTTCCCGCGCCAGAACGCGTTCTGGCCTGGATTCCGTAGGAGGAAAGGCCCGCAGTCATCTTCAGGTCTGGCGGGAACAAGCTGGACGAAAACGTTCCTTGCCCTGCCACAAGCGGAAGAGCGTGGGCAGGAGAAACCTCACACCGAACAAGGGAGGCGGATTTGATCCGACGGGTCGGAATGGGAACGCAGTGGATTGGTCCTGAGTTGCGGGGTCCAGGCGGCAGGCAGGTTTTCTGCCAAGTAGACCCCAACCGCCAAGGCGCGGAGAAGGTCTTGCAAGACGCGCTTCGCCTGCATGTGATCTTCGTTCGGGCGGATCCGTCTGCGCAGAATAACGCGCCGAAGTCGCTGGCGGGTGCCATCGCTCACTGGTGGTCCCAGATCCTAGAGCACGTCAAGGCCAAACTGAAAAGCCCGTCGCTTCCCCGGGAGGAACGCAACAGGCTGTCCAGGTTGCTGGCCGACGTCGGGAGGGGAGAACAGGTGGCGTATGCCAGTTTGGGGTTCGTGGCGGTTCTGCCGCAACCCGTCAACGACCAGGCCGTCTCCCTCCTCCCAGTGTCGGTCCCGCCCTCCAGGGTGGTGGGCCATCGGGTGTGCAATCAAATCATAGTCGCCCGGGATGGGCGGATCCCCAAGGAGGAGGCGCTGTCTCAGGAGATCGCCAGCCGCATCGCGAGCGGGCGGATCCCGATGCCTCCCCTCATCCCCGTCGTCGAGGAGGAGCTCCCCATCCAGATCGGCGTGACGGACCTCGGTGCCCCCGTGGTCTTCCACTTGGGTTCCGCGTCGCAGGCCAGCCACTTCGCCATCCTTGGGCCTACTGGGCGCGGGAAAACCGTATTGGCCAAGCGCATGACCTTGCAGGCCATACAACTCGGCGTCACGCCAGTTATCTTGGACACCAAAGGCGAGATGTTCGAGGGAGGGCGCAGTTTCCTCAACTTGCCAGTCTTCTCGCCGACGTCTGAGGATGTGAAGTGGCCAGCGTGGTCCCTCCCCGTCGCGCACAGGCTGTGGCAGGAGATCAACGCACGGACGGATCGGCAAAACGGGAAGATTCGGATCACACAGAAGGCGATCGTCGAGGCGGTAGACGCGTCCAAAGATCAGCTGACGCTCTCCTCTCAGATGCTGGGGCAACTGGTCAGCTTCGCCAGCTCTGACTGGATTTCTCTGAACCCGAGCCAGTTTGCCACTGACTTGACCGAGGCCATGAAGATGAACTTGGCCAAGGCCTTGAGGGAGAATCCGTCCTGGCTGAGCGGCCTGAAAGCCTCCAACCGCGAGGAGCCCATCTTCAGCATGTCGCAATACATCGCCCAGATTGGGGCGGATATCCTGCGCCAGCGGCTGGGTCAGGAGGTAGCCTCCCTGCTCGGGGAGAACGCGCCTTATCGGCATCTCTTCTTGGGCTCTGGAGCGCCTTCCCCTCTCCTGAGGCAGGGTGGGATCGTCACGTTCCAGACGTTGTTGGGGTCGATAGGGGATGAGTTGCTGACAGCGTTCTACACCTACGTCCTCCAGCTCATCGTCTCCGCCATTGTGGCCATGCGCTTCGCTGGGACGGCCCCCCCGCGCGTGCTACTCTATACTGAGGAGGCGCACCGCGTGCGTGACATCTTGGGGCAGATGATGCGCGTCACCCGCGCCTTCGGCATCAGCGTCCTGGTCGTCACGCAACATCTGCAAGACCTGAAAGACGAGGCGCTGGAACAGGTCCGGGGGCTGGTCATGATGGGGCCAGACATCGCGTCCCTCGACGCCCTCTTCAAGAGGCTGTCCATTCCATACCCGGCGTGGTCGTTTATTCGGGAGGGAGAATACGGGAAGGGCGTCTTCGTGGGACGCGGCAGTGGTGTTTCCTTCCCTGTGCCGATCGACGTCAGGCTGACTTGGAAGGAGAAGGCCATCCTGCTTGGCACTGCGCCGCCGAAGGAGGAGATATGAGGGAGCAATGGCTGGATGAGATGCGAGAGAAGGAAGAAGTCGGCGTGTATGTGATCGAGTTCTCCTATGTAAGAACGCCCACCGCCGATCTCGCGGTGGCGTTTCTGGTCTTGGCGGGAGTGGCGCTAGGGATACTGGCGCTCCGCCTCGGCTTGGGCCTTGCCGGCGCGGCGCTGGCCAGCATCCCCTTTCTGGCGATAGCGGCAACGCTGACCATCCGAGTCCGCGGCTGGCGCCTGATTGACCACTTGGTTTTCCTTGGCGGGGCCTTCCTTCGCATGTCCAAGGGCGATATGCCCTACGCGGGCATGATCACGGCAGATGGCGTGACGGTTCGGATTCTGTAGAGCCACAGAAAGGGGGCGCGGATGAACGGGACGATTTTGATCACTGCGAGGGCGGCCCAAGCGCTCTCCCTGAAGGACGAGGCCCGTCTAGGGGACTGGCTCGTGTCGGTGGTGGATCCGAAGGACCCGAAGATCGTGACCACAAAGGCCGACGCGGCCGCCCGGCAAGGGCGATTCCTCGTCCTGGTTGTCTACATCCCGTCCGCCGCAGGCAAGAGCGCCGAGGAGGCCTCGGCGCTTGGGAATCAGGTCCGAAAAGCCATCTCCGATCTCCAAGAGATTGTCCAAAAGGCCGCCGCGCGGGCTAAATCGAAGCAGGATCATGTTCCAGTGTGCGGGGTCGTGGACTCCTTTGATCCGACGGCCATCCCGCTCGGGGCGGGCGACATCCCGCTGGTCTCTTCCGTGGACAAATTGACCGAGTGGCTACACGGTCTTGCCCATTTCATGCCGCGGACACCCGAGGGGACGGTGAGGATCATCGGAACGGACAGCGGACAGGAGGCGACGGCTCCCCAGCAGAAATCCCCAGCAAGGTTGAGGATTGCCGAGGAAAGGAAGGAAGAGAGGAAGCCAGAGGACGAGGAGAGGGGGAAGCAAGAAGAGAAGAAGCCGGAGGGCAAGGCGGCCAGCCCGAGGATCCGCTTGGCAATGCGGGGATCCCCTGAACCGAAACCCGCCGCCCAGAAGCCTTGGCCGAGGCCGATTCCGCAATCGCCTCGTTCCTTCCGCCCCTTCCCGACGGAGATCGACGAGGCAACTTGGGCAGTCTGGGCTGTCCTGGGCGCGGCTGGGACCTATTTTGTTTGGTGGCTGGTCGCGGGAGGCGGGGCTCAATCCATCGCCCTTTTCTTGAAAACTCTTCTAGGAGGCTGAAATGGAGCTCGCGCTGACCTTCATCGGGGCCGCCGCGGCAGCCTTTGGCACCTACGAGTTGCTCGAGCGGTTGCGGCCTGGACGGCGGATGGTGCTACGGGGACCAGCCGCCCCCGATCCAGAGTTGCCGCGGCTACCGGCGTGGGCGGCCCTGTGGGCGGCCCTGTGGCCAGACCGCTTCGCCCCTTCCCGAGCACGGGGCCGGGAGCGGATCTTGGATCTGCTGCGGCGGGCCGGCTACCCCTACCCCTCCCTGGGTGCCTACTACGCGAACGCCGTGCTGACCTTCGGGAAAGCGGCCCTAGCGACAGCGGCCTTCGGGGCGGCCTGGGTCCTTCTAGGGATGGATCTCCTCTTCTTCCTCCCTCTCGCCGGGGCGATCCTGCTACGAGCCCTGCGGGCACCGGAGGCCCGGCTACGGCGGCTGATCCGCCGGCGTGCCCAGGCATTCCGCTCCAACGCCATGGTGGGCTTCGCCGCCCTAGGGGCTCTCTTGGAGGCCGGGGTCTCCCCCTCCGAGGCCATGCGGCGGGTGGGGGAGACGGTGGGTGGGCCGTTCTGCAACTGGCTGGGGTTCCTGGCGGCCCGGATGGAGGTGGAGGACTTGGAAGAGGCCCTGCGGCGAGCGGAGGCGCATTTGCCGGATCCAGCAGACATAGAGATGCGCCTGTTCCTGCAGGCGCTACGGGACCACTTCCATCATGGGCAACCTCTGGCACCGGCTGTCTCCGATTTGCGGGAGGCCATGCGCCAAGCAATGGTGGAGGAGACGGCGGCCCGGGCCTCGGCCTTGAAGGTCCAAGCCGTGGTCTGGGGCGTCCTGGCCATCATTGGGATGATGATCACGTTCTTCCTTCCAGCGGCGGAGCTCGTCGCTGGACTGCGACGCTGAAAGGAGGCCTCCATGGACGTGCTGATCGCCTTTCTGGGAGCGCTGGCGGCGGCGGCGATCCCGCTGGCCCTGGGCTTCCGGCGGCGGGGGTTCTCCGAGGCGGCCGTCGCGGCCGCCTTCGGGCTGGCTCTTCCCCGGCGGCGGTTCGATCCAGAGGAGTGGGCTCGGCGCACTGGAACCGGGCTTTCCTTCCAGCAGATCGCCTTGGGGGGCTTCCTCTGGATGGCCGCAGGGTTCCTGGCAGGGCTGTTCCTTCTGGGGTCGCCGCTTTCAGCCATCCTCTTGGTGCTGGCAGCGGGATTTTTCTACTTCGGGAGCCTGGCGGATCGGGCGACGGAGTTCCGGATGAAGCAGGCCCGGGATCTCATCCGGGCGGCCCGGGCGGTGGAGGCATCCCTCTCCCAAGGACGGAGCCTGGAGGAAGCTCTGGAGATGGCCCTGCCCGCCACGGGGCCCCACGGGCAGATGGTAATGGCGGATCTTCTGGCCTCCGTCCGCGCCGCGCCCACGGCCCAAGAGCGGGCCGAGGCGGTGCGGGGCTGGACCCGCCGATGGGCGGGCGTGATGGACGACCTCTTTGGGGCGGCCCTGCTTTCGTCCTTGGAGGGGGACGTGCGGCCCCTGCCGGTGCTGTCGGCGGTGCGGCGGGCCATGGCTGAGGTGATGGAGATCCTCTCCCGCGCCCGGGCGGAGGCCCGGGGACTGGAGATCCAAGCAAGGGCGCTGGGGATCGGACCCATCGCCATCGTGCTCTTCCTCATCGCCGCGGCTGGGATGGCCGGCTATTGGAGCAATCCCCTCTACCTCCTCCCAGTCTTCGCGGGTAGCATCTTGGCCTACGCCCTGATGACCCGCCAAATCCGGACGGGACTCTCCCCGGAGTCCTCTGTGGGACTTGACCCGTCGGGCGGCGGGGAGATCCCACGCGACCGCTTCGGGCGGCCGCTGTAGCCTTTTGAAGGAAGGCGGATGGACAGACCCCCAGGGCCCAAGATATCCCACGGGGCGGAGATCCAGAGAGGATAGAGCAAGCGGTCCTTTCTGAAGATCTCCGCCCCAATGGGCTGACCTGGATCGGTGGAAGATCAGCCGTTCAACTGGGGCACCATCTCGATGGCCGATTGGACTCGGGAGTCATCCCCTGAATCGGACGGTTCGCCTCCTTCGGCTTGGTCAGTCCCACCTTTCGCTTCGGGCCGCGCAATGCCAATCCCCCGGCGCACCGTTCTTCCCCCCAGCCCCCCACAGTCAGATAGCTAGTCAAGGGCGACCAAGTCATGCTTTGCAGACGGGGAGGCCTGCCTCTGGGAGGGGTTGCCAAATCCGTTTCGGTAGGATATTATGGAGACGGTTTTAGCCGGGCTCCTGCCTCGGCCTCCCCCGCTCCATCGGCGGTCAATGCCCGTCCGAGGGCGTCGCCTCAAGCATACCAAGCTGAAGGAGGCGAACATGCGCTTCTTGGGCTTCCTCTTTGCCCTTTGGGCTGTGGCTATTGCCATGGTCCAGAACCCGAGCTGGTTGCGCCCAGTCCATGTAGCAATCCAAGGATTCCTGACTCGGACCGCTTGGGATCTCTGGATGCCCGTCATCCAGGCGCTCCAGAAGGTGCGGTGAGATAGTCGCCTTTGTCTCTTCCTGCCGCACCGTCGCTATCCCCACGGTGGTCACATCGTTCGGCCACACTGACCCACCGCGGCCAGACGCGCCTCGATGGGCGGCGATCCCGCTTCGTCTCCCCGCCAGCAACCGCGCTGGCAGGCGACGCGAGCACGTCATGGAAAACTGAACCTTGGCCTGGGGGATGAGCCCGAAACACCCAAATCCCGTCCCAAACGGAAAGGGGCGAGAAGGAGAAAAGGCATCCCATCCGGCTGTTGATGGAGCGCCTGGAGAAGGGCCCGACGCGTTGTCTCGACAGCTGGCTCTCCGACTTTGAACGAAAACCCGAAGCCACCCAGACGCGACGCATGCAACCGCGCAAACTCTGATGGGGCCATCGGCGCGCAACGAAGCCCGACGGCTTGCCGATCCCGAAAAAGACCCGCTTCCGCCTCTACCAAAGTTCGCGCTCAGGGTCGGGCTAAACCTCTGAAGCGCCTTCTTCTCGCCATGCATCTAGCGATCCGTCAGACGTTCCCGAAACAGAACCGCGGACAAGGCCGCCATTCCCAGCGCCAGAGCCCCTACCCAAGTAGCGCCAGCGCTCCGCCCAGGGCCAGGAAGGGGCCATAGGGGATGAGCGTGTCCCACGTCCCGCGCCGCGAGAGCAACAGCCCCAAGGCGAAGACTCCAGCCAGCAGAGCACCCCATGACAGCGCCTGCAAGCCTCGCGGGAAGCCAGTGATCAGCCCGATAAAGGCCGCCAGCATCGCATCACCGCCTCCGATCCCGCCCTGGGTAGCCACGGCCAGCCCGAAAAAGAAGATGAAGGCACCGATGCCCATTCCCCAGGCCCCGATGGCACCCCCCTCCAGCCATGGGGAGACCGGGGCCGCCAGGGCCGCCAGGGCGATGGCTGGCAACATCACCGCGTCGTAGATGAGGCGACGCTCCAAATCGGTGACGACCACGAGGGCCAAGACCGTCAGATACAAGGCGCAGAGGATCCCCCGAGGGGAGAGACCGAAGCGTCCCAGGGCCAGCGCCCACAGCAGTGGCACCCCCACCTCCAAGGCCAGCTCTCGGACCCGTGGACGCCGCCCGAGGCGGATCCACGCGATCCAAGCAGACCGCAACCGATGGGGAACGACGCGTCGGGCTGGCAGGACGTCGGCCAGCCCGTTGGCCAGCATCCCGAGAAGCCATGCGAGAAGGAGAAGCGCCAAGATCTCCACGCAGTCCCCCGCGCCCCACGGCAGGCTACTTGCTACTTCCTCAACCCGCTAGCAGTGGCTTCAGAGCCTGATCACCCGTGGTGCCGTCCTCCCCCTGCCCAGCGATCGGCCAGCCAGAAAACCATGGCCAGCGCGGCGCTGAGCGCGCCCAGATAGACGAAGGGAGGATAGACGATCTGAGCGACCAGAAACAGGACGGCCAAGGCCATGGCCGCCATCCCAGCCGTGTCCCATATGGAGGCGGATGTCTTCCCTGGATCCCGAGCCATCGCTTCCTCCTGTGGCCGCGCAAGTGAAGTTCCCGTTACGCCCGAGGTGAAAACGGTGTCCGCGGGATCGCCCCTGCGCCACGCTATCCACCAAGACCAGGGATGCCTTGTCAACCGCGCGACTCCTCAGAGTTATTCTGCCGGTGGTTTCGCTCGAGGTCGACGCCGCCTCGTCCCACCCTCCCCGCCCGCTGGCTCGGCCAGCCCGCCCCCAGTGTCTGGGGCCTTAACATCAGCGGCAAGGATGAGCTCCATGAATGGGATGTCCTCCGAGGGGGCGCGGGTGACCGCCGCAACCTTCACGCCATCTGCCTTCCCCAGGCTCATGTCCCACCCCCACTGGGCGTTCTCCTTGGACAAGATCGCTTGGATAAGTTGCACGCCGCGGTACCACACCTCCACCTCGCACTGTGGCTCTTGCATGTTGATGCGATAGAGGATGCGGAAGGTGCTTTGCCCCTGCTCCATCCCTCCCGAGAAGACCGCCTCGAGAGTGGAGAAGCCCGCCACTCCTCGGTTGGGGTCGGAGAAGGCCTCGGAAAAGAACAGGGATGCCTCCCACCATACGCCGTTCCGCAACTCATAGTCATTTATTTCACCCGCTTGGGGCGAAACAAATGACCAGTTGCTTCCTGCTTCATCGACCCATGGCTCGTAGACCGGGCCCCGCCCGTTCCGCCGCCAGAGGGATCTCCACAGGCGTGACTTCCCGGGGAACTCCCGGTAGGGCCTTTCAGGGCGGCCAACCCGTAGTTTCGCAGGTTGAGGGCCGCGTTGAGATCCCGATCCATCTCCAGCCCGCACGCCTCGCACCGAAACACCCGCTGGGAAAGAGGGAGGGCGGGGCCGACCCAACCGCATCGGGAACACATCCGCGTGGACGGGAAATCCCGCGGTGCCACAACGAGATGGGAGCCATACCAGGCGCACTTATACTCCAGCATCCGCCGAAAGGCCCCCCATCCCACGTCCAGAATGGCCCGCGAGAGACTCCCGTTCCGCGCCAGACCCCGCACGTTCAGATCCTCCACCACCAGAACCGGCTTGGCTTTCGCCAGCTCCGTGGTGACCTTGTGCAGGAAATCCTGGCGGATGTTCCGAACCCGGCGGTGCAGTCGGGCCAGGCGCAGGGCCGCCTTCTCGTAGTTGCGGGAGAAAACCGTCCGTTTCCGCTCCTCTCCCGTCTCTGGATCTTGTTCCGCCACTGTCTTCTTCTGCTTCCGGGAGAGCTGCTTCGAGCGCCGCTTCAGAAGCCGCAAGGCCTTCGCCAGAGGCTTCGGGGCCTCGATTCGCGTGCCGTCGGACAGGACAGCGAACGACTCCAGCCCCACGTCAATGCCTGCCACATCCTCCGGTCCCCGGACCTCCCGGGGCTCGGGATCTGGGCGCTCTACCTCGCAAGTGATGCTCACAAACCAGCGATCTGCCTCTCGGGAGATGGTCGCCGAGAGGATGCGGGCCTTCTTGGACCGAAGGAGCTCCAGGAGTTTGTCCGTCCGCTCCTTGGTGCGGACCTTGCCGATGCGAGGGAGCTGCACGTGCCGGGGAGTGACCCGGATGGAGCCGGTCAGCCGGGCCTTGTTGTCCGCCAGGGCCTTCTTGCGCTTGAAGCGGGGGAAGCTGGCCCGGCCCTCCCGCCAGTTGCGGACGGCCTGCTCCAAGTCCCGGAAGGCCTCCTGAGGAGCGCATTTGGACACCTCCACCCACCAGGGGGCGTTTTTCCGCTTCCACTCGTTCCACTCCTTGTGGAGGTCCACCGCCGAGGGGATCCGCTCGCCGCGTTCTTTGGCTTCCAAACAGCGGGCCAGGCCCCAGTTGTAGGCGAAGCGGGCGGCACCCACGTGCTTCGCCAGGGCGATCCGGGTCTCCCGATTGGGGTCCAGTTCAAAGCGAAACGCCTGTATCACCCACATCCCATCGCCTCCAGCGCCCGCCTCGCTTGGTGCCAGGGAACAGGGAGCTTCCCCGCCCGAAACCACCGCCAGGCGGTGATATAGCTGATCCCCTGCTGACGAGCCCAGTCCGAGAGTTTCATGGCTGAAAGAAATGATGAGAAAATTTCCAGCAGTTGTCAACCCCCACGCGGCTGGATTTCGATGAACTGCTGGCGTTCTTGCTCCTCAATCATGGAACCGTCCTTGGAGGCCTGCTCGTTATGGAGCGGGAACGGTGCCTCCAGGAACAAGCTCATGCCAAACCCCTGGACCGGGTGGCTCCTGTGGCAGGAGAGCCGTAGCCACCACGGCGACCGCTCGAACTCCTTCATCAGCCGCAACAGGCCCGGCTCTGGAAGCTCGGCAACAACGCACCCCTCCTCCGCCTCAACTTTTCGAAATCCGAACACACTCGCTTGCATCTTCGCCTCCTAGCCACAATTGGAGTCAGGCCTGCCCCCGTAACCCAAATGGACAGAGCAAGAACCTCCTAAGCTCTGGGTGCGGGCTCGAATCCCGCCAGGGAACCCCGTTGCCCACAATTGGGCCGCTCAATCCCAAACAGCGCCGCAGGCCTCCGCCCGAACCCGAACGGGGTTTTCCATGTTCTGATTGTGGAAGAGATCCGCCATCGTCTGGCAACGGGCGAAGGCGCGGAGCTTCTCGGGGTCGTAGGGAAGGCCGAATATCCCCAGGCTCTCCAGCAGGTTCGACTTGCCAGTGTTCGGGGGGCCGATGAACAGGTTGATCCGCCGGCACTCCAAGCGGAGACGCTGGATCGACTTGAAGTTCTGGATCTCCACTTCCCGAATCATCGCGTGCTCCCTCCCTCCAATAGCATGAGGCTGGCCAGCCCCCGGGCCACCGCCAGCACCTCGGGCAAGACCTCCGGCTTTTCCGATGCCACGCGGCCACCGCGATAATGAGGACGCACGAAGGTGTACCCCACTGGCACCACTATTCCGAACCCCTCCGCCAAACGAAGGGTCTTAGGATGTGCTTTCCATCCCGCTGGAAGCCGTCGCAAATGCCCTCGCACCGCGTGGGCGGCCCGCGACCACCGCCGCAAGTCCTCTGGATTGCCCCACGCCACCTCAGGCTCCTCCGTCTCCTCACCGGTTGCCACCTTGAAGGATCGCGGCAACCTCCAGAGCGTCTCTTGGGGCGGCCTGGACGGGAGGACCTCCCCCGCCTCTCCCTCCCTTCCCTGATCTGGCTGGGCAACGCGGTGGCGGACGGCGGAGGCTGGCCGGGGAACGCCCACGACCAAGTCGTGCCAGAGGGCTGCCGCGGCGGCCAGCCAGAAGGGGTCCACCTCCGCCAAATCGGGCCGAGGAGGAAGCTCCCAGTCCAAACGAAAGATCTCCCCCTCCCGCCCCTGTGGATCCACTGGACGTAGCCACAGCCCGTGAGGATCGGCGGCGACCCGGAATGCGGCCACGCCCCGGGCCTGTAGCGGGGGAAGGCCCTCTGCCCGCACCCGCAACCGCCCCTGCGGGACGTAGCGGGCCTCTTGAGCGGCGACCTCCATCAGCGCGCGGAAAAGGCCGGCGGCCAGCCGGGATGTTTCGTCGCCCTCTCCCCGCAAGACCATCTCCGAACGCTCCACCAGCCCCCGACGCAGGGGAAGGACTTGGGGCGGCCCCCAGTCGGAGGGCGGCAACGACCGTCCAGCCCGCCAAGCGCGGACGAGCTCCCACCATAGAGGCCAGTCCCAAACTTCCCAGCTCAGCAATCCCTCCCCAGCCCCGCCAGCGGCCTCGGCCAGATTGGTGGCGGCGACAAAGCCGGGAAGGCTCGGATGCGCTTCTGGGATTTCCTCGGGCCGCCAGAGAGCCTGGCCCGCCTCAATCCAGGCCAGGGCCGCATCCACCCCACCCATCGGGGTCTGCCCGATGATGAGCGGGGGATCATCCTCGCCCGGGGCGGTCCAGAGGCGGGGGAAAAGACGCCGCGTCTCCATCCGCCGAAGGAGCCTCGTCTGGCGCTCGGGGCGGCTGGGAGTGTTGGGACCAGGATGATGGCGCAACAAGAGGCAAAGCCCCCGTATGGTCCGGCCAACCATCAGGAGCTCCGTCTCGGAAATATTGGGTGGCAACTCCAGCCCTTTCAGCCACAGGAAGGGAGCAACCCAAGCGGCGGGCAACGGCCCCAGTCCCTGGTGGACGGCTTCGGCCTCCACGGCCCGCAGGGCCTCCTCCACGGAGGTATTGGGCGGATGGATCAGGAACATCCCCAGCCATTGCCCTAAGGCGACGCCCATGACTCGGGCGCTAGTACCTAGGACTGACAAAATCCGACGATGATCCGCCTCCCAGATGGGAATGGGGAGCAACTCTTGCCCGATCAACCCTTCCTGCCAGGCCCTCCAGAAGGCCGCGATGGAGGTGGAGGCGGGATCGTCGGGAGGCCCCGTCAGCAACAGCCGGGGCCCGACTCCCGCTCGCCCGATCTCGAACAGCGCCACAGGTTTCTGTCGCATTCCCACCGTCCGCTATATCGACCCGGCCTGAACCGCTCGGGAGAGGTCTTTCAAGCTCAGAAACATCCGTCCGCCGAAGCGCAACAAAGGCACATTCCCCTCCCACACGATCTCGCCATGGCGGAAACCATCGGCGAGGACGTGGGCCAGCTCGCAAGCCTCCATCAGCCAATCTTCTGGGTATAGATACAGCGGGTCCCCCCACGCTGGACTTCCCCGAAGAATGGTCCGGCCTTGCGGGATCCCCTTCTCATTCAGCTTGGCGACCCGCAGAAAGGGTATCCAGTCCTTGGATTCGTAGTCCATTCCCATCATCACTACCAAGTGCTTGTCGTCGCTTGCCCTGACAAACTTGGCGCAACAGCGCTGGCGAGTCGTTGCCTCCCATCCCTCCGGCGGGGAGGGCGGCTCTTTGAACAGAACCTGATGCATCAGGGGAGGAGGGGCATCTGTGCCGATCTGAATCATGGATTCCAAGATGAAACGAAACTCACTCTCCTTTCCACTTAGGAAGACCTGCACATCCTCCTCCGAGGGCGGGGGAGCATTGGGGGGCGTACGTTGCGCGACACGGCGACGTGCAAGACGGATCAGGATCCGCCCTTCTTCCCAATCGGTCACCTCGCCTGAAACCGAGAAGGAGTTTGTGCACCCAATCCGAACCTCTTCGATCTCCCGAGCGAGGATATCCGCCAAGTTGAGACACTGGGATGTCGCCCAGCTGGTGGGTACCCGCAGGCGAACTTCCAGAACGCCTGCGGCATGTACAGATTCGCAAGTCACCTCGTGGCCTTTCGCGTGAACTCGAATCATGGATCCTCCTCTCCTTTCTTTTGCTCATCTGCACCCGCAACGTATCGCCATTTACCCCGTCCGCCTATGGCGAAACAAATGACAGGTTGCTCCCTAGCTAGACGGGGCCTGACTGCTCACCCAGACACGCCAAGGGCGGTCTCCTTCGCGATCCCGCTCACCTCCTTCCCGAGACAAGCGATCGCAACACATTGACCTCCTCGCCAGGCCGGGCTATGAAGATCGCCCCGTCCGGGGTGCGGAGGACAGCGGCATCTCGGTCCATTTCGATGTTGAGGCGATAAACGTCGTGGGCGATTTCGAGAAAGCTTCGGATGCTGTTGCGATCCGCTGGGATGCGAAGGTTCTGGAAAGCGCCCACTGTCGCATACACAGAATTTGGGTCGTCTGGATTGACCCTGATGACGACGTCGAGCTTGAAGGGCTCCTTTGAGGAGAAGCGCACGCAACATGCCGTGCTGGCCGTTTTCTGCCAGCCCGGCACGTTGATCCGCTCGTGATCGAGGTTGGTGCGTATTTCAAACGGATCGATCAGGTGGCGGAGGATGTCATAGATGTTGCCAGTTAACTCGGACCTATAGTCTGAGATCCGGCTTGGGATGTGGGCCTCAACGAGGGATGTGTTGTGGGGCTCGAGAATCTGGAGACGCGCCTTGATCCCAGAGCATATCCTCGTCTCTTTGGTAATGATAAGGGTCACCCGGTTCTTCGCCCGCTCAAGGGTCTCATTATCTGGTGCGTAGATTTCGATATGATCCACGGTCCCCGCGTATGCATGTTGAACAACAACCTCCCCGCGCACCATTTCCAGTCACCTCCGTTCTAGGATGGTCGACTGCAGAGGGTCGCTGACCCTCTGGCTCGCAAGATCATCGAAGAGAAGAGCGACACGATCGCCTGACCCGCCGACATGGTTGAGAGCGATCTCGCCCATCATCGCGCCGCCTCCCACGGAATGTTGATGTAGAGATGCCGCCATGGAGGCGGGCTTCCGCGGCTCCCCTTGTGAACGACCACGACTGGGAACCGGGGATGCTTCGGAGGCCACGGTGTGTCGCAGTCCGAGAAGACCACGGCGATGTCGCATGGGATCTTCTCGGATTCTATCCGCCGCAACGCCGCCCCATGTCCGTCCCGCCTCCCCCCAGCAACTCGACGTCCTTCTCGGACGCCACACGCTGGACAGCATGGACGTTCGCGTCAGTCGGCATCACCACAACCTCGCCGAACGCGCGGGTGACCTCGAAGATCATGCCGAAGGCGTTCGCGAGATCTCTCTCGCTCATACTCCGAGAAGTGTCGGCAATGATCACAATGCGCGGCACGCTTGTGGAGGTACCTAGGAAGCACGATCCCTTGCTCCGTGAGCTCTCGCGGCCATCGGCGCGACGGATACTGGAATGCCCGCTCACGGTTGGGGACTTGGTGGGCGGCGGCCTCGGTCATCCTCGATTTCGCTCAGCCACCCAAACGATCAGCGCGCGAGCCGAGAGCGTGTCCGCCGCCTTGCTCCCCGCTTGTCGACCTGCTTCCGCTCATCCCCGACATCCGCGGCGAGGATGAGCCCCATGGCTGGAACATCCTCCGAGGGAACGCCAACGACCGCCACGACCTTCACGCCATCCTCCCCTCCCAGGCGCAGATCCCATCCCCACTGGGCGTTCTTCTCGGACAGAACAGCCAAGACCAGCCGTGCGCCGCGGTGTTGCACCTCCACCTCGCATTGCCGCCCCCGCAAGTCGATTCGGTAGAGGACGCGGAAGACACCCCTCTCCTCCCCCAGCCCTCCTAGGAAGGCCGCCTCGAGGGCGGAGAAGCCCGCCGTCTCGGTCTCGGGATTGGAGAAGGCCTCGGAGAGGATCAGGTAGGCCTTCCACCACGCCTCCCCATACGACTCGACGCCGACAATCCTCCGCTCCAAATCCTCAATCGCGACGCCGTCCTTGGACGCTCCTTCGAGCCGGAGCGGAAACGGGGCAACCAAGAACAGGTTCATAGCGAATGTTGAAACCCAGTAGCTCCTGGCGCATAAGATCTGGAGCCACCACGGCGACCGCTCGTACTCCTTCAGCAACCTCGAGAGGTTTGGCTTGGGGAGCTCAGCGACAACGCATCCCTCCTCCGTCTCGACTTCTCGAAATCCGAACACGTTTGCTCGCATCTTCGCCTCCTCTGCTACAATCGACTAGGACTCGCCCCCGTAGCTCAAATGGATAGAGCAAGGGCGTCCTAAGCCCTGTGTTGCGGGTTCGAATCCCGCCGGGGGTACCTTGTTGCTCAATCCCAAACAGCACCGCGGCCTTCTGGACGTTCCGCAACTCATCATCATTATTGATTTCACCCGCCTGGGGCGAGACTCGCGACGGACCGCTTACTGCTTCGCCGGCCCATGGCTCGTAGACCAGGCGGTGTCCGTTCCGCCGCTGGGGGGATCTCCACGGAGGAGGAAAAGATGTGGAAGCGTCTCTCTTGGCCACGCGGGCGCACTCCTCATTCCAAGAAGCCGTTTGCTCCCTTGGAGGATTTCTACGTGGTCGGGCCGCCTCTCACCCCAGAGTCTGGCCGCCTGTTCGTTGACCGGGAAGGGATTTTCCAGCGTTTGGAGGAGCTCCTCCGGAACCCCCCGCAGAAAGTCCTGGTTGTCCTCCACGGCCCGGAGAGGATGGGCAAAACCTCCATCCTCAAGTCTCTTGGAGAGAGATTAGGCCCCCTATACGTCCCCGTCTTCGTCGACCTCCAGGGCCTGCTCTCCGATCCCTTCCGCCCAATCAGAAGCGACCAAGACCTTTGGCAGGCCCTGATGCGCGAGATTGGGAGGCCGTTCGGGATTTCTCCAGAGAAGGGGGAGTCGGTGGAATGCTTCCTGGACCGGCTTGCGCCCGCACGGGGAGAGCGCTTCATTGTTCTGATGCTGGACGAGTTCGAGAAACTTGAGCAACGAATGGACGAGGGGACGATAAGCCTGGACTTCCCGACATACCTCCGATACCTCATCCAACGCCGCCCAGAATTGCTGGTCATCCTGAGCGGCCACCACGCCTTGCAGGAGCGGGCGGGCCGCTACTGGGAGTCGCTTATGGATATTGCCCATTCGGTGCGGGTCTCCTACTTGGAGGAGGACGCCGCCCGCCGCCTCATCACCGATCCATGGGACGGCTTCCGGCTCCAGTACACGGAGGAATCCATCCAGCGGCTGCTTTTGGCCACCGGCTGTCATCCGATGCTTCTGCAACTGGCCTGCTCCGCCGTCATCCAGGAGGTCAACAGCCGGATGGCCCGCGAGGGCTACGAGGTGTACCCCACAGCCCGCCCGGAGGAGGTGGAGCGGGCGCTGGATCGTGTGCTGGCGGAGGGCGGCTGGTGCTTTGATGCCATCTGGGACCGCCTGACGGAGAAACAGCGGGCCGCTCTCATCCGCCTGGCTCAGTCCCCCCAGCTTGGGGCGGAGAGGTGGATCCTCTGGCGGGAAGCTCCGGGGATCACCGAGGATGTCCTCCGCTCCTTGGAGGAGAGGGAGCTATTGGAAGTGCGTGGCGGCTATTGCCGCTTTCGGGTGGATCTGTTGCGCCGCTGGCTGGATCGCCACTTCTCAACTCCCCACCGATCTCGCTAAGCGTCAGCATTCGGGATTCGCACGGCTGTCCGCGCGCCCTGGTCGTGGCCGCGGGCTTTGGCCAGAGACCAAGGAATCGCCCGCCGCGCCTTCTTGGGCTCATGGGGCCCTGTTCGCTCATCCACCCCAAATGATCAGCGTGCGGGTCGCGAACATGTCCGCCGCCCAGGTTGCGAAGGAGCGCAGGCCATCCTCGGTGAGCGAGAAAACGATCGGGACCCCCAGCTCGGCCAGCGGCTCCCGGCTCAGATTGATGCCCTGCAGGACCTGCCTGGCCAGCCGGGCCAACTCCTCGGAAGCCTCGGGCGTGACGGACCTATCGGCGAAGAGTCCCTCATGCCCCGCCGCCTCTACCCCCTTCAACCTTAACCACAGCACAACGCCGCGGCACCCCGCCAGTCGGCGTTGCAGGGCATCGTATTCTGGCATTCGATACGTTGGCCTTCCAGAGGAGGGGTCGAGTCCGACCTCAATTTCTTCCTCGACGAGCTCCCACCCCTCGCGCCTCAGCCGCTCCTTCATCCGCGCGTCTCCCTTGTCGTCGGCTACGACGAAGAAAACGGCCCCACCCTGGGTCAGGGAAAGAGCCTCCTTCAGCTCTTCCCAGCCTTCCAGAACATCCCGCGGTTGCATTGCCGGGCCTCTTGGGCGCGTGGGTGAGAAGGCGCGCTCCCGAAGGATGGTCCCAGGCCATCGCAGGCGCATTGCCGCCCGCGCCAAGCGGTCAGCCATGGGATTCCTCGGGCGACGCCTCCCCTATCGCCGCGACATCAGAGCGTAAAGGGCACCGATGATTGCTCCCGAGATGACCGCTTCCAAACCGGATTGGGCCGCGCGTTTCCAGTCCCACTTGTTGTCTGGCAACGCGCCAACCGTGTAGCCCATATAGGCGATCACCCAGAAGCCGATCAGGATCATCTTCTCCATCACCTCGTCCCACCATGTCCACTTCCCCGCCGCGATCAAAGCCATCGCCCGGGGCTTCCAGATCGCAAGCGCCCAGTAGCCCATGACGACGAGATCCGCCACCATGATCACAAAACCCACGATGTTCAGGGGGTGAATCTTGGAGTTGGGCGATTTGTTGGGCATTCCGGCCTCCTTTTCGGATTCCAAGCGGCTCGCTCCGGATCACATCCCACGAGACTCGGCTCGCAACTCGCATTGCGGAATTGGCGGGGATGGGGATCTCTTTGCCTCAGCGCCGCGACATCAAGGCGTAGAGGACCCCCATGATGGCACCGGAGATCAATGCCTCCAGCCCCGACTTGGCCGCCCGCCGCCAGTCCCATTTGTTGTCGGGCAACGCGCCGATGGTGTAGCCCATATAGGCGATCGCCCAGAAGCCCATCAAAATCAGCTTGTCCACGATCTCATCCCACAGCGTCCATTGCCCCGCCGCCTTCAAAGCGATGGCCCGGGGCTTCTGGATCTCCATAACCCAGTAGGCGGCGGCAATGAGGTCCACCACCATGATTACAAAGCCCGCGATGTTTAGAGGGTGAATTTTGGGATCGAACGACTTGTTGGACATTTCGGCCTCCTCTTTGCGTCCCGATCGCCCCATCTGGGAAGCCAGACTCAGCGCCCGGCGCGAAAAGCGGACATGATCCCCTGGGCCAGCAGGATCGCCAGCCCGATCCAGATCACCACAACCGCCAAGCCCCCCATTCCCATCTCTCGGGCTACCCGAAGCGAGTAAAGGGAGAGCCCGATGCCTGTCAGCGCAACCCAGACCAGAAAGCAAATCAGCGCGATCCAAAAGGACATCTGCGGCCACAGACCCAGCCGCATCGACAGCGCGATCAGAAGCGGGCTGGCCAGGAAAAACCACACCAGGCCCAGGGCCAGCCACATCAGCTCTGTCCGATTCGGGGAGATCATAGGCGCACCTCCCGATTTAGCCAGGATCTGAAGCGGCGAGAGCCAGCGGGATTGGGTTTCAGCTGGACGGGGCCTCGCCGCACAGCTCAAGAATATCCCGACACGCGCGGGCTATGGACTCCGCCAGGAGAGGCGGAACCGCCTCCCCGATCTGCGCGCGCTGTTGCTGGGAGGTCCCCGAAAAGAGGAAGTCGTCTGGAAAGGTTTGCAACCGCGCGCGCTCCCGATTGGTCAGCCGGCTACGGCCACGCTCGTAGTGGTAGCCCCATGTGCCGCCTCCGCCGTAGGCGACAACGGTGTAGGCGGGCTTCAGGGGGTGTAGCCGGCGGTAGATCAGGCTGATGTCCAGGCCCTCGGTTTCCAGGTTGTCGCCGCGGGCCGCCGCGATGTTCTCGCCCGGGGGGATCATCCGCATGCGGCGCAACACCCGGGGGGATTCCCGGGGTGGCTGTGCGCTACCGTCCGAAGGCCGCGCCTCACAGACTGGCCTTCCCGCATAGCCCAGATGCCGAAGGACCTGCTCGTGTTGCTCAAAGGCGCGCTCCAGCTCGGCGGCGCTCGATGGCTCAGCCCCCACGAGGCGGATGTAGTCTTCAACCGCGTCCCCCCAGCCGTCTGGGAGGATGTCGGCATACTCTTTCATGATTTCGGCATACCTCCGCCTCAGCTCGGGCAACGAGCGTCCCTCGAAGGCCTCCAGGGGAGTGAGGGGATACTTGCGGAACAGCCTGTCCAGCCCCAGCAGATGCCGATCGCAGATCCACGTCGCTTCCAGAAAGTGGCCGCCGAGGATGTCCCGCCGCACTCCTATGATGATCAGCCTCCTGCGGCTCTGGGGAGCGCCCACGTCCGCGGCGTTGACCACCCGGGCGAACACCACCTCATATTCTGGAGGGTCGCCGACGCCATCCCCAACCCTCTGGCGGATCTCCGGCCAGTAGCGCTTCAGATCCTGCAGGTCGGCGAGGATCCTGCGGTAGGCCAGGCCGCGGTTGGCGCTGAGAAGGCCAGGGACGTTCTCAAAGACGAAAACCTTCGGCTGGACGGCGGCCAGGGCCTGGACAAAGCGCATATACAGCCTCCCGCGTTCCGCCTCCAGGCCGCGCCTGTCCTGTTCGGGGCCGCGGACGACCGAGAAGTCCTGGCACGGAGGCCCGCCCACCACGGCATCCGCATGGCCAGCGGCTCGAAAGTCGACGCGCGTCACATCTCCCCTCACCACCGCAGGCAGATCTGGCATGCGCGGGCTCTCCTCCCAGTCGTGCAACGGAAGGCCGAAATTTCGGCTGTATGTTTCGGCGGCCACCCGCAGGATCTCGCAGGCCATGCGGATCCGCCATCCGTTGCGGACGAAGCCGAGGTCCATGCCGCCAGCACCAGAGAACAGGGAGACCAGGACAGGCCAGGCGTTGCGGGATCCTCCAGCGTCCAAGCGCATGGGCGCGTCTCCTGATTGGAGCAAGAGCAACCCGCCGGCGGGCAGTGGCTGTCAGTCACCCCTGGTCCACCGGGCCTTCCGCATGGCCCAACGCCTCCCCATCGGCGGCCTTCCCGAAAGCCAGGCCCAGCGGGCGCAAATGCCAGTTCTGGGCGATCCCCGCGAAAAACAGCCAGTATCCGATCCCCGTCGTCACCAGGATCAGCAGGACGTCCACCAAACCATACCCTCCCGAGCGGGAGGCCCGCATCCCCAGATGCGCTCCCAAGGGGCCCGCCGAGCTCCCCCCGCTCAGCGCAAACACGATCCATCCCATTCGGTCCAGCCGATCCATCAGGGTGCCCCACCCGCGCCGCCACCCATACGCCAGGCCCGCCACCAGCCCCAGCGCATAGGTGACCGCCGGCACCCATCCCCACCCCCTCGGCAGAAGCAACGGCCAGTAGACAACCGGGTAGGAGAGCACCCAAAGGCCGAAGAGGCTCACCCCAAGAGTTCGGGACAGCCAGGGGATCCACCCCCGCCGCTCGCCAGCAAGAAACGCAACGAGGCCCAGCAGGGAGATGAGGAGGGCCGGGAAGATCTCCGCCCACGAGGGGGAGCGGTTGAAGTCACGCAACCGCGCCGAATTCGCCAGCCACGCCATGAAGAGGAGGAGGATCAGGAAACACAGGGACCCGGCGATCCCCCACAGGATCTTCGAGCGCCGCT
>JAPWUV010000009.1:0-82500 GCA_028275345.1 bacterium
GAGCTGAGCAGCCGGACCGCCCTCCTCAAGAATTCAAGCCTGTTCCCCAGATTCGAGCCCAGCCCCACGAAGACGACATCCACCGCCATCTCCCGGTAGCTCTTCGGCGCCGCTGCCTCTGACCACGCGGGAAAATCTACCAAACGGGGCGATCAATGTCAAGGCCAAGAACCCCCTGCCTCCGCCGTCAGTCCCAGGAATTCGAACTGGTTACGGGATCCGACGCGCCCGCTGCGTGTCTCTCTTCGAAAGTCGGTCGCCAGCGGGAAGGTGAGCCGGCACCCGCTGCCTCTTCCGGCTCTTCTCTCGTGCTTCGGTCCGTCCAGAACCGGGCCGGGACCGCCGATCGCAGGCGAGGGGGCTTTCTCCTTGCATTTTGCCCTCCAAACGCTAAATTGCGCGCAAGCTGGGAGGCGAGCGATTTGCCATGTCCCCAAATCGTTTTCGCAGAGTCGGATCCAGATTGAGAGGGGTGAGCCAATGATTCGATTGGACGGGAAAGTCGCGCTCATCACCGGCGCGTCGCGCGGGATTGGGTACGCCACCGCGGCCATGATGGCCCAGGCAGGAGCTGCCGTGGTCATCAACTTCAACCGCCACCGCCAGCCCGCCGAACAACTCGCCCGATCGATCCAAGAAAGGGGCGGGCAGGCCCTCCCCCTCCAGGCCAACGTGGCTCGCCGAGATGACGTGGAGCGAATGGTCCAGCGGACGCTGGAAAGCTTCGGTCGCATCGACATCCTCGTGAATAACGCCGGCATCTGGACCTACGGGGAGATCGACACGATGCCGGACGAGGTTTGGGACGAGACCATGGATGTGAACCTGCGCGGCGTCTTCTATTGCACCCGGGCGGTCGTCCCGGTGATGAAAAGGCAAGGCGGCGGGAAGATCATCAACGTGTCCTCGACGGCAGGACAGCGAGGGGAAGCCTTCCACTCGCATTACGCGGCGACGAAGGGGGCCATCATCAGCTTCACCAAATCGCTGGCCGTTGAGCTCGCCCCCTACAACATCCTGGTCAATGCGGTGGCGCCGGGCTGGGTGGACACGGAGATGTCAGCGGAGGCGCTGCGTCTGGAAGGCGAGAAGATCACCTCCCAGATCCCGTTGCGCCGCGCCGGAAGGGCCGAAGAGATCGCCGGGCCAATCTTGTTCCTCGCTTCCGATCTGGCCTCGTACATCACCGGCGAGATCGTGAATGTGAATGGCGGGAACGTCCTCTGCGGCTGACGGGGTGGATGCAGCTTGGACGCCATGTACTCGCTTCGCATCCGCGTCTGCGGGATCCGTGGCCAATGTCCTGTGTACAGGGAAGGACAGTGGTTCCGCATCCGCAATGGGTACGTGCTGGAGCTGGGCAACGCGGGCGGTCTCTGCCTGCATGGCTTGGCCTCCATCCTCCCCTATTACACCGCCCTCTCGCGCGGGATCGAGCCGGCGGCGCTGGGACTTGCCGGACCTAAGCCAGGCTGCGCGTACGTACAGTGCCTCGATCCCTGCGAGCTGACGGGCGGCGGCACGGTGATCTTCGAGATCGAGAGGGAGTGATGCAGGAGGGCGGTTATTTCCAGCTCGGCAAACTTCCAGCTCCGTTGTTGGCCGAGCTACTGGCGAAGTACACCATTCTCGACCCGCGGGTAGCCATCGGCCCCCGCGTGGGCGAGGACGTGGCCGCCATCGATTTTGGCGATCGCTACCTCCTGGCGAAGACCGACCCCATCACCTTCGTGGCCGAGGACATCGGCTATTACGCGATTAATATCAACGCGAACGACATCGCCTGCTCCGGCGGCCAGCCCAAATGGTTCTTGGCCACAATCCTGCTCCCCGAGAAGAAGACCGACGAAAGGCTGGTGCACTCCATCTTCTCGCAGCTCAACCGGGCTTGCCGCAAACTCCGGATCTCCTTCTGCGGCGGACACACAGAGATCACCCACGGTCTGGATCGGCCCATCGTGGTGGGCATGATGCTCGGCGAGGTGGCCAAGGATAAGCTGGTATCCAGTTCCGGTGCTCGGGTGGGCGATCAGCTCATCCTCACGAAAGGCATCGCCATTGAGGCGGTTTCCATCATCGCGCGCGAGAAGGAGGAGCATCTGAAGAAGGTCTTTTCCGCCGAGCTCGTGCAGAGAGCGCAGCGCTTCCTCCACGACCCGGGCATCAGCGTTCTGAAAGATGCGCAGGTGGCCGTCGCCTCGGGCGAAGTTCACGCCATGCACGATCCCACCGAAGGAGGCCTGGCTACTGGCCTCCACGAGCTGGCCGAGGCTGCGGGGGTGGGGATCCGGGTGGATTTCGAGCGCATCCCCATGCTTCCCGAGGCGAAGCTGTTGTGCGAAGAGTTCGGCATCGATCCAATGGGAGCCATTGCTTCGGGCGCCCTGCTGATCGCCGCTCCTCCCCAGAGTGCGCCGGCCATTGTCAAGGCGCTGAATCAGGAAGGGATCCGGGCTGCCGTGATCGGGGAGGTGGTGCCTCCGGAGCAGGGAGTCCAGATGGTTTACAGAGGCACCTCGATGCCTCTCCCCCGCTTCGATCAGGACGAGATCACGAAGATCTTCTGACCGCTTCGCCCGTCCTTCGTCCGCAAGAATCGCTCTCCACGGGCGGGCGGATCCGGAAGCGAACTCGTGCAGGCCTCAGCGTGCCGCAGCGGGATGCGACACCAAGAGGAAGACAGAGACATGACGCGAATGGGTACCCGTACCCTCGCCTTATCCGCCTTGTGGATCGCAGGGGTCGTCGCGTTGGGGCACCTCCTGGCGGCCATCCCCAATGTGGAGCTGGTCACGGCCTCGGTTTTTCTCGGAGGAGTGGTCTTGGGACCTGGCCTGGGGGGACTCATTGGCCTTCTCAGCGAGCTCCTGTACTCGGTCACGAGCCCTTTCGGTGTGGCCGCGCCTCCGCTTCTCGTCGCCCAGGTGCTGAGCATGGCGGTGACAGGGGTGGCCGGCGGGATTGTCGGACGCGACTACTACCGGACACACCGGCCACCGACAAGCCATATGGTCACGGCCGTCATCGGTTTGGCGCTCACCGTCCTATTCGATCTCCTCACCACCGCGAGCTTCCTGGTCTTCAGCGGCATCACCCTTCAGCGCCTCGGCGCCACTCTGCTTTTCGGCCTCGGCTTCTATGTGGCGCACGTCGCCTGGAACACCCTCGTCTTCGCCACCGTCGTGCCGATCCTCGGTAAGAAACTACCCGGCCTTATCCCATGGTCCTCGGCATAAGGATACGGACGTTCTGCCACCTTCTCCTGTGGGCTTGCCTGACGGGCGCGGCACCGGCGCAGCCGCAGGCCGGGTCGCAACCGGACGGCACGCCCACGATGCAGAGCTTTGCCGATTTCTCCGAGCCGCTGGAGGAGATCGCCCAGTGGATGCCGGGCATTTGGGTCGCTACCTACGCGGAGAAGGGGCAACGGCGGTGGCTGGTGGAAGACGGCCTCTTCCCCGTCACGCTCCGCGTCGACGGTCTCGGCCAGGGCTCGACCTGGCTCGGTTTGACCGACCTGCGCCAGCCGGGAGCCGTGCTGTCCTTCGGCGGCCCCGAACGCGCTCGAATCGCCGTCGCGCCTGGATATTCGGCCCAATCCGTGGCGCTAAGCCAGACCTGGAGCTTCCCGCGCAGGCCCAGGACCGAGCTCTCTTACTCGTCAGGCGGGTACGGCTTCCACGAACTGTTGCTCCAGCACGCCCAGCCGCTCGGGAAGGGCCTTTCCGTGTGGCTCGAGGGAGGCAGCAATGGGTACGATGGATACGAGGTCGGGGCCAAGTCTCGAGGATATCTTTTCCAAGCGAGAGCACGGTACCAATTTTCCCCCGCATTCCAGCTGAAAGTCGCCTCGCGAAAGGCAATGGAAGAGGAAAGCCTGCCACACCCCATCGGTCGAGAACCCTGGCTTCCTCGGCTCCTTGATCATGAGAAACTGACGGTTTCGGCCCACCGGCTCGATCTCCTGTGGGAGCGCGGCAGCGGCAGGAGTTTGAGTACGGCCGCGGAATACAGGCGAGAGTCGTGGGAAACACGCCCGCGGCCCGTGGTCACCGGGTATCCCGCGGAACTCACCGAACTCCGTTGGTTGGCGCGGGCCCAGCAAGGATCCTGGGACCTCGCTGCTCTCCTGTGCCGGCTGAGTTTGGATCGTCCGGCAGAACCCGACGAGACGTGGTCTGAACTTCGGATCGCTGCGGAACGATCGATCGCCCTTGGCGCGGAAGCCGGCGCGCAGCTGCGAGCCGGGTGCGCCGGGGTGTCACCGCGACGTGTCGCACCCGTCGGCGGATTAGAACTCGCCGCCCCGCTCGGGCCGATCATTAGCCGCTTGACAGTGGAGCATGAAGCCTTCCTGCCCTCCGCCCTGGCTCGATCGCGGGCTCGCACAAAGGTCGATGCTTTCTTCGCCACGCGCACTGCGGCGGCTCTCCTCGGCCAGGGGAGGATCGGCCGGTGGCTCCTCGACTTGCGGCTCGCTCACGTGGACGCCCGCAACCTCTTGCTGCCGCAGCGATCGGGCGAGGGTTCGGTCGCCTGGCTCCGCACAAACCATGTAACCGAGAGCGTTTCCTTCGGGCTTCACACCGAAGGTTCACGGTTAGGGTTCCGGCTGAAGGGCGATCATTTCTCGAGCCCCGTCGCCGGTTACCCATCGGCGGTCGTGCTGGTGGAGGTCAGTTACCGGGATACCCTCTTTTCTGGCGATCTCCCCATTCGTCTTGCTACGCAACTCCAAGCTTGGGACTGGAAGACCGGGGCCATGCCGCTCGACGATTTCGGCTTCGTGAACTACGGGCAGAAACCTGCCCCGTACTGCTCCGCCTCGCTCCGGCTCGACGTGCGCTTCCGCGACGCGCTCTTTTACGCGGAAGCTCAATACGCGCCTCCGGGACACCGTGAGATCATGCCCGGCCTGGATTCGGAGCCCGCCTGGGCGCGCTGGGGACTCAGGCTAGTCCTCTGGGACTGAAGAGCTCGCAAGGGAGGACGTTGCGATGGAAAGGGTTCGCTGGGGACTCATCGGGTGCGGCGACATCGCCCGAAAACGGGTGGCTCCGGCCTTGCGGGATCTACCCCTTTGCGAGCTCGTGGCCGTGAGCCGAGCTCGCGCCGAACTGGCCGAAGGCTTCGCCCGCGAATTTGGGGCTCGACGCTGGTACGCTCATTGGCGCGAGCTCATCGCCGACCCCGAGATCGAGGCCGTTTACGTGGCCACGCCAGTTCATCTCCACGCGGAGCAGGTCATCAGCGCAGCGGAATACGGCAAGCACGTGTTGTGCGAGAAGCCCATGGCCTTACGTGTGGTAGACTGCGACCGCATGATCGCTGCCTGCAGGGCCAACGGCGTGAAGTTGGGAGTCGCCTACTACCGGCGCTTCTACCCCGTCCTCGGGCGTATCCGCAACCTGATCGAGGCCGGGGAGATCGGGAAGCCGATTCTCGTCCAGATGAACGCCTTCGAGCGCTTCAATCCCTCACCGGACGAGCCCCGCTACTGGCTCGTACGGAAGGCCCTTTCCGGCGGCGGCCCGATGTTCGACTTCGGATGCCATCGGATTGAGGTCATGCTCACCCTCCTCGGACCCGTGGTGGAGGTTTGCGCCGTCCACAGCAACGCGCTTTTCCAACGCGAGGTCGAAGATACTTCCATCGCCGCCTTCCGCTTCGCCAACGGGGCTTGCGGCGTGCTTAGCGTGAGCCACGCTGCCCAAGAGCCTCAGGACACGCTCGCCATTTTCGGCAGCGAGGGATCGATCCACGTACCCATCCTGAATGAGGGGACGCTCCGTCTCCACCGCCACGGTACCGTTCGCGCGGAACGACACCCTCCCCATCCCAATCTCCACCTTCCGCTCATCGAGGATTTCGCCCGAGCCGTGCGCGAGGATCGCCCTCCTGCCGTGCCGGGCGAAATTGGACGCGAGGTGGCCCGCATCGAGGAACTCATCTACCGAGCCATGAGCCCGTACTGGCCGCGGACCGAGGAGTAAAGGGCTCTGCGACGACGGCCCTGCGCAAGTTCTCACCGGGCATGCAGCTCGGGGCGGGGAGTCTCGTCCCCGGTGCTCGCTACCACCTCCGGTTCCAAGCCGCCGGCACGAAACGATCAGGACCGCCCTCCGGGCGGCCCCGAACGCGCTTCGCCTCGCCTCACGCCTTGAGAAGCTTCATGAACTCTCGCATGAAGGCGGGGTGATCCGGCCAGGCGCGCGAGGTCACCAGTTTCCCATCCACCACAACCTCTTGATCCACGTACCTGGCCCCCGCATTCTCCACGTCCGGCTTGAGGGCTGGGTAAGCCGTGATCGTCCTGCCTTTGAGGAGCCCGAAAGCGGCCAGCACCAAAGCGGCGTGACAGATGGCCGCCACGGGCTTTTGTGTCTCAAAAAAGTGCTTCACAATTCGGGGCAGGGCTTCGTCGTTGCGGATCCACTCCGGAGCACGTCCTCCCGGAATCACCAGCCCGGCGTACTCCTCCGCTTTCACGTCTTTGAACTCCAGATCGGCCGGAATGCGGTAGCCCGGCTTTTCCGTGTAGGTTTCGAATCCCGGCTCGAAGTCGTGCACGACGGCCTGGATCACCTTCTTTCGCGGGGCAGCGATGTGAACCTCGAATCCTTCCTCCTTGAGTCGCTGGTACGGGTACATCACCTCGAGCGACTCGGCGGCATCGCCGGTGATGATCAGCACCTTTGCCATGGCAAACCTCCTTTCCCTCCTTTTCACCAAACCTTCGCTCCGGAATCCGGAGCTTCAGCGAAGGACCCAGCGGAAGGTGATGACACCCTCCTGGTCCACCTGCGGCACATCCGGGGGCAATGGGCTGAAGCGCCATTGCCGGAACGCCTCCAGCGTGAGCCGTTCCAGCGTGGCCTCTCCGCCCTTCGTCAGCAGCACAGCGGATCCCACGATCCCCGAAGGTAGGACGGTGAAACGAATCCTCACCACGGCATCCTTGTTCACGCCCTCCGGATACTCGGGAATCACCTTGTAGAGGATCGTCCGCTGCGCCGCCTCCCCCTGGATCGTGAAACCACCTTCTCCCTCCGCTTGCTCGGAACCCGGAAGTTGCCCACTGGGCTTGCCCTCGAGGGAACCTTCGCCGGGGATCGGCCCAACCTTTTCCCCCCTTTCGCTCCGAAGTCGATCCTCCGACAACCCCCGCGACATCCCTTCTGCACGGGGCTCCGGCACCGCCGGCCTCACAGCTTCCGTAGGCGCAAGCTTGCCCTCATCGGAGGCCCGCAGGATGGGCTGCTCTTCTTCCACCATTCGCCGCCGAGGCAGCGAGACCGGTTGGTTCCCCGGACCGGACAGGTCCACAGCCGAAGCGACCGGCTGCGGTTCAGGTCGGGCGGAGGCGGACGCGGCTGTCAGGGCGGCGCCGCCCGACGGTTCCAGCGATCCGCTCACGAAGGTCATTTCGACGAATCGCGGGACGGGAAACTCCAGGCGAATCCGAATTGCTGCGAAAAGCAGGAGAAGCAAGGCGTGGAGAGCGATGGAGACCACCAAGGAGTAGCGCCACTCCTTGCCTTCACGGACGGCTGTACGCAGCTGAATCATTCCTCACACTCCCGGCCTCGTGGCGATGAGGAAGCGATTGGCCCCCGCCATTTTGGCCATGTCCACGACCTCGATCGTTCGGGCAAGGGTGAGGTCGCGATCCGCCTGGATCACCACCAGTTGATCGGGCTGCTGCGCCAGCAGCTTGCGCACCTCTGCGCCGAGATCGGCCAGCAGGACCCGCCTGCCGTTGAGGAAGATCTCTTGCTCCCGGGTCACGGTGATCACCACCCGAGGCTCGGTGGAAGTCTCGGCGCTGACCGCCTTGGGCAGTTCGACCCGAATGCCCGGCTGGACCACGTAGGAGCTCGACAAGAGGAAGAAGATGAGCAGCAGAAGCACGATATCCGTGAGCGAAATGGCCGAGAAGGTCACGATGAGCTTACGATTCGCTCTGAATTCCATGCACTCTCTCCTTTTCGAGAAGCATGTCCAGGATCTCCGTGGAACTCACCTGCATCTCGAAGACGATCCGTTGGACTTTGCTCTCCAGCCAATTGTAGAAGATCAGCGCGGGGATCCCCACGCTGAGACCCGCAGCCGTGGTGATGAGAGCCTCCCAGATCCCACCCGCCAACACGGAAGCGTCGACATTCCCACCGTGAAGCTGGATCTGCATGAAGGCGCGGATCATCCCGGTCACCGTGCCCAGAAATCCGATGAGGGGGCTCACCGCAGCCACCGTGCCGAGCGCCCCCAGGTTCTTCTCGAGCTGGTACACCTCGATCTTGCCCGCGTCCTCAATGGCCTCTCGGATCTCCTCGCGAGTCCCTTCGCGCTTCTCGATGGCCGCCTTCGTGATCTTGGCGATCGGCCCCGGAGTCCGCTTGCAGAGCGCGATGGCCTCCTCCACATGGTTCTTCAACAGGAGGTTCTTAATCTGCAGGATGAAGGTGGCCGTGTTGATCTGGACCTTCCGCAGGCTCAGCCACCGTTCGATCACGACGGCAACGGCGATCAGGGAACAGGCCCCAATCGCCAGCATGAGAATCCCACCCTTCGCCACGATCTCGTACAGCGACATACTTCCTCCTCGCGTGTCATTCGCCCAAGTCGTTCAACCGGGTCACCATACCCCGTGAATTCCCAAGGCCAGCGTTCGGTTGAATTCGGGATGGCCCGTCCATGGGACAATCCGCTGGTTGGTGAGGTTGCGCAGCTCGCCACGGATCAGGAAGTTCTTGGTCACCGCAAACTCGGCATTCAGATCCGCCGAGGTGTAGGCGCTGAGCATGTGCTCCCCCGCCAGATCCCTCGGCCTCCTGCCGACCCACGCGGCGAGGAGCCCAAGGCGCAAAGCGGGGATCGGCCTCCACGAACACTGCACGGGCAAGCGCCAGTGAGCCTGGAAGGGACGTCGGGTGAACCCGGGGTACGAGAGGCTCGCCATCGGCGCCTCCAGTTCTTCGCTCAGCTGAACCAGCTCCACGCTCGCCGAAAGGGCCGACCCCGAGTGGACATCGAATCCGAGGGCCAACTCGTTCCTCTCCAATCGGTCCAGCGTGCGGTATCGGAACAAGTAGGTGCCAGTCCCGCCCGCCGAGGTATCGGCCACCTCCTCCCAGTAGTGCGCTCCGTTCAGATGAGCTCGCTTCCAGCGGAAGCGGATGCGACTGCCGGAAACCAGTTTCAGTTCCGCGCCGAAGCCAAGAGAAGAGCGAAGCCGCTCGGCGCGCCAGTCCATGTTCCGGGGATCGAAATAAGGATCGCTCGTCCAGATCTCGAGGGGATCGACGGTTTGAAACCCGGAGCGGAACTCGGCGGATAGACCGATCCGCGGTGCGACGGTCCCAGCAGCCCGGGCATTGACGAACAGCCTGGATCGGCGATTCTCCCCTCGCTGCTTCAAGGTCTCGAGAGACACCCCACCCCCGACCGACGCCCGCTGCGCAACCGGAATGTTCAATTCCAGGAACAGCGAGGAAAGGTCGTCGCGGGCACGAGGCAGCAGCGAGTCCGGCAGATCGGGCGTGAACCGGCCACCCGTGTATCGGAGCCCCGCCAGGATCGCGACGGGCGTGGCTTCCCATTCGCAGCTGGCCTCGAGCTTCGAGCGCCGCGCCTCCGCGTTCCAGACCAGATCGGGACCGGCAGCTACGGTGGAGTCCACCGAAAGGAGGTCTTGGTCGAACGAGGCAATCCCGACATCCGAAGCCAATCGGATCCGCAATCGACCCAGGGAGCCCGTGAACTCGCCCCCGAGATCGATCCCCGAACCTTCTCTCGAGACTATCGGGGTGTTCATCTCGGTTTCCTGACCCATCGCCGCAAGATGAAGTCGCACCCTTCCCTGTTCTCTTAGGCCGAATCCGATCCGGCCACCCAATCTCCACTTCTCCCAGCCGGAGAATGGATACTGCCCGTCAGTTCGGTCCACCCGTCCGGAGACCTGGTAATTCAGTTTCGGATGCTGCGCCCAGTGGATCGCCTCTCCCTTGAGCCATCGGTAGTCGCCGTAAGTGGCGATGGCTTCCAGCCCCTTCGCCCGCACGGCCAGTTCCCGCCCAGTGACATGCTTGGCTTCCGGCGACTCGGGACGCAGTTGGACTGGCGGATAGTCCACAAGTGGCTCCTGAAGGGAAACCGGGACGGCCTCGCCGTACAGCTTCTCCCCCTCCTGACGCCTGCTTCGATCCTGGCCGATAATCAGCACGTCCGGCAGTTCCAATTTCGGCCGTTCACCTCCGGCTGGTTGGGCTTCGGGCTTCTCCCCAGCCCGAGCCGTGTCCGGGATGGCGAGAGAGCGGCTCGGAGGCGGACTGGGCTTTTGCTCCTGGCCGCTCACCCAGGAAGGGAACAATGACCAGAACACTAAGCTCAGGCTCAGCAGGCCGAACCCGATGCGCCGATCTCCGCGTGTTGTCATTTGCTCGCCAACTCCTGCAGTTTGGCCTGGGCCTTCTGCACCACTTCGGGATCCTGCACCGAGAGGAGGCTCCGGTAGAGCTTCTTCGCCTCCGACCAGTTCTTCAGTCGCTCGTTGACCTCCGCCGCACGCAGAACGGCTCGGATACTCCATTCGGGGTAAGCGGAGTAAAGGTATTTCACCCTCAGGAACTCCAGAGACGCGCGTTCCAGATCCCCCTTGGCGAGGGCACATTCTCCCAGCCAATACTGGCTTTCGGCGGCCACGGGACCCTCCGCCGTGGTCACGAGCTCGCGCAACAGCGCTTCGGCCTCTCCGTACCGGCCCGAGGCGATCAGGACCCGGGCCTTCCCCAGGCGAGCCTCAGCGACGGCGGGGCTATCGGCGTACTCATTGAGCACGCGGTCGAAGAGTGCTGCCGCCTCCGCCACCTGCCCTCGCTCCAGTTCCAGCCTGCCGGCATGGACCAGCGCAATGGGGGCCAGCTCGCTTTGCCCGTACTTTTCCCACACGCGCTGGTAGTAGGCCCGGGCATCGACTGGGCGGCCCGCCCGTTGCAGCACTTCCCCCGCCCGCAAGAGAGCCTGGGGCGCAGCCTTGCTTTCCGGGAATTCCTGCCATTGCCGCACAAAAGCGTCCACGGCCCGCGCGTCATCATTCAGCTTGTCGAAGCACTCTCCCACCCAGAGCCATGCCGATTCCGCCTGGGGCGAGTTCGGGTACGCACGCAGGAGCCTGCGGTACTCATCGATGGCCTCCTGATAGCGGCCCAGGTTGAAGAAGAGCTCCGCCTTTCTCAGCATCAGCTCCGGAGCGAGTTTGCGGTCGGGATGGCGCGCGATGAAGTAGTCCGCCAGACTCAGTACGCTATCCACCTGCCCCAGCTGGAGCAGCGACCACTGGAGCCCGCTGATGGCATCTTCCGTGTACTGCCCTTCGGGAAAGGCGTCGATCACGAAACGATACTGCGCGGCAGCTTCCCGGTAGCGGGCCAGGTTGTAGTAGCAATCCGCAATGTAGTAGGCGGCGTCGTCCACGAGATCGCTACTGGGGAAACGTTGCTGGAGACTCTGGAAGGTGCGGATGGCATTCTCGTATCGCTCCAGCTTGAACTGGGTGCGTCCCAGCCAGAAGAGGGCTTGGGGGGCCACGGCGGCGCCGGGGTAGGTGTCGATCACCCGCTGAAACGTGGTCAGAGCCCGGTCGTATTCTTCCTTTCGGAACAACGCGAGCCCCACGCTCAGAAGGGCTTCGGCCTTCTTGGCCGGATCATCCGCCCGATCGTGCGCTTCCTGGTACAGGCGACGGGCATCCTCGTAGCGCTTGAGGTTGAAGTAGGCATCGCCTTCGCGCATCGCCGCATCGCTCAGCAGCCGGGTGTCATCGCTCTTCGCTCGGGCCGCCTCGAAGGATTGCACGGCCTCCTCGTACAGGCCCATCTTCATTTCGCACCATCCCTTGCCGTAAAGGGCCTCCGCCAGACGGTTGGAGCCGGGATAGGTCTCCACGAGAAAGGCGTAGGCCCTTCTTGCCTCAGGCCAGCGACCCAAGCGATACAGGGCCTCCGCTTTCCAGAAGGCGGCGTCGTCGGCCAGCTCGTGGTCGCGGAATTGGGCGGCCATGGCGTCGAAACTCTCGATGGCCGATTCGTACCGGCCCCGCAGATAATCGCACCAACCCAGCTTGAAAAGCGCCCGCGGGACGGCCCCCGAGCTCGGAAATCCCTGGATCACTTCCCGGTAGGCGCTGCTGGCTTTCTCCACCTCCCCCGCTGCCAACCACGACTCCCCAATCATGAATTGGGCGTCGGGAGCAACTTCGGAGGTCCTGTACTCCTCCACTACCCGGCGGAATTCCTCCACCGCCTCATCGTACCTCTGTTCCTCGAACGCAAGGGCACCCAGTTCGTAGAGGGCGCTCGGGGCTTCGTCGCTCCGCGGGTAGTCCGTGGTGAGAAGCCTGAAAGCCTTCCTCGCTTCTTCTGGGCGCCCGCTCTTGCGGTGCGCGCGCCCGATCTGGTATAGCCCAGAGGCTTTCACCTCCGGAGACGTACTGACCTCGATAGCTTTGGCCAAGGCGGACAGGGCGTCATCCGCCCGTCCTGCCTGCAGATAGGCCCACCCGAGCCCGTACCAAGCTCTGTCCACCATGTCTTTGCCAACGGCCGGATCCGTGAGCAGGCGATATATTGCGAAGGCGGAATCGGGCAGGCCGGACTTCAGGTACGACTCCGCCAGCAGGAAGCGGGCCCGGAGGCTATATTCATGCCCGGGATATCGCTGAAGGGCCGAAGCCAGCGCTTTGGCGGCATTGGCGTGGTCGCCTTCCGCCGCGTAGCAGAATCCCACGCGGTAAAAGGCCGAAGCAGCCAACTGGCTCTTTGAGTACTCACGGATGAGCCTGGCGTAGGCCAGCCTCGCCTTTCCGTAGTCCTTCTTCTCCTCATAAACCCAGCCGATGGAATAAAACGCATAGTCTGCCACCGGGGAATTGGGGTCCTGGCGGATGGACAGAGCGTATTCGTTCAGCGCCTCGTCCCCCTTGCCGAGGCGATACAGCGTTTCTCCGAGCCAGTAGTGCGCCTCGGCTGCGAGCTTGTCTTCCGGGTATTCTTTCAGGAAAGTGCGGAATGTCTGCTCGGCTTCCTCGAACCGCTCCCAATGGTAGTAGCACTGTCCGAGCCGGAACCTCGCTTGCGACCGGTAGGCGACAGCGGGGTAGTCCGTCAGGACGCTCCGGTACGCCCGGACCGCCTCCGGGTAATCCTGAAGTTGAAAGTAGCACTCGGCCAACAAGAACTTCGCGTCACCCGCCAGCGAGCTCTCCGGATGTTCCCAAAGGAACTGCGCGAGCTGCTCGGCCGCGAGCCGGTAAAGGCCGTCTTGCATCATCCCCCGTGCCACGGCCAGTTCTCGAAGCCCAACGTCCTGACGCGGCCCTGACCCGGTTCCGTCGGCACGCACTGTCGGTCCAACAAGAAACGCGCAAAGCACAACTGCCGCGGCGGTTCCCTTCATCCAGATTCTCCCATCCGAAAATGACCCACGCGATTCCTGATCCCGTCGGGCGGGAACAGCCTAGAACCCCCTGAAGTGCCAAGGAATCCTACTAAAACCCCCCTCCGAAGTTCCTCGGCCGCAGATGGAACTGCAGGTCCTGTTGAACTCGTCACATCGATCGGGCCACTTCAACGCAGCAGGAGTACCTTTCGGCGCAAGCTCCTCCCGTCCGCGGAGAATTCCACGATGTAGACACCCGATGGGGCGGCGGAACCGTTCTGCAGGATCCCATCCCAGGCGTATCTGTGCACCCCGGCGGAGAGGATGCCGGCGGCCACGGTCGCTACTTTACGGCCGAGAACGTCGTAGATGGCAAGCTCCCCCTTCGTGGCTCCGGGCAGGTGGAGCTCGACCGCCGTCTCCCGTCGGAACGGGTTGGGGAATGGCCCCGCGAGCTCGAAGCGCTTCGGCAGGCGCGGTGCCTGATCCGAGCGGACGCCCGTCCAAACCCGTCGCTGGGTGAAGATGCGCGTCTCCGGGCCGGCCAGCGTCAGCTGGACCGCCCCACCCTGCACCTCAAGCGTCTCATCCCGAGTGAACTCGAACCAGCGGCCGTCGGCCGGGAAGGGAATCTGCACGGTCTGAGGCGAGCGATGGAAATTCGCGACTACCACCACCGTCTCTCCCCCGTAGGAACGGTGGTAGACCACCGTCCGCTGCGAACTGTAGGTGCGAACCACGCTGATGGTTCCCCGCCGCAAAGGTGCAAGGGCTTTCCGCAGACTGAGCAGCTCGCGGTAATACTGGAAGACCCCCCTCCACGGCTCCCGCTCAAGCTTGGCCCAATCCAGCGGGTTGCGCCCAACGATCTTCGGCAGATCCTCGCCGTACTCCTGCCCGTGGTAGAGCATGGGGACCCCCGCCGCCGTCAGGAGCACGGCCCCGGTCATCTTCTCGTACGCGACGGCGGTGGCATAGTCGGTCCCCACGAAGTTCACGCATTCGTAGATCGTGCGCTGCTCATCGTGACTCACGGTGTAGTTGATCACGTTCGTCGGGTCGCGGAACCCATCGGCGGAATAGTCGATGGCCCGCCGGGTCCCTTCGCTATCGAACCCGCGCAGGTTGGTTTTCATTACCGCATGGAACGTGCCGTGCCACTCCGCGCTGATGGGCACGCGCGCGAGCAAGGTCGGGTCCTGCGGCAGATGCTCGGCGATCCGGTACACCAGCGGATCGACGTTCCGGGCATGCTCCGCAAAGGAGGCGATCCCCTCTTCCTCGATGTAGCGGGTAGCGTCAAACCGGAACCCGTCCACATGATACTCGCGGATCCAAAACTCGACCACTTCGCGGAACAGCTGCTTGGTGGCCGGCTTGGTGTGGTCGAAATCGGGCATGCCCCAGTCATTGCCAGCAGAGTGGAAGTAGGGGCTGGCATCGAGATTGTCCCGATAGGGCAGGACCAGAGGGGATGACCAATCCACGTGATTGAACACCATGTCGATTAGCACCGCGATTCCCCTCTGGTGCGCCTCGTCGATCAGCCTCTTGAGGTCCTCCGGAGTACCGTAGCTGGCCTCGGGCGCAAAGTAAAAAGCGGGATTGTATCCCCAGCTATTGGACCCGGGAAACTCGTAGCAGGGCATCAGCTCGATGGCGTTGATGCCCAGGTCTGCCAGGTAATCGAGTTTCCTTCGGACACCCTCAAACGTGCCTGCGAAATCCCCCACGTGGAGCTCGTAGATCACGTAGTCGTACCAGCTGGGCCGGCGGAATTGCTGGTCATGCCACAGGTAGGGCGACGCCCCAACCTGAAGCACGGCGCGGGCGTTTTCCGGCCGATAGTCCTGCTGACCCTGGAACGTCCAGTCCACCTGCCGCGCGTAGGGGTCAGCCAGGCCGAGCTGGCCGTCCAGCACGTAGCGGTAGCGATACGTACCCGGGCTCAGGCTTTTCGTGATCCACCAACGTCCGTCCGGGGAACGATTCATCAGGTCGGCGATGGGATTCCAGCCGTTGAAATCGCCCACGAGGCTCACAAAACGCGCTTGCGGCGCGAAGAAGGCGAAGGTCACTGTGCCATCGCCATTATCCGTGGCTCCCAGTCGCGTGCCCGGCGGCGGATCCGCGACGACGATTTCCGGGAGCGTCCACACGTCCGCCCGAGCGAAGGCCACGAGTCCGTTTTCGGCCACGGCCTTCGCCACAAGCCGATGCCGGCCGGGGGGTTCCCCCGAGGCCTGCCATAGCCAGGTGAGACTCGTCCCCGAGGCCGCAGCGCGCTGGGCGCCGTCGATCCACAGCTCGAGCCCCTGGCTTCCGGTGGCCTCAACTTGTACCGTCACTGGGCCATGGATTACAGAGTCGGCCAAGGGAGAAAGAATCCGCACCTCCAGGCCGCCGCCAGCGGGTTTCGGAGCCACCGGGATGTGGTAGTCCTGCTCCGAATTGTTGTCCCACGATCCATCGGCCCAGTGGATCACAAAGTCGACCTTCTCGACCAGCTGGGCTCCGCTTCGAAAAGGTCCAACCGCCACCGAGCACACGCGAGCCGGGCTCGGCCCCCAAAGCGGTGTCTCCACCGCCACCCCGTCCGTCCACAGGAAACTACCGGGCGGCCAGTACATCCGAATCGGGGCCTCCCATTGCCGTCCCACCGCATTGACACCCCAGTGCAAGTACCCGCCTTGGGTGCAATCCTTCACCCGGATCCAGATGGTATCGTTCACGGAGGGCTCCAAGGGTCGCCAAGAGACGCGGATCAGCAGCGCAATGTGGTAATCCTGGCCGTTGTTATTGTCCCAGGAGTTGTTGCTCCAATGGATCACGAAGTCGATGGACGACACCGGCTGCGACGGGTCCAGAAACGGGCCCAGCGTGATGGAGCAGTTCCCGTTCGCATCCGGTCCCTGGAGGGGGGATTCCACCGCCGCGCCGTCGCCCCACCGGGATGTCCCGGGCGGCCAGTAGCTCGGCACAGGTTCTTTCCAACCATTCACGCCCCAGTGGAGCCAGCCCCCCATCGTGCAGCGCGAGATGCGAATGGTGAGCGAGGAATACGGGGTGGGGAAAGCCGGCTCCCAGCTGACTCTCGATTGACCCTGGGCAGCCGCGGGAAGCAGCAGGCTCAAGCTCAAGAACGCGCGGAACACGCTTCGCGTCATGCTCACCTCCCCGAAGCCCCAAGAGGCCCCGTCATTCGGAAACTCTGTTTCCCTTTTTGCCCCCCGCCTTCCCGCCGGTCCCCTTTGGCGACCAAGCCAGACCGGGAAACGGGCAGAGCGAGCGGAGGGGGCAAATCTCACACTTCGGCTTGCGCGCGAGGCAGATGGACCTCCCCAATCGCAGCAGGTTGATGTGAAACGAATAGGCTTTGCCAGGCGGCACCAGCGGCTCCATTAGCCAGAAGGTCTTCTCGGCGCTGGCACTCGGCGGGACGAAGCCCAGCCTCCGGACGATCCGGTGCACGTGCGTATCCACGGGGAATACGTCCCGGCCGCAGGCAAACATGAGCACCACCGCCACCGTCTTGACCCCGATCCCCTTCAGCTGCCCGAGCCATTCCATGGCCTGGCGCACGTCCATCTGGCAAAGCCCCCGCAGGTCGAAGCTGCCGTTGGTCCCGCGAATCCAGCGCAAAATCTCGCGGATGCGCACGCTTTTCTGGTTGGAGAGCCCCGCGCTCCGGATTGCCTCGGCAATGGCCTGCGGGTCGGCGTCGGCCACGGCATCCCAGTCCGCGAACCGGCGGCGGAGTTCTTCGTACGCCCGATCCCGATTCCGATCGTTGGTGCTCTGGGAGAGGATCGTCCGGATCAGGACGTCCACCGGCTCGCGAGGCCCGTCCCAGACTGGCTCACCGAACACCTCCTCCAGCCTGGCCACGGCCGTTGCGACGCGCTGGGTCAGAGTCACGTCGAGGTCTACGTCCACCCTCTGCATCCCGGCTCCTTCTTTGACGCCCGGTGCGGGAGCCCCGCTGCGGAAAGAGCTCCCGCTCCTCGATCCGGCGGGCCTCTTCCGTGCCAGCGAGCAGGTCCAGCAGAGCCCTTGCGAACTGAGGATCCTCGATGCCGACCGCTGCCACCCAACCTCGCCCGAAAAGCTCGCCGAGGTGCGACCGGGTCGAGTAGGCAAACACGGGGATCCGCGCCCGGAAGGCCCGGCTGCCAAGATGGCGCATCGTCCAGGCGGAGGCATCGGAGGCGAAGAGCAGAAGGCGGCAACGGCCTTTCCGCAACGAGACCTCGATGGCGGAAGATCCAAGAGCCAGACGTCCTGCCTTCCGCGCGAAGCCCAGCAGGGCTTCAATCTTGTGGCCCGCGGAGCCTGAGGACATAGCGCAGTAGCTCATCGTAGAAGCCCTCGTCCACCTCCACTCGGAGGGCACGGCTCAGGGCCCGACGCTTTCTGGCCTGCCGGACACACCCCTCCCGGGGACACACGTACGCCCCCCGCCCAGGGCTTCGGCCCGTGGGATCGATCGAAACTCCCCCGCCGGGGGCTCGGGCAACCCGCACGAATTGCCCCTTGGGAGCCTTGCGACGGCACCCCACGCATGTCCTCTCGGGAATGTGACCTTTCATCCCACCTCTGCCCCCGAGGTTCGAGGGAAGTTCCGCCTACGTCGTCCGTCGGAGTTCGTGCGCAACCCCGGAGCCCATCAAGTGTAATATGGTTTTGCGATGATCTCGCGCACCCGTAGGTCGAAGAACTTATTGGATGGCTGGGCGTGGATGATGGCTACGGTGTCCGCTCCCCGTCCGGTCCCGGCCACGCAGAGGACGTCTTCCGGCGGGATGGCGCCCGCATCGCAGGCCATGCAAGCGATCTCCACGCAAACCTTGAGTCCCTCGCCCAGGAGCCGGAGCGTCCACGACACCAGGTCGATCTCGCTCCCGCCGAACCGATCGCGAATGGCGCGGTTGATGCCCCGGGTCGGCAGCGTCCCCGTGATGACGGCAATCCCTTCCCGAACCAGCCGCTCTCGCAGCTGCGTGTCGAATTCCTGTTCCCCGGGGGTTCGGAAGCCGGTGTTATGCGTGACGACCACAAGACGGGCGGATTTTCCCCGCGCCCGCTCCGCCGCCTTCTCCGCCGTCCAGCCCGTGGTGGAGGCAACCACAATGTAGCCAATCCCTCGCTGCTCGGCGACTTCGAACGCGATATCGAGAGCCCGATCGGTGTTCTCCGGGCCCGCCTCCCGGAAGGCAATCATCGCGCGCTTCTCCGCTCCACCAGACCCTGCAGGCGATTGAGCACCTTGACGTATCCCTCGAGGAAGTCCTGGAACACAAGCTCCACCGTGCGCAAGGACTTGACCAAGCCGGCGCTCTGTCCGGCCTCGATCAGCCCCTCGGCCAATTCGCCGTCCACAATGGCCATCCGAGCTCGTCCTTCTCCGAGGATTTCGCGCAGCTGGGGCTCCTGCGCTCCCCGCTGCTCAGCGCGCAGAAGCTCCTCGGCCAGAGCGTTGCGGATCACCCGGGTGGGCAGAAGGCTTCGCGTCACGACCACGGTAGCCGCGTCCTCGGCCCGGACGATGGCGTTCTTGTAGTAGATGCTGCAATTGGCTTCTACCGTAGCCGCGAAACGCGTCCCCACCTGCACGCCTTCCGCCCCCAAGGCCAAGGCGGCCACGAATCCACGGGCATCGGCGATCCCTCCGGCGGCAATCACGGGAATGGAAACCGCATCGACAACCTGGGGAACCAAGGTGATGGTGCCGATCTCCTCGCGTCCAATGTGACCCCCGGCCTCGAAACCTTCGGCGACGACCGCATCTACCCCTGCGCGCTCCGCCCGTACCGCCTGCCTCACGTTGGACACCACATGCACCACCGTGATCCCCTTCTCCTTGAGTTCCGGCGTGAAAACGGCGGGATTACCGGCTGAGGTGAAAACGATCTTCACCTCCAAATCCATGCACACGCGGATGAGCTTCGGGGCGTCGCTCCGGGTCAAAGGCACATTCACACCGAAGGGCTTCGAAGTCCCCGCGCGTACGGCCGCCACCTCCCCATGAAGCTGCGACGGGCTCATGGAACCCGCCCCCAGCACCCCAAGGCCTCCCGCTTCGCTGACGGGAACGACCAGATGATGATCCGCAACCCACGACATGCCCCCCTGGATGATCGGGTATTCGATCCCGAAGAGCTCTGTCACGCGCGTCTTGAATTTGGGGATCTTCTTGGTCATCTCACGCCCCGATCGAAAGGCCCGTCCGCTGTGTCTCACCTATTTCCCGCTCGCCCCTACTCCATCCCCAGCAGATCCAATGGGACGTCGCTCACACGGATCAGGCGCACTTTCCCTTCCCGATGACGGCGCCATCTCACCCGAATCCTACTCCGCCACGGATCCACCTCCGTCGTGATCCCAACCCCCAGACAACGGCCGTATTCCTCCTCCAAAGAGCAGAGCCTGCGTTCCCACGGAGTGGGAAATGGGCGAATCTCCCGCCCGGCCGCCTGGTCGCCTTGAAGAACCTCGCCCCCGTGTGGAGTATCGACCGCCATGGAACCCTTCGCTGCGAGCCACAGGACTTTCTCCGCTTGGGTTACCAGGATCTCGGGGCCGAATTCCTCTTCCGTCGCCTCCGCCAGGTAGGACTGTAACAGACCCAGCCGGTAAGCCCTCCTTTCCTCCCGCGAGCGGATCCGAACCTCGGGAGGCACTTCGACGATGTGAGTTTGCCAATCGCTGGACATGGTGACGAGCGGCATGATCGCGGTGGCGGCCAGATCTCGGCGAAAAGCAATCACGTGCCGCGGCCTCAGGCATTGAAGCTTGGCCATTTTCAGCTGGAGCCCTTCCCGCCCGCGGACAAGCCCGGTGGTGTCCACGATGACCAGTTGCGCTCCCCGCGCCAGCGCCGACATCACCAGCCGGAACGTTCCCACTACGCACTCCGCCAAGTACCGGACCGGGGAAAAATCCCCGACGAACCAAAGATCTTGCTCCCGTCCCATTCCCTCCTGTCCGATCCAGGCCCAGCCAATGCAGCCCGGTGGGCCGACCTGCGACTGACCGACGTCGGCATCCACCAGCGCGGCCTTCAAGTCCCTTTCTGCCGCCCGCTTGCCGAGGTAGGCGCAGAAGGTGCTTTTCCCCGAGTCCGTACCGCCCAGCACCACGACTACCCCAGGAGCATCGAGGATCCGTTCTGCCACCGCCCGCCAGTCCTCGGGTACTCCGAGCGCCATCATCCCTCAAGATCACCCCCTACTGGCCATGAATACTGGGTCGGCAAACCCGGCCGCGTGCCGAGCCAGCGTTTGCGTGCCCACCGGGGCTCTCGGCGGGCGTGGCTGACTCACCGAGCAGCGCTTCGATCGCCAGCCGGACCCTCGTCCGTAGCGCATCGGCATCCAGGCACCTGGCCTCGGAGACTGAAATGGGCGATCCAATGCGCAGCTCGACCGTCCCCGGCTGGATCCGAAGCGATCCCTTGCGAGACACCCGATAGGCACCGAAGAGAGCCACGGGCACAACCGGCACTCCGGCCTCGCGGGCGAAAGCGAACGGGGCGCGGGCAAAGGGGAGAAGACGTCCATCGCGCGTCCTGTGCCCTTCTGGCAGGACCACGACGGAAACGCCTTGCCGCAGGCGTTCCTGGGCGAGCCCGTAGCTCTTCCGAAAGCCGCGATGATACCTCTGCACGATCGGGACATTGCCGATCCGTCGGATCACCCACCCGTACAGGGGCCACCGGAAATGCGAGGCGAGCTCCACCCCCCGCACGATCCCCGGCAGGTAGCCACCGTAGACGATGGGGTCCAGAATGTTCACATGGTTCCCGAGGAAGAGGCAGGGCAGGGTACCGCTCTGCACCGAGCCCACCACTCGCACCCGCACGAAACAGACGCTCAGCAAGGCCCGGCACGCCCACTTGAGGAACGGGTCGTAAACCCGCATGGGCAATGTCAGAGCTGCCAGCAACACGGCCGCCGCCAGGGCCCCGAAGACGAGAAGCCCGACACTCCAGCACCAGAGGGTACTGAGAATCGGGATCAAGCGAACACCTCCACGCCCGCTGGCATGCATCGGAAGCGGACAGGCGTCATCCCGATCACCTCCCCATCCGGGGATAACCGACGGGGCGGATCCATCACGATTTCCCCTTCCCGGCCACGAAGGGTCTCCACCTCGGGCAGCCCCAGATGCGATCCTCGGAAAACCTTCGGGAAAACGCGCAGCAAGCGGAAGGCCGACATGGGCCGACAAAGCAGCAGATCAAGCTGGCCGTCGTCGAGCACTGCCATCGGCGCCAGAAGCATGTTGCCAGCGGTGTAGCGGGAATTGCAGATCTCCACGAAAAGGCTCTCGAGGCACCATTCTCGCCCATCCAGTCGGATGGTGGTGCGAGCCGTACGGAGGCGAGCCGTCTCCAGCACGACGCTCAGCGCATAGGCTAACTTGCCGATCGCTTTGTACCGGAAGGAGCGCGCATTGATGTCCGAAACAAATCCGATGCCCATCATGTTGGCGAAATAGGCCTTCCCTGCTTCCGTCTCGTACTCAATCAGGTCGATCCTGCGCCGGCGTAGGGCCGAGATGGCGGCAATGGCAGACGTTGCGCCATCCGGGTGCAGATCCCGGGAGAGCGAGTTTCCGGTGCCCACAGGGATCTGGCCAAGGGGCACGCGGATTTCCCCGAAACGGCGCATCAACGCATTCAGGATTTCAAAGAGCGTCCCGTCCCCGCCAATGGCCACGATACCGTCGCAGGAAGATGGTCCCCGCCACTCGGAGATGAGCCTGTACACATGCCCCGGATAGTTGGAGAAGGAGACCTCCACCTCGAGCCCGTTCTTCTGGAGGCAACGAATGTAGCCTGGTGCGCTGCGCGCCGCCTTTCCGCTCCCCGCCGCTGGATTCACAATGACCCACAGTCGCATGCTGGACTCCCAGGTTCCTCCTCCCTTCGCTCAAAAATACGGCAAAGCCCCCGCATGGGGGCTGGGGGACAGTAGCTTCGTTTCCTCGACGCCGATCCCCGGACCGGACGGGGTCGAGCCTTCGCTCCCGCCTGCGCCCAGGGAGAAGGCCGTCTACTTCGAAAGCTGATCGCGCAGCTCCGTGAGCTCAATGAGATGATCCTCTTCCTCCCTCACGGTGGCGTCGACGAAGGCCAGGTCCCTCTCCGGGCAGTGCTTGCGGAGTTCCTGCAGCAGCAGGAGAGTGTTCTTCTCCATTTGCAAGGCCACCTCGACCGCGCGGAGGTCCGTCTCGGCCTCGAGTGCCATCTTCCGAGCAGCATCCTCATCGGGGAAGGTGCGATGGCGGAGCAGGGCTTTCACGTAGGCGTCGTACTCACCGGGGTAGCTTTCGACAGGCTGGTGCGGCTCCAATTCCGCCAGCCACTTCCGGAAACGCTCCTCGTGGCGCTTCTCCTGCTGGGCAATGCGCGAGGCGGCTTCGCGCAGCTCTTGCGTCTTCGCGCTTCGCGACAACGCCTGGTAGAATTCGTAGCCGTTGTGCTCCTCCGTGACGTTCATCGCCACGATCTCACTTGCCAGAAATAGATTGGCCATCTTCTCCCTCCCCAGGCTCGCGTTCCAACCCTCCTGCCCCAATCTCCCTTCTCCCGCGGCTTCGCGCGAATTTAGAGCAAGGGCTTCTGAATGTCAAGGAGAAAGCCGTCCCGCTTTGCGAACCGGGTTCAAGGCCGAGGGGTCAGGATGCCCATGAGGAGGAGAACTGGTGGCCGGGGGCAATGGGCGCCGAAGAAAAAGAACAGGCGGTCCGTTTGGCATCTCGGACCGCCTGTTTGGCGGGAATGTGTGGGAATCGAACCCACCCCCCGACGCCATCGCGCCGGGGCAACGGATTTGAAGTCCGCGGGGCCCACCAGGTGCCCTTCCATTCCCTGCGCCGTAACGCCGAGGAACGCGAAAATGTATCTTGCGGTCGCTTGAAAAGCAAGGCGTTTTCCTTCCTGTTCAGCCGAAGTGCTCCAATCTGGTCCCCACTCGCCAATCAGCTCAACCGGTCGGCCTTCAGCCGGCGTACGTCCCCCACCCGCTCGGTCACGCCGAGCTCGTCAAATCGCAGGAGGAGAGCCAGGGCATATCGCCTCGTGGTCCCCAGAAGTTCGCGGAATTCGCTCACCGTGATCTCCCCCCTCTCCTCGCAATGACGCCGCAGCAACTGCTCGGCTTGTTTGGCCAGGCGCCGAGTAAGGTAACAATCGGACTCGATCTGGAGAACCTCCCCTTTGGATTCGAGGGCGCTCAGCAAGGCCGTCAATTGGGCGACGCCGACACCCAATCTTGCGGATAGCTCACCGACTGCAGGCGGACTGAATCCGGATCGATCCAGCTCCTCCAGCAGACGGGCCCGGAGGGTTTCCTCCGCTTCCGTGAGCTTGACCTCATGCTCGGGAAGCCGAAGCAGAGCTCCTTGCTGGACAATGGCGCCCCTTGCCGTCAGCCGCTCGAGCACCGCCTCGAACAGACCGGGATCTACCTTCTCCGGAAGGGATTCCTGAGCTTCCGACCGATTCATCCCCTCTCGCAGGGGATAGGAGGCATGGTACCTCCGCAGGAGTTCGAGCAAGTTCTCCTCCACGCGGCGTACGGCTTCGGCATGGACGAAGCTTTCGCGTCCCGCGCGCGAAAGGCCAACGATCTCCCCGGAGGCCATGAGCTGTCCGAGGTGAGCTTTCAGCAAGTCCGGATGGGTGGTAAGCTGACAAGCGAGGGATTTGAGGTCGGTGCTCTGCAGGCCAGCAAGCTGGATCCGCGCGCGCAGGGCTCGCCCGAGGTCCAAGTCCTTCTGGCTCTGAAGGAAAGCCAGAGGGGAAGGGCCCTTTCGGCAGCGGCGAGCCGGATACACATCGAGGACCACTCCTCCCCCGATCGTAACCAGCGGGGAATAGCTGCGCAGAACGAAGGGAGCTCCCCAATTCGTCACCACCTTCTGCTCCAGGCGGAGCTGGGCCAGACATTCCTCCCCAGGGTCCAGGGACTCGCGATCGTAGAGCCACACCCGACAAAGGTATTCCCCCGTACCGAGGTGTAGTCGCAGACGAGTGAGCCGCCTGAGAGGTCTTCCCGCGCTCGGGAGCAACTGGAGCTGGACGTCGAGCCGGTCCGTAGGGGTGTAGAAACCGGGCTCGACCAGTACGTCGCCGCGTTCGAGCGTCTCCTTTTCTGCACCGAGGAGGTTGATCCCCGCACGCTCGGCCACTCGGACGAGCTCGACCGGTTTGCCATGCCGCTGGATGGAACGCACCCGGACCTCGATCCCCTTGGGCTGGATCTCCAGTTGGTCGCCCACCCGTACCTGCCCGCTCAGCACCGAGCCCGTGACCACGGTCCCGAACCCTTTCAGGAGGAACACCCGGTCGATGGGCATGAAGAACAAGCCGCGGTCGGCCCGCTCGGGGAGCTCCGCGATGGCCTGGTCGATTTGGCGACGCAATTCTTCAATCCCTTCCCCCGTGACGGCCGAGACCCGGACGACGGGAGCCGATTCCAGGAAGGTTCCGCGCACCAAAGAGCGTATCTCCTCCTCCACAAGCTCCAGCCATTCCGGCTCCACGAGATCGATCTTGTTGAGGGCGATGATCCCACGCCGAACCCGGAGGAGATTCAGGATGTCCAGATGCTCGCGCGTCTGCGGCATTACGCCATCGTCGGCGGCGACCACGAACAGCACAAGGTCGATCGTGCTGACCCCCGCGACCATGTTCTTGATGAAGCGCTCGTGGCCGGGCACGTCGACGATGGCCGCCTTATCCCCGAGGTAGGCGAAACCGAGGTCGATGGTCATCCCCCGCTCTTTTTCCTCCTTCAGCCGGTCGGGATCGGTGCCGGTGAGGGCCTTCACGAGGCTGGACTTCCCGTGGTCCACGTGGCCGGCCGTTCCGATGATCGCACGCCGCGCAGAGGAATCTTGAGCCATGCTTCTACCCACTGCGTACTTGCTCCCGGGCTCCCGAGCTGGCGGTCAAAGGTGCGATCCTCACAGCTTCCCGTCCACCGCCGCAAGCAGCGCCGAGGCGTCGATCGGGACTACTCCCACTTCGCCGCAGACCACGCCGGCTGCGTAGTTCGCCAGCATTGCAGCCTCGACGGGCGTGGCGCCCGCCACGAGCGCCAATGTCGCGGCGCTGATGACCGTGTCCCCAGCGCCGCCCACATCGGCGACCTTGCGAGCGCGGGTCGGCACATGGAAGAAGGAATCCCCCGGGCCGAAAAGGGCCAATCCGTCCTCGCCCAGGGTGATCATGAGGTAGGAACACTCCATTCGTTGCCGCAGGATTGCGCCCACCGCCTCCAGTTGGCCCGGGCCCCTGGTGGACAGGCCGAGGGCAGCCTCGGCTTCCTTGCGATTGGGTTTGAACAGGGTCACCCCGCGGTAGGCGAAGAAATTCTCGAACTTCGGGTCAGCGCTGGTGATCACCCCACGGCGGTTGGCTAGCCGCATAGCCTCCTCGATCACCCGAAGGGTCAGCACCCCCTTGTTGTAGTCTTCGAAAAGCAGCGCGTCCGCCTCCTCGATCAGCTCGGCGAGAGCCTCAAGGAGAGCTCGTTGCGTCTCCTCGGAGATGGGAGCCCGGCTTTCCCGATCCACGCGGACGACATGCTGGCTGTGCGCAATGACCCGCGTCTTGACCGTGGTGGTGCGCCCCTCCTCCGGAATCACCCCACGGGTGGAGACACCCTGCTGGCGGAGGAGGGCCAAGACCTGCTCCCCGTTGAAATCCCGGCCCACCACCCCCACGGGGTAGGCGATCGCGCCGAGACCCAGAAGGTTATTCACCACATTGGCGGCCCCTCCGAGGCGGGCAGATTCCTCCGTGACCTCAACCACCGGCACCGGCGCCTCAGGCGAAATGCGCGACACAACCCCCCATACGTACCGGTCCAACATCAAATCCCCCACCACAACCACCTTCCGCCCGCGCATGCGAGCCAGGATCTCCTCCGCCCTCGATCGGGAGATCTCGCCGGCGGGTCGCTCTCTCCTCATCCCCTACGCACCCCCAGCCTTTCTTTCAAGAGTTGATTCACGATCCGCGGATTGGCTTTCCCCGAGGTCTCGCGCATCACCTGTCCCACAAAGAAGGTGAAGAGCTTATCCTTGCCTTGCCGATACCTTTCCACCTCGCCCGGATACGCCCGGAGCACGCGCTCCACCACTTCCTCGAGCTGGCTCAGGTCGGAGATCTGAGCCAGTCCCTTCTCCCGAACGATCGCCTCCGGCCGCTTGCCCGACTCGACCATCTCGTCGAAGACTTTCTTCCCGGCGCTGGCCGAGATCTCACCATCTTCCACCAGGTTGACGAGCTCGGCCAGGTACTGCGGAGGGACCGGAAAGCGCTCCAACGAGATCTTGCGCTCGTTCAACGTCCTCAGCACCTCCCCCAAGATCCAATTGCTGAGCTTCTTGGTATGGGGTGTAAATGCGGCGGCCGTCTCGAAGTAGTCCGCCAACTGGCGCGTTTCGGTCAGGAGCTCCGCATCGTATTCCGGAAGCCCGTATTGCTGCACGAAACGGCGCTTCTTCGCCAGAGGGAGTTCGGGCAAGCTCGCCCGGATTTCTTCGATCCACGCCGGATCCACCACCAGAGGCACGAGATCCGGTTCGGGGAAGTAGCGGTAGTCGTGAGCCATCTCCTTGGTCCGCATGGGCTCGGCAACGCCGCGCTTCTCATCCCACAGCAGCGTTTCCTGTTCGACCCTGCCGCCCTGTTGCAGGATCGCCACCTGCCTTCGGATCTCGAACTCCAGCGCGCGCTCCACGCTGCGGATCGAGTTCATGTTCTTGAGCTCGGTCTTCACGCCGAGCTTTTTGGAACCGGCGGGCCGGACGGAGACGTTCGCATCACAGCGCAGGCTTCCCTCCTCCATGTTCCCGGAGGAGATGCCGAGGTACTGGACCAGCTGGCGGAGCCGCGCCAGATAGAGCGCAGCCTCGCGAGGAGTCGCCAGCTCCGGTTCGCTCACGACCTCGATCAGGGGCACGCCGCAACGGTTGGCATCCACCAGCGTCTCGTTCGCACCGACGTACTCTTCGGCGTGAACCGATCGGCCTGCATCTTCCTCCAGATGGATGCGGGCCAGCCGGATCGCCCTGAGCCTGCCGTCCACCTCGATTTCCACCCTCCCCCCCACGACGAGTGGCTCCTCGTACTGGGAGATCTGATATCCTTTCGGAAGATCCGGGTAGAAGTAGTTCTTGCGCGCGAAGACCGCCCGGGGATTGATCCTCCCGCCCACGGCCAGTCCCATTCGAATGGCGAACTCCACGGCCTGGCGGTTCAAGACGGGCAACGCGCCGGGGAGACCGAGGCAAACCGGGCATACGTGCGTGTTCGGAGCAGCCCCGAAGGAGGTGCTGCAGCCGCAAAAGATCTTCGACTCCGTCAAGAGCTGCACGTGGACTTCCAGGCCAATCACGGCTTCGTACTTCATCGCCTCACCGCGTTCTGGCTTACCAGAAGCCCCCAGCTGGGGCTGGGGGCTTGTCGCTCTCACCGGGCCCGGCCTCTACAGAGCACCTGCGCGCCGCGCGAGGTGGCCATTCAGTTCGTCCGGCCTTCCTGCTCCAACGCGGCCGCCACTTGCATCACAAGGGCCTCGGCAAAGGTGGGCCCGATGATCTGGGCTCCGATGGGTAGCCCGCGACTGTCCCGCCCAAATGGGATGCTCACCGCTGGCAACCCAGCCAGGTTCACAGACACCGTGTAGACGTCCGAGAGGTACATGGTAAGGGGATCGCCCAGTTTTTCCCCGATCCGGAACGCCGTGGTGGGGGAGGTAGGCGTCAGCAAGACGTCGCATTTTTCGAAGGCCTCGAGGAAATCCCTTCGGATCAGCGTCCGCACCTTCTGGGCTTTGCGGTAGTACGCTTCGTAGTAGCCGGCCGACAGCACGTACGTCCCCAGCATGATGCGGCGCTTCACCTCCGGCCCAAATCCCTCGCTCCGGGAACGGAAATACATGTCCTCCAAGGTCGAGCACCGGGGCGAGCGGTAACCGTAGCGGGCTCCGTCGTACCGCGCCAGATTCGACGACGCCTCCGCCGTCGCCAGGATGTAATAGGTGGCAATCGCGTACTCCGTGTGCGGGAGCGAGACCTCCGTCACGTGGGCACCGAGTGTTTCCAAGCTTCGCGCCGCCGACAGGATCGCCTCCCGGACCTCTTCCTGCAAACCCGACGCGAAGTACTCCCGCGGAAGCCCAATCCGAAGTCCCCGGACACCCTTCTCCAGCTTCTGGAGGATGGCTGGCGGCTCCAGATTCACGGAAGTCGAGTCGCGCGGGTCGTAACCGCAAATCACCTCGGTCAGCAGGGAAGCATCGTACACGGTACGTGCCAGCGGACCGATCTGGTCGAGGGAGGAGGCGAACGCCACCAGCCCGTATCGGGAGACCCTGCCGTAGGTCGGCTTCAATCCCACCACGCCACACAGAGCGGCTGGCTGACGGACGGATCCCCCGGTGTCGGAACCAAGCGCTGCAGTGCACTGGCATGCCGCCACCGCCGCGGCGCTACCGCCGGAGGATCCGCCCGGCACCCGCTCGGGATCTTTCGGGTGCCGCGTCGGCCCGAAGTAGGACGTCTCATTGGACGAGCCCATGGCGAACTCGTCCATGTTCGTCTTGCCGAGGAGGATGGCGTCCTCAGCTAGTATTCTCTCAATGACCGTCGCACTGTACGGGGACACGTAGTTGGCCAGCATGCGCGATCCGCACGTAGTCCGCCCCCCCGCGATGGCGATGTTGTCTTTCACCCCGAGCACCATGCCGGCCAATCGCCCCGCGTTGCCCTTCCGAAGCCTCTGCTCCACAATCTCGGCCTGGCGCAGTGCGGCTTCCGCCTGGACGCTGATGAATGCGTTGAGCTCCTTGCGCCGCTCGACCATGTCCAGGCATGCCTCGACCACCTCGCGGACGCGCAACTCGCCGCGCTCAAGCCGAGCCCGCAGCGTCCTGTAGTCCAGCTCGGCCGGACTCATTCGTTCGTCTGCTTGCTGGCTTCTCTTTCGGTTTGGAGGCCCGTCTCCGCCTGGGGCCGATTCAGTTCCGCTCTCGGTCTCGGCTCCTCGTCCGGTTCCTTCATCGCCTTCTTGAATTCCCGGATGCTTTTCCCGAGACCGTGAGCCAGCTCAGGCAGCTTCTTCCCACCGAAGATGATGAGAAGGATGAACAGGATGAGCAACAGCTCCTGAAAACCAATGGAACCCAGTCCCATCGCCTTCTTCCTCCCAACTAGTGAATCGGTGCGTCGCTGCGTCAGCCGCGCAAGTCCCGATCAATGTCGTCCAGATCGAGCTCGCGCTTCACGTCTTCCGCTGCCTTTCGGAATTCCCGGAGTCCCTTGCCCAGATTTCGGGCAAGTTCCGGCAGCTGTTTCGAGCCGAAAAGCAGCAGGACCACCAGGAAGATGACCAAGAGCTCCTGCGTTCCAATTGCGCCAAACATCGCTGGTCCCTCCGCCGCTTCTTGCCTGTACATCTGGCCGAAGCAGGCACGTCAGCGTTTCATCCGCCCCCACGGACGAGCGTCCACAGCCCCCGGATGCGCTCAGGCACGGACATCTGCCCCGTAATCCGTTCTCTCGCTCCGCTCCGAGAGGGCTGGTTCTTCGGATTCCGCACGGCGACGTAGCACGCTCGTTAAGCACTGAACCGGACCGGATAGTACATAGACCAGCCACAGGGGGAACATGAAGTACCTTGGCCAAAGCAAGCTCAGCCCGATCCACATGGCCAGATAGCCCACCCCGAGGGCGCTTTTTCGCCGCCGCAAGGAAAGCTTGGGCAGGGGTTCGTAGCGAAAGTCGCTGACCATGAGCACGGAAACCGCCACCGCGAGCAGAGCCAACACATCGGGCTGCGGTAACGGGGCGTTTCCACTGTAGGCGATGACAAAGGTGGCGATGGCCAGGCTCGCCGACGGAGCCGGCAAGCCCCGATATGCCGCCTTGTGCGCCAGATCCTTCAGCTGCACGTTGAACCGCGCCAGCCGGACCAAAGCGAAGAGGAGCGGCAAGAAGCTCACCAGAAGCCCGACGTGACCCAGCTTGAACAGGCCAACCCGATGCGCGAGCAGGGAAGGCGCCAGCCCGAAGGAGACCACATCCGCCAAGGAGTCGGCCTCCACACCAAAGGGGCTGTAGGCGCGAAAGGCCCGGGCGATCCTGCCGTCCAGCGCATCGAAGACGGCGGCCAGGATAATCAGCCACGCCGACGTCACGTATTGGTGATCGGCAGCGCTCAACGTCGCAAGGAAACCGCACAGCAGGTTCCCCGCGGTGAAGGTGTTGGGGAAAACGTACCTGCGATTCATGGCACTGGTACCTCAGCTAACACATCCCGGCCCCCCTTGACCTTCTGCCCTTCGGTCACGAGAACCCTGGCCGTCGGAGGGATAAACACCTCCACTCGCGACCCAAACTTGATCATTCCGAACCTCTCGCCTTGCTCCACCCGGCTGCCCTCCCGGAGGTAACAGACGATCCGCCGGGCCAGAATCCCCGCGACTTGTTTCACCAGCACCTGGCCCCACGTGGTCCGGATGCCGATGCTCGTGTGTTCATTCCGCTCCCCCGTCCCTTCCCGGTGGGCGGGACGGAACTCACCGCGGTAGTAGCGGAAATACTCCACCACTCCCGACACGGGCGCGCGGTTCACGTGCACATCGAAGATCGACATAAATAGGCTAATGCGCAAACATTTTCCCGTCAGGTACTCGTCCGGCTGGACCTCGACGATCTCGAGGACCTTGCCGTCGGCCGGCGCCACGATCCACCCCTCACCTCGTGGACCACTCCTTTCCGGGTCGCGGAAGAAGAACAGGGCGAATAGCACCAGGATCCAGCAGAGCGCGGCAAACGTCCTCAGTAACGTCCCCGGCGTCAACGTGGCCCCGAGCGTGACCACCCCGGCCATCAATGCCAGAGCCACAACGGGGAAAATGCCCTCCCGATGGATCAATCCTTTCCTCCGCAATCCAGGAGAAATGCGCTTCCGCCATCCGTTCTCAGGAGGAAGGGGCTCGGACCCCTACACCACGGGCCCACCCAGCACGCGTTCATGAACCTCGCGGTAGGCCTCCACAACCCCCGGCAGGTCCCTGCGGAAGCGATCCTTGTCCAGGCGCTCGCCCGTCTCTGCGTCCCACAGTCGGCAGGTATCGGGCGAGATTTCGTCGGCCAGTAGGATCTCGCCCCCATGCCGACCGAATTCGAGCTTGAAATCCACCAGCCGCAGTTTTCTCCGCGCGAAGAAGTCCTTGAGGACGGCATTCACCTTAAGGGCCATGCGCTTGATCTTTTCAAGTTCCTGAGCGGTGGCCAAGCCTCTTTCCAGAATCTCCTCCTCCGTGATCATCGGGTCGTGCAGGGCATCGTCCTTCAGGTAGAACTCCAGGAGCGGCTCGGGTAGATCGCGGCCCTCTTCCTCATTCAGCCGCTTCGCCAGTGAACCGGCCACCACGTTGCGCACCACCACTTCCACCGGAATGATCTCCACTTTCTTCACCAGCATCTCCCGGTCGGAGAGGGTCCGCACGAAGTGGGTTGGGATGTGGTAGCTTTCCAGATAGCGAAAGAGGTGAGCCGAAATCTGGTTATTGATGGCCCCTTTGCCTCGGATGGTTCCTTTCTTGGCCCCGTCGAAGGCCGTGGCCGAGTCCTTGAATTCCTGGATCAAGAGCTCCGGGTTCTCGGTGAGGTACATCTTCTTCGCCTTGCCCTCGTAGAGCTTGGCCCCTTTCTTCACATTCATACCTCACTCCCTCTTCGGGTTCAACCTCTGCTGTCCTCCAGATCGATGCGGGAAACCCGCAGCCTGGGACGATCACCCCAGCGGCAAAAGCCCCACCCGCCGGAAGACCTCGTCCACGTGGCGGAGGTTCTTCCACGGGTCAAAGCACCAGTGGATTTCCTCCTGCGTCAGGAAGCGGCGCACGCGCTCATTCTGGGCTACGAGATCCCGGAAGACGAGCCCCCGGTCCCTCGCTTCCATGGCCAGACCCTGGACGATTGCGTAGGCCTCCTCGCGCGTCAAGCCCTTCTCCGTGAGCTTGAGGAGCACGGCCTGAGAGTAGATGAGGCCGCCGGTCAGCTCCAAATTCTGCCGCATCCTTTCCGGATACACCACCAAGTTCTCCACCACCCGGGTGAACGTGTGAAGCATGTAATCGAGGAGGATGGTGCTATCCGGCAGGATGACGCGCTCCACGGAAGAATGGGAGATGTCTCGCTCATGCCACAGGGCCACATTCTCCATCGCCGCCAAGGCGTTCGCCCGAAGGATCCGAGCTTGGCCGGCAATCCGCTCGCAGGTGATGGGGTTCCTCTTGTGGGGCATGGCGGAGGATCCCTTTTGCCCCTTGGTGAAGGGCTCCTCCACCTCCAGAACCTCGGTCCGCTGGAGATGCCGGATCTCGGTGGCGAACTTCTCCAGCGAGTTCCCGACCAGCGCCAGAGTGGTGAGGAACTCCGCGTGGCGGTCTCGCTGGATCACCTGCGTGGAGGCCGGAGCCGGCTTGAGGCCCAGCCTTTCGCACACGTAGCGCTCCACGAAGGGATCGACGTACGCGAACGTCCCCACTGCGCCGGAGATCTTGCCCACCGAGATCGTGTCGATGGCCCTCTCCAGGCGCTCGATGTGCCGGCGCATCTCGTCGTACCAAACGGCCAGCTTCCAGCCGAAGGTGATGGGCTCGCTCTGCACGCCATGCGTGCGCGCGACGCACAGGGTATCCTTGTACTGGAGCGCCTTATTGCCGATGGCCTCGCGCAGCCGTTTGGCCCCTTCGAGCAGCATGAGCCCGGCGCGACGCAGGAGAACCGCCAAACTGGTGTCGAGCAAGTCGGACGAAGTCATGCCGTAATGGATGTACCGCGAGGCAGGACCCACATACTCCGCCACATTCGTCAAGAAGGCGATGACATCGTGCTTGACGGTCTCCTCGATCTCCTGGATCCGCCGCACGTCGAACCGGGCCTTCTGCCGGATCTCTTCGACGGCTTCGGGCGGGATCTTGCCCAATTGGCTCCACGCCTCGCAGGCGAGGATCTCCACCTCAAGCCAGGTCCGGAACTTCGTTTCCTCGCTCCACAGCGCACCCATTTCCGGGCGGGTATACCGCTCGATCACTTCCCTCTCCCTTCCAAAGCTGGCAGGTCATCCTTCGGGTGGCGCTTCGAGCCGAAGCCGGGTCCGCAGGGTACTTCCATCCCGGTAGATCTCCAGCTCCAGGCTATCGCCGGGCTTCAAGTCTTCGTCTTCGATCACGGCCCAGATGTCATCTGTGGTCGAGATGGATCGCCCATTGACCTTGAGGATCACGTCCCCGGGCCGAATCCCAGCGCGTTCGGCCGGCGAATTCTTCTTCACATCGGCCACGATGACCCCCCGCGAGGTGCGAAGGCCGAGGTACCGGGCGATCGCGGGGTTGATATTCTCCACCTCCAGTCCGGTCCAGAAACTGCGATTGACCTGGCCGTACCTGCGCAGATCGTTGAGGACGCGCTTGACCCGGTTGATGGGGATCGCGAAGTTCAAGCCGATGTTGGCGCCGGTGTTCTCGCTGGCCGAGATGATCCAGGTGTTGACGCCGATCACCTCACCGAGGATGTTCACCAATGGCCCGCCGCTATTGCCGCTGTTCACAGCGGCATCGGTTTGGATCATGTCCTGGTAGACGCGATCGCTCACCTGTCGGCCGAAGTCCTGATTCACCGCGCTGACGACCCCCACCGTGACGATGGGCTGCGCATTGATTTCGAAAAGGCCGAAGGGATTGCCGAGGGCCACCACCCATTCGCCAATGATGACGTCGTCCGAGTCGCCGAGGCGGGCGTATGGGAGCTCCCGGTTGGCGTCGATCTTGAGCAGCGCCACGTCGGTTGTGTAGTCCGCCCCGATGAGGCGAGCCTTGTGGTGCTCCCCTGTGACGAGGGTGACGACAACCTCGCTGGCCTGGTGAACCACGTGCTCGTTCGTCACGATGTAGCCATCCTTCGAAATGAGGAACCCGGATCCGAGGCTCTTCACGACCTGCTGGTAGCGGGGCAGGAACTGGCGGAAGAAGGGGTCATCGAAGAATGGGTTCCAGGGCGTCACCTCGCGGATCTGGGTCACATTGATCCCGACCACAGCCGGACTCACCTTGGCCACCGCCTCGGTGATCGCGTTCCGGCGCGAGCTGGCGACGTCGGCGCCCAGGGCGCTGCGGGATTCCTGGGGGCTCCGACCTTCAGTCCAAAGGGAGGCCGTGTCCGTCTTGGCGACCTGAGCCCCGGCTTGTCGAGCCTCCGGAACTTCCCCCTCGGCCGCACGGCGCGGGCCCGGGCTCGTCATCCGTCCCGCCGCGAAGGCGACCAGAATCGCCACCACCCAGAGCATTGCACCCGAACGCGTCCTCGTCACGGGCTCACTCCCGATGGTTTGGCCTCACTTCTTCTTGCGGGCCTCCACTTTCTTCCAGTCCTCCAGGAAGCGCTGAATGCCGATCTCCGTGAGCGGATGCTGGACCAGCTGGGTGATCACCTTGTAGGGGATCGTGGCGATGTCCGCACCGGCAAGGGCAGCGTCCAGCACGTGGAGCGGATTCCGGATGCTGGCCACGATGATCTGCGTATCGAATCCGTAGGTATCATAGATCTGACTTGCCAGGCGGACCGTGTCCATCCCGACATGGCTCACGTCGTCCAGCCGCCCTACGAAGGCGCTGATGTACGTGGCCCCCGCTTTGGCCGCCAGGAGGGCTTGCATGGGACTGAAGACCAGGGTGACATTGGTGTGGATCCCTTCCGCCTCCAGCCTCCGCACCGCTCTCAGACCATCCTCAGTGATCGGGATCTTGATGACGATATTGTTGGCAATCTTGGCCAGTTCCCTTCCCTCGCGCACGATCCCTTCTTCGTCCAGGCTGACCACTTCCGCGCTGACTGGGCCGCTGATTTCCGAGCAGATGGCCTTCAGCACCTCCATTGGGTCTCCCGCTTCCCGAGAGAGGAGTGTGGGGTTGGTCGTCACTCCGTCGACGATGCCCAAGCTCTTGGCCTTCCGAATCTCATCCAGGTTGGCTGTGTCGATGAAGAATTTCATCCTTCGCCTCTCCGCCTCATCCTTCGTTGTTTCCTAGACCGCTTCGCCCCCGGAGGTTCCGTACCCTCGGTACAACGGCTAAACTACCAGACCTCCGCCGCGTTCCCCAGTCCTTCTTGGGATGGAAGAAATTCGAGCGACGTCAGTCGTAGATCACCCTCACGAGATACAGGCCATGGGGGGGGACGGTTCGTCCGGCCTCCGTGCGATCCCGACCGGCCAGGAGTTCTCCCATCTTTTCCACCGGCCAATACCCCCTCCCGATCTCGATCATCGTCCCAACCAGGATACGCACCATGTTGTGGAGGAAGCGGTTGGCCTCGATCTCGAACCAGAGCTCATCGCCGTGAATCTTCCACTCGGCGCGCCGGACCAGGCATCGGTAATGAGGGGTTTCCGCCCCGGCCTGACAGAAGGCGCGGAAGTCGTGCTCTCCTGCCACCAGTTGAGCCGCCATCTCCATCGCTTCGACGTCCAGAGGCGATTCCCAGAGGAACGCGTATCTTCGACCGATGGCGCGCCGTCGCCGCGTGATCACGTATCGATAGACCCTTCCCTTCGCGCTGAAACGGGCGTGGAAATCCGGCGGAGCTTCCTCCGCGGCGAGGACCACCACATCGTCGGGCAGCAAGGAGTTCAGCCCCTTCCTCAGCCCCTCCACCGGGATGGTATGCTCGGTGCGAAAATGGGCCACTTGCCCCAGCGCATGAACGCCTGCGTCGGTCCTGCCCGCTCCCACCACTCTCACCGTTTGGTGAAGCAGTTTCTCCAGCGCCCTTTCGAGCTCCCCCTGAACGGTGCGCGCGCCCTTCTGGATCTGCCAACCATAGAAATCGGTCCCGTCGTATTCGAGTGTGAGGCGGATGGTGCGCATCAGGGCCATGCGATGGCGATACGACTGCTGGCAAAGGAGACTGCCGAGACGAGCACCACAGCGATGGCGGCCCACAGATCCCGGATGCCGAAGCGAAGCTGCTGGTAAGAAGTCCGCACAGCCCCGGAGTGGTAACACCGGGCTTCCATGGCGAGGGCCAACTCCTCCGCCCGACGGAAAGCCGAGAGGAAAAGGGGAACCACTAACGGCACCAGAGCGCGAGCGCGTGTGCCCAGGCTCCCAGTGAAACGAGCGCCGCGGGAGAGCTGGGCCATGCGAATTCGCTCCGCTTCCTCCAAAAGAATCGGGATGAAGCTCAAGGACAAGGAAATCATCATCACGAGATCCCGCACCGGCACCCTCACCCGCTGGAGCGGCTTCAGCAGGCTTTCCAGCGCATCAGCGAGTTCGATCGGAGAGGTGGTCAGCGTGAGCATGGTCGCGAATCCGATGAGCAGGGCCAGCCGGAGCGAGTACACGATCCCATTCTCCAGCCCTTGCGCCGTGACCCGAAGGCCGAGAAAGGGCAACGTCCAGAGGATTTGCCCATCGGAGAACATCACTTGAGCCAGGAACGTCAATGCCAAAAGCCAGAGGAACGCGCGAAGATTGCGGAAAGCAAGGGCCAGGCCCACCCGACTGAGCCGCACCGCGGCGAGCCACAGGAGCGCAAAGCTAGCCAGCCCCATCGGAGTGCGCACGGCCATCACCGCGGAAGTCAATGCCAGCACCCCGATGAGCTTCGTCCTCGGGTCCAGGCTGTGGATCACCGATCCCCGATGCACGTACTGGCCGAGCAGAAGATTCCGCACCGCGTGTCCTCGCCCTGCTTTCCCGACGGCGCACAATTTAAACAGCATACCACCAAAAACAAAAGGATTCCCCTGGGAGCTGTTGGCATTTGGCCCCGGCAGCCATCAAACGGTCGCGAGACAAGGCATGCGCCCGGTGCCGGTTGGCTCACTTTCCCCTTGACAAATTCGGGCCGTTGTCGTAAATAGAGCTAGCCCCGCCGGAAGTGCGTGGACTAAAGCGAAAGAGCCAACACCTATCATATGGGAGCTTAGCTCCGGGCGCGGATTGCAGGCCTCCTCCCGGCACGGCCGGGGATGGAGGAAGCGAGAACCGTTCGGGCGGCCCCCACCGTGCGAAAGAGGGTTCTTTGCTACCCACGCCGCGGCGGGGTTTTCTGCATCTTCGCGGGCCGCCGCCATCCACATCCTCCTCCCCGCTTTCCCATGACATCCGCTCCGCGGAGGGACCCCCGTTCTCCCGGCCCCGAAGGCAGAACCCAACCGCTAATAACGTCTTCGCGGCGGACCTCTAACGCGGAAACTCGTACATCGGGCAGCAGAAAAGCACCAGCCCGGGCGCAAGCGCCCCATTCCCGTGCTCGGTCAAACCCGACGAGGTAGAGCAATGGCCGAGTGCGCTACGTCCAAGGCGCGGCTCTGGACTTCCTGCGGGACTGGAAACCCCCGCCGGCGGAAAGCTCGTAAGGACACGCCCCACTTCGGTCACAAGGGGTCGGAAGAGGAGCGCGGTGGGAGGCTCGATGCAGCCTCAGCCCTGTGCGGATTGCAGGGCTCGGATGTTTGCCCCCCTCCTCCGCGCTGAAGCTCCCGGTACACTCCCTCGAGGTCATCGCGGATGGTCAGCAGCAGATCCAACCGCATGCGGTTGATCACTTCGCGGAGGACCCTGCCCGGCCGAGCAATGTAGAAAGGCCTGCCAGCTTTCTTCATGGCCTCGCTCATGACCACAAGGGTGCCCAGAGCCGTGCTGTTCATGACGCTGACTTGGGACAAATCAAGCACGAGCGGACCCGTCGACTCTCGCACCACGCGGAGCATCTCCTCGCGGAACTTGTCGGCCAATTCGAGGAAGATCCGCCGCGGAAGAACCCGAACGACCGTGATGCCAGCCGCGCAGTCCGTTTCGATGATCTTGTTGTCAGCCTCCTTCACGGACACCTCCAGAGCTTGCTCTCCAGTGGCGACATGTCGATTTGCCGGTCCGGTTTGCCTCTTCTTAGACGAGGTCGAACGACTTTGGTTTCTCAATTCGCCGAGAAGGGGAACGACGGACGCGATCAGCGAACGCTATTCGGCTTCGCGTGGGCCGTTTTCGCACATCCGACCGTGTCGAGTACAGTCAGCGCCGGGCCGAGGCCAACTCCGGCGCAGGGACCCAACCGGCGCATCGAAGAGCCGGCTGGTATCGGATTTGCAGTGCAACGCAGTGACGAACGGTGGGCCAAATCAAAGCAGGGCCCAAAACTTCCGCGTTTTGTTCACCCAACCAAGGGAGAGACACCATGAGAGGGAAAAGCATCGCAATCGGCATCATGTGCGCCCTTGCAGCATGCTCGCTGTTGCCCGCAGCTACGCAAGGCCAAAGTCTGGAGGAAACCCTCCAGAAGCTGTCTCAGGATGCGGCTCGGAAGTATGTGGCTCCGATTTCCTCCGCGCTCGGCGCTGATCTGAACGGCGGATGGTTTCATCGTGCGCCCGATCCCAAGATCCTGGGCTTCAATTTCGAGCTGGGGATCGTAGGCATGGCCTCGCTCTTTCCCAAGGAAAGTTCCCACTTTGCTTGCACGGGCCAATTCATTTTCAGCGTGGCTCAGGCCCAACAATTGGTGAGCACGGTCCAGGATCCACAAGTTCGCTCCGAGTTGGTGAACATCCTCACTTCGAGCCCGTCCCGGGTGTCGATCGAAGGAGCGACGGTGATCGGCAAGCCGGACGACTACATCACCCTGCGCTACGCCGGCGGCACGTACCAGACATCGAAAGGTCGGGTAACCCTGCCCGGGAATACGGTAGAGCTGCCCATCGCTGGCTTTGGCGACTTGGCGGAGGTGGATTTCCTGCCTCTGGCCGCGCCTCAGCTCACCGTCGGGACCATCTTGGGAACGCAGGCGACCTTCCGCTACTTCCCAACGGCTGAGGTAGTGCCCGAGCTCGGAGACCTGAAATACTTCGGCTTCGGAGTCCAGCACAATCCCATGGTCTGGCTTCGCACGGTGCGTCTGCCATTCAATCTCGCCGCCGGATACTATACCCAACGCATCACCTTCGGCGACCTCTTCAAGGTCCGGACGACTGCCTACGGCATCAACCTCAGCAAGAGGCTGGGGCTAGGTTTCCTGAACGTCACGCCCTATGCAGGCTACATGATCGAAAACGCAAGAATGAAGGTGAAGTACGACTACGTCGTGGAAACCCCGGCGGGTCCGCGGGCCCAGAACATTCAGTTCGAACTCGAAGGCGAGAACAAGAGTCGCCTGACCGTGGGCCTCAGCTTCCGCCTGCTGATCGTGAACCTGAACGTGGACTACAACTTCGGCAAGTACAACTCCGCCACAGCCGGGCTCAACTTCATCCTGTGACGACTTCAGCTGACGGGAGAGTGGTACTCCGGAGACGCGGGGGCCACTCTCTCGCTTTCCGTCGAAAAGCCGACGCCTCGGAAATCATCCATCTCCCGGAACGGAGACAATCGGTATCTCTTTTCAGGGACTCACGGGGACCACTGCAAGGTGAGCTCAAACCGCCGGGGAGGATCCAGATTACTCTCCATTGCGGCGTAGTTGTAGTTGGTCAGATTGCGGCAAGCCAACTGCAAGCGTGCGTCTCCGAGGGCAATCCCGACGTGCGCATCCCAAAACTTCATCGGAACCCGATCCGCGATGGGATACACCTTCACGCGGTCGAGACGGCTTGCGTAACGAAAGTCCAGCTGGGCCTCGAGCGCGCCGGCTCGCAAAAGCCACTGGCAATTCGCCAGTTGTTTCGGCCGGTACGGAAGGGGATCATGAAACTCGAGTTCCTCGTGATGTATGGCCGTCAGGGAAAAACGCCACGCCGCGGTCCAATGGAAGGCGAGAATCCGAAATTGCCGGCTGAGTTCGGAACTCAATTCGATACCCTGAATCCGGGCACGGGGGAAGTTGCGAAACTGGATGAACCCGCGGATCAGGTCCAGATGCGCTTCAATGAGCTGCCGATAGTCGCTGCGAAATAGGGACCAATCTAGCACCCAATCCGCCGCCGGATAGAGCCGGCCGCCGACCTCGTAGGTCCAGCATCGTTCCGGTTCGAGTTCGGGATTGGGACGGACGGTGAAGTTCTGGACCTGCACTTCCAGGAAGCGCTCCACAATCGTCGCCGCCCGGAATCCGCTTCCCGCTGACGCCCGCAGCACAGCCCATGACCCCACTTGCCAGCTCAAGCCGAGTCGAGGGCTCAGGAGATCCTCGCGCCTCCTGGAATCCAGTCGATAGGCATCGTAGCGAAGGCCAAAGGTCGTCCGCAGGCCTCCTCCTATACTGATTTCATCCTGGGCATAGGGAGCCAAGAAGACCCCTGTGTGCTGGCCAAAATAGCGCGCGCTCCCTCCGTCCTGCTGGAGCTGGACACCGAGGGTCAGACTATGCCGAGGCCGCGGCAGCCAATCCACCTGCACTTCAGCGCCCTGTCCCAAAGCCGGCCGGAAATCGGACGGGCGGCTGAGGTAGCTGCCCATCAAGGTCCGAACGGTCGAAAGACGCCCACTCACGGCGAGCTTCGGACTCAACGGGAGGGTGAGCTTCGCGTACGCGTAGAGTTGATCCACCTGCGCGCGATTGTTCAGCTCTGCCGGATCCACCTCGTACGGGTGGTTTTGTCCCCTCCACTGGATGAAGAAGCCACGGCGAATGCGGTTGTACGCAACATACCCCACTAACCGCCCGCCATTGCGCAGCTGATACAGCAGGTAGACAGTGCTCGTCAGTTTGCGCGAATCCCCGAGCTGCCGGTACCCGGTATCCCAACTGCGGCCCAATGCGGCACGCACTGAAAATGCCCCAATCCGCTTCGTGGCGGAAACGTAAACGCGCTCGTAATGGAGCCGATCCCAGTCGGTCCAGATCCACTGCGGGTAAGCTGGCCTGTCGTACTTGCCGGTCGTGATGCCAATCGCCCAACGGTCCGAGGAGGGAGGTCGGGTGAGGATATTCACCACTCCCCCGAGCGCAGCAGCCCCCCACAGAGCGGATCCGGCCCCTTTCAGGATCTCAACCCTTTCCACCTCGTCCGGCGGAATCAGATCCCAGTTGAATTCCCCGGTGTCGCTGGCGTAGACCGGGACGCCGTCCAGGAGCAACAGCACTTTGTTCCCAGCCCCGAGATTGAACCCCGTCGAACCCCGCACGTTGACTTGATTGCCCACAAAATGGACCCCCGGGGCCATTTCGATCGCCTGAGCCAGGTCAAGGGGGCTGCGGCGTCGGATCTCCTCCCCAGTCACCACGGAGACGGAAACAGGCGATTCTTGCACGAGCTGTTCCCTCTTGGAGGCGGAGACCACGATGGGATCCACCTCGATCGCCGAGGGTTGCAACCTCAGATCGAGCGTCACGGGTTCGCCTCCCGTAGACACGCGCACCCCTCGCACAAGTCGCGCTCGGTAACCGATCCGCGAGACGCGGAGCTCGTAAATCCCCTCCGGAACGCGCGGAATGGAGAATCGCCCGTCCTCTCCGGCAGCAGCCCCCAGCTGCGTGCCCACGATCGTCACGTTCGAGCCGGGAAGCGGTAGCCCAGTCCGAGCGTCCACCACTCGGCCCCGGATCTCGCCCGCCTCGAGCCTCGCCGGCACCAGGGAGAAAACGAGCAAACTGAGTCCGAGAAGCCGGAACCCGACCCGCTGGCCCGGCGAACGGAAACGGCGTCGGCCGCTTGGTTGCCGAGGCCGGGGGGATACGCGCGGGGTGCGACGGACCTCTGGCCACAGGTTCACGGCCGAGCGTTCTCCCAACGGGCGAAGATGTCGATGCCTCGCACCGTCTGCCCTGCACCGACGACGACGCGGCCGGGATGACCCGGACGGGTGGGATCCTCGTAGAAGCCCAGCGTGCGGAATTCGGAGAGGGGCATGCGCTTACCCAGCCAGAACACGACGATGTACTTGTACGTGCCGTGTCGAACCGGTAGACGGTAGCGGAAAGGATTGCCGGTCACGCTGAAATCCAGACTGCGGAGAAAGATAATGTAGTCACTTGGCTTTTGCGGAACCTCGGCGTAGGCAGCTACCGCTGTGGCTTCGGTGTCCGCCGGGTAGGGCCCATCGAAGCGGATGGTCCCCTCGATGGCGCCGTCCCGATCCACCACCGCCCAGTTTGCGTACAGATTGATCTCGCACACGGGATTCTCCGGCGTCAACTCGAATCCCAAGGGCCGAAACTCCTGGAAGGGGTCGAGAGGAAGCGCGAGGATATCGGCCAGGTTCGATCGCGTTCGCGTGCCGTACCACCATAACCCGATGGCCTCGTATCGGCCGTAAGGCAACTCCATTTCGTAGTACGCCGTGTCCCGATGCGTGTCCACCGAATTGGGGCTGTGGTACAGTTCATTGATGGCATGCGGCGGGAAATGGGGCGCTACGATGAGATAAACACCCTGTGTATCGGCCGGCCGCTGCCCCCGAAAGATCACCTTGCCCCGCACCATCCCGGGCAGCGGCTTGATCCCGTAGTCCTTTCCGCAGCCCGAGAGGAGGACGATGGCCGCTGCGAGCAAGACTTTTCCACGAGCGCTCATCGGAGCAACACCACCGGACGCGTTCGGACCTGCCCCCCTGCGCGGACCGTCACGAAATAGCGCCCCGAGGGGAGAGCAGCGCCATCGTCGTCCCGCCCATCCCATCGGAACTCTCGCCCGCCATGCGGCAAGGAGCCTTGATGCAAAAGGCGCACTCGACGGCCAGCGACATCCACAACCTGCACGACCACCTCCCCAGGCCCCTCCAGCCACACCCGAAAGCTCGTCACAACCCTGAAAGGATTCGGAAAGGCGGCGCTGAATTCCACAGCATCGGGGAGAAGAACTCCCCTTGCCGAGGCTGCCACTCCCGACGGCGCTTGTGTAGTCGCGGCCACCGTCACAGGGGTACCCAACCAGGCTGCCAGTCTTTCTCCAGCTTCGGGCGGCTGGTCGGCCGGGAGGAAATAGGCTGCGAAATCCAGCTGAAGATTCGGTCGGGCCACACGGCCCGTGGCGAGCACACCGACGTCCCCGTAGGATGCCCCGTCGTAACCGGTATCACCGCCGTGGACGAGCGTGCCGTCGCTCTGACCCCCGTTCCGGTCATCGCGGTAGTACAAACTCTGTGACGTGCCGATGGTGTCTACGAGCGCCAGTCGGACGAACAATGAACCTTGTTCGCCGGTCACGAGGAACCACTCGCGGATCGGAAGATCGACACGGCTATCGAAGGCGTCGGGCACTCCATCGATGCGCAGCTCGCGGTTACGGCGCGTCGAAAGGCGCATCCCCACGGCGTTCGCGTTGAAGTCCCACGACTGCCGCAGCAAGTCCACCTCCACGTCCACAAGCTCGCCGAGGGTGGAAAGGTCCGTCCCTCCGCTCACCCGGCCGAAGAAGGGGTAGAACTTGGTCTCCACGGGAAAACGGGCATCGCCGAACACGAACGCCCCGAAACGGACGGCCTGAAGCGCCTGGCGAACCACCCGGACCACCGGCCGGAGCGTCCAGCGGGTGGAATCGGGGTAGATGAAAAGGTTGTCCCGCTCGTTGGCGGCGTAGGGACTCCAATCCCGCCCGAACGGCAGGGTCAGATTGAATGCGGTGAGCAGGCCAACCATTCGGATCTTCTGCGTGTCGAAGAAATCCACACCCGATCCGAATGGCGGCAGGATGGCTACGTCCTCCACCAGTCCGGTATTCGCTCCCAGCCGCACGCGGTAAGCGACGGAAGAGACCTCGTCATGGGCAGCGTCGTAGGAGAGACAGTAGGGAGCGGGGATCGGTGGACTCTGGCCGGAGCATCGGTAGGCATAGACCCATGCCCGTCCTCCGTCCAGCGGGTCGTACAGCTCCAGCTCCACGCGGGCGAAAGCTCGACACCCGGGCAGATCCGGCCAGTCGGACGGGCCAGATCGATCCCCTGCGTCCCGGCACAGGAAACAGAGCTCGTCGTCGGCGTCAAGCAGACCATCGTCGGGGTCGAAATAGCTGAGGCGGAGGTTCGGGGGATCCCAGGGATCGACGATCGCCTTCCGTTCATCCAGCTGGAAAGGGATCCCCTCCCAGCGGCCTTCGCTCGCTCGGTATGCGCAGATCCGGATGTCTTCGACCGGCGTCCCCAGCAAGCCCTGAAGGCTCGAGCAGGGGATGACGACGGGATCGTAGGGTCGATCGAGAGTGGCCCGTTCTTCAGCATGGCCCGGAGGGGCGAGGAAGGTTAAGAAGGCGGACACCGCAAGGCATGCCGTTTTGGCCATTTTCGCAATCCTTGCGTTCTCCGGCGGGCACGCAGGCCGGCTTCCGTGCCGCGTCCCCATCCGGCCTTTCCCAGCATCTGGGTACCTCCTGTCAAAGGTGTACGTCTCGATCCAGGCTGCGATACTGGATCGCCTCGCTCACATGCACGGAAAGGATCCTTTCTTCCCCTTCCAGGTCCGCAATGGTACGCGCTACCTTCAAAATCCGGTCGTAGGCCCGTGCCGAAAGCCCCAGCCTCGTGATGGCCATTCGCAAGAGCTGCTGGCTCTCCTCGTCGACCTGGCAGAACTTGCGGATCTCGCGAGTCTGCATGTGGGCGTTGCAGAAGATGTTGCGGTAGTTGCGGAAGCGCTCGAGCTGCCTCTGCCTGGCGCGGATCACTCGTTGGCGGATCACCTCCGACGGCTCCCCCGTAGGCTTGCCGGCCAAATCCTCGTAGGGAACGGCAGGGACTTCGATGTGAATGTCAATGCGATCCAACAGCGGGCCGGAGATCCGCGAACGGTAGCGCTGGATCTGAGGGAGCGAGCAGGTGCATTCGTGATGTGGATCGGTGAGATAGCCGCAGGGACAAGGATTCATGGCCGCCGCCAGCATGAATTTCGCTGGGTAAGTCACCGAGATGGAGGCGCGGCTGATGGTCACTTTGCCATCCTCAAGGGGCTGGCGCAATACCTCGAGCACGTTACGCTTGAACTCCGGAAGCTCATCCAGGAACAGCACGCCATGATGCGCCAGACTCACTTCCCCCGGCCGCGGCACGTGGCCGCCTCCGATCAAACCGGCGTCGCTGATGGTATGATGCGGAGCCCGGAAGGGTCGGGTCGCCACCAGAGCCGTGTCCGGGGGCAAGAGTCCGGCGACGGAGTGGATCTTCGTGGTCTCGAGGGCTTCTTCCAGCGTCATATCCGGAAGAATGGTGGGGAGGCGTTTGGCAAGCATGGTCTTCCCGGATCCCGGCGGCCCGATCATGATGATGTTGTGGCCTCCGGCCGCCGCCACCTCGAGGGCCCGCTTCACATGCTCCTGCCCGCGCACATCCGTGAAGTCAATGGGATAGTGTCGGTTCTGATCGAACACTTCTTTCAGATCGAGCCGGAAAGGCTCCCGTCGCGCGCCCCGGAGGAATTCCACCGTCTCGGCCAAGGAGGCCATCGGGTAAACCTCCGGCCCGTCGGCGAGGGCGGCCTCTTTGGCGTTTTCCGGAGGCACCACCACGGCTCGGATCCCCTTTTCCCGGGCCATCACGGCCATGGGCAACACTCCCTTCACCGGGCGGAGTTGCCCATCGAGGGATAGCTCTCCCAGGAGCAGCACCTGGTCCAGGTAGCTATCGGGCACGATGCCGGAGGTCACTAGAATCCCGATCGCCAGAGGCAGGTCGAAGGCGCTTCCCTCCTTGCGAATGTCAGCCGGCGCCAGATTCACCGTGAAGCGCTGGACTTTGATGGAGAACCCGGAGTTCTTGATCGCCGCGAACACGCGATCCTTCGCCTCGCGAACCGCCCCCTCCGGAAGTCCCACCATGGAGAACAGAGGCATTCCCCCTTCCCTGTGGACTTCCACGCAGACGGGGTAGGCATCGATGCCCAATACTGCTGCGCTCAGGACTCTCGCCAGCATCTCTCCCCCTCCCGTTCGAGCCCGCCTTCCGTACCCCTCACTTGACGCGCTTGAAGATGTGGTAGCCGTCCGGGGTCTCCACGATGTCGCTGATCTCCCCCGGCTTCAGCTTCCGGATCGCCTCGTCGAACTGCGGGGCGAAATCGCCGGGGAAGAAGTACCCGAGATCTCCCCCTTGAGCCGCCGTGGGCCCAATGGACTTCTGCTTCGCCAGCTGCTCGAAATCCGCCCCCGCCCGCAATTGCCGCAAGATTTCCTCCGCCTCCGCGCGCGTCTTCACCATGATGTGGAAGGCTCGCATCGCCCCCGCCAGATCGACGGGACGAACGGGGGATGTCGATTCCTTCCATATCCATCCCACGATCTGGACCTTCACCCAGTTGTCCCGCTCCTCGAGGACCTGGAGCTCCGTCCCCTTGTTCACCTTCGCCAGGATGCGCCCTCGGGGGGTATCGCGAAGGTTCTCGGAGTCCACCTTCACGTACAGGAGCCGCGAGGGCACCTGGGCGTACGAAACCTCCCAATGCCACATCAACGCGGCGAAAAGACCCACCGCACAAGCAACCTCAAAGCGCCGTCTCTTCATCCCTCTTCCTCTCGACCTCCTTTTCCGCTCTTCCCAGCGCTCGTCCGATCCTTAGGTCCTCGCCAGTCCCAACCCTCTTCCCGATCCGAGCCTGCCCTCAGGCGAGCCGGACGGGGACAACTTCCCGCTGTTGCTCCAGGAGTTCCTGCACCTCCGCGAGTGTAGGAATCCCCGCTCTCCCCCCGAGCTCCCGGCATTTCAGGGCCGCCGCCGCCCCGGCGAATCGCACCGCCGCAGCCAGATCCTGCCCTCTGGCCAGGGCGTAGACGAAAGCGCCGTGAAAGACGTCTCCCGCCCCCGTCGTGTCCACCGCCTCAACGCGAAAGGCGGGGAGGTGATACACTGCCGAGTTCCTCTCCCCAAAATAGGCGCCGTTCGGCCCACAGGTGACCACAGCGGCCTCTGCTCCAAGATCGATGAACTTCCTGACCGCCCCCTGCGGCGGGATCGAACCGAAGTATTTTCGGACAAACACCTCCGAGACCACAGGGTACTCCGCAAGCGAGAGAAAGGTCTCCGTCTTCTCGCGGACGCTGCCAAGATCCAGGATGATCCTGGCCCCCGCTTCTTTGGCCAGCTCCACCGCGCGAAGGCAGGCTTCGGTCTCCCGGGCGTCGGTCAGGAGGAATGCGGCTTCCTGGACCAGGTCGCGGCGGATCTCGCTCGGCAGCAGGTTTGCCGTGTTGCTCCGGTCCAATACCACCGTACGTTTGGCGGTTTGGCTATCGACCCAGATGTACGAGCGTGCCGTGCGCGAATGCGGATCGATCACCACGCCCGAGATATCGACGCCCAATTGCTCCAGCTCGACCAGGATCTGCCGTCCGCAGGCATCGGAGCCCACCTTCCCGATGTAGCTCACGCGCGCTCCAAGCCGGGCCATCGTCGCGAGGGCCGTCGGCACCGGTCCTCCGCCCTGGATGGAGAAACGGATCAAGTCCAGCTTCTCATCCGCGCCCGGGAAGTGAGGGAGCAAAGCCAAATGATCCAGCGCACAAATCCCAACCCCCGCGCAATCAAAGTACTTGCCCGGCCGAGTCATTCGTTCCCCAGCGGCACGGTTTGAGCAGAGGGGGCGAGCTCCACCAGAACTTCAGTGGGCTTTCCCGGCTCGATCTCCACTACCCTCGTGACTCCCACATGGTTGAGCGCAGCGACGGAGACGCGATACCTGCCGGGGTCGAGCAACCAGCGCAGCCGACCAAGGAAAGGATCCGTGCGTCTTACGGCCCCCGGCCCTTCGCCCAGCTCAAGCACGCGGACCTCCGCCAAAAGGGGCACCCGCGTGACGGCATCCACAACGCGCAGCCACAGTCCCGAGCCTCGCACGCGATCGAAGAGGAAGTAGGCCGCTTTGACCGCCGTCCGAGCGAGCCTCGGAACTCGAGCCATCTCCGGGAAGTACTCGTCGCCAACCTCGACCGTGAAATCGAAGCAGCCCAGAGCCGCGTAAAGCCAGCAGGAACTCTGCCCCACGCGGCCATTCAGGGGCATCACGCTGTAGCTTTCGCCCCGCGCCCTCTTCTCCAGAACGCTCGCCATTTGAAAAGCCATGTGCTCCAGCAAGTCGAGGTCCACCGGGCGCACGTAGTTTGACCACGGGAAGAGCACAGCCTCGCCACAACTGTGGAACGAGATTCCCGCCACGGGTCGGACCTGAAGCGCCAGATCTCGGAAAGCACGAGTCTCCGGCTCGGAGAACGGACGAGGGCCCCGGTAGAACCAGCTGGACGGATCGTCACTCCCCCCGTTCTGCCAATTGAAGGCGAAGTTCCGATTCAGGTCCACCCCGTCCGCTTCCGGATTGAAGCGGCCGTCGCCGTCATTGTCGGCGAGGTTCTTCCTCCACCACGGGAACCGGATCCCTTGGCTGACGACGTAGTGGTAGCCGTCAGGATTCAACACGGGCACAATGTAGATTTCGAGCTCATCCACCCAGCTGCGGACTTTGGGGTCCAAAAGGTAGTCTTCGCACAACCGTTCCGCCAGGTACATGCAAGCGGCAATGGAGAGAGGCTCTCGCGCGTGGATGCCGCCGTTCACAAGCACGCCCGGCTCATCCTCGTCGACGTTCACGTTGTCCGAGATCTTCAGGGCCCAGATCGGGAAATTCCAGTACGCCGAGGTGCCGATCTGCCATTTCCGGCAGATCTCCGGGTGTGCCGCCGCCAAGCGTTCCAGCCGTCCTTCCAGCTCTTCCAGCTGAGGCCAGTCGTGGGGGGCCGTGCCGGAGGTGTCAATCTCCACCACAAGAGCCACCTCCATCCCCGCCTGCCTCAGGGCCAGGAGTTCTTCTCCGGTGACGTTCAGATCCACGTACTGGTCTCCCTGCAGGACCACGTCCTCGATCCCCAGCTGGTGCAGTCTCTGCTGGTCCCCCGGGGAAGTCAGGTAGACTCGAACCAGCAGGCGCCGAGCGCCCTCACCCCTCCCATGTTTCCGGGCGCCCATCACGAGCGGCAAGGACAGAAGGGCAAGGAGGATGGCCAACGGCAGAACGCGAAGTAGATAGCCCACCTCGCCTGCTTGACGCGGGATTACGCGCTGACCCTGTTGTACTCTTCTCACCAAGCGGTCAATCCGTCCTAGTCAGCCGCTCCCGGATCACGGACTGGATTTCGTCGTGCGCGGCCCGTATTTGCTCAAGGAGCTGCGCAGCCTCCTGTTCTCGCTCGCACGCCCAGTCCTTGTCCCGGAGATTTGTCAGATTAATAGCCACGTTCCAGTACGCCCCCTGCGCGCAGGCAAGCGCCATGCTTGCCGCCACGCCGGCGTCGCTCACCGCACTGCTGTTGCCGAACCGCGCCACGGGGGCGAGGATCCGGACGAGCTCCGCAGCGTCCCGCAGCACGCGGAGCGGAACCAAGGCTGCACCCTTCATCGCCTCCTCGATCGCCCCCTCGCGACGAGCCTTCTCCTCCTCGGTCCCTTTGGGCAAACCGTAGGCGCTCATGACGCGCTCGAAGGCCTGCGTGTCGTCGTCAACGCTGCGGAGAAGACGATCCTTGAGGCGCTGGGCCTCTACGGCCACGGAGTCCATTTGCGACCAGTATGGCTCATAGCCTTTCTTCCCCACGGTAAGGTTCGCCACCATCGCCCCCAGTGCCCCCGCCAGGGCCCCCGCCAGCGCGGCGACACTTCCCCCTCCGGGCGTCGGCGAATCCATCGATACAAGGTCCACAAAACGATCGAGCGGCCTGCTCCGGAGAAGATTCTCCGGTTTCCGGATGCGGTATTCAAGGATCTTCTGGCTCGGATCGAAAGGGGCGACATCGTTCAGGCCGAGGCTGCGGACGGCGAGACGGACCAGTTCTGCCTCGGGTGCGCCAGCCGATTTCCCTTGCTTCCGGAGGAAGTGGCGGCCGGCCTCGAGCACAGGCTCCAAGGGGATGAGGCCCACGACCTCGCTTCCCGTGACCCGCAGGCCCAACCTTTCGGCTTCCCGGCATACCTCCTCAAAGGCCACGTGCGGCGGCGTAATCCTCCAGTTCATCAGGTTCATCGAGACTTGGGCACAGCCATATTCCTCAATGTACCAACCGACGGCACGGACCGCCCTCAGTCGCCCGGGCTCGCGAATCGGGTTTCCCGTCTCATCCCGGAGGATGTTGCCCTGGGCATCTCGCTTGGCTCGGCCCGTTTCCCGAAGGGTCAGCGCGATCTCGTGAGCCAGGCGTTTGTCGCGCGTGTTCAGATTCACATTGTAGGCGATCAGGAACTCGCGGGCGCCGATGACTGTCGCTCCGGTCTTCGGATTGAATTCCGCGGGTCCGTAGTCCGGCCGCCATTGCGGGTCCTGGAGTTTCTCCCTCAGCCCCTCGTATTCGCCTCGCCGAATCTCCGCCAGGCTTTTGCGCTCGGGACGAGTGGCGGCTTCTTCGTACAGATACACGGGGATTCCCAGCTCTTCGCCCACCCGGCGAGCCAGAAGGTGGGCCAATCGGACGCATTCCTCCATGCTCACGCCGGCGAGCGGCACGAACGGGCAGACGTCGGCCGCGCCAATCCGCGGGTGTTCCCCCTTGTGCTGGCTCATGTCAATGAGCTCAGCGGCGGTGCGAATTGCACGGAACGCAGCCTCCAGCACCGGCTCCGGCTCGCCGACGAAGGTGTACACCGTACGGTTCGTCGCCTTCCCGGCGTCGATGTCCAGCAGCATCACGCCGTCCACTTCGCGGATGGCTTTGGCGATCGCCTCAATAATGGCCTGATTGCGGCCCTCACTGAAGTTGGGGACGCACTCGACGATCCGCTCCATTCGCTTCGCCTGCCCCTCTCGAGGTTGGACGCGTCAAGCCCGGCCCTCCGAGCCCATCCGGCGGAACGCTGGCCAATCCTCCTCACAATGCCTTGACTCGGTAACCGCGGATGGAAGGATCGTTGTTGAAGATCCAGGCCACCACCTCCCCGATGCGGATTTCGTCGTAGAGGTAGGAGCTGCGCCGGATGGCCGCCGACCCTTCCGTGGGAAGCCCAGCTGCCGAGCGCAACATCTGCCGGAAGCGCTGCTGCCACACCTCGAAGTTCTTGGGTCGAAGATCCACCCAGCCCTTTCTGGCCCAGCGGTCGATGGCCTCGGGGGTCACGGGCAACACCCACTGCCCTTGGTATTCCGGAATGTTGAGTTTGGGACCGCGAATGAGGCTCTTGCCGTCGGGGGTTAGGATCGGGACGCCGATGGAGACGATCGTATCGCGGATTTCGTTCCGCTTCAGGTAGTTGTAGATGGTCTGAGAGATCTTCTCCGGGGGCTCGGCGAGGACACGTTCCAGCGTGCCATACTTCACGCGCAGCAGATGCGCTTCGTAGAGGAGCTTGCTCAGCTCCGGCGGGCCCAATTGGCCCAACGCCACGCTCCAGGTGCCCGTCTTTCGCTCCAAAGCCCTCAACTCCTCCAGGACGGGCTGGCGCAGGATCCCGGCTCGGTAGCTGGGGTTCATGACCGCTCCGTCGATGGCGGCGATCACGTCCTTCCCCGTATTGTGGCCCTGGATCTCCAGCACCACGGTCTGGGCGATCTCCTCCGGAGTGACGAACTCCATCTGGTACAAGGCCGTGATCGCCTCGAACTCGCCCAGCGTGAAGAATCCATTCTCGCCGGTGTCCACGCCGGCCGCCATTAGCTCCCCCTTGAGCTCGTAGTCGGGCTGAAAAGCCAGATCCAGCTCCTCTCCCAGTTTCACGGTGCGGCTGCGGTACAGTGGGACGGGCTTGTTCCCCCGGCGCACAGTGCGAAATTCGATCTTGCGGTAACCGATCATTGCGCCAGGCTTGATCTCCTTGACGATGGGACCTCCCGGGGTGCGCGCCATCAAGAAGAGAAGACCCGTGTGAGCGAAGGCGACGGCCGTCTTGGTCATCAGCTTGGCGCTCGGCTTGTCTTCGCTGTGCGTGTACGGGATGTTGAGCCCCATCCCGCCGGTGCCGGTCGTCCCGATCTTGAGGTAGATCTTCACGCCTGCCTCGACCATGGCGTCCCACAGAAGCTGGACGTGCCGGATCAGTTGCGGGATGGACTGGCTGACGAGCAGATGCTCCAGCTTCTTGATACTGACCTTGCCAAGAGCGCGGGCCTGATCGCTCTCCGGGCGAGGCAAGGCCATCTGCGCCAGGATGTTGTCCACCTCGATGGAGCTGGTATATACGTCCTGGTAGCTGATCGCCGTCGCCGTATTGATGGAATCGACGATGATGGCCGGCCGATAGCGGAGAATGATGTCCACGAGCATCGAATGCCGGTAGGCCTCCGCCTTGTCGCCAAAGACGTCCTGGAAGAGCATCCGGCTTTTCTGCAGCGACTCCAGGATCTCGCTCCGGTCCTTCTCGCTGAATTCCTTGCGGACAAACACGTCGCCCCAGCACCCGTCGAAGGTGACGTTCGGGAACTCGCGCCTGAGCTCTTTGAGAACCTCGCGAACCTCGCGCTGGTAAAGGGAGGCAATGACGATCATGCGCGGCTTGAGCTCCCGCGCGATCTCCCGGGCCACTTGGGAACCGACTAACCCCGCCCCTCCCAGGATCAGGACCGTGCTATCTTGCCACATACGCTCCTCTTGGCTCGTTCTCCTACCCTTCTCCTCACCGTCGCCCCTGGCTGACGGCCCAACGAGCGAAGAGCCCCCGCTACCGTCGCAAGATCAGGCCTTGGCTTCGGCCAGATCCTCTGCCGGAACCTCGCCCTCGCACTGGCTGGCCAGTCGCTGGACTTCCTCCACCAGCACGTCCACGATCTGCGATTCCGGAACCTTGCGGACGACTTCTCCTCGTACGAACAGCAGGCCCGATCCGCGGCCACAGGCGATCCCCACATCAGCCGCTCTCGCCTCCCCGGGCCCGTTGACAGCGCAACCCATCACCGCCACGTGCAGGGGAGCCTCGATACCCGCCAGCCTTTTCTCCACTTCCTCCGCAATGGAAACCAGATCCACCTCGGCGCGGCCACAGGTCGGGCAGGAGATCACCGTCACGCCCTTGGAGCGCAGGCCAAGCGAGCGCAGGATCTCGATGCCTACCTTCACCTCCTCGACCGGGTCGGCGGTGAGCGACACGCGGATGGTGTCGCCGATTCCCTCCGCAAGGAGGATCCCGAGCCCCACCGCTGAGCGGATGGCCCCCGTCCGCGCCGTCCCGGCCTCCGTGATGCCCAGGTGCAAGGGACAATCGGTCTCCGCAGCAATCATGCGGTAGGCCCGGACCGTGGTCATCACATCGGAGGCTTTGAGGGAAAGGACGACGTCGCGGAATCCAACCGACTCGCACAGCTCGAGATGGCGAACAGCGCTGGCCACCATCGCCTCGGCCGTCGGCCCACCGTATTTGCTGAGCAACTCCTTCTCCAGCGAGCCGGCATTCACCCCAATCCGAATGGGGATGCCCTTCGTCGCCGCGCGTTCAAGGATGGCCTCCACGCGCGCTCGGTCCCCAATATTCCCCGGGTTGATGCGGATCTTGTCCGCTCCCGCGTCGATGGCGGCCAAGGCCAGGCGGTAGTCGAAATGGATGTCGGCCACGAGGGGTAGGCCGATCTGCTCCCGGATGCTCGAGATGGCTTCGGCAGCGCGCCGGTTGGGAATCGCCACCCGGACGATGTCGCAGCCGGCGGCGCGCAGCTGGCGAATCTGCGTCACCGTGGCCTCGACGTCCTCGGTCTTGGTGTTGGTCATGGACTGCACGCTGACGGGCGCACCACCTCCCAGAGGAATCTTTCCCACCCACACGCGGCGCGTCTCTTTTCTTGTCCGAATCCGTTTCATGGCACCGGCATATTAGAAAAAGCCCCTCTCAATGTCAAGTCGCAACCCCCTAATCCCATCATGGCCTCATGACGACCAGGATGGCATTCGCCACCGGTCTCTCGCCGGTGGGGTCCGAAGGCCGGTTGACCACCTGTCCGTCCACGACCAGAGTGGTGGACCCTCCGCCGTCAAGATTCAGCGCCTGGTAGGCCCCGAGCTCGAGCATCAGCTGCGCCAGCTCGGGCAAGGTCATCCCCACGCTGTAGCCCTCCTGCCGTCCATCGACAGTGACCAGGTAAACCCTTCGGCCGTTGGCCGAGATTCCGACCGCGGTACGGGGATGACGCACGTCCCGGAACCCGCTCCCACCCTCTCTTTCCACCTCGATGGACACTTCCCCGTCGCGGACGATTCGCGGCAGCCCTCCTACTGCCTCCATGATTGGCGAGCCCAGATCGGGAATGAGGCGAATCCACAACCGGAGCGTATCGCCTGCACCGCAAGTGGACACCAACTGGCTCGTCGCCCTGCCTCGTGCCGCAAGTAGGACCTGCCCGCCCGACAGGGATGCCGACACAACGCCGGTGTCCAGCTCCACGCAGACGAGGCGGATCGTCCGCCCGACGCGCAGGGAATCCAGGAGAAGACACCTGGCCACAGCCGTCGGGGAGCGAAAGGCGACGGACGTACCTGCGTAGCGGTTGTATAACGCCATCTCATCCGCGCGCGGGGCGTCGTTGACGCGGGCCACGCGCACCGACTCGCCGGAACTGCCGATCAACATCATCCGGAGGGCCAGAGGCGTAATGAAGGGACGACCAGCCTCCGTCACCACGAAGGCGCTCCGATGCGACGGATTCTTGAGCAACGTCCCCTGGCAGACTTGAATGCCCACCGGCTCGCCCGTCTCGTAGAAGAAGTCCCCGTTGACCCCGGCAAGTACCCGCAGACCCGCCCTGCGCTTCCGCTCCGCCATGGCGCTCACGGTCTCCCGGGCGTGCAATCGTTCTTCGGCTTTGACAGTCATGAGGGAGATTCTCCCCGAGAGCTCCACCTCCAGCACATGAATGGCCCAGGGCCCCGCCGGATCGACCCACCAACGATGAACCACGCCGGGAGCCACACGCTGGCTGTGGACCCGATCCCGCGGAATGGGCACAGCCGAGAGTAGCACAGCTCCAAGCGCAAGAAGCCAGACCAGTGCCCGCCGGCGCATGCCGCTCCCTCCATCTGTTGTCGCTCCAAATCTACGAAGCGCGGCCCATTCCCCCAAGGCTTACCGCGCCTGAACACGCCGGGGTCGAGGAAAGAGGACTTTCCCGCACGAGGACACGCTTCTGCTTGGGTTCGTACCGCGGATTTCGCAGCGATGGGATTGCAGATATGCCGTCATCCCCGTACCTTTGTCCAGGCGATGAGCAGAGCCCACCTGTTGGACCACGGAGATCCCGCATGCCAAAGCAGATCCTGACGGGCGATTTCAGTCCGGAAGGCTATTTCGTACTGGAAGCGTTCGCGGACGCCTCGGAGGCCATCGCACGAGTGGCGCGCGGGTTCGCCCAAGTTCTGGCTGAGATGGATTGCGATGCTGTCGTCCTAGCCTTTGACCACACCAAGGACTGGAGCCGATTTCTGGCCGCGGCGGGAGAAGCGCTTACCGCTGGAAAGACGAGGGGCATCGTGTTGGAAAGTCCCGCTGCGTTGCCCGTCGTGGCCCACGGGTGTCGCTTGTCTGGAGCCGGTGCACTCCACTTCTGCTCCTCCCCCCTGGCAAGCCGTTGCGTCGGCATCCACTTCCTGCTTCCCGACGGATCGCCGGCGCCCGAGTCGGTCGCGGAGAAGATCCAACGGGCGGCAAGCGATGCTCCCGCCACGAGCGGGGGCGCAAGTCTCATCCGAGCGGAATTCCTCCCATCCTATATGGAATGGGCACGGAAGCTGGTTGGGGCAAGCTCCCTCAGAAAAATGCATCTTCGCCTGTTGGTCGACGCCTGTGGGGGACTGGGAGACCGAGTGCTGGAAGCGCTCCTGGGGGCAGCATTGGACCGCCTCCATACAATCTACGGTCTGCCGCTTCCGAACTTCTTCCACCGGACGCCGATCCCCATGCCCAAAGAGGCGCGTGAGCTCGGCGCCCAAGTCCAGCGCGGCCGCTGGAGCGGAGGGATCCTCCTCTCCGGGGATGCCTCCAGTCTTGGCCTGGTGGACAGGAACGGAGACTGGGTTCCGCTTGTGGCAGCTCTGCGAAGGGTGGCCGAAGAGACGGGGCTGGTCCTGGAATGTCTCGACCCCCTGGACAGCTCCTGGCTCCGTTCCACGCCTCGACAGCCCGAGGGCACCTCCAGCGAATCCGATGGATCCCGCGTCGTCCTGGGCAGCCGGGGACGCCTCCGCTGGCCAGGACTCGCCCCGGCTTGGGACGGCCTGCTGAGTGTCGGGATTCTGCTGGGCCAGGCGGGGTCGCGTCTCTTTGATCCCTGCCCGGACGTCCCATTCGAGGCCCAGGAGATCATCCGGTCCGACCGCGGCCCGCTACCCTCGGCCCTCGAGATAGCTGAGGATCTCGAGATTGGCGCTGCCAAGCTCGACGCGCCTACCGTCCGCACGAGCGCCTACCTCGGCCAAACTCGAGGCTTGTACCTCAGTTGGAACGACCGAAACGCATGGGCTTCGGTGGAATGGGGCGAGGGGCAGGAGGCCCTCCTCGTGCGGGTGCTCGGGAGCGAGCGCGGGACGGCGCAACGCATCTCGACCTCTTTGACCTCCTTTCTCGCCGCTCGCCTGGGGCACTGAAGCGGTCAGTCCCCGGAAAAACCCCTGTGCTAGTGGGCAAGGGGTGCCCCGTCGGGCTTTCTCGCGATGAGCAGGAGACCGGAGCAGTAACCCCACGGCGAAAACCGTTTGGCCAGGCGAAGCAAGAACCTGCCAAGCCCGTTCAGCTCCCAGATCTCCCCGCCCTTTTTCCTCAGGAAGAAGAAATCCGCGTAGAGTCCGATGTGGTGCCGCCTATCGGCCGGGTCGTAGTCATCGATTTCGGCGCTCAGGACCTTCAGGCCGGCATCCTCGAGGAATCGGGCCAACTCCTGCTTCGAGTACCGGTATTCCCAGAACCAGTCCTTCCGACGGAGAAGACGGCGCCACACGAAGAAAAACGCACTTCGCAGGGGGTGGGAGATGAGCCTCCTCGTTGCGGAAAGGTACGGAACGGAGACGAAGGCAAGCCCACCGGGCTTCAAGACTCGGTAGGCTTCGCGCAGTGCCTTCTGCGGGCCCTCCTCAAAGTGCTCCACGACCCCGAGGGACACGTATGCATCGAAACAATCGTCCGGGTGGGGCAAGGCGAGGACATCCGCTACGAGAATCGGTGTCTCGGGAGATTCCCGCTTGCCCTGAATGACAACCTCCCTCTCGATGTCGACACCGACCGCCTGGTAGCCGCGCTGGGCCAGATGGATCACCCACGCCCCCAGTCCGCACCCAGCTTCCAGCACCCGCGCCGGAGGAGGAGGTAGGTAGCGGGCGAAGATGGAGGCCATTGTCCGCTCCGCGCAGCACTTCAGTTCCCCCTGCAAGGAGCGATCGGCCCACTGCCCGAGGTTGTGCTCGTCCGGACGATGAAATGAGCGGAACATGTACGCCATCGCGACTCACTCCTTCCCTAGTCGAAAGGCTTCCTGCAGAGCGCACAGGATCCGGATGCGCGCTGCGCCCGAACCTGGCCCGACATTCCAGTTATCGGCAGACCACGACGATCCCTCGAGGCAAAGGACCACGGCGTCGCCCTCCGCCCAAACGCCGGGACCGGCGACGCTTTTCCCCGCGACTCGTCCGCCGACGCGAAAACGCCCGCGCCCGGGTTCGGTGGCGAAGGCGGGTCCGTCGGCCCGACGGCCGCAAATGGGGACAGCTCAAAGATACGAAACAGGAAGGAAATCCGGAGAGAATCTCGTTCGGTCGGACTGATGCTCCGAGTGCTTGCGAAGAGAAGGGAGAGCATCGCGCTCCAGTTTGCAGCGGGATCCCTGCGGGAACCACGTCCCAGGGATTCCCCCCAAGCCCCCCTTTCCCCCTTGTGCCCCCGCTTGCTGAGCGTCCCCCCCGAAAGAATGGTGGGACTGCCCCCAGCAGGATGTACCAAGGTACAATGCTCGTGCCATCCGCGGGCCGTAAACCGCAGCTGAGCCCCGCTTTGAGAGCGACAATCCCTCGTGATTGCGCTGCGAGGCCCGGGCGGCGATCGTGGTCGATCTTCACCGAAAGGCATCCTGAGGAGGATCGTTGCAAGGATCCAACAGGCCGGACGCGCGACGTTGACTCTTTGCAACGGCGCCTGTAGATCCGTGCACAGATTCTGTGCAACCTCCACTCGCCTTCAGGTGTCGAACCAATGGCAATGGTGAAGGAAGACCGAAATCCTTGAGGTGGCACCATGAATGCTCCCCATCGCAAACTCGGCCGGTTTCAGCTCTACGTTGCGGGTATCGCACTACAACTCCTGGTCACCGCCGGCCCGCTGAGCGCCATGAAGGCCCCATTGGCGACCGCAAGGACGGGCGCAGATCCCCTGCTCGGACCAGCCCTCCCGAGCGACTCCGGGGAAGCCTGGCTCGGAGCCTGGTTGAGCGACCTCACCTCCTCCCTGCGACAGCAATATGACGTGAAGGCGGAGAAGGGGGCGTTCTTAGTGGACGTGGTGTCGGGCAGTCCAGCCGACAAAGCTGGCCTACGTCGGCACGACGTCATCATCCGCGCCAACGGACGGACGATCGCCAACGCCGACGACCTGCGCGACTTCCTGCGGGAAGCAAAGCCCAACCAGTCCGTCACCTTCGAGGTCATCCGGGGAAGCCAAAAGCTGGTGGTCAGCGCTACCCTCGGCCGCAAACCGAAGCGGCTGGCAGAGACGCTGGTCCCGCCAAAGCTCGGGGAAGATATCGAGGTATTCGTCGGCATGGCACCTGTGCGCACGCTGCTGGGTATCCAGGTGCAGGACCTGAACCCCGATCTCGCCAAGTACTTCCGGCTGAAAGAGCCCAAGGGCGTCCTGATCACGAGCGTTGACGCAGACGGCCCTGCTGACCGTGCGGGGCTCAAAGCGGGGGACGTCATCGTGGGGATAGACCAGATACCCATCGATGACACAGAAGACTTGCGTACCCAGCTCCAGAAACGCTACCGGCCGGGCGACACCGTTGACCTCACAGTGATCCGAGAAGGCTCCGAGAAACGCTTCACCGTGGAGCTCGGCGGGAAGAGCAATTTCGGCTGGTTCCGCTATGGACCGGAGGATCGGGAATTCCCCTTGAGAATCTGGGTGGAATCGGAATTACCCCGCCTCGAGCAGCTGCGGGATGAACTGGAGAGGCAAAGGAAAGAGCTGCGGGACGAGCTCGAATCGCTGCGGCGAGAGCTCCGGTCCCTCCAAAAGCAGTTGGATGCGCTTCGCAGCCAGCTGGAGAAAACGCGCCAGCCCGAATGATGGCCGCTTCGGACCGCTCGGCCACTCCCCGGAGCCTTGCGAGCTCACGCTCCGCAAGATGAGCGTGGCCGAAAGGCACGGGTGACCATCCGAATCGGGACGGCTCCCGCAGGCCGGAACGGAGCAGCTGAGTTGTGCGGGGAAATGCGCTCGCCGACGTCCATGGCCCGCCGCCCCTCAGCAAAAAAGAAAGCGGACCTTCGCGTCCGCTTCGAGGCGTCCCCAGGGGGATTCGAACCCCCGTTGCGGGATCGAAAATCCCGAGTCCTAGGCCTCTAGACGATGGGGACCTTTCGGGGTGAGCGATGGGATTCGAACCCACAACCCCCAGGGCCACAGCCTGGTGCTCTACCGTTGAGCTACGCTCACCATCTGACCCAAAGCGCGCCCAATATACTCCATATGGCCATAAAATGCAAGCCCTTTGGCCCCTTTCGAGGAAAGCCCAGACATGGCCGTTGGAGTAGCCCCTCCCCGCCGCGGGTCTACCCCGCAGGGCCCCCAGCCTCCTCCCGCCATCCGCGGGGTCGCATCAGATCCGGAAGCCTGCTCTCCCCAAGACCCCCGAAAAAAGCGAATGCAAAGGACTGGACGGAGCCCCACAGGGTCTGGCCTTCCCGCCGCAAAGCGCTTCCCGCAATGAGCTCCAGTCGGAAGCTTCCACTTCGAGCCAAACGCAACCTACCTCGAAGGGCAGATGAGCATCGCTTCCCGCCGTCATGCCGCGCCCGAGCCCCTGCGCCAGCAAGAGCGCCCTGCGGTTCGCCCTCGGGGAGTAGGTCCGCCCATTCCGAACCTCGATCAGCAGGTCAGGATAGAGGGCAAGCAGATCGATCCTGCGGAAGGCGAACCGATGGAGGGAAAAGGGATGAGCCACCGCTGCGATCGCCCGCTGCTCGCGCACCTGACGCATGACCTCCGCTAAGGACCCAGGCTCGATCCGCTCCTTCAGAAAAAGGCAAACGAGCTCGCCCACCGGGATCCCGCCTTCCCGGATGCGGACCTCTTCGCCGGGAATGACTGGGAGATCCAATCTGCGAGAAGCGGTGAGCGCCTCCTCCCAACCCTCCGTGCAGTGGTGATCCGTGATGGCCACGAGATCCAATCCCCTCTCCCTCGCCTTGCGAAGAATGGTCTCGGGGCGCGAGACGGCGTCCGGCGAATAACAGGAGTGCACATGCAAGTCGGCGCGGATGACCATGGTCAACGCTGCGAAGGAAGGCCCTCGCCCGTCTGCGGCGCAAGTTGCGAGGAATTCTTGAGCCTAGACCGGCGCACGGGCGATCGGATGCCCAACCCAAACGGCGGCCGTCCCTCGGGGCAGTCTCGGCCCCTTGGCCTGCTCCTGCCGCGGAAAGCGCCCACTTCCCCAGCTTTTCTCCCCGTCGCCCCGACGGTCTGGACCGCAAGAGGACCTGGCTAGGGCATCGCTCCCGTTTTCCCCCGAGGGTCCAACCCGAGGAGGCAACGTCACCTCAGCCAGCCTGAGGCTCCCGGATTTCGAACTCCGTGGTGATCTCGGCGGCGTGGTGAAGCATGGCGTGGACCGAACAGTACTTCGTCACCGACAGCTCAATGGCCCGTTGCACATCGTCCTGCTTCACGCCGTGGCCGTAGACGATGTACTTAATGTGGATGCGCGTGAAGATCTTCGGATGATCAGCGGCGCGCTCCGCCTCCAACTCCATCTCAAAGTCGGACACAGGGGCCCGCTTCTTCTTGAGGATCGAGATCACATCCATCGCCGTACACCCGGCCAGGGACATGAGAAGAAGCTCCATCGGTCGGCTGCCGGCATTATGCCCGCCCAGCTCCTCGGGACCGTCCATCGTAACCCAGTGCCCTGAGTCCGCCCGAGCTGCCAGAGCCATGCCATCGATTTGCCGCAAGTACGCTTTCATCCTTCCCCTTTTCCCTCTTGTTCGCGGACGAACCCGTTCAGGTCGTCCACCAGCTGGTCGATCTCTTCCGGGCTAAAACCTTTCTCCTGGGCAGCGCTCTCCAACGTGCCCCACAGGGGCTCCCCGCAGGCCAGACACCGGATCCCCCTTTCCAGTAGGAATCCGACAGTCTGGGGGTACAAGCGAACGAGTTCCTCAAGAGAGATCGTCTTTTCCACAGCTCGCGATCGCATCGGCATCACTTCCTCTGCGCGCCCAGGAGCTCCTGGATGTGTTTCTCCCAGACTTCGCGGGGCCGGTACCCCACGTGCTTCTGCCGGATGTTGCCCTGCTGATCGATGACGAATGTGGTCGGGATCCCTTCGATCCCGCCGTAATCTTCCACCACCTTGGGAGTGGCCAAGAGGATGGGGTAATTGATCTTGTAGCTTCGGGCGAAGGACCGCACTGCATCGAGCCCCTGGCGCGCGAACGCGATGCCGACGATCTGCAGGCCCCTGGCTCCGTACTGCTTCTGGAGATCGACGAAGTCCGGAATCTCAGCCTTGCAAGGAGGACACCAGGTGTCCCAGAAGTCCAAGATGATTATTTTGCCCCGAAAGTCGGAGAGCCCGTACATCTTCCCGTCGATGCTTTTCAACTGGAAGTCCGGTGCCCGCATGACGTTCGAAGACTCCTGCCCTGCAACTGGCGAGGATGTGGTGCCCCGAGGGGAACCTTCCGCCCTCAGCAAGTTCGAGGTTGCCACGGTCCATGCAAGCAGCGCGGAAGCCACGTAGAACGTCTCTCTCTTCATCTTCACTCTCCCTGGCATCATTGAACCTTCCCGAACGATTCTCCCGCAAACCCGTCGCCCCCAGCGGAAGGGGCTGGCATACATTTAGATGCGCCATCTTCGGCGGCGAGACGCAGCCGAACTCGACGCGCGTCGCTCCTTTGACGCCGCCGACCGGTTCGAGTTCCGGCGGCCAGTTTCTCTTTGATTCAGGCGGCGACATTGCTAAATTGGAGGCGAACAGCAGGACGAGCGAGGCGATGGGAGACATCCAGCATGGCGCGAAGGATTCGCCTGGCATTGCTCCTCTTTGGCCTCGCGGGCATTCCCGCGCACCTGGCTCTTGCCCAGTACTATTTCGGTCGCAACAAGGTCCAGTACAACTACTTCGACTGGCAGGTCCTGAAGACAGACCACTTCGACATCTACTTCTACCCCGAGATGGAGGAGCTGGCCCGGATCGGGGCAGCGTTTGCCGAGGAATCCTACAGCCTCCTCGAGGACCGCTTCAACCACACCATTGAGCGTCGCATTCCGCTGATCTTCTACTCGAACCACTTCCATTTCCAGCAGACGAACACCACCCCCTACCTCGTACCCGAGGGGGTGGGCGGCTTCTTCGAGTTCCTGAAGGGAAGGGTAGTGGTCCCGGCCGATGGCTCCATGTACAAGTTCAAGCGCGTCATCCGGCACGAGCTCGTTCACGTCTTCACGCACAGCAAGTTCAGCCGGATCATGAAGGAGCATCGCAAGCTGGAGGGGGCGGATCTTCCGCTCTGGTACGTGGAAGGCCTGGCGGAATACTATTCGGAGGGCTGGGGATCCGAGGCGGAGATGTTCGTCCGGGACGCCGTGCTCAATGGGTACTTCGTGCCGCTGGCCACCATGTACCAGATCTACGGTTCCTTCCTCATGTACAAAGAAGGGCAGTGCTTCCTCCGCTTTCTGGCTTCTGAGTACGGGGAGGAAAAAGTCCTGCAGCTCATCGATAACGTTTGGAAAGCCGACCGATTTTCCCGCGTGCTGGAGATCACGACCCGGAAACCGCTGGAGCGACTGGATGAGGAATGGCTCTACTGGCTGAAGAAGCGCACCTATCCCGTGCTCGCTCATGCCGACTTGCCTCAGGCGGTGACGCGGCCGATTGCCACGGACGGCATCTGCGCCAAACCCGCTTTCCTCCGACTGAACGGCTCTCCCCACGTGGTGTACCTTTCTAATCGGAACGGCTATACGGACGTTTATCTTCAGTCCCTCGACACCACCGCCTCGGAACGACCGCGAGCCGAGGTCCTCATCCGCGGGGAACGGACCGCCGATTTCGAGAGCTTCCACCTCCTGCGGAGCAAGCTGGGGGTGAGTGGCCGTGGCCAGCTGGCTTTCATTTCCAAATCGGGACCCAGGGACGTCATCTACGTGTTCGACATTCCGCAACGCAGAATCCTGCACGCCTTCCAATGGCCAGAGCTCGTGACGATGGCTTCGCCAGCCTGGTCGCCCGACGGCCGGCGCATCGCCTTCACGGCCATCGAATTCGGTGGGCAGAGCGACCTCTACCTCGTCGATGTGGAGACGGGACGACTAGAACGTCTCACCAATGACTTCTACGAGGAGCAGGATCCCAGCTGGAGCCCGGACGGACGCCACCTCGCTTTCGCCTCGGACCGAGGAGCCAGCGGAGAACATGGCTACCTCAACCTATTCGTCTTGGATACGGCAACTGGACATATCAGCTACCTCACCAGCGGACCCCATCACGATCTTCAGCCGGCTTGGTCTCCCGACGGCCGGTACCTGGCCTATTCCTCCGACCGAGGCGGACAGTTCGATATCTGGCTGGCGAAGGTGGAGCTCGTGCCGGCGGAATGGCAAGTGGCGGATCGCAGCTCGGCGGGCGTGGTTCCTTCTTCGGAGCCCGTGGCCGTCAGAGTCTTGGAGCAGAGGCGGATCACCAGCCTGGCCACGGGCGCCTTTGATCCGGCCTGGACGGACGAGAAGGCACTGCTCTTCACGGCGTTCGCCAATTACTCGTACCAAATTCGTGCCCTCGATAAGGTCGAGGAAAGCTACCAGCGAGCGGAACCCTGCCCGCCGGACTCGCTCGGCCCAAGCGAAGGGCCGTGGCCGATCGCCCGTTACGCCGGAAGAGTTGCCGCCACCAAGGTGCCGTACCGCCGGAAATTCAGCCTCGACATCGCGCAGTCGCAAATCACCCAGGACCCCATCTTCGGAACCTCCGGCGGGGCGCAGGTGGCCATCAGCGACGTGCTGGGGAACCACCAGTACTATTTCCTTCTCTACAACAACGCGCGCACCCGGGATGAATTCCTGGAAAGCTTCAATGTGGCCGTCTCCCGGGTGGATCTTTCGCACCGGACCAATTACGCCATTGGCGCTTACCACTTCGCCGGGCGCTACTACAGCCTGTATGACTTTTTCTTCTGGGAGCGTCGCTACGGCGGGTTCATCGCCCTCAGTTATCCCTTTTCCGTTTTCCAGCGCGTGGAAGGAAGCCTGAACATCCGGAATTCGGACAAAGAATGGTTCGCAAGCGGGTACAGACGCCAGGCCTTGCTGGTTTCCAATTTCATCTCGCTGATCAAGGACAATTCCCTCTGGGGACCCACGGGACCCCTCGATGGAGAGCGCTACGACTTCACGCTCGGGAACACCATCGATGTCGCCCATTCGAGGGTGAACTTCTATACCCTCATCGCGGACTACCGGCGATACCTTCGCCTCAGCCGGCAGGTCACCTACGCCCTCCGCTTCACCACGATGGTGAACGACGGAAAGGAGGCCACCCCGTTCTTCCTCGGCGGGAGCTGGGACCTGCGCGGATATCCACTGTGGCGCATCTGGGGAACGAAAACGGCTCTCGTGAGTCAGGAGCTGCGCTTTCCGTTCATCGAACGTTTCGTGATCCGATTCCCCGTGGGTGGCATCGCTTTCAGCGCCATCCGGGGCGCCACCTTCGTCGATCTGGGCAATGGATGGGACCATCGCCTGGACCGGCTCCTGGGGAGTGCAGGCTTCGGCATCCGGTTCCAACTGGGAGGCGTTCTCGTCCTGCGATTCGACCTGGGCAAGAAGTTCTCCATTTCAAACCCGGATCGCCTGCGGAGTTACACCTCCCCCGACGTGCAATCGGGACTGTTCACTCAGTTCTTTTTCGGCTACGACTTCTGAATCCCGGGCTTGCCCCTCCCGGACTGCCCGCCGTCTCCGACCAACCCACGTCCCGGATCACGCTGAGGGTGCGGCTCGCCGCTGCCCGGTGCGGAGTGAGGGCACGACGGGGGAAGCAGAGCCGCTTCGCCAGGCAACCGGGATAGAGGGTAGGACCGACTCACAACCTGACACGCGAAGAACACATGGTACGAGCCATCAGCCGATTCGCCCTTTTTCTTGGATCCATGGCCTACGCTTCGATTCTGTCCGTGAGTTGCCAACCGTTTCGCCTGATAATGGACGAGCCGAGACGACCGGAGTGGCCAGTCTACCTCGGAGGGCCAGCACGGACTCAGAGCTCCGAGGCTCAGCTCAGCCCTCCGCTGAAGCAGCTCTGGCGGAAACGACTCGCGGCAGGGATCACCCAGGGCGTAGCGCTGCGGGATGGCGTACTTGCCGTCCCCACCACGCGGGGCGAGGTGTTTTTTCTCGACACCGCGCGGGGGAAGGAGCTTGGCAAGATCAAAGCGCCGAAGACGTCGGTGACCGTGGTTTGGCCATTCCCGAATCGGCTGGTGGTGGCCTGCGGCACGGGACGAGCTACTCTCAGCTGCTATGACTTGCCGCGCGGGCAAAGGCTGTGGCATTATGCCGCTGGCCCCGTGGATGCCGAACCTCTGCCCGTCGCGGATACGCTCTTCGTCATCTCGACCTACGGTCGTGTGCTTGCGCTTGCGGTGGAGACTGGGGCGGTCCTCTGGGAAGCCGAGGTGCCGTCGCAGGTTCACTCCTCGCCGTGCGCCGCGGGTCCTTATCTCATTTTTGGCACAGACCGAGGCGAGGTGCTGGCACTGCACCGCCGGGACGGGAGGGTGGCATGGAGGGCAGGCTTCCGCGCCAGCGTGTTCGCCACACCCGTAGCGGGCGACACGCTCGTCTTCGTCGGATCTACGGACAGCACGTTCGGCGCGTTAATCTCAAGAACCGGCGAGCTGCGCTGGTCGAGGCGGGAGGCGGGACGAATTGTTCAACCGGCGGCCGTCGCACCCTCCATGCCGGCGGTCATTTATGCGGCGAATGACCATAGTGTGAGCTGTGCAAGGTATAGCGATGGCGTGCTTCTGTGGCGCGCGCGGCTGAATGCGCCTGCGAGTACGGCTCCTCTGATCCTCGGCTCTTTCGTATGGATCGGCGGGCTTGACCGCCGCCTGTATTGCCTCGACCTCCATTCCGGCAGGATGGTCTGGTCGGAGAAGCTGAGGGGCATCCCTCGGACGCTTGTCCCGGCAAAGGATGCTCTTTTCGTCGCCACGGAAGACTACCACCTGTACTGCCTCCACTCGGAGGGGGAAACGAACCCGTGAAGCTGGGCACCCTCGATACCCTCGGTGCGATAGTCGCCGTCCTGTGGGTTCAGCTTGGGGATGTCGCCGTCGGCGCAAGCCAGGAGTCATGGGCTTACTTCCGCGTCGAGGGTTGGAAGCCCGCAGCCGGCCTTGTGCTGGTGGACAGCACGAGCGCCGAGCCCGTCTCAACCGGTCTGTTCCGCTGCGCGCCCGGCCGTCACCGCATCACCGTGATGCGCAATCTGCCGGTCTGGCCCCCGGTTCATCGGTGCACATTCGATACCCTCCTCGCAGCGGACGATACCCTGACCTTCCGCCTCCCGGAGGTGATCACAATCCGCTCGACCCCAGCCGACGCGGAGGTGAGGCTCGGAGACGAGCTGCTCGGTAAAACGCCGCTTCGGACGATCGCCGAGCCCTGGTGGGAAGGGAAAACCCTCCGCGTACGCAAGGCCGGCTTCGAGGAGGCCACCGTGCCGATCTCGAACTACCGCGTAGGGATCGTCGACATCGCGCTGGTCCCCCAGAATCCCCTGCCGCTGCCTGGGGGTAGGCGCAATCCCTCTGCTGGGAGATGGCAGCAGCGGACGCTGGTCTCCGCGGTACTGACGCTGTCGGCTGGGATCCTGGCGGTGGAGCTCCGAAATGAGGCAAACCGAACCTACGCCGAGTACGAGCGGACCGGCTCTCTTCAGCGCATGAGGCAGCTCTACGACCGTACCGTGAAGCTGGACCGCTACTCGGCAGCGTGCTACGCCGCTTTCGAGGTTGGATTTGTGGTGTCGTTTTATTGTTTCCTGCGCTGGCAGGCATTGAACCAGAGGTAGTCGGCATCGCATCCGGCGGTCGTGCGGGAGGTTGGTGAAACCGTAGGGGAGGGATCCATGGTACGGCAAGTCTTCGCCTTGGTTGTCGCGGTCATGGTGACGGGCGCCGCGAGGGGCCAGGAGGCTCGTCTCCTCCGTTTTCCTGACATCTGCGGCGACAAGATCGCCTTCGTCTACGCGGGGGACATCTGGATCGTGCCGGCCAGTGGCGGGTTAGCCACTCGACTCACTTCCCACGAGGGGATGGAGCTCTTCCCCAAGTTCTCGCCGGACGGAAAGTGGATCGCCTTTTCCGGCGAGTACAGCGGGAATCGCCAAGTTTTCGTGATCAGCGTGGATGGGAGGGAGCTCCGCCAGCTCACCTACTACAACGACGTCGGCGAGCTACCGCCGAGGGGAGGATTCGACTACCAAGTGCTCGACTGGACACCGGATGGCAAACGCGTGCTCTTCCGCGCCAATCGGCTCCCTTGGAGCGAACGCATGGGTCGCTACTTCACGGTGCCCATCGACGGAGGCCTGGAAGAACCCCTCCCGATCCCCGAGGGCGGCACGGGCATGTTCTCCCCCGATGGCCGGAAAATCGTCTACACACCCATCGAGAGGGAATGGCGCACCTGGAAGCGCTACCGCGGAGGACGGGCTCAGGACGTGTGGATCTACGACCTCGAGACTAACACGGCGGAACGGATCACCGATTATCCCGGGACGGACAATTTGCCCGTCTGGGTGGGTGAGACCATTTACTTCACCTCCGACCGGGAACACACGCTGAACCTCTACGCCTACGGCCTGCGGACGAAGCAAACGCGCAAGGTGACCCATCACACCGACTACGATGTCCTCTGGCCCAGCGCTGGCGCCGACGGCATCGTCTACGAGTGCGGAGGCTACATCTACCGCTTCGATCCACGGACCGAGCGCAGCGAACGCGTGCCTATCCAGATCGTCGGTGACTTCCCCTACACTAGGCCGTACTTCAAGAACGTGCGGGACTTCATCGAGGACTTTTCCATTTCCCCGAGCGGGGTACGAGCTCTCTTCTCCGCTCGCGGCGACATCTTCACCGTGCCCGCCGAGCACGGGGAGATCCGCAATCTCACCAATTCGCAGGGCATCCGCGAGCTCTCCCCAGCCTGGAGTCCGGACGGCCAGTGGATCGCCTATCTGAGCGACCGCAGCGGAGAATACGAGATCTACCTGCGTCGACAGGACGGCTCCGGGCAGGAGCGCCGCCTAACCTACGACGGGGATGTCTGGCGTTTTGCCCCCGTGTGGTCTCCTGACAGCAAGAAGCTCGCCTTCGCCGACAAGGCCCATCGGCTCCGCATCCTGGACGTGCAGACCGGAAAGACCATTGACGTGGATCGCGGCCGCTACCGCGACATCACCGAGTATACTTGGGCGCCCGACAGCCGCTGGCTGGCCTACGTGAAAGCCGCCGCCAACCGGAATGGCGTCATCTGGCTTTATTCGCTCGACCAGGCTCGCTCCTTCCGCCTCACCGATTCCGCGCGGAGCAATTACAACCCAACCTTTGACCCGCAGGGAGAATACCTGTATTTCCTCTCCGATCGGGACTTCCAGTTGACCTTCAGCTCCTGGGAGTTCAACTACGTCTTCACCAAGCCCACCCGGGTGTACGCGGCACCCCTTGCCCGGACCGGGAAACCACTCCTGGTTCCCAAGAGCGACGAAGAAAAGCCCAGCGCCGAGGCTTCCCAGCCCGCGCAGCCCAAAGAGGAGAAAGGGAAGGCCAGCCCCACACCGCCGCAGATCCGGATCGACGTCGCCGGATTCGAGGACCGCGTCGTCGCTCTCCCGGTGCCGGCGGGTCACTACAGCCACCTGCACGCGGGGGAGAAGACGGTCTACTACCTCTACCACGAGGACGACCGGACCGTCCTGAAGCGCTTCAACATCGAAGAAGAAAAAGAAGAGACCATCCTGGAAGGCATCAACGGCTACGACCTTTCGCGCGACGGGAAGAAGATCCTCTTTCGCAAGGGGAAGGATTTCGGCATCGTCGAGGCCAAACCCGGGCAAAAGGCGGATCAGGGCCTTTTGAAACTGGATGACCTGGTGATGAAGATCGATCCCCGGGCCGAATGGCAGCAGATCTTCCTCGACGGCTGGCGCATTCTGCGCGACTGGTTCTACGATCCCAACATGCACGGCGTGGATTGGAAAGCCATGCGCGAAAAGTATGGCCAGCTGGTGCCTTTCGTGGCCCACCGAGCGGACCTGGACTACCTGCTCGGGGAAATGGGCGGCGAGCTGAACGCGGGGCACGTGTACGTCAATTGGGGCGACCATCCGCGCGTGAAACGCATCGACAACGGCCTGCTGGGAGCCGAGCTCCGGCCCGATCCTTCCGGCTACTTCCGGATCGCGAAGATCTTCCCCGGCGAAAACTGGCACGAGGACTTCCGTAACCCCCTGCGAGATCCTGCCGTGGATGTGAAGGAAGGAGAATTCCTCTTGGCCATCGACGGACATCCTCTGAGCACCCGTGAGAACCCGTACCAGTATCTCGAAAACAAGGCAGGGCATCTTGTGACCCTTTTGGTCAACGGCAAGCCCACCCGGGAGGGGGCGAGGGAGGTCAAAGTCCGCCCGATCAAGCGCGAGACCAACCTGCGCTACTTGGATTGGGTGATGTCGCGCATGCGCATGGTCGACAGTCTCTCCGGAGGCCGCATCGGCTACATCCATTTGCCGAACACCTCGACGGAGGGCAACCGCGAGCTGTTCAAGCATTTCTACTCGCAGTTCACCAAGGAGGCCCTGATCATCGATGTCCGTTACAACGGCGGCGGGTTCATCCCCGACCGCATGATCGAGCTTCTGGATCGGCCGCTGCTCAATTACTGGGTCGTCCGCGGGCTGGAACCGTGGCAAACCCCGGCCATCTCCCACCAAGGACCCAAGGTATGCCTGATCAATGGGTATTCCAGCTCTGGAGGCGACGCATTTCCGTATTACTTCCGTAAGCGAGGTCTTGGCAAATTGATCGGGACCCGCACCTGGGGCGGACTCATCGGGCTTTCGGGGAATCCCGGCTTCGTGGATGGAGGATCCATCAGCGTTCCGACCTTCCGCTTCTTGAGCACCGACGGGGTATGGGAGATCGAGAATGAGGGTGTGGCTCCGGATATCGAGGTCGTCGATCGCCCCGATCTGGTAGCGAAGGGACACGATCCTACGCTGGAAAAGGCGGTGGAAGTGTTGCTCGAGGAGTTGGAGAAGAATCCCCCGAGGAAGGTCAGCGTCCCGCCGCCCCCGGACGAATCCAAATGAACCTGCCCGCAGCCGCGGTTTCCGTGGTCACGTTCCGCCCGTGTGGCACTTGAGGCGGCTGACTTTTCCAACGCGACACAAGGGAAGGGCGAGGACGTACCCCTAGCCCCCTCCGATCGACGCGGATGGGGGCGATCGCCGCAGCCTGGGCACCTCTTGGCGCACCGGCAGCGATCCAGACGGGACCGGGCTAGCCTCTCGCCGCTTGGCCCTCCCAAGCGCGGGTACCGAAGCCTCGAGCGCTCACGCGACCGGCGGAGAGGGGGAACCGCGGTCTCCCTCGCGCAGGTTTTGCCAGCGGACGTTGTATTAATGCGCGAAGAGCCGGTGTCCTGCCCGCGTAGATTCATGGCCCCAGAGCCCGGGAGCGTGAAGACCGTCCCAAGAGGCTGGGGCGGCAACGCGGGGGAATTCCCGCCCGGAAGAAGCGGATCGGACTGCGTCAAGGAGAAGGGAAGACGGTTGCGATGAGAAGAAAACGGATTGCCTACGTCGCTCTTGCACTTGTCGGAGTACTGCTCGTTGTTCGGATCATCCAGCTTGCGAGCACAAAGGGCCGCAGTACAGCCCCTCGTTCCCAAAGACCCCCCGTGGCGGTAGAAGTGGACAGTGTGCGCCACGGTCCCATCGCGGAGAACCGCCAGTTCGTGGGCACCGTGTACGCGGCCTACCGGTACATTGTAGCGCCCAAGGTCAGCGGTCGGGTCATCGAGATCCGCAAGCGGATCGGAGATCCGGTTCGGAAGAACGAGGTAGTGGCGCGTCTGGACGACGCCGAGTATCAACAGGCTGTCCGAGAAGCCGAGGCCAACCTCAAGATTGCCCTCGCCTCCTTGGCGGAGGCCCAGAGCCAGTTTGCCCTGGCCAAGCAGGAGCTCGAGCGGGTGCAGCTCCTGAAAGAGAAAGGGATCGCCTCGCCCGCCGAGCTCGACGCCGCCCTCACCAATTACGAGGCCCAGCAATCTCGCCTTAAGCTTGCGCAGGCCCAAGTGGAACAAAGAGAAGCCGCGCTGAAATCGGCCCAAATCCGGCTCGAGTACACGCTCCTCACCGCCCCGGCACCGGGTTTCACGGGAGAACGATTCGTGGACGAAGGCGCTCTGCTCGCCGCCAACTCGCCGGTGATCTCGGTCGTGGGGATCGACAAGGTCATCGTGCGCACCAGCGTGCCGGAACGAGACTACGGGCGCATCCACCCTGGACAGGAGGCCACCGTCACGGTGGACGCCTTCCCCGGCCGGAGCTTCGCAGGTGTGGTGAGCCGCATCGCTCCGGTCGTGCGGGAAGAATCGCGGATGGCAGAGATGGAAGTTGAAGTCCCCAATGACTCGCTCATCCTGAAGCCGGGGATGTTCGCGCGCGTGCAGGTGGTTCTCGAGAGGAGGGACCGGACTCAGCTCATCCCCACCGCGGCCGTCGCCACCCGCGACGGACAGCAGGGGGTCTTCGTGGTCGACATGGCGAACAAGGTGGCCCACTTCGTCCCGATCGTCCCTGGCATCGTCACCAGGGACACGACGGAGGTCGTATCGCCGCCCCTTTCCGGCTTCATCGTCACCCTGGGACACCACCTCCTGAGCGACGGAAGCCCGGTTCTCTTGCCTCGTGCCAGCTCTCCCGCGGCGGGAGCGGGACCTCGCGGTGGACGCCGATAGATTCTTCGAGGAGAGCAGACGATGAAAATCTCGCACACGGCGATTTCTCGCCCCATCCTGACGTCGATGGTGTTCCTCGCCATCATCACGGTGGGCTTGATCTCCTTCTCCCGCCTTTCCATCGATCTCATGCCGGAGATCAGCTACCCCACCATCTCCGTCATCACGAGCTATGGCAACGTGGCCCCCGAGGAGATGGAGGAACTGGTGACGCGGCCGATTGAGGAGGCTTTGGCCGCGGTGCAGGGGGTGGAGCAAATCACCTCCACCTCCAGCGAGGGGCAGAGCGTGGTGAGGGTGCTCTTCAGCTGGGGCACGGACCTCGATGCGGCCTCCAACGATATCCGGGACCGCCTCGACCGCGTCCTGCCGCGTCTACCCGAAGACGTCGAACGCCCGATGATCCGGAAGTTCGATGTCTCGGCCTTTCCCATCATGATGATCGGGGTCTCCAGTGACCTGAATCCCTTGGACGCCCGCCGCATCGTGGAGGACCAGATCAAGTATCGATTGGAGAGGGTCCCAGGAGTAGCCGCGGCGGATGTGTCCGGCGGGTTGGTCCGAGAGATCCACGTGAATCTCAAGGCCGACAAGCTGAAAGCTCTCAACCTCTCTCCCAGCACGATCCTGGCTGCCCTCCAGCGGGAGAACCGCAACATTCCCGCCGGCCTTTACGAGAAGGGCAGTTCGGAGGTACTGGTGCGGACGGCGGGGGAGTTCACCTCCCTCGACGAGATCCGCACGACGGCGGTCGCAGTGCGCAGTGGCGCTTTGGTGACGGTGGGGGATGTGGCTACCGTCGAGGATTCCTGGCAAGAGGTGCGGCAGTTTGTGCGCGTGAACGGCAAGCCGGGGCTGCGCATCGCCATCTACAAGCAATCGGGTTCCAACACAGTGGCGGTGGCCAAGCAGGTGTTGGCGGAGCTGGAGCGGCTGAGGCGCGACTTTCCCCAGCTGACCATGATCCCGATCATTGACCAGTCCCGCTACATCCAGCAGTCCATCAACAATCTGGGCAACTCCGCCTTCCTGGGCGCAATCCTGGCCGTCCTCGTCCTGCTCATCTTCTTGCGGAACCTCTCTTCCACAGCGGTGATCGCCACATCGATCCCCATCTCCGTGGTGGCGACCTTTGTGCTGATGTACTTGGCCGGCCTCACCCTGAACATCATGACCTTCGGGGCGCTGGCCCTCGGTGTGGGCATGATGGTCGATAGCTCCATCGTCGTGTTGGAGAACATCTATCGCCATCGCGAGTCCGGCGCTGGCGTCGTGGAAAGCGCCAGAATCGGGGTGGATGAGGTCGCTGCCGCGATCATCGCCAGCACCCTGACCACGGTGGTTGTCTTCCTTCCTGTCATCTTCATTCGCGGCATCTCCGGTTTGATGTTCCGGCAGATGGCCTACGTAGTGAGTTTTGCTCTTCTGTGCTCGCTCCTCGTCGCTCTGACCCTCGTCCCGATGCTGAGCACGAAGCTCTTGAGGATGAGCTCCACCTCCTCCGGCCGTTCGAGCCTCCTGCGGCGGCTCTACGCAAGGAGCGAGGCCAGTTTCAAGAACATCGAGGCTGGCTACGGAAGGTTGCTCCAGTGGGCCCTGGCACATCGCAGGAAGGTCGTTCTCACATCGGCCGCGCTTTTCATCGTGTCCGTGGGACTTGTGCCCCTCATCGGTGTTCAGCTCATGCCCCAGACCGACGAAAGCGAGGTACGGATCTCGCTAGAGGCCGCGGTAGGCACCCGGCCCGAAGTAGTCAATCAGATCGCCCTTGCCGTGGAGGAGATCGTCAAGCGACAAGTGCCGGAAATGACGGCGATGTTCTCCACCATTGGAGGCGGCGGCTTCCGGAGCGCAGGGGGACATACCGGGGAGATTCGCGTCACGCTGGTGCCCAGAAGCCAGCGCAAGAGGAGCAGCGAACAGGTGGCCAATGATCTGCGCAGGGCTTTGATGGGGCTACCCGGCGTCACCATCCGCACCCGCGCAGGCCAGGGGTTGTTCATCTTGCGCATGGGGACCACCCAGGGAGATCAAATCAGCGTGGACGTGCGCGGCTACGATCTCGAAGTTTCTCGACGTCTCGCAGAGGAGGTGCGGCAAGCCGTAGCTCGCGTGCATGGCATCACCGATACCCAGATCAGTCGCGAGGAGGGTAGCCCCGAGGAAATCATCCGCGTTGACCGGCAGAAGGCGGCCGACCTTGGCCTTTCCGTCTCGGCCATCGGCGAAGCTCTGCAGACTGCTCTCGGTGGGACGTATGCTTCGTACTATCGCGAAGGAGGAAAGGAGTATCGAATCCTTGTGCGCCTGAGCGAGGAGGACCGCAAGGACATCTCGGATCTCCTCGACCTAACGGTCGTCAACAGCCGCGGACAGCCGGTCGTGCTGCGCAACGTGGTTCAGTCGGTGCCCCGCACAGGGCCGGTGCGGATCGAGAGGAAGGATCAGGAGCGAGTGATCACGATCTCGGCCAACTTCACCGGCCGCGACATGGGCTCCATCGTGCGCGACATTCGGCGAGAGCTGCGCAGCATCCCGGTCCCGAGGGATTTCTCGATCCAGTTCGGCGAGGAGTACGAGGAGCAACAAAAGGCATTCCGGGAACTCATGGTCGGGTTCGTCCTCGCACTTCTCTTGATTTACATGGTCATGGCAGGACAGTTTGAGTCGCTGCGCGATCCGTTCATCGTCCTCTTCTCGATCCCCATGGCTCTCATCGGGGTGACGCTGTCCCTAATCCTCACCCGCACCATTTTCAGCATGCAGGCTTTCATCGGCTGCATCATGCTGGCCGGCATTGTGGTGAACAACGCCATCATCCTGGTGGATTACACGAATCAGCTGCGTCGGCTCCACGGCTTTGAGTTACCTGACGCCATCCGGGTCGCCGGCTCTCGCCGTCTGCGGCCGATCCTCATGACGACCCTCACGACGGTCCTCGGTCTCCTTCCCCTCTCTCTCGGTCTGGGCGAGGGGGGTGAAGCCCAGGCGCCTCTCGCGCGCGTGGTGATCGGAGGTTTGACCACCTCCACCTTGATCACGCTGGTGCTCGTCCCGGTGGTGTACTCCATCTTCGAGGAAGGGATCGCCTGGAGCCGTGCGTTCGCGGATCTGCGCATTACGGTGCGGCGGCTCGGTGTACGTCTCAATCTCGCGAAGGAGGCAAGATGAGGCGGTGGAGTTCGGTTCTCCGCGCTGCGGCGATCGGCACAGTGCTCCCCCAACTTGCGGCTGCAGGTTCGGACACCCTGCGCATTAGCCTCCAGGAGGCCATCCTCACCGCACTCGAACGCAATCCCCAATTTACGATCCAGAGGTACGTCCCGGGGATCCGCAAGACCAGCGTCGCCGAGCAGATAGCCACTTTCGAGCCTTCCCTCACGGCCTCCTACAGCCGGGAGAAAAGCTTCACTCAGCGCTTCCTGGGCGCCCGTCCGGAGCCCTTCGAGATGACAACCCGTCGCACAAGCTACAACGCGGCCCTGGGAATGATGCTCCCCACCGGGACGTCCGTGAGTCTCGAGGCATCCATGTCGGGAACCACCACGAATATCTACCTGCCCCAGTACGCTGGCAGCATCGGGTTCACCGTGACCCAGCCACTTCTGCGCGGTTTCGGTTTCGGCGCGACGCTGGCGGCTCTGCGCAGGGCCCGGGCCGATCTGGAGATTTCACGCTACGAGCTCAAAGGGCTAGCCGAGCGTCTCGTGCAGGACGTGGAGGCCAGCTACTGGGGCGTCTACCTGGCTCAGAAGGAGTTGGAGATTCGACGCCAGTCGCTGGACTTGGCAGAGCGTCAGCTCGCGGAATCGCTGGAACGCGTGGCAGTTGGCAAGCTTTCGGAGCTGGAGTTGGCTTCCGTGCGGGCGGAGGTGGCGCGCCGGCGTAGCGACCTCATCAACGCGGAAAGCAGTTACGAACAGGCACGCCTCAATTTCCTTCTCCTGTTGAATCCGGAGGGGAAAGGCTGGGATGTGGTGCCTCAGCCGGTGGACCTCCCCGCCGTGCTCACCGACTCCCTCGAGCCGGTAGAAGTCCATCTTGATCTGGCCCGGCGCCACCGACCCGATCTGGCGCAGGCGCGTCTGGCCCTTCGGCAGGGGAATCTGGAGGTCGCGCGCACGCGGAATGGCCTCCTGCCTCGCCTCGACCTGTTCATCAGCATGGGAAGGACCTCCTACTCCCGCACTTTCGAGGAGGCAAAACCGGACCCCACGAGTCCGTTCTACGTGGTCACGACGGGCATCACGTTCGAAATGCCGGCCGTGGACCTCAGGTCCCGGGCTCAGTACTCGCGGGCTCTCAAGAGCCGAGAGCAACTGGAGCTGGCGGTTCAGAACATGGAGCGGCTGGTCGAGAAAGACGTCCGCAGCGCCTATGCCGAGGTGCTCCGTGCTCGCCAACAGATCCAGGCTTCGCAGGAAGCCCGTGCCCTGCAGGAGAAGAACCTCCAGGCGGAGGTGGAAAAATTCCGCGTGGGGAGATCGACCAATTTGCTCGTGCTCCAGGTCCAACGCGATCTGATCGCCAGCCAGCTGGCGGAGGCGCGCGCGATCATCGATTACCTGGCCGCCCTCACCAACCTGTACGTAATGGAAGGCACGCTCCTCGAGCGCCGCGGGATCGAAGTGCCTCCGGAGCTGTAGCCGATCCGGCTCCCACGGGGGCTGGAGATCGTTCGGCTCTGCGCATGGTCCGAGCGTACCGTGGCCACCCGTACCGGCATGCCCTTGCGTCGGACAATGGGAATGAAGTCCGCTGGCGGAGATCGCGAAACCCGCGCCCGGGGCAGCGTCCGATTCTCGCCGCGGGAGACGCCTTCCCCCTTCAGCGAATGGCCACCGACGGCCGAACTCCCCTCGCAACTGGCGAGGCCACGGGACGTCCGCCCGAGACCTCGCCCACCGGCATCGGGCTCACGGGAGGCTTTCCCCTCCAGCCGGCAGACGCAATCCACAGCCTCAGCGGCGAAGGAGGGTTGTGATTGCTGGCTGGGCTTGACTGAATGAGCAGAAATTTCTTATTTTCTGAAGCGCCCGGAAAGAATCCTACCTGTGATGTACGCCGTCGTCCATCCTAAGCCTGGATCGACATGGTGAATCCGGGATCGAGGATCGGCCGAGCAAGCCTTGAGAGCATCGGGAGCGCAGCTCCCCTTCACTTCCTTCCCGCCCCGCCACAAATCCAGTCCGAGAGAGCAACCACAGCCGACGGCAAATGTGCAAACACCACCCATGGAGGAAGAGAGCCATGAGCAAGCTCTTCGCAGGCTTGGACGTGTCCACCCAGAGTTGCAAGCTGGTGGTGATCGAGCTCGAGCGCGCCGAGGTGACCTACGTGACTTCCGTCAATTACGATCAGGATCTGCCCCAGTACAAGACGAAAGACGGCGTGATCCAAGGTCTACCCGAGGGAGTCTCAGAAGCGGACCCGCGGATGTGGCTGGAAGCGGTGGACGGCGTCTTTGAACGAGCGAAGAAAGAGGGCGTACCGCTGGCCGATATCCGGTGTATCTCCGTGTCGGGCCAGCAACATGGTCTCGTGGCGCTCGATGAAAAGGACCAACTGGCCCGGCCCACCAGCAAACTTTGGAACGATTATTCCACGGCCGAGGAATGCCAAATCCTCACGGAAAGAGTCGGTGGCTTGCAGGCCATGCTGGAAGAGGTCGGCAATAGCCAGCGACCCGGTTACACCGCGGCGAAGATCTTCCACATGGTTCGGCACGAGCCGGAGAATTACCGCAAGAGCAAAACGCTCTTTCTGGTGCACAACTACATCAACTGGTATCTGACCGGCGGCGTGAAGGTGATGGAACCGGGCGACGTTTCGGGGATGGCCCTTTGGAATCCGAAGACGCGCACGTGGTCCAAGAAAGTGATCGAGGCCATCGCCCCGGACCTGCTGGGGAAATTGCCTCCCGTCAGGCCTTCCGACGAACCCATCGGCAAGATTTCCCCTGATCTGTGCAGGCGTTTTGGCTTTTCGCCCGAATGCCTCATCGACGCGGGCTCCGGGGACAACATGTACGGGGCCATCGCCACGGGGAATGTGGAGCCCGGCATTGTGACCATCAGCCTGGGCACAAGTGGCACCGCATACACCTTCATGCTCGAGCCGTACGTGGATCCGACGGGGGAAATCGCTCTGTTCTGCGACAGCACGGGCCACTACCTGCCGTTGCTCTGTGTGTCCAACATGGCCAATGGCTACAACGAGCTGCTCCGCACCTACGGCTTGTCGCACGAGGAATTCGGGAAGCTGGTGGAGAAAACGCCTCCCGGAAACGGGGGGAGGCTTCTGGTGCCCTGGTACATGGGCGAGAGGACGCCGGACCTCCCCTGGGCCACCCCGGTTTACTTCGGCTTCGGGCTCGATGATTTCACCCCGGAGCACCTGAGCCGTGCCGTGCTGGAGGGGCACGTCCTCAACATGTACGACGGCTTCCAGAAGATGCCGGTGAAGGCCAAGGAGATCCGTCTCACAGGGGGACTGACGCGATCGCATGCCTGGTGCCAGATGATTGCGGACATCTTCGAGGCGGAAACGGTTCCCGTCGAGGGAGAAGGAGCGGCTCTGGGTGCCGCGCTTCATGCCGCCTGGGTTTGGTTGAAAGCCAGCGGCCAGCCGACCCCGATCAAAGATGTGGTGCAACCTTTCTTGCGATTCGATGAGTCCCGCAGGAAGAAGCCCCGGACCGAGTTCCTGCCGGTGTACCGGAAGCAGAAGGCCCTCTTCCACGCGGTGAGTTGCCGTATCCGGGGCATCGAGAGTGAGGATCCGTTCCGGCTGCGCAAGGAGCTTCTCTCACTTTAGGCCAGAAAGGAGAGTTGAGCCATGCAGGCGCTCCAATCGGTGGACTGGTTCATCATCGCCGGCTACTTCGTGCTTCTGCTGGGGATTGCTTGGTGGGTGATGCTCAAACGCCAGGAGACTGCGGACGATTACTTCCTGGCGGGCAGGCACCTGGGCTGGTTCATCGTCGGTGCTTCCATCTTCGCCTCGAACATCGGCTCGGAGCACCTGGTGGGACTGGCCGGATCCGGCGCTACCGACGGCGTAGCCATGGCCCACTACGAGCTTCACGCCTGGTGTCTGCTGGTCCTGGCGTGGGTTATGGTGCCTTTCTACATGCGGTCGCGGGTGTTCACCATGCCCGAATTCTTGGAGAGGCGCTTTTCCCCTTCCGCCCGCACCCTGCTCTCCGCAATCTCCCTGGTGGCTTACGTCCTCACCAAGATCGCCGTGGGCATCTACGCCGGGGGGATCGTATTCAGCGTCTTGCTCCCGGAGGTGAACTTCTTGGGGATGGACAGTTTCTGGATCGGGTCCATCCTGGTGATCCTCTTCACGGGAGTCTACACGGTGCTGGGTGGTCTCCGGGCAGTGGCCTACACGGAGGCGATCCAGACCATCATTTTGATCCTCGGTTCCTTGCTCGCCACCGTATTCGGGCTGAAGGCCCTCGGCGGCTGGAGCGAGCTCCGGGCCATTGCCGGTTCAGAGATGTTTAACCTGTGGAAACCGCTCGTCCCGCACGGGGTCGAGGCGACGTGGGCTCCGGTCAAGGAAGCCACCCGCATGGCATGGTATTTCAATGATAATTACCCTTGGGTGGGGATGCTCTTCTGCGCGCCGATCATCGGGCTGTGGTACTGGTGCACGGACCAGTACATCGTGCAGCGGGTGCTCGGCGCCCCGAATGAGCAAGAGGCTCGCCGCGGGGCGATTGCCGCTGCCTTTTTCAAGCTCACTCCGGTATGGCTCTTCATCATCCCTGGCATCATCACCTTTGCCCTGGCGAAGAGCGGAAAGGTGGCCATCATCCAGCAAGAGCTGCTTGATGCGCAGGGCAACATCGTCCGAGCCAGTGCGCAAAAATCGTTTCCGCTGCTCGTGGCGTACGTCCTCCCGGTGGGGGTTCGAGGGATGGTGGTGGCGGGGCTTTTGGCGGCGCTCATGAGCTCGCTGTCCGGGGTCTTCAACGCCTCCTCCACCCTGTTCACGATGGACTTCTATTCTCGCCTGCGTCCGAACGTTTCCGAGCGCCATCTGGTGTGGATGGGAAGGATCGCAACGACCGCCATGGTGCTCATCGGTTTGGCCTGGATCCCGGTGATCCGCGGGGGAAAGGGGCTCTACGATTATCTCCAGGGAGTGCAGGCGTATTTGGCGCCGCCCATCTTCGTGGTGTTCTTCTTCGGGGTGTTCATGAAGAGGCTGAATAGCAAAGGCTGCCTTGCAGCCCTTGGCGTCGGATTCCTGCTCGGCATCTTCCGGCTTGCGGTGGACACACCCGTCAAGATGATCGAGGGCTTCTCCTACCCGGAGGGCTCTTTCCTCTGGATCGTCAACAACATCTACTTCCAGTACTACAGTCTCATGATCTTCGTGATCAGCGTGGCGGTGATGGTGATCGTCAGCTACCTCACGGAGGAGCCCGACTACGCGAGGATCAGCGGTCTCACCTACGGTACGCTTTCCGAGGAGCATCGCGCCCGCTCCCGCGCGAGCCGCACGGCGGGCGACATTGTGGCCACCACCATCGTCCTCCTGGCGATCGTGGCAATGTACTTGTACTTCCGCGGCTGAGCTCCCCGGCCTCGGAGCGCCCTGACCGTTTCCGCCGCAGCTGGGAGGCAAGTCAAGTCGATCCTGCCGACAAGAGTGGCCGTCACGAACTCGGAGGGCCCGTCGCGCCGAGACGCACGGGCCCTCAACGTTTCCGCTATGGGGATTGCCGCCAGGACTCGCGGGCCAAATCGAATCGGGAGGAACCACGGGTTCCGGGGGGCTTCGGCAGGATGAGCGGGAGCGCTTCCTGAGGTCGAAGGGGGAGGAGTTGAGGATCTCCCGCCCGGAAAACAAAAAGGGGAGGTGAGTTTTCGCTTCACCTCCCCTACGGAGCTTCCCGGCAACGACCTACTCTCCCGGGCCGTCGCCAGCCCAGTACCATCGGCGCTGGAGGGCTTAACTTCCGAGTTCGGAATGGGATCGGGTGTTTCCCCTCCGCTATGGTCACCGGGAAATCTATCGCGATCCGCGCGTTGACGGAACGCTGTCTTGATATTTCGGACTTCGGAAGGTTTGCATCTCCGGGTCGGCGCAGTATGGGGCTCACAGCCTGGAAGCTACTGACCGTCTGCTGCGAGCAAAAATGTTTGGTTAAGACGCACGGCCGATTAGTACCGCTCGGCTAAATCCCTCACGGGACTTACACCTGCGGCCTATCAACCTCGTCATCTCCGAGGGGCCTTCAGTCCCGATTGCTCGGGAGGGAGGTCTTATCTTGGGAAGGGCTTCGCGCTTAGATGCTTTCAGCGCTTATCCCGACCGGACATAGCTACCCAGCGGTGCCTCTGGCGAGACAGCTGGTACACTAGAGGTCCGTCCACCCTGGTCCTCTCGTACTAAGGGCAGCCTCCCTCAAACCTCCTGCGCCCGCGACAGATAGGGACCGAACTGTCTCACGACGTTCTAAACCCAGCTCACGTACCGCTTTAATGGGCGAACAGCCCAACCCTTGGGACCTTCTCCAGCCCCAGGATGCGATGAGCCGACATCGAGGTGCCAAACCGGGCCGTCGATGTGAACTCTTGGGCCCGATCAGCCTGTTATCCCCGGAGTACCTTTTATCCGTTGAGCGACGGCGTTTCCACGCACCACCGCCGGATCACTAAGCCCCGCTTTCGCGCCTGCTCGGCCTGTGTGCCTCACAGTCAGGCTCCCTTATGCCTTTGCACTCTACGCACGATTACCGACCGTGCTGAGGGAACCTTTGGGCGCCTCCGTTACCTTTTAGGAGGCGACCGCCCCAGTCAAACTGCCCACCTAGCAGGGTCCCCGGACCGGGTTCACGGCCCTGGGTTAGGATTCCGATAATGCAAGGGTGGTATTCCACCGGCGGCTCCATGCCGACTGG
>JAPWUV010000009.1:87500-152500 GCA_028275345.1 bacterium
GGGAAGCCTTGGAAGGCCGGTACCAAACCTCCCCTTCCACGCTCAATCCTGTCTCTTGCCCGAGAGCCTGCCCCAGCCTCACCTGACCGTCCAGCAATGCCACCTCCGGGATTTCGCTCACCATCTCCACGATTTGGACTGTGCCGCTTCTCCCGGGGCGTACAAGACCAACCTTTCTTCGCCATCGCCGCCAGCGGGTCATTTGCGGCTGGTCCTCGACCTCCACGACGGTCAGCTTGTGGGCGAATATGCGATAACCCACCGCAGGACTCACGATCAAGGAAGTCCGGCTCGGGAAAGAATGCCGAAGGGTGAGGGAGAGATCCCACTGACTGTGGCTGTATTCCGGAAGCCCCGGGAAGATCCGGCGGGTATAGCCCGCAAACACCTCCGGAACGTCCGAAGCTCGACCGGCGCGACCTACCTGCACTTCCAGCTCTTGGTGGTCAAGCGCAGAATACGCCGGCTCGTCCGTTCGCCAACCGCAGGACGCACTGACGAGGAAAGGGGGAGCGCCTTTCCGTGGGTAGAGGCTAATGTCCAGAGAAGCCCTTTGGAGCAGAAAACGCCGGTCCGGATAGCTTCGGAAAAACACCCCGGTGGCGCCGTACCCGAGCGAAACCTCCGCCTTCTGCCAGACGAAAGCGCGTCCAACTTCCGCCGTCACCTGTTGCACCCAGTCCGGCAGTTGCTGATGATTCCGGAAGCTATTGGCGTCATACGTGCTCAAGGAACCCGCGGTCAGCGACCATTGTCCCTTCGCGGAGAAAGGCAGGCACAGAGCGAGGAGGACCACGCCGGCGGCTCCCATCCACCCCCTGCTCATGGCGTCCCCGCGCCCCCTCTCAGTCGTCCCATGCGGGCACGGGATCCTGCGGTCCGCCTTACGCCGGCCTTACGCGCGTCGCCGATGCCATCGCCATCCCGGTCGATGAACACATCCATGCGCCTTCGCATCCGTGCCCAGCCGAACTGCAAAGCCTTGTCGTGCATTCCGTCACGATTCTTATCGATGAATTTCCGGAAAACTTGGCCCGTCTCTTCATCTACCTTACCGTAGCGAAAGCCCAGGATTCCGAAACGCGTCCGGTACGGAACGCCAGTCACGTCATTCTTGCCGTCGCCGTCCGTGTCGAGCACGTGGCGCCAGAGGACGCCGGGGGGAAGGAGCAAGCTCACATCCCGATCCTCGATACCATCGCCATCGACATCCACCCACTTGGGTCCCTTGCCGGGAAACTCCACCTTGAGGATGAGGTCGTTCACTCCGTCGCCGTCGGCGTCCACCCAAAGGTCATTGATCCCATCCCCATCGTCATCGCGGAACTGGAAATGGTGGGGATAAGGCCTTCCATCCACGTCATTGATCCCGTCGCCGTTGGCATCCACGAAAAGGTCGTTCACGCCATCCCCGTCCTCGTCGACGAAGCCGATCGCCGGTCTCGGCTGGTCCGTACTGCTCGACTGGGCCAAGAGCTTCCCTTCGCCGACCGGACGTGTCACGAAGAGAAGCAAAACGCACAGGAGGGCAAACCGCAGGTCGCCCCACCCCGCACCTTTTCCCCGGAATCCCCGGCGGCTCCCATCGTACCTCCTGTCCTTGCCAAGAATCCCTTTCATCTCATTCATCCCCTCCCCGGCTCCCAGCGGGCGTCCCCTGGGTCCGGGACACCTTCGCCTGACCGGAAAAGGGTGGGGCACCGGTCAGGACCGATGCCCCATCCCTGGCTTTTCCGAGAAGTCGCTACTTCACTTCACGAACACGACCCGTCGGGCTTGGCTGAAGTTGCCCACCTCCAGCCGGACCACGTACACGCCGGCCGGAAGCTCCGCGCCCTTCTCGTCCACTGCGGTCCAAGTCACCCGGTATTCGCCCGGTTCCTGCATGGCCGACACCAGGCTTCCGACCGGTCGACCAGCCAGGTCATACACGGTCAGCTTCACGTGCTGAGCCGCCTGACCGTTCACTCGGTACCGGATGACCGTGGACGGATTGAACGGGTTCGGGTAGTTCGGATAGAGCTCAGCCACTGCTGGGACAAGAGCCGAGCTCGGCTTCAAGCCGCTGACGCTCGCCGTTTCCAGAATCGCCAGGTTGTCCGAATTCAGAGACGCGAGTTCGCCCGACAGCACTCCATCGCTCGAGGAGGCCAGCGGTACCCATTTGCCGGAAGCCTCATCCCAGCTCGCCAAGGTGTAGACCGAGCTGGAGGCCTTGCCCAGGGCTCCAGGGTGGCCAGACGCCAGACGTATGCGAACCCGGATCCGCTCCGAGAAGTGGAGCATCAGGCCCCGGCCATTCAGCCGCATGCCGTTCTCGGCGAAGAAGCGAATTCTCCAGCCCATGATCACCGAATCCCCGGCGGCGGGAACGCTGTCCAGGACCACCGGCACCACCATGCAGAAGATGCGCGCGTGCATCTGCCGCAGGTGACGGAAGGCGCCAGGCGGGATGATCACCTCGAGCAGGCTATCCCACGGGCTGAGGATGCGCACCGTATCCAGCCCCTCGCGGATGCGCAGCCAGCGTCCTGCCCAGGGCGGAGGACCAAACGGCTCACGCCAGGCCTTGCCATCGATGGTCAGCACCACCAGCACCGGGACACCGCGGCACTTCTCGACCACGCCAGTGATGGTGACCACGTCTCCCTCCGAGGGACGTGAGGCCCCATTCTCCGGATTGTACCAGGGGGGTCCGAAATCGAGGAAGTAATCGGCCACGGTGTCGCCGTCCACGTCCAAGAAGAGAAGCTGGACGTGGTCCACGCTGTCCGCCAGGACCGTCCCGGTAACTTCAACGGTGTCATGTCTTGCAAGCCACTGCTCCACATGCCGGTACCAGTTGGGAAGAGGCCTGACCTGGACGCCGTTGATGCTCTGCACCACAACGATGCGGAGCCCTCTCTCCGCTTTCACCCAGCCGATCACCGTAACGTGTGTGCCGGCGGGAGGGATGGAGTCCTGGGGGAAAGCCCGCCCGAATTTCAGGTAGTAGTCGATTTGCAGGTCACCGTTCGTGTCGAGCATGTAGCGGTACGCGTCCCTCGGCCTGGGGGACACGACCAGAGTTCCCTCCAGCGTGTCGGGAAGTGTGACCTCGCATCCGGGAGCGGGGCCGGGTCCCCAGTACCAAGCCTTCCCCCAGATTACGCGCTTTCCGCCCTGCGCCAAGGCGCTCGACGGCGTCCAACTGGTGAGAAGGATACCGAGCGCCCCCAAAGCTGCACCGACCTTCCACCAACGTTTCATGGCTACACCTCCGTTGCTCCGTACACACCCTCTCTTTCTTCTCCGAAGGAGGCGGGGAGCCGGGCCATATTTCGGACGGCTCCCCAATCCCTTCACCTGCGCGCTACTTTGCGGTCCGACCCAGAGTACGGGCGCCGCCGCGAACGCCCTGCATGCGGTGAATGGCGCCTTGCGGCCGAGCCTTTCCGCCCGTCCCCCGCGAGCCCCGCGGGCCGAGACCCACCGGGCCCTGCCAGTCAGGATCCTGGCAGTTCGCGAGGCCGTCCCCGTCCCAGTCCTGGGCACGGTCGTTGATACCGTCCGCATTGAGGTCCACGAACCCAGTCCGGGCCCGGGATCCCTGGAACCTCTGACCCGTGAAATCCGGGTCCAGCCCGTTGGGGATCCCATCGCCATCGTGATCCCGCATATACTGACCGGTTCCGTTCCGTTCGACGTACGGCATAGGCCCGCACCCATTGCGAGAAGCCCCCTGGACCGCGGCCAGGGTCGGCGCCACGAGCAGAACCGCGAGGGCCGAGGCTACCAAACCGGGGAAAATCCATCGATCCTTCATCTTGAAAGCTCCATTATGGTGCGTTGCCGTTCCGAAGAGGTCCTGAATCAGAGACTGCCGGCCGAGCAGTGCACCTTTCCTCCGGCAATGGGCATGCCAACGTCCCCGATCCTGGGCGTCTTTCCGCACCGGCTGCACGGACCGATCCCGTGCGTCCGGCGCGACCTCTCGGTCATCTTCCCAGATCAGGGGCCGGAATCCGACGTTTTCGTCGGATCGCCTCGACCAGATCGTCGAACCCGCCTCGAGCTGCGCTCGCAGCGGCAATTGCCGCTTGGACATGGCCGCATCGCACCGTAATTTTGCCCACGCGCTTCCCAAGGGGTGGGTTTTCGAGCGGATGGCCGCCGTGGGGACACCGGCTTTCGAGATCCCCTGCGCGAGTTTTGGGATCCGGACCCTGCGCCGGCCCACTCCGAGGCTCGGGCCGCAAAGGGGAGGGGATTCGTCGAGCAGTGGCGGAGCTGACTCCGTCACCGTTGGCACGACGGCTAACGGACGGCGCTGACAACCAGAAGCAAGCGTTGAGGAGGCGAGGATGAAAGGCTTCACCACCAAGGCTCTGCACACTCGGGCTCCCAAGAGAGATCCTCACGGGGCTTTGCGGACTCCCGTGTACGACAGCGTGGCTTTTGAGTTCGAGTCGGCCGAAGAGATCCAGCGGGCATTCCAGGGCCAGTTAGCCGCGCACACCTACACCCGGATCAGCAATCCCACTGTGGAGGATTTCGAAGAGCGGGTGCGCGTTTTGGCCGACGCGTACGGTGTGCTCGCCGTTTCTTCGGGAATGGCGGCCATTAGCAACGTCATCCTGACGCTGGCTGGCTCCGGGACGAATATCGTGGCCGGACGCTTCCTCTACGGGAATACCGTCTCCCTCTTCAGCCGGACGCTTCGCGCGTGGGGCCTCGAGGCGAGATTCGTGGATGCGACCGACCCTCGCGCCGTCGAGGGCGCGATGGATGAGAACACGCGGGCCATCTTCATTGAGGCCATCACCAATCCCCAGCTCGAGGTCCCCGACGTGGCCAGAATTGCCGCCATCTCTCAGAAACACGGCGTGCCCCTTATCGTGGATGGCACCTTGACCACGCCGTACATCTTCAAGAGCAAGGAATTCGGCGCCTCCGTCGAGGTGATCTCCAGCACCAAATACATCTCCGGAGGCGCCACCACGGTGGGCGGGCTGATCATCGACAACGGGACCTTCGACTGGAGGCGAGCCCCGGCTTTGGCCGAAATTGCGGAGCGCTTTGGCCCCTCCGCATTCCTCATGCGCCTGCGCCGGGAGGTGTTCCGCAATCTGGGAGCGAGTCTTTCGCCGCACAACGCCTATCTCCAGACGCTCGGGCTGGAAACGCTGGCCCTCCGCATCGACCGGAGCTGCCAGAACGCCCTGCACCTGGCTCGCTTCCTGAAAGAACATCCGAAAGTGCGTTCCGTGAACTACCCCGGCCTCGAGGACTCCCCGTACCACGAAATCGCCCGGCGACAATTCCACGGGCGCTATGGAGGCCTCCTGACCTTCGAGTTGGAAAGCCGCGACGCATGCTTCCGTTTGATGGACTCGCTCCGCATCATTCGGAGGGCCACCAACCTGAACGACAACAAGACGCTCATCATCCATCCCGCCTCGACCTACCTCTCCGAGTACAGCCCGGAGGAGAGGCGGGCCATGAACGTGTCCGACGAGATGCTCCGCTTAGCCGTGGGAATCGAGGATCTCGAAGATCTCGTGGAGGACCTGAGCCAGGGGCTTGCCAACGTCTGACGTACCGCATTGCCCCTGGGGAAGCGCGCATCCCCCGCTTCGCGACTCACTACAGCGCTCGCCTCCGCAAGGCGAACGCCGTCGATTCGCTTGCCGGCTCAGGAGCTGAGACGCAGGCTGGCGTACGCGATGTACGCCAAGAAGAGCAGCACCCCCTCGAGGCGGCTCAGTTTTCCCCCCGTGCGTGAGAAAACCAGGATGCACACGCTGAAGCCAAGGGTGACGATTGCATCCGTCAGACTTACATCGCGAAGGGCCAGCGGCGCGATGGTGGCAGCACAGCCCACGATGGCCAGAATGTTGAAGATGTTGGAGCCCACGATGTTGCCCACCGCAATGTCCGCCTGCTTCTTGAGGGCCGCGACGGCACTGGTGGCGAGCTCCGGAAGACTGGTACCAGCTGCCACGAGCGTGAGTCCGATCACTGCCTCGGATATCCCTGCACGGCGGGCGATCCCGACCGCTCCGGCCACAAAAGCTTTCGAACCCAAGACCAGGGTGGCGAAACCTACGGCGATCATCCCGATGACCACAGGCCAGCTGTATTCAGCCGGTGGGCGAAGGGCGAGGACGGCGCTTGCCTCTGCCGCGTCCTCGCGCGCCTTGCGCGCCTCCTCCATCACATACGCAACGATCCCGGCCACGAACAACACCCCCACCCACCTCGGCACCCGACCCGCCAAAACGATCGGCAGACTTACCAAAACGGCTCCTATCATGATCGGCATGTCACGCCGAATGAGCTTCAGGTGAACCCGGAGCGGCCGGATCAGCGCCGAGATCCCCAAGATCACCCCAATGTTGAAGGAGTTGGAGCCAAGCACATTCCCGATGGAGATATCCCCGTGTCCCTCCAGCGCGGCCAGGACGGACACGGCCATTTCGGGCGCGCTGGTCCCGAAAGCCACTACCGTCAGGCCCACCATCAGAGGCTCGACCCCCAGCCGCAAAGAAAGATCAACGCTCCCCCTCACGAGCGCCTCGGCCCCGAGGTAAAGCAGAGCCGCACCCACGAGTGTCAAGAGAACATCCATGCAATCCGCTCCGTCGTCGAAATCGGTGTCCGTCGTATTCCACCCACGCCCCTCCGCCGGATCCCGACGATTCGCTCCAGCTCCCCTGCGAAGAAAGCCCCGCCGCGCCCCCGCGGATCTGGCTCCGCGTTCGGGGCGAACCGCACGGGGCTGATCCTCCTAGCGCACGCCCATCACCCTGCCGAGACTTGACGAATCAACGCCGCCGCATCGGATGCAGTTCCATTGCCGCACTCGCAGATCGCGGGCGCCGCGCACGATCGGCTGACCCGGCTCACTCATCCGGCACCCCGGGGGCGCCGCGAGTTGCCGCTACCACCGGTGATGCACGTAGGGCCGCACGTACTTGTCATAGACCTCCCGCACGCGTTCCATCTGTTCCGGCGAGAGGGCCGGCAGCCGCGAAGCCGCGACGTTCTCTTCCACCTGGGCGGGTCTCTTCGCCCCGGGGATCACCACCGAGACGGCGTCGAACGTGAGGATCCAGCGCAGAGCAAACTGTGCCATCGTAACTCCTTCTGGGACCAGCGGTCGCAAAGCTTCCACAGCTTCCAGGCCGACCTCAAAGGGGACTCCAGCGAACGTCTCGCCAACGTCGAAGGCCTTCCCCTCGCGATTGTAGTTCCGATGGTCCTCCGGCGGAAATACAGTCTGTCGGGTCATCTTCCCGGAAAGCAAGCCGCTCGCCAGCGGTACCCGCACGATGACGGCTACATTGCGCCGTTCCGCCTCGCGGAAGAAGAGCTCGGCCGGTCGCTGCCGAAAAATGTTGAAGATGATCTGCACGCTCTCCACCCCGGGGTACTCGATGGCCTTGAGGCCTTCCTCCACCTTCTCGACGCTCACCCCGTAATGCTGGATTTTCCCCTCGCCCTTCAGATCCTCGAGAGCCTCGAACACCTCGGGACGGTAGTACACTTCCGTAGGGGGACAATGCAATTGCAGAAGATCGAGCGTCTCGACGCCGAGATTCCGCAGGCTTCTTTCTACAAAACGCGCCAGATTCTCCTTCGTGTAGCTTTCCGCCGTGTGAGGATTCAGACGACGCCCCGCCTTCGTGGCTACGTAGAAGAGCTCCTTGCGTTCCTGCCGTAGCCTTCCGATCCGCCGCTCGCTCAGCCCGTCGCCGTATACATCGGCCGTATCGATGAAATTGACACCCAGATCGACAGCCCGGTGAAGGGTGGCCATGGCTGTCTCCTCGTCCACGTGCCCCCAATCCGAACCGAGCTGCCAGGCCCCGAGCCCGATCTCGGAGACCATCCAGCCGGTGCGCCCAAATCGACGGTAGTTCATCGTTCTCCCCTTTGGCGAACCCCACGAGCTCCCGCAGACAACTTCCAGCTATCGCTCCGAACTCCGCCGCAAGATCTGCCCGATGAACTGCCCGTACGGAGTAAGTCGGTACTCCTCCCACGACTCCAGCATCCGAGGCGACCATTCGGGGTCGAAGACCCAGGCGGCCCAGCTAATGCCGCGTTCTTCCAGGAACTTCACGATCCGGCGCCCGTAGTGGCCCTCGCTGATCTTCTCCCCCGGCCGCAGCCAGAAGCCCCATTCCGTCGCGAAAAGAGGGTACTGCGAAGCGGCGAAGGCGAAGTCCTCCTCCCATTTTGGTTCCCAGGGTTCCTCGCGTTTCATTGGGTAGGGATGGGTCACGTAGCCGATGCTCTCCGCTTGGACCGGCTCGTAACGCAGGGGAGTGAGGTCGTATGCCCAGTCGAAGCCGGCCACCAGCGGGATCGTCTCTTTGTCGTAAGCGCGGATCAACCGGATGATCTTCTCGTTGAGCTCCCTCCACTCCGTCCACGACACCGTGCCGAGTCGCCCGCGGAAATCCGTCGGCTCGTTGAAGATCTCGTAGAAGGCCACTGTGTTGTGCCCGCTGAAATGCTGAGCAATGGCGCGCCAGAACTCAAAAGTCTCCTTCCGACTGGTATCGTACATCGGATCCTGGAAAAGCTCCATTTCCAGGTTGCCAATGGAGTGCCAGTCGATGATCACGTACATCCCGAGCTCGGTACACCAGCGGACCGCCTGGTCGAGGAGCACCAAGTAACCGGCCGGCGTGCGCTGCCTCCAGGCCACCGGATGCACGGGAATGCGCACGATCCGAGCGCCGAGCTCCTTGACCCGCGCGAAGAGCTCCCTCCGCCACTGGCCCTGGGCCTCGATCTTGTCGGGATCGGAAATGGAGAGTCCACGAAAGAGCACCGGCTGACCTTGCGGATCCACGAACCGATTGCCCGCCACCCGGATCAACGGGAGACTTTTCGCAAGTGGGTCCGGTGCCGGAGGCCGGACCGGCCCCTCCTTCCACCACGCTTTCTCCTGAGCCCGAGGGACGATGGGTCGAAAGACCCCGACGAAGAGCGTGAACGCGACCAACACCCCTGCGATTCTGCGCATGACTTCCCTCCTCATAGGCCCCAGTGGCTTGTGCGCCCGAGCATTCCCCGATACGGGCGTCTGGTTGATGAACCGCTCGTAACGACATTATAGCCCTCGGCGCGGAAGTAAGCAAGTGTCACTTCGAGATTCGCCGACCACAGCCACCGGGCAGGGGCCAGAATGCGATCGCGGATAGGGCTGGGCCCCGAAGTCGCCATCGTCTGAGGCGAGCCGACGTTCGAATGCGCCTCCTCACTTTGCTCCTTAATCGATCGCGGGGTCGATGCGTGGCTCCCCGCTCCAGAGAGACAGGCACCCGCTTCTTGCGCGCCGTAACCCCCGGGGAAAGGACTGGCTCAGTCCCCAAGCCTTCTCCTGGAGAGAAGGGCAGCCGTTCGGGAGCGGGGGTTTCGCCTTGACATTTTGGGGGGAATTGGCTAATATCGCCCAGCGCGGTTTGGGTAATGAAGGCAGGTGTGCGAAGCCATTTCACTCGCGGAGGAGGATCTCATGCAGACGGCGTCGAGCGAAGCGGCCAAGCCCGGATTCCTTTCCCAGGGCTTTCTGAGCGTTCTGATCGATTCGCTAGCCTTCGGCCTCTACTTCGCAGCTGCCTACCTGGTGGTCAGCCAGTTCTACAAAATCCACTGGATTCTGGGACTGATCTATCTGATCCCGTTCCTGTGGGGCTACTCCCTGTTCTTCATCAGCCCGCTCGCGGAGGATGGCCAGACGGCGGGCCAGCGGATGACAGGGTTACTCACCTACAGGAAGGATGGGAAGGAATACAAGAAGGGCGGCTCCACGGGCGGCATTGGGGTCTTCCGCTCGACGCTGGTGTGGGTCGTGAGCCGGGGAATCTTCCCGGCGCTCGGCGCCATCGTCCTCTACACGAACTTCTCCATCGCGAACTTGGTGGTCGTACTTGTGATCTACCTCCTCTCCGTCCTATTGTTCGCGGCTGTGGAGGACAGTCTGTTTGGGCTGCACAAGGTCCGTTTCGTGCGGGGGGTATCGGTTCGAACGCAGGTTCGTGGCTTCTTCGAAAAGCGGAAGCTGGGCCGTCCCCAACTTCCGAGCCACGCGGTGCTCATCCCTTATCTGATGCTCGTGGGAGGGCTTTGCGTGGCCGTCTACAGCGCGGTGAATTACAAGGCGAATCCCAAGGCCGCGATCACGGGGATCGTCGTGGGCGTCATCTCGATGGGGCTGGGACAGACGCTGGCGAACGTCCGCGAATGGGCGCGCTGGGCAGCCGTCATCTTCTTGATCGTGGCAACGGTGGTCACTTTCCTGTTCAACTTCAGCAGCCTGCAGGCCACGGTGACCGCCGTCTTGGCCCTTCTCTTCGCGATCGACCTGCTGGTAGATCGCACAGTAGCTAACGCCTTCCGCTCCGCCTGAAGCCGAGGGATCTCCACGCAGATGGAGGGCGACCTGCAATCAGGTCGCCCTTTTCCTTTTCAGCGGAAGTAGGGAGCGCTGGGATCAATCTGGGAGATGCTCTCGACGAGGTAGTCCGCGCCCGAGAGATCCTCCGGGCCCAGCGTGGAGAGAATGGCCACGCACCGCATCCCGGCAGCTTTGGCCGCCCGGATCCCCATCGGCGCATTCTCGATCACGAGGCATTCCTCCGGCTTCACCCCGAGGCGCCGCGCCCCTTCCAGGAATGGGTCGGGGTGGGGTTTGCCGCGAGGCACATCCTCGCTGGTGAGCACCACATCGAAGCGGCTCAGAAGCTCTTCCCCCACAGCAGCCGCCATATTCGAACGGATCGAACCGGTGACGAGCGCCGTCTTGTACCCGGCCGCCTTCAACCGTTGGAGAAGATCCCCAACCCCGTCGTAGGCCCTGGCTTCAGTGGTCTGCTGGTAGTGTTCCCTCTTTTGCCGCACCAGCTCCTGCAGCTCTTCCTCCGGAAGCTGGAGCCCGTTCTTCGCAAGGATGGCGCGAAGGATCTCGATGGCTGGCTGGCCCTCATTGAGGGCGATGTCTCGGGGATCCACTTGGATCCCGTAGCGGGAGAGCACATGCTGCCATGACCGGGCGTGGCTTTCCAACGTCTTCGCCACCACGCCGTCGAAGTCAAAAAGCACAGCCCGAATCACCCGACCTCCTCCAACCGTGCCGTGAAGTGTCTGAGAACCGGAGCCTCATAGACGATGCGGAGCCCCCGCACTTGGTCTCGCCTGCGGTAGAGATCGATGATTGACTCCGCCACGTAGTTCATGTGCATGGTCGTGTACACCCGCCGCGGGATGGCCAACCGTACCAGTTCCAGCTCAGGGTAGATGGTCTGCCCGGTCTTCGGGTCCCTGCGGGCGAACATCAGGCTCCCGATTTCGACCGCGCGGATGCCGTACTCGCGATACAAGGCCACGACCAGGGCCTGCCCCGGAAATTGCGCCTGAGGAATGTGCGGCAGGAAGGCCTTGGCATCGATGTACACGGCGTGCCCGCCAACTGGCCGCACAATCGGGATCCCCGCTTCCAGAAGCAGTTGCCCGAGATATCGCACCTGTCCGATGCGGAAGCGGAGGTAGTCCTCGTCCAAAACCTCCCGCAACCCGCGCGCCATGGCTTCCAGGTCGCGGCCCGCCAACCCGCCATACGTGGGGAAGCCCTCCACCAGGATCAAGAGCTGGGTAGCCTTCTCAGCCCATTCCTCGTTATTGAGCGCGAGGAAACCGCCGATGTTGACAAGGCCGTCCTTCTTCGCGCTCATCGTACAGCCGTCCGCGTAGCCGAAGAGCTCGCGGGCGATCTCGGCCACCGTCTTGCGTTCGTAGCCGGGCTCGCGCTCCTTGATGAAATAGCAGTTCTCAGCAAACCGGCAGGCGTCGATGATGAGGGGGATGCCGTAGCGTTCCAGAAGCCGCTTCGTCTGCCGCACGTTCTCCATGGACACCGGCTGCCCGCCGCCGCTGTTGTTGGTCACGGTGAGCATCGCCAGGGGCACGCGCTCGGGACCCACCTCCTCGATGAATCGCTCCAACTTCTGCACGTCGATGTTCCCTTTGAAGGGATGTTCCACGTAGGGGTCCCGCCCCTCGTCAATGACCAGATCCACCGCGATGCCCCCTTTGTGCTCCACATTCGCCCGGGTCGTGTCGAAGTGGATGTTGTTCGGCACGTAGTCGCCGGGCTTCACCGCGACCGAAAAGAGGAGGTTTTCGGCCATCCTCCCCTGGTGGGTAGGGATGACGTGCCGGAAGCCGAAGATCTCCCGCACCGTTTGCTCGAAATGATAGTAATTCCGGCTGCCGGCATAGCTCTCGTCCCCGAGCATGAGACCGGCCCACTGGTTGTCGCTCATGGCTGAGGTGCCACTGTCCGTGAGCAGATCGATGTAGATGCTCTCCGCCGGCAGGTTGAACACGTTGTACCCGGCCTGGCGAATGAGCCGGTCCCGCTCTTCGCGCGTGGTCTTGCGAATCGGCTCCACCACTTTGATCTTGAACGGCTCCGCTGGGAATAGCATGGGCCGCCTCTCCCAAAGTCTCCACTTCCCGCTTGCCCACTACCCCCAAGCTACCTTCGAAGGGATTCGAAGCACATGAAATCGGCGTGATGGACGATCACCGCCTCGGGGCTCCGATAGCCACCATCGCCCTCCTTCGCGTGCGTGGCGATGATGTGCACCACCGCGTCCGGTAGGCCGTGTTTCATGGCCAGTCCCATTCCGGAGAAGGGATGCCGAAGAAGCTGGCCCGATGGACTCTTTTCGAATCCCACCTTCCCTCGCCGAAACTCGAGCAACTTGCCCACATCGTGGAGCAAGGCCCCAGCGACGAGGGAATCCTTGTCGAGCGAAGCAAGGCCGAGAGTCTGCTTCAGCACCTCAGCGCTTGCGACCGCAATCTGGGTGACCGCGCGCGTGTGGTCGAGGAGATTGACTTTCGTATCGGGAATGAGGAGGGTGAACGGGAGCTTCGGGAGTTCCTCCGCTTGCCAGCCCCCGAGGCGAATCGCTTCCTCCCAAACCTCCAGGACCTTCTGTCTCAACCCCTCGTCGCCGATCCACTCCAATTCCGGAAACCAGGATCTCAATTGGTCGCGCATCCTTACCTCCGGATTCCTCCTTCCTCCGATGCCCTCAAAGGAGAGCCTTGAAATCCCGTACCGCTCGGTCGATCCCGACAAGGAGCGCCCGGTTCAAGATCGCGGCGCCTACGTGCAGCTCCTCGATCGCCGAGATGGTGACCACCTCGCCCACATTGGCGTAGTCGAGCCCTCCGCTGGCCGCTACCCCGAGACCCAGCTTCTGGGCCGCAAGCGCCGCATTGCGGATCCTCTCCAGCTCCTCCCCCATGATGCCGGCGTCCTCCGAGCGCGCGTAGTACCAGGCGAGGATCTCGACGAAATCCACTTCGATCCGAGCCGCCGCCTTGATCTGGCGAACGTCCGGATCCACCAACACGCTCACCACCACGCCGTTCGCCTTCAGGCTCGCCACCATCTCCTCCAGGTAGTCGCCCGTCGAAGCGACATCTACCCCTCCAGCCTCGCCCTTCGCATCGGGGACGAAGGTGACCATGTCCGGCAGCAGCGTGATGGCTTTCTGCAGCAGATCCTCGCTCGGGGAAATACGCAGATTGAAGTGGGTCCGCAGCAGTTCCCGGAGGAGTTGGACATCCCGATCTTTGATCTCCTTCCGGTCCTCGCGCAATTGCGCGGTGATGCCATCCGCGCCAGCCAGCTCCGCCTGCAACGCTACCGCCACCGGGTCAGGATCCCGGGACTTCCGGAGTTCCCGGATCGCGGCAACGTAATCGACGATGAGGGACAGTCGCGCCATACTTTCCTCCTCGATGTCTCAGTCCACAAGCTCCGAGGCGAACACGAAGCGAACCCCTTGGTCGGCCACCTTGGGCATCAACTCGAGCAGCACCTTGAGGGTCGACTTCCGTGGATGCGCGATCACCACGGTACTGGTGCCGGCAACTGCTCCCCCCACTAGCTCCCAGAACCGCCTCCGGACCCAATCTTCGTCGTCTTCCGCGTCCAAAAACCCGGTATTGCGCAAACACGGCACACCTGCCTGCCACGCAGCTGCGAGCGCCCTGCTTTCGGGTGAGGTCCGGCTATCCAGAAAGAAAAGCCCTCGGCCGCGTAAGGCCTCCATCACCGCTTGCATCGTCTCCGGATCGGACGTGGCCTTGGACCCTTCGTGGTTGTTCATCCCCTTGGCGAACGGCAGAGCCTCGACGGCTTTGTCCACTCGCGCCATCACTTCCTGCTTGGAGAGGGAAGTGTAAATGGCATAGCCGTTGTCCTCCACGCGGCCCCTCTGCGGTTCCATTGGCATGTGGATGAGCAGTTCCTTTCCGGCCTTTCGCACCGATTCCGCCACCTCGCGCGAGTGCTTGAGGCCCGGAATCACCGCCACGGTGAACTTGTAGGGAGAAGCGAGCAAAGCCTTGAATTCGCGGCTCATCCGGTACCCGCCATCGTCGATCACGATCGCCACCACCGCGGAACGCCGGGGCTCAGCCGCCTCCACAGTGAGGATCACCCGGCCCAGAACCTGGCCCTTCTCTCCAAAGACCACCTCCACCCGCGGCGGCCGCACATCCTCCTTGGCGAGAAAGATCTCCGCCCCGGCCTCGCGCAACCGCGCAGTGATCGCCCGATGGATCGGCTGCAAAGGCGTTCCCGAGGCGAGCTCGATTCGGACGACATCCCCCTGGCGCCTCCAGCGCTCGCGGGGAACCCCGGCAGCATCCAGTGCCGATTCCACCACCCGCCAGTAGTCCTTCCGCGGCTTCGGCGCAACCTCCTTCGCCGGGGGTGTAATCCGCCGATTGAGGAGGAAAAGGACGACCGCCGACACGCTGAGCGCCAGGATCCAGAGCAAACGGCGGCGCGTACCCGCATCGAGACTGCGAAAGAAGCTCCGAGCCGCTGGTAACCGGCGGGACCTCCGCATGCGCCCCCTCCTCAACGGCCGAAGGCGGCTTTGAGAAACGACCACACCGGCACATCGCTGGTGGCCCGGTCAGCCCACCGCCAGATGTACCAGTAGGAAGTCGTCGGATCCCGGACGAACCAGAACTCCGCTCGCCCCTGACACCTTCGGGGGACGGACGCCTGCCCCGTGGCGTGGTGTGCCTCGAGCAGGTACTGCGTAATGAGGAACCTTTCCCCTGCCTCGCCCACTTGCTCCCCCACCACGCTCACCTCGAGATGGAGAGTGGATTCGCTCGGCACGGCCTGGAAGAGCTGTTCGATGAAATGTCTCTCCTCCTCCCTCCCCCAGCGATCGAAGAGCCCCGGGAAAGCCGACGCCGCCGCCGGCTCCGGATCGAAACGGAATGCCCTTCCGGTCGCGAGACTGTCGGAGAGGCAGCGAAGGTAATTCAAACTGTTTCGCTCTGCGAGGGAGGAACGCAGGTTGCTCAGCACATCCTCAGGCTGGTAGGGCGGGATCCACTGGAGTCGCTTGGACTTGGGCGGCTCCGGCTCGCGCGTGGCGAAGGGATTCTTGCAGCCAACGACCAGCAACGCGATCATCCACACTGCAATCCAGCCCGAGCTCCCCCGTCCGAACGCCTTCCCCGCTGAGCCCGACCGATACCTCGTCAACCTCTCGTCTCCCGGTGGCCTGCCCTACCTGATCTGTGGCACCGGGCAATTTACGCCAGGTGCCCCTCCCAATCAAGGCGTTTTCGCCAGCGCCCCGAAGAGGACCATCCGCCGGCCCTTCCGCGCCACACCTATGGAGGAGGGTTCGGGCCCTGCGGCCGAAGAGTCAGGTTTTCCTTGCCCGGCAGACTCGCGAGAATGGAAAATGGGCGGACACCAAGCGCCGGAGGTGTATCCGCACCGGTCGCCTCAGCGCCGGTCGCCGCGCCTCGGGCGACGATTCTACCACGCCACTTGCAAGGAGAAGCCGTTGGCAGTTGGGAGGGGTTCGATGCGCTCATCTGCCTCGTGCAGGCGGAGCATCACCTTCGCCGTGAGCACCCCCACCCCGGCTCCGACGAGCGTGTCCGTGAGGAAATGACTTCCTGCACGAATCCGGGCGACGAGCGTGACAGAAGCCAAGGAATATCCTACGACGGGCGCCCATTGCAGCTGGCGCCCCTTCGACCACTTCCGCAAGATCTCCGCAGCCGCGAAGGCCTGGGATACGTGCTCGGAGAAAAACGAAGCTCGGGAATCGGGGTCCCGTAAGAGATCCGGGGGACAGTTCGGATCGTAGGCGTACGGACGGACCCGCCGCGTAGCCCATTTGCACCAGTCGGCTAACCCCGCTATCCACGCCGCGCTCTCCGCCTCAAGGAGCAGCAGGTGGAAGGCGTCACCGGCTTCCCAAGCCGCCGCCACGGAGACGGGAAGGACCAACGCCAGAGCCAGGCTCACATCGCTGGCCGCGTCCCACGCGCGGTCGTAGCTTGCCACGAATGTCCGATCCACGAACGGGATGGAGCCCTTGTCCTTCGCCGGCCTCTGCACGGGATCGATCAGGCTGCGCATGTGGAGGCCGGAGGCCGCCATTGCCCCGCCTCCGGCCATCAGAGCCAGCTCTTTGCCCCAGCTGAAACGCCACGGCCCCGCGAGGACCTCCCCCCGCCCTCCCATCATCCCCAACACCGCCAGCGCCAGCAAAACGCCCGCACGTCGCACCCCAGCGCGGAGACGAACCGGAGGCCTCCCCCTGCCCTCTCCGGGGCATTGGCACCAGCCTGAGGCTGACCGGCTACCGCTCGCCGGACCCTTCTCACCCCCCGACCTTGTGGCCGGGGACACGCTAGCCGTCACCGCTGCGCACCGCCGCCGAAGCCAACGATCAGCTTCACATGGGGCCCCTTCAGGTCAAGTTCGGGCATTCTGTAGAGCTGGGTGCCATCGGTCTCCCATTCCATATCCCCGAGTGGGAACAGGTATTCCGCCCGAATCCCGAGGAGAACCGCTGCGCCTTGTGAGGCTCCCTTCTCCATCCACACGGTGTGATCGAGCTGGAATCCGAGTTTGACCACGAGCTGGCCGGAAGAGATGCGCGTCAGGACGCGGGGATTTTGGAGGATCTGCTCGAAGTCCCGCTCCATTTGGGCGGGGGTGATTTCCATTTCGAACCCACCGCCACCGATCCCCGTCAGGGCGGTCAGTCGCGCCATCTTCCCGCTGCGCACCACATAGCCCAGGTCGAAAAAGCCGAGTCCGGCGGAGAGGCGAGCGGTCGCGTCCGGGCTTTGCCGGGTTTGCCAGATCCCCCAGCCGCATCCCCCGATCAGCACGTGTTTGCCGATGAAGGCGCCCCATCCTCCAAAGGCGGGAAAAGCGTCGGAGAAGGCTTGGTAGCCTGCGGCATCCATCTTGGCGTTCAGGGCGTCCACCTTGACCCATTCCGATCCGAACAACAGTCCTCCGTAGCCTCCCTGCGCCCGCAGGGAGCCGATCCAGAGGAGATTCATGACCAGCGGCAGTACGACAAAAGCCCGTCTCATGATTCACCTCCTGACTGTTTGCTACGACTCGCCTCCTGGCGGCCGTACGGATCGCGAATCCAGCGGAAGCAGCGACCGGGAGAAGTCGGGCCCATCCCCGCCGGGGAAGAGCCGGCCTCCCCCGCCCCGACACGCCTTGGCGGCGAACTCCATCAGCACTCCGCGATCCCAAAGGGACCGAGCTTCGCCGCGAGCCGCTGCCGACTCGTCCGCCAGGGAATGGCGACGATCCCTCTTGCCTTTCCGCGACCGTCGGCCGGGATTGGGACTTGCCACTCCGTGCAGTCGCACATCCGCTGGTACGGCCGAGACCCAGAGCAGGTTGCAGCTCTTCCGGGAGGATCCGAGCCTCCCTGCATCCCTCGTCTCACAAGGCGCGACTCTCCGCCCCTCCCGCTTGGGCCGGTAAGGGATTCTCAACCGCACTGCCGCTGGCTGAGAAGAAGAGGATCCGGGCCCCTCCGGCACCAACGTCACTGCCCCTACCCAACCACCGTCCGGCTCCCTCTCGGCGCCTACTTCTACCGGATGCGCACAGACCGAGAGTTAACGCTAGCTCGCCGCCGGTGCCGCCTTCCTTTCCGACCAGAAACTCCCTTCCTTCGGGCCTCGCGGGTAGCCTACGTCCGGGCCTGAGGCGCACCGCATGCAATGGGCTACTGGCCCGCTCGTCCAGCCGTCTACTGTCAGGGTCAATATGGGTCCATTCCTCCGCGCAATGTCGCTAATCGCAAGAAACAGGATCCCTACGAGGAAAAAGGGAACCGCGGTCGCACGCCCCTCCGTAGGCGGGACGGTTTAGGCCAAAACGAACGGACTTCCTGGGAGGGCGGACCAGCGTATTGGAACAGGATCCCTGGCCTTCGGCTTTCCTTTGTCCTTTAGCGCACCCGCACCTACGTCAGCCGCAGCCCGAAGCAAGGTAAGCGCTCTGTATTCAAGGAGTGGATCCATGCCCCCTCCCCGATCCCGTCGAGTCCGAGGGCCGGAGCGCTCCGCCTTTCGCACTGTGAGTCGCACTCCCCGCCGCGCACACTTGCGCCCACCCTGCGTTGCCGTCTTGCCGCGTCATGAACTCCGTCCGTTTCCCGTTGAAGGCTGGCGACGGGACTCGTCGCGGGCCCGGCACTCGATTTCATTGTATGGCGGCGCGAAAACGATGTCAAGGGCGGATCACCACCCGGAACCCAACGGACCGAATCCTTCCGCCGAGCCATCGCCAGGGCCCCAGCTCGATGGCATCCATCTCGACCCGCATGAGCCCTCCTCAACTTCCGCGGCTCCAAGGCCCGGGCATGGCGCTCCCGAAAACCATATGCCTTGCCGTACTCTGGCTGTCCGCAAGAGGTCTTCACCCATGCAGTTTCCATACTCTGACCCTCTGCCACGGAATCCCTGGCCTTCCCCCTTCTTGAACCACCCTCCGGAGCAGGCGATTGGCTTAACCCGAAGCGTACCTCACCTTGCCCCAAAGCTTCAAACCCTCGGGGAGTCCCTCATTGCACCTGCATCGTGGCTTCCCTTTTCTTCTGCGGCGACTTGGGCGCCCGCCGCATCCCGAACATGCTCGCCTCGGGAGCACGCCGGTCATGACTCTGCAAGCATACGACCACTGCGCAGCTCGCACTCAGGCATCCCGATGGGGTCCGCGGCCTTTGGGAAACTCGCCTCGCGCTTCCGCTCGCCGTTGCCACGCCATGGCCGGCAGACAGGCACGGGCGCGTTCCATGGGGCTGGGGCACTCTCGCCTGAACTCGGCGCTCCTACCGACCGGAAATTGGCATGGTCAAGCGGTCTCATCTCCCGATCGGGACCTTCTCGTTGCCAGAAGCCAGACTCATCTCGATCAAAACCTGACTGCCAATGCTATGCGTGCGGCTCTGGTGTCCAAGCCACCCAACGCCGAAATCCGATAGCCGTGCCCTGCATGGAAACGAAAATGCCCCTCATGCTGAGAACGCGCCGCTCTGGGCCGCCGCGCCAGAAGTTACTTGCGTGTACCAGGTTTTTTGCTAAGATATAAGTCTTAGGAGCTCCCCGCGGAGGTAGCACGACAAGAGTCCCAATCAAAGGACGCCAGTTGTCCGATGCCCTGTACAAGCTCCTTCGGCTGTTCCGACTCTTCTTTCGCTACCAAGTGATCGGCCTCTCGAATCTACCCCGCAGCGGCCCTTCCGTGATGGTGGCCAACCATGCGGGCAACGCCGGCCCCGTGATGCTGTTCTTCTTTCTCCCGTTGCGGTTTCATCCCTGGGTGATCGCGGACCTGACCGACCGCCGCAGATCCCCAGAATACCTCCTCACGCAGTTCGTCCAACCTTCTCTCCACTTGCAGGGGCATCTCGCCCGTGCTGTGGCCAAGCTGGTCAGTGCCATCACGGTGCCCCTCCTTCGCAGCCTGGGCTCCGTGCCGGTGGAGTCGCACGGCCCCTGGACGGGAGCCGCCTTTCGGCGCAGTCTGGCGCTGCTCATGCGTGGTCGGCACCTCCTCATCTTCCCGGAGGACTCCGAGCGCCCCGCGGACCCGGACACAAGGATCTGCGAGTTCAAGTTCGGTTTTGTCCACCTCTGCCAGATGTATCAGGAGCGCACCGGCCTCCCCCTGCCGGTCGTGCCCATTGCAGTGCATCCCAACCGGCGCGCGATCGTCATCGGTCCTGTCCAGCACTATCACGGCGACGGCTACGCCGAACCCGAAGTGGCCAACTTCGCCAACCACCTCCACAGCGTGATTCGTTCCCTGTACCAGTACGCTCCTACTCACCGGTCGCACACAGCAAGCAGCTCCGCGTAACTGGAGAGACCCACGGCCACCAGACCCAGCCTGGCCATTTGCCCTGAGATGCCGGTTGACTGAACTTCCCCGGCCGGGAAATGCTTTGTGAGCCGGCCCCGCGCGGGACCGCCTCGAGGCGGGTGGGGTCCAGGAAACCGGGCAAGATCCGGGCTCCGCAAATCGGGCATCTGTCCTGGACCCACCGCCTTCCTCACTGATGACGGGTAGGCCGGTCCTTCCCGGAGGGGAGATCGTGCCGCTTTTTCCATTGGGGCAGCAGGCATCCGACTCCGCGTAGCGCACCCCGTGCATTCTCCGAGCTCGTCCGAGCGAGCCGCCCGGGACTATTCCCCCTCAATCGTTCCTAATGGCTGACGATTTTCGGCGGGCGTGGCGATTGGCACGGCTGGGAATACGCCCCCGCTGCTTCGACCGGTCTCCCCCATCGGACGCGCGGCTTTCCCTTCTCCCCGCAGCCTGTGGTGAGATCGGAGTCCATCGTGCAAGATGTCCCGGATCATCCCCGCGGCATGATCGAATCTGTCCCCGCCAAAGATGGATGCCGCGCCTTGATCCCAAGATGGCCCAGCGGGTGAAATCTCTCTGGCAAGAAAACGAGCGTCGAAACGATCGCTGCTACGGTAAGAAATCCAAGATCGCGTCTCATCGGCTCAGATTCTTCTGATTCCTTCCTTGCTCAGCCTTCATGATTTCCTGCTGTATCCGCATGTTCTCGCGCTCGGCTTCCATCCTTTCATGCTCCTCGTAGTCGATCGCCAGCGTTTCGGAGACACCGTATTCTTTCGGATGGATATATCTTCCTCGGTCCTTTCCGGTTTTCTCTACCTCAACTTGGGGCGGATGCGACCTGACATAGGGGTCGTGGCGAGTGCCCGCGATTTGCCAAGAAACCTTCATGCCCGGTGTTCCTCCGGAGATCTTGAACCGATTGCCCGAGACTTCCTGAGCAATGTATACTGGCGCAAAGCCGCCGATACAGGTGAGCTGGTAGCGGAAGTCATCGTTGAGAGCCTCAAAATAGCTCGGCAGCTTCGACCCAGGCTTCGCCATTCGCATCGAGAATGACATTTCTGCTGTAGATATCCAGCAACTCATTGGATTCTACGCAGAAGTGCACCGGATACTTGTTCGCCGGATCGAGCGGATGATCAATTTGGAACGATTTGGATGTGGCAGTGAGGGTACCGGCGATGCGGACATTGCCAATGAAGTAGCCGGCATAGTCGCCTCCGCCAACTTTGTAACCATACACAGCATAACCGCTACTGCTCTGCCCGTACAGGCCATGACCTCGATTGCTGATGCCGTTCACTCCGTTACCCGCATCGCTTTTACCTCGCACGCCGACGCCGGAATTGGATTCCCCTCGCACACCGTAGGTCCCACCCATGCCATGCACACCGGCGTCATTCTCGGCAAAAATACCCACGGTACCATTGCTATTGAAACCGAAAACCCCGCGCGCGCTGCTACCAAGCTCTCCATAGTTCCCGGTACCATTGTGCTTGCCGTGAACAGCCGTGCCAGTCGTGGCCTCGCCGTACACGCCGTACTGAGCGCCGCCCATTGCACGGAGGTTTCCGGTGGGCTGGCGGCCATACACGCCATAATCCGCGGTGCCCAAGTGGCCGAGATTCCCGTTGTAATGACTACCCCCCACTCCGTAGCCGCTCCTGCTGAACCCATACACACCGAAAGCGTTGGTTCCGTTGTTCGCCACACCGTGCACCCCAATGCCGTTGGAAGATGCCGCCTCTTCCGTATACGCCCTCTGTGGAGCTTGCAAGGTAGCCGTAGTTGGCATCGCCGAGGTAGCCGAAGTTCCCGCTTGTCGCGTGCTGACCGCGCACGCCCGCACCATAGGCCTGGCCCAACACACCGTACTGCGCAGTACCGAGGCGGCCGAAGTTGCCGCTGGTCTGGTGGTAGCCATTTACAGCGATGCCGAGCGTGCCGGTGCCCACGGCATTGACGGCCACTCCCTGACCGTTATCGGTGATCACGAAGGCAGGCCAGTCTGAGTTGATTGAGCCTTGGTACGGCAGCTCGAAGCCGCCGGTCTCGTCCGTACCCCAGGCAAGATTGCCGCCGGAGAGCTTGAACACCTGCCCGTCGCTGCCGCCGGTAGCCGAAAGCTTCGCGGCCATCACCGCGCCGTCGGCAATATCGGCGGTGCCAATCGTCCCATCCGCAAACTTCGCCGAAGTCACCGCATTGTCGGCAAGTTTTGCGGTGCCGACAGCACCCGGCGCGATCGTGGGATTCGGGTACATCCCTGCGAGATCGCCACCGGCGGCACCCCCCCGGAGGGAGACTCACACCGGGAGCGAGCTTCGCTTGCGTCACGGCCCCATCCGCAATCTTGGCCGTCGTCACCGCATTGGCCGCGAGAGTCGGATTAGGATAGGTGCCGGTCAAATCCCCGCCCGCCGTGATGCCACCAATACTCTCGGTGCTGGCAGCGCGGAAGCTGTAGCCAGAGCTCGTCAGAGGGATCCGCGGACTAAGCTCCACGCCTCCTCCAACCGTGACCCCAAGCCAGTACGGCCTGTCAAACGGCAAAGCCAATGGAACCACGCTTCCCAGCATCACATTGAAGACGCCCTTGGCAACCGCGACCACTTGGCCTTCCTCCCAAAGGGGACTGCCGCCCGTTCTCACGTCATAGAGCCGGAAGGTGAGACTGTAGTCTCCGTCCGGTACCGCTGAGCCACTGGCGTCCGTCAACACGCCCTGGTAGCCGATGGTCCGTGGGATCTGTGCCAGGCCCGGTTTCGCTTCAAGAGGCAGCATCAGTCCCGCGGATAACCACGCCCGCGAGAAACTCGCCCCGCGCATGATCCTACCTCCTCTCCCGTCCTCACGGGAGGAATCCATGAAAACCACCCGCCTCCCTTCCCCATTACCCTCCCACATCGATTGCTCCAATACGGCTTGCCTCCTTCCCCCTCCCTTCGTTGACCTGCACGTTTCACTCCCCCAAGGCCGATCCCACCGTCCACGGGGCCCACGCGCATGCGGTTCAGCTTGTGCCAACCAAGGCCCCCGCCGTCCCCGCAACATGGCCTGCCTCGTCCGGCGTACGGGGCAGGAATTGTCCCGCCTCATGCGAAGGAGGTTACGTAATGTTCAGCCGGCATCCCTCCTCCCCCCTGTCTCTCCAACGCAAGGTCTGCCGTCCGTCCGTAGACCCTCCCGACTCCCGAAAACAGCCTTGCACACCCTTCTCCCCGGCTTCTCCTGCAAACGCCACCCGCTGCTCTCCGCGAACCAAAGCCCGCTCCCGCAGCAGCCTCTTCTTGCTATCCCGCAGGGCCAATCCGCAGCCACGCCGCGCCTCCGTCTCCTCCTCCGTCCGGCCCGAGCTCATCCCCCGGCGTCTACCCCAACTAAACCGGCGAGCACGCACGAGAAAACCCGCTCCCGCAGTAGAGCCAAGGATAAGCACGATCAACCCGCTATCGCACGTACGTCAGCTTCCGCATCCGGACGAACACCCGCCCGCTCTTCTCCGACTTCGCCTCCAGCCGGTAGAGATAGACTCCACTGGCTAGACCCTCTCCCCGCACCTGCACCTTGTGATACCCCGCAGGGAAAGTCCCCTTCACCAGCGTCGCCACCTCCTCCCCAAGAGCATTGTAGAGCTTGGGGCTCACCTCAGCCCCCTCCGGAAGCGCAAACTCGATGGTCGTGCTCGGGTTGAACGGGTTGGGATAATTCTGTTCCAGCCGATACCCCCAGACGCCGCTCACCGGCCGTCGTCGATGCCAGCAACGGTTCTTCCGTGCACGGACCAAAAGTTCACGTCCCGCCTGTTCGCGCCTGTGGCACCTTCACTGGAAAGGCTGCGCTTGCAGGGTAGATGCCCCGTCGGCCTGAAATCTCCGCGCAGTTCGCGTTCTCGCGCGTACGATTGTGCGGGAAAGCTAATTACTGGACACTATCGTAGCCGTGGTGCTGGATGCGGGGACCTCTGTGGGTACAATGGCGGGCTTGGGCGAAGAACTGGAGCTGAAGAGGATGTGGGCAGAACCGACACGCACACCCGCATGGCGAGCAGGAACTCTCGGCTCTCCTTGGAGCCTGTGCACGCTCCGTTTCATCCTTCGACCTCTCGTTTGGACACTCGAAACTCCATCGTATCGGCTCCATTGAAACTGACCCGAGCGAGGGACATCCCCGACGCTAGCGTCAGAAGAACCCCTCCCTCATGTATCCGGGGGTCCAAACCGCTTACCGCGAGGCGATTACCTCCTCCCCCGCGCCATAGGAGCCGCCGTTTCCCCCACCGAATTTCCACAACCCCCGCCAACGACCGATTCGTGGGAACAGGGCGCGCCAGAATCTCGAACCCCGGGTCCTTTCGCTCCGGTCAAGGGTCGCCAACTCTAGCAAGAATGTCAAGAAGAGTTTTCAGAACCGTCGCCCTCGTCGTCTCTTTCTTCTTGCAGCCGGGAGGACAAGGTTCGATGCGAGAAGCGTCGCCCGCGGCGCTTCCGGGGACTTGCCCTATTAGCCAGGAGCTTCGTTGCGACGAGCGGCGTGGCATCCTCGGCTTTGCTTCTTTGGAGGAGCGGGGGCGTGGGAGCCTCACCGCAAATGCAGCAAGCCACGCGTGTCCGCTTTGGTGTCCGAAGCCCTCTCTCGGAGCGTACCTAGTCCTGCCCGCCGCCGAACCGCAGCGTCGACCCCGCCGGCGAAAGTCTCGCTCGCTGCTTGCCAGACCATCCGCCGTACCTCAGCTCGCTTTGGGACCAATGGTCAGCGAAGCGTTCAAGACGGCGCATTGGGCAGGGGGGTCGACCTAATCCCACATCCCCCGACGTCGAGCCAGAGGGGGCTCACCTCGGGCACCGCTGCTTCCCTCGGGGACAGCATCCACCGCTCGGTCCGAAGGCAGCCCCAATGCGTCCGGGCGTGCCACCGGTACAGCCCGCGGGGAGAACCGTTACGAACTGCGGCCTTCCGCCGCCCCGATCCGACCCAACGGCCAGGAGCAGTGGCGAATCGAGCGTGGAAAAAGGCCCGGCGCGCCTACCGCCCCTCGGCTGTCCGGAAGGACGGTGCCGTTTTCTACCCTATGTCAAGCAGAACAGCCTCTTGAAGCCCGAGACGCTGGCCGTCGCCAGGGCCATTTATCCTCAGCAGGGTCTGCCTCTCGCAAGTGGGGAGACCAACGAAATGCCGATCCCTCGTGCGCAATGCCCATCCAATCCCGCGAATTCCCGACCCGTGGAGGCCGGCTCTTCAGCGCGCGGAAACGCGCCTCGCGCTTTCTTGCTGGGGAAGTCGACCCCGCCAGTGGCCGTCACAGAGAGGACCTTATCGGGGGTCCCCACGCGGCCAAGACCCTCGCGGTTCTCGCAATTATGCCCTTAGTATTCGAGTACAAGAGCAGTCTAACCAGTGACTGAGTATCGTACGGGTCCGCACCAATATCGGTGAGTATTATCGCCCGGCGCTTTTGACTTACCTGCCCATGAGCGGCTTGGGACAGGAGCTCATAGAGAAAAGTACCGTACCGATTACCAGCCGGCTATGCATCGCAGCCTCCGTCCATCTTTTGCGCCACGGCTCACCCAGATTACCCATCTACTTCTCTTTCGCAAATATTAACCACATCGGGAACACAACATAGGTCAAGTGACTGATTTCCCCCAATAGGACAATCGCACTTCCGACTTAATCGCTAAATCGCACTTTCTTGTGATTCCGACCATGACCCCGCCTATCCGTCCACTTAGGAACAGCTCTCACCGTGCCCGGTACGCAGATCACCCACCGTCCCCGAGAGTTTCGGCTCAGCCAAGACTCCCCATTGCCTTGAAGCGCAACACTCCCCCGCGGGATCACAACCCTACTGAGGGGGATACTTACCCTCTTCCCGTCTTTCGGGCTCCTCACCGCAATAGCAGCAGCTTCAGGCTCTCCGCTCCCGAGATACTCACGAACCGGCACAGGTAGACCCCCGAGGGCAAGATTCGTCCGCTCCGGTCTCTACCATCCCACCGCAGGAAATATTCTCCTGCCTCGTACACTCCGTCAACGAGAGTCACGACCTCGGCCCCCGTAATCGCGAAGACTCTCGCCACCACCCGGCCCCGGCGCGAAAGGGAGAAGTGGATGGTCGTGACGGAATTGAAGGGATTGGGACTGCTCCGGAGAGCAAACCCGCGGACAGGAGCCGCAGGACCGGCGGGGAAGCTTGGTTCGTAGGACACACCGGTGATGACAGCCTTTGCAACCCAGTCCAGTCGCCCGTATCCGTTGTTGGAGTAGTCGACGGACCAGTTGCCTTGCTCGTCCATCGTGCTCAGATCGACCATGCCGTCGCCGTCGTAGTCCGCGGGAATGGGCACGCAATCCTTGCCCCCGTAGATGGGCTCGGAGACCCAGTCGATGCCGACCAATCCCCAGCCCATGACGGCGTCCGTCATCCAGCGGCCCTCCTCCGTCTTCACGCCGATCGCTGCCGCTCGGTCTGACCCGTACCGCCCTGGGGCCGGAATAGCCCCCATTCCCCCGTAATTGAGATTCGAAGGAGAAACCCAGTCCCACTGATCCGCCGCTTGGAAGCCGTCGCGCGCCCAATCGATGAGCCAGCGCCCGTCATCAACTTTGATGGCCACATCCGCCTTCCCGTCGCCGTCGTAGTCGGCCGGGGCGGGATAGATGTTCCCCTCCGGGTAGTAGGCCTGAAGCCCGTGGGCGTGGAGATTCCACCCCGAAAAAGCGTCAGCGGAAAAGTCGAAGGACCAGCCGCCGTAGTACCCGAAAATGGCCACATCCGCCTTCCCATCGCCATCGTAGTCAGCGGGGACGGCCTGGACTTGGTAGAACCAGGCGCTGCCCCCGTACGGGAGTTTGAGGTCCCAGCTGCCGAAGCCGTTGTGCGCGTAATCGATGCACCATTCCCCCGTGAGATCGTCTTTGATGGCGATGTCCGCCTTCCCGTCCCCGTCGTAGTCGGCGGGAGCGGGCTGCGAGGATTTGTCCACGGCCGGCAAGCTGTGGCTACTCACCTGGAGATCCCAGCTCCCGAAGCCGTTCCTTGCGAAGTCGAGGAGCCAGCGCCCGTCGTTGACCTTCATCGCCAGATCGGCTTTGCCATCGCCATCGTAGTCCGCGGGACAGGGAAGGCGAAACTCCCCACAGGCGGAGCACCCGCGAGGGCGTGATGCATGATCCACGACTGGTAGCCCAGCACCGATGGCCCGGAGGAGGTCGGGGAAGCGCGCACGCTATCGCCATCGGCGGTGAGCCAGTAGCCGTCGCCGACCGCGGCAGTGATCGTCACGCGGTCCCGATTGGAGAAGTAATAGGGATTGAAATCCCAATACTCGTTCTGCCACTCGGGCCGGGGTGTGAGGACGACGCGCCGCTTGTCGTCCTTCAGCGCCAGGTACTTGCCGGACCAGTGCACAATCTTCGCCATCGACGGAGTCACGAATTCCAATCGCCACAGGAAGTCCGTGTTCCCGGGCTGGAGGGGCAGGAGCACGACCTTCGCCTCGCAGCGACGAGGGTAGGAATGGGCACAGAGGTACAGGTTATTGCCCGGGCTCAGCGAGAAATCCCTTTCGTTGCTGATGTAGAACCACGCCTGATCGTAGCCCTCGATGGTCTGCTTGCGCATCTCTTCGTTGGCCGTCCAGACCAGGAGGTAGATCCTTTCGTACTCGGTCTGGTCGATCAAACCCTCGTGGTAGCACTTGAGGAATTTGCCCACGTAGCTTCCATCCCCATAGACCGAGTTCCAGTAGATGGGCACGTTCGGAAGCTCAGCCCAGACGAAACGGCCCAGGAGGATGGTGTTCGTGGCGATGGCATCTCGCAGTTGCGGCAGGATATCCTGCGGCCGGATGCCGTGGCGCTGCATCATCGTGGCCAGCAAGGGGATGAGCGTGTTGTAGGATTGGGCGCAGTAATACGCGATGCGCGGGCTCTTGTTTTCGATGAGGATCTCGAACTGGTTGGCGGCATTGATGGCGTCGCGGATCCAGGCTTCGGTCGTCTGCTGCGAGGGCGGGTTGTTGAGATAGATTCGGTACTGCTCAATGAGCGCCTCCACGTCGGCTATTTGCTCTTCGGCGCGAACGATGTTGATCTCATCGAGGATCTCCTGTTTTGCCTGCTCAATGAGGTCGGCCAGATTGGGATCCGGCTCCAGGAAGTTCTTGATGCGGTTGTAGGTATCCCACGCGGTCTTGATGAAGCTCAGGAAGTCGAACTCGCGGGACGGACTGGCATAGGAGACGGTTCCGAGGCCGGCAAGCCCCCAGAAGAGGACCCCAAGAAGGATGACTCGCTGCGATCTCATTGCTTCCTCCTCAGTTTGGCTGACGCACAGCCGGACAGGTTCGGGATGAAGCCCGCCGAGGGCGCGACGCCGGCCGATTCGGACCGCAGCGAGGACAGTGGCGCACAGAGGAAAGGCTCATTCCGTGGGGATCAGCCGTAGCGGAGCCAGCGCAACACCTCCGGAAGTGTGGGCCGTTTCCCGAACATCAGGATCCCCACTCGGAAGATCCGTCCGACGGCCCAGATGCAGACCCACAGCGTCCCAAGAAGCAGAATCACCGATGCCGCAATCTGCACGAACGGGGGCGGATCCACCGCCACCCGGACAAACATCAGGATTGGAGCGAAGAACGGGATGAGGGACAGGATGACGCTCAAGCTGGAGTGCGGCGAGTTGAGGACGTAGAACATGGCCATAAACGGCACTACCAAGAGCATGATCACGGGGTACTGAAGCTGTTGAGCCTCGGTCTCGTTGTTCACCATCGCGCCGAGGGCTGCCCACATCGTCGAGTACAGGAGGTATCCGAGCACGAAAAAGACCACAAACGCCACAATGGTGCCAACGGGGATGGTGTTCCAGGCGAAATCCGGGCCCAGTTTCGCCTGCAACCAGTTCCCGCCGAACACGAAAAACCCCACCAAGATCACAGCCCAGATCAGGTACTGCAAAAGCCCAACGGAACCGACGCCGAGGATCTTCGAGGCCATCAGCTGACCGGGACGCACAAGCGACAAAACGATCTCCACGGCGCGGGAGCTCTTCTCTTCGATCACAGCGCGGAGGACGAAAGTCCCATAGAAAACGAGGGTCATGTAGAGCGAAAGGACCAGGAGATAGATCACGAGGAATTCCGAGCCGCTGCTTCGCTCTTCCGCACCCTCCTTCTGCACCTTGAAGGTGCGCATGGGCAGCGTTCGGGTCAAGGCGAGAACGGTCCGCGGGTCGAAGCCTTGATCCAGAAGACGCAATTCCGTCACGGCCGCTGACACCCGAGCTCTCACCCTTTCGTTGCGTTCGAAGCTCGACACATTCCTCGCGTAGAGCTCGATGGGCACGGGGTCGGCAATGGCCCGGGCCGGCACCACCACAACCGCTTCCAGCTCGTTTTCGAGCACCTTTTGCAAAAGCGCTTTCTTGAGATCGGGCAGTCCGGCCGAATCGCAAGGGAAGAGACGAAACCGATCTTGCCTTTCGGATGCCCCCAGCCCACTCGCTTGCGAAAGCCTCCCTGTGAGATCGATCACGGCGATGCGGCTTTCCTTCTGGGCGCCGAGATGCATGAAGAGCGCCGGAAGCAGGCTCAAGCCCACGACCAATACCGGGAAGGCCAGCGTACCGATCCAGAATCCCTTCCCCCGCGTCCGCTGGAGGAATTCCTTGCGCATCAGGATCAGCACATTCTTCACGGCGCCACCTCCGGACTGGCACCCTTCACGACGGCGATGAAAATCTCATTCAGGCTGGGCTGGCGGATCTCAAACCGCCGGACCTCCACCTCCCGCACGGCGCGCTCAAGGATGGCCTGGGGAGTTACCCCCTTGCGCGGGCGGATTTCCACGTAATGCCCATAGTCGTCGTATCCCGCAACCAAGGACGGATCCTGCAGGAAGTGGGGCTCACCGCGGTAGGCCAGTACAACTCTCTCCTCGCCAAATCGACGTTTCACCTCCGTTAGTTCCCCCACGAGTACGGCTCGACCCTGGTTGATCAGGCAGATCTCGTCGCACAGCTTTTCCACCTGTTCCATCAGGTGAGTGGAGAGGATGACCGTCGAGCCCTTCTTCACCAGCTCCAGGATCGCATCCTTCACCTCCCCGGCGCTGATGGGATCCAATCCCGTGAAGGGCTCGTCCAGGATCGCGATCTCCGGTTCGTGGAGAACTGCCCCGATGATCATCACCTTCTGCTGCATGCCCTTGGAGAGCTGCTCCACAGGCTTCTTCTCCCACTCCGCAAGCTCGAACCGCTCCAGCCAAAGGCGGATCTTCCGCCGCGCATCCCGCCGCTCCATCCCCCGAAGCACGGCCAGCAGCTCCAGGACCTCCCCTACCGGGAGCTTCGGGTACAAGCCTCTTTCTTCGGGTAGGTAGCCCACACGCTGGAGCACCCCGTCTCGGTTCGGCTTCCCCAGCACCAGGATCTCGCCCGTGTCCGGCCCGATGATGTTCATCACCATGCGGATGGTCGTGGTCTTGCCAGCGCCGTTCGGGCCGAGCAGCCCGAACACCCGCCCTCTTTCCACGGTGAGGGTCAGGTCGGACACTGCGCAAACCTCACCAAAGGACTTGCTCACGTGCCGCAATGAGAGAACTTCCACCCGTCGCCTCCTTCCTTACTCGAAAGCGAAACCCACCGCCCTGACGAACAGCAAGGCAAGTTAGTCAATCCACCGAGGGAAATCAAGCTTGCCCGACCGCGCAAACGGGCCCACCCCATCACGTAACCCCGGGCTCCAGCTCCCACGGAGTTCACAGCGCTACGCAATTGCCGGCATTGCGGGAAGTGTTGCAATGAATCAATCAGCGGGCTAAATTTCAACGGAACCCTACCCGCAGGAAATGCGGGAAGAGCCACAGTCCCGTTCCCTGATACGGGAGGGGCGCGGTCGTGTTTCCAGCTGAGGGAGGCGATTTGAGAAGAACAGGCTCGTCCTTCCGCAAAGTCCACGCGAGCGTCAGGTTCGGCAGCTTGCCTGGAAAGCCGCGATGGGGCAGACCGTCGGTGCTTCGCCGGCTGTCTTGGATGGTCGTGCTCGTGACGGGCCTCGGAGGCCTGGCACCTTGGGCCGCCGAGAGGCCACTCCAATCGATCCGGTTCGTCCAGTTGGGAGACGGGGCGATCGAGATCCGCGTCGAGAAGGCGCTTTTCACTGTGTGGCGTCCCGGAGGAATCGTGAATCAGGTACGCCTCACTCGGCCGATCCTCTGGCCCGTGATCTCATCCGGCGGCTCGCCTGTCACTCGGTGTTGGCCTCTGGGGACCTGCGGCCGGGATGAACCCAAAGATCACGCACACCACCAGGGCATCTGGCTCGCCTACGGACGGCTCGTCCTCGGGGAAAGGGATACCCTCGACACCTGGGCCGTGTATCGGCCGCTGCCAGGAGGGCCCGAAAGTCCCACCCGGTATCGCCCGGGCGAACGCGGGATTGTGACCTGCGAGCAAACGACGGCCGACGAGAAACGCGCCGAGATCCGCGCTCGCTGCCGTTGGCAGACCGAAAGGGACGGGCGCCAGTTCCTGATCGAAGAGCGGCGCATGCGTTTCGCCGCCGGCAAGGACTGGCGCGGGATCGACTTCGTGATCCGTCTCCGGGCCCTTGATCTTCCCGTCGAATTCCTCGACTCCAAGGAGGGATTCTTCGGGCTGCGGGTGGGTCCCGACCTGGCGGAGGCCTCCGCAGATTCCCCGTCGGCGCAAAAACCAGCCGGCTATTTCGGCCCGGGGGGAGCTTCTGGCGAGGCACAGATCTGGGGCAGACGATTTCCTTGGGTGGCCCTTCGCGGAACCTTGGCTAGCGGCGAGCCGATGACGATCATCTTCATGGACCATCCGGACAACGTGAACCACCCATCCCCGTGGATGACCCGCGCCTACGGACTATTCGCGGTGAATCCCTTCGGGACCGGCGAATTCGCCGAGGGGAAGGACCGTTTCCACTTTCGACTTCCGGCGGGAGGGACAGTCACGTTGAAATACCGCATCCTCCTGTGCTCCCGTCACCTGGCGGCGGAGGAGGTGGAAAGCCTCTACCAACGGTACTGTGAGGGTACATCCGGCCACGCCGAGATCGGATCCTGGTGAGGATCGGGCTCCCAGCCTCGAACCGGGAGACCCGGCGCAGGAGATCAAGCCAAACCATCACCCTCAGAAGAGGACACCATGGCCTTTACGGGCAAAGAGGAACACTCCATCACCCTCGGGGAGGCGAGCAAACTCACCGCTAACTATCGGCGCCGAGCGGGCAAAGGGGCGGTGACCGGAGGCTACTTCAGCCGGGAGGCGATCGAACGAATCTTGAAGCAGGAGGGATGCGTCGGCCTCCGTTACTATTTCGCCGAGACCGACGATGGCCGTCCCACGCTGATCCTGGTGGGGGTTGACGCCCAAGGGGAGGATCTGATCGGCGGGTTTCTGGTGGATCTCGCTTTGCCCTGCCCACCCCACTGCAGCAGCAGAAACCCGCTGAACTCGTAGGCTGTGCCATGTTTAACATCGCAGCCATGGTTGCGATCGCCAGCGATGTGGTGCCCGTTGCCGCAGCGTACGCGGCGCGAAAGCGGCTCCCACAGGATCTGCTCATCCTTGCCGTGCTGCTTTGTCTCTATTTGGGCATGGATCTAGTTGCGGCAACCATGGCTCTCAACGGCATCCGCAATCTTTGGCTCGGCAATTTGGAAGCTTGCGCGGATTTCCCCGTGCTGGTGTGGATCTTCCACCGGTGGGAACCCCAGCCAAGGAACAAGGCAATCCTTCGCGGACTGATCGTAGCGAGCATCCCCTTGTGGGCTCTAACCCAGTGGCAGGTGGGAGGCATTCAGCGCTACAACTTCGCCGGGAGATCCATCCAGAGCATCGTCCTGAGCGCCCTCGCGATCGCCTTCCTGCACCGGTTCGCCGTGTACGGGGACGAAAGGCCTTGGACCAACCCGCGTTTCCTGGTGGCGCTCGCCGTGCTGCTTCAGTTCGCAGGGTCGATTTTCGCCTTCTCCTTCGGGTTCTTGATGGAAACCAAGCAGATGGTGGCCATTTGGCGCCTTCGTAACGTGATGAGCACGCTGTCCAATCTTGTCTTTGCGGGAGGATTCTGGTGCCTTCGCCAGAGTGGGGCTACTGGTGGGTAGCTCTCGCCGGGACTGCCATCGTCGGCACCCTCACGGCGGGCCTCCTTGCGACGCTTCTTGCAGCCAATCGACGGCTACGCCAGGAACGGGACTTCGGCGAGACCATCCTCCGCGAGGCTCCCGCAGCGATCATCGTCCTCGATGCTTGGGGGCAAATCCTCCGGGTGAATGATCAGCTGAGCCGACTGCTCGGGTGCGATCCCCGGGCGCTGCGGGGCCGGTCCTTCCGCACCATCCCTCGCCTGAATGAGCTCCTGGCCAACTCTTGGGGAGAAGGTCCGTACAGCGGTCCGAGGAATTGCGAGTTCGAGCGCCAGATCCCGGACAGCGAAGGGAACCCTCACCATCTCAGCTGGACCCTCACGGCCCTCTCCGGCCCGAAGGGCTTGCCCCGATGGCTTGTGGCCATCGGCATCGATCTGACGGAGACCAAACGGCTGGAACGCTACCTATTCGAGGCACAAAAGCTGGAGGCCGTGGGGAGGTTGGCGGGCGGGATCGCTCACGATTTCAATAATCTGCTCACGGCGATCCTCGGCCAATGCTACGCGTTGGAAAGGCATCTACCAGACCCCGATCATCCCGCGCGGGCCGCGATCCAGGAGATCGACCGTGCCGCTGAGAAGGCCTCTCGGCTCACGAAGCAACTTCTGGCTTTCAGCCGCCAGCAAGTGCTGGAGCCTAGGCCGGTGCTCCTCAACGGGATCGTCTCCGAGATGGAAGAAATGATCCGACGCCTCGCTGGGGAGTCCGTGGATGTGAGCTTGGAGCTGCATCCCGAGGCGGGGTTGATCGAGGCGGATCCGACGCAGATCGAGCGGGTCCTGATCAACCTTGTCCTCAATGCCCGTGATGCCATGCCACAGGGCGGTAGGCTACGTCTGGTCACCCTCCGTTGCAGCGCCGATGAAGCCGCCTGTCGGCGTGTTCCAGGGCTCCGTCCGGGCAAGTATGCCGTCCTCGTGGTGGAGGACACCGGAATCGGCATGGACGAGGCGACGCTCTCTCGGATTTTCGAGCCCTTCTTCACCACGAAGCCGGCGGGCAAAGGGACGGGCCTGGGGCTTTCCACCGTATACGGGATCGTGCAGCAGCTTGGGGGGGTCATCTCGGTGACGAGTCAACCCGGCGAGGGAACCCGCTTCGAGATCTATTTCCCCCAGCTGGACACCGCGACCCCGGTTCCCGTCCCGAGCGGCGAAGAAGACGTACCTCGGCCGCTGCGGGGCCTGGTGCTAGTCGCGGAAGACGACCCCGACGTTCGGAACTCCGCCGCCGAGGCCCTTCGGGACGCGGGTTTTACCGTGGAAGTGGCTGCCGACGGCCCGGAGGCGCTGCGGAAGAGCGCCCTACTCGGCCACAAGATCGATCTCCTCATCACCGACGTGGTCATGCCGCGCATGAGCGGCCGAGAGCTGGCAGAACGGCTCCGAACCTTCAACCCAAAGCTCAAAGTCCTGTACATCTCAGGCTATGCCGAGGAAGTGATCCGTCAACACGGCGTGTTGGGAAAGAGCTCTCAGCTCCTCTCAAAGCCCTTTACCCCGAGGCAATTGGTGCGCACCGTGGCCAGGGTGATTCGGGAACCCGTCCCGACAGGATCGCAATAGTTCCATTCAGCCGGCCCACTTCAAACCAGACGGCACTTCTTTCCCGAGCCACGGCTCCTCGGGCTCTGCAGAGGGCGGCACCCGCCGGTCCTGTTGTTGGCGATTGTCGCACGAGAGGCTACTTGCTCTTGTCGGGTTCCTCTGCGCTCTCCTTGGGGACAGAGTTGGGGGGCTGAACAACTCTGGCGGGGTCAGTTTTGGTGGTCTAGTACTGACAAGGGCTGGAGGTGGACGAGGCCATGTCAGCGACTGACGCGCACCCCGTTGGCGAGGGACTCGCGGTCCTGCTGGTGGAAGACGATGGGTCCATCCGCAGCTTCCTGGAGGGAATCCTGCAGGAGAAGGGGTTTGCCGTGCATTCCGCTTCCGATGCAAGCGCCGCTCTGCGGCTCGTCGAAGAATCCGGATGCCGGGTCGACCTGCTGGTGGCGGACATGGGTCTGCCGCGCCTTTCCGGGGCCAATCTGGCGCAGCAACTGCGGGCCCGTGACCCCCGTCTGCCGATCATCCTCATCTCGGGGCAACCGGCGGACCCCACTGACGAGGCGGAGGGTCCATCCGGGCCGACGGTGTATCTGGAAAAGCCCTTCCGGCCAGCCCAGTTGCTGGAAGCCGTGATGCGCCTACTCCGGAACAGGCCCGACCTCACTGGCAAACCCGAGCCTGGAGGTCCCTGAAGGCGAGGGAACGCCCAGCTGCCTGCGGTGTGGAGGAAACGGGCTTGCGCCCGCAGGTCTCGGTGCGCGAAGACGCTGCGCCGCCCCAGCTCGGAGTGGGGAGGAACCCCAGGAATCGATGAACGGCCCAAGGGAGCGCACATGCCTTTCCGCCGACTTCTCGTGATTGCATTCGTCCTAGGTTCTTGTCTCCACGGGAGCTCCGCAGCCCGTGCGGAAGTGCGCGCGGTTTGGGTCTCCCGCTGGGAGTTCAAGAGCGAGGCCGACATTCGGGAGATGATGGCCTGGCTTGCGGAGCAAGGTTTCAACGTGGTGCTCTTCCAGGTGCGAGGCCAGGGGACGGTCTACTACCGCTCGGCGATCGAACCGCCCGCGGAGACGCTCGCCGGAACTTCGGGATGGGATCCCTTGGCGGTGGCACTGCAGGAAGCTCAGGCGCGCGGCCTCCAGCTTCATGCCTGGATCAATGTCTTTCCGGGCTGGCGCGGAGAGACCCCCCATCCGGATCCCCGCCAGCTTTGGAATTTCCATCGGGACTGGTTTCTGATGTCTGTCGATGGGAGCCGGGATTTCCGCGCCGCGGAATACGCCTTCCTCACTCCGACCCTGCCCTCCGTCCGAAGCTACCTCGTGAGCTTGTTGCGGGAGCTTTGGACGAGCTACCCTGTGGACGGCATCCATTTCGACTACATCCGCTATCCGGGCCCAGGGTACGGCTATGACCCGGAGAGCCTGCTGCTGTTCCGCGGCACGACGGGGCTCGAGCCGGAGGAGGACCTGCTCGCGTGGGATGATTTCCGGCGAGAAGCCATCACCCAATTCCTTCGCGAAATCCGCCAGGCGCTGGATGCCGAAGGCAAGCAGCTTCGCCTATCCGCCGCCGTGATCGGCGACTGGCGGATGGGCCGATCCATCTTCCTGCAGGACAGTCACCAGTGGATGAGCGAATCCCTGCTGGACGCCATCTTCCCCATGACCTACACACCCGACACGACCCGCTTCGCCCGCGAAATCCGCGAACACCAGCTCGATGCGCACGCCACCCGCGTCTATCCCGGCATCCTGGTGGAGCGGAATCCGAACTGGCCCCAGGAGATCGCCATAGCTCGACGTTTGGGGACGGGCGGCTTCTGCCTGTTTTCCTACGGAGGCCTTCGAAAGGCCGCCGAGAAGGACAGCCTCTTCTTGCTGACCTTGCGACGCCTATTGCGGACCCCCCAACCCAGCCCGACTCCGTGGCCGACCCAACCCCGCGGCACCTCAGATCGCTGGGGACCTGTCATCGCCCACGTGAGGAGATCGCCGCCTCAGGTACCCTCGGACCGGAGATGGGAGGTGGAATGCTCGATCCGCGATCCTTCGGGTGTACTGCTCCGCAGCGTCCCCCCTCGTTCCCCCTACCTCATCTGGACGGTGGGATCGCCGCTCGAAGGAGGAAAAGTCGAGCTGATGCTCCCCACGCCCGTCGGAAGCGACACGTATCGCACCCTGCACTCGCTCGAGCCGGTTCCCGCCGGCAGCGCCGTTTACTACCGCATCTTCGCGGCCGACCGGACTCACTCCGATCCCACTCTCTGCAACTGGAATTACAGCCTCCTCGAGCGGGCATGGGCCGTGCCGTCCAACAGTAGCTGGCGAGCGACCGGTAAGCTGGGTCCAGCACTTTGGGGCGCGCGTTCCTGCGCCGTCGACGGTCGGGGAAACGTCTGGGTCGTAGAGTCGATCCGGAATCAGCTTCGGGTTTTCACCCCGGAGGGACGGGAATTGCTGTTCTCGCCCCTCGACGTTTCCCGGCTCCTCGGGGCTCCGGCCGAACCCAATGCGGCGCTGGCCGCCGTCATCGCCCACGACGATACCGTTTACGTGGCCGTCCGAGCGAACGGCGGCCGCCTTGTTGCCGTATCCGCGTATTCGGGCGGGGTGCTCTTCCGCGTGCAGTTGGACCGTCCGCCGGGGGATGTAGAACTCCTGGACCGCGGAAACTTCGTGGCCGCAAGCCCCGATGGATCTTGCTGGTGGATCTTCGACAGGACGGGCCTTCTCCGCAAACCGCCCGTTTGCACTTCCCACCTGACGCAGGGGATTGCGGTCCTGCCCGGAGGCGAAGCGATCCTGGCCACGTGCCGATCCGAAGACGTCCTCCACGTCTGGCGGCGCTTGGATCCGAATAGCCCCCTCTACGAGGAAATCCCCACGGATCTTCCGTTCCAAGATATCCGCATCGGGGATGTGGAGACCGGGCCGGATGGGCACATCTTCCTCTGCCTCGCGGGAGCCGGGCTCGTTCTGGAACTCAACTCCGACTTTCAGGTGATCGATGCCCTGAGCCAGAATCTTCGCGCTCCCCTCACCCTCGGGCTGTCTCCGGACGGGCGTCGCGCGTACGTGGTCGAGGCTCCTGGGCTCGGGCCGGAGTTCATCCGCATCTTCGAAAGACAATAGCTCGCCCGGCTCACAGCCGCCTCAGACGCACCAGCCCAGCCTTTTCGAGGAGACGGAGGTAGTTGAGCACGTCTTGCACTTCGGTCGGACTCTCGAACTCGGCATCGAGAACGTCGCGGATCTCCAGCGCGGAACGCTTGCCGTCGATCAGGCGACGCAGCTCCTGCACCTTGTCGCGGGAAATGGTCGTCAGGCTATCCCGAACGGCGGGCTCCACGGCCTCCGTGATCCATTCGCGACGGAAGTAGCCCCTCACCTTCTCCGTGGGCTCGGGGATGAGCCGACCCGCTTCACGTTCTTGTGGCGTGGGTGAAGGGACTACCGCTTTCACTCCCCGTCCCTGGCAAACCACTTCGTAGTGCGCCCGGAGATTCCGCATTAGCGCCGGCCCGAGGCTCTGCGTCAGCTCTCCTGCCACGTGCTGCGCGCGCGAAGCCACCGCCGCGTCCTGCGGACAAAGCTGGCTAACCGAAAGGATCGTCCGCTTCTCAAGGTCGAGCGAGACCTTCAGCAGGTTCTCAGCCCGACGGTAGGTGGCCTGAAGCTCATCGACCCGGGCGTGCTCGAGCATTTGGGCCGCACGCTTGTACTCCCTACCGAGGCGGCCCAAACCGTTGCTGAACACCTCTTCGAGGATCCGCAGGGCCATCTCCCGATCCGCATTGGCGATGAGGTAGGCGGCCGCGGCGTTGATGAACACAGCCCGCTTCATCTGCGTGGCGTCCATCCCTTCCGGGCGATCGGCGGAGGAGTGATATCCCAGGTCCGGCCACGTGATGGGCATGACGCCGGGCACCCCGACGCCCCAGTCGTTGAACACCTCATGGTCGGAGGCTCCGTAGAAGTACTCGATCCGGTAGTAGAATGGATCGCGCGAGCCTGAGGGCGCGAGGATCGGCCGAGCGAATCTGCGTCCGTGCAAGCTCTCGCAGTTCGTCTCGCCCACGAATTCGAACAGGCTCTGGAGCACGTCGTTCAGGTAGCTCGGCCGACTGAACGGGGTACGTTCCAAATTGTAGAAGCTCCCGTGATGGCTGAGGCGAACCCCCTCCATGTCGAGATTGATATTGACGAGTGCGCGCCGGACCACATCGTAGTGTGCGTCCACCCACGGGATGGTCCCGGCATATTCCGGCACCCATAGGAACAGAATCGAGCGACGCGGGCGTTCGATGGCACCTTGCCTCATCAACGCGATGAGCGTCCGCCCGATTTCCAGGAGGCAGGCGCTGCCGGAGATGTTGTCATTTGCGCCCTGCTTGGCAAGGCCCTCGAACAGGTGCGCGGAGAGGATGATGTACTCATCCGCTCGCTGCCGGCCGCGCAGGAGAGCGCTCACCACATTGTGCCGATTCGGCCGATAAGCCGAACGCACCCGGACCCTCACGACAATCGTCTCGCCGCGCTCCAGTCGCTCCCGCAATTCCATCCCCTTGCGGAAGCTGATATTGAACGCGAAGGACCGCCTTTCCCGCGAGCCGGAGATGCCCATCCAAGCGACCTGATCCGGATCCTCGAGCGGCCGGGCCGAAGCGAAGGAGACCACACCCAAGGCACCGTACTTGAGGACAGCCACCGAATGGAGCATTCCTGTGGGGCCGTAGCCAAGGACGATCTTCCCCGCCACGTCTCGGCCTTCGTAATCCTTCGGGGAGATCCCACGACCCACGTAGACCAATTCCCCCGTAGTGTCGATGGAACTGCTCCCCACGGCAAGCGTGGCCGCAATCTCCTCGTAGTCGGCGATCTTCGCCCTTCTCGGCGAGACCTCCCAAAGTTCTCCCTCCTCGCCGTCCCACACCGAGTCGGCCTCGAAATACTCGATCGCCACCGAATCGAAGCCGATGGCTCTCGTTTGCCGGAGTACGTAAGCGGCTTCGAAATACGTGGCTCCGTACTCCGACGTGTCCCGATTCCGTTCGTAGGCGGCCATCTCGAGGACATGGTGCATGGCCCGCTCGCCCGAAGACTCCTCAATGAATCGGTCCACGAGGCTGTCGTTCAGCAGCGTCTTATGATGCCACGGCGCAATTTGAGCCTGCGCTGCCACCGACAAGGCCAGGCTCACCGCAACGTTCATCGCAAGATTCCGCATGCCTTGCCTCCCTCAGCTGGAAACGGATCCCTCACCCGCAAGCAGTGTGAGACCCCTACGGCGACCGTCGGAAGAGAAACAAAGCACCGCCACGGCCCGTAACAGAAGCGAGCCGTTTCCGGTCTTGACCGCGCCCAGCCGGCGCCACCGACCTGAGCCTCGCTGCGGCGCGGCATGAAATCACGAGCTCTTGCTCCGAGCACATCCGCAGGAGGTGGTGGAACATGCGAAGAAATACGATAGGCCTCCTACTCGCCCTGATGGCGTTTGCGTCCTCGGCTTTCGCGTACACAGCCCGCAAAGAATTCCGGGAGACGCGGGCCCTCCGCACCGGAGGGGAACTGGAGGTGAAAAACGTCAACGGCTCCATCTCGGTGTCATCCTGGGATGCCGACAGCGCGTCGGTTGAGGCGGAGATCGAAGTCCGGGCAAGCAGCCGCCGCGACGCCGAGGAATTCTTGCAAGACGTCGAGATCGAGATCCGAGAGATCGGGACACGCCTGATCGTGGAGGCCAAACACCCGAGGACCGGTACCGGCTTCTGGGAATGGATCCTGGGCCGGAGAAGTCCGGAGGTGTCGATTGAATTTCGGCTCCGGCTGCCCAGAAAGTGCGACGCCAGTCTCAGGACCGTGAACGGAGCCATCCACGTGGAAGGCGTGAGCGGAACGCTTTCCCTCTCCACCACCAATGGCCAGATCGAAGCGAGAGACGTCGCAGGCGAAGTCGACGCTTCCACAGTGAATGGTTCTCTCCGCATTGAGCTGACCAAGGTCGATCCCCGGGCCCGGATGGAATTCAAGACCGTCAATGGGTCGATCCGCCTCTACCTCCCGGAGGATGCGCGCGTCGATCTCGACGCCTCGACGGTGAACGGCCGGATCGACACGGATTTCCCCCTCCAGGTTAGCGGCAAGTACGTGGGACAGCACCTCACCGGCTCCCTCAACGGCGGCGGGTCCTCCCTGCGCCTGCGGACTGTCAACGGCGGCATCGACGTCCTTCGGCGGTGAGCGGGGACAGGCTAAGCGGAGGCAATTCCGATCGGCTCTTTCGCCCTGCGACAAACCCTCACGTCACGTGCGAAGGAGCCGGAATGCCGTGCCCACCGTGCTCCGCTCTGTCCGCTAGGAAGCCCGTGGGGGCCAAGCTTCTCGCTTGCGCTCGGGGATGCGAGCCAGCCAGGGAACTGCGGTGGGGAGCCGCATCACGCGCTGGTTCCGCTCCCGCCGAGTGCGACCCAATGCGTGGAAACTCCCGTGGCCCGTTCCCCCTTCTTCAAGCCGCCGGTCGCTTTCCTGAAGAATATGACCGCACGATGAGCCACACGCCGAGCGCGATCAGGAATAGCGGCACGAAGGGGACGAGCAGGATCAGGGGGCTCAAGACCAACGTCACCACGCCGGCTGCGATGGCCAGCGGGAGCACGACAAACAGGCTGAGCAGCGCGCCTACCACGCCGACTACGATTTTCAGCGGCAGGATGAGCACGTAAAACCCGACCCGCAGCATAGTCACGACGATCTTGAGCAGCAGCGCCAGACTCAGGATGCCGATCACCAGGAGCAAAGCCTCCATCGGGTCTCCTCCCTTCCTTGCAGGCAAATCTTCTCTTCCCTCTGCGGGCCCCGGGGCCACGCGCTTCCCGGGCGGCCCAGGTCCACCTGCCCCCGAGCCTGTTCCGCGGGATCTCAAGAGTGCACCGTGACGAACCTCGGGCACCTCGAGAGGCTCAGGCTCCTCCCTCAGACGGGGTCCGCTCCCGGAAAGTTTCCTCTGCGCTCCAAGCGGAGGCGATGGTCTGGAAAGCAAACGCCCCTCCGCGCGTCGCCGAGGGGCACGCAAGATTGCGCTGCTCTCCGCAAAACCGCTAGCGGAACGTCCGCCGGGCGCAAGCTACCGCCAAAGCATGCGCCCTTCCACCAGCACCTTCTGGCCCACGTTCTCGAAATCCACGACGATCCGGCTCGACCTTCCGTGGTGCACGACAGCCGTCACTCGTCCCACGTCCTGGAAGACGGGATGATGGATCAGTTGCCCAACTTGATAGGTCGCGGCGGGATCGTACTCCACCACCTCGAAAGCTTCCGGCCCAGGATCCGCCGCTTTCTCCGAGGTCGCATCCACGAACCGGCCGTCGGGCAGAAGCCGGAAGGTCTCAATAGCGTAGGTCGTGTGACAGCCGCTGCAACGGAGCCAGGCCAGTTCCGCTTCTTCATTCCAGCCCACGAGCCGATGCTTCTTCATGCTCTGACAACGCCGGCACCAGCCCTCGTACACCTTCCGGCTGGATCGCTTGGCCATGAATCCCCTCCGTTATCTCACCCTTCAGCCTCCTGGGCATCCAGGTTGTCGCTGGCTTCCTGGGTTGGCGCGGGGATACCTCGCTCCTTCGCCTCGCGCAACCGACCCTGCGGAAATTGGACCCACTTGGCGTTCACCTGCAGGTACTCCTGCTGGCCCCCTGGCCCCGACGCGCTTGCCGTCTGGAGCTCGCCGATGATGACTACGGAATCCCCCTTCCGCAGCAGGCGGTGGCAATGCTCGGCCAGAGTCGACCACGCCACAATCCGAATGTAGCTCCGCTCCTCCCTCGGCGGACCCTCCGGCTGGGGTTCCAACCGCACCGAAGCGATCGTGAAGTTTGTCACCGGCACTCCCCGACGGGTCGAACGCAGGGGCGGATCTGCCAACAACTCCCCCGAGATCACTACGCGATTCACATCCGGCAGTTCGTATTCGGGAACCGTGCTCATGTCGCTCACCTCTGAAGCCCAAGCTGCTCCTCGACCAAACGAAAGGGGCAAAACCCGGCGGATTTTGCCCCTTCTCCCATCGATCCAGAGGACACTTTGCGCTGCTCTTGCATCGAAACGATTTCTGCTCCTTTCCAGCTGGAATTGCTCAATTTCCGATGGCTAATGATACCAATTTCCGCTACCAATGTCAAGCCCCTTTTCCTGCCCCTCGGAACCTGAGAGCACCGCTCCCCTTCTCCGATCCTAGCGGCTCGGACCTGCACAACGCCACCCTCGCCCCCGAGCACGCTGCGCGGCGCTCAAAGCTGCGCCAGATAGCGGTCCACGCTCCGCGCCACCTGTCGGCCATGGTAAATGGCCTTGACGACAAGCGAAGCCCCCGTAGCCGCATCTCCGGCCACAAACACGCCGGGGATATTGGTCATCAGCGCGCGGTCCGTGCGGATCGTGCCCGAAGGTTCGAGTTCCACTTTAAGCCCCTGGACGAGAGGCCCGTGCTCCGGACACTCGAAGCCCATCGCGAGGAGCACCAGATCGGCGGGCAAGAGTCTCTCGCTTCCGGGAACCTCACGAAATTGCCACTGGCCGTTCCCCTCACCGCGGTACCATTCCACGTCGGCAATGCGGAGCGCGACGACGTGATCTCCGGAACCGACGAATTCCTTCGTGGTCACCGACCAGAGGCGCTCGCACCCTTCCTCGTGCGAGCTGGAATTCCGGAGCACTCGCGGCCAGGTCGGCCATGGGTTGTCCGGAAGGCGCTCCCGAGGGGGGCGCGGCAGGATCTCGAGCTGCGTGACGGACACCGCTCCCTGCCTTCGGGCTGTGCCCACACAGTCGTTTCCGGTGTCGCCGCCTCCGATCACCACCACCCGTTTGCCGCGCGCGCTGATCCTCGCCGAGTCGGGGATGGGATCGCCGGCCACGACCCGATTCTGCTGGGTGAGGTAGTCCATGGCGAAGTGTATCCCTCGGAGGTGTCTTCCTGGTACCTTGAGATCCCTTGCCTTTCCCGCCCCGATGGCCAGCACCATGGCATCGAACGTGCGGCGGAGGTACCGGAGGCTCACATCCACCCCCACATCCACCTCCGTCTCGAACTTCACCCCCTCCTCAATCAGCTGGCCCAATCGGCGCTCGATCACCCATTTCTCCAGCTTGAAGTCGGGGATGCCGTAGCGCAGAATCCCCCCGGGCCGGTCGGAGCGTTCGAACACAACCACCTCGTGCCCTCTCCTGACCAGTTCCTGGGCGGCAGCCAGACCGGCAGGTCCCGAACCCACCACGGCCACCTTCCTGCCCGTGCGGTAGGGGGCTGGCTCCGGCCGGATCCATTCTTCCCGCCAGCCGAGCTCAGCCAGGGCCAGCTCGATATGCCGGATGGCGACCGGCTTCCGATTGAAGGCCAAAGTGCAAGCGGCTTCGCACGGAGCGGGGCAAACACGGCCGGTGATCTCCGGGAAGTTGTTCGTGGCGTGCAGGATGTCCAGGGCGCGGCGGTACTGGCGCCGGTACACAAACTCATTCCAATCGGGGATCCGGTTCTTGGTGGGGCAACCGAACATGTGGCAATGCGGAATGCCGCAGTCCATGCACCGCGCGGTCTGCCGGAGGAGTTGGTCCTCGGTCAAGACGCCTTCGAACTCTCGGAAATCCCGGATGCGCTCCTCGACGCCCCGTTTGGCCGGTTCCTCGCGGTCGAATTCCAGAAAACCGAGTAGCTTACCCATTGTACACCTCCTCGGTGGCGGGGACAGACTCCGTGTCCCGCTCGGCCAGGACCTTCATCCGCTCGAGAGACTTTCGGTAATCAATCGGCATGACCTTGACGAATAGCGGAAGGTGGGCCTGCCAGTTGGCCAGCAGATTCCCGGCCAAGGGGCTGCCGGTCAGGCGATGATGCTTTTCCACCAGGGAGCGGAGAACTCTCTCGTCCTCGGGATCCCAGACGGTCTCCAGATCCACCATGTCCAGATTGCAGCGGGTGTCGAAAAGCTCCGTGGGATCGTAGACGTAGGCGATGCCTCCGCTCATGCCCGCCGCGAAGTTGTTCCCCGTCGGTCCTAGCACCACCACAATCCCGCCCGTCATGTACTCGCAGCCGTGATCGCCCACGCCCTCCACCACGGCGACGGCGCCGCTGTTCCGGACGGCGAAGCGCTCGCCCGCCAAGCCGTTGATGAACACCTCGCCTCCAGTGGCACCGTAGAGGACCACATTGCCGACGATCACATTCTCGTGGGGCACAAAGCTGCTGCCTTTCGGCGGGACGACGATGATCCTGCCGCCGGACATGCCCTTTCCGAGGTAGTCGTTCGCGTCGCCCTCGAGCCGGAGGGTTACGCCCGGAGCCAAGAATGCCCCGAAGCTCTGCCCCGCCGACCCGTAAAACTCGATTTCGATCGTGCCGTCCGGCAGACCCTTGGACCCGTACCGACGCACGATCTCCCCGCTGAGGGTGGCCCCCACCGCCCGGTCCACGTTGCGGATCGGCAGCCGAACCTTCACCTTCTCCTTTCGTTCGAGGGCCTTCTTCGTCACCTCCAGGAGGGTGGCGTTGAGCCCTGGCTCGATCGGGTTGATCTCCGAGCGCAGGCAGCGTCGTGGAGCATCCGGCGGAGGCGGGACGAGAATGGCGGAAAGATCCAGCTTGCTCGCCTTCCAGTGTTGGAACTCAGGGTCGACCTCCAGCATCTCGACGCGACCCACCATCTCATCCACCGTCCGGAACCCAAGCTCGGCCATGTACTCCCGCACCTCCTGCGCCAGGAAACGGAAGAATCGCTCCACGTACTCCGGCTTGCCTGCGAAATGTTCCCGCAGCTCGGGGTTCTGCGTGGCCACGCCCATGGAGCAGGCATTGAGGTGACACTTGCGGAGCAGGACGCAGCCCAACGTCACCAGCACCGCCGTCCCGAACCCGAATTCCTCGGCGCCGAGGAGGGCGGCGATCACCACGTCGCGCCCCGTTTTCAACTGGCCATCCACCTGGATGCGGATGCGATCCCGGAGACGATTCCGGATCAAGGCCTGCTGCGTCTCGGCCAAACCCAGTTCCCACGGCAAGCCCGTGTGCTTGATGGCCGAGAGCGGAGAGGCGCCCGTGCCACCGTCGTGACCAGAGATCAGCACGACGTCGGCATTCCCTTTGGCCACTCCACAGGCAATGGTCCCGACACCCACCTCCGAGACCAGCTTCACCGAAACCCTCGCCCTGGGATTCACCGACTTGAGGTCGTAGATCAGCTGGGCCAGATCCTCGATGCTATAGATGTCATGATGCGGAGGAGGGGAGATGAGCGTCACGCCCGGCGTCGTGTGTCGCACCCGGGCGATCTCGGGGGTCACTTTGTGTCCCGGAAGCTGTCCACCTTCCCCCGGCTTGGCTCCCTGGGCGATCTTGATCTGCAGCTCCTCGGCGTGGATCAGGTACTCCGTGGTCACCCCAAATCGCCCGGAGGCCACCTGCTTGACCGCCGAACACCGGCTGTCCCCATTGGGAAGGGGGATGTACCTGGCGGGGTCCTCTCCACCTTCGCCGGAATTGCTGCGGGCGCCGAGACGGTTCATGGCAATGGCGATCGTCTCGTGCGCCTCGCGGCTCAACGAGCCGAAGGACATGGCGGCCGCCACGAAGCGCTTGACGATGCTCTCCACCGGCTCCACCTCATCAATCGGGATGGGCTTGCCCTTCTTAAAGCGGAGCAGGCTGCGCAGGGTGATCCGCCGCGAAGGATCGTCGGCGATGCGGGTGTACTCCTTGAAAACCGCGTAGTCATCGTTGCGCACCGCCTGCTGCAGCTTGTAGATGGCTTCCGTCGACCAAAGGTGAGCCTCTCCCCCCTCCCTGGCGTGATAGGCCCCTCCCACATCCAGGAGTTTGGGCGGCCGACCCTCCAGCGGGAACCCCTGACGGTGGCGCAAGGTGGACTCCCGAGCGATCTCATCCAGCCCGATTCCTCCGATCCGGCTCGGGGTGCCCGTGAAATAGCGATCCACCACCTCCTTGCCCAACCCCAACGCCTCGAAGATCTGCGATCCGAAGAAGCTGTGCAGTGTGGAGATCCCCATCCGGCTCATGGTCTTGAGCAGACCCTTCTTGATGGCTGTGATGTAATTGTCCATGGCCTCCTCGGGTCTCCTGTCGCCTTCGAGGAGCCTCTGCCGGGCAAGTTGGTGAATCGTTTGGAAGGCCAGATAGGGGCAGATGGCGTCCGTGCCGTAGGCAATGAGGAGGGCGAAATGCATGACCTCCCGGGCCTCTCCCGTTTCGACGATGATGGAAGCATCGTTCCGGAGCCCGCGGCGAATAAGATGATGGTGAAGCCCCGACGCCGCCAAGAGGCTTGGAATGGGCGCGTGATCCACGTCGACGCGGCGATCTGTCAGGATGAGGAGGGTGACTCCCTCCCTCACGGCCTGTTCGGCCTTGGCGAAGAGGGCTTGCAAGGCTCGCTCCAACGCCCGGCCGTCCCCGCCCGCGGGGAAGAGCATGTCGATCTCGCGAGCCACGAGGTCCGGGTGGTGCGAGCTGCGGATTCGATCGAGGTCGTCCGGGGTCAAGATCGGGTGGTAGAGCTTGACGCCGCGATTGTGCTGCGGGGTTTCGTCCAGAAGGTTCCGTTCCTTGCCGAGGAAGCTCTCCAGCGACATGACCAGTTCTTCCCGCAGCGGATCGATGGGGGGATTGGTCACCTGCGCGAAGAGCTGTTTGAAGTAGGCGAACAGCAGCTGGGGCCGGTCCGAGAGCACCGCCAGGGCAGCGTCATTCCCCATCGATCCCACGGGTTCCTGTCCGTGCGAGGCCATCGGGCTCAGGATCATGCGCAGCTCCTCCTCCGTGTACCCAAAGACGTGCTGGAGGCGGAGCAGAACTTCCGGCTCGGGCTCGCGGCTTCCCGCGGGGCTGAACATTCCGCGCAAAACAATGCGGCTCTCGGTGAGCCACCTCCGGTACGGCTTCTGCCGGGCGATCTTGGACTTGATCTCGTTGTCCGGAACCACGCGGTGCTGCTCCAAATCCACGAGGAAGAGCTTGCCAGGCTGGAGACGACCTCGGCGGAGGATCCGCTCCGGCTCGACGGGGAGCACGCCCGTCTCGGAGGCCAGGATGATGAAACCATCCTTTGTGACCGTGTAGCGCGCCGGCCGCAAGCCATTTCGGTCCAGGGTGGCGCCGAGATAGCGACCGTCGGTGAAGGCCACAGCCGCGGGGCCATCCCAAGGCTCCATCAGCGCCGCGTGGTATTCGTAGAAAGCCCGCTTGTCCTCGCTCATGTTGATCCGCGTGCTGCAGGCCTCGGGGATCAGCATCATCATGGCATGGGGCAGCGAGCGGCCGGCCAGGACCAAAAGCTCCAGGATATTGTCGAGCATCGCCGAGTCACTCCCCCGCTCATCGAGGATGGGCTTGATCTTCTCGAGATCGTCCCCGAGCAGCTGCGATTGCAGCTTCGCTTCCCTCGCCCGCATCCGATTGATATTGCCCCGCAAGGTGTTGATCTCGCCGTTGTGGGCGAGGAATCGGAAAGGTTGCGCCAAATACCACGCCGGCAGCGTATTCGTGCTGTATCGCTCGTGGAACAAGCAGAAGGGACTGGCGAAACTCTCGTCTTGGAAATCCAGGTAAAAGCTGGCCAGCTGCGACGCGGTCAGCATGCCCTTGTACACGATTGTCCGCGGGGAAAGGCTGGGGATGTAGAACGGATCGGCATTGGGGAAAGCCAGAACCTCCTTTTCCACGCGCCGGCGGATCACGTACAGCTTGCGCTCGAAGTCTTCCCTTGGGCAGCGCCCGCGCGCCACAAAAACCTGCTCGATCCGGGGCTGTGCGGCCCGCGCCTGATGGCCGAGGCTTGAGTCATCCACCGGGACCTTCCGCCAGCCCAATACCTCACAGCCCTCCTCCTCCGCCACCTTCTCGAAAAGCCAGCGACAATGGCCCGCAATGCGCTCTTCGCCGGGGAGGAAAACGCACCCCACAGCGTAATGCCCCGGCGCCGGCAAGCGAAAACCCAGCTGGCAGCGCCGGAAGAAGGTGTCCGGGATCTGGAGCAGCAATCCTGAGCCATCGCCGGTGGATCGATCTCCTCCGCGAGCCCCCCGGTGCTCCAGGTTCTGGAGCGCCGAAAGAGCCTGCTGAATCACGGAATGCCGAGGCACGCCATCCAGGTGGGCCACGAAACCCACGCCACACCCATCGTGATCGAACCGCGGGTCATACAACCCGCCCTCCTCGAAAACCGACCTGGAGTGTCCACTCATCTCGCCACCTCTGAATGCAAGTGAACAATGGAAAAACGACTACCCCTAAGGATTCTTGGATCTCCGAATATGCTATGAATGGGAAAGCGCTGACCGGGAGGTCAAGTCCCGCAGTGCAGCTCAGAAGGGCAAGATTGGGATGGTAATTCGAGGGGAGGCTCCGAAGGCGTGGCCCAGCCATCGGGTGCGGCGGGGACACACCCGGAAGGTGGGAACGAGAAGTCCGCGGAGGACGCTGTTCTTCCGCCGAGAAGCCACGCCCATTTCCTCACTTACTTAGGCATCTGGAAGTTGGCTTCTAAGATAAAACAAAATCCGAATTCTGCAAGCACTTTTTCCCCTCAGCCGGCGCAAGAGTTCTTTTCATGCAAAAGCGAAAGCGGAGCGCCTTGGCTCCGCTTCCTTTGTCCTCGGTTCCGGGTGAGACGGCTATCTGCCGGCACTACTTCTTCGCCGGTAGGATCTTGAACATCGCGGTTCCGCACTTGCTGCACTTGCCTTTCAGAGCCGGCCGACCGTTTTTCATCGTGACCTGCTGGACGTTGACCATCTCCGTCTTCGTCCGACACTTCACGCAATACGCCATCTCCGCCACGGCTTCCTCCTCCGTTTCTTGGTTCGGCCTATCTTGCCTAACCTCCACCCTCGCCGAGCTCTTCGTTGCGCGGGGGAGCACCTTCCACCGCGGACCGAATCTCCCCTTCCCCGCGCAGGCTCACGGCAAGATAGCAAATCCGCTCGAATTGTCAAGAGCAAAGTTTCCTCCCCAAACCTCCGCGACCCTCGGGTATCCCGAAGAAGTCGAATTCCAAAGCATTGCGGAAAAACGGGTTGCTAATGCGGGCGTTTGTTGTAAATTCCCGCACGGCAAATGAGGGAGCGAGTTCATGAAATTGGCCGACCTACTCTCGCATGAGGTCATCAAGATTCCGCTGGAAGGCACCCGGAAGGAGGAGGTCATCGAGGAGCTGATCGACCTTCTGGTCCGGGCGGGGAAGGTCCAGGACAAGGATAAGATCCTCAAGGCTGTCTTCGAGCGCGAGAGGGTGATGAGCACCGGGGTGGGCGATGGCGTGGCCATCCCCCACGGTAAGGCCGAGGGGGTGAAGGAGCTTGCCGCTTGCTTTGGGAAGACGAGGTCCGGTATCGACTTTCAATCCCTCGATGATCAGCCGGTCCGGCTCATCTTCATGCTCGTCGGGCCGCCGGAAATCACAGGCCCTCACCTCAAGGCGCTCAGCCGGATCTCCAGACTGATGCACAAGAAAGAACTCCGAGAGCGCCTGCTGGCGGCCCGAACGCCAAAGGAGGTGCTGGACGCCATCGCTGCGGAGGAAATGCGACTTCTCGAACTGTGACCTTACGGAGACCAACTCGCCCGGGACGCAGGGAAACCCAGGCCCAGGCTGCAGAGTTTTGGCAGCTACGAAGGCCTGACCCATGGGGGCCAGGGAGGCAGCCCGGGCCGCCCGCAGCTAGTCTCGGGATCCCGGACGTGGGGTTGCGGCGCTCGGGTGACTCTGCCGGCGAGAGATCTCTTTCGCGTCGACATACGGGGTTGAGGAACCGATGGCCAAGTTCAAGGCAATTCGGGGCACACGGGACGTTCTTCCAGAGGAATGGCCCTACTGGGATCACATCGAGCGAGCCATCCGGAAGGTGACCGCCTTGTACGGCTACCGCAAGATCGCCACTCCCATCCTGGAAGAGACGGGCCTGTACGTCCGCGGCGTGGGCCAAGGGACGGACATTGTGGACAAGGAGATGTACACCTTTGAGGATCGTGGCGGGCGCTCTTTGAGCTTGCGGCCGGAGTTCACCGCGGGCATCATGCGGGCTTACCTGGAGAACGGACTTCACGTCCAGCCTAAGCCGGTCAAACTGTACTCCGTGGGTCCGATCTTCCGCTACGAGCGTCCCGAGGCGGGCCGTTACCGGCAGCACACCCAGTTCAATGTGGAGGCCATTGGCGAGCAGGACCCCGCCTTGGACTTTGAGGTGATTGCGCTTGCGCTCCACCTCTTTCGGGAAATCGGCCTCACCGGGACCCGGCTGCAAATCAACAGCACCGGTTGCCCCCGCTGCCGGCCGCAGTACGTGAGCCAGCTAACCGAGTACTATTCCACCAGGTTGGATGTGGTGTGCAGCGATTGCCGTCGGCGCTTCGAGCGCAATCCGCTCCGGCTCCTCGACTGCAAGGTGCCCCAATGTCAGCCGGTGATCGCCGAGGCCCCGAACATCCGCGCCCACCTCTGCTCCGAGTGCCGGCAGCATTTCGAGACCCTGCTCAGCTACCTCGACGCCGCCTCCGTGCCGTACGAAGTCAACCCCCGTCTGGTGCGGGGTCTCGACTACTACACTAAGACCGTCTTCGAGGTGTGGGTGCAGGGCATTGGTTCCCAGAACGCCATCTGTGGGGGCGGCCGGTACGATGGCCTCATCGAGGAGCTGGGAGGCCCCCCCACGCCCGGGATCGGTTTCGGTTCCGGGATTGAGCGCCTGGTCCTCACCCTGCAGGAGCAGAACGTCCCCGTGGCCAGTCCGTCGGCCCCGGCCGTGTTCCTGGCCCACCTCGGCGAAGAGGCCAAGCGCGTCGCCCTGGAGATGGTCCAGGCCTTCCGCGCCGAGGGCATCCCCGCGCTCGTCAGCTTCGGGGAGCGAAGCCTCAAGGCTCAGCTCCGGGATGCCAATCGGGTAGGGGCAAGAGTCGTGGTGGTGATCGGGGAGGAGGAGCTGCGGGACGGGCGCTTCCAGCTCAAATGGCTCGATCGAGGAGAGCAAACGAGCGTCCCCCGCGAACAGGTCATCCTCTCCGTGAAGCAGGAGCTCCGAGGGGTCGCCCTGGACTGAAGCGCTCCGGCCGGCGAATTGGTGCCGTTTCTCGGGGAGTCACGAGCCAACCCGATGCAGCAGCTGGGGAAGGCAGAGCTGAAACGCCTCCGCGCGCTGAAGACGGAGCACGGGAGAGAGCAGCACCGCCTATTCGTGGCCGAAGGCTACCGACTTGTCCGCGCCGCGCTCGAAGCCTCCGCAGCCGTCACGCGGATCGTGATGACCCCGGAGTTCGCCCATTCTTCGGCGGGAAAGGAATTGTCCCAATTGGCCCAGGGCGACAAGGGGATCCCGCTCACCATCGTGGAAGAGCGGGTGTTCCGGGACATTGCCGCGACCACGCACGCACAGGGAGTGGCCGCCATCGTTCGTATGCCCGGCTGGCCCTCCCGGGCGCCCTGGCAGAGTGGGCTGACCGTGGCGCTGTACCGCGTCCGGGATCCGGGCAACCTGGGCACCATCTGGAGATCGGCGGCGTGGTTCGGAGCCGACCGACTCGTGCTCAGCAAGGGTTGCGTGGACCCGCACAATCCGAAAGCTGTTCGCGCTACGATGGGCGGGATCTTCTACGTTCCCTGCGAACCCGTGGAGGATCTGGCCAACTGGCTGGCTGCGGCTCGGGCGGCCGGCTATCGCATCCTCGCCGCCGATGTGAGAGGGGAAAGCGACCGCTGGCCAGCCGATGCGAAAGAGGCTGTCCTCGTCGCCGGAGGCGAAACCGAACCTCTGGACCCGTCCGTGCTGCGCGTGGTGGAGACGACCCTTCGCATCCCGTGCTGGGGAGCGGGCGACTCCCTCAATGTGGCCATGGCGGTGTCCATCCTATTGGACGAATGGCGACGATCTCAGGGTGATCAGCTCCGCCCGACGGGACCTTCCCAAGGCAGGGGCGAACCGGAATGACCGCAAGCACAGGACCATGGATTTGAACCAGCTACAGCAGGGGACTTGCGCCATTCCCTTGCAACGAACTTTGGTCATCCTTTTCGTCACCTTCCTGCTGATCTTGACGGCCGGACTGGCCGGCGCCATGTTCGGGGGCCGGAGCGAGGTGCTTCTCTCCGAGGCCCTGGTCATCGTCCCGGCGTGGATCTACGTCGCTCGCTCGTCGCTGGACTGGAAAGCCGTATTCCGGATCCGGAGGGTGCCGGCCGGCGCCTTGTGGATCTCGGCGGCGATCGGTTTGGGGGCAGCGCTCATCGGACACGAATTGGACGCCCTGGTGGAAGAGCTTTTCCCCATGCCGGCCGAGTTGGAGCGTGCCCTCACCGAGATGCTCCGGGCACGGAGCGTGACCGATGGCTTCGTGCTTGTGCTGGCGATCGTGGTTCTGGCCGGTCTATTGGAAGAGATGCTCTTCCGCGGCATGCTCCTTGGATCGCTGGAAGCCCACTTCGATGTCACCCGAGCCGTATTGCTGAGCGCCCTCCTCTTCGCCTTTTTCCACCTGAACCCTTGGACGGCGGTCCAGATCCTCGTCTTCGGGGTCATCCTGGGCGTCTTGGCGTGGCGCGGGCAGAGCGTCTTCCCGGCCGCCATTGTCCACGCGGTGAACAATGCCTTCGAATTTGCGGTGCTGAACATCGGCCAGGAACGCTTGAGACCTCTGTTCCTGGAAGATCACGTTTCGCCCCCCTTCTTGCTCCTGGCGGTGGGTCTGCTGTACCTCGGTTTCCGGCGCTTCTATTCGTACTTCGAGGGGCAGCGAAGATATGGGATGGACGGCTCAGGAGATGCTGCAAGGTTCTGACACGCCCAGCGTTCGGGTGGGAATGATCCGCGGGGCGGAGGAAATCCGCTTCGAAGTGCTGGGCCCGCACCGCATCCGCTCCTCCGACGGCTTCCACCTCGAGGCCGAGCGCGCATCCCGCTACGCCGTCTCGAGGTCGGAGACCTCGGTGCCGGGGTCCCAGCATTGGGTCCGCTTCGCTATCACGCTGCCGGGCGAACGCCCGACTCGCCCAGCCCCACCCGGGGCAGAGGTCCGGGAGCTGGTGGTGGGACGCCGGATCCAGCTCCCCCATCTTCGGGTGGACAATCGCGAGACGTGGCACCTCGTCGGCCCCTTTCCGGACAACGCCTCTGCGGAAGCCTTCCGGAGGGGACAGCCGCGACCGGGTGAACTGACGGTCCTGCAGCTCCCTTCGGGACAAGCAGAAGGCTGGGCCACGTTGGACGGGCGCAGAGTGCAGCTTCCGATAACGGTGCTGCCGGAAAATCCCCAAGAACCCCAGATTCTGCTCCGAGACGTCCTCATCGGCATCGAATTTCACTGGCAGCACCGTGAGGATGAGCTTCTCCGCGGCGCGCTGGAGATCGCGGCGGGGCCCGACGGCAAGCTCGTGGCCATCAACGAGCTTTCGGCCGAAGCCTACCTGGCGAGCGTCAACTCGAGCGAAATGACCCCCGATTCTCCGGAAGAATTGCTCAAAGCCCAGACCGTGGCGGGCCGCAGCACCCTCTTCGCCACGGCGGGCAAGCATCACTTCGGCGAACCCTTCGACCTTTGCGCCGATGATCATTGCCAGTGCTACTACGGCGCCAGCCGGGAGCGGGAGCGCTCCTGGGAAGCCGTGCGAAGCACGTGGGGCGAGGTCCTGGTGAGCGACGGCCGGGTCTGCGACGCCCGCTACTCGAAGATCTGCGGCGGGATCATGGAGGACTACCGCTTCGTCTGGGACGACCGACGCATCCCCTATCTCACCTCCGGAGTGGATGGCCCTGAGCCGTTGCCAGTTCCGGCCAATTCCGAGGAGGCGGCGCGCCAGTTCATCCGGTCCAGCCCCGATGTGTATTGCAACGTGGATCGCTACCCGCTGCCGGAAAGCCTCCGGGAACGATGCCAGGGCCTCTTCCGCTGGCAGGTCCGATACTCGCGGTCCGAACTGGAGGAGCTTCTGGCGACGCGGGTAGGGGTCCGGGTCGGCCGGCTGCTGGACCTGGTCCCCATGGAACGCGGCGACTCCGGCAGAATCGTTCACCTCCAGGTGGTGGGCACGGAGGGGCGGGTCATCCTCGGGAAGGAGCTGGAAATCCGGCGTGCGCTCAGCTCGTCCCATTTGTACAGCTCGTGCTTCTACGTCGAGAAGGAATTGGACGGGCATGGCTTTCCCGAGTTTTTCCGGCTGATCGGCGCCGGTTGGGGTCATGGTGTGGGCCTCTGCCAGGTAGGAGCCACCGTGATGGCGAGCCGGGGCTTCAGCTATCGCCAGATCCTTGCCCACTACTACCGAGGAGCGGAAATCCTTCGGGCCTATTGATCGGGACACGGTCGATGAGCTTCCTCGAGGAGACCGTCGATTTTCTGGTGATTGGCAGTGGCATCGCCGGGCTGTCTTTTGCCCTCCGGGCGGCGAAGCACGGGCGGGTGGCCGTGGTCACCAAGAAGGAGCGGGCCGAATCCAACACCAACTACGCCCAGGGGGGAATCGCTGCGGTGCTGAGCGAGAACGACAGCTTTGAGCTTCACATCCGCGATACCCTGCAAGCGGGCGCGGGTCTCTGCCATCCGAATGCCGTCGAGATCATGGTGCGAGAGGGCCCCGAGTGCGTGCGGGAACTTGAGGAGTGGGGGGTCCAATTCACGAAGCAGCGGACGGAGAAGGGGGAATTCTACGAGCTCGGGCGAGAAGGCGGGCACTCGCGCAACCGGATCGTGCACGCGCAGGACCTCACCGGCCGCGAGGTGGAAAGGGCGTTGGTCACAGCTGTCCGCGAGCATCCGAATGTTTCCGTCCACGAGGACCACGTGGCCATCGACCTCATCACGGAGCACCACCTCGGCCGCGAGGCCGAAGCTCGGGCCGAGCGAATCCATTGCTACGGCGCCTACGTGCTGGATGTGCGCGAGGGCATCGTCAAGAAATTCCTGGCGCCCGTCACCCTACTGGCTACCGGCGGCTGCGGCCAGATTTATCGCCACACCACCAATCCGGAGATCGCCACGGGCGACGGCGTAGCGATGGCCTACCGCGCCGGGGCGGCCATCGCCAACATGGAATTCATGCAGTTTCACCCCACCGCCTTCTACACGCCTACCGGGACCCCGTTCCTGATCTCGGAGGCTGTCCGGGGATTCGGCGGGGTTCTCCGCACGCGGGATGGCCACGAATTCATGAGCCGCTACCACCCCATGGGCTCCCTGGCGCCGCGCGACGTTGTCGCCCGGGCCATCGATGCCGAGCTCAAGCGCCGGGGCGAGGAATGCGTCTACCTCGACGTGACCCACCTCCCTGCGGAGAAGGTGAAGGAGCGCTTCCCGAACATTTACGAATCCTGTCTCCGCTACGGGATCGACATGACCAAGGAGCCCGTCCCCGTCGTCCCCGCCGCCCACTACAGCTGCGGGGGTGTGGTCACGGACCTCCGGGGCAGGACCACCATCGCGGGCCTGTACGCGTGCGGCGAGGTGGCCTGCACCGGCGTCCACGGGGCGAACCGCCTGGCATCGAACTCCCTGCTCGAGGCGGTTGCCTTCTCGAAGCGAGCCTACCACGACGCCGCCCAGTCGCTGCGCCGGACGCGGCGCCTCCTCCCGGAAATCCCCGCCTGGGACGATACCGGTACCTTCAACTCCGAGGAATGGGTCCTCATCTCCCACGACCGTCAGGAAATCCAGTCGCTCATGTGGGATTACGTCGGAATCGTGCGCTCCCGCCTCCGACTGCAGCGAGCGCGCAGGCGCATCGGCCTCATCCGCCGGGAGGTGGAGGACTTCTACCGTCGAACCCGCGTCACGGAGGGGCTTCTGGAACTCCGAAACATGGCTCAAGTGGCAAGCTTGGTAGTGGACTGCGCGCTTTACCGCAAGGAAAGCCGCGGCCTCCACTACAACACCGACTACCCCACGCGGGACGACGAACACTGGCTACGAGATACCATCCTCGTCCGATCCCGCAGGTCGGGAGTGCGTTTTCTCAGGAAAGCAGCCATCCAGTGGGAGGACGACGAAGAGCCGTTCCTGTGGGGTCTGTAAGGGCCCAAGCCCAACTCGGGGCTGGTAGGGCTCCGGAAAGGCCAGATCCGCCCCGAAGAAAACCCGCATCCGGCGTGGAAGACGGGGGTGTCCGTGGCAACGCACCGGCAGGCAAAGCTCCGAGGTGGATCATGGGAGAAAAGCTACTCACTTCCACCGTCGCCTCCCTCGCCTTGATCGGCGCCGTCGACTGGTTCGACGGATGGTACCGCAAGTTCCTCAGCCGCCGCGGGATTGCGCCGAGCCTCCGCAAAAATCTGCGGATGATCCAGTGGGTCGTGCTCGCCCTCCTGTTCTGGCACGGTCTGCTCTCCGCCGGAATGCCTCCCCGTTTCGGCGCTCCGTTCTTTCTCTTCGTGCTCTTCATCTACTGCTTGCGAGGACTCATCGCCACAGCCCTGTCCGGGACTGCCGGCTCCTGACCCCAGTACCGACCACCGCAACCCGCTCGTCCCCGTACTGTGACCAGCGCAGACAACACCCCCCAATGGGGAGGACGTATCCAGCGCGGAGAATTCGCTCTTCTCGTCCCTTCCCCAGTCTTCGATCCTGTGCTAGAGCACGGATCGGGCCCGGAAAGGTCCCGCGACAGCCGGGAGGTCAGGCCAGAGGGTCGGAGCTGGCCGTCAGCCGCGCGGCCGAAAACTCCGCGCCTCCGGCAACCTGCCGGTACGGAGAAACAAACCTCAGCAGCGCACCTCATCCATCGCGGAGGGAATCATGCACCCTCACCGCACCTTCAGCAAGCTGGGGGCGATGTCCATCGTGGTCTTGGTCATGCTCGGGGGAAGCTCGCAAGCCCAGTGGGTCCAGACCGCTGGGCCCAATCGAGGCGCTGTGAATTGCTTCCTGGTCCGCGAGACGACCCTTTTCGCCGGTACTCGAGGCGGAGTATTCGTCTCCAGCGACCACGGCGACCACTGGACGAGATGCGTCAGCGGCCTTGGTGACACGACCGTGCGCGCCCTGCTTCTTTCCGGATCCAAGCTGTACGCCGGGATCCGTGAAGGGGTCTTCGTCTCCACCGACCAAGGCCAGAGTTGGGCCAGCGCGGGTTTCATGATGAGCACCGACGTCCACGCCCTTGCCTCGCAGGGAACCGACCTCTTCGCCGGGGTGCATGGATTCGGCGGGGTGTTCCGTTCCCCGGATGAGGGGAAGAACTGGAACCTGGCCAGCGAGGGACTCACGAATCCGTACGTGAACGCCCTCGCCGTCTCCGGGTCCAACCTCCTCGCCGGCACCCAGGATGGCATCTTCCTCTCCAGCAACCGTGGGGCGAGCTGGACGCAGGTGCTCGCCGGGGTCAATGTAGTCACCCTGACGGTCTCGGATTCCATCGTCTACGCAGGGACCGAGGGAGCCGGTCTGTACTGCTCTACGGACTACGGCGCGGGCTGGACTGCCACGGGACTCCGGCAATTCTTTGTGGGCGCGGTCGCGATCCGTGGGCAAGCCGTATTTGCGGGGACGGGCATGGGCGTCTTCCTCTCCACGGACAACGGGTCGACCTGGACGGAGGTCAATGCCGGGCTCTCGGATACCCGCGTCACCGCACTGGCCATCTGTGGCGAGAACCTCTTCGCCGGAACGTCCCAGGCCAGGGTGTGGCGAAGGCCGATTTCGGAGATGATCACCTCCGTCACGGCCGATCCTGGAATCGCCGGGATCCCGGAGCAATTCCGGCTCGAGCAGAATTATCCGAATCCGTTCAACGCCACGACCTGCATCCGATTTCGCCTGCCACGCCGATCTCTCGCTCGGCTCGAGGTGCTCAATGCCAGTGGGCAAAGGATTGCCACGCTGGTGAATCGCGAACTCCCCGAGGGCGCGCACGAGGCGACCTTCGACGCGACGGGACTTCCCAGCGGCGTCTACCTCTACCGCCTGGAAGCAGCGTCGCTGAAGGAGACGAGGAAGGCCATCCTCCTCAAGTAGCTGAATCGGCGGGCGGCCCGAGTGCATCAAAAGAGCGTCTGAGTTCGATGGCAATCCGGAGGATGAAGCCATGCCGTGGATGCCAGGGGTGAAGCTCGGCCACGCGGGAGATCCCGTCGCGTGCACCGGGTGTACGGTGGTGATCCCCGAGCGGCCGGCGGTGGCCGGGGTGGATGTTCGCGGCTCCGCTCCCGGCACCCGCGAGCTCGAGGCGATCCGGCCCGTCCGACTCGTTCAGCGAGTCGATGCCATTGTCCTCACAGGCGGATCCGCCTTCGGTTTGGATGCCGCGTGCGGCGTGCAGCGCTGGCTCGAGGAGCAAGGCCGCGGGTTCGACACGGGTTTCGCGCGCGTACCCATCGTGCCGGCCGCCGTGATCTTCGACCTGAGCGTCAGCACGGCGCGAGTCCGGCCGGACCAGGAGATGGGCTATCGGGCGTGCGCGGCGGCCTCCTCCGAAGAAAGCCGCGAGGGACGCGTCGGAGTAGGGCTGGGAGCTACCGTGGGGAAGCTCCGCGGACCCCACTGGGCCATGTGGGGCGGACTCGGCCTGGCCATGGAAAAGGCGGGGAACCTTCTTGTGGGAGCCGTGACCGTCTGCAACGCCCTGGGAGCCATCCGCGATCCCGAATCCGGCCGCTGGATCGCCGGTCCACGCCTCCCGGATGGCTCCATTGCCGATTCCCTTGAACTCCTGCGGGCGGCCCCGGGCCTGCCCTGGGGCGCAAACACGACCCTCGCCGTGGTGATCACCAACGCCGCCCTCACTCCCGAGGCGGCCACCAAGGTCGCCCAGATGGCCCACGACGGCCTGGCCCGCGTCATTTACCCCGTGCACACCTCGGTGGACGGCGATACCGTCTTCGCCATTTCGGTGGGCGAGCTCGATTGCCCTGTGGACCTCGTCGGAACCCTGGGGACGGAGGTCGTCGCCCGGGCGATCCTCTCCGGCGCGCGAAAAGCCAACGCCGACGGCACATTCCCGCCGGTGGCCGCCGAGTAGCGGTCCGAACGGCTCCATCCCGTTTCCCCGGGCCGAAGCCCGCGCAAGCTCCTACCGCGGCCCGCCCTTCGAACCGTCGGGCCCTCGGCCGGTCGGCAGCCCCTCCGGCCGCCGGGGGGACTCCCGCGGGGAGTCCCCCGGAGACCGTAGCGGAGCGGACCAGCGGCTGTCCGCGGGGCGACAGCGATCGGGGATGGAACAGATGCACGAAGGCGACTCAAAGCGCGCGGTCCCGCCCGAATCGCCATTGCTCAGAAGGCAGCCATTTGCTAAGTTCGCGCGGTGGCGAAAGTCGGAGAAGACCGTTCCTTCTGGAGCGGTTCTTGCAGCTTCCGGGATGGAAGGGCTTCCACAAAGCCGGGCTACGGACGCTCAGCCTGCTCCAGAAGACGGGCGAGATGGGCCGCGATCGTTGCTTCTTCCTCGGGCGACTCGAGCAGTTGAAACTCCGCGAAGCCTTCTTTGCGCTCGTCGAGCTTGAGCAGTCGGAAAGCCACCGCCCGACGCTGGGGATGCGTCAGGATATCCACGTAGCCTCGAGCGATGGCCGCCACCACGGCCTCGGGCAGGATCAGCACCTGATCGCCGTAGCGCAGGGCAAGCCGCAGGTGCCGATGTCCACGCGGAACGGCCAAGTAGCACTCGGTGATTTCCTCCAAGCGAGGACTGAGGACGGTCATGTTCCTTCCTCCCGCAGCGGAAAAGTCCAGGATCGGGCATCTGGCCCTTAGCCGTAGCCGACGGGCGAGCCTTTCCATTGAACGAGCTGCCCTCGTCCATTCTGGCCTCAGAAAGCCGGCCGGCAGACCCCCAACCCCAATTCAGCACGAGGAGGAGCGTGAACGAGCTTCGTAGAGATCCGGTGTCGGGACGCTGGAGCATCGTCATCCAGGATCCGATGCAAACGGAGCGCCTCCTGGTCAACCTGCGGGAGCGCGCCCGTGTGACGGAAAAATATGACGCCAACTGCCCCTTCTGCCAGGGGAATGAAGCGCAAACGCCGCCCGAGATCTACGCCGTCCGGACCGGGACGCCACCGAATTCCCCGGGTTGGACCGTCCGCGTCGTCCCCGACAAATTCCCCGTCCTGCGCGTGGAAGGCGCGCTCAACAATCGGGCGCACGGCATGTACGACTTGCTGGACGGCATCGGGGCCCACGAGATCGTGATCGAAACCCCCGAGCACAGCACCTGGATCCCGGAGATGGACGAAACCCATCTGGTGCAGGTGCTACGCACCTACCAGTACCGTATCGCCGACCTGAAGAAAGACCAGCGGTTCCGCTATGTGCTCGTGTACAAGTCCCACGGCGAAGCCACCGGACCCGCCGCGCACCACAGCTACTCCTACGTGATCGCCACCCCCGTCACCCCGCCCCGGGTCAAACAGGAGTTGCTCAATTGCGCCCAACATTACCAGATGAAGGAACGCTGCCTCCTGTGCGACATCGTCCACCAGGAGGAGAGCGAAGGCACGCGGGTGGTCGTCGATGGGAAGGACTTCCTCGCCTTTCTCCCCTTCGCCTCCGGTTCCCCCTTCGAAACCTGGATCCTGCCGAAGCAGCACGAGACCTTCTTCGAGGACAATGCCCACCTGGAGGAACTGGCCTGGATCCTCCGCCGGGTGCTGGCCGCCCTCTGCGACGTCCTCCACGAGCCCAACTACGTCATGCTGATCCACAGCGGCCCGAATACCTCGTACGGACAACGACGCGGCTACTGGCGCACCTTGGCCCAAGACTACCACTGGCACATGGAGATCGTGCCGAGAGTCCGAGGCTTCACGAGCTTCGAGATCGTCTCGGGCATGTACGTGAACTTCGTGCCCCCGGAGCACGGAGCCCGAGTCCTGCGGGAGAAACTCAGCGCCACCCCAGGCGGCGGACTCTGAACCCTCGCCGAGCCACGTGGCGAAGCCTCTCCCGCCTTGACCAGGCCCACCCCCGCAAGCCGGACTCGCTTCCGGCCGGCCGCATCATCTTGTTAACCGTGGGGACCGACCGAGACGGTGAGCCCCCTTCGCCGCGCAGCTTCGGCGGCCGCAATCGTGCGTCCGCGCCAAGGCCCCAGAAGGAGAACCCAATGCTACCAGAGACCCACCAGCTCAAAGAGGATCGGGCGAGGCTCGAGCTCAGGGAAGGAATTGGCGTCGCTGCGTTCGGCCGCATGGCTGTGAGCTGCCGAGCCGAGGACCCGGAGGTTGCGCGTGCCGTCCTTCGCGCCCAGTTTCAGGAGTTCCAGGCGCTTTGCTTTCTTGGGTCGCGCCGGTCATGGAGCCATGTGGGAGGCTTCCTCCTCTCCCAGCCAGGCCAGGCAGAACCCGGGCGCGGGAGGCAGCCAACCTGCGGAGTTCCCCCGAAAGGGGCACGCTGGCACATGGGCCCCCTTGAGGCGAAACCGCGCGGCGTCAGTGGCCGGGTGCCTGGCACTGAATCCCCTTCGCGAGCACGATGAGCTCCTCGCTGAGCTGGGCGACCGCCATGGCCCGGTTAGGCTAGCGGCGGATGGCCTGCTGCACCATCTCGGCAAACGACCGCGCCTGCACCACGTTCTTCCGACGGCGCACCTTGATCTCGCCCTCCAGGAGCTTCCGCAGGAGCTCCACGGCCGGGTTCTTCTGCGGCATCTCCCGCACCTCGGCCAGAAACTCCTCGGAGAGGATCGAGATGTCCGGCTTCTTCAAGCCCGCCGCGGCGAAGAGGTCAACGACGCCCTCTGGCGTGATGGCCCTCGGCACGATCCGGCGGGTGGCGTGGTGGAGCTCCTCGGCCCGCCGCTCCTCGCCGGGTGCTCCCCTCGCGACGGCCACCGGCACTTCCTGGAAAAAAGGCAATAGGTCGCAGTTATCCCGATACTTCCTAATCCTCTTCGGATTGCTGCGCTACGTAGGCTTGAAAAAAAGCCCGGAAGAGGCCACTGTGGTTTGGGATTCTTAAGTGGAGCAGTTCGTGAATGATGACCTCTGCCCGAACCTTCGAGGGCTGGCGTAAAAGGTCAAGATCGAACGTCAGGCGGCCGTTCGAGGAGCAGCTCGCCCATTTTCGCTTCATTGGCCGAACGTGAATCTCACGCGGCTGGACGCCAATGCGCTCTGCCCAGGCACGCACCTCCGCCTTGAAGACTTCCACCGGGACGATGTCTTCAAGGGGCGCCCACCTTGGTCGATCCTTTCGCTTCTTCATCGGTTTCATCGTTGCGACTCGCGGAGGACCTGCAGGAGCCGGTCAGCAACGGGCACCGGGTCTGCGACGCCAGTCTGGAGGAGCGCCTTGTAGATTTCCTTCCTCACCTCGCGCTCGTGCTGCTCGCTCGTGTGCCAGTGTGGGAATCGGTCCAGTACGTCTGCAATCTGACGGGCAACCGCCTCGCTTTCCTGAACTCGTTCGCGGCTGAGCAGCCAGAAGATCGTGAAGGCTTCTGCCGAGAGGTCCATGCTGGCTCGGGCAGACTCCGCTTCCTTCAATTCTTGCACCGGTCCGTCCACGAGCTGCCGAAGCGTTTCCTCTGTGGTGAACTGTCGCTCTTGAAAAGCCTGCACAATGGCTTCCGCCCGCTCCCCAATGGAGATCAGATAGGGCTGCTCTGAAGCCTGCGCCTCTACAATCTGCCGAATCGCCTTGAGCAAGTTGAATACTTTGACCGCATCCGGCGCGTCCTCCTGCGCCAAGCGACCGAGCGTCTCTACGTCGATCCCATATACCGCCCGAGGCTCGCGAACCATGGATCCATGTGTGTGTTCCTGGACAAGGGAGGCGGTTTTCTTGAGGAAGTCCAGGCTCGCGATGGGACGGGCCTCATAGCTGGAGCGCAGGACCTGGTACATCTCGCTCAAGGCACGGTAGTCATCGAGGAACGGTCGAAGGAATTCATCGGGCGAGAGGATCTCGTAGACTTCGTCGAGCTCTCGAAAGTAGCGGTAAAACTTGTCACGCGCGTCCGGGTCACGGAAGTGCTCCAACACGACTTCCACCGCCTTATCACCTGAAAGCCCTGCCACGATGCCGAGGTAGTCGCGACGCCCTTGTTCCATAAGCTGCCGAAACCGCTCCTTCAGGACGTCCAGGCCCTCCACCACTCCCTGAATATCCTCAGAATCGAAGGCCAGGGCACGCTCGAGATTGTCGAAGATGCCCACGAAGTCGAGGACAAAGCCTGAGGGCTTGCGCCGACCCGTCCCGTCCTCGTACGGCCGATTGACTCGCGCGATCGCCTGCAGCAGCACATGATCGCGCATGGGCTTGTCGAGATACATGCAGTAGAGGATCGGCGCGTCGAACCCGGTCAAGAGCTTTTCGGTCACGATGAGAATCTTCGGAAGCTCGTTGGGCTTCCGGAAGGCCTCGCGGATGCGTCGCTCCTCGTCCTCGCTCAGATGATAGGCGCGAAGTTCGGGAGGGTCGTTGGCGGCCGGGCTGATCACCACCCTCGAGTAGTCCGCGGGGAGATACTCGTCCAAGAGACCCTTGTAGCGGCAGCAGGCCTCCCGGTCCACGGCCACCAAGAAAGCCTTGTAGCCCATCGGCTCGACCTTTTCCCGAAAATGGCGCGCCACGAACTCCGCCACGCGCCGCATGCGCTCCGGTGATTTGAGCATGTTTTTGAGGGTGACGGCGCGGTCGAGGACCCGGTTGATATCCTCGATGTCACTGACTCCTTCGAGCTCGGTCAGGGCCAGGAACTCCCGGTCGAGTGTGTCACGGTCCACCTGGAGCTCGTTGGGGGCGAGCGCATAGTGCAGCGGTACCGTGGTACCGTCGGCGATGGACTCGCGGATGGAGTAGCGGTCGAGGTATCCGTGAGGCGGGTCGTCCACGCCGAAGACCTTGAACGTCCCTTTGCCGTAAGCGGTTCGGTCTATCGGGGTACCGGTGAAGCCGATGTAGGTCGCATTAGGTAGCGCACCCATGAGGTAGTTGCCCAGATCGCCGCCCGTGGAGCGGTGCGCTTCGTCCACCAGCACAAAGACGTTCGTGCGCGTGCGGATGTTGGCCGGGATCCCCTCGAACTT
>JAPWUV010000009.1:157500-185473 GCA_028275345.1 bacterium
CCCGCTGTATCCAGTCAATCCGTGGTCATGCGGTTGGCTCGGGAAGCGCCGGATCGGCCACCGCCCGCGCAGCGATCCCGGCCCCTCGAGTTCGCGCCGGGACAGCGCCTCCGCCCCGGGATCCGGGTTCCTCCGGCACAAGCTCCGGGCCAGGCTTCCTCCCCCCTGCCTCGTGGCTCACGCTCCGGCGTCCCGTTTTCGCGCTGGGTCGCCCTTGTGGCCGAAAAGCCGCCACCTCCTTCCGCTTCCCGTCCGCCCGAACCGGACGCAAGGCCTCTCCGGCTTTGTCCCCACGGAGTGCTCCCATGCAGTTCTACCCGCAAGCCCCTCCACTTGCGAATTGCTTCTGAGCCCGCTGTTCGCTAAGTTCCCCGTGCCGCGGCGGTCCAGATGGCGCTGAGGACGCCAGTCCCGCAAGAAAGGTGGGTTTCCGTGCTGGGCGTGGGCATCGACATCGTCGAGATTGAGCGGATCCGTCGCGCGGTGGAGCGCTGGGGCGATCGTTTCCTCCGGCGCGTCCTCACGGAGGAGGAACTCGCTGATTGCCACCGCGCCGGCCATTTCCTCCAGTCCGTGGCCGCGCGTTTTGCCGCCAAAGAGGCCTTCGTGAAGGCGATCCCGGGCGATCAGGCGCGGAAGCTCCCCTGGCACGAGTTCGCCGTGGTGCGGAGCGCCGCCGGTCGTCCCCTCCCCGAGCTCGGCGAAAGAGCCCGCCGACTGGTCGGTTCCCACCACGTGTACGTCAGCCTCACCCACTCCGAGGCCTACGCCGCCGCCGTGGTGGTCATCGAGTAGCCACCCGCGCGAACGCTCGCCGGCGATCCCTCCGTTCGGGTGACCCGCGAAGCCAGCCCAAAACGACAGCCTGGCAGATTGCCAGCTCTCCGAGGCCCGGATCGCGCAGAGAGGCGAAGCCTGCACCTCACCCGGAGAGCGGATCTTCGCCGCCTGTGAAGTCCTGCCAGCCGGGCCGAAGCCCGATCCCCTCGCCGCTCCGGGTGCCGCAGGCTCGGCTCCAACCGCGGGTTCGGTCGGTCCCCCATCGTCCATTCCGCTCGGCCTTCACTTCACCACCAGGAATTTCTTGGAGACGGACCTGCCGCCCAGATTCAGCCTGCAAAAGTAGAGCCCGCTGGGGAGACAAGACGCGTCGAGGGTCGTTGCGTGGATGCCCTGCTCCCTCAGCCCTTCGTAGAGGGTGAGGACTTCTCGGCCCTGCACATCGTACACCTTCAGCGACACGAAGGCCGTTCGATCCAAACGGTACGTGATCTTCGTGAGGGAATTGCAGGGATTGGGGTAGCACTCGCTGAGCCCGAAGTCGGCAGGCTCTGTCGCTGGCCCGTCGGCCGCAGCGCTCGTCAGGCCGGAAACGAAGGTCGTGACACTCGACGGGGGCAGGGCGAACGTGAAGGCGCTGTCCGCTACGGGGATCTCGGGACCTCTCTCGCAATTCTTCTCCTGAGAGGTGATGAACGTGGCGAAGGACCTCACGGTGGCATTTCGGAGTACGAAAGTCTGCTGCCGGGAGTACGGGCTCTGGTTAATGGCCACGATCACCACCTTGTCTTCCTCGGAGGGATGTTTGTACGCGGTCACGTGGACCCAGCGCTGCGGGGTGTAGGTGGTCGCCACGCGCACGAATCCGGGCCGGATGAATCGGGAGAACTGGGCCATCACGTAGCCGCGCTTGCTGACCCGGCCCGTACCCCCCTCGAGGATGGGTCCGTAGTAACGGACGATGTACCACCAGACGTAGGCGCTCATGCCGGCTCGCATGCAGTCGCTGATCTCCTTCGCCGTGTTGAGCACCCCGCTCCAGGTCGTGTCGAGATCGAGATGCTCGGTCATCCAGATTTCCTTTCCCATTCGTTCGGCCAGCGGGTACGGCTCCAGTCCCCCTCCGTAGATGTGCCCGCCTACGATGTCCAGATGCTTGGCGGCGAGGCTGTCCTGGAGGATGGCATCCGAATAGGTCTTGTCGAAGTGATAGGATTCGGGGGCGATGAGCCTCACCCCCACCGAGCCTCCGTGTTCCCTGAGGAACTGGACCATCTCCTCCGGACTCCAGCTGCAGGATTCGTACGTCACCTGCACGTCCGGCTCGTTCTGGATGGAGATGGCGTAGAGCGGGGCGCCGTTCTGCGCCATGAAATCGGCGAAGGACTTCAGGTGCTGGGCGTAGTCCCCGTAGCATTCCGGCTTGAGGCGACCGCCGACGATACTGCCGTTGGTCTTCAGGCGGGCCGGGGGCGACCACGGGGAGGCGATGATCTTCACCCCCGTGGCGTAGGCCGCCCTGGCCGACGGGAGGTTCAAAGCGAATTCCGCAGGATCGCTGGGCACGCGAAGCCGCAGGATGGTGAGCCCGATCTCCCCTTCCCCCGTGCCGAAAGCCGCCCGGATGTCGTCCGCGGTCATGTCGGGGCGCCAAGGACGGATGTTCGCTGCGCCGAAGCCTTGGATTACCTGCCGAAGGCTGTCCAGATACACGTACGCGATCTGCGTCCTTCCGGCCTGGGCCGAGGCGAGGAAGAGGAGCACCCAAGCCACGAGCCCCCTCCGACACCGGTCCGAGACGCGAAGCCTCCGGTTCACCGCGTTCATGCCGATCCCTCCCGATGGGACTGCGATCCATCCCGTTGGCGTGGAACCGCGGCCAGGCAATGCTCGGCTCGCCGCTGCGACGAGCCCGGATCGCGCTTGCCACCACGTCGCGCCGATCGGCGAGTCCGCGTGTTCTCCCTCGCCCACTCGTGCAACGCGAAGCCCAGCCCGAGGGTAGGCCCCTCGCTTCGGGGTCGAGCCCCTCCCCGGCCTCGGCCATCCTCCCCAAGCGCAGTTCCAAATCCCCGCCCCGAAGGGGATCCATCCGCAGTGGGCGAGGCCCTGTCCACTACGAAGATACACCGCGAGATCGGCTCCCGCAAGTCGGAGGGAGCCGGGCTCGCCCGCCGGTTTTCCCCAGGGAGAAGCGGCGCATTCGGCCAACTTCTCTCGGCATTGGGCGGGGATGAGTCCGAGTTTGCCCGGTTCGGCGCACCCCCGGATCCAGCCGGCTCGGTCGAACCGGATCCTTCCGCTTCGAGAGCCCGCTGCTTCCGGGCGCGCCCAGTCACTCTGCCCTAACCTAAGGATTGTTTCCGATGATGGGAATTGCTACCTTTTGCGGAGGTGAAGCGAACGGATCGGGCTTTTCGGAGTGCGGGGAAAGCACTTCCGCGGCCTACTCCTCCTCGCCCAGGCGAAGCGGCGAGGAGGGAAGCTTGAGCGCTCCGGCTCGCCGCAGGGCGGGCGGGAGCGGGCTCGGCTGTGGAGAGACGGGGTAGGCTCCAAACGAGGGCGATGGTGGATGGATGTGAAGCGCACGGGAGGAGAGATGAGGCTGCTCGTCACCGCGGCCGAGATGGCGTCGATGGATCGGGAGGCGATCGAGGAGATCGGGATTCCCGGCGTGGTGCTGATGGAGAACGCCGGGCTCGGGGTGGTCTCGGTGATCCAGGAGGAGCTCGGTGGCGTCGCCGGCCGCAGGGTGGCCATCGTGTGCGGGAAGGGGAATAATGGCGGCGATGGCTACGTCGTCGCCCGGCATCTCTACAATGCGGGCTGCGACGTGGACATTTACCTGCTGGCGGAGCCGGATTCGGTGCGCGGCGACGCGCGCATCAATCTGGACATCGTGCGCAAGATGGGGATCCCCCTGCACGTGGTCCGCTCCGCCGATGACTTCGATCCCTCGCCCGAGCCGGAGCTGGTGGTGGACGCCATCTTCGGGACGGGCATCTCCGGCCCGGTGCAAGGCCTGGCGGCGGAGGTGATCCGGAGGATCAACGGGTTCGGGGTCCCGGTGGTGGCGATCGACCTACCCTCGGGGCTGAACGCGGATACGGGGGCTGTGGAAGGGCCGTGCGTGGCGGCTCGCCGCACCGTGACCATGGCCGAGATCAAGCGCGGCCTCGTCCTTCCTCCCGGCCGGGACTTCGCCGGCAGGGTCCATGTGGTGGACATCGGGATGCCGCGAACGCTGCGGAGCGCCACCCAGGTCCGCACATTTCTGGTGGATCGAGCCGACGCGGTGCACGTCCTTCCGCAACGCCCTTCGGACGCGCACAAGAACCGCGTCGGCGTGGTGTACGTCCTGGCTGGTTCCACGGGCATGACGGGCGCCGCGACCCTGACCTCCCTCTCCGCCCTGCGAGCGGGCTCGGGACTGGTGTACCTCGGGATCCCCGCTTCGCTCAATCCCATCCTGGAAATGAAGGCGACGGAAGTCATCACTCACCCATTGCCGGAGGCTATCCCTGGAGCCACGGGTCTCGAGGCGTGGGAGATGCTGGCGCCGCGTCTCCAGAACGTGGACGTGTTGGCGGTGGGACCGGGCCTGGGCACGCATCCCTCCACGGCGGAGCTGGTGCGGAGGATCGTGGAGGAGGTCCCGCTCCCCCTCGTCCTCGACGCCGACGGCCTCAACAATCTGCAGGGGCAGCCGGAGCTCCTGACCCGGCGCCGAGGGCCGACGGTGATCACCCCTCACCCCGGGGAACTGGCTCGGCTCTGTGGACTCCAGACCCGCCAGATCGTGGCGGACCGCATTGAGGTGGCCCGGCGCTTCGCGCAGGAATGGCAGGTTGTGCTGGTGCTCAAGGGTTCGCCCACGGTGACCGCCACCCCGGACGGCCGTGTCCTCGTGAATACCACGGGGAATGCGGGCATGGCAACGGGCGGCTCGGGAGACGTGCTCACGGGCGTGATCGCCTCCTTCCTCGGCCAAGGGCTCGGGCCTGTGGAAGCCGCCTGGCTGGGCGTGTACGTCCACGGCTTGGCCGGCGACGTGGCGCGAGAACGGCTGGGCCAGATGGGAATGATCGCCGGCGACATCCTGCGCACGCTCCCCAGCGTGCTGCGCGCCCTCGAGAATGCCCGGAGCTGCCGGCCATGAATCCCTTCGTGCGCTACCAGCTCCCGGCGATCCTGTACGCGATGCTCATCTTCGCCATCTCCTCCGTGCCGCGCCTGGCGCCGCCTCCTCTCGGCCTGGACCTGGACGACAAGTTCTACCATTTCGTCGAGTACTTCATCTTCGGGTACCTCTGCGCGCGGGCTTTCTACTACCAACGGAGCCGCCTCCTGCGGGATTTCGCCTTGATCATCGCCCTGGTGGCAGGTTCTCTCTACGCGGTGTCCGACGAGCTCCATCAATCCTTCGTGCCGGGTCGCAGCGCGGACGCTGGAGACTTGTTGGCCGACGTTTTCGGTGTGGTGAGTGCGGTGGCGCTCTTCGCAGCTCTGCGCTCCCGCCGTGTAGGTCGAAGGAGAAAACGCAGCGCACAGCGCCCCCAGGAGGTCACGACGAGCGTCCGCGAGGGGCGATAGCCTCCGCGACGGCCCCGAGGGGGCAACCTTGCGGGATACGGAGCAATCCTGCGCGCGGGAGTCGAAGTGACTCCTCGGAGAGAGCCCTTCCGAAGAATCGGGGGCGAGCGAACTTTTCGCCGCGCGTCAATTCCGCGGGCCGCTCAGGCGCAGACGGGCGGCACGACCGTGCGAACCGCAAGCTCGGTCCGCGGAGCGAAGGAGGCGCGGGGATGGTGCGCGCCCCGCGGATTCATCCCAAAATCTTGCCTGAGGTTGGGAGATGAGACCAGCAGCGAGAGATCGGAGGCTTCTTCCTCGGTGGGGAAGGTGGAGCACCCTGGCGGTCGCGGCGTTCCTCTTGAGCTCGGCCGGCCTGGCCACAGCCCAATGGCGGGGCGGGCCTCCGTTCGAACCCGACGAAAGCCGGCTCCGGCTCAGTCTTTGCGGCGGCGGATACCGGATCTCACACAGCGAATTTGAGCAGTACTACAGCTCCCGCTGGGGGCTCGTGCCATCGCTTTTCGTTCGAGGGAAAGTCAAAGGAGTCGGACTCCTTTTTGGCGTGCGGGAATTCCGGAAAGGCCTGAACCGCAAGACCGCGGCAGAGTATGGAGACGCCGGCTCGGCTGCGTGGCGGCAGACGGTCTGGAACCTCGGCGTGCAATTGGGAGGCGGGGGTATGCGCCGCGTGCGCTCGGCCACCTACTTCGGGCTGTGCTACCACGTGGTACGGGAGCTGGTGGGGCCCCTCGTGCTGGATCGGAGCCGCTCCACTACCCTCGGATTCTTCCTCCTCGCCGAAACCGAATGGCTCATCCGCCCTCGCCTCGGGCTCGGGTGGATGATCGAGCTGAGCTCGGCGGCCCCGGCCCGTTCCGCAGCCTTTGAAGCGAACAGCATCGGGGGGCTGTACTTGGCAGCGGGCGTGCACTTCCACGCGCTGTGAGGGGGATTGGCCTGTTCCTTCCCGCGCTCAGCCCTCGACGGTGAAGCCGGGGACCACGCAGAAGGCCGGGACAAGGGAAAGGAGAGCCGCGGCCGGGGCGCCGAACTCCCGGATCGCGGCGAAAAGCGCCTCCGCCTGATCTGCGCCCCACAATCCGAGCGGATCCAGCGTGAGGACGACCGCGCGCTCCGTACCCCCTTCCGCAAGGCGCCAGAATCGCTTCTCCCCGTCCCGAAGCGCGAACTCCCGGCGTTCGCGGAGGAGCTGCAGCATGGCTTCCGCCCGCTCGAGGTTCGCTCCCGCCTTCAGGAGCTGGCCCGTCATCTCCTGGAACCAGTCGACGGCCGCGTAGTCGCACACGCGGAGGTGAAACTTGGCCGAGGCGGCGTCCAACGCTCGATCCACAGTGACCCGGAAGATCACGGCCTCTCGGGGCAATGCCTCCTCCGTGCCAGCCAGCACGAGCGGACAGGCGTGGAGGGAGGCCAAAGCCATAGCGGTCCAGAGCTCAGCCGAAAGGCCCGGAGGAAGCATCCGCTCGCAGGCTCGGGCGAACTCCGGGCTGGGAAAATCCACCGGCACGTACGGGGATCCAGCCAGGCGTTTCGCCACCGCCGGGGAGCGACTTTCCGCAAGGTGGAGGGAGTAGCCGATGTCCCGGTAGCGGAACTTGCTCCCGACCCACTTGAGGGCAGCCAGCTCCGCTTCGGGATCCTGCCCGGGCGGATAGATCACTCCCCGCAGATTCTTCACTCGGACGATGAATTCGAGGAGCCAGTGGTTCATCTCCGTCGAGGAAAGAGCTTTGGCGCGAAGCCGTCACGGGTCCCCCGTTGCCTCGCCCCACAAAAAAGAGGCTCGCCGCGGTCGACGGCGAGCCTCATGGGTTGCGATTGACTCGCCTCAGCTCTCTTCAACACTCTGGGCGGCTTCGGCCGCGTTCTCGCCCTGTGGCTGCCCCTCGGCATCCAATCGGCCGATCTCGCGGAAGAGGAGGCCGTCCCCCTTCCGGTTGGCCTGCACCTCAATGATGCTTCCGTCGGTGATGTTGCCGCGCAGGATCTCCTCGGCCAGAGGATCCTGCACGTAGCGCTGGATGGTCCGTTTCAGCGGCCGCGCCCCGTAGACGGGATCGAAGCCCTTGTCCACCAGGAACTCCTTGGCCGACTGGCTCAGGCGCACCTGGATGCGGCGCTCCGACACCCGATTCAGCATCTCGTCGATCACGATGTCCACGATACGGTACATGTCGTCGCGCGTCAAGGGCCGGAACACCACCACCTCATCCACGCGGTTCAGGAACTCCGGGTTGAACACGCGCTTGACTTCTTCCATGATGCGGGCGCGCATGGTCTCGTAGTCTTCTTGCACATCCTGCTTGCCAAAGCCGAGTGCGCCTCCTTTGCGGATCTCCCGCGTTCCCAAGTTCGAGGTCATGATGATGATGGTGTTCTTGAAGTCCACGCGTCGGCCAAGGCCATCGGTGAGGCGGCCGTCGTCGAGGATCTGCAGGAGGATGTTGAAGACATCCGGATGCGCCTTCTCGATCTCATCGAAAAGCACCACCGAGTAGGGATGCCGCCGCACGCGCTCGGTGAGCTGTCCGCCCTCCTCGTAGCCCACGTAGCCGGGGGGCGCCCCGGTCAGACGCGAGACGCTGAACTTCTCCATATACTCCGACATGTCGATGCGGATCAGCGCATCTTCCGTCTCGAAGAGGTAGCGGGCCAGTTCCTTCGCAAGCTGGGTCTTGCCTACGCCCGTGGGTCCGAGGAAGATGAACGAGCCGATCGGCCGGTTCGGGTCCTTCAGGCCGGCGCGCGTCCGCAAGATGGCCTTGGAGAGGAGGTGGATCACCTCATCCTGCCCCACGATGCGCTTCTTGAGCTCCTCTTCCATCTTGAGGAGCTTCTCCGTCTCCGACTGGGCCACGCGGTGGACGGGGATTCCGGTCATCATGGACACGACTTCCGCCACGTCCTCTTCCGTCACGATGCCGACGACCTCATCCTCCGCCTCCCGCCAGCGCTCCTTGGCCTCCTCCAGCTTGCGCTGAAGCTGCTTCTCCCGATCCCGAAGGATCGCCGCCCGTTCGAACTCCTGCGCCTTGATCACCGCTTCCTTCTCGCGGCGCAGCCGCTTGATCTCCTCCTCCAGATCGGTGATCTCCTTGGGCACTTTGATGTTGGCCAGATGCACGCGCGCGCCGGTCTCGTCCATGACGTCGATGGCCTTGTCCGGCTGGAAACGATCGGTAATGTAGCGGTCGGAGAGGCGGACTGCGGCGCGCAGGGCCTCATCGGTGTACTTCACACGATGATGCGCCTCGTAGCGCGGCTGCAGACCCTTGAGGATGGCGTAGGTTTCCTCCGAGGAAGGCGGGTCCACCATCACTTTCTGGAAGCGGCGTTCCAAGGCGCCGTCCTTCTCGATGTACTGGCGGTACTCGTCCAGCGTGGTCGCCCCGATGCACTGCAGCTCGCCCCGGGCCAAAGCCGGCTTGAACATGTTCGAGGCATCCAGCGAGCCCGAGGCCCCGCCCGCGCCGACGATGGTATGCAGCTCGTCGATGAAGAGGATGACGTCCTTGGCCTTGACGATCTCGTTGAGGATGGCCTTGATCCGTTCCTCGAATTGCCCGCGGTATTTCGTGCCGGCCACGATGGCCCCGAGATCCAGGGTCACCACGCGCTTGTTGTGCAGGATGCGCGGCACTTTCTTCTCCACGATCCGCAGGGCAAGCCCCTCCGCAATGGCCGTCTTACCCACCCCCGGCTCGCCGATGAGCACGGGGTTGTTCTTCTTCCGCCGGCTGAGGATCTGCGCGACGCGCTCAATCTCCTTGTCCCGACCGATCACCGGATCCAGCTCGCCGCGCCGAGCCAGCTCCGTGAGGTCCCGGCCGAAATGATCCAGGGCCGGAGTTTTGGTGCGCTTCTGGCCCGACTCGGAGACGCTGGGCGAGCCGCGCAGGATGTTGTCCAGCTCGTTCTTCACCGCCTCGTAGGTGACGTCGAAGGACTGCAGGATCTGAGCGGCCACGCCCTCCTTCTCCTTCACCAGCGCCAGCAGAAGGTGCTCCGTGCCAATGATGTCCGACTTGTACTTGTCCGCCTCCACGTAGGCGAGCTTGAGGATCTTCTCCGCGCGCTTGGTGAAGGGGATGTTGCCGATGGTCATCGTTTCCCCGGTGGAGCGCACCGCATCTTCGATGGCGCGTTTCAGCTCTTCGAGGTCGACCCCCAGGTTCCGGAGCACCTCCACAGCGATCCCTTCCCCCTCCCGAATCAATCCCAACAGGATGTGCTCCGTGCCGATATAGTCATGCCCGAGTCGCAACGCCTCTTCCCGGGCGAACTGAATGACCATCTGAACCCGGCTGGAGAAATTGTTCTTCATCTCCGATTAACTCCGCTCTGGCTTGGTGCTGCCGATGAATTCCACTCTCTTTTACTCTCCCCCTGCCCCGACGTTCCAAAACGGGGTGCGGCTACGGAACGACCGCCCGTAGGCGCTCGCGCACGTACTGAGCGCGCAGGTGATCGCCCTCCTCCTCGTTCATCTCCCTCCCCGTGCGGAGACCCATGTGCGCTGGCTGCGTCAAGACCAGAAGCTCGTTGATGAGGCGAAAGTCCCGGGGTAAGAGGCCTGCCACCATGCCCAAGCGGATGTGGCTCAGAACGTTCACGCATTCCAGCGCGCCCAGGAGCCTTGCATGCCGCACTACGCCTACCGCTCGCTCCACCGCATCCTCGAGGCGTAGCCTCTTCTCGCGGAGCAATTTGCCCACGCTGTCCTTCTCCAAACCAATCAATTCTTCGGCAACTTTCCCCATCCGCTCAAGGAGTTTTTCTTCCGCACGGCCCAGCGTGACCTGATTGGAGACTTGGAAGATGTGGCCCACGGCCTGCGTCCCTTCCCCGTAGAAGCCGCGGAAGGTGAACTCCGTGAATCCCAGACGCTTGACCACCTCCTCCAGCGTCCCCGACAGGACCAGGCCCGGGAGGTGGATGAAGACGCTCACCCGCATCCCCGTGCCGGTATTGGTAGGACACGATGTAAGATAGCCAAACTCCTCGGAAAAAGCCAGGGGCAAGGCCTGATTGAGCTGGTCATCCAAGCGCGACAGCGTCTCCCAGGGCCTCTCCATCTGCAGCCCGCTAGCGATGCTCTGAAGCCGCAGGTGATCCTCCTCATTCACGATCACGGAGAGGCTCTCGTCCGCCGAGGCCAGCAGTCCCGAGGGTCGCGGCCTGACCAGCACTTCCGGCGGGAGCAACCTCCGCTCCAGAAGAAACCGTCGCTCCAGCTCGCTCAGGCTGTCCACGCGCCAATAGCGGCATTGTCTCAGAGAGGGGACACTGTCGCGGCGGGACGTCACCTCCTGAAGCACAGCCTCCAGCTCGTCGGAACGCGCGTGCGGGGGAAAGCGGTGGCCCACCAGGTTGCGCGCCAGGCGGATGCGCGTGCTGATGACGGTCTCGGCATGCGGCCCGTCCGCAGCCAGCCAGGCGGGCGGAGCCTGGGCCATCCGGCGGAGCTCCTGGCCGTCGCCATCCCTGTTCATTGGTCCGACCCTTTCGCCTGCCGCAGGAGATCCCGCAGAAGATCCCGCAGTTCCGCCGCGCGCTCGTACTCCTCTCGGGCGATCGCTTCCTCGAGCGCCTTGCGGATCTCGTCCGGGCTCTGGGTCACCACCTGATGGCGGAGATGCGGTGGCCGGCTCCCAATGTGCTTGGAGCTACCGTGGATCCTGCGCAACAGCGTGCGCAATTGCTCGGCGAAGGTGTTGTAGCACTCGGCGCATCCCAGTAGCCCCGTCCGCTCCACATCTCGGTAGCAATGCCCACAGACGGGACATCGGGGAAGTGCCTCAGAAGCCACCTCCGGGTGCGTCTGACTGATGGCTTTGAGCAGGAGGCCTCCCAGCAGATGCGGCAACACGGCAAAAGGCAGGGTGAAGCCGTGCTCCTCCGCGCATCGCTGGCACATGTGGAGCTCGAGCTTCTGCGCGTTGACGATCTGGGTCAACTGCACTGTGGCCGGGCGGCTGTGGCAAATCTCGCAGAGCATCAGCGCACCAGAGGCAATTCGCGGCAGATGCGTCCATCGTACATCTCCAGAAGACGATCTGCGCTCTTGGCCAGCTCCAAATTGTGCGTCACGATGACCAGCGTCAACCCCTGCTCCGCCACCAAGCGCCAGAGGAGCTCGTGGAGCGCCCGGCTGGACTCTGCGTCCAGGTTCCCCGAGGGCTCGTCCGCCAGTAGGATGCGCGGCGAATTGGCGAGGGCTCTGGCCACCGCCACCCGCTGCTGCTCGCCGCCGGAGAGCTCGTTGGGCCGATGATGCAAGCGGTCAGCCAACCCCACCTGCGCCAGGAGTTCCTCCGCCCTCCTGCGGGCCAGCTTTGGCTCCACACCAGCGATCAGCGCGGGCATCATCACATTCTCCAGCGCGGAGAACTCTGGCAGCAGATGGTGGAACTGGAACACGAAGCCGGTGGTACGGTTCCGGAAGGCGGCAAGCCTCCGGTCGTCCATGCTGAACACATCCACTCCGTTCAGATGGACGGAGCCCGCGCTGGGACGATCCAGCGCTCCCAGAATGTGGAGCAAGGTGCTCTTCCCCACCCCCGAAGGTCCAACCACCGAGACGATCTCGCCCCGGCGCACCTCCAGGTCGATCCCCTTGAGGACGTGGAGCTGCTGGTTCTTCCCCGTCGGGTAATACTTGTGGATCCCGCGGGCAGAGAGGATGATTTCGTCCGTACCCGGCATCCCTCACTCGTAACGGATCGCTGCCACCGGATCGAGCTTGGCCGCCTTCGAGGAGGGGTAGAGGGTGGCCAGGAAGGAAAGCGTCATGGACGCCAGGGCCACCATCACGAAGTCCAGCGGCCGCATGTACACCGGAAGCTTGTTGATGATGTAGATGTCCGCCGGAAGACTGAACCATTCGAACTTGAGCTGCGACCAGCAGAGCACGTAGCCGCACACCAGGCCGAGGGCCGTGCCGATGGCCCCCGCCACAAGCCCTTCCAGCACGAAGATCCGCATGATGCTGCGGGAGGTGGCGCCCATCGACTTGAGGATCCCGATGTCTCGCGTCTTCTCCATCACCACCATGATCAGGGAACTGACGATGTTGAAGGCCGCCACCAAGATGATCAGGCTCAGCACGATGAACGCCGCCCACTTCTCGATCTGCATCCACGCAAAGAGGTTCTTGTTGAGCTGGAACCAGGTCAGGGTGTGAAAGGGATAGCCCAGCATGGCATCGAGGTGGTCGGCCACCCATTTCACGTGCCTGAGCTCATCGACGCGGATCTCCAGCCCCGTGATCCGGTTCCCCATCCGGAATAACTTCTGCGCCTGTTCGAGGGAGATGTAGGCGAAGGCGTCGTCGTACTCGTAGAGTCCGGTCTCGAAGTAGCCGGCCACGCGGCACTCGGTCATCGGCGGGATCTGCCCGAAGATGCCCGTGATCCCCGCCGGGCTCACGAGGATCACTCGGTCGCCGACGGAAACGCCCAGCCGATCCGCCAGATTGAAACCGAGCACGATGCCCGGCAAGGGACGTCCCTCCTCGCCCGTCGGCCGGGGGCTGAAATCCAGCTGTCCGTACACGATCTTCTGGGGGATCTCCGTCACCTGGCCCAAGGTGGCCGGATCCGTCCCCTTGATGATCACTCCCTCGATCCCGGATCCCGAGCGGATCATCGCCTTCTCGTAGATGTACGGCGACACTCCCACCACGTGCGGCACCCGGCGGACCTTCTCCATCACCTCCTGCCAGTTCTCGATGCCTTGGTCGTGGAAGGTCCGGAGCCGAATGTGGGCGTCGAAGCCGATGATCCGGGAGCGCACCTCCCGTTCGAACCCATTCATCACCGACAGCACGATCACCAGCGCCGCCGTACCGATCATGATGCCGACGATGGAGAAGTAGGCGATGAGGGAGATGAACCCCGTCTTGCGGCGGGTTCGCAGATAGCGGCGCGCGATGAAGAACTCGAACATCATGACTTTTCCGGCCGCATTTGCGGAAAGAGGATGACGTCGCGGATGGAGGGCTGGTTCGTCAGCAGCATGACCAGCCGGTCCACCCCGATCCCAAGTCCAGCCGTGGGCGGCATGCCGTACTCGAGCGCGCGGAGGTAGTCCTCGTCCAGCACGTGGGCCTCCTCATCGCCCCTCTCGCGCAGCAACATCTGGCGCTCGAAGCGCTCCCGCTGGTCCAGGGGATCGTTGAGCTCGGAGAAGGCATTCCCAATCTCGTGCCCCGCGATGAACGGTTCAAACCGTTCCACCAGCTCCGGATCCTCCCGATGCCGCTTCGCCAGAGGGGAAAGCTCCACGGGATAGTCGATGATGAAAGTGGGCTGGATGAGGGTCGGCTCCACCTTTTCCTTGAAGATCTCATCCAGCAGTTTACCCTTGTCCCACCACTCCTCCGTCTCGAGGCCCAGCTGCCGGGCGGCGGCCCGGATTTCTTCTTCCGACCTGCCCTTGAGCGCGAAGCCCGTCACCTCTTCGATCGCGTCGAAGTAGCGCTTTCTCGGCCAGGGCGGATCCAAGCGAAGGGAATGCCCCTGATACTCGATCTCCAGGGTGCCCAACACCTCGTTCGCGATGTAGCCGATCATTTCCTCCACGAGATCCATCATGAAGTGGTAATCCTCGTAGGCCACGTACAGTTCCATCATCGTGAACTCGGGGTTGTGGAAACGATCGATCCCCTCGTTCCGGAAGTCCTTCGAGATTTCGTACACACCCTCGAATCCGCCCACGATGAGGCGCTTCAGGTACAGTTCGTCCGCGATCCGCAGGTAGAGATCGACGTCCAGTGCGTTGTGATGGGTGATGAAGGGTCTGGCGGAAGCGCCTCCGTAGATCGGCTGGAGGACGGGCGTTTCCACTTCGATATAGCCCTTGCCGTCGAGGAAACGCCGCATGGCGCTGAGGATGCGCGAGCGTTTGATGAAGACCTCCCGCACGTCGGGATTCACCACCAGATCGACGTAGCGCTGGCGGTAGCGCAATTCCACGTCCGAGAACGGATCGTACACCTCCCGCCGTCCGTCCACGATCCGTTCCTTGACCACCGGTAGGGGGCGAAGATTCTTGGCGAGCAGCTCAATCTGCTGTGCCTTGACCGTGATCTCCCCGGTGCGGGTGCGGAACACCTGTCCTTCGACCCCGAGGAAATCCCCGATGTCCAGCAGCCTGAAGAGCTCGTAACGATCCTCGCCCACTTCGTCTATCCGGACGTAGATCTGCACCCGACCGCTGGCGTCGGCAATGTGAGCGAAACTCGCCTTGCCATGCTCCCGCTTGGACATGATGCGGCCCGCCACCCGGACCGTTTGTCCCTCCAGGCGTTCGAACCCTTCCACGATCTCCCGAGCCCGGTGGGTGCGGCGAAAGGCGTACGGATAGGGGTTGATCCCCATTTGTCTCAGGCGGGCCAGCTTCTCCCGCCGGATCCGCATCAGCTCGTTCAGTTCCCTCTCGTATTCAGCCCTTGCTGTAGGCTCCGCCATTTCCCGCGCCCTTTCTTTGTTTGCAGACGAAAGGGAAAACCCAAGATCCGACTGGAGCCGCGTCCGTTCAGCCGTTCAAATACACCCGCGGGACCCGCTTCGAGACCCAGCAGGTCACCTCGTAGGGGATCGTATTCAGCTTCTCGCAGATGGATCGCACGCTGAGCTCGGCGTCGCCCTGTCTGCCGAAAAGCACGACCTCATCGCCCACCTCGACGGGGCTGTCCAGTCCCACGTCCACCAGGATTTGATCCATGCACACACGGCCTACCACGGGGTAGCGACGCCCGCGGATCAAGACCTCGCCGCAATTGGAGAGCAGCCGGTTGTAGCCGTCCGCGTAGCCGACGGGGAGCGTGGCGATGCGCGTCGCCCGCGGAGTGAGGTACGTCCTGCCGTAGCTGATGGGAGTCCCTGCCGGCACCTCTTTCAGGTAGATCACCCGCGTCTTGAAGGTCATCGCGGGCCGAACGGCCACCGACTCGCTCGTCTCCGCACTGGGGTAGTATCCGTACATCATGATGCCCGGGCGCACGAGGTCAAAGTAGGCCTCGGGAAGGTCCAGAATCGCGCCGCTATTGGCGGCGTGGCGCACGAGGCCGCGAACGTTCGCCTCTTCCAAAGCCCGAAGCACCTGCCGAAACCTCGTCAGCTGCTCGAAGGCGAAGGTCTTGTCCCGTTCATCCGAAGTGGCCAGATGGGTGTAGATGCCTTCGACCTCCACACCCGGAGTAGCCCGAGCTTCTTGCACAAAGCGCAGCGCCTCCTCCCACGGGACGCCCACTCGTCCCATCCCCGTGTCCACCTTGATGTGCACCTTGACCCCCCGGGCTTGTGCCTTCGCCTCTTTGGCAAAGGCGAGGAGAGACTGCCGGGTGTAGAGGGTGGCGGTGAGCCCATGTCTCAGGTAGTCTCGGGCCTCCTGCGGGAGAGCGCCGCCGAAGACCAGGATCGGGGCGCTGATCCCCGCCTCGCGCAGCTCGAGCGCCTCCTCCAGCATGGCGACTGCCAGAGACGAAGCCCCGGCTTGGAGAGCTGCTTTCGCCACGGGGATCGCGCCGTGGCCATAGGCGTCGGCCTTCACCACGGCCATCACGCGGGCGGGGCTCACCTTGCGAAGGATCGCCCGCACGTTTTCCCGGATCGCAGAGAGATCGACCTCCGCTACGGTCGGCCGCACCGCTGCCCCAATCCGTGCTCTGCGTGTCGCCCTGCTCGGCCTGCGCCCGGATGCGTCGGGCCGTCAGTTGGCCACGGGTTCCGGCTTCTGAGATCGCTGACTCAGCAGGTAGGCGCGGATGAAGGGATCGAGCTCGCCGTCCATCACGGCCTGCACGTTTCCCGTCTCCACGCCGGTCCTGTGGTCCTTCACCAGCGTGTAGGGATGGAATACGTACGATCGGATCTGGTGTCCCCAGGCGATCTCTTTCTTCTGACTCTCGATCTGCGAGAGCTTGGCCTGCTCCTCCTGCTTCTTGAGCTGGTAGAGCCTGGCGCGGAGGATCTTCATGGCGGACTCGCGGTTGCGATGCTGGGAACGCTCGTTCTGGCACGTGACGACGATCCCGGTGGGGATGTGGGTGATGCGCACCGCGGAACTCGTCTTGTTCACGTGCTGTCCACCAGCCCCGCTGGCCCGAAAGGTATCGATGCGCAGATCGTTGGGATCGATCTCCACCTCGATGTCCGACTCGATCTCGGGGTACACAAACACGCTGGCGAAGGAGGTGTGGCGACGCTGGTTGAAGTCGAAGGGGGAAATGCGCACCAGGCGGTGCACCCCCGCCTCCGCCTTGAGAAAACCGTATGCGTAGTTCCCACGCACCTCAATGGTGGCATCCTTGATCCCCGCCTCCTCCCCCGGCTGGAGATCCAGGATCTGAGACTCGAAGCCCTTCCGCTCGATCCAGCGCAGGTACATCCGAAGTAACATCTCCGCCCAGTCCTGAGATTCCGTGCCACCAGCTCCCGGATGGATCGTCAAGATGGCGTTCTTCGGATCGTCCGGGTCGGAAAGCAAACTCCGAAGCTCGAGATCATCAATGGCTTCCACAAGCTCCTTCGCCTCTCGCTGGACCTCCTTGGCCATCTTCGGATCGCCCTCCTCGTCCACCAGCTCGGCGAGGACCAGGGCGTCCTCCAGACGCTGCGAGAGCTTCTCGAAGGATTGAACCGTCTCGTTTTCCGCGCTGAGGGCCTTCAGGATTCTCTGCGCGGTCTCCGGATCATCCCAAAAGTCGGGCTTTTGGGTCTGGGCCTCAAGCTGGGCGATCCGCGCCTTTCGCCCTTCGATGTCAAAGGAACCTCCGCAGTTCCCCGAGCCGCTGGCGCTGATCCTCCAGCGTCCGTCGGATATCCTCCAGCATGGCTCCCACCTCCTTTGGCAAACAAAAAAGCCGAAAACGAAGGTTCCGGCGCACGGGCGTCGCAAACGGCTATTCGCAAGCGCTCGCAATATACGACAACACACGCTCTTAGTCAAGCCGCTACCGCCCCCCGGCCGCGAGGTTTGCCGTCGGGCGCACGGCCACGTCAGCTCGACACGAAAGGCTATGCCCCCTTCCGCGCGGCGGGGGCGAACCAGCTCAAGGAGAGGGAAACCAAACAGAAGGCAAAGGTGGCCACCGCACCGATGAGGATCGTGTCCAAATGGCACTCGGCCCATTGCCATCCGGCGGGTAGATTCCGGGCGTAGGTGCCCCAGCAGATCACCGCGATGCTGGTGACGATTCCGGCCACGCCGTGGCTCGTCCCCACTTTTCCCGGTCGCAGTAGGGCGAGCAGGAAGATCCCCAGGAACCCGCCGCCGAAAATCCCCGAAATGGTCCACCAGACGTCCAGCGCGCTCCGCGCCCGAATCATCAAAAGCGCGAAGAGAGAACCCAGAACACCCCAGAGAATCGTGCCCAGGCGAAGCAACCTGACGCTCTCTCGCTCTTCCACCTGGCTTGGCCGAAAGCGACGGTAGAAGTCCATGTACGAAACGGTGGCCGAGCAGTTGAGCCCGGAGTCCAAAGTGCTCATCGCGGCGGCCACAATGGCGGCCACAATCAGCCCCTTGATGCCCGCGGGGAGCTGGGTGGCGATGAAGTGGGGGAAGACCTGGTCCCCCTTCACGATCGTGTCGGGCAGACCTACGGAGGAGTAATAGGCGTACAGGGCCGTCCCAATGTACAGAAAGAGCGCCGTCATCGGCAAATAGATCAACATGGCGGTCCACACGGAACGCCTGGCCGCTTGCACGGAGGGCACCGAGGCGTATTTCTGGACGTAATTCTGGTCCGCCATGAGGTTCCTGAGATTCTCGGTAAGGCCGTACAGGAGCATGACCCAGACCGTCCGCTTCGCCAAAGAGAAATCGAGGGACCCCAGGCTGAATTTGCCCTGCGCCAGCGCCAGGGCGATCGGCGGGGGATCCCCTTGGAGGATGGCCCGCGAGAGGGACCCCGCGCAGAGCACAATCCCCCCGATCATGACCACCGACTGCAACACGTCGGTCCAAACCACGGCTTCCATTCCCCCGAGGAGGGTGTACAGGATCGTTACGAAGCCGACCAGGAGGATGACGACGCCGATCGGCTGGGGGAGGAAGTTCACCAGCAGCAGGCCCGTGAGGTAGAGGATCACGGCCATCCGCCCGAGCATGTACAAGAGAAAGGCGGCCGAGGCGTAGAGGCGCGCCCAGACACCCAGCTTCTCCTCCAGGAAGGAGTAAACGGAAATGATCCGCATGCGCCAGTAGAGAGGAATGATGTAGGTCGTCACGAACCAGGCCGCCGGAATGCCGCAGAGCGCGAAGATGAGGGGGTGCCAGTCCGTGTCAAAGGCCTTCCCCGGCGTAGCGATGTAGGAGATGCTGCTAGTGTAGGCGCTCATCACCGCGAGGCCGGCCGCCCAAGCTGGGATGCGACGGCCGGCAACCATGAACTGCTCCCCCGACTTCATCCGCCGGGCGAAATACAGGCCGATACCGGCCACCCCAATTGCGTACGCGATCAAAATGACAAGATCCATCGCCGCCAGCATTTCCGCTCCGCCCTCCCTTCGTCTCGGCTTCGCGCGATCCGCATGGTCTCGGCGTGTGCGACTTGTTCTTTCCCCGATCCGGACGGACCAACCGAAGAGCAACCGTTTCGAAGCTCAAGTCGGCCGTCGTCGCCGGTTGTCAGTACATGGATCCGTAGCCCAAGTATCCGGCTCGGCCACCCCACTTCTCCAGTTTGAGCTCGCGCAGCTGGGGAGCCTTGACATTGATCCGGAGGTAGTAGCGCTTGTCCCGGCCTGTGGGGACCCAGTCGAACTCCGCTTCCCAGCAGTGAAGGTCCCGGTGGAGCGAGATCCGCTGATACACGATGTCGCGCTCGCGCAGGTCCAGCTGCGCGCCGTAAGCCAGGCGCCAATTCCTCGTCAGCTGCAATTCCAGCCCCGAGATTCGGGCATAGTAGCGCCTGCGCTCCGGAAGCCACCTCTTGTCCAGCTCGAAGCTCAGGTTCACGCTGGCGCGCCAGGTCAGGGTGAAGTCCTCGAAGGCTTTGCCGGGCTGGTAGCGCGGCGTTTCCCCCGGAAGCAGGATCCCCGGCTCTTCCTCTTCTGCTTCTTCTGAGGGCTGTTCCTCCGCGGGCAGCGTGCGGCGCTTTCCGGAGACGCGCACATCCGCGGAAAACCGAAGGTAGGTGAGCCGGACGAAACTCCCCCTCTTCCATCCCCCGTCCGCCCAGAGGTACTGGGGAGCTTCGCCCGGAGGAGCCTGCTGGTAGAAGCTGTGCGTGGCATCCACCGAGAGGCTCATCACCGGGAGGAAGAGGGTGCGGAGACGCCAGGTGAGGTCAGACAGCTTCCTTTCCGCCGCGCGAAAGTTGTAGGCCGTGCTCAGGTCCCACGTGAACAGATCCAGCTTCTTTTCCTTCTCGCCCTGTACCACCTTTGCCTGGAAAAGGTTCGTCACGCCGATACGCAGGGCCTGGACGCCGCCTCGGGGCGTTCCGCCGAAACGATCATACCTCACTTCCCGGCCACTCCGGTCCACGAACGCCTCGTAGTATCCCCAGCGCGGGTTGGAGAAATCGGGGGAGTACTGGAAGCTCAGCGTCGGGCTCACCACATGACGGATCGCCTCCACCGGTCCGAGGTGCGGCGTGAAAAGCCCGTAGAGCTTCGTCGCGAGCGTGGCCTGGTAATTGAACGTGTGCCGGGCGAAGAAGCCGTGAATCGTCCGGCTCGTCACCGGTCCCGTCGGATCCCGTCGGAAGTAGTCCTTGGCCTGCCCAAACCAATCCTCGGAAAGATTGAGCCCCTGGCTCAACTGAAGCCAGCCGAAGATCTTCCCCGGATTCACCATCGAAAGGCGGAGGGAGTGATTGGCCACCCGCTCCTCTTCGCTCGTCGAAAGAGAAGAGGCCGTCCCCGCTTGTGCCCGGCTGATCCGCTGGTAGGCCCGAAGATTGTAGGCGTAATAGATGCTGTGATACCATCGGGGACGGCTACCCCGGGGAGGACTGCCGAAGAGGCTCCGCTGGGCATGGTAGAAGGAAACCTGCGGCAACATGCGAATGGAAGACCCGGTGTCCAGGTCCCGCGTCTCCGAGAGGTTCAAGGTCAGACTGTTCTTGGACCCGGGCCAGCTCTTCGAAAAGGTGGCATTGGATTGCAGCTGCCTGCGCAAACGCTGCTCCAGATCGGCGCTGAGGTCCCGGTAAAAGTTGCGATCGCTCACAAAGTAGCCGCTCACCTGAAGGGAGGTGGTGGGATCCAAGGTCTGTGCGTGACTGATATGGATATCCCAGCGCCGCACATTTTGCCCGTACACGAAGTTCTTGCGGGTGATGGAACCGGTGATGTTCCCGCGCAGCAGATAACGCACTGCGTAGTTGGTCCCGAAGTGAAGCATCCAGCCGCTCCGCTCGAAGAAATCGATGCTGCCGGAGGCGTCGAAATAGTCGTTGGGAGCCCAATAGTAGCCGAGGCCTCGGAGATACCTCCCCTCCAACTCGCTTTGCCCGTAGTGCGGAACGAGGATCCCAGACTGGCGCCCTCGGGTGTGAGGAAAAATGGCGAAGGGCAGAAAAGCCAGCGGCACCCGGCCGAAATACAGGACCACCGGCCTGGCGATGACCTTATCGTTGACCAGGATTTTCATCTTGGAGCTGGAGAAGTGGTAATGCGGAGCGTTGAGCTCACAGGTGGTGTAGCTGCCCCCGGCCACCCAGATCGTCTTCTGACCGGCCTGTTTGATCGTCCCCCCTTCGTAGCGCCCTCCCTCGAGCTCCGTCCTTCCGCGGACGACCTGCCCCTTGCCAGTCTTGAAATTGTACACCATCCGATGTCCCCGCAGCTCCTCCGTGCCATCGATGAAGACCGGCTCGCCGCGGAACCTCACCACCCTGATGGAATCGCCTCTGCCCGGCGCTTTCTCCCACGCGGTGTCCGGCACGCCCTCCGCGAGGAGCGTATGCTCATCCCACCGCACGGTGATCCGTTCCGCACGGAGGGTCATGCTCCGGTAGCGGACTTCGGCCTCGCCTTCGAGCACGGTGACGCGCTCGTCGGCAAAATGCCGATGAATCCTGGCCTTGTAGGTCAAGAGGGTATCCAGCTCATCGGCCCGACGGCCCGAGTCAGGGGCAGGACTTTGCGCCTGGGCGGAAAGGGCAAAAAGCAAGACGGGGAGGACAAACCATGCTCCGGTGCGGCGGGTCATGCTTGCCTGTAGCGTTCGGGCCAAAGCTGCTGCAAACGTTCGCGCAAGCGCTTTTCCACCCCCATCTCGGTCGGGCGATAATAGACGCGGTCCTTGCCCGGAGGGCGATAGCTCTGCCGGACGAAATGCCCCTCGAAATCGTGGGGATACTTGTACCCTGAGGCGTAGCCCATCTGGCGCATCAATTCCGTGGGGGCATTGCGCAGATGGAGCGGCACATCGGCAAGAGGCTCAGCTTCCACATCTTCCATGGCCTCCGAGATGGCCACGTACGCGGCGTTGCTTTTCGGGGCCGAGGCCAAGTAGGCGGCTGCCTGGGCCAGGATGATCCTCGCTTCGGGCATGCCCACGTAGTCCACAGCAGTGAAGGCGGAGGTGGCCAGCACAAGGGCGAAGGGATCGGCATTGCCGATGTCCTCCGAGGCGAGGATGATCATCCGCCGGGCAATGAATTTGGGGTCTTCCCCGCCCGCCAGCATCCGCGCCATCCAGTAGATCGCCGCGTCCGGATCGGAGCCCCGCACGCTCTTGATGAAGGCCGAGATGAGGTCGTAGTGGTAGTCGCCGGCTTTGTCGTAGAGCAGCGCCGGGCGCTGCATGGCCTCGCGGACCCGCTCCTCGTCGACAACCGTCGCACCCTCGGCATTCGGGCTGGTCAGCCTGACCGCCAGCTCGAGGGCATTCAGGAGCACTCGGGCATCGCCGCCGCTCAGGTCGATCAGCAAAGGAAGAGCCGCGCCCGCGAATTGCACCTTCCGGCTGGAGAGCCAAGGATCTACGCGCAGAGCGCGCTCTACCACCGCCCGCAGCTCCTCCCGGGAAAGCGGATAGAGGCGGAACACCCGGCACCGCGAGAGGAGAGGGCCGATCACCTCGAAGCTGGGATTCTCCGTCGTGGCGCCGATGAGCAGAATCGTCCCGTCCTCAACGGCAGGCAGCAGCGCGTCCTGCTGCGCCTTGTTGAAGCGATGGATTTCATCGATGAAGAGGATGGTGCGGAGGCCCCGGGCGCGGTTCCGCCTCGCACGTTCCAACACCTGCCGGACGTCGGCAACCCCCGCCGTCACAGCGCTCAGGCTGTGGAATTCCGACTTCGTCTCCCGGGCGATGATCCGAGCCAGCGTGGTCTTGCCGGATCCGGGCGGCCCCCAGAGGATCATGGACACCAGATCGTCCGACTGAATCGCCTTCCGCAGGGCCTTCCCCTCACCCAAGAGGTGGCGCTGCCCGATGAACTCCTCGAGCGTGGTGGGACGCACGCGGTCGGCCAAAGGTCGCCGACTGCCTTCCGCCTCGGGAGCCAACTCCTCGTCGTGGCTTTCGAACAGATCGATCGTCATGACTAGCCTCGCGGGCCCTGCCGCACCCCGCGCTCACCAGCGTTCAACTTACAAACGTGTCCAGGATCACCCGGTTCCCCGCGAGGCCGATCCGGACCATTCCACAAGGAGACCCTCTCCGGGCGAGAAATCCTCCCACACCTTTCATCTCGGATAACGGGCAAAGGATGGGCGGGAAGCCCGGACGGCATTCCCGCCCGTGAGCCCGTGCATCGGGGCATAGTCGGTCAAAGGATCGGCAAGAACTTCTTGATCTCGTACTCCGTCACCTGGGAACGGTATTCCTCCCAGAGGATGCGCTTATTCCGCAGGAGCTGGGAGAAGATGTATTCGCCCAGCGTCTCCCGCAGAAGCTCGCTCCTTTCGGCCTCGAGGATGGCATCGTGCAGGTCTTCGGGCAAGGTTTCGATGCCAGCCCTTCGCCTCTCCTCCTCACTCATCTCGTAGATGTTGTCTCCCACCGGGTCGGGCAGCGGGTACTTCTTCTCGATGCCTTTGAGCCCGGCGGCAAGCATGGCGGCAAAGGCCAGATAGGGGTTGCAGGCGGAATCCGGCGAACGAAGCTCGATGCGCGTGGCCTTCTCCTTGCCTGGCTTGTACATCGGCACGCGGATGAGGGCGGAGCGATTGCGGTGAGCCCAGCACACGTACACCGGCGCCTCGTACCCCGGGACCAGCCTCTTGTACGAGTTCACCCACTGGTTCAGGACCAGCGTGATCTCCCGGATGTGACGAAGAATCCCCGCAATATAGTGGCAAGCCGTTTCCGAGAGGTAGTAGGGGCGGTCGGCAGCGAAGAAGGCGTTGCGCCCATTCTGGAACAGGGACTGGTGCGTGTGCATGCCGCTTCCATTGATACCGTACACCGGCTTCGGCATGAAGGTGGCATAGACTCCGTGGTCCTGGGCCACCTTCTTGACCACGAACTTGTAGGTCATGACGTGATCCGCAGTGGTCAAGGCGTCAGCGTAGGCGAAATCGATCTCGTGCTGACTGGGCGCCACCTCGTGGTGGCTGTACTCCACCTGGATCCCCAAGGCCTCCAGTTTGCGGACGGTCTCCTTGCGCAGCTCCGTCCCGAAGTCCAAAGGTACGAGGTCGAAGTAGCCCGCCTGATCGAGAGGCGTGACGTCCTGAGCCGATGGGAAGTAGAAGTACTCCAACTCCGGCCCCACCATCAGGGTGTATCCCATGGATTCGGCCTTGGCCACCATGCGACGCAGGACGTAGCGCGGATCCCCCTCGTACGGGGTCCCATCGGGATTGAGGATGTCGCAGAACATGACGCCGACCGTCTCGCCATTGGATTCCCAGGGGAGGATGCGAAATGTGCTGGGATCGGGCAGGGCAACCATGTCGCTCTCTTCGATCCGGGTGAACCCCTCAATGGACGAGCCATCGAACCCCATTCCCTCCTCCAGCGCCATTTCCAGCTGAGAGATGGGGATCGCGAACCCTTTGAGCATGCCAAGGATGTCGGTGAACCACAGGCGCACGAAGCGCACGTTGTTTTCCTTCGCTAAGCGCAGCACGTCGGACTTGCTCAACTTGTTGGCCATCTTATGCCTCCTCATTCGTTCATCTCAGGAATTGCGGACTCCCTCGACAGGCCTCTTGCGTAGGGGAAGCGATTCCCACTCGGCCAAGGCCTCGGGGAATGGCTCCAACGCGCGCGGCAATACACCGTGGAGGTAGGAGATCAACACGCCGTAGTTCACGACGGGGACTCCCGCTTCGGCCACCTGCCGCAGCCGGCTGCGCACCGTCTTCCGCGTGACCATGCAGCCGCCGCAGTGCACGACCAACCGGTAGGACTGCAGGTCTGCCGGGAAATCCTTGCCCACGGCCATCTCAATCCTCAGATCTCCCCCCACCCGCGCGCGCAACCAGTTCGGGATCTTCACCCGGCCGATATCGTCGGGAGACGGGTGATGCGTGCAAGCCTCGGCGATGAGGATCTTGTCCCCGGGGCGCAAGGACTCCACAGCCTTGAGGCCTCGCACGAAGGTCGGCAGGTCTCCCTTGTAGCGGGCGTAGAGGATCGAAAAGGTCGTCAGGCGGATGTCCGACGGGACATCGGCCGCCACCTTCATGACCACCTGGGAGTCCGTGACCACCAATTTCGGCTTCCGCCTCAAGCTCTGTAGAGCCAGCGTCAACTCCGTCTCCTTGACGACCACCGCCACCGCCTCTTGGTCGAGGCACTCGCGCAACACCTGGACCTGGGGCAAGATCAACCGACCCTTCGGCGCCCCCAGGTCGAGGGGGACAACCAGCACGACGAGATCCTTCGCTTCGATCAGGTCCGCCACCAGGGGCGGACCTTGCTCCGTCACAAGATGCCGGTGCAGGCTCTGCCGCAGCTCCACGATCCCCTGCCCGGTGATCGAGCTGACCAGATAGACAGGCACTCCTCGTCGCTCGAGCTCCGCCACCAAGGAGGAGGGATCGCCGAGGTCGATCTTATTCACGACCGCAATCACCGGCACTTCGAACTGTCGCAGGAGGGCGAGCGCCTCTTCCTCGTGAGGACCGAGGGACTGGCCGGCCTCAAGGACCAGCAGTCCCAGATCCGCCGTGGCCAACACCTGCTTCGTCCGGTCCACTCTCAACCCGCCCAGATAGCCCTCATCGTCGAGCCCGGCGGTGTCAACAAGGACGACGGGGCCAATGGGCGCAATCTCCATGGCCTTGCTGACGGGGTCCGTGGTGGTCCCCGGGACCTCGCTTACCAGCGCGACCCGCTGCCCAGCCAGCGCGTTGATGAGGCTCGATTTCCCCACGTTCCGTCGCCCCAGGAGCACGATGTGCGGGCGTTCCGCGCTGGGCGTCTGAGAGAGTGTCGCCATCGGCCTTCTACCCTGTGAATCGTGTCGAGCCGGCTCTCGATAGCTCTTGCCAGCCCCATCGCAGTCCGTCAACCCGACTCCACCCGAACCGACCACGCCGACTGCTTCCCAGCACCCCAGGAGTCCCGGGCGCCGTTACCGCGCCGTCGTGTGGGGATGGCGAATCCTAGCGCGTACCGAAGTTGGTCCACGATCCCGAAAGCCGCTCTTCCGGGCTCTGCCCGCCGGACGGTCCGGCTCCTCTTCTCACTCTCCAATCACCTTGATCACCACACGCTTGCGTCTCTGACCGTCGAACTCAGCGTAGTAAACCTGCTGCCAGGGCCCGAGGTCGAGGCGCCCTTCCGTCACGGGGAGGATCACCTCGTGCCCGATCAGGAGGTTCTTCAGGTGAGCGTCCCCGTTCGTCTCCCCGGTGCGGTGGTGGCGGTAGTTCGGTCCCGTGGGAGCCAGCTTCTCCAGCCAATCATCAATATCCTGGAGTAGCCCCTCCTCGGCGTCGTTCACATAGACGCCGGCGGTGATGTGCATCGCGGCTACGAGAACCAACCCTTCCCGGATTCCCGACTCCGTCACCGCCTGTTCCACCTCCCGGGTGATGTTAATGTACGCCCGCTTCTGCTCGGTGTGAAACCAGAGGTACTTGGTATGACTTTTCACCGCCCGTTCCCTCCGCAGGCCCAATGCTTCACGCCCCTTCCCCGGATCCGATGGGCATTCCGCTCGTCCCTGGCATCCCGCGCTCACGTGCTTCACGTCCTCACCCCAAATCCAAGAATGATTCACTGCGGCCCGCCGGTCGGGCTCGCAGATCGATCCGTGGAAATCTTGGGATTGGGCAAAAGGTTCGGTGTGCACGAAGATCGGAATACGCTCAGGATTGCCTGAGCCCGACTCGTTGTTGGCAGGATTGCGAAGGCCGGCAATTCAACGCAATCGGCATCGTGGAAGGGACGGCATTCGGGGTGCGGCTAATACTCCACCTCATTCTGTCCCTCGATCAGGGTATCCCGCTCGAAGAGGTCCTGGCTGAGGCCGTCGACCAAGTCGTCGAGCAGGATCAACGTTTCGTCTTCCTCGCTGCCGGAAAGGGAGCGGATGTCCATCCCGTCGATTTCTTGCCTCAGCTCCGCCACGCGACGAACGATGGACAGGTCGTACTCGTACAACCTCGAAGCCGCTTCCCGATCCAAAGTCTCCACGCCCGCGGAGGAACCCTCCCGCAGACTCTCGCTCAGCCCGTCGGCGATCACGAGCAGCTTGCGGCGGACACGGTCGATGGCGCGCGCCGCCTCATCTGACTGGGCCTTCCGGAGCGAACCCACCGCACCATCGAGCGCTGCGGTCAGATGCAAGATCTCCCGCCGCACGTGCTCGCGGAGCAATCGGTCCGTCTGGCTCCGGACGGACCTTTCATCGTACCCCGCATACTCCGGCAGGAAGGCGCGAATCCCCTCCCGCGCCGCTTGGAGCTGGGACCCGGCAGTCGACATTGCACCCACTCCCTAACCTTGCCCAAAAACCGACCCCCCGAAGGAACCGTACTCAAACTCGCATATCTCGAAACGTCGGATTGGGCCTCGCCGCGTCGTTCCAGCTCCCTTTCCCGCTGCGCCGCACCAGAGGATTTCCGCGCTTCGCCCGCAGGTCGGCCCAAATCTAACAATCGCCGCGGAAAAAGCAAGTAGTTTGTCGTGAGGTACCTGCGTGTCAAGACCTCCGGCGGCCCGAGCGCTTTCCTATTGCCGACGCCCGACCCGGCTTCGTGAAACGGTAAGTTTCCCTCTCGTCGACGGGCCTACGACGGGCCAACCAGACGCCCAGGCGAATGACCCGGATGGGTTCGGCGCAACTACCGACCTGACACGCGGGTACTCGAGACGCTCTACCCGACCCCGGAACCTGAGAAGCGCCGGCCGATCCCTCCCCGACGCCGCCTTGCCCGCAGGTGGAACCCCTACGGGCAGGGCCGCGTGGGCAGACTGGGTCAAACCTCGGGCCGCGGCTTCCGAAATCCAGTACGCCGGATTCCAGGCTCACCGGAGCTTCCGTCACGGACCGAGGCGAAACTTTCTCCGAATCCCCTCCGGCGTCATGGAGCGCACCCGACCGAAGATGGGGCGCTCCGGGAAGGGGCGGTCGTGCAGGCCCAGGCACCACCCCACCCCGGCGTAACTGGAGGGGTCCCGGCCGTCCAGCGCGTACTTGTTGTTCAGATAGAGGCCGATGCGCAGTGCCTCC